>NZ_JBDGJC010000005.1:125000-413279 GCF_057657075.1 Variovorax sp. Soil_C_26
AAACACGAAAGTGGACGTATAGGGTGTGACGCCTGCCCGGTGCTGGAAGATTAAATGATGGGGTGCAAGCTCTTGATTGAAGTCCCAGTAAACGGCGGCCGTAACTATAACGGTCCTAAGGTAGCGAAATTCCTTGTCGGGTAAGTTCCGACCTGCACGAATGGCGTAACGATGGCCACACTGTCTCCTCCTGAGACTCAGCGAAGTTGAAATGTTTGTGATGATGCAATCTCCCCGCGGAAAGACGGAAAGACCCCATGAACCTTTACTGTAGCTTTGTATTGGACTTTGAACAGATCTGTGTAGGATAGGTGGGAGGCTTTGAAGCAGGGTCGCTAGATCTTGTGGAGCCAACGTTGAAATACCACCCTGGTGTGTTTGAGGTTCTAACCTAGGTCCATTATCTGGATCGGGGACAGTGCATGGTAGGCAGTTTGACTGGGGCGGTCTCCTCCCAAAGCGTAACGGAGGAGTTCGAAGGTACGCTAGTTACGGTCGGACATCGTGACGATAGTGCAATGGCATAAGCGTGCTTAACTGCGAGACTGACAAGTCGAGCAGATGCGAAAGCAGGACATAGTGATCCGGTGGTTCTGTATGGAAGGGCCATCGCTCAACGGATAAAAGGTACTCTGGGGATAACAGGCTGATACCGCCCAAGAGTTCATATCGACGGCGGTGTTTGGCACCTCGATGTCGGCTCATCTCATCCTGGGGCTGTAGCCGGTCCCAAGGGTATGGCTGTTCGCCATTTAAAGAGGTACGTGAGCTGGGTTTAAAACGTCGTGAGACAGTTTGGTCCCTATCTTCCGTGGGCGCTGCAGATTTGAGGAAGCCTGCTCCTAGTACGAGAGGACCGGAGTGGACACACCTCTGGTGTATCGGTTGTCACGCCAGTGGCATTGCCGAGTAGCTAAGTGTGGAAGAGATAACCGCTGAAAGCATCTAAGCGGGAAACTCGTTTCAAGATGAGATCTGCCGGGGCCTTGAGCCCCCTAAAGAGTCGTTCAAGACCAGGACGTTGATAGGTCAGGTGTGGAAGCGCAGTAATGCGTTAAGCTAACTGATACTAATTGCTCGTGCGGCTTGACCCTATAACTTTGATCAGTCAGATCAAGGTGTTATGCCAAGTTGACGCATTCAAAATAATTCGCCAAAGCTGATTCCAAACTCTATGAATTCGTTGTATTGATCATGTGATCAGTACGACAACAAGTTATGCCTGATGACCATAGCGACGTGGTACCACTCCTTCCCATCCCGAACAGGACAGTGAAACGCGTCAGCGCCGATGATAGTGCGGGTTCCCGTGTGAAAGTAGGTCATCGTCAGGCTCTTACAGCCAAGAAAAGCCCAGCCCCGAAAGGGTTGGGCTTTTTCTTTTGTCAGTTTAATAAAGCGCCTTGTCTCCGACGGGCGCTTTTCTGTTGACCAAACATCGCTTGGTCTGCATCAGACGTTTCGGATGTATTCGCCGTCCACTGCAGCGGCGCCCGATGCGGCCAATTCCTTCAGAATCTCGCCGGCTAGCGCATCCAATGCCATCGCGGCAAAAAACCGCGATCGGATGCTTTCGAGATAAGGGGTACCGGTGATCCAACCGGCCCACTCCGTCCTGTCGACTGACTGGAGTTCCAGCAGCTTGAACTTCATCAGCACCTTGATGGCGTGTCGCGCGTGTTTGACAGGATCCCGCTGGAAGCCCTCGAGCCGCCGCCTCGCGGCGGCCAGCGCGCCCGCCACCTCCGAGAAGACTGCGCCATGGCCCGGAATGACCTGCTGCGGGCCCAGGCGCTCGATGCTGTCCAGCGTGGCCGCCATATCGTCGAACGACGGTTCGCCGACCAGCTCGGGAAAGGCGACGCCGAAGCCGTTGGCCCAGAGCGCGTCGGCAGAAATCAAGGTTCGTGAAAGCGGCTCGAACAGAATGACCGAATGCGGATCGTGGCCTGGTGCACCGTGCACCTGCCAGGGCGTTCCGCCCAACACGCATTCGGTCCCGGGCCGAAGCAGCCCGGTGAATCCAAAACGTGCGCAGCGCTGGCCGGTTGCCCTGAAGCTCAGGGCCTCTTCGTCCCATGCCGAGACCAGCCCAGCATCGCCGGGCGGGATGTCCGTGAGGAGCGCCGGATAGCGTTTCTGCAGGGCGGCGTTGCCGCCGCAGTGGTCGCTGTGCAGATGGGTATTGAGCAAGCGGTCGAGCGGCCTGCCGCCGAGTACGCCTTCCACCAACGCGAGCGTCTGCCCGGCATGCGCCACATAGCCGGTGTCGACCAGCGTGGTCTCGTCCGCGCCGGTGAACAGCACGTTGTTCGACGACAGCCAGCCGCGCTCGAAAACGACGAGGTTCGCCGGCAATCCGGCCGCGGCAGGGTGGTCGCTCATTCAGGCATGCGTGTTGGTTCGAAGCTCGCGTCGAAGGATCTTGCCGACGTTGGTCTTCGGCAGCGCGTCGCGGAATTCGATGTGCTTGGGCCGCTTGTAGCCGGTCAGCTGGCTGTGGCAGTACTGCATGACGGCCTCTTCGGTCAGTGCGGGATCACGGCGGACCACGAAGACCTTGATCGCCTCGCCTTGCCTTTCGTCGGGCACGCCGATCGCCGCGCACTCGATCACGCCAGGACACAGAGAGATGACGTTCTCGAGCTCGTTGGGAAAGACGTTGAAGCCGCTCACCAGGATCATGTCCTTCTTGCGGTCGACGATGCGGGTGTAGCCGTCGTCCTGCATGACGGCGATGTCGCCCGTGCGCATGAACCCGTCCGCAGTGAACGCCGCGGCAGTCTCCTCGGGCTGGTTGTAGTAGCCCCGCATCACGTTCGGTCCCCTGATGCAAAGTTCGCCCGGCGTGCCCGCAGGCAGCGAGTTGCCCTCGTCGTCCTTGATGGCGATCGCTATGCTCGGCAGCGGCAGGCCGATCGTGCCGGTGAACGTGGTGTTCGACACCGGGTTGTTGGTGCCGATGGCGCAAGTCTCGCTCATGCCCCAGCCTTCGATCATCGGGCAGCCGGTGACCTCGAACCAGCGCCGGGCCGTGCCTTCCGACGCTGCCATGCCGCCGGCCTGCGAAACGAAAAGGGTCGAGAAATCGATCGACTTGAACTCCGGATGCATGAGCAGCGCGTTGAACAGCGTGTTCACCGCGGGCAGCATGTGGAAAGGCCGCTTCTTGAGTACCGCGACGAATTTGTCGAAGTCGCGCGGGTTCGGAATCAGCGTCATGTGCGAGCCCTGCCGGATCACCAGCAGGCACAGCGTGAGCGCAAAGATGTGATAGAGCGGCAGCGCCGCAATGCTGTTGACCTTGGCAAGGTCGCCGGCGCGCGCCAGGGCGGGGGTGAACCAGGCCTCCGCCTGCAGGGTGGCGGCAACGATGTTGCGGTGGGTCAGCACCGCGCCCTTCGAAAGGCCCGTGGTTCCGCCGGTGTACTGGAGGAATGCGATCGAGTCGAGCGTGGTCTGGTCGGGCCCGAGCGTGCGTCCGCGCCCTTCTGTGATCGCTTCGGAAAACGGCGTCACGGTGCGCCCGTCGCCGATGGGCAGCTTGAAAGGCGGAACCATCTTCGCCAGATGCCGGACCGCCACTGTGATCCAGGTGCCGTACAGCCCGCCGAGCAGGTCGCCCATCGAAGTGATGGCCACATGCCGTATCGGCGTGCGGTCGATCACCTGCTCGAGTGTCGCAGCGAAGTTCTCGAGGATGACGATCGCCGTGGCGCCCGAGTCCTTGAGCTGGTGCTCGAGTTCACGCGCCGTGTAGAGCGGATTCACGTTCACGCAGGTGTAGCCCGCGCGCAGCACGCCGCACATCGTGACGGCGAACTGGGGAATGTTGGGCAGCATGATCGCCACGCGGGCGCCTGGCTCGAGCCCGAGCGACTGCAGCCACGCACCCAACGCCTTCGACAGCGTGTCGAGCTCGCCATACGACATCCAGCGCTCCATGCAGACCGAGAACGGCCGATCGGCGTAGCGGCCGAAGGCCTCGTCGAACATGTGGGGCAGGGACCGGTACGTGTCCGGATCGATCTCGTGCGGCACGTCGGCCGGATAGTTCTGTCGTTGCGCGGATGTCTGCATGCGAGCTCCTTTGCGCGAATTGTGAGAGCCGCGTAGGCCCGCACGCCAGCGGGCTTGTCCTAGGAGTCTTGCGCCCGCTGTCGCCTGAGCGATAGCGAGCGAAGAAGAAAGAAACCAGAGCCGCCGGGATCAGGCCTTGCCGGTTTCGCCCGGCAGCAGCACCCCGGCGGGAACGTCCGGCTCGACTTCGAGCGCGCGATAAAGCGGCGTGAAGTCCGGCGCCGTGAGCTCGAAGAGCTGCGCGAAGCTCTCGATGACGAAGTAGTTGCTCTGGTAGGTGTCGATCTTGTATTGCGTGCGCATGGTGCGCATCAGGTCGAGCGGCAGCCGGTGCGGCTCGTCGCTGCGCACCGCGTGCTGCAACTCCCCGACCGAGCTCAGGATGCCGGCCCCATAGGCGCGCAGCCCGTCGGTCTGGCGGATCAGGCCGAATTCGACCGTATACCAGTACAGCCGCGCCAGCTTCTCGCCTGCACCGAGTTCGTGCGCCTTGATGCCGCCCTGGCCATAGCGCTGCACGTAGTCGGCGAACACCGGGTCGAACAGCATCGGCACATGGCCGAAGAGGTCGTGGAACACGTCGGGCTCGACGATGTAGTTGAACTCCTCGGGCTTGCGGATCCAGTCGGTCACCGGAAACTTGCGGTTGGCCAGCAGGGTGAAGAACGGCAGCTCCGGGATCAGCCCCGGCACTGCGACGATCTCCCAGCCCGTGGCCTTGTGCAGGCGCTCGTTGATCTCCTCGAAGCGCGGGATCCGGTCTTTCACGCCCAGCAGGGGCAGCGCCTGGATGAACGCATCGCAGGCAAGGCCCGGCAGCTGCGCCGCTTGGCGCTCGTAGAGGCGCTTGTAGGTGTCGTGATCCGCCGCCGTGTAGCTGGCCCAGTCCTGCGGGCAGGTGTAGTCGGCATGAACGGCGCCGCCGCGCGAATAGTCGCCGCGCGGCGGGCGGTCCGAAGCGCCGTAGACGGCCGGCGCCACGACAGCAGCAGTGGCAGGAATTTCCATGGAAGTGCTCTTCTCGGGTTAGGTGGGCCAGCGGTTCATCGCGGCCGCCTACTTTGTGGCGGTCAGCACGCCCCGACGCATCTGGTCGAGCTCAATGCTCTCGAACAGTGCCTTGAAGTTGCCGTTGCCGAAGCCGTCGTCGCCCTTGCGCTGGATGAACTCGAAGAAGATCGGCCCGAGCTGGTTCTCGCTGAAGATCTGCAGCAGCAGCGCATCCTTCTTGCCGTCGATCAGGATCTTGCGCTTGTGCAGCTCGGCCACGTCCTCGCCGTGGTCCGGAATCCGCTTGTCCACCAATTCGTAGTAGGTGTCGATGGTGTCGAGCAGCGTCACGCCCTTTGCGCGCAGCGCATCGACCGTCTCGTAGAGGTTGTCCGAGCCCATCGCGATGTGCTGGATGCCTTCGCCGCGGTACATGTCCAGGTACTCCTGGATCTGGCCGGCCTGTTCCTTGCCTTCTTCGTTGATCGGGATGCGGATCTTGCCGCAGGGGCTGGTCATGGCTTTGCTCTTCACACCAGTGACCTGGCCCTCGATGTCGAAGTACTTGACCTCTCGGAAGTTGAAGAGCTTCTCGTAGAACGCCGCCCAGGTGTTCATGCGGCCGCGGTAGACGTTGTGCGTCAGGTGGTCAATGTAGGTCAGGCCGTTGCCCTTGGGCGCGAGCGCTTCCTGCGAGGACACGCCGGGCAGCGGCTCGAAGTCCACGTCGTAGAAGCCGATGTTGCCGATGTCGCCGGGCTTCGCCCCGTTCTTGCCGGGCCAGCGGTCGACGAGATAGATCAGACTGTCGCCGATGCCCTTGATCGCAGGAATGTTCAGCTCGCCCGGGCCGGCCTTGTCGGCAAAGCCCCAGGCACCGAGCGAGATGGCGCGCTCATAGGCCTGCTTGGCGTCCTGGACGCGGAAGGCGATGGCGCAGACGCTCGGGCCGTGCTCGCGCGCAAAGCGCTGCGCGAACGAATCGGGTTCGGCATTGACGATGAAATTGATCCCGCCCTGGCGGTACAGCAGCACGTTCTTGTGACGGTGCTTGGCCACGGCGGTGAAGCCCATGCGCTCGAACACCTGGCCCATGGCGACCGGGTCCGGCGCCGCGTACTCGATGAATTCGAAACCGTCGGTGCCCATGGGGTTCTCCCAGGGGGTGAAGGCGGGGGCGTCGGTGTGGCTCATGGGCAGTCTCCGAAAGGGAATGTGGGGCTGAAATGAAAAGTGGCAACGAAAGGCCAGTCCTCACAATGTAGGCCGGAAGGCGTTCATGATTTCAGCGTTGTCGGGCGCTGAAGCAAGCCGCAGCGCAGGAAACCTGCAAAAATGCGTCCATGGAAGCACTGGACAAGATCGATCGGCTGATTCTGCGCACGCTCCAGGCAGACGGCCGCGCCACCTACGACCAGATCGCGGAGCAGGTCAGCCTCTCGCCGAGCGCCGTGCTGCGGCGAGTCAAGCGTCTCGAAGAAAGCGGGGTGATCGACCGCTACGTCGCACTCGTGCGCCCCGAAGTCGTGGGCCTCGGGCTCACGGCCTACCTGAACGTCAGGCTCGAAAAGCACACCGAAAGCCACAAGCGCAATCCCATGGACCTGTTCCGCGCCAGCGTCCAGACCTGGCCCGAGGTGGTCGAATGCGCGGCGCTCACGGGCGAGATGGACTATCTGCTGCGCGTGGTGGTGGCCGACATGGGCCACTACAGCCGTTTCATCATGGACACCCTGCTCAAGCATCCCAGCGTCGAGGACTGCAAGACCAGCTTCGTGCTCGATCGTGTAAAGGCGACCACGGCTGTACCCGTCTAGCCACGGATCGGTGGCGCCAATGCCATGGGCGATCCACAATTGGTTCACAAATGAAGCCGGAAAGTACCCCTGTGGACTTGGAAGTTAAGGGAAAACCCTTATATTCGAAGCATGCTTACCGCCAAGACCCTTCTGCAGGCGTCTCTCGGCCTCGGCTCATTCCTGAAGGCGCCGATGGTTGAGGCGCAACCGCGCGCGACACCCGCGCCCGCGCCCGTCATGGTGCCGATCCGCTCGATCGGCCCGCGCGAGCGCGACCGCATCGCGCGCCACCTGCTGGCGCTTTCGCCGCACGATCGCTACCTGCGCTTCGGCTATGCCGCAGGTGACCCCCAAGTGCAGCGGTACGTCGACGGGCTCGATTTCGACCGCGACGAACTCTTCGGCATCTACAACCGCCGGCTCGACCTGATCGCCATGGCGCACCTCGCGTTCGCGCCTGCGGGCCAGCACAGCGACTGTGCCGAGTTCGGCGTCTCGGTGGCGGCGCATGCGCGCGGCCGCGGCTACGGCGCCCGCCTGTTCGAGCGCGCCGTGGTCGTTGCACGCAACGAAGGCGTCGGGATGCTCTTCATCCATGCACTGAGCGAAAACGCCGCGATGCTGAAGATCGCCCGCAACGCCGGTGCGACCGTGGTGCGCAGCGGTTCGGAGTCCGAGGCACATTTGCAACTGCCCGGCGCCACCCTCGACAGCCGCATGAGCGAAATCGCGCTCGAGCACTTCGCCGCGGTCGACTACCACCTCAAGAGCCGCGCCAAACAGTTCTGGGCCTTTCTCGCGAGCCTGCAGGAAGTGCGCAGCGGCATCCGCGATGCGCGCGGCAAGTCGGCCCAGTAGGCTGGTCAGCCGGGCTGCGCCGCAAGCGGCTGCATCCTCCCTTGGCGCCAGGGATTTGACGGGGGTAGAGCCTGTCACACGCAATCCGGTATCCTTGTGCCTCTTCAACTACGCCTCCCGCAGTGGCCGAACCTCACCCTGAACGCGCTCCCGTCGAACGGGAAGACAAGCGCGGATTCCTCCAGAAACTGGCCGAATTCATCCACCCCGGACCCGACTCGCGCGACGAGTTGATCGAGACTCTCGCGGACGCCGAGGACAACGAGGTGATCGGCGCCGAGTCGCGCGTGATGCTCGAAGGCGTGCTGCGCATGGCCGACATGACCGCGGGCGACGTGATGGTGGCCGCGCCGCGCATGGATCTGGTGAACATCGACGCACCCTACGACGCGTTGCTGCACCTCGTCATCGACACCGCGCACTCGCGCTTTCCGGTGTACGAAGGCGAGAAGGAAAACATCATCGGCATCCTGCTCGCGAAGGACCTGCTCAAGCTCCAGCGCGCGCCGGGCCTGAACATCCGCGCGCTGCTGCGCCCCGCCACCTTCGTGCCCGAGAGCAAGGGCCTGAATGACCTGCTGCGCGAGTTCCGCGGCAACCGCAACCACCTTGCGATCGTGATCGACGAGTTCGGCCGCGTGGCCGGCCTCATCACCATCGAAGACGTGCTCGAGCAGATCGTCGGCGAGATCGAGGACGAGTTCGACATTGCCGAGGACGAAGGCGACATCTTCGGCCTGGCCGACCACACCTATCGCGTCTCGGGCGACACGCCGATCGAACGCGTGGGCGAGGCCTTCGGCATCGTCTTCGACGAAGAGCAGCTCGGCGAAGACTTCGACACCATCGGCGGCCTGATCGCACACGAGATGGGCCGCGTGCCCAAGCGCGGCGAGCACCACGCGATCGGCGGCTTCGACTTCGTCGTGCTGCACACCAAGGGCGGCGCGGTGCGCTGGTTCAAGGTGTCGCCGGCCCGCGGCGCCGACGCTTCCGATTGATGCGGCCCGCCGTCGGCCTGCTGCGCGTCTTCGGCTTTGCTTTCGCGGGCCTCGCACAGGCCGCGGCCATCGCCTGGCCCGGCAACGGCCGTCCGCTTTGGTGGCTGCAGCTCGTCTCGCTCGCCGTGCTCGTGGGCCTGCTCGGGTGGCTCCGCGCCGAGGGTGCGGGCTGGCGCCGCGCGGGCCTGCATGGCTGGCTCTTCGCCACCGCCTGGCTCACCGGCACCTTCTGGTGGCTTTTCATCTCGATGCACACCTATGGCGGGCTGCCGGCACCGCTGGCGGCCATCGCGGTGCTGTCGCTCGCGGCGGCGCTCGGGCTCTACTACGCGGTGGCCTGCGCCTGGTTCGTGGTGCGCGGCCCGCGCCGCGCCCTGGCCGGCGCGCTGGTCTTCGCGGCGCTCTGGACCCTGGCCGAACTCGTGCGCGGCAGCTGGTTCACCGGCTTTCCGTGGGGCGCTGGCGGCTATGCTCATGTCGACGGGCCGCTGGCCGCCTGGGCGCCGTGGATCGGTGTCTACGGCATCGGCGCGGTCGCGGCATTCGTGGCCGCGCTCGCGGGCCTGCTGCGGCCCGCGCGCACCAGGGCGGTGTGGGGCGCCGTGCTCGTCGCCGCGGCGGCGCTCGCCGCGCCGCACCTCGTGACCGCGCAGGGCGCCAAGGCATCGAGCGGAACACTGCAGGTCGCGCTGCTGCAGGGCAACATCCCCCAGGACGAAAAGTTCATCCCCGGCGGCGGCATCGACCTCGCGCTGCGCTGGTATGGCGAGCAGCTGCGCGATGCGACGGCCTCGCTGGTCGTCACGCCCGAGACGGCACTGCCGCTGCTGCCGCAGCAGTTGCCCGCGGGCTACCTCGACGCCATCCAGGCGCGCTACAGCCAGGGCGAACAGGCCGCGATCGTCGGCCTGCCGCTCGGCGGGCAGGGCACCTACCGCAATGCCGTGCTCGGGTTTCGGCCTGGTGTGGCCGAGCCCTACAGCTACGGCAAGCACCACCTCGTGCCGTTCGGCGAGTTCATCCCACCGGGCTTCCGCTGGTTCATCGACATGATGAACATACCGCTCGGCGACTTCGCCCGCGGCGGCCTCGCGCAGGCGCCGTTCGCCTGGCAGGGCCAGCGCATCGCGCCGAACATCTGCTACGAAGATTTGTTCGGCGACGAGATCGGCGCCAACTTCAAGAACGAGGCGAGCGCGCCCACGATCCTGCTCAACGTGAGCAACATCGCCTGGTTCGGCAACACCGTGGCCATCGACCAGCATCTGGCGATCTCGCGCATGCGCGCGCTTGAGTTCGCGCGCCCGATGGTGCGCGCCACCAACACCGGCGCCACGGTCGTCATCGACGCCGAAGGCCGCGTCACGCATGCGCTGCCGCGGCTCACGCGCGGCGTGCTCGAGGCGACGGTCGAAGGCCGTACCGGCCTCACGCCGTTCGCACGCTGGGTGGCGCCGTTCGGGCTCTGGCCGCTGTGGGGCCTTGCCTTCGCCGTCGTGGCGATCGCCTTCGCGCTGCGCCGCAAGAACTGAAGCAACGCGAAGCCGACGTGCGGCTCAGGCCGCGAGCGGCTCGGCTTTCTTCACCGGCCAGTCGCGCAGCTTGCCGGGGTTCAGGAGCCCCAGCGGATCGAAGCGCTGCTTCATTGCGATGACCTCGGGCGGTAGCGGGCCGCCCGCCTTGCCGTCCTCGACGATGTTCACATGCGGGTTGTTGATGTGCACCTTGTGCGCGCGGTGGATCTCGATGATCTCGGCAAGCCGCTCCTCGGTGCTGAAGCGCACCAGCTGGAGACCGCTGCAGGTCATGAGCCCCGCCACGTTGCGGATGAACTCGATGTGCATCATGACCTCGCCGCCAAGCAGCTGCTCCATCTCGGTGACCTGCGCCACATGCTGCCCCGGCACGAAGCCGCTCTGCAGGTAGGTCAGCGTGGGGTCGACCTTCAGCGCATGCAGCGTGGTGTGGTTCCAGGTGAACTCCGCCAGCGTGCGGTTGCTCTTCTGCACCTCGGCGGCCGTCCTGCGGTAGCTCACGTTGCCGCCGTGCGCCTCGGCCAGCTGCAGCATCGCGGCCTCGCACGACTCGGCCACCAGCGAGAGTACCGTGTGGCAGCCCTTGGGCAGGTGCGCTGCGAGCTGCGCCAGGTGGTCCGCAATCGGTGCGGCGAAGAAGGCGATCTCGCGCTTGACGATGCCCGGCGCGTTCGCGAGCTTGTCGGCGAAGTGCAGCGCGTCGGCAAAGCTGGCGAATGTCACGAGCGTCTCGAGCCACGGATGCGCGGGTGCGAGCGCGATCTCGATTTCAAGCACCAGCCCGTTGGTGCCCCAGAGATGGTGCATGCGCATCGCCTCGGCGCCGCGCAGCTCGACCACCTGCGGCTCGGGCTCGATGGTCATGGCGCGGATGCCGAGCACATTGCCGGGCGCGCCGATCGGCCCGTAGTTGATCGAGCCCACACCGCCAAATCCGCCGCCGAACAGGCCGCCGAGCGTGGCGCTGCGGTAGGTCGAAGGCACGCTGCGCATCTCCTGCCCCGAGGGCCGGGTCTGCTTCTCGAGTTCGCCCAGGCGGATGCCGGCCTGCGCGCGGGCCACGCCGGGCTGCACCCAGAGGAACGCGTTGTAGCCGGTCATGTCGAGCACCACGCCGCCCGCGAGCGGTGTGGTCTGGCCGTAGTTGCCGGTGCCGCTGCCGCGGATCGTGATCGGTATGCCGCGCCGTGCGCAGGCACCGACCACGGCGCGGATCTCGTCCTCGCTGCGCGGCCGCACGACGGCGTCGGCGCGCTTGTCCTTGAGCTGGCGGTTCAGCACCGGGCTGAACCAGGAGAAGTCCTGCGACAGGCGTGCCACGCGGCTTTCGTCGGTGATCCAGTCGAGGTTCGGCAGCTCGAACAGAAGTTGTTCGATGGCGGAGATGGAAGCGTTCATGGTCAAGGTCAGTCCTGAGAAAGTTCGCTCGCGTGCCACGATCCGAGCGCGAGCTTGGTGAGCCAGGCCATCAGCACGAAGAGCGCGACGCCGGTCAGTGAGATCAGGAGCAGGGCCGCGAACATGCGCGGGATGTTCAGTTGAAAGCCGGCCTGCAGGATCTGGTAGGCCAGTCCGGCGCCCGCGCCGCCGGTGCCGGCCACGAACTCGGCCACCACCGCGCCGATCAGCGCCAGGCCGCTCGAGATGCGCAGCCCGCCGAAGAAATACGGCAGCGCGCTCGGAATGCGCAGCCGCACCAACTGCTGCCAGCGCGTCGCGCGGTTGAGCTTGAAGTAGCTCTGCAGGTCGGGGTCGATGCTGCGCAGCCCGAGCGTGGTGTTGCTGATGATCGGGAACAGCGCCACGAGCGCCGCGCACACGGTCATTGCCGCTACAGGGTTCTTCACCCAGATGATGATCAGCGGCGCCACCGCGACGATCGGTGTCACCTGCAGCAGCACGGCATACGGAAACAGGGCGGTCTCGATGCGCTTGCTCTGCACGAACAGGAACGACACCAGCACACCCGCCACCGTGGCGAGCGCGAACGACAGCAGCGTGATCTTCAGCGTGACCCAGAGCGCACTGCCGAGCGGCGCCCAGTCGGTGACGAGCGTCTGCACCATCAGGATCGGCGAGGGCACCAGGTAGGGCGGCAGCTCCATGGCCACCACCATCCATTGCCACAGCGCGACCAGCACCACGCCGATGAGAAGGGGATAGACAACGCGCTGCACGCGCGGCCGGGCCAGCAGCGGCGGGTTCTTTCGGGCGGTCGTCGTCATCGTGCGTGCTCCTCGTCGGCGCGGCTCGCGCGCAGCAGGCTTTCCTGCAGGCCGCGCGCATGGCGGGCGAATTCGGGTGTCACCATGAAGTCGGGGCTGCGCGGATATGGCTCGTCGATCACGAACTGCTCCACCACCCGGCCGGGCCGCGCAGCCATCATCACCACCCGGGTCGACAGAAACACCGCCTCGTGGATCGAATGCGTCACGAAGACCACCGTGAGCTTCTTCTTGCGCCAGAGATCGAGCAGGTCGGCGTCGAGCTTGTGGCGCGTGATTTCGTCGAGCGCGCCGAAGGGCTCGTCCATCAGCAGTAGGTCGGGCTCGGTGACGAGCCCGCGCGCGATCGACACGCGCATCTGCATGCCGCCCGACAACGCACGCGGCAGCGCGTCGGCGAACTTCTCGAGGCCCACCAGCGCGAGCGAGTCCATCACCCGTGCCTCAGCCTCCCTGCGCGGCACGCCGGCCAGGTCGAGCGGCAGCCGCACGTTGGTCTTCACGCTGGCCCACGGCATCAGTGTGGCCGACTGGAACACGAACGACAGCTTGCGCGGGCAGCTGTGGATTTCCGCCACGGGCTTGCGCCACACCAGCAGCCGCCCGTCGCTTGGCTCGAGCATGCCCGCCACCATCTTGAGCAGCGTGCTCTTGCCGCAGCCCGAAGGGCCGAGCAGCGTGACGAACTCGCCTTCGGCGATCGACAGGTCCACCGGCAGCAGCGCCTGCGTGCCGTTGGGGTAGGTCTTCTCGGCCGAGAGCACTTCGACCGCCGGCACGGTGGGCGCGAGGCCGGCCGGCGGCGCAAGCGTGTGGGGTTCGATGCGGTTCATGCGCGGGCCTCCGGCAGCGTCGGCTTCAAGGCAGGACCTTGGCGTCCTTCACGAACTCGGTCGTGTAGGTCCTGGCGAGTTCGACCTTCGCAGGATCGAGCAGCTTGGCGCTTACGAGGAAGTCGTAGCTCGCCTTGGCGCGTGCATCGGTGATCACGCCGATGCCGAGTTGGCCCGCATCGCCGCCGGTGATCATGCCCATCTCCTTGAGCTTGGCCACGCTGTAGGCGAGCTGGTCTTCGGTCATGTTGGGGTTGTCCTTCTTGATCAGCGCGTTGGCGGGTGCGGGATTGGCGAGGTAGCTCTTCCAGCCTTCGGCCGAGGCCTTGATGAAGGCCGCCACCTGCTTGCTGCGCTCCTTCACTGTCTTCTCCATGCACGAGACCGTGGTTGCATAGGCGGGGAAGCCGTGGTCGCTGAACATCAGCACGGTGCTCTTCACCCCGGCCTTCTGGATCGCATACGGCTCCGAAGTCAGGTAGCCCTGCTGCGCGGTGTTCTTGTCGGCCACGAAGGGCTGGATGTTGAAGGTGTAGGGACGCGTCTGCTCGTCCTTGAGGCCGAAGCGGGCCTTGAGCCAGGGCCAGTAGCCGCGGTTGGCCTGGGCGCCGATCAGGAGCGTCTTGCCTTTCAGGTCCTCGAACTTCTTCACGTCGTCGTGCGCGATCAGCACCTGCGGATCCTTCTGGAAGAAGGCCGCCACGTTGACCACCGGCACGCCGCCTTCGCGCACCTGCATCATCTGGATGTCGCTCGAGCCCATGATGCAGTCGGCCTGGCCCGCGGCCATCATTTGCGTGATGTTGACTTGCGGGCCACCCATCCGGATGGTCACGTCGAGCCCGTGCTTCTTGTAGATGCCTTCGGCCACCGCCTGGTAGAAGCCGCCGTGCTCGGCCTGCGCGTACCAGTTGGTCATGTAGGTGAACTTGTCTTCGGCGTGCGCGGGAGCGGCTGCAGCGAGGAAGACGATGGCGGCGGCGCCGGCCAGGGAGCGTGCGAAGGAGCGCATGGGAGTCGACCTTTCGAGAGTGCGTGAGGTTGGGAAGAGAGAGCTACGGAAATGCCGGATGCAAGAAGCAGGCTCAGGCCGGCGTGAAGTGCTGCTGGACGAAGCCCTGCTGGTGACCGCGCTCCCAGGTGGCTTCCTCGCGCACCAGCCAGCGCAGCGCATGCAGTTCGGTCAGCGCCTGCACCCAGCTGTCGGAGAGCGTCTCGAGGATCTGCTCGCCCTGTTCGCGGGTGGCGGTGGTCGGGTCGCCGATCACGCCGCTCGGGCCGAAGTCGCGCGCGGTCCAGGCGCAGGCCGGCCGGCCGTCGGGCGACAGCAGCTTGATCGGGAACGGAGGCGGAAAGTTGGCCACGGCGCGCGCCATGTGCACCGTGTCGGGTGCGAGCGCGAGCATCAATGCGGTCTCCGAATGGCCTGCGTGCATCGCGAGCTTCTTCTCCTGCTCGCTCACCTGCTGGCTGGCCGCGCTCGGCAGCCGCGAGACGCCGTGCGGCACCACCACGAAGTCGCCATGGCGCAGCCGCAGCTCGCGCGCCGCCATCTCGAGCACCTGCGGCTGGCCGCCGTGCCCATTGGCGAAAAGCAGCTTGCGAAAGCCCGAGCGGTACACCGATTCGCCGATCTCGATCACGGTCGACAGCAGCGTGGTGCCGGTCAGCGTCATGGTGCCCGGAAAGTGCAGGTGCTCTTCCGACTTGCCGTAGGTGATGGTCGGCAGCGCGAAGGCGCGCACCTCCGCGGGCAGCTTCTCGAGCGCCTTGCCCATCACGCCCGAGCAGATCACGCTGTCGACCGAGCACGGCAGGTGCGGGCCGTGCTGTTCGATTGCGCCGCAGGGCAGCACGATGACCGTGTTCTCGCGGTCCGGCAGGGCTGCGATCTCGGTCCAGCTGAGGTAAGGCAGGAAGCGGTGGGGTGGAATGTAGCCGTGGAGCATGGGCGCCTTGTGGGTTCTCTACGTGGGAAGAAACGGGGTCGGGTCGCCTTGCGTCACCTGGCCGTCGCGCAGCACCACGCGCTGAGCGCTGCGCGAGGGCCAGCCGTGGCGGTCGGCTTGCGTGAACAGCACCAGGTCGCTGCTGGCGCCGACCAGCGTGGGCACTGTGGCCGGCTCGCGCCGCAGCCAGTCCGCGCGGCACAGCGCCTCGGACCAGGTGTCGAAAGGGTCGTCGAGCTGTGCCACGAGTGCGGCCGTGCCCAGCGCCTCGACCGGATCGAAGCTGCCGAGCCGGCAGAAGGGGTCCTGCACGTTGTCGCTCGCGAACAGCACCGGGATGCCGCGCTCGCGCGCCTCCTTCACCAGCGTGATGCCGCGCAGGCGCGGCGTGCGGCCGGTCACTGCGTCCTGCAGCAGCAGGTTCGTGGCGGGCAGCGAGACCACGGTGATCGGGGAGCGCGCCACCGCGTCGAGCGTGGCGAGCGCCTGCGCTTCCGGCTGCACCGCCAGTGCGCAGACATGGCCGCAGACCACGCGGCCGCCATAGCCGATTTCGCGCAGGATGCGGGCCGTCGTCTCGAGGCCGACCGCCTGCGCGTTGAGTTCCTCGTCCACGTGCAGGTCCACGTCGAGCTCGCAGGCCTGGGCCGACAGCAGCAGGTTGCGCAGCGCGGTCTTGCTCCAGTTGGTGGAGTGCACGAAGCCGCCGAGCAGCGCATGCGGCCCGGTGGCCTTCACCTGCTGCGCGAGCCGCAGCGCCTGCGCGGCATCCTCGAACAGCGGCAGCTTGATCAGGCCGACCTGCTCCAGCCGCACGCGGCCGCGCCATTCCTGTGCAAGCTCGGCCAACACCGACCAGGCCATCGGCAACGCATCGGGCTCCCACCAGTCGACGTGCGTGCGCACCTGCGTGGTGCCGCATTCCCAGGCCCATTGCAGCGCGCGGGCCGCTCGCTCGCGCACATCGGCAGGCGTCCAGTGGGCGCGATCGGCCAGCATTGCATCGATGGCGCCAAGCAACCCCGGCTGCACCTGCTGCATGCGCGGCAGCGTGAAGGCCTTGTCGAGGTGCGTGTGGGCGTCCACGAAGCCCGGCAGTGCGAGCGCGCCGTCGAGGTTCCACCCTGCGGCAGAGCGGGCCGCATCGGTAGCAGGGCGCACCGACTGCACGCGGCCGGCCTCGAGCGCGATGCGTGCGGGCACGGGCACGCTCTCGCGCCCCGGCCAGTCGGCCGGCAGCAGCCAGCGCGGCAGCCGCACGTTGTCGAGCAGAGCGGGCGACGCGGTCATGCGAAGCGCCCCATCGCCCGGCCCACGCGCGCCATGAAGCGCTTCAATTGAGGCTCGGTCGCCACGTTCATGTGGTAGTGGGCGTGGTAGTCCACCTTTGCGCGCCGGCCGGTCAGCCGCAGCATGTAGCGGGTGACGATCTTGCGCGGCGGGTCGCCCATGTACCAGGCGACCCAGCGCGGCCGGCCGTAGGTCACCACGGCGCTGATGCGCTTGATGTGCGTCAGCATCGGCTTCACGTTGGCCGGATCGCTGATGTCGAAAGCCACGCCTGGCATGAACAGCCTGTCGAAGTAGCCCTTGAGCATGGCCGGCAGCCCGAAGCACCAGGTCGGGAAGCAGAAGACGATGCCCTCGGCCCATTGCAGCCGGGCGACATGGGATGCCAGCGGCAACCGGTTTTGCGGCACGTCGTGGTAGCCCAGGCGCTCCGCGCGCGAAAGCACCGGGTCGAAGCCCTCAGCGTAAAGGTCGCAGTCGTCCACCTCGTGCCCGGCCGCACGCAGATTCCTGAGCACCTCCTGGTGCAGTGCAGCGTGGAAGCTGGTTTCAACCGGATGGCAGTAGACGACGAGCACGCGCATGGTGTTTGACCGCTTAATCAGAGCAAGTGGTCAGGTTATGCAAGCGACGTGCCAGCGCGGAGGCACCGGCTTGGGGCGCAGAGGCGCCGATTCAGCGGAAAACTAGGCTTCGATACCGCAGCCGCTCAACACGAAGCCGACGAGCTCGCGCGCGATCGGCTCGCGCTCGATGGGCGCGTCGGGCGGCAGGCCGAGCATCACGCGCGTCTGTATCGCGTAGTCGGCATAGCTCTGGGTCATGGCCCAGATGTGCATCAAGAGCAGCCGCGCGTCGAGCGGGCGCATCTGCCCGCGCGCGATCCAGCCGTTGATGATGTCGACCTTCTTCTGCGTCCAGGCGCGCGCGTTCGGCCAGTAGCGGTCGAGGTTGCGGCCGCCGTCGAGCACTTCGCGCGTGAAGATGCGCGAGATCTCGGGGTTGTCGAAGGCATGGTCGAGCTTCTTGCGGATGTAGTCGCCGAGCACCGTGGCCGGGTCGCTCGCGTCCTCGAACGAGAACACCACCTTCCAGGCATGCAGCACCTGCATCAGCAGCTCTTCGTAGAGCTCCTCCTTGCCGGCGATGTAGTAGTGCAGCTGCGGCTTGGTGAGGCCGGCGCGCGCGGCGATGGCCTGGGTCGACGTGCCCTTCAGGCCGTTGAGGCTGAATTCGGCGATGGCCGCTGCCCGGATCGCCGCCATGATGCGCTCGCGCCCGGGCCGCGCCCGCGACAGCGGACCCTCGGGCGCGGGCATCTCCAGGGCAGGGGCGGGGGGGAGGGCGGCGGAATCGGCGTTCATGGGCGGGTGGCGGCAGTGCGCCGGCCCGATGGTAATCCCACGCGCATGGCCGCATGCCATGGCGGCATGGCCGGGGGCGGCATGCCGCCATGGTTCATGTATCTTCTCGCCGCTTCGCAGAATTGTTAACGCAAGGAGTTGTGCATGTACCTTTCATCCCGCCTTCGGGCCTTCGCGGCCGGTGCCGCATTGCTTGCCGCCAGCGCCATCGCCCAGGCGCAGCAGGCGCTTCCCAATGTGGTGATCCTGGCCACCGGTGGCACCATCGCAGGGGCCGGTGCCTCGGCCGTCAACAGCGCCACCTATGCGGCCGCCAAGGTGGGCGTCGACAAGCTGATCGCCGGCCTGCCCGAGCTGACGAAGATCGCCAACGTGCGCGGCGAGCAGGTGTTCCAGGTCGCGTCGGAGAGCATGACCAACGACCACCTGCTGACGCTCGCCAAGCGCGTGTCGGCGCTTTCGAAGCAGGCCGACGTGGACGGCATCGTCATCACCCACGGCACCGACACGCTCGAGGAGACCGCGTACTTCCTGACGCTCACCGTGCACACCAGCAAGCCGATCGTGGTGGTCGGCTCTATGCGCCCCGGCACCGCGCTCTCGGCCGACGGCGCACTCAACCTGTACGACGCCGTCAGCGTGGCCGGCAGCAAGGACGCGGCCGGCAAGGGCGTGCTCGTCACCATGGCCGACAACATCGACAGCGGCCGCGACGTGAGCAAGAACGTCAACATCAAGACCAGTGCGTTCTCGAGCCAGTGGGGCCCGCTCGGCATGGTGGTCGAAGGCCGCAACTACTGGTTCCGCGCGCCCGTGAAACGCCACACCACGGCTTCGGAGTTCAACATCGACAGCATCGATGCGCTGCCGCCGGTGGAAATCGCGCTGGGCTACGAAGGGGTCTCGCCGATCGCCGTCGATGCCTATGCCAAGGCCGGCGTGAAGGCGATCGTCCATGGCGGCACGGGCAACGGCTCGGTGGCAGCGCGCGTGGTGCCGAACCTGCAGAAGGCGCGCGCCGATGGCGTGGTCGTGATCCGTGCCTCGCGCGTGGCCGACGGCTTCGTGCTGCGCAATGCCGAGCAGCCCGACGACAAGTACGACTGGGTGGTGGCGCACGACCTGCGTCCGCAGAAGGCGCGTATCCTTGCGATGGTGGCGCTCACTAGAACGAGTGACACCAAGGAACTGCAGCGCATCTTCTGGGAGTATTGAGGCACGAAGCGGTGCAGCTCAGCGGAGGCGCCGGCGCCTGCGGTGCCGCGCGAATTCGAGGCTGCCCACGCACACGAGGAGCCAGGCCAGGCCGGTCGCCAGCCCGGCAAGCACATCGCTCGCGAAGTGCACCTGCAGAAACACGCGGCTGGAGCCGATGGTGACGATGGCGGCCGTGCCGGCCATGGCCGCGGGCACATGCCAGCGCGGCGGCAGCAGGCGCAACGCCAAGTACATCAGCATGCCGTAGCTCACGATCGCGCCGGCGGCGTGGCCGCTCGGGAAGCTGAAGCTGGTCTCGACCGTGAGGCCGTGGTCGTGCAGCGGCCGCGCGCGCTCGAAGATGCGCTTGAGCGCCGGGTTCAGCAGCACGATGCCGCCGAGCGCCATCACCCACCCGAGCGCGAGCCCGCGGTGCGCATGGCGCCACAGCAGCCAGGCCACAGCGATGCAGACCGGCGCCAGCAGTTCGAAGTCGCCGAGGTGCGTGAGCCAGCTGAAAACTACCAGCGCTCCCCAGGGCACGTGCGCCGCGATAGCATCGGCGAGCGCCTGGTCGGCCAGTCCCAGCAGTCGCCCGTCGCCGAGCTTCGAGGCGATGTAGGCCACCAGGCTCGCCGCCGCGAGGATGCCGCCGAAGCCGACGGCCAGCGCACCCGCGAGCCGCGGCTCGTCGGGTTCGCCGTCCGCTGCGGTGCGGGCGCGGCGCCGCTGCAGGCTCGCGCAGACCGCGCCCGTGCCGAGCACCGAGACGATGAAGGCGGCCGCGAACCAGGCCAGGGCATGCTCGCCGAGCTGGTGCGCAAGAAGAACGAGAGCGGGGGCATCCATGGGCATGCGCCTGACTTTAGCCCGGTCCCTTGAAACCCTCCGCCAGCGGCAGCTGCCATGTCTTGGCGCAGACGAACGCCTTTTCGATCGCCGAATGGTCCCAGCGCTCGGCCTGGCAGATGCGGCTGCCGTCTGCATCCGTCGTGCGCACCACATTCACCGAGTTGGGGTGCCCGCCGCGCACGCGCGACGACACGGCCGTGCCGGCCTGGACTGCCCACGCCGTGGGCGGGCAGGCGGTGCAGGCCGCGGCGAGCGGACGCACGAAAGGCAAGTGGATATGGCCGCCGAGGATCAGGTCCATGCCGGCCGCGCACCAGCGCGCAATGGCTGCTTCATGCCCGTGCACCCGGTTGCGCAGGTCTTCGGGCCGTGTCACCAGCACCGGCTGGTGCGTGACCACCACGCGCAGCTGCGTGGGGCGCGCACGCGCCAGCCGATCCGCCACCCGCTCGACCTGCGCGGGCGACACTTCGCCGTCCTCGTGCCGGTACCAACGCGTGGTGTTGACCGCGATGACCAGCCAGTCGGCGGACTCGAACACCGGCTCCAGCTCGGCGCCGAAGGCCTCGGCATACCGGCCGTAGGGCGAAAGCAGGCGTGCGCCCAGCTGGAACAGCGGAATGTCGTGGTTGCCCGGAATCGCCACCACCGCCGGTGCCGCGATCCGGTCGACGAAGGTGCGCGCCGCCGCGAACTGGCGCCGCGTGGCCCTCTGCGTGATGTCGCCCGAGAGCACCACCACCTGCGGCGCGAGTTCGCGCGCGAAGCGTTCCAGCGCGGACAGCACCTCGGGCTGCTCGGTGCCGAAATGCGGATCGGAAATCTGCAGCAGGCCGCTCATTGCTTGGCGGCCTCCAGTTCCGGTGCCACCTCGGGCCGCACCAGCCACAGCGGCTCGGGCGAGACACGGAAAAGGAGCGGCATCTCGGCCCAGGCGATCTCGCCGTCCGTCGCCACCTTCACGCGCCGCGGGCCGCGCGAGCGGCCGGCATTCACCGTCAACGATTCGAACGGAAAGCTCAGCACCTCGTCGGCGCTGCCCAAGCGGCCCAGCGCGCCGCGCACCAGCAGACCCGGCATCGCGAGCATGCCCAGGGGCTTCAGCGTGACGGCGGCCAGCTGGCCGTTCTCGGGGGCGTCGGCATGCTCGATGCCGACCTGCAGCAGTTGCAGCGGGTTGTTGCCGACGAACAGTGTCGGTGTGCGGATCGACCGTTCCTGCCCGCGCCAGGCCATGCGCAGGTTCCAGTGGCGGCGGCCGCGCATCACCGTGAGCAGCCCGGCGAAGAAGGCGACCCAGCGCTTGCGGCCATAGCGCACCTTGTAACTCTCGCGGTCCTCGAGCAGCTCGGCATACAGGCCCATGCTGGCATTCACGAGGAAGGCGCGGTCGTTGACCAGCCCCACCTGCGCGGGCCGGGGCCGCTGGGTCAGCAGCACCTGCAGCGCCTCGGCGGTGTCGCGCGGAATGCCATGGGCGCGGCTGAAGTAGTTGAAAGTGCCCTGCGGCAGCACGCCGAAGGCCAGCCCGCTGCCGAGCGTGGCCTGGGCCACCGCATTGATCGTGCCGTCGCCGCCCGCCGCCACCACGATCCCGCCCGCCGCGCGCGCCCGCTCGACCGCCTCGCGCGCCAGCGCCTGGACCGTCACGCGCCCGTCGATCTCGAAGATGCGGTGGCGGCGACCGGCCGCGGCGCAGCCTTCTTCGATAGTGCGGCGGGCCTCGGCGGCGTCCTCGCTGCCGGAGCTGGTGTTGAGGACGATGAACAGGGGGGATTCGGGGCCGATGTGGGGCGGTTGCATGTCTGTCTGTGAAGCGGTGGCACGCGGCCGGCCCTCGTTTGTCGCACACGCTGCGCGCCCGGCGCGGCAGCGACCATGCCGGACGGCTGTGGGAGAGTTGCCCTCCGACCGTAAAATCGCCTGCTTTCGCGGTGCTTCTTCACCGCGCTACCGTCCAATGTCCGGTCACGCCGGCCTGCTTCATGTTGACCTTCCAGCAAATCATTCTCAAATTGCAGTCGTACTGGGCCGACAAGGGCTGTGCGCTGCTGCAACCGTACGACATGGAAGTGGGCGCGGGCACCTCGCACACCGCCACCTTCCTGCGCGCGCTCGGCCCCGAACCCTGGAAGGCCGCCTACGTGCAGCCCAGCCGCCGCCCCAAGGACGGCCGCTACGGCGAGAACCCGAACCGGCTGCAGCACTACTACCAGTACCAGGTCGTGCTCAAGCCCGCGCCGTCCAACATCCTCGAGCTCTACCTCGGCTCGCTCGAAGCGCTGGGCTTCGACCTCAAGAAGAACGACATCCGCTTCGTCGAGGACGACTGGGAGAATCCCACGCTCGGCGCCTGGGGCCTGGGCTGGGAGGTCTGGCTCAACGGCATGGAAGTGACGCAGTTCACCTATTTCCAGCAGGTCGGCGGCATCGACTGCAAGCCGATCACCGGCGAGATCACCTACGGCCTCGAGCGCCTGGCCATGTACCTGCAGGGCGTGGACAACGTCTACAACCTGACCTGGACCGAAGGCCTGAGCTATGGCGACGTCTACAAGCAGAACGAGGTCGAGCAGTCGACCTACAACTTCGAGCACAGCGACGCCGAGTTCCTCTTCACCGCCTTCGCCGCACACGAGAAGCAGGCCAAGCACCTCATGGCCGAACAACTCGCGCTGCCGGCCTACGAGCAGGTGCTCAAGGCCGCGCACAGCTTCAACCTGCTCGACGCGCGCGGCGCGATCAGCGTGACCGAACGCGCCGCCTACATCGGCCGCATCCGCAACCTCGCGCGCAGCGTGGCGCAGAGCTATTACGAGAGCCGCGAGCGGCTGGGCTTCCCGATGGCGCCGCGCGAATGGGTCGCGCAGATCGCACCCAAAAAGGCAGCCTGAGCGATGACCATCCCCATGAACAACAAGAATTCCCTGCTGGTTGAACTGTTCGTCGAAGAACTGCCGCCCAAGGCGTTGAAGAAGCTCGGCGAGGCCTTTGCCGGCGTGCTGCGCGACCAGCTGCTGGCGCAAGGCCTGGCCGAAGCCGGCTCGGTGCTCACCGCCTATGCCTCGCCGCGCCGCCTGGCGGCGCACCTCACGCTCGTGGCCGATCGGGCCGCCGACCGGGCCGTGTCGCAGAAGCTCATGCCGGTGTCGGTGGGGCTCGATGCCTCGGGCCAGCCGACGCCCGCGCTGCTGAAGCGCCTGGGCGCGCTCGGTGCCGATGCGTCGGCCGTTGCGGGCCTGAAGCGCGCGATGGACGGCAAGGCCGAGGCCCTGTTCTACGAAAGCACCGCCAAGGGCGCGACGCTCGCCGAAGGCCTGCAGAAGGCGCTGGCCGAAGCCATCGCCAAGCTGCCGATCCCCAAGGTCATGAGCTACCAGCTCGAAAGCGGATGCGAACTGCCGGGCTGGAGCAGCGTGAGCTTCGTGCGGCCCGCGCACGGCCTCGTGGCGCTGCATGGCGACGCCATCGTGCCAGTCGAGGCGCTCGGCCTGAAGGCCGGCCGCGAGACCCGCGGGCACCGCTTCGAGGCGGCTGTCGACCCGGTGGTGCTGCGCGATGCCAGCAACTATGCGCTGCAGTTGCAGGAAGAAGGCGCCGTCATCGCGGGCTTCGAGACGCGCCGCGCCGAGATCGCGCGCCAGCTCGCGGCCGCGGCGGTGCGCGTGGGCGGCGGCACCGTGCCGATTCACGACGACGCGCTGCTCGACGAAGTGACCGCGCTGGTCGAGCGCCCCAACGTCCTGGTCTGCAGCTTCGAGCGCGAATTCCTGGAAGTGCCGCAGGAATGCCTCATCCTCACGATGAAGGCCAACCAGAAGTACTTTCCGCTGCTCGACGCGCAGAACCGGCTCACCCACCAGTTCCTGGTCGTCAGCAACATCAGCCCCGACGACGCCAGCGCGGTCGTCGGCGGCAACGAGCGCGTGGTGCGGCCGCGGCTGGCCGACGCGAAGTTCTTCTTCGACCAGGACCGCAAGAAGTCGCTGGCTTCGCGCGTGGAATCGCTGGCCAAGGTGGTCTACCACAACAAGCTCGGCACCCAGGGCGAGCGCGTCGAGCGCGTCATGCGCATTGCACGCGGCATCGCCCAGGCGCTGGCCGGAAAGCTCGGCGACGCCACGCTCGCGGCCCACGCCACCCAGGCCGCGCAGCTCGCCAAGGCCGATCTCGTGACCGACATGGTCGGCGAGTTTCCCGAGCTGCAGGGCATCATGGGCCGCTACTACGCGCTGCACGACGGCCTCGATGCCGCGGTGGCCGACGCCATCGAAGACCACTACAAGCCGCGTTTCGCGGGCGACGAGCTGCCGCGCAATCCCGTCGGCCTCGTGGTCGCACTGGCCGACAAGCTCGAGACCCTGGTCGGCATGTTCGGCATCGGCAACCTGCCCACCGGCGACCGCGACCCGTTCGCGCTGCGCCGCCATGCGCTCGGCGTGATCCGCATGCTGATCGAGAAGAACCTGCCGCTCGACCTCGACGTGCTGCTGGCCGAGGCCGCTGCGCAGTTCGACGGCATCGAGGGCTTCGAGCGCCAGCGCGCCACCGCCGAGCTGCAGGACTTCGTGCTCGACCGGCTCGCCGGCAGCCTGCGCGAACAGGGCGCCAGCGCGCAGGAGGTCGACGCCGTGCTCGCGCCCCGCCCGCAGCGCCTGGGCGAAGTGCCGCGCCTGCTCGCGGCCGTGCGCGCCTTTGCCGCGCTGCCGGCCGCCGCCGCGCTGGCCGCCGCCAACAAGCGCATCGGCAACATTCTCAAGAAGGCGCCCGAGGCCGATGCGCACGTGAGCGAACTGCTGCTGCAGGAACCCGCCGAGCGGGCGCTGCACGCCGCCATGGCCGAGGTCGTGCCGGCCGCCAATGCGCAGTTCGACGCTGGCGACTACACCGGATCGCTGCAGACCCTGGCAGCCCTTCGCGAGCCGGTCGATGCCTTCTTCGACGGCGTGATGGTCAACGCCGAGCAGGCCGACCTGCGGCTCAACCGGCTCGGCCTGCTGATGTCGCTGCACGTGGCGATGAACCGCGTGGCGCAGCTCGAGCGGCTGGCGGCTTGAGGTTTGGCGTTCGCGCGGCGTCACCAGGAGTCTGAAGGGACAACCCCATGAAACTCGTCATCCTCGACCGCAACGGCACGATCAACGTGCACCGTGAAGACTTCGTGAAGAGCGACGTCGAGTGGACGCCGCTGCCCGGCGCGCTCGAAGCCGTGGCCCGGCTCAACCATGCGGGATGGCACGTGGTGATCGCATCCAACCAGTCGGGGCTCGGGCGCGGCCTGTTCGACATGGCCTCGCTCAATGCCATGCACGCCAAGATGCACAAGATGCTCGCGGCCGTGGGCGGGCGGGTCGAGGCGGTCTTCTATTGCCCGCACAGCCCCGACGAGGGCTGCGCCTGCCGCAAGCCGGCGCCCGGGCTGTTCCGCCAGATCGCCGACCGCTTCGGCTTCGATCTCAAGGGCGTGCCGACCGCGGGCGACAGCCTGCGCGACCTGCAGGCCGGCGCTGCGGCCGGATGCGAACCGCACCTGCTGCTCACCGGCATGGGCGCCGCCTGCCGCGGCGTCGATCCGCTGCCTTCCGAATACCCGGCGAACACCATGGTCCACAACGACCTGGCCGCCTTTGTCGACTTTCTGCTTGCGCGCGAAGCGCAGGCCGCACTGCAGGTGGCTGTCTGATGGCTTTTCTCCGTTCCGTGTTCCATGCCCTCTGGATGCTCGTCACCGTGGTGCCCTGGGGCATCATCATGTGCGTCAGCTCGCTCTGGAAGCGCGGCATCCCGCTCTACTGGATGGCCGCGCGCTGGCTCGGCTGGGCAATCGACGGTGCGCGCGTGCTGCTGGGCATCCGCACCCGCGTGAGCGGCATGGAGAACCTGCCCACCGACCAGCTCGCAGGCGCGATCCTGCTGGTCAAGCACCAGTCCACCTTCGAGACCTTCCTCATGCCCACGCTGATGCCGCACCCGCTGGCCTACGTGTTCAAGAAGGAGCTGATCTACGTGCCCTTCTTCGGCTGGGCGATGGCCCGGCTCGACATGATCCACATCGATCGCAGTCAGCGCGCCCAGGCCTTCAACAAGGTGGTGAACCAGGGCCGCAAGCTGCTCGCGCAGGGCATCTGGATCATCATGTTCCCCGAGGGCACGCGCATTCCGCGCGGGCAAAAAGGCACCTACAAGAATGGCGGCACCCGGCTCGCCTGCGAAACAGGCGTGCCGGTCATTCCGATCGCGGTCACCTCGGCCAAGGTCTGGCCGCGCAAGGCCTTCATAAAACGCCCCGGCGTGGTGGACGTGTCGATCGGCCCGGCCATTTCCAGCGTCGGACGCAAGCCCGACGAACTGATGCGCGAGGTCGAGGCCTGGATCGAAGCCGAGATGCACCGGCTCGATCCCGAGGCCTATCGCGACAGCAGCCCGCCCGTCGAGGCGCAGCAGGCGCACGGGCGCTGAAGAGAGCGCAGGCGGCGCAGGCAGGAAAGAGCCGGACGATGCAGGCACTGCTGCAGTTCACCATGGACCTGTTCGAGAAGCTCGGCAGCGAGTTCGCCGCGCCTGCACCGCCCGAGCACCGTCCGCGCACGCCGCGCAAGAAGAAAGCGCCGCCGGCCGTGTCGCCTGCGCCCGCGCCTTCCGCGACCGACGAGGCTGCGCCGCATGCCGGCGCCGCGCCCGCAGTGCCCGCGATTCCGCTGCGCGACACGTTGGCGCTCGCGAGCTTCGTCCATCCGCAGGCCACGCGCGAAGTGGTCCTGGGCTCGGCGCGCGTGGGCTACGAGTTCAAACGCGGCAAGCGCAAGACCATCGGTTTTCTCGTCGGTGCCGAGGGACTGTCGGTGCGCGCCCCGCGCTGGGTGACGCTGCGCGACGTCGATGCCGCCGTGCAGGAGAAAGCCGACTGGATCCTGCGCAAGCTGCGCGAGACGCAGCAGCGCCAGGCGCGCGTCGAGGCCACGCGCATCGAGTGGAAGGACGGCGCCGAATTTCCGTTCATGGGCGAGCCGGTCGTGATCCGGCTCGACCCGAAGCACGGCTTCTCGAGCGTCGGCGGCACGCTCGACGAGGCCGGCGCCGAGGGCACGGGAGCGCGCGTCCTGCGCCTTGCGGTGGCGCAGAACGCAGCGCCGTCGCAGATCCGCGATGCCGCCCAGGCCTGGCTCATGCGCAGCGCGCGACGCCTCTTCATCGAGCGCCTCGACCACTTTGCGCCGCGGCTCGGCGTGCAGTGGCAGAAGCTGTCGCTCTCGAACGCCGCCACGCGCTGGGGCAGCGCGAGTGCCGACGGTTCGATCCGGCTCAACTGGCGGCTGATCCATTTCCGCCTGTCGGTGATCGACTATGTGGTGGCGCACGAGCTCGCCCACCTGCGCGTGATGGACCACTCGCACCGCTTCTGGGAAACGGTGGAGAGCGTGGTGCCGGACTACGGTGTTCTGCGCGCGCAGCTCAAGGACGAAGCCGTTCCCCGCTGGCGTTGATCCCGCGACGCGGCGCTGCGGGGCAGCCCGTTGTGCCTAGTCGGTTCCGCGCGTGTGGATCACGCCACCGTCGAGCACCAGCGTCGAGCCCAGCACGTAGTCGCCCGCGCGCGAGGCCAGGAAGATGGCCGCGCCGGCCATGTCCTCGGGGGTGCCGATGCGGCCGGCGGGAATGCGCTTGCCCACCTCTTCGGCGTTGTCGCGTGCATCCTTGTTCATGCTGGAGGCGAACGCGCCCGGTGCGATGGCGCTCACCACGATGCGGTCGCGCGCGAGCCGCGTGGCCATGCGGCGCGTCAGCTGGATCACGCCGGCCTTGCTGGCCGCGTAGGAATAGGTTTCGAGCGGATTGACCGCGATCCCGTCGATCGAGGCAATGTTGATCACCTTCGCCAGGTGGTCGGTGGCGCCGGCGCGCAGCATCGGCGTGAGCATCTGCGTGAGGAAGAAGGGCGTCTTCATGTTGAGGTCGACCACCTTGTCCCAGCCGCTCTCTGGAAATTCGTCGTAGGGCGCGCCCCAGGCGGCGCCGGCGTTGTTGACGAGGATGTCGAGCGTCTTTTCGTGGCCGGCATAGGCCTCGACCAGCGCCTTCATGCCCTCCTGCGTCGACACGTCGGCCGGCAGCGACACGCAGTGGCCGAAGGCCGAGAGCTCCTTGGCGGCGGCGTCGCAGGCATCGGCCTTGCGCGCCGAGATGTACACGCGCGCGCCCTGGGCCAGGAAGCCTTCGGCGATCATGCGGCCGATGCCGCGCGAGCCGCCGGTGATGAGGGCGCTGCGGCCCTCGAGCGAGAAGAGTCGGGTGGTGTCCATGTAGGTGTCTCCGGAGTCTTGAAAGATGCCGGAGGGAAGCTTAGTGCGCCGCGCGCCCGCGCGCCGTCACCTTGGCGGCAGCGCCAGGCTTCGGGGGCTGGTGAAAGTGCGCGCTTCGCCGCTCAGCGGGTCTTCGAACGCCACCGACTTGGCGAGCAGCTGCAGCGGTCGGTCGAAATCGTCGGCACCCTGCGGCAGCAGCGTGGGGTAGATCGGGTCGTTGACGATCGGCATGCCGAGCGCCATGCAGTGCACGCGCAACTGGTGGCGCCGCCCTGTGACCGGCGAGAGCCGGAGCAGCGCGTGGCCTCCCGCCTGCTGCGCGACCTCGATGTGCGTCTCGGAATTGGGCTCGCCGCCTTGTTCCTCCCTGACGCGCATGAAGTGCGCTTCGTCGTCGACGAGCCGGCTGCGGTAGATGGCCGGCGCCGCCGACACCCCGGGCTGCCAGGGGACGACCGCCTCATAGTGCTTGTCGATGCGGCGCTCCGGGAACAGCTCCTGGTAGGCGCCGCGCGTTTCGCGGCGCACCGAGAACAGCACCAGCCCGGCCGTGCCGCGATCGATGCGGTGCATCGGCACCAGGTCGTCGATGCCGAGCTTGCGCTTCAGCCGCACCAGCAGGCTCTCGTGCAGGTACTTGCCGGTGGGAATGACGGGCACGAAGGGCGGCTTGTCGACCACCAGCAGGTCGGCATCGCGGTAGACGATTTGCTCCTCGAACGGGATGCGCGCCTCGTCGTCGAGCGTGCGGTAGTAATAGACCCTGAGCGGCGCCTCGTAGCGGCGCGACGCGGTCACGGGCTCGCCGTACTCGTCGACCACGTCGTTGGCGGCCATGCGTTCGAGCCAGGCCTCGCGCGTGATCGCGGTGAATCGCTCGACCAGGAACTCGGCGATGGTCGGCCACGGGCCTTGCGGCAGGCCGACGCAGCTCGGGCCGACGCCGTCGCGCGTGGGCAGCGGCAGTTGCGGTGGCGGGCGGCGCGTCATGGTGAGGACAGCGCGCGCTCGATGAGCGGCAGCGCCTCGTCGAACGTCGGGCGTGCGGCCGCATCGGGCTGCAGGCAGCGCGCCGCGAGCGCGGCCACGGCGGGCGCGGGCGCATCGGTGCAGCGTGCCAGCAGCTCTTCGAGCAGGCAGCCGAAGGCGCGCATCTCGGCGGCCTGGAAGGCACGTGCCTGGACCGCACCGAGCGTGCCGGGCATCCAGGCAGCGCCAAAATCGCCGAGCCGCGCGCCGCCCTCCGGCCGCCACAGGATGTTGTGCGCGTAGACGTCGCCGTGGACGATGCCGCGCGCATGCAGGTGCCGCATCGCCGAGGCGATGTCGCGTGCGATGCGGAGCGCCACCGCCGAAGGCCAGCGCGCGTCCTCGGCGTACACGTCGCGGGTGCACGAGTCGAAGCTCGGCGGGCTCGCGAGCGTGGCGAACGCCGGATCGACGAGCGCCATCACCAGGCCGTCGCACCCTTTGGGATGCCCGCCGATGCGGCCCTGCGCCGCGACCAGCGTGGGATGCTCGCCCGCCGCGACGCTGGCCGCCATCTCGCTGTGCGGCCAGCCGTCGCTCGTGACCGCCCCCTTGAACAGCTTGACCGCCACCGGCTGCACGCCGCGCAGCACGGCTTCATGGATCACGCCCGAGGCGCCCTGGCCGATCTTCTTGCCGAGCGCCAGCTCGTGCCACGGCACGCTCGGCACCGAAGGCGCGGCGATGGCCGCGTCTTCCGCGGCGGCATCGAAGGGATTGCCGGCCGCCGCGAGCCATGCGAGCCGGGGCATCGATGCCAGCCAGGCGGGCAACTGCTCGAAGCGGTTGGCCGCAATGCGCAGCAGCTCGAGCTGCCCGCAGGCCGCGAGCGATGCCGGCAGCGCCTGCAGGCGGTTGCCCGCGAGCATGAGCTTCTGCAACCGTGCGCAGCGCCCGAGCGCATCAGGCAGCGAATCGATCTGGTTGTCGGTGAGGATCAGCCAGCGCAGCAGCGGCAGTTCGAGCGCCGCCGCGGGCACGCTGCGGATGCGGTTGGCCTTGAAGCCGACCATCTCGAGCGAGCGGCATTGCCCGAGCGAGGCGGGCAGTTCGGTGAAGCGGTTGTCGGAGCAGAACAGCACGCGCAGCCGGTGCAGCCGGCTCAGGTCGTCAGGCAGTGCCTCGAGCGCATTGCCCGACAGGTTCAGTATTTCGAGCGAATCGGCGAGCGCGAAGATCTCGCGCGGAAACTCGGTCAGCCCGCACGAGAGATCGAGCCGCCGCGTGCCCGCCAGCCGGCCGGCGCGCAGCGCGGCGAGCGTGTGCGGCATGTTCATGGCCGCCAAGTCTATGCGGCCCCGGCTGCGGCGCGCACGGCGGCGGCTTCTTCTGCTTCGTCAGGCCGCCCTGAAGCGGTAGACGCCGTCCTCGCCCAGCTCGCGGCGCACCTGGCCTGCGAACCACAGCAGGTGCAGGTGCGCGACCGTCTCGCCCATCGCGAAGGTCATCTGGTGCAGGTCGAGCGCGCGCTTGAACAGGATCGGCAGGCCCTCGGCGGCCGTCAGCGGCCCTGCGATGCAGGCCTCGAGCAGCTCGGCCAGGCGGTCGCGGTGGTGTTCCTGCAGTTGGTCGACGCGGCGGTGGATGCCCGTGAAGGGCTTGCCGTGCGACGGCAGGCCGAGCGTGTCGGCCGGCAGCGCCTTGAACTTGTCGATGCTGTCCAAAAACAGCCGCAGCGAGTTGGCATCGGGTTCGCTGGCGTGCACGCTCACGTTGGTCGAGATGCGCGGCAGCATCATGTCGCCGCCGAGCAGCAGCTTCAGTTCGTCGCAGTAGAGCGCAATGTGCTCGGGCGCGTGGCCGTAGCCGCTGATACAGCGCCATGCATGGCCGTCGATCATGACGGTGTCGCCGTCCATCATGCGCACGAAGCAGTCGGGCACCGCAGGCACCATGTTCGCGTAGTAGCTGGTGCGCGCGCGGATCTTGGCCATCGCCTCCGGGTCGCTGAGGCCGTGCGAGGCGAAGAAGCGCGCCGCCGCCTCGCCGCCCGCGAGCGTGTCGCCGCTGGTGGTGAGCACACGTGCCACGTGGTAGTCGGTCGAACTGATCCACAACGGCGCGTTCCAGCGCGTGCAGAGCCATTCGGCCAGGCCGATGTGGTCCGGATGCATGTGGGTGACGATCACGCGCAGGATCGGCAGGCCCTGCAACTGGGTCTCGAAGACTTGTTCCCATTGGGCGCGGGATTCGTCGTGCGCGATGCAGCAGTCGACCACCGTCCAGCCCTCGACGCCGCCGATGCTGTCGCGCAGCAGCCAGAGGTTGATGTGGTCGAGCGCGAAGGGCAGCCGCATGCGGATCCATCGCACGCCCGGTGCGACTTCCAATGCTTCGCCGGGGACGGGCAGGGTGTCGCCCAGGGGGTAGTGGAGTTCGCGTTCGAGGAGGTTCATGTAAGATTGACGTTTACGTAAACGTCATAGGTTGAGGGCACCATTGTAGGGACGGCGGCACAAACCTGCTGTCGCCACCGCAACGCCCTTCCGGACGTATTCCGCCCTTACCTTTCGCCACATGTCCGCGCAGACCTTCACCATCAGCCAGCTCGCGAAGGAGTTCGACCTCACGACGCGCGCCATCCGCTTCTACGAGGACATGGGGCTGCTCACGCCGGAGCGCTCGGGCATGCAGCGCATCTACAGCGCGCGCGACCGGGCGCGGCTCACGCTCACGCTGCGCGCGAAGCGCCTCGGCCTGAGCCTGACCGAGGCCAAGGACATCCTCGACATGTACGACAGCCCGCGCGACACCGTGGCGCAGCTGCAGAAGTTCCTTGGCGTGCTCGGCGCGCACCGCGCGCAGCTCGAGGCGCAGCTCGTCGAGCTGCAGGCCAATCTGGCCGAAGTGCGCGAGCAGGAGAAAAAAGGCCGCGCGGCGCTGGCCCGCGCGCAGAAAGCCGCCAGGCCGGCCTGAGATGCCGGCATCGACCTTCGACCGAACCACGACTCATCGACAATCACCGCCATGACCGAAACACTCGACGACCTCTTCGCCCACAACCGTGCCTGGTCCGCACAGATGGAACGCGACCGGCCCGGCTTCTTCACCGGCCTGGTGAAGCAGCAGACGCCGCGCTACATGTGGATCGGCTGCTCCGACAGCCGCGTGCCCGCCAACCAGATCACCGGCCTCGAGCCCGGCGAGGTGTTCGTGCACCGCAACGTCGCGAACATCGTGGTGCACTCCGACCTCAATGCGCTGTCGGCGATCCAGTTCGCCGTGGAGCACCTGAAGGTCAAGCACATCATGGTGGTGGGCCACTACGGCTGCGCCGGCGTGGCGGCCGCTCTCAGCGGCAAGCGCATCGGCCTGGCCGACAACTGGATCCGCCACATTCAGGACGTGCGCGACCGGCACAACGTGATGCTCGACAGCCTGCCCGAGGACGTGCGCGCCGATGCGCTGTGCGAACTCAACGTGGCCGAGCAGGTGGTCAACGTGGCGGTGAGCACGGTCATGGTCGACGCCTGGAGCCGCGACCAGCAGGTCACGATCCATGGCTGGACCTTCGGCGTGCACGACGGCCTGCTGCAGGACCTGGGCCTGAGCGTGGACGGCGCCAAGCCGCTCGACGCGGTGTACAAGGCCGCGGTGCAGCGCATCCGCTTCAAGTGGAGCACGCCGTCCGAAGCCACGCCGCTGCCGCGTGCCGCCGTGGCGGCCGCCGACGAAGCCGGCCAGAACGCGACACCCACAAGCGCCGGCTGAACGCATGTTCCCGCAGCGTCTCGATTCCCCGCTGGCCTACGATATCGCCAAGGCGATGATCGACGGCTTCAACCGCCACTACACGCTGTTTCGCGCCGAGTCGGCGCGCGCCAAGCACCGGTTCGAAACAGCCGATTGGCATGGCCAGCAGCGCGCGCAGCGCGAGCGCATCGAGTTCTACGACCTGCGGGTGAACGAGGCGGTGGCCCGCCTCGAGAAGGAGTTCAAGGCCGGCGAGCAGCCCATGGAGGTGTGGCACCAGGTCAAGCTGCACTTCATCGGCCTGCTTGTGGACCACCACCAGCCCGAGCTGGCCGAGAGCTTCTTCAACTCGGTGACAACGAAGATCCTGCACCGCGCCTACTTCCAGAACGATTTCATCTTCGTGCGCCCGGCGATCAGCACCGAATACATCGAGCCGCGCGGTGCGCCCACATACCGGCCCTACTACCCGAGCGACGAGGCGCTGGCCGGCACCATCGAACAGATGATCGACGACTATGCGCTGCAGGGCAGCTTCGCCGACAAGCGGCGCGACGCCGAGCGCGTGGCCAATGCCATGATGGGGCGCTTCGACCAGGTGAAGCTGCGCGCCAACTTTCAGCTGCAGGTGCTCTCGGGCCTGTTCTACCGCAACAAGGGTGCCTACGTGGTTGGCAAGATCATGAACGGCTTCACCGAGCTGCCGTTCTCGCTGCCGATCCTGCACGACAGCCGAGACCATTTCTACGTGGACGCGGTGCTGTTCGGCGAAGACGACCTGCAGATGCTCTTCAGCTTTGCGCGCGCGTACTTCATGGTCGACATGGAAGTGCCCTCGGCCTGCGTGCAGTTCCTGCGTTCGCTGATGCCGCGCAAGCCGCGCGCCGAGATCTACAACGCACTCGGCCTCGCTAAGCAGGGCAAGACGCTCTTCTACCGCGACTTTCTTTCGCACCTGAACTATTCGAGCGACCGCTTCCGCATCGCGCCCGGCATCAAGGGCATGGTCATGCTGGTGTTCGACCTGCCTTCCTTCCCGTTCGTGTTCAAGGTCATCAAAGACTTCTATCCGCCGCAGAAGGACACCACGCGCGAGCAGATCAAGGGCAAGTACCTGCTCGTGAAGCAGCACGACCGCGTCGGGCGCATGGCCGACACGCTCGAATACAGCGACGTGGGCTTTCCGCTCGACCGATTCGAGCCCGAACTCATCGAGGAGATCAAGAAATTCGCACCCAGCCAGCTCGAGATCGCCGACCGCGACGGCAACGGGGAGATGGAGCTGGTGCTCAAGCACGTCTACATCGAGCGCCGCATGATCCCGCTCAACATCTACCTGCAGGAGGCCTTCGACACGCTGGCCGACCCCGAAACCCCGGCGCACGCACGGCGCGCCAGGGAGCAGCTCGAGCATGCGGTCGTCGAGTACGGCAATGCCATCAAGGACATGGTCGCCGCCAACATCTTTCCCGGTGACATGCTGTGGAAGAACTTCGGCGTCACGCGTGGCGGCAAGGTCGTCTTCTACGACTACGACGAGATCGAATACATCACCGACTGCAAATTCCGCAAGGTGCCCGCGCCGCGCAACGAGGAGGACGAGATGAGCGGCGAGGTCTGGTATTCGGTGGGCCCGAAGGACGTGTTCCCCGAGACCTTCGGCCCGTTCCTGCTCGGCAACGACGCCGTGCGCGAGGCCTTCATGGCGCACCATGCCGACCTGCTCGACGCCGCCTTCTGGCAGCACCACAAGCAGCGCATCGAGGCCGGGCAGATGCTCGACGTCTTCCCGTACGAGGAATCGCAGCGTTTCCCGCACGAGGGGCATGCGACCCACTTCTGAACATCCATCCACAAGGAGATCTGAAATGTCCGAATCCATCGTCATCGTCGGTGCTGCACGCACTCCCATGGGCAGCTTCCAGGGCGACTTCGCGTCGCTCGCGGCGCACGACCTCGGCGGCGCTGCCATCAAGGCCGCCGTGGAGCGCGCCGGCATTGCGCCCGACAGCGTCGGCGAAGTGCTGTTCGGCAACTGCCTGATGGCGGGCCAGGGCCAGGCGCCGGCGCGCCAGGCGGCCTACAAGGGCGGCCTGCCCGACAGCGCCGGCGCGGTCACGCTCAGCAAGATGTGCGGCTCGGCCATGAAGGCGGCCATGCTCGCGCACGACCTGCTGCTTGCGGGCACCCACGAGGTGATGGTGGCGGGCGGCATGGAAAGCATGACCAACGCGCCGTATCTCATGCTCAAGGGCCGCGGCGGCTACCGCATGGGCCACGACCGCATCTTCGACCACATGATGCTCGACGGCCTCGAGGACGCCTATCAGCCGGGCCGTTCCATGGGCACCTTCGGCGAAGACTGCGCGGCCAAGTACAAGTTCACGCGCGAGCAGCAGGACGCCTTCGCGATCGCCAGCGTGCAGCGGGCCAAGGCCGCCACCGAATCCGGCGCGTTCAAGGACGAGATCGTGCCCGTCACCGTGAAGGGCCGCGGCGGCGATACCGTGGTCTCGATCGACGAGGGCCCGGGCAAGGTCAAGCTCGACAAGATCTCCACGCTCAAGCCCGCGTTCAAGAAAGAGAACGGCACCATCACCGCCGCCTCGAGCTCGTCGATCAACGACGGCGCCGCGGCGCTGGTCATGATGACCGAATCGCACGCCAGGAAGATCGGCGCAACGCCGATCGCCCGCATCATGGGCCATGCGACGCATGCGCAGCAGCCCGAGTGGTTCTCGACCGCACCGGTCGGCGCTGTCGCCAAGCTGTTCAAGAAGACCGGCTGGAGCGTGCGCGACGTCGACCTGTGGGAAGTCAACGAGGCCTTCGCGGTGGTGCCGATGGCGCTGATGCACGAACTCGACGTTTCGCACGAGATCGTCAATGTGCATGGCGGCGCCTGCGCGCTCGGCCACCCGATCGGCGCGAGCGGCGCACGCATCATGGTCACGCTGCTGCATGCGCTCAAGGCGCGCGGCAAGAAGCGCGGCGTGGCGACGCTGTGCATCGGCGGAGGCGAAGGCACGGCGGTGGCACTCGAATTGCTATGAGCGGACGCCCCCCGGGCGCCCCCAGACCAACATCCAACAATGCGTAGAGCAGGAGTCTTCATGCGCCCTTCCTTTCACCGTACCGCCATGGCCGTCGTGCTGGCCACCGCCTTCGTGGCGAGCGCCGCCTGGGCCCAGAAGCGCGACAACGTGCTGTTTCAGGCCGCCACCGACGAGCAGCCCGCGCTGATCAAGACGCTGGAAAAACTCGTCAACCTCGAGACCGGCACCGGCGATGCCGAAGGCCTCGCGGCCGCCGGCCAGTACCTCGAGGGCGAACTCAAGAACCTCGGCTTCACGGTCACACGGCACAAGTCGGCGGGGCTCGTCGTGGGCGACAACATCGTCGGCAAGCTCAAGGGGCGCGGCGGCAAGAACCTGTTGCTGATGTCGCACATGGACACGGTCTATCCGAAGGGCACGCTCGCGAAGGCCCCGTTCAAGATCGAGGGCGACAAGGCCTACGGTCCCGGCATCGCCGACGACAAGGGCGGCAACGCCGTGATCCTGCACACGCTCAAGCTGCTGATCAAGGACTACGGCGTGCGCGACTTCGGCACCATTACCGTGCTGTTCAACACCGACGAGGAAAAGGGCTCCTTCGGTTCGCGCGACCTGATCCAGGAAGAAGCGAAGCAGGCCGACTACGTGCTGTCGTTCGAACCCACGAGCGCCGGTGACGAGAAGCTCTCCCTCGGCACCTCGGGCATCGCCTACGTGCAGGTCAACATCACCGGCAAAGCCTCGCATGCGGGCGCGGCGCCCGAGCTCGGCGTGAACGCGCTGGTCGAGGCCTCCGATCTCGTGCTGCGCACGATGGACATCGACGACAAGTCGAAGAACCTGCGCTTCAACTGGACCATCGCCAAGGCCGGCAACGTGTCGAACATCATCCCGGCAAGCGCCACGCTGAATGCCGACGTGCGCTACGCGCGCAACGAGGACTTCGACGCCGCGATGAAGACGCTCCAGGAGCGTGCGCAGCAGAAGAAACTGCCCGAAGCGGACGTCAAGGTGCTCATCACGCGCGGCCGTCCGGCCTTCAATGCCGGCGAAGGCGGCCGCAAACTGGTCGACAAGGCCATCGCCTTCTACAAGGAGGCGGGCGGCACGCTCGACATTGCCGAACGCACCGGCGGCGGCACCGATGCGGCCTATGCGGCGCTCTCGGGCAAGCCGGTGATTGAAAGCCTGGGCCTGCCGGGCTTCGGCTACCACAGCGACAAGGCCGAGTACGTCGACACCAGCGCCATCCCGCGCCGCCTGTACATGGCCGCGCGGCTGATCATGGACCTGGGCGCCGGCAAGTAGCCGCTGCAGGCCCGCGCCAAGAAAAAAAAACACAGGAGACACAGCCATGCTGCTCAGTGCCGACCAGGAAGCCATCCGCGACGCGGTGCGCGCGTTCTCGCAAGCCGAACTCTGGCCCCACGCCCCGCGCTGGGACCGCGAGCACATCTTTTCGAAGGAAGCGCACCAGGGCCTCGCGGCGCTGGGCGCCTACGGCATCTGCGTGCCCGAGGAGCACGGCGGCGCCGGCCTCGACTACCTGACGCTCGCGCTCGTGCTCGAGGAAATCGCCGCCGGCGACGGCGGCACCAGCACCGCCATCAGCGTGACCAACTGCCCGGTCAACGCCATCATGCTGCGTTACGGCAATGCACAGCAGAAGAAGCAGTGGCTGGAGCCGCTGGCGCAAGGACAGATGCTCGGCGCGTTCTGCCTCACCGAGCCGCAGGCCGGCAGCGACGCGTCGAGCCTGCGCACCATCGCGCGCAAGGACGCCGACGGCTGGGTCATCGACGGCGTCAAACAGTTCATCACCAGCGGCAAGAACGGCCAGGTGGCGATCGTGATCGCGGTCACCGACAAGGCCGCGGGCAAGCGCGGCATGAGCGCGTTCATCGTGCCGACCGAGGCGCCGGGCTACAACGTGGCGCGGCTCGAGGACAAGCTCGGCCAACACAGCAGCGACACCGCGCAGATCAATTTCGACGGTTGCCGCATCCCAGCCGAGAACCTGATCGGGCAGGAGGGCGAGGGCTACAAGATCGCGCTTGGCGCGCTCGAGGGCGGGCGCATCGGCATCGCGGCGCAGAGCGTGGGCATGGCGCGCAGCGCGTTCGAGGTCGCGCTCGCCTATGCGAAGGAACGCCAGGCCTTCGGCGGCGCGATCTTCGACCAGCAGGCCGTGGGCTTCCGCCTTGCGGACTGCGCCACGCAGCTCGAGGCGGCGCGGCAGCTCATCTGGCATGCCGCGAGCCTGCGCGATGCCGGCAGGCCCTGCCTCAAGGAAGCCGCGATGGCCAAGCTGTTCGCGAGCGAGATGGCCGAGCGCGTCTGCAGTGCCGCCATCCAGACGCTCGGCGGCTACGGCTATGTGAACGACTTTCCGCTTGAGCGCATCTACCGCGACGTGCGGGTGTGCCAGATCTACGAAGGCACGTCGGACATCCAGAAGCTTCTTATCCAGCGCGCACTGGCCTGAGCGACCGCCGCGCTGCCTGTCATCGGTTTCGACGACAGACAGCACCGCGGCGCCGGTGCAGCATGGCGGCCTCTTCATCGGAGGTTCTGTCGTGCCAAAGTCGTCCAAGAAAGCCGTTTCCCTTTCCCTTCTCTTGTGCAGCGCCGCCGCAGCCGCGCAGCCTGCAGCCGGCGACATCGCCGCGCTGACCGCCAGCGAAGCGGTCCGGCAGCTTTGCGCCGGCACGCTCTCCAGCGAGCAACTGGTGACGGCTTCGCTCGCGCGCGCCAAGGCCCGACCGGAGCTGAATGCCTTCGTCACGCTCGACGAAGCGGGCGCGCTGAAGGCTGCGCGCGCCGCCGATGCGCAGCAACGCCAGCGCCAGCGTGGCGGCGCTGCGTGCAAGCCGCTGGCCGGGCTGCCCGTGGTCATCAAGGACAACATCCAGGTGCAGGGCCTGCCCGCCACGGCCGGCACGCCCGCGCTGAAGGGTTTCGTGCCCGCCGCCGATGCGCCGGTGGTCGCGAAGCTGCGCGCTGCCGGCGCCGTGATCCTCGGCAAGACGAGCATGCACGAGCTGGCCTTCGGCGTGACGGGATGGAATCCGGCGTTCCAGAGCGGGCCTGAGGTGGGCGTGCGCAATGCCTACGACGCAAGCCGCATCGCGGGCGGTTCGTCGTCCGGCAATGGCGCGGCGCTGGGCGCGCGCATCGTGACGGCCGCACTGGGCACCGACACCGGCGGCTCGGTGCGCATCCCGTGCGCGTTCAACGGCTGCGCCGCATTGCGGCCGAGCATCGGGCGCTATCCGCAGCAGGGCATCGCGCCCATTTCGCACACCCGGGACACCGCAGGGCCGATGGCCGCGTCGGTGGCCGACCTCGTGCTGCTCGACCGTGTGATCGCCGGTGGTGCGGCGGTCCGCCCGGTCGACCTGAAGCGCGTGCGGCTCGGCGTGGTGCCGGCCTTCCACGAGAACCTCGACGCCGACACGCGCGCGGCCACCGACGCGGCACTCGCCAAGTTGCGCGAAGCCGGCGCAACGCTGGTCGAGGTGGAGATGCCGAAGCTCATGGAACTCAACGGCGCCATCGGCTTTCCGCTGGCGCTCTACGAGGCGCACGACGACATGGTGGCCTATCTTGCGAAGTACCGCACCGGCGTCGACATGACGCACTTGGTCGCCGGCATTGCGAGCGCCGACGTCAAGGGCACCTTCGAAACCTTCGTCGTGCCGCGCAAGCTGCCCGCGCCGAATGGCGTGATCGATGCGAAGCCGGCCTACGACAACGCCATGAAGGTCGCGCGGCCGGCGCTGCAGAAGCTCTATCGCGACACCTTCGCGACGCACCGCCTCGATGCGCTGGTGTTCGCCACCGTGCCGCGCGTGGCGCTCGCGGCCGGGCCGGAGTCGAGCAGTCCCGAGAACTTCGGCGCGCTGATCCAGAACACCGACCCGGGGAGCAATGCCGGCATTCCGGGCCTGCAACTGCCATCGGGGATCGGCGCGGCGAGCGGGTTGCCGATCGGGCTGGAGTTCGACGGCCCCGCCGGCAGCGATCGCCGGTTGCTGGCGCTGGGGCTCGCGGTGGAAGCCGTGCTCGGGCGCATCGCCGCGCCGAAGTAGCGCGGCAGGGGGCGGCTCATTCAGCGCGTGGCCGGTGCTTCCGCGCCCATGCGTGCCGCCAGCGCCGAGCGCCGTTCGATGCCGAGCTTGTCGAAGGTGCGGCGCAGGTAGGTCCGCACCGTCGGCACGCCCACGCCCATGCGCCGCGCGATCTCCTTGTCGGTCAGGCCCTGCCGCACCGCGTCGGCCACCTGCTGCTCGCGCGCACTCAGCAGCGATGCGGCCGGCGCGCGATGCTGCTGCGCGCGCCTGAGCGCGCCGGCGAATGCCGGCTCCACCAGGTCGAGCAGTGCCTTCTCGTGGTCGCCGAAGTCGCTGCGGCCCTTGCGGCGCCAGATGCGCAGGTCGCCCAACGCATGCACGCCTTCGAACGCATGAAGGTTCATGCCCCAGTGCAGGCCGTCGCGCGCGAGGAAGTCGCCGAAGAACGGCGTGCGCATCAGCGCGCGCTGCGGCATCACTTCGGTCACGCGCGTCGCTCGCCGCCGCGACTGCAGCACGAAGGTGATCGGGTCGTGGTGCTGGTGCCATTCGGCATAGCGGTCGAGGTTGGCCGGGTCCATGTTGAGGGCCACGCGCTCGCCGAAGCTGCCGTGCTCGGCGTGCCAGACGTACGAGGCGAACTGGTCGGCCCGCAGCAGGTCGAGCAGCGCCCAGCCAAGGCGCTCGCGGATCTCGCGCTCGCCGCGGTCTTCTGCCAACAGCGTGAAGACGCCGCGCAGCGCTTTGTGCTCGGAGGCCGTGAGGTACATCGCATCATCTCCTCGTGCCGGAAGCCTAGCTTGTAGCAAGCGCCGCGCCAACGGTGGATGCACCCATCCGGCGCGCCGCGGGGGGCGCCGCGCGGAAATGTTCCAATAGCGGTCTCCATGAGCGCCACCGATCCCACCTCCGGACCCTGCCCCTGCGGCCGCACCGACCGCCGCGACAAGCCCATCGGCTACACGATGTGCTGCGGTCGCTACGTCGACGACTTCGAGCACACGCCCGCGCCCGACGCCGAGTCGCTGATGCGCTCGCGCTATACCGCCTTCGTGCTGGAGCGCGCCCCCTACCTGCTCGCCACCTGGCATCCGACGAAGCGGCCGGCGTCGATCGACTTCGAGCCGGGCGTGAAATGGCTGGGGCTCGATGTGCGTTCGCGCTCGGTGCTCGACGCCGACCATGCCGAAGTCGAATTCGTCGCGCGCCAGCGCAGCGCTTCCAGCGGTGCCGCCACGCGCCTGCACGAGCGCAGCCGCTTCGTGCGCGAGGGCGAGCGCTGGTACTACCTCGACGGCGACCTGCAGCAGCCTGCCGGTTGACGCCCCGTGCGACGGCCCGCACAATAGGCACCGCTCCGGGGTGCACGCATGTGGCGTGCTGAGATGGCAAGCTGCCGACCCGCGAACTTGATCCGGGTCATACCGGCGTAAGAAGAGCTGCACTCCCTGACTTCGGTCCGCCACACCATCTTGTGGCGGGCATCTGCCGAAGGCCACCGAGCGATTGCGGAGCACCCTGTCTTTCCACAAGGAGTGCCCGATCGATGAATGCCCCCGATAAGTTCACCTCGCTGCTGTCGCTGACGCGCGAGCCGTTCCCCGCATCGCACAAGTGCGTCATTCCCGGCAGCCGGCCCGACCTCGCCGTGCCTGTGCGTGACGTTCTGCTCACCAACGGCGAGACGGTCTCGCTCTACGACACCTCGGGTCCGTACACCGACCCGAAGGTCGAGATCGACGTGCGCCGCGGCCTGCCCGACGTGCGCGGCGCATGGATCGTCGAACGCAACGACACCGAAAGCTACGAAGGCCGCATGCACCATGCGCTCGACGACGGCGCCAAGAACGAAGACCGCGATGCCCAGCGCCTGGCCGAACTGCGCGCCGGCGCCTCGGCATTGCAGCGCACGCCGCGCCGCGCCAAGTCGGGCGCCAACGTGACGCAGATGCACTATGCGCGCCGCGGCATCGTCACGCCCGAGATGGAGTACGTGGCGCTGCGCGAGAACGGCAAGCGCGAGTGGATGGCCGAGTACCTCGCCAACGAGGAGCGTGCGAGGCGCGTGGCCGGCAACCCGATGGGTGCGCAGATTCCGCGCATCATCACGCCCGAGTTCGTGCGCGACGAAGTGGCGCGCGGCCGCGCGATCATTCCCGCGAACATCAACCACCCCGAAGTCGAGCCGATGGCCATCGGCCGCAACTTCAAGGTCAAGATCAACGCCAACATCGGCAACTCGGCCGTCACCTCGAGCATCGAGGAAGAAGTGGAAAAGCTCGTCTGGGCCATCCGCTGGGGCGCCGACAACGTGATGGACCTGTCGACCGGCAGGAACATCCACACCACGCGCGACTGGATCGTGCGCAACAGCCCCGTGCCGATCGGCACCGTGCCGATCTACCAGGCGCTCGAGAAGGTCGGTGGCGTGGCCGAGGACCTGACCTGGGAGATCTACCGCGACACGCTGATCGAGCAGGCCGAGCAGGGCGTGGACTACTTCACCATCCACGCCGGCCTGCGCCTGGCGTTCATCCACCTGACGGCCGACCGCATGACCGGCATCGTCTCGCGCGGTGGCTCGATCATGGCCAAGTGGTGCATCGCGCACCACAAGGAGAGCTTCCTCTACACGCACTTCGAAGACATCTGCGACATCATGAAGGCTTACGACGTGAGCTTCTCGCTCGGCGACGGCCTGCGCCCCGGCTCGGGTGCCGACGCCAATGACGAGGCGCAGTTCGCCGAACTGCGCACGCTCGGAGAGCTCACGCAGATCGCCTGGAAGCACGACGTGCAGACCATGATCGAAGGGCCGGGCCATGTGCCGATGCACATGATCCAGGCCAACATGGACGAGCAGCTCAAGCACTGCCACGAGGCGCCGTTCTACACGCTCGGGCCGCTGACGATCGACATCGCGCCAGGCTACGACCACATCTCCAGCGCGATCGGCGCCGCGATGATCGGCTGGGCCGGCACCGCGATGCTCTGCTACGTGACGCCGAAGGAGCACCTCGGCCTGCCGGACCGCGACGACGTGAAGCAGGGGATCATTGCGTACAAGATCGCCGCGCACGCGGCCGATGTGGCGAAGGGGCATCCCGGCGCGCGCTCGCGCGACGATGCTCTGAGCAAGGCGCGCTTCGAATTCCGTTGGCAGGACCAGTTCAACCTCGGGCTCGACCCCGACACCGCGCGTGAATTCCACGACGAGACGCTGCCGAAGGATTCGAGCAAGGTGGCGCACTTCTGTTCGATGTGCGGGCCGAAGTTCTGCTCGATGAAGATCACGCAGGAGGTGCGGGAGTACGCGGCGAAGAAGGGGGTGGCCGAGGCGGAAGCGGCTTCGGCCGGCATGGCCGAGAAGTCGCGGGAGTTCGTGGCGGGGGGTGGGGAGATGTACATACCGATTCGGGCTGTGTCTTCTTCCTGATTCTTTTGGGTTCGGGGCCGGGGCGAAACCCGGCTCCGGAAAACAAACCTAGCTCACGCGTTGCTACTATCCCCAAAGCCCAAGATCCCCAAAAAGACACCTCAATGCCCACCTTCCCCTTCGCCGCAGTCCTCTTCGACTGCGACGGTGTACTCGTCGACTCCGAGCCCATCACCAACCGCGTGCTCGCCGAAATGCTCGGCGAGCTCGGCTGGCATCTCAGCACCGAAGAGGCGATGAACGCCTTCACCGGCAAGGCCGTGAAGGACGAGGCCGCGCTCATCGAATCGAAGACCGGCGTGCGGATCACCGAGGACTGGCTCAAGACCTTCCGCGGCCGCCGCAACGAAGCGCTCGAACGCGACCTCGAGGCCATTCCCCATGCGCTCGACGCGATCCGCAAGATCCACGCCACGCTAGACGGGCGCATCGCCTGCGCCTCGGGCGCGGATCGCCACAAGGTCGAGCTGCAGCTGGCCAAGACGGGCCTGATCGAGTTCTTCGAGGGCCGCATCTTCAGCGGCCACGAGATGCCGCGCTCCAAGCCGCATCCCGACGTGTACCTCGCAGCAGCGGCAGCGCTGGGCGTCGATCCGAAGCGCTGCGCGGTGGTCGAAGACACCGTGACGGGCGCCGCCGCCGGCGTGGCCGCAGGCGCCACGGTGTTCGGCTACAGCACCGGCGAATCAGGCCACAGCGGACCCGAGGCACTGCGCAGCGTCGGTGCGCTGCAGGTGTTCAGCGACATGCGCGAACTGCCCGCATTGCTCGCGGCGCACGGCATGCAGCAGGGCTGAAACCCCTGCGGCGAACAGGCCCGCGCGCTTTCTGCTGCAATGGCAACGAGCATGTTCACAAGGAGCCAGACCCCGATGACTTCCGAATACCAGACGGCGCAGCCCGAGCGCGCCGAGATCGATGCCCTCGAAGGCCCCGCCGTGGTCGAGTTCGGCACCAACTGGTGCGGCATCTGCAAGGCCGCGCAGCCGAACATCGCCGAGGCCTTTGCCCAGTACCCGCACATCCGCCGCATCAAGGTCGAGGACGGCAGCGGGCGGCCGCTCGGCCGCTCGTTCGGCGTGCGCCTCTGGCCCACGCTGGTGTTCATGCGCGACGGCAAGGAAGTCGCCAAGCTCGTGCGCCCCGAGGACAGCGCTTCCATCGCCGCGGCGCTGGCGCGCATCGACGCACCTGCGGCCGCCTGAGCGCTACTTCTACTTCTTCACCTGCTGGCGGAAATCGCTCGGCGCCTGCCCGGTCCATTGCAGGAAGGCGCGCGCGAAGCTCTTCTCGTTGCGAAAGCCCACCGCCAGCGCCACCTGCTTGATGGGGCGCGCCGTGCGGCGCAGCAGGTCCACGGCCATCTCGTGGCGCACCTCGTTCTTCAGCGCCTGGAGCGAGGTGCCTTCCTCGTGCAACTGCCGGTGCAGCGTGCGGCTCGACACATTGAGCCATGCGGACAGCCCCTCGGCGGTGGTGGCTTCGCCGGCGTGCGAGCGCAGCAGTTCGCGCACGCGCTGGCCCAGCAGCCGGTCGCGCCGGTACTGCAGGATCGTGAGGGGCAGCGCCCGCTTGAGCATGGTGCGCAACGCGCGCTCGTCCCGCTGCAAGGGCAGGGCGAGGTAGCGCTCGTCGAACGCGATGCTCGCGCAGGCCGCGTCGAAGCGCGTGTCGGGCGTGAACATCGACGCATAGGCATCGCGGTGTGCCGGCGCCGCGAACGGAAAGCTGGCCTGGCGCAGCGAGATGCGCGAGTCGATGGCCCAGCACATGTAGCCGTGCATGAAGCGCAGGCTCGTCACCAGGCAGAACTCGCGGAATGCGTCGTCGAGCGCGCGGCGTTCGGCCACGCGCAGCGTGGCGACACCGCCCGCCATCTCGAGCGACAGGCCGATGTCGTCGGTCAGCAGGTGGTGGTGGCGGCACCAGCGCTTGATCGCCACGCCCAGGTCGGGCGCGGTCAGCGAGGCGCGGCACAGCATGCCGTAACTGCCCCAGGGCAGCCGGCGCGAGAACCAGCCGAGCGCTTCGTCGTCGAGTTCCTGCATGGCGTGATCCGACAGCACCTCGAACTGCGCGGCCGTGACCCGGGCGTCGGGCCGGGCCAGTTCGCGCGGCGTGATCTGTGCCGAGCGCAGCGCCTCCGACGGATCGGCGCCATAGCGCTGGTAGCCGCGCACGATGGCTCGCACGAAGGCCATTGGCGTGACGGCGCGGGCGGGTCTGAGAAAGGCAGGAGACGACATCGGATGGCAGGCGCGGCGTGGCGCATTTTGCAACCATTGTGGCGCCAATTGCGGCGCGGCCAGGCGTAAGCTGCGTGGTTCCAAGCGCCAATCCGCGTGGGACCGCCTGCGCGCCGACCCCTCAGAGGAGACAAGACACATGCACGATCCCGGCCTGAACTTCGACCTGGGCGAGACCATCGACTCGCTGCGCAGCGCCATCCAGGACTTCGCGGCCCATGAAATCGCGCCGCGCGCGGCCGACATCGACAGCGACAACCTGTTCCCGCACGACCTCTGGAAGAAGCTCGGCGACCTCGGCCTGCACGGCATGACGGTGAAGGAAGAGTTCGGCGGCACCGAGCTCGGCTACCTCGCGCACATCGTCGCGATGGAAGAGGTCTCTCGCGCCTCGGCGTCGGTGGGGCTTTCGTACGGCGCGCACTCCAACCTGTGCGTGAACCAGATCCACCGCAACGGCAGCGACGCGCAAAAGAAGAAATACCTGCCCAAGCTGGTGAGCGGCGAACACGTGGGCGCGCTGGCCATGAGCGAGCCGAACGCCGGCTCCGACGTGGTCAGCATGAAGCTCAAGGCCGAGAAGAAGAACGGCCACTACGTGCTCAACGGCGGCAAGATGTGGATCACCAACGGCGGCGACGCCGACACGCTGGTCATCTACGCCAAGACCGAGCCCGAGATGGGCGCGCGCGGCATGACGGCCTTCATCGTCGAGAAGGGCTTCAAGGGCTTCTCGGCCGGCACCAAGCTCGACAAGCTCGGCATGCGCGGCTCCAACACCTATCCGCTGTTCTTCGACAACTGCGAAGTGCCCGAGGAGAACGTGCTCGGCGGCGAAGGCCAGGGCGCCAAGGTGCTGATGAGCGGCCTCGACTACGAGCGCGCGGTGCTCTCGGGCGGCCCGCTCGGGATCATGGCCGCCTGCATGGACGCGGTGCTGCCCTTCGTGCACGAGCGCAAGCAGTTCGGCCAGAGCATCGGCGAGTTCCAGCTCATGCAGGGCAAGCTGGCCGACATGTACTCGACCTGGCAGGCCACGCGCGCCTACGTCTACGCGGTGGGCAAGGCCTGCGACCGCAATGACCACGCCCGCACCTTCCGCAAGGACGCGGCCGGCGCGATCCTCTATTCGGCCGAGAAGGCGACCTGGATGGCCGGCGAGGCGATCCAGGCGCTGGGCGGCGTGGGCTACACGAAGGACTTTCCGGTCGAGCGGCTCTGGCGCGATGCCAAGCTGTACGAGATCGGTGCGGGCACGAGCGAGATCCGGCGCATGCTGATCGGGCGCGAGCTGTTCTCGGAAACCGCCTGAGCGGGTTTTCTCCCTCCCCTTCCGGGGGCGCCCATCCCAAAGGACATGGACATGACTTCTGCGTTGGACAAGAGCTACGCCAAGGGCGCCACCGACGTCCCGCTGATCGAACAGACCCTCGGCGATTTCTTCGACGGCATGGTCGAGAAGCAACCCGAGCGCGAAGCCCTGGTCAGTCGCCATGAAGGCCTGCGCTTCACCTACCGCGAACTGCAGGCCGAAGCCAACCGCCTCGCGAGCGCGCTGCTGAAACTCGGCCTGGCACCCGGCGACCGCGTCGGCATCTGGTCGCACAACAATGGGCCGTGGGTGCTGATGCAGATCGCCACCGCCAAGGTCGGCCTTGTCCTCGTCAACATCAACCCGGCCTACCGCACCGCCGAGCTCGAATACGCACTCAACAAGGTCGGCTGCAAGGCGCTGGTGACCATGGCCCGCTTCAAGACCAGCGACTACCTGGCGATGCTGCGCGAAGTCGGACCCGAACGCCTGCCGCAGCTTGCGCACACCTTCTGGATCGACGGCAAGGATGCCCCCGACGAGTCCGGCATGCAGCGCTTCAGCGCGCTGCTCGCGAGCGGCGATGCGGCCGATGCGAAGGTGCAGCAGGTCCAGAAGACGCTGAAGGCGACCGACCCGATCAACATCCAGTTCACCAGCGGCACGACGGGCTTTCCCAAGGGCGCGACGCTGACGCACCGCAACATCCTCAACAACGGCTTCTTCATCGGCGAGTGCATGAAGCTCACGCCGGCCGACCGGTTGTGCATTCCGGTGCCGCTGTACCACTGCTTCGGCATGGTGCTCGGCAACCTGGCCTGCCTCACGCATGGCGCGGCCATCGTGTACCCGAACGACGGCTTCGATCCGCTCACCGTGCTCGAGACCGTGGAGGCCGAGAAGTGCACCGGGCTGCACGGCGTGCCCACGATGTTCATCGCCGAACTAGACCATCCGCGCTTCAAGGAGTTCGACCTGTCCACGCTGCGCACCGGCATCATGGCCGGCTCGCCGTGCCCGACCGAGGTGATGAAGCGCGTGGTCAACGAGATGCACCTCGGCGAGATCACCATCGCCTATGGCATGACCGAGACCAGCCCCGTGAGCTGCCAGAGCAGCACCGACACGCCGCTCGACCGGCGCGTGTCCACGGTCGGCACGGTGCAGCCGCACGTCGAGGTGAAGATCGTCGATCCCGAGACCGGCGCCATCGTCGCGCCCGGGCAGTCGGGCGAGCTGTGCACGCGCGGCTACCTCGTGATGCATGGCTACTGGGACGACGAGCCCAAGACGCGCGAGGCCATCGATGCCGAGCGCTGGATGCACACCGGCGACCTCGCCACCATGGACGCCGAGGGCTACGTCAACATCGTCGGGCGCATCAAGGACATGGTGATCCGCGGCGGTGAGAACATCTATCCGCGCGAGATCGAAGAGTTTCTCTACCGCCATCCGAAGGTCCAGGACGTGCAGGTGGTCGGCCTGCCCGATCGCAAGTACGGCGAGGAGCTCTGCGCCTGGATCATTCCCAAGCCCGGCCAGATGCTCGAAGAGGCCGAGGTGCGCGATTTCTGCAAAGGCCAGATCGCGCATTACAAGGTGCCGAAGTACATCCGCTTCGTCGAAGCGTTCCCAATGACCGTGACCGGCAAGATCCAGAAATTCAAGATCCGCGAAGCGATGGCCGAACAGCTCGGCCTCGAACAAGAAAAGACAGCATGAGCGCCGCGCAGAACCGCTTCAAGCAAGCTCGCTCCCCCTTGGGGGGAAGTGAGGACACGACAGTGCCGAACAAAGGGGCCCAATGAGCAAGATCGAAACCAAACTCAACGCCCGCTCCGCGGACTTCCAGACCAATGCCGCCGCCATGCGAGCGCTGGTCGACGACCTTCGCGCGCAGTTCGCCACGGTAGAGCAGGGCGGCGGCGAGGCCGCGCGCGCCAAGCACACCGCACGCGGCAAGCTGCTGCCGCGCGACCGCGTGGCCGAGCTGCTCGACCCGGGCACGCCTTTCCTCGAGATCTCGCCGCTCGCCGCGCACGGCATGTACAAGGGCGACGCGCCCGGCGCCGGCCTGATCGCGGGCATCGGCCGCGTCAACGGTGTCGACTGCATGGTGGTGTGCAACGACGCCACCGTGAAGGGCGGCACCTACTACCCGATGACGGTCAAGAAGCACCTGCGCGCACAGGAGATCGCCGAGCAGAACCGCCTGCCGTGCATCTACCTCGTCGACTCGGGCGGCGCCAACCTGCCGAACCAGGACGAGGTGTTTCCCGACCGCGACCACTTCGGCCGCATCTTCTACAACCAGGCCAACATGAGCGCCCAGGGCATCCCGCAGATCGCGGTCGTCATGGGCTCGTGCACGGCCGGCGGCGCCTATGTGCCGGCCATGAGCGACGAGTCGATCATCGTCAAGAACCAGGGCACCATCTTTCTCGGCGGCCCGCCGCTCGTGAAGGCGGCCACGGGCGAGGTCGTGACGGCCGAAGACCTCGGCGGCGGCGACGTGCACACCCGCCTGTCGGGCGTGGTCGACCACCTGGCGCAGAACGACCTGCATGCGCTCGCGCTTGCGCGCTCGGCGGTGGCGAACCTCAATGCGCAGCGGGGCGAAGAACAACGCGCCGCCCCGGCGGCCGACGAGGTGCGCGCACCCCTGTTCCCGCGCGAGGAACTCTACGGCGTGATCCCCACCGACACGCGCAAGCCCTTCGACGTGCGCGAGATCATTGCGCGCATCGTCGACGGCAGCGAGTTCCACGAGTTCAAGGCCCGATTCGGCGCCACGCTGGTCTGCGGCTTTGCCGAGATCGAAGGCATGCCGGTCGGCATCGTCGCGAACAACGGCATCCTGTTCAGCGAATCGGCGCAGAAGGGTGCGCACTTCATCGAGTTGTGCTGCCACCGCAAGATCCCGCTGGTGTTCCTGCAGAACATCACGGGCTTCATGGTCGGGCGCAAGTACGAGAACGAAGGCATCGCACGGCACGGCGCCAAGATGGTGACCGCCGTGGCCACCGCCAACGTGCCCAAGTTCACCATCATCATCGGCGGCAGCTTCGGTGCCGGCAACTACGGCATGTGCGGCCGGGCCTACAGCCCGCGCTTCCTCTGGATGTGGCCCAACGCGCGCATCAGCGTGATGGGCGGCGAGCAGGCCGCGAGCGTGCTGGCCACGGTCAAGCGCGACGGCATCGAACTGAAGGGCGGCAGCTGGAGCAAGGAAGAGGAAGAAGCCTTCAAGGCGCCGATCCGCCAGCAGTACGAAGACCAGGGCCATCCCTATTACGCCAGCGCGCGGCTCTGGGACGACGGCATCATCGATCCGGCCGACACGCGCCGCGTGCTCGCGCTCGGCCTTGCCGCTGCGCGCCATGCGCCCATTCCCGAACCCCGCTTCGGCATCTTCCGGATGTGACATGACCACCTTCACCAAGCTCAAGCTCGAATCCGGCGACGGCCCGGTCGCGCGCATCTGGCTCGACCAGCCCGACGCGCGCAATGCCTTCGACGACACGGTGATCGCCGAGCTCACGCAGGCCTTCACCGAAGCCGGCGCCGCGCCGCAGGTCAGGGCCATCGTGCTCGGCGCCAACGGCCCGGCCTTCTGCGCGGGCGCCAACCTGCACTGGATGCGCCGCATGGCCGACTACACGCGCGACGAGAACATTGCCGACGCTGGCAAGCTCGCCGCCATGCTGCGCACCATCGCCGAATGCCCCAAGCCCACCATCGCGCGGGTGCAGGGCGACGTGTATGCGGGCGGCATGGGCCTGGTGGCCGCGTGCGACATGGCCGTGAGCGTCGACAGCGCCTGGTACTGCCTCAGCGAAGTGAAGATCGGCCTCGTGCCCGCGACCATCAGCCCGTACGTGCTGCGCGCGATGGGCACGCGGGCTTCGCAGCGCTACTTCCTCACGGCCGAGCGCTTCGGCGCGGCCGAGGCGCACCGCATCGGCTTCGTGCACGAGGTGGTCGCGGCCGAGGCGCTCGATGCCAAGGTCGACGAACTGCTGAAGGCGCTCACCGGCGTGAGCCCCGCTGCGGTGCGTGCCTGCAAGCAGCTGATCGCCGACGTGGACGGCCGCCAGATCGACGACGCGCTGGTCGCGAAGACGGTCGAGGGCATCGCCGACATCCGCGCCAGCGACGAAGGCCGCGAGGGCGTGCAGGCCTTCCTGCAGAAACGCAAGCCTTCGTGGCTGGGCCGCTGAGCGCGCACGCATGACCGCGCTCGACATGCCCCAGCTGCTCGCACTGGCCGCCGCCATCGGCTGGGCCAGCGGCGTGCGCCTCTACCTCGTGGTGCTGCTGACGGGCCTCGTCGGCTATTTCGGCTGGGTGCCGCTGCCGGGCGGGCTGCAAATGCTCGCGCATCCGGTCGTCATCGCGGCGAGCGGCTTCATGGTCTTCATCGAGTTCTTCGCCGACAAGATCCCGGGGCTCGATTCGCTCTGGGACATGGTGCACACCGCGATCCGCATCCCGGCCGGCGCAGCGCTCGCGGCCAGCGTGTTCGGCGCCGACCATGGCGTGATGGCGATCGTCGCGGCACTGCTCGGCGGCGGCTTCGCTGCGACCGCGCATGCGGCCAAGGCCACCACGCGCGCCGCGATCAACACCTCGCCCGAGCCGTTCTCGAACGTGGGCGCCTCGCTGGTCGAAGACACGATGGTGCCCGCGGGGCTGTGGCTGGCGGTGGCGCACCCGTTCGTGTTCCTCGTGCTGTTCGTGCTGGTGCTGGTCGCGAGCGTGTGGCTCATCCGCAAAAGCTGGCGCTTCCTCCGGGCGCTGTTCAGCCGCGTGGCCCGCATCTTCAGCGGCCGATCCGATCCGGGCGTCGTGCCCGCGTTCCAACTGAAAAAGAATCCTCCGGGAGACGCCTCGAATGTTCAAGAAAATCCTCATCGCTAACCGTGGCGAGATCGCCTGCCGGGTGGCTGCCACCGCGCGCCGCATGGCCATCCGCACCGTCGCCGTGTATTCCGACGCCGATGCGCACGCGAACCATGTGCGCGCCTGCGACGAGTCGGTGCACCTCGGCGGCAGCGCGCCCAAGGACAGCTACCTGCGCTGGCAGAAGATCCTCGAGGCCGCCAAGGCCACGGGCGCCGAGGCGGTGCATCCGGGCTACGGCTTCCTGAGCGAGAACGAGGAGTTCGCCCAGGCCTGCGCCGACGCGGGACTGGTCTTCATCGGCCCGCCGCCCTCGGCCATCAAGGCGATGGGGCTCAAGGCCGAGTCGAAGCAGCTGATGGAAAAGGCCGGCGTGCCGCTGGTGCCCGGCTACCACGGCCATGACCAGGACCCGGCGCTGCTGCAGCGCGAGGCCGACCGCATCGGCTATCCGGTGCTCATCAAGGCCAGCGCGGGCGGCGGCGGCAAGGGCATGCGCGCGGTCGACAAGGCGGCCGACTTCGAGGCCGCGCTCGCCTCGTGCAAGCGCGAGGCGATCAACAGCTTCGGCGACGATGCGGTGCTGATCGAGAAATACGTGCAGCGCCCGCGCCACATCGAGATCCAGGTGTTCGGCGATGCGCACGGCAACTACGTCTACCTGTTCGAGCGCGACTGCTCGGTGCAGCGGCGCCACCAGAAGGTGCTCGAGGAAGCGCCCGCGCCCGGCATGACCGAGGCGATGCGCAAGCAGATGGGCGAGGCGGCCGTGGCTGCGGCGCGCGCGGTGAACTACGTCGGCGCGGGCACGGTGGAGTTCATCGTGGAGCAGCGCGATGGCGGCGAAATGAATTTCTTCTTCATGGAGATGAACACGCGGCTTCAGGTGGAGCATCCCGTCACCGAAGCCATCACCGGCCTCGATCTCGTCGAATGGCAGTTGCGCGTGGCGTCGGGCGAGCTGCTGCCGGCGCAGCAAGCGGAGTTGCAGATCCACGGCCACGCGATCGAGGCCCGCATCTGCGCCGAGAACCCCGACAACAACTTCCTGCCCGCGACCGGCACGCTGCGCGTCTATCGCAAGCCGCAGGCCACGGCGTTCCAACGCAGCCGCGTGCGCATCGACGACGGCGTGCGCGAGGGCGGCGAGATCTCGCCCTACTACGACTCGATGATCGCCAAGCTGATCGTGCACGGCGCCACGCGCGGCGAGGCGCTCGCGCGGCTCGATGCGGCGCTGGCGCAGGTGCACATCGTCGGCGTCGCGACCAACGTGCAGTTCCTGCGCGGCGTGCTCGCGACCGACTCGTTCGCCAAGGCCAACCTCGACACGGCGCTGATCGAGCGCGAGCGCGCCGTGCTGTTCGACCGCGAGCCGCTGGGCCTGCCGCTCGCGGCTGCCGCGGCGATCACGCGCACGCTGGTGGCCGAGGGCGCCGCGGCCGGCGCGTCCGACCCGTTTGCGCGCCGCGACGGCTGGCGTGCACTGGGCGCCTACACGCGCCGCTTCGATGTCGAGTTCCGCGGCGAGGCGCAGACCGCCTTGCTCACGTTCCGGCACGACGGCAGCCTCTGGCTCGAAGTCGGCGGTGTCGCGGGCCCGCTGACCGTCGGGCGTTTTCCTTCGGGCGAGTTCGAACTCGACTTCGCGGGCAACCGGCAGACGGTGAACGTCTACCTCGACGACGCGACGGCGCATGTCTTCGCAGCGAAGGGCGCCACGAAGATCACTGCCGTCGATCGCCTCGCGCATGCCGGTGACACACAGGCCGAAGGCGGCCGGCTCACCGCGCCGATGCCGGGCAAGGTCGTGTCGTTCGCGGTGAAGGCCGGCGACAAGGTCAGCCGCGGCCAGCCGCTGGCAGTGATGGAAGCCATGAAGATGGAGCACACCATCGCCGCGCCGGCCGACGGCACGGTGCAAGAACTGCTGTTCGCGCCGGGCGAGCAGGTGGGCGAGGGCGACGAACTGCTGCGGATGGCGACCGCGGCGGCCTGAAGAAAAGTTTTTAACCCCGCTGCGGGCGCCGGCGCGTATCAGCCGAGGTCGTCATCACTCAAGGAACGCCATGACCGCCTCTCGCCTGCCTTCGGGCTTCCCCCGCCTTCTCGCTGACCGCCTTCTTGCCGAACGCCTGCGCGCGGGCGGCCTGCTGCTCGCACTGGCCGCCGCGCTGTCGCTGGCCGGCTGCGGCCGCGACAGGGACGCCAACAACCACAGCAGCGAGCCGGTCGCACCGCCGGCCATGGCCCCGGCCCCGGCCGGCGGCATGGCGATGAAGGCACAGCGCATGCAGCCGGCCGCGGAATCCAGCGCGTCGTCGAACATGCGGCAGGACGTGCAGCAGGATGCGCCGCTGCAGCGCTTCCTCGCGGTGCGGCAGGAGCTCGTCGTCGAGGTGCCGCCCGACCAGCTCGCGGCGGCCTTTGAAAAGATGCGCGATCTCTGCGGCACGCTGCAGTGTGAGCTGCTCTCGGCCTCGCTGCTGCGCGAAACGCCGCGGCAGCCCGGCAGCGCCATGCTCGAAGTGCGCGTCGCGCCCGCCGAGGTCGACAAGCTGCTCGGCGGCCTGGCTGGCGTCGCGAGCGTGGTCTCGCACACCACCACCAGCGAGGACAAGACCGCCGAGGTGATCGACGTCGAAGCCCGCATCAAGAACCGCACCGAGTTTCGCGACAGCCTGCGCGCGATGCTGGGCGATACCGTCACCAAGCGCACCATGGCCGACCTGCTGGCGATCCAGCGCACGCTGTCGAACACGCAGGCCGAACTCGACGCCACCGCCACGCAGCGCAAGGTGCTGGCGCAGCAGACCAGCAAGCAGCACATCCAGATCCAGTTCACGCCGAAGCGCGTGCTGGTGGCGGGCGGCGACGATGGCTACAGCCCGATGAGGGAGGCGCTGCGCAACGCGGGTGCGGTGCTGGCCGAAAGCGTCGGCGCGCTGATCACCTTCGTGGCGGCGGCGCTGCCATGGCTGGTGATCGTGGTGCTGCCGGTGGCGTGGCTCGCGCGCGTGCTGTGGCGCCGCCGCAGCCGCCGCGCGCGCTCGAACTGACTCAGCCCACCACGACTTCGCTGACCTGCATCACCGGTGTGATGTCGGTGTAGTTCTGGATGTCGGCCCGGATTTCCTTGGCGTGCGGGCCGAACGCCGCCTGGAACGCCTCGGCCGACTCGCAGAACACGTGGCACATGCCGACGTAGGCCGGCGGCGAGCCCGGCGCGCCGCCGCCGAGACCCTTGTCGATGGTGTACGAGAGGCACGCATCGCCCATGCGCTCTTTCAACAGAGGCATGTGCTTGTCGCGGTAGTAGGCATGGTCGAACCGTGCGCCTTCGGTGTAGGGATACATCACGCTGACTTTGATCATGGGGTCTCCTGGTGGATGTTGCGCCGAGCATAGCCAACCGCCCACGTCGCGTCAGCGCCCTCACTAAGATCCGTTCCATGAAAATCATCGTCTCCCTCACCGACAACCGCCCCGAACCCTGGATCGAAGGCCTGCGAGCCGAACTGCCCGGCGCGCAGATCGAAGCCTGGAAGCCCGGCGCGCCGCAGGCCGACCATGCCGTGGTCTGGGCCCCGCCGCAGCAGCTGCTCGACGAGCAGCCGCAATTGCGCGGCCTGTTCAACATCGGCGCCGGCGTCGATGCGTTGCTCAAGCTCGAGGTGCCCGCCCACACGCGTATCGTGCGGCTCGACGACGCGGGGATGTCGGTGCAGATGGCCGAGTACGTCTGCCACACGCTGATCCGCCACTTTCGCGAGTTCGACGTCTACGAGGCCGATGCGCGCGAAGGCCGCTGGAGCTACCGCAAGCCGAAGCTTCGGCGCGACTTTCCGGTCGGCATCATGGGCCTGGGCGTGCTCGGCGAGCGCGTGGCGAAGGCGGTGGCGCACTTCGAGTTTCCGGTGCTGGGCTGGAGCCGCTCGCCCAAGGCGATCGACGGCGTGAAGGTGTTCAGCGGCGAGGCGCAGTTCGACGAATTCCTCGCGTCCACGCGCGTGCTGGTCAACCTGCTGCCGCTGACCGATGCCACGCGCGGCATCCTCAACCGCGACACGCTCGGCCGCCTCCGGCCCGAGGGCTACCTGATCAGCATCGCGCGCGGCGCCCACCTGGTCGAGGGCGACCTGATCCCGCTGCTCGACAGCGGCAAACTCGCGGGCGCGACGCTCGACGTGTTCCAGGTCGAGCCGCTGCCCGCCGACCATGCGTTCTGGCGCCATCCGAAGATCACCGTGACGCCGCACGGCTCGGCGCGCACGCTGCGCGAGGAATCGATCACCCAGATCGCCGGGAAGATCCGCGCGATGGAACAAGGCCAGTCCATCACGGGCGTGGTCGACCCGACGCGCGGGTACTGACCTTCACCCGGCCGAGGCCGGGGCCGCGGGTGGCGCCGAAGGCAGGGGAATCCCCAGGGCGCATTTTTCTTCATGTATGTGAAAATATTTTCATGACTGTGAAGACTGCCTTCCGCGTGATCGAGATCGTCGAGCTCTTCGCGCGCGAGAAGCAGCCGCTCGCGCTCTCGGAAATGGCGCGTCTGCTCGAGATGCCGGTGTCGAGCTGCCTCGGCCTGATCCGCACGCTCGAGGCGCAGGGCTACATGTACGAGACCGGCCGCCGCCAGGGCTATTACCCGACCGGCCGGCTGCTCGCGATGGCACAGGTGATCGCGGCGCACGATCCCGTGCTCGACCGCGTGCGCGCCACGCTCGAGGAGCTGCGCGACAGTGCGCGCGAGACCGTGCTGCTCGGCAAGTTCCGCGAGCCCGGCACCGTGATCTACCTCGAGGTGCTGAGCGCGCCGCAGCGCATCCGCTACACCGCCGAGTCGGGCGAAACCCGGCCTGCCTATGCCAATTCGATGGGGCGCGCGCTGCTGTCCACGCTGGCGCCCGAGGCGCGCCGCACACTGCTCGCGGCCAGCCCGCTCGCGCCGCTCACCGAGGCCACGCTGACCACGCCCGAGGCCATCGAGCAGGAGCTCGTGCGCGGCGCTGCGCGCGGCTGGTACGGCAACCTGGGCGAAAGCATCCCCGACCTCGCCGGCCTCGCATGGCCACTGCGCCTGGGCGGCGAGGCGTATGCGATCTCGATCGCCGGCCCGCGCTACCGCGTCGAGCCGCGCCTCGAGGAGATCGCCGCGATGCTGCGCGCGGCCTGCCTGTCGCTCGAACCCCAGACGCAGACCCCGAACCCGACCGAAAGCCCCCGATGACCGACAAGCCCACGCCCCGCTACTTCGTGCGAGAACAAGAGATTGCCGGCTACCACCCCGCCAACCACGTCGGCACGCTCAACAAGCGCCTGATCGGCCCCGAGACCGTGGGCGCGAAGCAGCTCGAGGTGCTGGTCGGCCACATCCAGAACGGCAAGGGCGCGCTGCCGCATGCGCACCCCGGCATCGAGCAGGTCTGCTACATGCTCGAAGGCCGGGCCGTCGCCGAGGTCGGCGGCCAGCGGCAGGAACTGCAGCCGGGCGACTGCTGCTTCTTTCCGGCCGATGCGATGCACACCTTCACGGTGGTGAGCGACGAGCCCGTGCGCGTGCTGGTGATCTACAGCCCGCCCTACGAAGAATCGCCGGAGCGCGTGATCCGGCCCTGACAACCCCAACCGGAGACAACCCCATGCAGACGACGAAGAAGAACGCGACAGAATCCCAACGGACGGTCGCGGTGGCCAGCCGCCGCCGTTTCATTTCCATCGGCGCCGCGGCGGGCCTGGCAGGCGCGGCGCCCTGGGCCTTTGCGCAAGAGGGCTACCCCAAGCAGCCGATCAAGCTCATCGTGCCGTTCGCGGCCGGCAGCGGCACCGATGCGGTGGCGCGCATCACCGCGCAGATGCTCGGCGAGGCGCTCAAGGGCTCGGTCATCGTCGACAACAAGGCGGGCGCCAGCGGCGTGATCGCGGCCGAGTTCGTGGCGAAGGCGCCGCCCGACGGCTACACGCTGTTCATGACCACCAACACCACGCACTCGGCCAACCCGAGCCTCATGAAGTCGCTGCCCTACGACCCGGTGAAGGACTTCGCGCCCGTGAGCCGCATGGGCAACCTGCCGTTCATGCTGGTGGTCAACAACGACCTGCCCGTGAAGAGCGTGGCCGAGCTGCTGGCCTGGGGCCGCGCGAACCCCGGCAAGCTGACCTATGCGAGCGGCAACAGCACGGGCATCGTGAGCGGCGCCACGCTGTCGCGCATGAGCGGCGTGCCGATGCTCCACGTGCCTTACAAGAGCACGCCGCCCGCCATCGCCGACCTGATCGGCGGGCAGGTGTCGATGATGGTGGTCGACCTCGCCGCGGGGCTCGCGACGGTCAAGGCCGGCCGGATGCGCGCGATCGCGGTCACCACGCAGGAGCGCACCCAGCTCTTTCCCGAGCTGCCGCCGCTGGCCGACACGCCCGAGCTCAAGGGCTTCGACATCACCTCGTGGAACGGCGTCTTCGCGCCCGCGGGCACGCCGAAGGACATCGTGCTGAAGCTCAACAAGGCGCTCGCGGAGATGGCGAACGGCCCGGTGTTTCGCGAGCGCGTGAGCAAGCTGGGCTTCGATGCGTTCGGCAGCACGCCGGAAGCGCTGGGCGCCTTCACAGTGTCCGAACTGACCAAGTGGAAGAAGCTGATCGAGGCCGCGGGCATTCAACCCGAATGAGCACGCCATCGTATTTCTCCCTCCCCCTCCGGGGGAGGGCAGGGGTGGGGGCCAGCGGCGCATCCATCGCGCGCCCTGCCCGCCCCCATCCCAACCTTCCCCCAGAGGGGGAAGGAGCCAAGACATGAACATCACCGGCCCCCTCCAGGGCATCCGCATCCTCGACCTCACGGCCGTGGTGATGGGCCCCTACGCCACCCAGACGCTCGGCGATCTCGGTGCCGACATCGTGAAGGTCGAACCGCCCTCGGGCGACAACCTGCGCGCCGTCGGGCCGATGCGCCATGCGGGCATGGGCGCCATGGCGCTGCACCTGAACCGCAACAAGCGCTCGATCGTGCTCGACCTCAAGCAGCCCGAAGGCCGCGAGGCCTGCCTGCGGCTGGCGGCGGGCTGCGATGCGCTGATCTACAACACGCGGCCGCAGGCGATGGCGCGGCTCGGCCTGGGCTACGAGGCGGTCGCGGCGGCCAATCCGAAGATCGTCTATCTCGGCGCCTTCGGCTACGGCGAGCAGGGCCCCTATGCCGGCAAGCCCGCCTACGACGACCTGATCCAGGGCGCGGCTGGCGTGGCCTCGCTGTTCGCGCAGCAAAGCGGCGGCGCGCCGCGCTATGCGCCGGTCACCCTCGCCGACCGCGCGGTCGGGCTGCAGGCCGCCATCGCACTGCTGGCCGCGGTGCTGCATGCGCAACGCACCGGCCAGGGCCAGGCGGTGGAAGTCCCGATGTTCGAGGCGCTCTCGCAGTTCGTGATGGGCGACCACCTCGGCGGCCAGAGCTTCGAGCCACCGCTCGGCCCCACGGGCTATGCGCGTCTGCTCGCGCCCCACCGCAAACCCTACGCCACGGCCGACGGCCACCTGAGCGTGCTGATCTACAACGACAAGCACTGGCTGGCCTTCTTCGACGTGATCGGCCGGCCCGAGCTGCGCCACTCGCCGATGTTCGGCTCCCACACCGCGCGCGCGGCGCACATCGCCGAGGTCTATGCCTTCGTGGCCGAGGTCATGGCCACGCGCAGCAGCGACGAATGGTTCGCGCTGCTCGAAGCGGCCGACATTCCCGTCGCACGGCTGCACAGCACCGAGAGCCTGCTCGGCGATCCGCACCTGCGCGCGGTCGGCTTCTTTCCCGAGGTCGACCATCCCACCGAAGGCCGCATCCGCACCATGGCGCCGGTGGGGCGCTACAGCGCCACGCCCGCCTCGCTGCACCGCCCCGCGCCGCGCATTGGCGAGCACAGCGTCGAGCTGCTGCGTGAAGCCGGCTACGACGAAGCGGCCATCGATGCGATGCGCGCGCGCGGCATCACGCTGCAGCCCGATCCACCCGAGAAAGAAGGCAAATGAATTTTTCCCTGAACGAAGACCAGCGCTCGCTGGTCGCGGCCATCGAACGGCTGTGCGAAGACTTTCCGATCGAGTATTGGCGCGACCACGACGAACGCGCCGCGTTCCCGCACGAATTCCACCGCGCCGTGGCCCAGAGCGGCTGGCTCGGCATCGCAATGCCCGAGGCCCAGGGCGGCGCGGGGCTCGGCATCACCGAGGCCGCGCTGATGATGCGCGCCATCAGCGCCTCGGGCGCGGGCATGTCGGGCGCCTCCGCGGTGCACATGAACATTTTCGGGCTCAACCCGGTGGTGGTGTTCGGCAGCGACGCGCAGCGCCAGCGCTTCCTGCCGCCGCTCATCGCGGGCACCGAAAAGGCCTGCTTCGCGGTGACCGAACCCGACGCGGGGCTCGACACCACGCACCTCAAGACGCAGGCCGTGCGCCAGCCCGGCGGCGGCTACCTGCTGCACGGCCGCAAGATCTGGATCTCGACCGCGCAGGTGGCCGACCGCATGCTGATCCTCACGCGCACCACGCCGCTCGACCAGGTGAAGAAGCCCACGCAGGGGCTCACGCTCTTCTACACCGCGCTGGACCGCAGCAAGGTCGAGGTGCGCGAGATCCACAAGCTCGGCCGCGCGGCGGTCGACTCGAACATGCTCTTCATCGACGGGCTCGCGGTGCCGGAGGAAGACCGCATCGGCGAGGAAGGGCGCGGCTTCGAGTACATCCTGCACGGGCTCAACCCCGAGCGCATCCTGATCGCCGCCGAAGCCATCGGCATCGGCCGCGCCGCGCTGCGCATCGCCTCGCAGTACGCGCAGGAGCGCGTGGTGTTCGGGCGGCCCATCGGGCAGAACCAGGGCGTGGCGCATCCGCTCGCGCGGGCCTGGGCCAACCTCGAGGCGGCCGACCTGATGATGCTCAAGGCCGCCACGCTGTACGACGCCGGCGCGCCCTGCGGCATCGAGGCCAACGCCGCCAAGTACCTGGCGGCCGAAGCCGCGCACGACGCCTGCCAGAACGCGGTGCTCACGCTCGGCGGCATGGGCTACGCGAAGGAATACCACGTCGAGCGGCTGCTGCGCGAGAGCTACATCCCGCGCATCGCGCCCGTGAGCCCGCAGATGATCCTGAACTTCATTGCGGAAAAGGCGCTGGGGCTGCCCAAGTCGTACTGAAGCGTCGCGGCCCGACTGGCGCGATCTGCAACCCCGCTGGCGCGCATTGCAACCCCTCGCGCCGCACGTGCGGTGCAGGTGGCCGACAATCGCCGAACGGTTTTTTCTTCTTCAGAGACACGCCATGAAACTCCCCGCCAAGGTCCAGCTCGTCGATGTCGGCCCGCGCGACGGATTGCAGAACGAGAAGCAGCCCGTCGCCGCCGAAGTCAAGATCGCCCTCGTGCACCGCCTGCAGGAGACCGGCCTGACGGAGATCGAGGTCACCAGCTTCGTGTCGCCCAAGTGGGTGCCGCAGATGGCCGACAACGCCGAGGTGATGCATGGCATCCGGCGCAAGCCCGGCGTGCGCTACTCGGTGCTCACGCCCAACATGAAGGGCTTCGAGGCCGCCATCGCCGCGCCGCGCGAAGAGTGGCCCGACGAGATCGTGGTGTTCGGCGCCGCGAGCGAGGCCTTCAGCCAGAAGAACATCAACTGCTCGATCGCCGAGAGCATCGAACGCTTCGCGCCCGTGGTGGCCGCGGCGCGCGCGAAGGGCATCGGCGTGCGCGGCGCCATGTCGTGCACCGTGGGCTGCCCGTACGAGGGCGACATCGCACCCGAACGCGTGGGCATGCTGGCCGGGCTGATGAAGGACATCGGCGTGCAGCGCGTGGACGTGGCCGACACCATCGGCGTGGGCACGCCGCGCAAGGTGCAGGCCGCGATCGAGGCGACGCTGGCGCATTTCGGCGTCGACCAGATATCGGGCCATTTCCACGACACCTACGGCCAGGCGCTGGTCAACACGCTGGCCTCGCTGGAGATGGGGGTCTGGAACTTCCAGTCGTCCTCCGCCGGGCTGGGCGGCTGCCCCTACGCCAAGGGCGCGACCGGCAACGTCGCGACCGAGGACGTGGTCTACATGCTGCACGGCATGGGCATCGATACCGGCATCGACCTCGACCGGCTGATCGACGCGGGCGTGTACATCAGCGAGGCGCTCGGGCGCGAGCCGAACTCGCGCGCGTCGAAGGCGATCCGCACCAAACGCGCGGGATAGGCGGGGGGCGCGCGCCTCCGCTTCAGGCGCTGCCGTCGGGCGCGGCCGCCGCCGTGCCCGGGAGGCTCGCGAACTCACGCCGCAAGGCGCCGCGCGCCGAGTCGGCGAAGGTCTGCACCAGCCGGTGCTGCTCCATTTGCGTCGGGTACAGCAGCGCCACCGACATCGAGGTCTCCGGCAGGAACGGCCGCACCTGCAGCCGCGCCTCGCGCAATTCGTCCTGCGCGGCCAGCGGGTTGATCAGCCCGATGCCGATGCCCGCCGCCACCAGCGCGCAAACCGTCGAACCGAGATTGGCCTCGGCCGTGATGGTGCAACTGGCACCGGCCTCGGCCAGCAGCAGGTCGCAGCGCTGGCGCAGGCTGCTGCCCTGGGCCGCGGCGACGAGCGCGTGGCCGTCAAGGTCGCGCGCGTGCACCACCCGAAGCTGCGTCAGCGGATGGTCGGGCGGCAGCACCACCACGAAGTTCGCGCGGTGCAGCACCTCGACCTGCAGGTCCTGCGCATCGGCCTCTTCGTCGTACAGCATGGCGAGACCGGCATCGCAGAAGCCCGAATGAACCCAGCGGTGCACCGCCTGCGCATCGCCTGAGTGAATGGCCACCAGCACCCGCGGATGGGCCAGCTTGAAGCTGGCCACGGCGCGGGCCATCGGCCCGCCGGCCAGCCGCGGCATGGCGGCGACGCTGAGGCGCTGCGTGCCGAATGCGCGGATGTGGGTGGCCGCCGCTTCCAGGCTGGTCAGCCCGTCGAAGGTCTTGCGCACCTCGTTGTGAAAGCGCAGGCCCTCCAGCGTCGGCTTCAGCCGGCTGCCACTGCGCTCGAACAGCTTGAACTGGACGATCGCTTCCAGCTGGCCGATCAGCCGGCTGATCTGCGGCTGCGAGGTGTGCAGCGCCACCGCGGCACCGGTCATGGTGCCCAGGCGGATCACGCTGTTGAAGGCTTCGATGTGGCGCAAGGCCATGCGGTTAGTCATATCAGATCTGTATGGAAGACTGGTGAAGCGGCATTGGCCGCCATGGCGCAGACCGAGCATACTTTTTCGTTACACGCCGCCTACAGCGAACAGTTCGCGGGGGCAGCAGCCTCGGGCGAGCCGCCGGAAGCGGTCCGCCCGCCATACCAAACCGAAGGGGTAGAAAACATGAAATTCGGTCCATCGATCGTTCTCGGCGCCGCCTTGCTGGTCGTCGCCGCCCAGGCTCAGGCCGGCCGCCTCGAGAAGATCCGCGAAACCGGCGCCATCGTGCTGGGGCATCCCGAAACCTCGGTGCCCTTTGCCTACCTCGACGGCGACCAGAAGCCGGTCGGCTACATGGTCGAGATCTGCGAGAACGTGGCGCGCGCGGTGCAGAAGTCGCTCAAGCTCGAGACGCTGCAGGTGCGCTACAACCCGACCACCTCGGCCACCCGCCTGCCGCTCCTGGCCAACGGCACGATCGACCTGGAGTGCGGCAACACCACCAACAAGCCCGAGCGCCACAAGATGGTCTCGTTCGCACCGACCACTTTCGTGGCGCAGGTGGTGCTGGTGGCGCGCAAGGATGCGGGCGTGGACGTGAACAACCCGGCCTCGTTCCGCGGCAAGACCATTGCCGCGCAGGCCGGCGGCCAGACCTTCAAGCTGATCTCGCAGATCAATGCGCGCGAGAACCTGGGCATCACGGTGGCGCCCGCCAAGAACACGGCCGAAGGCTTCCTGATGGTGGAAACCGGGCGCGCCGCCGGCTCCATCAGCGACGACGGCCTGGCCTACGGCGCGGTGGCCTCGGCGCGCAACCCTGCCGACTTCGTGGTCGGCACCCGCGGCCTCGAACTCGCGCCCTACGGGATCGTGGAGCCGAAGGACGACCCTGCTTTCAAGAAGGTGGTCGACGACGCCGTGGTGGCGCTGATCAAGGACGGCACTGTCGCCAAGCTGTACGACAAGTACTTCAATGTACCGATCCCGCCCAAGCAGATCAACCTGCAGTTTCCGATGAGCGACGCGCTCAAGCGGGCGCTGGCCAAGCCCACCGATTCGGGCGACCCGAAGGCCTACGAGTAACGCTCCCGCTGGGCACGGCGCACGCGCATGAACTACGACTGGAGCTGGGCGGTCTTCCAGGAGCTGTCGCTGGACGGGGTGAACCCCTACTGGGAGATGCTGCTGGTCGGCGTGGGCTGGACGCTGGCCCTGGCGCTGGTGGCCTGGGTGCTGGCGCTGCTGGGCGGCAGCCTGCTGGGCGTGATGCGCACGACCAGCGGGCGCGGCTGGCGGTTCGGCGTGACGATCTACGTCGAGGCGTTCCGCAGCGTGCCTTTGCTGGTGCAGATGTTCCTCTGGTACTTCGTGCTGCCCGAACTGCTGCCGAAGGCGTGGGGCGACGCGATGAAACAGATGCCGCAACCCTGGGGCCAGTTTCTGCCCGCCCTGGCCTGCCTGACCTTCTACGGGTCGGCGCGCGTGGCCGAGCAGGTGCGCTCGGGCATCCAGTCGCTGCCGCGCGGGCAGTTCAACGCCGCCACCGCGATGGGGCTGACCGAGTTCCAGCTCTACCGCCACGTCATCGTGCCGCAGGCCATGCGCATCGTGATCCCGCCGTTGACCTCTGAGTTCACCGGCATCATCAAGTATTCGTCGGTGGCCTTGACGATCGGCCTGCTGGAGCTCACCGGCCAGGCGCGCTCGATGCAGGAATACACCTTCCACATCTTCGAGGCCTTCAGCGCCGCGACAGCGGGCTACCTGGTCATCAACGGCGTGGTGGTGCTCGGCATGCGCAGCATGGAGCGCCGGCTTGCGGTGCCGGGGCTGATCGGCGCGGGCGACCGCAAGGGCTGAACACGCATGGCCTATTCCTTCGACTGGTCGGTCATTCTCGACGCGGCCCCCTACCTCTTCGCCGAGGGCATGCGCTTCTCGCTCACCCTGGCCGGGCTCTCCGCCGTGATGGGGCTGGCGCTCGGCACGGTGCTGGCGATCGCGCGGCTGTCGCCGCGCCGGCTGATCTCCTGGCCGGCGGGCATCTACGTCAACACGCTGCGCTCGGTGCCGCTGCTGCTGGTGATCTTCTGGTTCTATTTCCTCATGCCCTACCTGGGCGCGTGGATCACCGGCGCCTCGCGGCCGGTGGCGGTGGGGGCGTTCAAGTCGGCGGTGATCACCTTCACGCTGTTCGAGGCCGCCTACTTCTGCGAGATCATGCGCGCCGGCATCCAGTCGATCGCGCGCGGCCAGTCCGCCGCGGCGCAGGCACTCGGGCTCACGCACTGGCAGAGCCTGCGCCACATCGTGCTGCCCCAGGCCGTGCGCAACATGATGCCGGCGCTGGTGACGCGGCTGATCATCCTTTTCCAGGACACCTCGCTGGTCTATGTGCTGTCGCTGACGGACTTTCTCGGTGCCGCCGCGAAGGTCGGCCAGCGCGACGGCCGGCTGGTCGAGATGTACCTGTTCGTCGCAGTCGTCTACATGGTGATCTGCGGCACCGCTTCGCAGATCGTTCGACTGCTGGAACAACGCAAGACCGTCATCCGATGAGCACCCAGACAATCCTTTCCGAAGCCGCTGACGCCGTCGATCTGCGCAGCGACACCGTCACCCGGCCGACCGATGCCATGTTCGAACGGGCGCGCAGCACGGCGCTCGGCGACGACGGCCTCGACGGCGACCCCACGGCCGTCGAGCTCGAGGCCTTTGCCGCCGTCGAGCTCGGCAAGGAGGCCGGCCTGTTCGTCCCCACCTGCACCATGGGCAACCTGCTCGCGGTGCTGGCGCAGGTGCCGCGCCATGGCCAGGTGGTGACGGAGGCCAGCGCCCACATGATCACGGCCGAGCGCGGCAGCGCCACGTTGACGGGCGCTTTCTATGTCGGCATTCCCGGCAGCGACGGCGCCATGGACGCGAACCAGCTGGAAGAGGACCTCTCGGCCGGCGGCCATCGGCTGCGCACGTCGCTGGTGGCCATGGAAACCTCGCACAACAACGCCGGCGGCGCGGTGCTGCCGCTCGCGCACATGGCGCAGGTGCATGCGCTGGCGCAGCGCCACGGGGCGGCGGTGCACCTCGACGGCGCCCGCCTGTACAACGCCGCAGTGGCGCTGCACGCGCCGGTGGCGCACCTGGCACAGCATGTCGACAGCGTTTCGCTGTGCCTGTCGAAGGGATTGAGTGCACCGGCCGGCGCGGTGCTGGTGGGCAGCCGCGCACTGGTCGACCGGGCGCGCACGCTGCGGCGCATGCTCGGCGGCACGCAGCGGCAGATCGGCGTGCTGGCGGCCTTCGGCCTGGAAGCGCTGCAGACCATGGGCCAGCGGCTCGGCGAAGACCACGCGCGTGCGCAGCGCCTGAGCGAAGCACTGCGCGCCCTCGGATCGGCACTGGAGATTTCGCGGCCGATGACCAACATCGTGCTGGTCGATGTCTCGGCCACCGGCCGCAGCAGCGGCGACTGGGTGGCGGCATTGGGCACTGCCGGCCTGCAGGTGCGGCCGTGGGGGCCGCGCGCGCTGCGCTGCGTGACGCACCGCCACATCGACGATGCGGCGATCGCACGGGCCGTGAACGCCTTCGAGCGCGTGCTGGCCGGGTAGGCCCGCCAGCGCGGCACCGCCGCATGGCCGACAATCGGCGCCGTATTTCTTCATTTCCGTTGAACCACGATGTGCGGCGCTGAACTCCACTCCCTTCCCGATTCCGTGCAGCGCGTGGCGCGCGCCCTACAGGACGCGGGCCATCCACACGCGCCGCGCATGCTCGACGACGCCTGCCGCACCGCGCAGCAGGCGGCCGACGCGCTCGGCATCGCGGTCGGACAGATCGCCAAGAGCATCATCTTCCGGCGCAAGAGCGACGACGCGGCGGTGCTGGTCATCACCTCGGGTGACAAGCGCGTGGACGAGAAGAAGGTCGATGCGCTGGTCGGCAAGACCGGCCGCGCCGACGCCGAGTTCGTGAAGGCGCGCACGGGCTTCACGATCGGCGGCGTGTCGCCGGTGGCGCATGCAACGAAGCCGGTGGTGCTGATCGACCGCGAGCTGTTCCGCTTCGACGAGATCTGGGCCGCGGCCGGCCATCCGCATGCGGTGTTCCAGCTGCGGCCGCACGACCTCGAGAAGCTCACCGACGGCGCGCCCGTGGCAGACGTCGTGTGACGTGAACCTCGACGCGGCGCGAACACTGGCCGAACGTGCGGCCGCCGTGCAGCAGTCGGCGGACGCCACGCCGTCGCCGTGCACCTCGGTCTGCCGCATGGACCGCCTGAGCGGCTTGTGCGAAGGGTGCCTGCGCACCATCCCCGAGATCGCCGGCTGGAGCCGCATGGACGACGATGGCCGGCGCGGCGTGTGGCGCGCGATAGAGTGGCGGGCACGCGCCGGCATCTGGCGCATGCCGGACCCATCTGGAGACAACGACACATGAAGCACATCGACTTCTATCTCGACTTCATCTCGCCCTACGCGCACCTCGCGTTCGAGCACCTGCCGCAGGCGCTCGAAGGCTTGAGCTACAGCGTGGCCTACAAGCCCGTGCTGCTCGGTGCGATCCTCAAGCACCACGGCCAGCTCGGCCCGGCCGAGATCCCGGCCAAGCGCGCCTGGACCTACCGCCATGTGCTCTGGCTCGGCCATGCCAACGGCATCCAGATCGAGATGCCGGCCTCGCACCCGTACAACCCACTCGCGCACCTGCGGCTCGCGCTGGCGACGTCGAGCGACGGCAGCATCAGCCGCCTCGCCGCGGAGACGCTGTTTCGCCATGTATGGCGCGGTGGCGAGGAAGCCGCCGATCCCGCGCGCCTGGCCGCGGCGGCGGCGCAACTCGGCACGCCGCTGCGCGACGCCAACGGCGACGAGAACAAGGCGCTGCTCAAGCGCAACACCGACGAGGCGATCCAGGCCGGGGTGTTCGGCACGCCGGCCTGCGTGGTCGACGGCCGGTTGTTCTGGGGCTTCGACGGCCTCTCGATGCTGCGCGGCTACCTTGCGGGCGATCCGTGGTTTGCTGGCACGCAATGGGACGGCGCCGCCCAGCGCCCGTCCATGTTGCGCAGCAGCAAAGGCTGACAAAACGACGATTTCTTACAAGCTGAAACGTGCCCCGCGGGTTTCACCCTAATTCGTAAGCGTCGATTCAGTTTCGCGAAAGGCTCGGGTCAGTCGCGGCTCCAAGAATGCGTCACGGTCCCGGATGCCGGGGTCGAACGTACGCATTACACAGGAGACGACGCAAATGGCAACGACACTGGATTCGAAGGGGGTGCCGCATCCGGCCCCCCGGCCCATGTCCGCGGAGGAAAAGAAGGTCATCTTCGCTTCCTCCCTGGGCACGGTGTTCGAGTGGTACGACTTCTATCTCTATGGCTCGCTCGCCGCGATCATCGCGAAGCAGTTCTTTAGCGGCCTCGATGCGGGCGCGGCCTTCATCTTCGCGCTGCTGGCCTTTGCCGCGGGCTTCCTGGTGCGTCCGTTCGGCGCCATCGTGTTCGGCCGCCTCGGCGACATGATCGGGCGCAAGTACACCTTCCTGGTCACGATCCTGATCATGGGCCTGTCGACCTTCATCGTCGGCCTGCTGCCCAGCTACGCGACCATCGGCGTCGCCGCACCCGTGATCCTCATCGCGCTGCGCATGCTGCAGGGCCTGGCGCTCGGCGGCGAGTACGGCGGTGCGGCCACCTACGTGGCCGAGCACTCCCCGCACGGCAAGCGCGGCGCCTACACCTCGTGGATCCAGACCACCGCCACGCTCGGGCTGTTCCTGAGCCTGCTGGTGATCCTGGGCGTGCGCACCTGGCTCGGCGAACAGGCGTTCGGCGATTGGGGCTGGCGCATTCCGTTCCTGGTGTCGATCGCACTGCTCGGCATCTCGGTGTGGATCCGGCTGTCGCTGAGCGAATCGCCGGCTTTCCAGAAGATGAAGGCCGAAGGCAAGACCTCGAAGGCGCCGCTGGCCGAGTCGTTCGGCGAATGGAAGAACCTCAAGATCGTGATCCTGGCGCTCGTCGGCCTGACCGCCGGCCAGGCCGTGGTCTGGTACACGGGCCAGTTCTATGCGCTGTTCTTCCTCACGCAGCAGCTCAAGGTCGACCCCACCACCGCCAACCTGATGATCGCCGCCTCGCTGCTGCTGGGCACGCCGTTCTTCGTGCTGTTCGGCATCCTGTCGGACAAGATCGGCCGCAAGCCGATCATCATGGCGGGCTGCCTGCTGGCCGTGGTGACCTACTTCCCGGTCTTCAAGATGATCACCGAGTACGCCAACCCCGACCTGGCCCGCGCCCAGGCGACGGCTGGCGTCACGGTCACGGCGGATCCGAAGTCCTGCTCGTTCCAGGGCAACCCGGTGGCACGCGAGATCGACTTCCGCAGCTCGTGCGACATAGCCAAGCGCTACCTGGTGCAGAACTCGGTGAGCTACGACAACGTCGAGGGCGCGCCGGGCTCCAAGGCCATCGTCAAGATCGGCGACAAGACCATCGAGGCGCCCGTGGGCAACGTGGTCAACCTGAAGTTCGACGAGGGCTCCGCCAAGGAGATCGCCGCCTTCAAGAAGGCCGTGGCCGACGACCTGAAGGTCGCGGGCTACCCGGCCAAGGCCGACCCCGTCAAGATGAACAAGGCCGTGGTCATCGCGCTGCTGTTCTGGTTGGTGCTGCTGGTCACCATGGTGTACGGCCCGATCGCCGCCATGCTGGTCGAGCTGTTCCCCACGCGCATCCGCTACACCTCGATGAGCCTGCCGTACCACATCGGCAACGGCTGGTTCGGCGGCCTGCTGCCGACTACCGCGTTCGCGATCGTGGCGACCACCGGCAACATGTACAACGGCCTCTGGTACCCGATCATCATCGCGGCCATGACGCTCGTCATCGGCACGCTGTTCATCCGCGAAACGAAGGACGTCGACATCTACGCCAATGATTGAGACGCCCCCCGAAGCGCCTTCGGCGCCTCCCCCCACTGGGGGGCGCACCCAGCGGCCTGGCAAAGCCAGTTCCGCGGGTGCACTTGGCTGAGCTGCTTGCGGCGCATGCGCCGGCGGGCTTCGGGAATTCTCAGGAAGGCGTAGGCCTTCCGTTCAACAAAGGGGCTTCATGCCGGTCCGGCACGAGGCCCTTTTCTTGAACCCCAGACATCACCAGGAGACAGCACCCATGTGGAAGATCGCCATCGGCTTCGTCATCTTTGCCGCCATCGCCCTTTACGTGATCTCGCAGGCCGGCGACAAGATCGACATGTCCGGCGAGAAGCACGGCGGCGACGTCATGCACGAGCCTGCGCCCGCGGGCCAGAAATAGGTCGGCAGGCGAGCGGCGCGGGGCGCGCCCGGCTCAGCGCTTGAAGCGGCCGTCGCTGATGATCGAAAGATCGGCGAAGTCGATGCCCGAATGGTCCTGGGGCGAATAGCTCACCTCCAGCCCGCCGAGATCGTAGGCACGCAGGCCGTCGAGTGCCGCCAGCACCTTCGCGCGCGTGGGCTTGGGCCCGGCGCGGCGCAGCGCCTCGACCAGCACCTTGCCGGCGGCAAAGCCCTCGAGCGCGGCTGGCGACAGCTCGGCCTGCCCCTTGGTGCGCGCCAGCGACAGGGCTTCCTTGACCATCGGGTAGCTGATCGAGCGCTCGTTCGGGAAGACCTGCGTCACGATCACGCCCTTGCTCGCTTCGCCGAGCTGCTTGACGAAACCCGAGGACGCATTGTTCGACAGCGTCACCACCTGCGCGGCGGAACCGGCCGCGCGCAGTGCCTTGATGCCTTCGACCACCACCGTGCCCGATCCGATCCACAGCACCGCCTGGGCATTGGCGCCCTTCACGGCCGCAATGATCGCCGGGTAGTCGGGCTTGTCGCGGTCGGCCGGCAGCGTCACCGTGGGCTTGGATTGGCCCTTGGCAAAGCCGGCCATCGCGCCCTCGAGCGCATCGAGACCGAACGAATCAGTGACATGGACCACGGCGATGCGCGAGATGCCAGTGGTCAGCAGGTGCTGCACCGCCTTCTCCGCCTCGCGCTGGTAGGTGGAACGCACGTTGAACACATGCTTCTGCACGGGCTTGTGCAGCACCATCGCGCCGGTGGAGGGCGCGATCAGCGCCACCTCGTGCCGGTCGAGCCAGGGCACGATGGCCTGCGAATGCGGCGTGCCGCGGCTCAGGAACAGCGCGACCACCTTTTTCTCTTCGATCAGCACGCGGGCGTTCTCGCCGGCGCGCTTGACGTCGAAGGCATCGTCCATGCGGATCACCTCGATCTTCTCGCCGTGGATGCCGCCCGCGGCATTGGCCGCGTCGATCACCAGTTGGGCACCGCCGATCGTCTCGTTCACGCTGGCGGCGACCGAGCCGGTCAGGCCCGCGGTCTGGCCGATCAGGATCTGCGCCGGGACGGCGGTGGCGGCCCCGGCCATCAGGGCGGCGCAGAGCAGGTGCAGCTTGTTCATGAAGTCACTTTCGGATGCCTGGCTTAGACGTAAGCAAAAGTCCTATTTGTTAATAAATTGTCACAACATGCATCCGTACAAACCCCTGCGCGGGCGCGGAGCATCTGGCGCGGGGCGCCTGAGCGTCATGGTTGGCTCCCTAGAATGTTTGCCCCACCCCCCAAGGCACTCATGACACAGGGCTCCATCCGGATTCGCGGCGCGCGCCAGCACAACCTCCAGAACCTCGACCTCGACATCCGCACCGGCGAGATGACGGTCGTCACCGGGCCCAGCGGCTCGGGCAAGTCGAGCCTCGTTTTCGACACCCTCTATGCCGAAGGCCAGCGGCGCTACGTGGAGACCTTCTCGGCCTACGCGCGCCAGTTCTTGGACCGCATGGACAAGCCGGCGGTCGACAAGGTGGAAGGCGTGCCGCCCGCCATTGCCATCGACCAGACCAACCCGGTGCGCTCCTCGCGCTCGACGGTCGGCACGATGACCGAGCTCAACGACCACCTGAAGCTGCTCTACGCACGGGCGGCGCAGCTCTTCGATCGCGAGACCGCGCTGCCGGTGCGCCACGATTCCCCCGACAGCATTTACGCCCGGATCGCCGAGCGCGCGGCGGCGGCGGGCGATCCGCGCATCCTGGTCACCTTTCCGGTCGAGCTGCCCGCGGGCACGTCGGCCGAGGAAGTCACGCAGTGGCTCTCGGCCAGCGGCTTCACGCGCGTGCAGTCGGAGCGCGAGGTGGCCACGCCCACGGGGCCGCGCAAGGTGCTCGATGTGGTGGCCGACCGCTTTCGCGTGTCGAGCGCCGAGCGCGCGCGCGTGGTCGAGGCGATCGAGGTGGCGCTCAAGCGCGGCAGCGGGCGCGTCACCGTGCACGCGCTGGCAGCGGACGAGAACGTGCCCGCCGAAGTCTGGAAGTTCTCGACCGGCCTGCACTGCCCCGAAAGCGACGTTCGCTACACCGACCCGATCCCGTCGATGTTCTCGTTCAACTCGGCCGTGGGCGCCTGCGAGACCTGCCGCGGCTTCGGCCGCGTGATCGGCGTCGACCTGGGACTGGTGATCCCGAACGACAAGCTCACGCTGCGCGCCGGTGCCATCAAGACCATCCAGACGCCGGCCTGGAAAGAGGCGCAGGACGACCTCATGCGCCACGCCGAGGCGGCCGGAATTCCGCGCGACACGCCCTGGTACAAGCTCACCGACGAGCAGAAGCAATGGGTGATCGAGGGCACGCCCAACTTCAAGCAGGGCAACTGGAACAAGCAGTGGTACGGCGTGCGCCGCTTCTTCGGCTACCTGGAAAGCAAGGCGTACAAGATGCACATCCGCGTGCTCTTGTCGAAGTACCGCAGCTACACGCCGTGCCCGGTGTGCAGCGGCGCGCGGCTCAAGCTCGAGAGCCTGCTCTGGCGCATCGGCAGCAAGGAAGACGCCGACGCGGTGCTGCCGCCCGAGAAGCGCTTCATGCCGCAGGGCGTGAAGTGGACGCGCGCGCAGCTCGAGGCGCTGCCCGGCCTCTGCCTGCACGACCTGATGCTGCTGCCGATCGAGCGGCTGCGGCGGTTCTTCGACCGGGTCGAGCACCACGGCAACGGCACACCCGCGAGCGAAGGCGAGGCGCAGGCGCTGAAGCTGCTGTTCGAGGAAATCACCACTCGGCTGCGCTACCTGCACGACGTGGGCATCGGCTACCTCACGCTCGACCGCCAGAGCCGCACGCTGAGCGGCGGCGAGGTGCAGCGCATCAACCTGACGACCGCGCTCGGTACCTCGCTGGTCAACACGCTGTTCGTGCTCGACGAGCCCAGCATCGGCCTGCACCCGCGCGACATGAACCGCATCACCGAAGCGATGCTGCGTCTGCGCGATGCCGGCAACACGCTGGTAGTGGTCGAGCACGACCCGGCCGTGATGCTCGCGGCCGACCGCGTGATCGACATGGGGCCCGGGCCCGGCATCCGCGGCGGGCAGATCGTGTTCGACGGCAGCACCGACCAGCTGCGCGATGCCGACACGCTCACTGGCCAGTATCTCGGCGGGCGCAAGAAGATCGGCATGGGCTTCAAGCGGCTGGTGAGCGAGAACACGCACCGGCTCATCCTCGAGGGCGTGCGCGAGCACAACCTGCAGAACATCACCGTGGAGTTTCCGCTCGCGCGCCTGGTGTGCGTGACCGGCGTCAGCGGCTCGGGCAAGTCGACGCTGGTGCAGGACGTGCTCGCGCCCGCGCTGATGCGCCACTTCGGCAAGGCCACCGAGACGCCGGGTGCGCACGACCGGATGCTCGGCGCCGATCACCTCGGCGACGTGGTCTTCGTCGACCAGTCGCCGATCGGCAAGACCGCGCGCTCCAACCCGGCAAGCTACGTCGGCGCCTGGGACGCGATCCGCGAGATCTTCGCCACCGCCGCACTCTCGCGCCAGCGGGGCTACACCGCGAGCAAGTTCAGCTTCAACTCGGGCGACGGACGTTGCCCGACCTGCGGCGGCTCGGGCTTCGAGCATGTGGAGATGCAGTTCCTGTCGGACGTGTACCTGCGCTGCCCCGACTGCGACGGCCGGCGCTACCGGCCCGAGATCCTCGAGGTCAAGGTCGAGCGCAAGGGCAGGAGCTACAGCGTGGCCGACGTGCTCGAGCTCACCGTGGCCGAGGCGGCCGCGGTGTTCGAGGCCGACCGCGACGTGGTGCGCGTGCTGCAGCCGATCTCCGACGTGGGGCTCGACTACGTCAAGCTCGGCCAGCCGGTGCCCACGCTGAGCGGCGGCGAGGCGCAGCGCCTCAAGCTCGCGGGCTTCCTGGCCGACGCCGCCAAGAGCGCGACGGCCAGCAGGCAATCGGTCGCGCGCCGGGGCACGCTGTTCCTGTTCGACGAGCCGACCACGGGCCTGCACTTCGACGACATCGCGCGGCTGATGCGCGCGCTGCGCAAGCTGCTCGACGCGGGCCATTCGCTGATCGTGATCGAGCACAACCTCGACGTGATCCGCGCCAGCGACTGGTGCATCGACCTCGGCCCCGAAGGCGGGGAGGGCGGCGGCCGGGTGGTGGCCGAGGGCACACCCGAGCAGCTGCGCGAGAACCGCGCCTCGCTCACCGGCGCGGCGCTGGCCGACTACGAGCTCGCGGTCGGGCCCGAGGCCTACAAGGTGGCCGAGCGCGCCGCGCGGCGCTACGTCGCCAATGCCAAGGCGACGCCCGGCGGCAAGGCGATCGAGATCGTCAATGCGCGCGAGCACAACCTGAAGAACCTCAGCGTCCAGATCCCGCGCGGCAAGTTCAGCGTGGTGACCGGCGTCAGCGGCTCGGGCAAGTCCACGCTGGCCTTCGACATCCTGTTCAACGAAGGGCAGCGCCGCTACCTCGAATCGCTCAATGCCTATGCGCGCAGCATCGTGCAGCCCGCGGGCCGGCCCGAGGTCGACGCGGTCTACGGCATTCCGCCGACGGTGGCGATCGAGCAGCGCCTGTCGCGCGGCGGCCGCAAGAGCACGGTGGGCACCACCACCGAGGTCTGGCATTTCCTGCGCCTGCTCTACGTGAAGCTCGGCGTGCAGCACTGCACGCGCGACGGCGCGGCGGTGCAGCCGCAAACGCCCGACAGCATCGCCGCGCAGCTGATGCGCAACTTCAAGGGCCAGCACATCGGCCTGCTCGCGCCGCTGGTGAGCAACCGCAAGGGCGTCTACACCGAGCTGGCCGACTGGGCGCGCCCGCGCGGGTTCACGCACCTGCGCGTAGACGGCGAGTTCCTGCCCACCACCGGCTTTCCGCGCATCGACCGTTTCAAGGAGCACAGCATCGAGCTGCCGGTGGCCAGCCTCGACGTGCTGCCGTCACAGGAGACCGAGCTGCGCGAGGCACTGTCCCGGGCGCTCGAGCACGGCAAGGGCGTGGTGCATGTGCTGAGCGAACTCGACGGCCTCAGGGCCGCCATGATGGCCGGCGCGCCGGCCGCGGGCATAGGCCGCGTCCATGTGTTCTCGACGCTGCGCGCGTGCCCGGTCTGCAGCGCCAGCTATGCCGAGCTCGACCCGCGCCTGTTCAGCTACAACAGCAAGCACGGCTGGTGCCCCGACTGCGTGGGCACCGGCGTCAAGCTCAGCAAGGACCAGCGCAAGGTGTTCGACGACTCGGTGCTCGGCGACGACAGCAAGGGCCGCGAGCAGACCTTTGCCGAACCCGAGGTGGAGGACTTGGCCGACACCGCCTGCCCGACCTGCGAAGGCACGCGCCTCAATGCCACCGCGCGCGCGGTGAGCTTCGGCGTCTCGCAGGGCGACGGCTCGGGCGGCATCGGCATCACCGAGCTCGCACGCATGAGCGTGACCGAGGTGCGGCAGTGGTTCGAGGGCCTGGCGCTCACGGGGCGCGAAGCCGAGATCGCCCGCGACCTGGTGCCAGAGATCAAGAGCCGGCTCGAGTTTCTCGAGGAGGTGGGCCTCGGCTACCTCACGCTCGACCGCGGCGCGCCCACGCTCTCGGGCGGCGAAGCGCAGCGCATTCGCCTGGCGGCGCAGCTCGGCAGCAACCTGCAGGGCGTGTGCTACGTGCTCGACGAGCCGACCATCGGCCTGCATGCGCGCGACAACCAGATCCTGCTGAACGCGCTGCACAAGCTCGGCGAAAAGGGCAACACGCTGGTGGTGGTGGAGCACGACGAAGACACCATCCGGCGCGCCGACCACATCATCGACATCGGCCCGAGTGCCGGCAAGCGCGGCGGCCGCCTGGTGGCCGAAGGCTCGGTTGCCGACGTGCAGGCCGCGCCCGAGTCGCAGACCGGCCGCTACCTGCGCGACGCCATCAAGCATCCGCTGCAGGCCCGGCGCCTGATTCCCTCGCCCGATCCGAAGGCCGAGGGCAGCGGCAACTGGCTCACCGTGCACGGCGCCGACCTGCACAACCTGCAGGACGTGACGGCCACGCTGCCGCTGCACCGCCTCGTGGTGGTGACCGGCGTCAGCGGCTCGGGCAAGTCGACGCTCGCGCGCGATGTGCTGCTGGCCAGCGTGCAGGGCATCGTGATCCAGCGCATGACCAAGGCCGGTCGCGACGCCGATGCCGCGGGCAAGCGCGCGGCCTGGTCCGGTTGCCGCAAGGTCGAGGGCTACGAGACCGTCGACCGCGTGCTCGAGGTCGACCAGACCCCGATCGGCAAGACGCCGCGCAGCTGCCCCGCCACCTACATCGGCTTCTGGGACACCATTCGAAAGCTCTTCGCCGACACGCTGGAAGCCAAGGCGCGCGGCTACGGCCCGGCGCGCTTCAGCTTCAACACCGGCGAAGGCCGCTGCCCCGGCTGCGACGGTGCCGGCGTGCGCACCATCGAGATGAGCTTTCTGCCCGACGTGAAGGTGCCCTGCGAGGTCTGCCACGGCGCGCGCTTCAACCCCGAGACGCTCGCCGTGAGCTGGCGCGGCAAGAGCATCGGCGAGGTGCTGCAGATGGAAGTGGACGAGGCGGTGGCGTTCTTCGCCGCCATGCCCAACATCGCCCATCCGCTGCAATTGCTGAAGGATGTCGGCCTGGGGTATCTCACGCTCGGCCAGCCGTCGCCCACGCTGTCGGGCGGCGAGGCGCAGCGCATCAAGCTCGTGACCGAGCTCAGCAAGGTGCGCGACGACGTGACCCGGCGCGGCCAGAAGGCGCCGCACACGCTGTACGTGCTCGACGAGCCGACGGTGGGGCTGCACATGGCCGACGTCGAACGGCTGATCCATGTGCTGCACCGGCTGGTGAACGGCGGCCACAGCGTGGTCGTGATCGAGCACGACCTCGACCTGATCGCCGAGGCCGACTGGATCATCGACCTCGGCCCCGAAGGCGGCAACGCCGGCGGCCGCATCGTGGCGGCGGCGCCGCCCGAAGAGGTTGTGCGGCTCGGCACGCACACCGGCGTGGCGCTGGCGCCGGTGCTGGCGCGCTGAGCGCGCTCAGCGCGCTCCGGCATGATGGCGGGATGCTCACCATCTACAACGACCGCCATGCGCTGCACCAGGGCAAGGTGGAGATGTTCCGCGGCGAACTGGTGCCCTGCTTCGAGGTGCCCGCGCGCGTCGACCATGTGAAGGACGAGCTGCTGCGCCGCGGCCTCGGCCCGCTCGCGGCGCCCGACGATGCCTTCGACGAAGCGCTGCTGGCCCGCGTGCATGCGCCGCGCTACCTCGACTTCATCGCCCATGCGTGGGACGAGTGGGTGGCGCTCGATCCGTCGAACGCCGCGCGCGATGCGCTGCCTTCGTACTGGCCCACGCGCGGCATGCGGACCGACGTGCTGCCAAAGAGCTTTCCGGCGCGCATGGGCCTGTTCGCCTTCGACGCGGGCACGCCGCTCATGGCCGGCAGCTGGGCCGCGGCGCGCCACGGCGCCGCCTGCGCCTGGACCGCGGCGCAGCGGGTGGCCGCTGGAGCGGGCGCGGCCTTTGCGCTCACGCGTCCGCCGGGCCACCATGCGGGCGCCGACTTCTTCGGCGGCTACTGCTTTCTCAACAATGCCGCGGTTGCGGCGCAGGCGCTGCGCGATGCGGGCGTGGAGCGCGTGGCCGTGCTCGACGTCGACTACCACCATGGCAACGGCACGCAGGCCATCTTCTACGAACGCGGCGACGTGCATTTCGCCAGCCTGCACGGCGATCCGTTGACCGACTACCCGTACTACCTCGGTCATGCCGACGAGCGCGGCGCCGGCGCGGGCGAGGGCTTCAACCACAACCTGCCGCTGCCGCGAGGCACCGACTTCGCGGGCTGGCGTGCGGCGCTCAAAACCGCGCTCGAACGGATCGCCGCTGTGAAGGCCGGCGCGCTCGTGGTCTCGCTCGGCGTCGACACCTTCGAAGGCGATCCCGTCGCGGGCTTTCGCCTTCGAAGCGACGACTACCTGCGCATGGGCGAAGACCTCGCGCGCGCCGGCCTGCCGACGGTCTTCGTCTTCGAAGGCGGCTATGCGGTGGACGAGGTCGGCGTGAATGCGGTCAACGTGCTGCAGGGCTTCGCGCAGGCCGCGAGAAAATAGGCCCCCTGCCGCGCACGCGACAGTCATCGGGTTGCCCCGATTGCCTCCGGCCCCGGCGCAGGGCCCAATGCGCGCTTTCGTTTTATTTTCATCCGTTTCTTCTTCAGGAATCTGCCATGTCCCGCCGCTCCCTTCTCTGTTGTGCCGCAACGCTCGCCGCTTGCGGAATCCTTTCGCCGCTGTCGGCGCTGGCGCAGGCTTTTCCCGCCAAGCCGATCAAGCTGGTGATCGCTTTCCCCGCCGGTGGCCCCACCGACATCACGATGCGCCAGCTCGCCGAGAACGCCAGTAAGATCCTCGGCCAGCCCGTCATCATCGACAACAAGCCCGGCGCCGGCGGCACCCTGCCCGCGCAGGCGCTGCAGACCGCGCAGCCCGACGGCTACACCGTCGCGCAGATCCCGCTCGGCGTGTTCCGCCTCGGCTACACCACCAAGCTGACCTGGGACCCGCTCAAGGACATCAGCTACGTGCTCAACGTCACCGGCTATGCCTTCGGCATCGTGGTGCCGACCGACAGTCCGTTCAAGAAGTGGGCTGACTTCGTCGCCTACGCCAAGGCCAACCCCGGCAAGCTCACCTACGGCTCCACCGGCAACCTCACGAGCCCGCACCTCACGACCGAGATCCTTGCGCAGCAGGCCGGCATCGAACTGCAGCACGTGCCCTACAAGGGCAGCGCCGACCTGATGCTCGCCGTGCTCAGCGGCCAGCTCATGGCCGCCGCCGACAGCACCGGCTTTGCGCCGCAGGTCGAGGCCGGCAAGCTGCGCGTACTGAACACCTGGGGCGAGAAGCGCCTGGCCAAGTTCCCAGATGCGCCCACGCTGAAGGAGCTGGGCTACAACATCGTGCAGAACTCGCCGTTCGGCATCGGCGCTCCCAAGGGCACGTCGCCCGAGGTGGTGAAGAAGCTGCATGATGCGTTCAAGCAGGCGATGGAAGAGCCAAGCTACGTCGCGTCGCTGGACCGCTACGACATGCTGCCCAACTACATGAGCTCGGCCACGTACACCAAGTTCGCGCAGGACACGGTCGTGCGCGAGAAGGCGGTGATCGACAAGCTGGGGCTCGCGAAGCAGAAGTAAGAAGACAGGCAAGAAGGCCGTGGAGCCTTCTTGCTAACGTTTTGGAGTTGCATGCGCGACAGGGCAAGGGCGAGCCCTGATTGCCGCGGCAGTGGCAGGCGAGCCCAATGCGCTTTCTCATACTTCAGGAGGAAGCCATGTCTCGCCGAACGTCTCTTCTGTGTGCCGCAGCGCTCGCGCTTTGCGGGATCGCCTCGCCTTTGTCAGCGCTGGCGCAGAACTTTCCCGCCAAGCCCATCAAGCTGATCATCGCCTTCTCGGCCGGCGGTCCGACCGACGTCACGATGCGCCAGCTCGCCGACAACGCGAGCAAGATCCTCGGTCAGCCGGTCCTCATCGAGAACAAGCCCGGCGCTGGTGGCACCCTGCCGGCGCAGACGCTGCAGATCGCGCAGCCCGACGGCTACACCCTGGCGCAGATCCCGCTCGGCGTGTTCCGCATTGGCTACACCACCAAGATCAACTGGGACCCGCTCCAGGACATCAGCTACGTGCTCAACGTCACCGGCTATGCCTTCGGCATCGTGGTGCCGACCGACAGTCCGCTCAAGACCTGGGCCGATTTCGTCGCCTACGCCAAGGCCAACCCCGGCAAGCTCACCTACGGTTCCACCGGCAACCTCACGAGCCCGCACCTCACGACCGAGATCCTTGCGCAGCAGGCCGGTATCGAACTGCAGCACGTGCCGTACAAAGGCAATTCCGAGGCGATGTTCGCCATCCTCAGCGGTCAGATCATGGCGGTGTCCGACAGCACGGGCTTTGCACCGCACGTGGAGTCGGGCAAGCTGCGCGTACTCAACACCTGGGGCGAGAAGCGCCTCGACAAGTTCCCGAATGCACCCACGCTGAAGGAGCTGGGCTACAACATCGTGCAGACCTCGCCGTTCGGCATCGGCGCCCCCAAGGGCACACCGCCCGAGGTGGTGAAGAAGCTGCACGATGCCTTCAAGCAGGCAATGGAAGAGCCGAGCTACGTGGCCGCGCTCGCCCGCTACGACATGCTGCCCGACTACAAGAGCTCGGCGGACTACACCCAGTTCGCGCGGGACACGGTGAAGCGCGAGAAGGCGGTGATCGACAAGCTGGGGCTTGCGAAGGAGAAGTGATCCACGCGGCGCGCGGAATGCCGAAATTCCGCCGCTTGTAAACCCGTTGACATACGGCACTGCGCGGTCTTCCTAGACTCGCCCGCAGTTCGACGCGCGCACGCCATCACATCAGGTGGCGCGCCGTCGCAGCCCCTCGATGTCACGGATGACGCAATGCGCATTGATTTTGTTGGTCAGACCCTGCTCCTGAAGCTGGATCAGCACGTTCGAGACCATGACGCGGCTCAGTCCGGTGATGTTGGCCATTTCCTGGTGGGTGAAGGCGATGCCGATCACCGTGCCGACCGTCGACGGCTCGCCGTAGGTGTCGGCAAGCTGCACCAGGTGATGGATCACGCGCTGTGCGGCGGTGGCCTGGCTCAGCAGCAGGTTCTGGTTGGCGAGTATGCGCAGCTTGACGTTGGCCAGCCACAGCACCTGGCGCAGGCAGGCAGCGTCGCGTTCCATGCATTGGAGCAACTGCGCTCGCCCGACCTGGCGCGCCACCACGTCCGACGAGGCCACGGCCGTCACCGAATGCCTGCCGTCCAGGAAGGCACTGCATTCGCCCACCATGCCGTGCGTTCCCACGATCGCCATGTGCTTCTCATGCCCCGCGGCCGACAACAGCACCAGCCGCACGCGGCCTTCTTCCACCACGTAGACGTGGCGCACGGGGTCGCCCTGGAAGAACAGGGTCTCGCCCTTGCCGAAACGCACGAGAGGTGCGTCGTCGGCGGCTGTCAGCGCTTTCCAGCAGAAATGCGGCAGTTCGATCCACGCAGAGGGCGTTCTCGCCGGGTCGGCAGTCTTGTTCATCGCTCCAAGGCCTTGCCGTGGTGCAAGGCAGTTTCATGAAACATCCATTCTCTTCCTACCGAAAGCTCTTTCCCATCCTGGCGCACACGGCCCAGCTCTCCAGTTGCTCGCAGAGCGCCTTGAGCCTGCCGGTGCGCCAGGCGATCGACGACTATCTCGATGTCTGGGTCCGCCGCGGCGCGGACTGGGGCTACTGGATGGAGCAGGTGGCGCTGGCGCGCGCCGAGTTCGCGCGGATGATCGGCGCGGACGCGAACGACGTGGCGGTGCTCGGCAGCGTCTCGGATGCGGCCTCGAGCATTGCTTCGACGCTGCGCTTCGAACCGGGGCGCGACACCGTTGTGACCACCACGCTGGACTTCCCGTCGCTGTGCCACGTGTGGCTCGCGCAGCAGCCGCGCGGCGCGCAGGTGCGCCTCGTGCAGGCGCAGGCCGGCGAGGCTCGCGCCGCCGACCGGATCGTCGAGGCGATCGATGCGCGGACCGCGCTGGTCTCGGTATCGCAGGCCTGCTACTACGACGGGCAGATCGTCGACATCGCCGCCACCGGCCGCGCCGCGCGCGCCGCCGGCGCCATCCAGTTCGTGGATGCGTACCAGTCGGCGGGAGCTATCGACATCGATGTCCGCGCGCAAGACGTCGACGTGCTCGCCGCCGGTGCGCAGAAGTACCTGCTCGGCATTCCCGGCATCGCTTTTCTCTACGTGCGGCCCGCACTCGCGCAGCAGCTCACGCCGACGGTCACGGGCTGGTTCGGCCGCGTGGACCCGTTCGCCTTCGATCCCGCGGGGCTCGACTTTGCCGACGGCGCGGCGCGCTTCAACACCGGCACGCCGCCCATGATGTGCGCCAGCGTGGCGCGCGCGAGCATGGCGTTGCTCAACGAGATCGGCATTCCGGCCATCGAGTCCTATCTGGCCGGGCTCTCGGCCGTGGCGCTCGAGGAAGCCGCGCAGCTCGGGCTGTCGGTCGCGAGCCCGGCGCTGCCGGCCGTGAAGGGCGCCAACACGGCCATTCGCGTGCCCGGCAACTCGGCCGCGCTCGAAGCGCAGATGCTGAAGGCCGGCTACGTGGTCTCGGCGCGCAACGACGTGGTGCGCATCGCGCCGCACTTCTACAACACGGCCGACGAAGTGGTCGGCGCACTGCGCGCGCTGGCGCAGCTGACCCGATGACGACCACGGCCCATTGCGCGTCGGTACGGTGCAGCGTGACGGCAGGGCGCGCGCAGGCGTTCCTGGCCGACGGCCTGCGGCTCGGCCGCTGGGCGCTGGGCTGCTGGCAGGCGGAGCCGGTCGGCGACGGCGTGGTGCGCGGCCATTCGCTGTTCGATGGGCAGCCCGCGTGGGTCCGGCCCGTGGCCGATGCGCAGGGCTTCGGCGTGACCTACCACGTCGGCGATTCGGCGGCCACGCTGGTCCCGCGCATCCGCGCCACGGTCGAGCCCACCTCCAACGGAACCGCCTGCCACATCGGCCTGCACGCGGAGCGCACACCTGGCATGGACGATGCACGCTGGCTGCGGCTGGTGCGCTGCCACGAGGTGGAGGTCTTGCTGATCGAAGCGCAATTGATGGCGCTGCAGGCTTTGCCACCTCCCGCCGCCCCTCTTTGACAACCCTGGAGAAGACATCATGCAACGACGAACATTCGGTCCGGCCCTCGCGGCCACCCTGCTGGCGCCCTGGTTGTCGGCGCCGCTGCCGGCGCGTGCGAAGCGCCCGGGCGGACCGATCCGCGTGCTCGTGGGCTTCTCGCCTGGCGGCGCCACCGACGTGGTGGCGCGTGCGCTGATCGAGCGCCTTGGCAAGGCCATGGACGGGCAGCTCTTCATCGTCGAAAACCGGCCCGGCGCTGGCGGACAGATCGCGGCGCAGCTGCTGAAGGCGGCACCGCCCGACGGTGGCACGATCATGCTGTCGATCGACCACACCCAGGTGATCGTGCCGCTCACCATCGCCGCGGCGGGCTACGACCCCGTGGCCGACTTCACCGCGATGGCCGGCGTGGCCACCTACTACAACGTGATCGCTGTGAGCTCGCGCATCGGCGTCAAGACGCTGCCCGAACTCGGCGCCTGGATGAAGGCCAACCCGAAGGAGGCCAACTACGGCATCCCCGCTGCCGGCAGCGTGCCGCAGTTCATCGGCCAGATCGTCGGCCGCTCCTTCGGCGTGGCGGTGAACCCCGTGCCTTACAAGGGCGGCGCACCGATGGTGCAGGATCTGCTGGCCGGCCAGGTGCCGATCGGCATCGCGTCCATGACCGAGCTGATCGAACACCACCGCGCGGGCAAGGTGCGCATCCTCGCCAGCTCCGGCACTGAGCGCAGCCGTACCGCGCCGGACATCCCCACTTTTCTGGAGCTCGGCTTCAAGGGGGTCGACAAGAATCCCTGGCTGGCCTTCTTCGGTCCGAAGGGGCTGCCGCAGGAATTCGTGCTGCAGTTCGACGGCGCGGTGAAGGCGGTGCTCGCGCAGCCTGATCTGCAGGAGAAGCTGGCCCGCATGGGCAACGAAGTACTGGCCGCGCCCGCGCGCGAGGTGCAGCAATGGGTGGTCGATGCCACGGCGCACTGGGGCCGCGTGATCCGCGAGACCGGATTCAAGCCGGTATGAAAAGCATCGACGAACCCGGCACCGGCCGCCGTTTCATCCAGAGCGGATCGCCGTACGAGGAACTCGCCGGCTATTCGCGCGCCGTGGTCGACGGCGACTGGATCATGGTGTCCGGCACCATCGGGCAGGACTTCGCGAGCGGCGAATTTCCGGACTCGGCCGAAGCGCAATGCGAGTTGGCACTCGACACCATCGAAGCGGCGCTGGCCGAGGCGCAGTCCGATCTCGGCGACGTGCTGCGCGTGCGCGTCTACGTGCCCGACCGCGGCGACGTGGTGGCCGTCAGCCAGGTGCTGCGCCGCCGGCTCGGCGCGAACCGTCCCGCCAACACCACCGTGTGCTGCCCGCTCGCGGTGGCGCAGGCGAAGGTCGAGCTCGAGGTGACTGCGCGGCGGCGCCGAGGCGCGCCGGATTCCGCCTGAAGCGGCGGTCAGGCGATCCATTTGTTGTTCTTGTTCACTGTTCTTGCCAAGGATCCTTCGATGAGCCTTCTCACGCAACTCGCCCAGGCCATGGGCAACCGTTCGGTCCGCACCATCGACCTCACGCACACCCTGAGCGAGGATTTCCCCGCGCTGCAGCTGCCGCCGCAGTTCGGCCAGGTGGCAGGCTTCAAGATGGAGCGTATCTCCCATTACGACGAGGCGGGACCGGGCTGGTACTGGAACAACTTTTCGTGCGGCGAGCACACCGGCACCCACTTTGATGCGCCCGCGCACTGGATCACCGGCAAGGACCATCCGCACAACACGGTCGACACCATCGAGCCGGGCGCCTTCATCGCGCCCGCGGTGGTGATCGACGCCAGCGCCGAGGTGGCGCAGAACGACGACTGGCTGCTCGATGTCCCGTTCCTGCAGGCCTGGGAATCGCGGCATGGCCACATCCCCGAAGGCGCATGGGTGCTTCTTCGCACCGATTGGTCCCGCCGCGTCGGCGACCCGGCGGCCTTCGTCAATATGCGCGAGGACGGCGCGCACACGCCGGGGCCCACGCAGCAGGCTGTCGAATGGCTGATCGGCGAGCGACGGGTGCACGGCTTCGGCGTCGAGACCATCAACACCGATGCGGGCCAGTCCTATGGCTGGCCGATCGCGTACCCGTGCCACACGCTGATGCACGGCGCGAACAAATATGGGCTGCAATGCCTGCGGAATTTGGACCAGTTGCCGCCGACCGGCGCGCTGATTGTTTCGGCGCCGCTGAAGATCCGGGGCGGGTCGGGGAGTCCGCTGCGGGTGCTGGCGCTGGTGGAAGACTGAAGGGGGAAATTCCCGAGGTCCCGAGTAGCGAACGCGAACAGGATTCGAACGACTTGATCTGGTACACGTTCGAGCTCAGTGGACGCTTAAGGTGGTCCGATGGAGCGAAATGTTCTGCATCATTTAGGCGCCAATCTACTGAGCTTTTCCGCCATCCGCGTCTGCCATCCCGGACCGGTGGCACGCCAGCGTTGAATGACGTCTTCGGTCAGGCGAATGGAGATCAGCCTCTTCGGATTCTCCGATCTGGGCCTTCCTCCTTTATTGACAACGCCACGCTCGAGCATTTCATCGGTGAGTTCGGGAAGCTCTTCGTACTCGGCCGGCTGAATGACATGTCTTTCGACACGCTTCATATCAGAGCCCAAGGATGGGGCCAATGCGTGCTTGCTCGCGGTCATTTGCTTTCCTCATGCTGAAGACATGGCGATCCGCGCCACGCGGCGTGTAGCCCACCACGACAAGTCGATCCTCAAGCAGCCCGAAGCAGATGATCCGCTTTTCGCCGTAGTCCCTGCGTTGATCGACGGCCTCGAATGTCATCCCTGCGAAGACGTGCCTGGCGTCTTCAAAGTCCAAGCCTCGCTCGTTCAGAGTGTCTTCGCGCTTGGCCTTGTCGTAGGTGATTCGCACATTGTTAATGTAGCTACGAAAACTAGTCCTGGCAAGTCCTGCAGCAGCGCCCGCGTTTCTCGGCTTTTGGATCGCCGACTCAACGCGCCCCCAGCACCGCCCGCACCGCCTCCGCAAAGCCCGCCCCCCTCTCGCCCTGCGTCACATAGCGCGGCAGGTGCTCCAGCTGCGGCACGAAGCGCGCCACGTTCGCCACGCCGATGCTGTGCGCGAAGCTGCGGAACATCAGCTGGTCGTTCGTCGAATCGCCCACGTAGGCCCAGCGGTCGATCTCGTCGTCGAGCGTGCGGCCCCAGAGTTCGCGCGTGATCCAGCGCGCGCCCTCGAGCTTGTCGTTGTCGCCGTACCAGCCATTGACGTGGATGCTGCTCACGGTGGCGTGCATCCCTTCGCTGCGCATCAGGGCGACCACCTGCGCGATGGTGTCGTCGCCGAGCTGCACGAACTCGCTGTGGTCGATGGCGATGTCGGTCTCGCGGCCGGCCGAGTCGGTGGCGCGCCGGGCGCCGGGGATCTCGCGCTCGATGCGTGCGAGCACGGCCTGCATGCGCGCGAAGTTGGCGGCGCGGGTCGCCGCGTCCTGCTGGTAGCGCTTCTGCAGCTTGCCGCCCGGAAGCGGCAGCAGCGCCACCGCGCCGTTCTCGGCCACGATCGAATCCACGGGCCAGGCCGAGACGAAGGGCTCGCTCCAGCCCACGGGGCGGCCGGTGATGGCCACCACGTGCAGCCCGGCGGCCTTGAGGTCGGCAAGCGCCTGCAGCGCGTCGGGCGTGATCGCACCGTCGGTTGTCAGCGTGTCGTCGATGTCGGTGAACACGCCCATCAGGTTGGCGCGCGCGGCGGTCGGCCACTGCCTGAGCGACAGCAGGTGATGGGGCGAAGGGGGCAGGGGAGGCGGCGGTTGCATGGCGGTGAATCGGTGGGGAGCCGTGATCCTACGGCGCTTTCGTGGTGTAGCATCCCGCCCCCGCAGCGCCATCGGGCGGTGCGCCGCCTGCTTCCATGTCCCACATCGCCGTCGACCGACTCCGCAAGACCTACCGCATCTCCGAGCGCGACCCGGGCGTGATGGGCGCGTTGCGCGGGCTGGTGCAGCGCCGGTACCGCACGGTCGAGGCGCTCTCCGGCGTGTCGTTCTCGCTGGAGCGCGGTGAGCTGCTGGGCTTCATCGGGCCGAACGGCGCGGGCAAGTCGACCACCATCAAGATCCTCGCGGGCATCCTGCGGCCCGACGGGGGCAGCGTGACGGTCGACGGGCGCGATCCTTTTGCCGACCGCGAACGCCACGTGGCGCGCATCGGTGTGGTGTTCGGCCAGCGCACCCAACTCTGGTGGGACCTGCCCGTGGGCGACGGCTTCGACCTGCTGCGCGACATCTACCGCGTGGACGCCGCGCGCTACCGCCGCACGCGCGACGAACTGGTTGCAGTGCTGCAGCTCGAGCGCGTGCTCGACCAGCCGGTGCGGCAGCTGTCGCTCGGCCAGCGCATGCGCGCGGAGATCGCGGCGGCGCTGCTGCACGAGCCCGAGATCCTGTTTCTCGACGAGCCCACCATCGGCCTCGACGCGCCCTCGAAGCTCGCGGTGCGCGACTTCGTGCGCCGTGCCAATCGCGAGCGCGGCACCACAGTGCTCCTGACCACGCACGACATGCACGACATCGAGGCGCTGGCGCGGCGCGTGATCGTGATCGGCCACGGCCGCGTGCTGGCCGACAGCCCGGTGGAGGCGCTGCGCGCGCAGGTACTGGCCGAGCGGCGCCTGGTGGTCGATTTCGCTGCCGGTGCGGAACTGCCCGCGCAAGTGGACGGCGCGCGGGTGCATTCGCGCGACGGCCAGACGCTGGTGCTCGACTTCGATCCGGCCAAGACCGCCGCGCCCGCGCTGATTTCGCGCATCGCGGCCGCGCATGCCGTGGAAGACATCCGCCTCGAGGGCCTGCCGATCGAGGCCGTGATCGCGCGCTTCTATGCCATGCACGGAGCGGCCGAAGCGTGAACCTCCGGACCCGCGCGCGTCCCTACGCGGCCGCTTTTGCGTCGCGCTTCCTGCAGATGCTGCAGTACCGCACCGCCGCGCTCGCGGGCTTTGCCACGCAGTGCTGGTGGGGCGGCATCAAGGTGATGGTGCTCGCTGCGTTCTATGGCGGCGCGGCAGTCGCAGGCTCGCCGATGTCGCTGGCCCAGGCCGTGACCTACACCTGGCTCGCGCAGGGCCTGCTCGCGCTGCTGCCGTGGCTCGGCGACCCCGAAGTGGCGCAGGCGGTGCGCACCGGCGCCGTGGCCTATGACCGGTTGCGCCCGGTCGATGCCTATGCGCTGTGGTTCGCGCGCAGCGCTGGCTGGATCGCCGCGCGCGTGCTGCCGCGCGTGGCGCTGATGGCCGCCTTCGCGGCCGTCGCGCTGCCTCTGGCCGGGTTTGACAACTGGGCCTGGCAGCCGCCCGCGAGCCTGGCCGCCGCGGCCGCGTTCCTCGCGTCGGCGGTGCTGGCGCTGCTGCTGTCGACGTCGATGGTGATGCTGCTCAACATCGCGGCAGCGGCGGCGCTCAACGAACGCGGCATCAATGCGCTGGCGGCACCGGTGGTCATCGTGTTCTCGGGCAACCTGCTGCCGCTGGCGCTGCTGCCCGATGCGTGGCAGCTGGCATTGCTGCTGCAGCCCTTTGCGGGCATCGTCGACATTCCCGCGCGGCTGTATTTCGGTATGGTGCAAGGGCCGCAGGCGTTGGCCGCGCTCGGCCTGCAGTGCTTCTGGATCGCGGCGGTGGTCGCGATCGGCCACCGGGCGATGCACCGCACGATGCGCAGCCTTGAAGTGCAGGGCGGCTGAGGGGCGTTGAAGCGATGGGATCGACCGCGCTCTTCCTGCGCCTCGTGCGCGCCTCGCTCGCCGGGCAGGCCCGCTATCCGGCGTCGGCGCTGATGCTGACGCTGGGGCAGTTCCTCGCGACCGGCATCGAGGTGGTCGCGGTCTGGGCGCTGTTCCACCGCTTCGGCGACGTGCAGGGCTGGACCCTCGGCGAAGTCGCCGTGTTCTACGGCTTGGTCAACTGCATGTTCGCCGTGGCCGATGCGCTGGGGCGCGGCTTCGACGTGCTGGGCACCGAGTTCTTGCGCACCGGCGCCTTCGACCGGCTGCTGCTGCGCCCGCGGCCGCTGGTGCTGCAACTGATGGGCCACGACTTCCGCATCAGCCGCCTGGGACGCCTGCTGCAGGGCGTGCTGGTGCTGGGTCTCGGCACCGCGCAGACGGGCATCGGCTGGACGCCCGATGCGGTGGCGGTGGCGCTGTTTGCGCTGGCCGGCGGCGTGGCGCTGTTCCTCGGCATCCTCGTGCTGCAGGGCACGCTGTCGTTCTGGACCGTCGAAAGCCTGGAGCTCGCCAACGTGCTGACCTATGGCGGTGTGCAGGCGGCGCAATATCCGTTGGCGCTCTATGCGCAGTGGTTCCGCCGCGTGCTGACCTTCATCGTGCCGCTGGCCTGCGTCGCCTACTACCCGGTGCTCGCGATCCTCGGCAAGCCCGATCCGCTCGGCGCGCCGCCGTGGCTGGGCTGGGTCTCGCCGCTCGCGGGCTTCGTGTTCCTTGCGGCGGCGTTCGGCGCGTGGCGCGTGGGCCTGCGCCGCTACGCTTCCACCGGCAGCTGAACAAAGAGCAGGCTACCCGGCGTTCTGCAGCGCCAACCCCGCATGCTCGCGCAGCGGATGGAAGTGGATCTTCGGAAAGCGCTCCTGCGCCAGCCGCACGTCGTAGGGCGAGGTGCACAGGAAGGCCAGCGTGTCGGCCGCGTCCTTCGCCATGCGCTGCGGGTACGCGTTGACGAACTCGCGCAGCTCGGGCGGCGCGTCGGCCGTGATCCAGCGCGCGCCGGTGTACTGGCAGCCTTCGAGCCGCACGTCGGCGTCGTACTCGGCCTTCAGGCGGTGCTGCACCACTTCGAACTGCAGCTGGCCCACGGCGCCGAGCAGCATCGGTCCGCCGATCTCGGGGCGGAACACCTGGATCGCGCCTTCCTCGCCGAGCTGGGCCAGGCCCTGCTGCAGCTGCTTGGTGCGCAGCGGGTTCTTCAGGATCACGGTCATGAAGAGCTCGGGCGCGAAGAACGGCAGGCCGGTGAACTGGAGCGACGCGCCGTCGGTGATGGTGTCGCCGAGCTGCACGCCGCCGTGCGTGGTGAAGCCGACGATGTCGCCCGCGTAGGCTTCTTCCACCGCCTCGCGGCGCTGGCTCATGAAGGTGACGACGCTGGTCGGCCGCAGCTCCTTGGCGGTGCGCTGCACCTTGAGCTTCATGCCCGGCGTGTACTTGCCCGAGGCCATGCGCACGAAGGCGATGCGGTCGCGGTGGTTGGCGTCCATGTTGGCCTGCACCTTGAAGACCACGCCCGCGAAGTCGCGGTCCTCGGGCTGGATCTCCTTGACGACCGGCTGCCGGTTGACCAGCGTGGTGCTGGTGCGCGACTGCGGCGAGGGCGCGAGGTCGACCAGCGCCTCGAGCACTTCCATCACGCCGAAGTTGTTGACGCCGGAGCCGAAGAACACCGGTGTCTGCTTGCCTGCCAGGAAAGCCTCGCGGTCCCAGGTGGGGGAGGCGCCGGTGGCGAGCTCCATGCTTTCCATCGCCGACTCGAAATCGGCGCCGAAGCGCTTGGTGAGGGTGTCGCGTTCACTCAGCGGGATGGTTTCGAAGTCGTGCGGCAGCCGCTCGCTGCCCGATTCGAACACCGTCATCGCCTGCGTGCGCAGGTTCATGATGCCGCGGAAGCTCTTGCCCTGGCCCACGGGCCAGGTCATCGGCACGCAGGGCATGCCGAGCTCGCGCTCCACCTCGTCGAGGATGTCGAGCGGCTCGCGCACCTCGCGGTCCATCTTGTTGACGAAAGTGATGATCGGCGTGTCGCGCTGGCGGCAGACCTCGATCAGCCGCCGCGTCTGCGCCTCCACGCCGTTGGCCGCGTCGATCACCATGAGCGCCGAGTCGACGGCCGTGAGCACGCGGTAGGTGTCTTCGGAGAAGTCCTTGTGGCCGGGCGTGTCGAGCAGGTTGATCACGTGGTCGCGGTACAGCATCTGCATGACCGACGAGGCCACCGAGATGCCGCGCTGCTTCTCGATTTCCATCCAGTCGGAGGTGGCGTGGCGCGAGGCCTTGCGCGCCTTCACCGAACCGGCGATCTGGATCGCGCCCGAGAACAGCAGCAGCTTCTCGGTCAGCGTGGTCTTGCCGGCGTCGGGGTGGGAAATGATGGCAAACGTCCGTCTGCGCCTGACTTCATCAGTGAATGGGCCGTGAGCCATTGATCACTCTCTTGTCTGTGTGCACACAGTTGTGCGCGTTTTCAAAGCTGCTCCAGGGGAGCAATGCAGCATAATAACCTAAAAATTACTTGACATCAAAACCTAGAATTCGTGCAACAATAAAACCTAATTATCACGAAGCAGAATTCCCTAACAATGGCAACGCCCGCAGACAAGCTCGCCCAGTCCCTCGCTGCCTTGAAGGCACTACAGGACACGCGGGCGGTCGCCATTCGAGCCTCCGACCTGACGCGCGTTCATCGGGAGCGCCTGCTCAGGAATGGCTTCATCCGTGAAGTGATGAAGGGCTGGTATGTCCCGGCCAGGCCTGACGGCGCGGCCGGGGAGAGCACCGACTGGTATGCCTCGTTCTGGCCCTTCTGCGCAGCCTACCTGACGGAGCGGTTCGGGGAGGACTGGTGCCTCGGCGCAGAGCATTCCGTCGCGCTGCATACCGGCAACTGGGACGTGCCGCGTCAGCTCCTCGTGCGCGCGACACGCGGCGGCAACAAGCCGACCGGGCTGCTGCACGACACGTCGATCTTCGACCTGCGCCTCGAAGTTCCCGCTGCCCGAGACATCGAGGTGGTGGACGGCCTGCGTCTCATGCGCCTGCCCACGGCCCTGGTTGCCTGCGCGCCCGGGCACTTCGCGGCGCACGCGGTCGAGATGCGGGCAGCACTCGCCATGATTGCCGATGCCTCCGACGTTCTGGCGCGCCTGCTCGACGGGGGACACAGCAGCATCGCCGGACGGCTCGCCGGCGCCTTCCGCAACATCGGCCGCGACCCGATTGCGGAGACGATCACCGCGACGATGCGCACGGCTGGCTACACCGTCAACGAAACCGATCCCTTCAACGACCGCCCGTCGGTCGCGATCGGACAGCGGGAAACATCTCCCTCCGTCAACCGGCTGCGCATGTCCTGGGCAGAAATGCGCGGGCCCGTGCTGGAGCGCTTTCCGCGTGCGCCCGGCCTGCCCGTCGACGCCGCGGCGTATCTGCGCCAGGTGGAAGACGTCTACGTGGCCGACGCGTACAACTCCCTCTCCATCGAGGGCTACCGGGTCAGCGCCGAACTGATCGAGCGCGTGCGTTCCGGCAGCTGGAACCCCGACACCGCGGCAGACCGCGCGCATCGGGACGCACTGGCGGCCCGTGGCTACTGGCAGGCCTTCCAGAAGATCAAGGAAACGCTGGGCCGGATTCTGCAAGGGCTGAACGCAGGGGAGGCCGCGCAAGCCGACCACGGCACCTGGTACAGGGAGATGTTCGGCCCCAGCGTCGCGGCAGGCATCCTGAAGCCTGCGGATCTCGCGGGCTATCGCAGCGGGCCCGTGTTCATTCGCCAGTCCATGCATGTGCCGCCGCGCAGCGAAGCCGTGCGGGCGTTGATGCCCGCCTTCTTCGATCTCCTGCGCGAGGAGCCGGAAGCTTCGGTGCGGGTCGTGCTCGGCCACTTCTTCTTCGTGAACATCCATCCGTACTTCGACGGCAATGGACGCATGGGCCGCTTCCTCATGAATGCGATGCTGGCATCGGGCGGGTATCCATGGGCCATCATTCCGCTGGCCCAGCGGACCCGCTACATGGCCGCGCTCGAGGCAGCGAGCGTCGGGCGGGACATCCGGCCGTTCGCAGCACTTCTTGCCGAGTTGGTGGCCGCCGGCAAAGCGCCTTAGCCCATCGGCGCAGCCTCCGCGTCAGTGCTGCAGGATCTTCGACAGGAACTGCTGCGCCCGGTCCGACCGCGCCGCCGGGTTGCCGAAGAACTCCTCCTTCGGGCAGTCCTCCACGATGCGGCCCTGGTCCATGAAGATCACGCGGTGCGCGACCTTGCGCGCGAAGCCCATCTCGTGGGTGACGCACATCATCGTCATGCCCTCGCGTGCGAGCTCGACCATCACGTCGAGCACCTCGTTGACCATCTCGGGGTCGAGCGCCGAAGTGGGCTCGTCGAACAGCATCGCGACCGGGTTCATCGCAAGCGCGCGCGCAATGGCCACGCGCTGCTGCTGGCCGCCGGAGAGCTGGCCGGGGTATTTGTGCGCATGGGCGCGCATGCCGACGCGCTCGAGCAGCGCCATGGTGGCGGTGCGCGCCTCGCCGGCCGAGCGCTTCAGCACCTTCTGCTGCGCGATCGAGAGGTTCTCCTCGATCGACAGGTGCGGAAAGAGCTCGAAGTGCTGGAACACCATGCCCACGCGCGCGCGCAGCTTGTTGAGGTCGGTCTTGGGGTGGCCCACCGAGACGCCGTCGACGGTGATGCTGCCGCTCTGGAACGGCTCCAGCGCGTTGACGCATTTGATGAGCGTGGACTTGCCCGAGCCCGAAGGCCCGCAGACCACCACCACTTCGCCCTTGCGGACCTGGGTGGTGCAGTCGGTCAGCACCTGGAAGGCGCCGTAGTGCTTGTTGACGTGGCTGATGTCGATCATGGCGGGTTCCTGCGCAGTGCTTCAGCGCGCGAGCAGTTGATGGAGAACGTTGGCGACCACGCAGGTGGCGCGGCGCAGGTCGTCGAGCGGCACGCGCTCGTCGGCACGGTGGCCGTTGGCCTCGAGCAGCGACTCGGGGCCGGCGCCGTACATCACGGTCGGGATGCCGGCCTCGCTGTAGAGGCGCGCGTCGGTGTAGAGCGGCACGCCGATCGGCGTGACCGGCTTGCCCATCACCTCGCTGGCCTCGCGGCACACCAGCGCGGCAAAAGCGTCGGCGCCGGGCGCGGGCGCGAACGGCCGCGCCAGCAGGATCTGGCGGATCTCCACCGAGATGCCGGGCAGGCCGCGGCAGGCCGCCTCGATCACCTCGCGCAGCGCGGCCTCGACGGCCTCGGGCGATTCCTCGGGCACGATGCGGCGGTCGATGCGCAGGCTCAGCTTGTCGGCCACCACGTTGGTGTTGATGCCGCCCTCGATCAGGCCGACCACCATCGTGGGATGGCCGATGCCGGGCGTGCGCGAGGGGTGTGCGGCGAGGCCGTCGCGGTAGCGGTAGAGCGCGGGCAGCAGCGTGGCCGCGGCTTCGATCGCGTCATGGCCGGTGTCGGGCCGCGCGGCATGCGCCGAGGTGCCGCGCAGCGTCACCTCGAGGTGCAGGCAGCCGTTGTGCGCCACCACCACGTGGTGCGAGAAGGCGGCCGACAGCACGTAGTCGGGCTGGCTCAGGCCTTTCGACAGGATCCAGCCGGGGCCGGTCATGCCGCCGGTTTCCTCGTCGTAGGTCAGGTGCAGCTCGACCGCGCCGGCCAGTGCGGTGCCCGAGGCGGCCAGGTGCTTGAGCGCGCGCAGCGCGAAGGCGTAGGTGGTGAAGTCCGACTTCGACACCGCGGCGCCGCGGCCGTAGAGCCAGCCGTCGCGCACTTCGCCGCCGTAGGGGTCGACGCTCCAGCCCGCGCCGGGCGGCACCACGTCGCCGTGCGCGTTGAGCGCCACCACGGGGCCGCCTTCGCCGAAGCGTTCGCGCACGATCAGGTTGATGGCGCTGCGCATGCCGTGCGCGGCCGCGAATTCGGCCGGCACGGCATGGCGCTCGACCTCGAAGCCCATCGCCTCGAGCAGCCCGGCCGTGAGCTCGGCATGCGGCGCGCAGTCGCCGGGCGGGTTGTCCGAAGGGCAGCGCACCAGTTCGGCGAGGGTGCGCACCTGTTCGTCGAAATGCGTGTCGATGAAGTCGCGCAGCGTGGCGCGCGCCGGGGAGGTGTCGGTCAGGGTGGTCATGCGGTCGTCAGAGAAAGCGGTCGATGAGGAAAGGCGTGAGGTCGACGTCGGTGCGACCGTGCACGAGCAGGTCAGCCACCAGCCGCGCCGCGATCGGCGCGAGCGTGTAGCCGTTGGAGGTGACGGCGTTGAAGAAGCCGGGGTGGCCGGGCACCTCGCCGAGGATCGGGGCGCCGTCGATGTTGACGTTCATGCCGGCCCAGCAGCGCACCACGTGCAGGCCGCGCACCGCGGGCAGCACATGGCGCGCTACCCAGAGGTTGCCTTCGATGCTGTCGCGCACCGCGCGGTTCAGGCGCATGTCCTCGGCGAAGGCCGCGGTCCAGCCGCCGCCGACGATCAGCCCGCCGCTCGCGGCCTGCTTGAGGCTCAGGTGGCGGTCGGCATGCGCGACGAGGTGGTTGACCAGCGGCGGCGCGGGCTCGGTCACGATCATCTGCAGCGGCGCGCCCTTGACGGGGATCGCCACGCCGAGCATCTGGCCGATGGTGCTCGACCAGGCGCCGCTCGCGTTGACGATGCGCCCGGCATGGATGGTGCCGCGCGAGGTGCGCACCACATAGCCCGCGCCATCGCCCGGCCGCGCCTCGATGCCCTGCACGTCGCAGCCGCGCAGCAGGCGCGCGCCCTGCGCCTGCGCACGCCGCGCCACCGCGTAGGTGGCGCGCAGCGGGTTGATCTTGCCTTCCATCGGACACAGCTCGGCGCCGAGCAGCGCGCCCGACAGGGCCGGCGCGATGCGCCGCAGTGCGTTGCCGTCGATCACCTGTGCATCGATGCCATGGCTGCGCTCCAGTGCCGCCTTGGCCTCGAGGAAGCGCATGCCGGCCTCGCTGTCGGCCACCATCAGGCCGCCGGTGATCTTGATCTCGAGGTCTTCGCCGCAGTCGGCCTCGATCTCCTGCCACAGCCGCACCGACATCGGTCCGAGCGGCAGCGTGGCCGCGGCCGGCCCGCCGCCCTGCTGCGCCTTGGCGCCGAAGTCGAACGAGAGCAGCTGCACGTGCAGGCTGCCCGCGTTGGCGCCCGAGGCCTGCAGGTTGATGTCGTCGCGGTCGGCCACGGTCACGTCCTGCCCGGCCTTCGAGAGGTAATAGCCGAGGCAGGCGCCCAGCACGCCCGCGCCGATCACGAGCACGTCGGTGCGCAGCGCCTCGAACGGCGCCTCCGTGACGGGGCGCGCAAGGTTCGGCGTGATGGCGGGTTTGTGGCCGCCCCACTCGGGCTTCTCGAAGCCGAGCGCGCCGGCCGGCACGGGTTTGGCCGGTGGGCGCGGCGCGAAGTACTGTTCGGCCTCGGGCGCGCGGCCCGTGAGTTCGCCGACGAGGCGGCCCGCGGTGGCGGCGCAATAGCGCGCCTGGCAGCGGCCCATGCCGAGCCGCGTGTTGCGCTTGAGCGCGGCCAGCGTGTCGGCGCCCGCGCGGATCTGTTCGCGCACGGAGCCGAAGCTGATTTCCTCGCAGCGACACAGCAACGTGTCGTCGGGCACCGCGGCCAGCGAGACGGGCGGCGGCGCATAGAGCGACCAGAGCGCCTGCTGGAAGCACTCGGCCCGCTGCAGTTGCCGGCGCGCCTCGCCGGGCTCGCCCGCCTGCAGCCCCAGGTTGCGCGCCGCCGCGGTGCCGGCCAGCGTGCCGCGGGCCAGCGCCACGCGCGAGCCGCCCAGGTCGGCGCCATCGCCGACCACGAACACGCCGGGCAGGCTCGTCGCGCCGTCTTCCTGCGTGACGGTGGCGAGATAGCCCAGGTGCCGCGGGTTCACGTGGTGCGTGCAGCCCAGCATGCGCGCGAGTTCGGTGGACGGGATGAAGCCAAAGCCCAGGCACAGCGTGTCGGCATCGAGCTGCCGCTCGGTCCCTGGCATCGCCCGGCCCTTCGCGTCGATGCGCGCGATCTGTATTGCACGCAGGCCCTCGCCGGCGGCGGCCTCGGCCGCCACGACCGTGTGTTCCCACAGCAGCGGCACCCCGTGCGCACGCAGCGTGCGCAGGTAGCGCCAGCCGTCGCGCAGCAGGTCGGGGGCAGTGCGGGCGGCGGCCAGCAGTTCGCGCCACTGGCGTGCAGTTGGGCGCGCGGCCGATTCGAGCACCGCGACCACTTCGGCACCGCCCGCGAGCAGTTCCGCCGCGAGCTGCAGGTTGAGCGGGCCGTTGCCCGCGATCACGACACGGCGGCCCGGCGCCACGCGGTAGGCGCGCGCGAGCGTCTGGCCGGCGCCCGTGGTCATCACGCCGGGCAGCGTCCAGCCGGGAAACGGCACCGGGCGTTCGTAGGCGCCAGGCGCGATCACCAACTGCCGGCAGTCGACCACGGTGGCGCGGCCATTGACGATGGCCGCCACTTCCTGCGCGGAGAACGCGGCCCACACCTGCGCGCCCTGGAGGATGTCGACGCCGGCCGCGCGGACCTCGCGTTCGAGCGCCAGGCCCTGCGCAAACTGGCGGTCCGCCGGTGTGGCGGCCGCGTGCGAAGGCGCGAGCGGCTTGTAGAACTGGCCGCCGGACTGCAGGCGCTCGTCGAGCACCAGCACCTGGGCCCCGGCACGGCGCGCGGCCAGCGCCGCCGACAGGCCGGCCGGGCCCGCGCCGACGACGAGCACATCGACCTGCAGGCGCGCCGGTTGCGCGTGGGCCTCGGGGGCGAGCGGGCGCAGCGGGTCCTCGGCGGTGCCGGCGGGCTGCGCCGAGCGCACCTGCTGGCCGTCGGCGACTTTCGTGAGGCAGGCGCGCTGGCTGGCCATGCCGTCGACGGTGACCAGGCAATCGAAGCACGCGCCCATGCCGCAATAGAGACCGCGGCGTTCGCCAGCGCGCGTGTGGCGCAGCGCCTTGTGGCCGCCGGCGGCCAGCGCGGCCGCGATCGTCTCGCCTTCCAGCCCGTCGACCGGCGCGCCGTCGTACCAGAAGCGCACGGGGCGGCCGGCCGGGGTGATCGAGGAATGGTGCAGTCGGGCGGGCATGGGTTAGGGGAAGCGAGAACAAGAAGGGCGTTGACGCGATCGAGTGTATACGTATACTCGACGTATACAAATACCGAGTTACCCCGACTTCCGAAGGACACACGCCCCATGACAGCGTTTCGCGGCACCTACACGGTGCTCATTACCCCCATGACCGCCGATGGCCGCGGTGTCGACGTTCCGGCGCTGCGCAAGCTGGTCGACTGGCAGATCGAAGAGGGCATCCACGGCCTGATCCCTCTGGGAAGCACCGGGGAATTTCTGTCGCTCACGCCCGATGAGCGGCAGCTGGTGATCGAGACGTGCGTGGAGACGGCAGCAAAACGCGTGCCGGTGTTGATCGGCACCGGTGCGGAGTGGACTGACGAATGCGTGCGGCTGAGCCGCGAGGCCGAGACCATGGGCGCCGACGGCGTAATGATCATTCCGCCCTTCTACAGCACCCCCACCGACGACGAGCTGTTCGCGCACTACCGCAAGGTGGGCGAGGCCATCGGCATTCCGATCATGGTCTACAACAACCCGGCCACGGCCAACGTCGACCTCAAGCCCGAGCTGGTGGCGCGCCTCTCGCGCATCGACAACTGCAAGTACATCAAGGAGTCGACGCTCGAGGTCACACGCGTGCGCGACATCATCGAACTCTGCGGCGACCGCATGACGGTGTTTGCCGGCATCCTGGGTTACGAGTCGTTCTGGCTCGGCGCGCAGGGCTGGGTGGCGGTGTGCTCCAACCTGATCCCGAGGATGTCGGCGCGGCTGTTCGAGCTGGTGGCCGACGAGCGCGACATGCCCGCGGCGCTCGCGCTCTATAAGGAGATGCTGCCGATCGTTCGCTGGGTCGGCGGCCACCGCTATGTCGCGGCCTCGAAGGACGGCCTCACGATGATGGGCCTGCCGGTCGGCCAGCCGCGCGCGCCGCGCCTGCCGCTGCCCGAAGCCGACGCCGCGGATCTGCGCCAAGAACTCGCCCGGCTCGGGTTGCTGGATTCGATCCGCGCCTGAGGCCGCGCCGGAACGCCAGCCGTTGCTTCACGTTTCCCAGTTCGCTACCCGTTCGTTCAATCTCAGGAGGACCACACCATGAAACTGCTACCCGCTCTCGCGTCGGCAACGGCACTCTTCATCTTCGGCGCAGGCACCGCGTATGCGCAGGCCTGCAAATCGCCCGTGCCGGACTCGGCGCTCGTGAAGAAGGGCACGCTGATCATGTCGGTCAACCCGACGCTGCCGCCGATGCAGTTCGTCGACCAGACCGGCGCGCTCAAGGGCATGCGCGTGGAACTCGGGGAGCAGATCGCCAAGCGCCTGTGCCTCACGCCCGAATACATTCGCATCGAGTTCTCGGCCATGATCCCGGGCCTGCAGGCGGGCCGCTGGGACGTGATCAACACCGGCATCTTCTACACCGACGAGCGCGCCAAGCTGATGCACATGGTGGTCTACGAAGACCAGGCGATCAGCATCAGCACCCCCAAGGGCAACCCGCAGAAGATCACCAAGGTCGACGACCTCGCGGGCAAGAGCATCGGCGTGGAGATCGGCGGTTTCGAGGAGCGCAAGGCGCGCGAGCTCGACAAGCAGCTGACCGAGAAGGGCCTGAAGGGCATGAACATTCGCACCTTCGAGAACTTCGCGATGGCCTATCAGTCGCTGCGCGCAGGCCAGGTCGACGTGGCCCTGTCGATCGACTCGACCGGCGCCGAATACCAGAAGCGCGGCGACTTCGACCGCGTGCTGCATGGCCTGTTCCCGACGCCCGTGGCACTGGCCGCGCGCAACAAGGACCTGTCGGCCGCCATGGCCAAGGTCATGAACGACATGAAGGCCGATGGCAGCTTCCAGAAGCTGTTCGACCAGTACGGGGTCAAGGCCATCGACGGCACGGTCGTCGTCAAGGGCCCCGCGGGTTGAGCCGCAGCGCCATCGCCGTAGAGCCAAAGCGCACACAAAAGGAACATTCATGGGACAAGGCTGGAGCTGGTCGGGCTTCTTCGACTATCTGTTCAATCCGTACCTGCTCAACGGCGCGGTCACCACGCTGTGGCTCACGCTCGTGGCCATTGCGGGCGGGCTCGTGCTGGGCTTTCTGCTGGCGCTCGCGCGCCTGTCGCGCCACCGCTGGCTGAACGCGCCGGCGCACTTCTACATCTGGGTGTTCCGCGGCACGCCGCTCTTGGTGCAGCTGATCATCATCTACACCGGGCTGCCGCAGCTCGGGCTCAAGCTCTCGGTGATCGAGTCGGCGCTCGTCGGGCTGATCCTCAACGAGGCCGCCTACCTGGCGGAGATCGTGCGTGGTGGCATCCAGTCGATCTCGACCGGGCAGACCAACGCGGCGCGCGCCGTGGGGTTCAGCAGTGCGCAGACCATGCGCTACATCGTGATGCCGCAAGCCATGCGCCTGATCGTGCCCACACTGGGCAACAGCATCAACGGACTGCTCAAGACCACCTCGATCACTTCGGTGATCTCGATGGAAGAGCTGCTGCGCCGCACGCAGGTGCTGATCCAGGAGAAGTTCATGGTGCTCGAGCTCTTTATCGTGGCGGCCATCTACTACCTGCTGCTGACCACCGCCTGGGACTTCATTCAGCGCCGCATCGAGCGCTACTACGGCCGCGCCTACGGCAATGCCAGCGCACCGGCCATGCCCCCTGAACCCGCGCTCGAGCAGCGCTGACAAACGCCCGCTTCTCATGAGCACCAGCTACGACCTGATCCTGCGCAACGCCGACATCGCCACGGTGGGCGACCGCTACAACGCCGACATCGGCGTGCGCGACGGGCGCGTCTGCGCCATCGCCCAGGGCCTGGAGGGCAGCACCGCACGCGAGATCGATGCGCGCGGCCGGCTGGTGACGCCCGGCGGCGTCGACGGCCATTGCCACTTCGACCAACCGACGAACGACGGCTCGCGCTTCGCGGACGACTTTCTTTCGGGCACGCGGTCGGCCGCCTGCGGCGGCACCACCACCGTGCTGCCGTTCGCGGCGCAGCAGAAGGGCCACAGCATCCAGGAGGCCGTGGACGACTACCACCGCCGCGCCGAGGGCAAGGCGGTGATCGACTACGCCTTCCATCTGATCGTGGCCGATGCCACGCGCGACGTGACGCAGCGCGAGCTGCCCCAGCTGATCGAGAAGGGCTACACCTCCTTCAAGATCTACATGACCTACGACGATCTCAAGCTCGACGACCGGCAGATCCTCGAGGTGCTCGCGACGGCGCGGCGCCATGGCGCAATGACGATGGTCCATGCCGAGAACAGTGACTGCATCGCCTGGCTCACCGAGCAGCTGCTCGAGGCCGGGCTCACCGCGCCGCGCTACCACGGCAGCTCGCGGCCGATGGCGGTGGAGCGCGAGGCCACGCACCGCGCCATCGCGCTCGCGGAGCTGGTCGACACGCCGATCCTGATCGTCCACGTCTCGGGCCGCGAGGCGGTCGAGCAGATCCACTGGGCGCGCGGGCGCGGCCTGCCGATTTTTGCCGAGACCTGCCCGCAATACCTGTTCCTGAGCGCCGAAGACCTGGGCATCGACCCCGACGACCCGATGCATGGCGCGCGCTGCATCTGCAGCCCGCCGCCGCGCGACAAGGCGAACCAGCAGTTCATCTGGAACGGGCTGTCGAGCGGGCTGTTCACCATCGTCTCGTCCGACCATGCGCCCTTCAACATGGGCGGCAGCGACGGCAAGCGCGTGGCCGGCGACGACGCATCGTTCGACCGCATCCCCAACGGCATTCCGGGCGTCGAGACGCGGCTGCCGCTCCTGATGAGCGAAGGCGTGCTGAAGGGTCGCATCGACGTGCATCGCTTCGTCGAACTCACCGCGACCAATCCGGCGCGGCTCTACGGCCTCTACCCGCGCAAGGGCACGATCGCCGTGGGAAGCGACGCCGACTTCGTGGTCTGGGACCAGTTCGACGAAGGCGCGGAGAAAGTGCTCGCCAACGAGATGCTGCACCACGATGCCGACTACACGCCCTACGAAGGCATGAAATTGCGCGCCTGGCCGGGCCTCACCATCTCGCGCGGGCGCGTGGTGTGGCAGGACGGCGTCTTCCAGGCCGAGCCGGGCTCGGGGCAGTTCTTGCCGTGCCTGCGCCCGCGCGCGCCGAACGCCGGCAATCCGCTGGACAAATGGCTCTGACCGCGCGGGCGCGGCGCGCCATGCCCTGCTAAGCTCGATCGCCCTTCGTGGCTTTCGCCTATCTCCGCATGCCCAGCCTTCCCAGTCCCACGCAACCCGCCACCATCACGATCGCCCCGTTGGAGGTGCGCTCCGCCAGCCTCGCGGAGCAGGCCTACGAACGGCTGCGCATGCTGATCCTCGACCGCCAGATCTCTCCGGGCAGCCCACTGCAGGAGGCCAGGCTGGCCGAAGACCTGCGCATTTCGCGCACGCCCATGCGCGAGGCGCTGGTGCGGCTCGCGGGCGAAGGCCTGCTGGTGCGGCGCGATGCGCGCTCGTATGCGGTGCGGGCGCTCGGCACCAAGGAGTACTTCGACTGCATGCGCGCACGCGAGGTGATCGAATGCGAGGCCATCGCGCTTGCAGTCGGCAAGATCACCGACGCCGAGATCGAAACGCTCGAAGCCGAGATCCGCGCACTCGGCGAGGGCGAGCACAGCGAGACGGAGCACTGGCACTTCGACGACCGCTTCCACCTGCTGATCGCCAACGCCAGCGGCAACGTGGTGTTTCCGCGGCTGGTGGAAGAACTGCGCGTCAATGCGCGCCTGTTCCGGCTGCACAGCCCACTGCACCGCCACAGCGAAAACCACGACGAGCACCGCGAAATCGTCGGCGCGCTGCGCACCCGCAACGCTGAAAGTGCCCGTGCGGCCATGCGCGAGCATCTGCGCAGCCTCCAGGAAGACGTCCGGCGCGCGCTGATCGACTGAGCGGCCGGCGCCTACGGCCGGGGGCCGCGCCTACTTGCGCTTGAGCATCTGCGTCACTTCGTCGACGTTGGCCTGGATGCGCTGGCGCACAACCTCGAACGCGTCGGCCTGCGACTTGGCGGCGAGGCCGGCGAGTTCCTGGATGTCGTCCACCGCGCGCTGAAACGACTGCCGACCGAGCTCGTCGAGCTTGGCGAGGTTCTCCTTCGCATCCTTGCCGGGCATGCCCTTGGCCGCGGTCTGCCATTCGCCGATGGCCTGCTTGATCATCTCGGTCTGCCGCTGCACCACCGTCTGCAGGCCCTGGAACGACTTCTCGTTGGCCTGCATCAGCGCCTGCAGGTCCTTGCGGCTGCTTTCCAGCACCTTGCCGGCACCGCCCGTGAGGTCGAGGTCCTGCAGGCGGTCGGCCATGGCCTTGAGGGGGTTGAACATCTCCGCGGCGCCGGGGGGCGTCTTCTTCGTGTCGGTGGCGCTTGCGTTGCTGCTCGCGGTGGTCTTGCGGGGGGCGGCTTTCCTGGCAGTGGCCATGGTGACATCTCCTGTTGCGTCGTGTGAGGAAGAGAGAGAAAGGCTTGGCCGCCCGGGCGGCGAAGTGCCGCCGCCACGATACGCCGGCCGCCCGTTTTTCTCAATGTGGGAAGTCCCGTCGATTGGCCCCGGAAGGCCTCACGCTTACAATCCCCGCTTCCGAGGAGCGTTGCAGCGCCATCAGGCGTGAGGCTCGGACCACATCGCAACCACGCTCATCCGCTGTTCTCGCGGTGAGTCTTTTTTCCCCGAACGCAGTGGCATCTTTCAAACCAGCTTTGTTGGAGTTCTCATGAGCGCTGTTCTCAAGCCCATCCCCGTCTCCTCCGCCGACCAGGCAATCGCCGACCTCTCGCTCGCTGCCTGGGGCCGCAAGGAAATCAGGATCGCCGAAACCGAAATGCCCGGCCTGATGGCCATCCGCGAGGAGTTCTCGAAGGCGCAGCCGCTCAAGGGTGCGCGCATCACGGGCTCGCTGCACATGACGATCCAGACCGCGGTGCTGATCGAGACGCTGCAGGCGCTCGGTGCCGAGGTGCGCTGGGCCTCGTGCAACATCTTCTCGACGCAGGACCATGCCGCCGCCGCGATCGCCGCCGCAGGCACGCCGGTGTTCGCGATCAAGGGCGAGTCGCTGAAGGACTACTGGGACTACACCCACGCGATCTTCGACTTCGGTCCCAAGGGCTCGAAGGGCGAAGGCCCGAACATGATCCTCGACGACGGCGGCGACGCCACGCTGCTGATGCACCTGGGCCAGCGCGCCGAGAAGGATCTCGGCGTGCTCGCCAACCCGGGCAGCGAGGAAGAGCGCATCCTCTACGCGGCCATCAAGGCCAAGCTCGCGGTCGATGCGACCTGGTACACGCGCAAGTCGGCAGAGATCATCGGCGTGACCGAGGAAACCACCACCGGCGTGCACCGCCTCAACGAGATGAGCGCCAAGGGCACGCTGCTGTTCCGCGCCATCAACGTGAACGACTCGGTCACCAAGAGCAAGTTCGACAACCTGTACGGCTGCCGCGAGTCGCTGGTCGACGGCATCAAGCGCGCGACCGACGTGATGATCGCCGGCAAGGTCGCCTGCGTGGCCGGCTACGGCGACGTGGGCAAGGGCTCGGCCCAGGCACTGCGTGCGCTGAGCGCCCAGGTGTGGGTGACCGAGATCGACCCGATCAACGCCCTGCAGGCCGCGATGGAAGGCTACAAGGTCGTCACCATGGAATATGCCGCCGACAAGGCCGACATCTTCGTGACGACCACGGGCAACAAGGACGTCATCACGCACGACACGATGGTGAAGATGAAGGACCAGGCCATCGTCTGCAACATCGGCCACTTCGACAACGAAATCGATGTCGCGTCGATCGAGAAGTACGAGTGGGAAGAGATCAAGCCGCAGGTCGACCACATCACCTTCCCCGACGGCAAGAAGATCATCCTCTTGGCCAAGGGCCGGCTCGTGAACCTGGGCTGCGGCACGGGCCACCCGAGCTTCGTGATGTCGTCGTCGTTCGCCAACCAGACCATCGCGCAGATCGAGCTCTTCACCAAGCCCGACGCCTACCAGGCCGGCAAGGTCTACGTGCTGCCCAAGCACCTCGACGAGAAGGTCGCGCGCCTGCACCTGAAGAAGGTCGGCGCCATGCTCACCGAGCTGACCGACGCGCAGGCCGCCTACATCGGCGTGGACAAGAACGGCCCCTACAAGCCGGACACGTACCGCTACTGATGCGCGCCGACCAGCTGCTGGTGGAACGCGGCCTTGCCGCCTCGCGCTCGCAGGCCGTGCGGCTCATTGCCGGCGGCATGCGCTGGCGCGATGCGGGCACGGCCGACGCATGGCGCACCGTCGTGAAGAACCGCGACGAGGTGCCGGAGTCCGCCGAGCTCGCGCTGGACGATGCGGCCGAGGCGCGCTACGTCTCGCGCGGCGGGCTCAAGCTCGAAGGCGCACTGGCCGTGAGCGGGGTGGACCCGGCCGGCCTGCTGTGCCTCGACGTCGGCCAGTCGACCGGCGGTTTTACCGACTGCCTGCTGCAGCGCGGCGCGGCCCGGGTGGTGGGCGTCGATGTCGGCCACGGGCAGCTGCATGCGAAGCTGCGCGAGGACGAGCGCGTGCTCGCCATCGAGGGTGTCAATGCGCGTGCGCTGTCGGCGGAGGACCTGCTGGAAGAGGGCGAGGATGAGGAAGAGGGCGCCGCAGAGACCGACGCGCCAGCCGAACCGCGTTTCGACCTGATCGTCGGCGACCTGTCCTTCATCTCGCTCACGCTGGTGCTGCCGGCCGTGGTGCAGTTCCTGGCCGCAGACGGCCGCCTGCTGATGCTCGTCAAGCCGCAGTTCGAGCTGCAGCCCGGGCAGGTAGGCAAGGGCGGTATCGTGCGCGATCCGGCGATGTACCAGATCGTCGAGAAGCGCCTGCGCGACGCCTGCGAGGCGCTCGGCCTGCGCGTGGTGCAGTGGTTCGAGAGCCCGATCGCCGGTGGCGACGGCAACCGCGAGTTTTTCATCCATGCCGTCCCTGCGGACGGCGCCTGAGGGGACGCCTGTGCGCCTTCCGCTGAGTTTCGAATTCTTTCCGACCAAGACGCCCGAGGGCGCGGTCAAGCTGCGCGCGGTGCGCCAGCAGCTCTATGCGCGCAAGCCCGAGTTCTGCTCGGTGACCTACGGCGCCGGCGGCTCCACGCACCAGGGCACCTTCGGTGCGGTGCAGGAGATCCTGTCCGAAGGCGTCGACGCCGCCAGCCATTTCTCGTGCATCGGCGCCACGCGCGCCACCGTGCGCGAGCAGCTGGCCGAGCTCAAGGCCATGGGCGTCAAGCGCCTCGTGGCGCTGCGCGGCGACCTGCCGAGCGGCTACGGCGTCGGCGGCGAGTTCATGTACGCGAGCGACCTCGTGGCCTTCATCCGCGAGGAGACCGGCCGCGACTTCCACATCGAGGTGGCCTGCTACCCCGAAGTGCATCCGCAGGCGCGCTCGCCCGAAGCCGACCTTCAAGCCTTCGCCGCCAAGGTGAAGGCCGGCGCCGATTCGGCAATCACGCAGTACTTCTTCAGCCCCGAGGCGTACTTCCGCTTCGTCGACGACGTGCGCAAGTTCGGTCTCGATACGCCGATCGTGCCCGGCATCATGCCGATCACCAGCTCGACGCAGCTCATGCGTTTTTCCGACGCCTGCGGCGCCGAGATCCCGCGCTGGATCCGCTTGCGGCTGCAAGGCTTCGGCGACGACACCGCATCGATCAAGGCCTTCGGCCTCGATGTGGTGACCGAACTCTGCGCGCGCCTGCGCGATGCCGGCGCGCCGGCGCTGCACTTCTACACGATGAACCAGTCGGCGGCGACGCTGGCCGTGCTGGAGCGCCTCGACTGATGGCGTGGGGCGTGCGATCGGGAAACCCGTTGCGCGTCGCGCTCGTCGCCGTGACCTGCGCGCTGGCCGGCTGCGCCATGCCGCCTGCGACAGAAGGCGCGGCAACGACGGGCGAAAAGAGTGAAAGCGAAGTCCGCCTGCTGCCGCTCCAGCGCAAGCTGTCGGTCCCGGCGGGCGCCGCGCCGCGCTCGAACGTGCCGTCGGTTCGGTACGACCTGGCGGTGTCCGAGATGGACGGGCCCGAGGACGACGGCGTGCCGGGCGACAGCGCGCCGCGCAAGATCTTCGAGCGCGGCGGAGCCTCGTGGTACGGCATTCAGTTCCATCGGCGCAAGACGGCCAGCGGCGAACTCTTCGACATGGGCGCCATGACGGCGGCGCACAAGACGCTGCCGTTCAACACCCGCGTCTGCGTGCGCAGCCTCGTCAATGGCAGCGAGGTGCTGGTGCGCATTACCGACCGCGGGCCCTTCACCCAGGGACGCATCATCGACCTGAGCCGCGCGGCCGCCGAGCGCATCGACCTGATCAGCCTCGGCATCAAGCAGGTGGCGCTGACCATCATCGACCAGGACGGCATGCGCTGCGGCGGCGAGTCGGTGGAGCCGGGGGAGACCACGATGGCGCAGGCGCCAGGAACCGATGCTGAAGCGCCGGCCAAGCCGGCGCGCCGCAAGGTGAGCGCACAGAAACGCCGCCGCCCGTAAGGGGCTGCGAGCGGTGCCTCAGCCGCCCGCGTCGAGCGAGAACCCCGCGTTTCGGTCCTGCGCGAGCCGTTCCGCGAGCTGCGGCAGGGCAGCGGCCAGCTGCGGTTTCAGCGTGTACGGCGGGTTGATCAGGAACATGCCGCTGGCAGGCAGCCCAGGGCGTTGGGTCTCGCCCGTGGGCGTGACGCTCAGCTTGCTCGACTTGACCGTGAGCGTGGCGTGCAGCCACGGCTTGCCGGCCTTGGTTGCCAGGGTCTTGAGCCGGCGCGGCAGATCGTGCGCCTCGGGGCGCGGAATGATCGGATACCAGATCGCGTAAGTTCCCGTCGCGAAGCGCTTGAGCGCCTCGGCCGTGAAGTCGAGCACGCGACCGTAGTCGGTCTTCATCTCGTAGCTCGGGTCCATCAGCACCAGCGCGCGGCGCGACGGCGGCGGCAGGAACTTGGTGGCGCTGCCGAAACCGTCTTCGGGCAGCACCGCGATCTGCCGGCCCGCCTCGAGCTGCGCGATGTTGGCGTCGAGCGTGCGGGCATCGGTCGGATGCAGTTCGAACAGCTTGAGCCGGTCGTGGTCGCGCAGCAGGTGCTGCACGATGAACGGCGAGCCGGGGTAGACGCGCGCGCCGCCCTTGGGGTTGAAGTCGTGGATCACGCCGAGGTAGCGCGCGATCGCATCGGCGAGCGGGGCTTCGGCCGCGGCGGCCGGCTTCTTTTTGGCCTCCGCCGCAGGCGCGGCCGCCGGCTTGTCGTTCGGCACCAGCCGCAGGATGCCTTCGGCCGCCTCGCCGCTGGTGCCGGCATAGTCGCCGTCGAGCCGGTACAGGCCGGCGCCGGCATGGGTGTCGACCACGGTGAGCGCGGTCTCTTTCTCGAGCAGGTGCTCGAGCGTGGCAATCAGCACCGTGTGCTTGAGCACGTCGGCGTGGTTGCCGGCATGGAAGGCGTGGCGGTAACTGAACATGGGTCGATGGTAACGGCAAGGCGGTCGCAGGGCAGGTATTTGCCCGCATTGGCCGGTTCTTCGTATAATGGCAGGCTTCGCAGCGTTTCAGTAGTCCCGCGGCGAAGACGCATTTTCCGCTCTGCGGGCATTGTGCAACCCACCTAAGAGATTCCCATCAGAGGAACGCCGACCGTGGAAAAGGGCTCGCCAAACCCTCTTTTCAAGAGAAAACTCATGACCAAAACGTTCAGCGCCAAGCCCGCTGACGTGACGCACGAGTGGTTTGTGATTGACGCGACCGACAAGGTCCTCGGACGAGTAGCCAGCGAAGTTGCTCTCCGTTTGCGCGGCAAACACAAGGCCATTTACACGCCTCACGTCGATACCGGTGACTTCATCGTCATCATCAACGCCGCGCAACTGCGCGTCACCGGCGCCAAGTCCATCGACAAGGTGTACTACCGTCACTCGGGCTACCCGGGCGGCATCAGTGCCACCAACTTCCGCGACATGCAATCCAAGTTCCCGGGCCGCGCCCTGGAAAAGGCCGTCAAGGGCATGCTGCCCAAGGGTCCGCTTGGCTACGCGATGATCAAGAAACTCAAGGTGTACGGTGGTGCAGAGCACCCGCATACCGCCCAACAGCCCAAAGTGCTGGAACTGTAAGGAGCCTTGAGAATGATTGGTGAATGGAACAATGGCACCGGCCGTCGCAAATCGAGCGTCGCCCGTGTGTTTCTGAAGAAGGGCACCGGCAAGATCACGGTCAACGGCAAGGACATCCAAGAGTTCTTCGGCCGCGAAACCTCGATCATGATTGCCAAGCAGCCCCTGGTGCTGACCAACAACACCGAAGCGTTCGACGTCATGGTCAACGTGGCGGGCGGCGGCGAATCGGGCCAGGCCGGCGCCACGCGCCACGGCATCACCCGTGCGCTGATCGACTACGACGCAAGCCTCAAGCCGGTGCTGAGCCAGGCCGGCTACGTCACGCGCGATGCACGTGAAGTCGAGCGTAAGAAGGTCGGCCTGCACTCTGCACGCCGCCGCAAGCAGTTCAGCAAGCGCTGATTCTGTTCGCTGCGAACAAGAACGAGCCGCCTCCGGGCGGCTTTTCTTTTTTCTACCGCGCCTTGGTCCGGCGGCGTTCGACCCCACTTCCAATGGGTGCTCGGTGCCGCCGTCCACCCAGGAATGCGGCATTGCAGTAGCATTGGTTCATTGGCCGCATGTACGGCCCCCAAGGAGTTACCCCCCATGAGCGCTGTTGCCGAAAACATCCAGACCCAAATGCCCGAGCCGATCGTCTTCACCGACAGCGCGGCCGCCAAGGTGGCCGACTTGATCGCCGAAGAGGGCAATCCCGAGCTCAAGCTGCGCGTGTTCGTGCAGGGTGGAGGCTGCTCGGGCTTCCAGTACGGTTTCACCTTCGATGAAATCACCAACGAAGACGACACGACCATGACCAAGAACGGCGTGTCGCTGTTGATCGACGCCATGAGCTACCAGTACCTGCTCGGCGCCGAGATCGACTACAAGGAAGACCTGCAGGGCGCCCAGTTCGTGATCAAGAATCCGAACGCCACCAGCACCTGCGGCTGCGGCTCGAGTTTCTCGGCCTGATCGGCCTTCCGCCGCCTCTCGAAGCCGCCTCCGGGCGGCTTTTTGCTGCGCGGCCTGTGTCAGGCCGGGGCTGAGTGCCCGCGCAGCTCAGGCCGCCGGATAGACCGCGCCGAGTACGCGCGGGCCGCGCGCGCCGGTCACGCTCGCCAGGTTGCCGGGCTCCCGCCGCAGCGTGCAGCGCGCGAGCCAGGCGAAAGCCGCGGCTTCGACCTGCAGCGGCGGCAGGCCGTGCGCCGCGGAGGTGTCGATCGTCACCGCCGGCAGCAGGCCGCGCAGCCGGGCCAGCAGATGATCGTTCAACGCGCCGCCGCCGCAGACGATCAGCAATCTGGTGCCACTGGCGTGGCGAAGCAGGTCGGCGGCGCAGGCGCTCGCGGTGAACGCCGCGAGCGTGGCCTGCACGTCGGCCGGGGCAGCGTCCGCGGCGGCATCGCCGAGGGCCGCGGCGAGCCAGGTGGGGTTGAACAGGTCGCGACCGGTGCTCTTGGGCGGCGGCTTGGCGAAATAAGGGTCCGTTTGCAGGCGTGCGAGCAAGTCCGGCAGCAGCCGTCCGCTCGCCGCCCAGTGGCCGGCGCGATCGAAAGCCTCGCCTGTATGGCGCTGGCACCAGTGGTCCATCAGGGCATTGCCGGGGCCGCAATCGAAGCCGAGCACCGCAGGGCCGGCCGCTGCCGCACGGCTCGCCGGCAGCAGGCTCAGGTTCGAGATGCCGCCGATGTTGAGCACCGCGACCGCTTCGTCGGCGCGACCGAACAGCGCGCGGTGGAACGCCGGCACAAGGGGCGCGCCTTGCCCGCCGGCCGCGAGGTCGCGGCTGCGAAAGTCCGCGACCACGTCGATACCGGTCAGCTCGGCCAGAAGCGAGGGGTTGTTGATCTGCAGCGTGTAGCCGACGCCGTCGAACTCGGTCGGCCGGTGGCGCACGGTCTGTCCGTGGGCACCGACAGCAACGACGGCGCTGGCGGGCGTTGCGCTGTCCGCGAGCAGCCGGTCGACGACTTCGGCGTAAATGCGCGCCAGGCCGCTGCCGGCGAGCGCGGCGCGATGGAGTTCGTTGTCACCGGGGGTGTTGAGCGCCATCAGTTCGGCGCGCAGGTCGGCAGGAAAAGAAGCCGTGGCGTAGGCCTGCACGGCGATGCCTGCGTTCGAGAAGTCCGCCAGGACGCCGTCGACCCCGTCGAGCGACGTGCCCGACATCAGGCCGATGAACAGTTCGGCGGGCATGTCTCGCGGTGAGGCTTCGGCAGTGCGAGGCGCCGCAGCCTTGGCGCCGGCGTTCAGTCGGCGCTGGCCTGGACGACCGAGAACGCGGCGGCCAGTTCGGTGCGGGCACCGACGGCCACGCGCTCGAATGCCGGACGCATGGCGGCGGTGATCGGCGCGCCGCCTTCCTGGGCGATCGACGCGGGGTTCTGGTATTCGCCGTTCACGCGGAACTCGAAATGCAGATGGGGTCCCGTCGCCCAGCCGGTGGAGCCCACGGCGCCGATCTTCTGGCCCTGGCTGATGCTCTCGCCGGTCTTGACCTCGATCCGGCTCAGGTGGGCGTAGGCCGTCTGCTGGTTGTTGCGGTGCTTGATGATGACGATGTTGCCGTAGCCGCTCTGCGTGCCCGCGAAATCGACCGTGCCGTCGCCGACGCTGCGCACCGCGGTGCCGGTCGGGGCGGCGTAGTCGACGCCGTTGTGCTGTCGCCAGCTGTTCAGGATCGGATGCATGCGCATCGCAAAGCCGCTCGACACCCGCGTGAACTCGACCGGCGAGCTCAGATAGGCCTTGCGCAGGCTGTCGCCGTTCGGGCGGTAGTAGCTGCCCTTCTGACCCGGGGGCTGGAACCAGACGGCCTGGTGGATCTTGCCGTTGTTCTCGAACTCGGCCGAGAGCACGCGGCCGCTGCGCAGCGCCTGACCGTCGGCTTCGAAGGTCTCGTAGACCACGGCAAAGCGGTCGCCCTTGCGCAGCGCGCGCACGTCGACGTCGCCCGCGAAGATGTCGGCCAGCTGGCTCGCCACGTTATCGGGAATGCGCGCATCGTCGGTGGCCGCGAACAGCGAGGTGCGGATCGTGCCGCTCGCGAGGCGCGAGCCCGGGGTCAGCTCGTCGTTTTCGGTGAGCGCGACGAAGCCGGAGGGCGTGCGCTCGATGACGAAGCGCTTGAAGCTGCCGTCACCATCGGGAATCCAGCGCGCGCTGAGCTTCTGGAGCTGGTTTTCCTGTGTGGCCTCGGCCGTGACGGTGCGTCCGGCGCGGGCGAAGAGGGCCTTGCGCGCATCGCCGCTGCTGCGAACGAACGCGGCGGCGGCCGGGTCGGAAATGCCCAGCCGCTTCAGCAGCGCCTCGGCCGTGTCGCTCGAGCGTGTGACGTCGGTGCGAAACAGCGTGAAGCTGAAGCTCTCGAGCGACTCGCTCTGTTCCGCGAAGGACAGGGGCGAGACCGCCTCGAGCACTTGCTGCACGGGAAGGTCGGATGCGTCGGGGCCGAGGGAGGCCACCGCCAGGGTTCCGGCGCTCAGCAAAGCCGCCGCAATGGCCGCGGTGATCTGCTTGGGGTAGGTCCGGAACGTATAGGCCACGCGAGAAGCCAGGAGCTCCTCGGCGGCAAGAATGCCGTTGATCAAAACTGTGAATTCCAGCTCAGGTTCTGCAAATCCGTGCTGCAGAAGCCCAGGGCGGACAGGGCGGCAGAACGGTGCGGAAAGCAGCGCCGCTTAGAATTCGGCGCTTGTAAGTCGGGCTGAGTATAGCTTCGGCAGCCAGAAAACCAGCGAAAAAAGCCTATGAAAGCCGAATCTGTTACATCCGCCGACCTCTCTGATGGTGTAAGACGAGCGCTCGAAATCTCCCTCCGGGGCGCTGACGAGTTGTTGCCGCAAGACGAGTGGGTCCGCAAGCTGCAGCGCTCGGAGGCCACGGGGACCCCGCTGCGCATCAAGCTGGGCATGGACCCGACCGCGCCGGACATCCACGTCGGCCACACGGTGGTGCTCAACAAGATGCGCCAGCTCCAGGACCTGGGCCATCGGGTGATCTTCCTGATCGGGGATTTCACGACCACCATCGGTGACCCGTCCGGCCGCAACAGCACGCGGCCCCCGCTGACCCGAGAGCAGATCGAGGCCAACGCCCAGACCTACTACAAGCAGGCCAGCCTGGTCCTGGACCCCGAGAAGACCGAGATCCGCTACAACTCCGAATGGAGCGACCCGCTCGGCGCCCGCGGCATGATCCAGCTCGCGGCCAAGTACACCGTGGCGCGCATGATGGAGCGCGACGACTTCAACAAGCGCTTCAAGGCCGGCCAGTCGATCTCGGTGCACGAGTTCCTCTACCCGCTGATGCAGGGCTACGACTCGGTGGCGCTGAAGAGCGACCTCGAGCTCGGTGGCACCGACCAGAAATTCAACCTGTTGGTCGGCAGGCATCTCCAGCAGGAATACGGCCAGGAGCCGCAGTGCATACTTACTATGCCGCTGCTGGAGGGGCTCGATGGCGTCGAGAAGATGTCCAAGAGCAAGAACAACTACATCGGTATCAGTGAAGACGCCAACACCATGTTCGCCAAGGTGCTGTCGATCTCCGACGACTTGATGTGGCGTTGGTACCTGCTGCTGAGCTTCCAGTCGCTTGCGCAGATCGAGGCGCTCAAGGCCGAGGTCGCGGCCGGGCGCAATCCCAAGGACGCCAAGGTGGCGCTGGCCAAGGAAATCACCACGCGCTTCCACAGCGCGGCGGCAGCCGAGGCAGCGGAGCAGGATTTCATCAACCGCAGCAAGGGCGGTGTGCCCGACGACATTCCCGAGGTGGCCCTTTCGGGCGCGCCGCTCGGCATTGCGCAACTGCTCAAGCAGGCGGGGCTCGCGCCTTCGACCTCTGAAGGCAACCGGCTGGTCGACGGGGGCGGCGTGCGGGTCGATTCGGTGGTGGTCAGCGACAAGGCGCTGAAGCTGCCCGCAGGCAGCTACGTCGTGCAGGTCGGCAAGCGCAAGTTCGCGCGGGTGACCCTCTCCTAACGAACCTCGATCGTCACGCGCCGGTTGCGTAGTTCGTGCGTCTCGTCGGGCGTGGGAACGGCGAGCTGCCGTTCACCGCGGCCCACGGCCTCGATGCGCGTGGGCGGAAACTGCCTTTCGATGAAGAGCTGCGCCACTTCCTGGGCACGGCGCCGGGAGAGCAGGTCGTTCTGTTCGAGCGGCCCGGTGGTGTCGGTGTGCCCGGTCACCACGATATCGCTTCCGCTGCGGGTCTGGGCCGCGATCAGCGCTTGGTTGATGACGTGCTGCGAGTCGGCCGTGAGCGTGGTGCCCCCGAGCTCGAAGTACACCGTGTAGTGCTGCGCCGGGGGTGGCCGCATCTCGAAGAGCGGCTTGTACTGAGCCTGCACCTTGGCGGGGTCGGCCTGATCGACAGCCACGGCGCCCGAGGCGCCGCCCGCAGCGGTTGCGCGCTGGTAGGGCTCGGAAAGAACCTGCTCTGCGTCCTTCATGCGCACCACGACGGCCGACGGCTGGCCGTTCGCCTGGGGCAGCAGCAGCACCCGGGTCTGCGGCGTCGAACACCCCACGATCAGCACGGTGGCCGCCAGCAGGAAAGAAAGGACGACGTTGCGCGCGCCGAACCGCATCATTGCTGGGCGTCGGTCTGCACGATGAAGTCGGTCCCGCGAATCCCGATGGTCGCGGTCTGCGTCTCGACCCGGACCGCTTCGGGGTTCCGCTTGCCGATCAGGCCGGTGATCATTCGCATGGAGCCGCGCAGCAGCGAGACGAGCATGCCGCCTTCGTGCGTGGTGGCGTTGAAATGGAACTCCTTCAGGTCGAGCCGGGACGAGGGGCCGACCACCAGCGTCGTGTCGTCACGCAGCACCACCGAAGCAGAAGAAGCGGGTCCGGTCACGATCCGGTCCACCGGCGCGAGCGCATCGCCTGCGCTGGCCGCACGGGTTGCGCCACCGGGGCCGAGCAACTGAACGTCGCCGCGCACCGATTTCACGAAGCCTGCCTGCACCTCCGGGCGGGGGACGGCCGCAGGTGACGGGGGCTGCGCTTGCGACACTGCGGCGATTCCCCACATGGCCAGGGCCCCCAGGGCGTTCACGATTTTGTTCATATCCGCTTCCTGTCGTCGGTTGTTCTTTTGATTTCAGAATGTTAAGCGCATCCACCCCAGGGCGCGGTGCCATCCATCCATAATCCGACGCCGGCTGGCGATCTTTTCCCGCATTTCGTTGATCTTTGTGGCTTCGCTCACTCCCGCCTCCGCATGAACCTCGCCCCGACGACCCTGCTGCGTGTTTCCATCGCCGTGGCGCTGGCCACGATCCTGCTGAAGGGGATGGCGGGGTACCTGACGAACTCGATGGGCCTGATCTCGGACGCCATGGAGTCGTTCGTCAATCTCGCCAGCGCGATGTTCGCCCTGGCCATGGTGACGGTGGCCGCTCGGCCGGCTGATGAAGACCATCCCTACGGCCACCACAAGGCCGAGTACTTCTCGTCGGGATTCGAGGGCATCCTGATCGTCGGCGCGGCGGCCGCGATCCTCTGGGTCTCGGTGGAGCGGCTGCTTTCACCGCAGCCGCTCGAGCAACTGGGATGGGGCCTGGCGCTGTCGGTGCTCAGCTCGTTCTTCAACGCGGCGCTGGCGTTTGCACTGTTCCGCGCGGCGCGCACCCACCGGTCGATCGCGCTCGAAGCCGATGCGCGGCATCTGATGACCGACGTGTGGACCTCCGCCGCGGTGCTGATCGGCCTCGTCGCGGTGCATTTCAGCGGCTGGCTCTGGCTCGATCCGCTGTTGGCGATCGGCGTGGCGCTCAACATCGTGCGCGAAGGCGTCAAGCTGGTGTGGCGATCGTCGCAGGGGCTGATGGACGAGGCGCTGGACGCCGACACCATCGCCACGCTGCAGGCCACGCTCGGCGGGTTCGCCGCACGCCAGCCCGAAGGCGCACGCATGCGCTTCGACGACATGGTGACGCGCCGGGCAGGTCAGCGCCGCTTTGCCGACCTGCACATGCATGTGCCCGGCGAGTGGACGCTGCAGCATGCCGCGGCCATGCGCGACCAGCTCGAGCAGGCGCTGATGGATGCCGTGCCGGGCCTGCGCGTGACCATCCAGCTGCTGCCGCTCGGCATGGAGGCGCGCGCCAACCGACTCGAGGAGAAGAACGCATGAAGGTTGTGGTCCAGCGCGTGGCGCGCGCACGCGTGGAAATCGGTGGCGAGGTCGTGGGTGCAATCGATGCCGGCCTGCTCGTGCTGCTGTGTGCCGAGCGCGGCGACGGCGAGGCGCAGGCCGACCGGCTGCTTGCCAAGCTGCTGAAATTGCGCATCTTCTCCGACGAGGCCGGCAAGATGAACCGCAGCGTCCAGGACATCGGCGGCGGCCTGCTCGTGGTGAGCCAGTTCACGCTGGCGGCCGATGTGAGCGGCGGCAACCGCCCCAGCTTCACCCAGGCGGCCGCGCCCGACGAGGGCCGGCGGCTCTATGCGTACTTCGTGGCCCAGGCCCGCGCGGCGCATCCGGTGGTGGCCACGGGCGAGTTCGGCGCCGACATGCAGGTGCACCTGGTCAACGACGGACCGGTGACGATCCCGATCCAGATGAACTGAGGCGCCGGCCGGGCCGGTGTCAGGCGGGTTCCGGTGCGCGCCGCAGCGCCGCTTCCCAGAGCACCTTGGGGAATTCGTAGCGCATGACGGTGCGCTCCTCGAGCCCAATCCATTCCCATCCCGAGGCGAACATCCGTTCCACGGCGTCGCGATCGAAGAAGCGCTTGTCCCAGCCGTCGACGCGCAGGAAATACGGGTCGTCGGGGTCGATGCGCGGATGGTCGCCGCCGGCGCCATGGTGTACGTCCTGCACCGAATTCAGGCGACACAGCAGCAGCCCGCCCGGCCTGAGTACCTGGCGGATGCGCGCGGCGAGCGCGAGCGTCTCGGGCCAGCTGAAATAGTGCAGCGACAGGCTTGCGAGCACGGCACCGACCTCGCCCGGGGCGCGTTCGCCTACGGGGAAGGGCGCGCGCAGGTCCTGCAGATGGAAAGCCGCGCCGGCCGGCACGCGTTCGCGCGCCTGGTCGATCTGCGTGGGCAGCAGTTCGATCGCCACCACGGGCAGTCCGGCCGCCGCCAGCACCTCGGTGTCGCGCCCGGTGCCGCAGCCGAGTTCGAGCACGGGCGCGCCGCCCGCGGCCTGCACGCTCGTCTGCAGCAGCGGCAGCCAGCGCGGCAGCCAGTCGTCGGGCGTGCCCTGCAGCATGCTCAGCGCCCGCCGCGGTAGGGATTGCGGATGCCCAACCCCGCGAGGATCTCGATCTCGCGTGCTTCCATGGCCTCGGCATCGGCCTCGCCGGTCTCGTGGTCCCAGCCTTGCGCATGCAGCGTGCCGTGCACGAGCAGGTGCGCATAGTGCGCGGCGAGCGTCTTGCGTTCGGCCTTCGCCTCGGCGGCGACCACCGGCGCGCACAGCACCAGATCGGCCATCACCAGGGGGCGCTGGGTGTAGTCGAAGGTCAGCACGTTGGTGGCGTAGTCCTTGCCGCGAAACTCGCGGTTCAGGCGCTGGCCCTCGTCGGCATCGACGACGCGGACCGTGATCTCGCCGTCGGTCTCGAGCGCGTGTCGGATCCAGCGTGTCACCGCATGGCGCGGCAATGCGGCGCGGTGCCGTTCGACACCCTGGAAGCGGCCGAACTGCAGTGACAGCGACAGTGCGGGAAGCGCCATGTCAGCCGCCCGCGCGCTTGCGCTGGCCGTCGTAGGCGTCGACGATCTTGGCCACCAGCGGATGCCGTACCACGTCGACGCTCGTGAAATGCGTGATCGCGATGCCGTTGACGCGCTTGAGCACGCGCTCGGCGTCGATCAGGCCGCTCAGCTGTTGCTTGGGCAGGTCGATCTGGCTCACGTCGCCCGTGACCACGGCCTTGGCGCCGAAGCCGATGCGGGTCAGGAACATCTTCATCTGCTCGGGCGTGGTGTTCTGCGCCTCGTCGAGGATCACGAAGGCGTTGTTGAGCGTGCGCCCGCGCATGAAGGCCAGCGGCGCGATCTCGAGCGCGTTGCGCTCGAAGGCCTTCTGCACCTTCTCGAAGCCCATGAGGTCGTAGAGCGCGTCGTACAGCGGGCGCAGGTAGGGATCGACCTTCTGCGTCAGGTCGCCGGGCAGGAAGCCGAGCCGCTCGCCGGCCTCCACCGCCGGGCGCGTGAGCACGATGCGCTGTACCGCGGCGCGCTCCAGCGCATCGACTGCGCAGGCCACCGCGAGGTAGGTCTTGCCGGTGCCGGCCGGACCGATGCCGAAGGTGATGTCGTGCTTGGCGATGTTGTCGAGGTACAGCGCCTGCGTGGGCGTGCGTGCGCGCAGGTCGGTACGCCGGGTCACGAGCATCGCCGCGTCTTCGTTGCCACCCGTCATCGAGCCGTCGCCGGCCAGCGTGAGCTGCACCACGGCGGGGTCGATCGGGCGCTGGGCGATCTCGTAGAGCGCCTGCAGCACGTCCATCGCACGCTGCGCGGCCGCCTTGGGGCCGTCGATCTTGAACTGCTCGTGGCGGTGCGCGATCTTCACGCCCAGCGCCTCCTCGATGCGGCGCAGGTGCGCGTCGAGCGGGCCGCAGAGGTGGCCGAGGCGCGCGTTGTTGGGCGGGGAGAAGGTGTGTCGCAGAATCACGCCGGACATTTCAAGGAAAAAGGGCTCCCATGATAGGCAAACTCACCGGCATCCTGGCGGAGCGTAATCCGCCCCAGGTGGTCGTGGACTGCAACGGCGTCGGCTACGAAGTCGACGTGCCGATGAGCACGTTCTACAACCTGCCGAACGTCGGCACGAAGGTGTCGCTGCTCACGCATTTCGTGGTGCGCGAGGACGCGCAGATTCTCTACGGTTTCGGCAGCGCCGAGGAGCGTGCGGCGTTTCGGCAACTCATCAAGATCACGGGCGTGGGCCCGCGCACCGCGCTCGGCGTGCTCTCCGGCATGAGCGTGGGCGAGCTGTCGCAGGCCATCACCACGCAGGAGCTCGGCCGCCTCGTGAAGATCCCGGGCATCGGCAAGAAGACCGCCGAGCGGCTGCTGCTCGAGCTCAAGGGCAAGCTCGGCGCCGACATCGGCCTGCCGGCCCACGCGGCGAGCGATGCGCAGGCCGACATCCTGCAGGCGCTGATCGCGCTCGGCTACAGCGACAAGGAGGCGGCGCTGGCGCTCAAGGCGCTACCCAAGGACGCGAGCGTGAGCGAAGGCATCAAGCTCGCGCTGAAGGCGCTTGCCAAATAGGCTTTGAAGCCTTCAAGGCACCCACCAGTAGCGCAGCGCATGAAAGTACACCGGCGCCGCGAAGATCACCGAATCGAGGCGGTCGAGCATGCCGCCATGGCCCTCGATCATCGATCCCCAGTCCTTCACGCCGCGGTCGCGCTTGATGGCCGACATGACCAGGCCGCCGAAGAAGCCCATGAGGCAGACGGTCAGCGAGATCAGCGCCGCCTGCCACGGGTTGAATGGCGTGGCCCACGAGAGCGCGGCGCCGAGTGCGGTGGCGCTCGCGACGCCGCCGACCAGGCCCTCCCAGGTCTTGGACGGCGACAACTCGGGCGCGACCTTGCGCTTGCCGAAGAGCTTGCCCCACACGTACTGCAGCACGTCGCTGCCCTGCACCACGATCACGAGGAAGGCGATCAAGAGCAGGTTGCGGCCCTCGAAGCCCGGAATCTGCAGCGTGAGCAGCGCGGGCACGTGGCTGATGCAGAACACGCACACCATCAGGCCCCACTGGATTTTCGAGGTGCGTTCGAGAAAGCGCTGCGTGTCGCCGCCCACCGCCGCGAGGATCGGCAGCACCAGGAAGGCATACACCGGAATGAAGATCGAATAGAGGCCGTACCACTCGATCCACACCAGGAAATACTGCACCGGCAGGCCGATGTAGAACGCCGCCGCGATCGCATGGTGGTCGCCGCGGCGCGTGTAGGCCAGGCTGATGAACTCGCGCAGCGCATAGAACGAGATCAGGTAGAACAGCACGATCACGCCGCCCTTGCCGAAGGCGAACGCCAGCCCGATCGCCGCGACCATCACCCACCAGGCGTTGACGCGCGCATTGAGGTTGTCGATCACCGAATGGGGCTGGCCGTGCGCCACGCGCCATTTCAGCGCGGCGCCGATGGCCGAGGCGAGCAGCAGCACGCCGAGCACGCCGCCGAAGAGCTGCATCGTGGTCTGCGCGAAGGGCGGAAGGTCGATCATGCCGCGCTCCCGGTGGCGTTTTCGGTTGTGCTGTTCTCGGTCCGGTCGTATTCGGGCCGCAGGTCGAGCATCGCGGCGCGGGCGCGCGTGAGAAAGCTCGCCTTGTCCTCGTCCTCGCCCAGCACGAGGGGTGCGCCGTAGCGCACGGTGCAGGCCAGCGGGATCGGCACCAGCGTGCCCTTGGGCAACACGCGCTTCAGGTTCTCGATCCAGACGGGCACGAGCCGCACATCGGGGCAGGCGCGCGCCAGGTGGTAGAGGCCACTCTTGAGCGGCAGCAGGATCTCGTCGCCGGTGTTGCGCGTGCCCTCGGGAAACATGATGAGCGAATCGCCGGCATCGAGTGCGGCCTTCATCTGCTCGACCGGGTTCTCGCCCTGGCCCGTGCCGTCGCGCCGGATCATCAGCGCGTTGAACACGTCGCGGCCGATGAACTGCCGCAGCTTCGAGGCCATCCAGTAGTCGAGGCCCGCCACCGGCCGCGTGAGCGCGCGCAGGTCCGGCGGCAGCGTTGCCCACAGCAGCACGAAGTCGCCGTGGCTCGTGTGGTTGGCGAAGTAGAGCGTCTGCTCGGCCCGGGGGCTCGTGCCCGACCAGATCGCGCGCACGCCGGTCAGCAAGCCCGCCGCACCGATGATCAGCTTGCCGGCCACCAGCGCGAGCGCGCGGCGCACGATGCCGCCTGCGGAGGAAGAAGGAGAAGGAGAGGGGTTTGCGTCGTCGTTCAAGTGAAGTCCTGTGTCAGGAGGGCGAGCAGGAACAGCGCGCTCTGGCAAGCCACCACGATCGCGTGGCGCTGCAACAACTGGCGGGTGCCTTGCACGCGGTCGCCCAGCGGCCGCGCGGTGGTGGTAGCGGTGGCGGTGCGCAGGCCAAGCCGCTCAAGGGCCTGGTCGAGCGCGTCGAGCGATGCGATGGCGCCGCGCGCGAGGTCGTCGAACAGCGCACGGTCGAGCCGCAGCCGGAACGCGAAATAACGCTCGAGCGCGCCGAGGATCGCCACGGCCCCGAACGCCATGCCCGGCGTGGCCGGCAGCGCGCGCAGCGTGAGCGCGAGCACCAGGGCCGAGATCGCGGTCAGTGCAAAACCCCAGGCGGCAAGCACGCCGCCGGCGCGCAGCAGGCCCGCGAGCGCGCTGCAGGTGGCGCGGTCCGCGTCATTCATGGGGCGGTGCGCCCGGGGCGGTGAGGGTGACGGGCGCCGCGTCAAGCGGCGCGAGCGCCACGAACCAGGCCGGCCGCAGCACGATCTGCGGCCGCGCGCGGCGCACCGCGGCCTCGGCTTGCGCCATGCCGCCCGCGTCGCCATGGCCGCCGAGCCAGGCGATCACCGCGGCTGCGCTGCGCGAAAAGCCGAGGGCGCAGCAGACCCACACCGGGGCGTTCGGCTCCGCACGTCGCTGGCCCTCGATGACGGCCGCCGCGCGCCGCAGCCGCACCGTGGGCGGCGCGACGAGGTCGAGCATCGGCACGCAGCGCGCATGCGGCAGCGCCGGTGGCAGTTGCAGCTCGGCGCACAGGCTCACGAGCCGCGGGCGGCCGGCGGCTTCCCATTCGTCCGGCGATGGCACGCGGCCCAGCCAGAGTCCCGGCACCACCTCCGCCGCGGCGGGCAGCCTGCGCGTCCAGAGCCAGGCGTTGACGGCCGCGCCGAGCCGGTAGGGCGCGAACAGCCAGCGCGCGGCCCAGCCCATGCGCCCACGGCCGTCGATCTGGAACCCGCGCGCGCCGAACCCGGCGTAGTTGAGCGCCACCAGCGCGAGCGAAGCAGCCGGCCACGCCAGCCACAGCCCGAAGCCGCCGAGCCACAGTGCCAGCACCAGGCACGCCAGTGCGCCCGCGGCATAGAAGCCCGCGAGCTTCCAGCGCTGCGGATCGCGTGCGAGGCGCCAGGCGCGCGGCATCGACACCGTGCGCGAAAGCGGCCACAGCCAGATGCAGAACAAGCCGAGCAGCGCGCCCGTCGGAATGTCGATGAAGTGGTGCTGCCAGGTGGTCAGCACCGAGGCACAGATCGCGAAGGCCCACAGATGCAGCACCCACCGCGCCCACGTCGCGCGCACGAACTGGCGGTACCAGTCCCAGAGGATCACCGCCAGTGCAATGTGCAGCGACGGCGCCTGGTTGTAGGGCTGGTCGAAGCCGCGCAGCGCCTCGAACAGGAAGGCCGGTGCGCCCGCTACCGCGGGCTGCCCGAAGCTGAAGTGCAGCGGCCAGAGCACGAAGCAGCTGCAGGCCACGAGCGTGGCCGTGAGGAGCCGGGCGCCATGGCGGTCGAGCGTGTGGCGGTCGCGCGCGAGAAACAGCGAGAGCGCGTAGAAGACGTTGATGGTCCAGTACGGAAAGATCGTCCAGGGCCAGAACGGCACCTGCCGCTCCCAGTCGAAGACCATCGACGGCACCTGGGCGCGCGTGGTGGCCCACCAGTTCGCGAGGCCGTAGGTCAGGTAGAACAGCGGCCCCAGCACCGCAAGCCATGCGGCGGCCCGCTTCCACGGTCTTGCGGCGAACCAGGCGCGCATGGCGGGTTCAGTGGCCGGTGCGCACCGCGAGCGAGACGGTGAAGATGCCCCACTCGTCCACGCGCTGGTCGATCTTGCGGAAGCCCGCTTCTTCTACCAGCTGGTCCATCTCGGCCTGCGTGCGGCGGCGCATTACCCAGGCTTCGCCCTGGCGATGGCTCGTGAGCGCGCGCGCGATCATCTCGAGCTGCGGATGCCAGGGTTGTCCGGTGTAGACGAGGTAGCCGCCGTCTTCCACCGCATCGCCCACGCCCGCGAGCGAGCGCTGCACCATCTCGTTGTCGGGAAAGAGCTCGTACAGGCCCGACACCACCGCCAGCGTCGGCCGCGGCACCACGCTCGCGAGGCTCAGGCGGTCGAAGGCGTCGGCCTGCACGAACTGCGCAACGTCCTCCAGCCCCTTCTCGGCGATCAGCGCGCGGCCGTCGCGTACGTTGATTTCGCTGTAGTCGCGCAGCAGGACCGACGCGGCCTTGATCGGGCTCGCCACCACCGAGTCGAGCACGTAGCGGCCGTGGCCCGCGGCAATGTCCATCAGGCGCACCTCGCGGTGCATCTCGGCCAGCCGCTCCATCGCGATGCGCAGCAGCTCCTCGACGTGGACCTTGCGCTGGCGGATGCCGCGCCAGCCGATGGCGTCGAGGTAGTTGCGGTCGACTGCGCGGCCCAGCGCGCCCTTGCCGCGCGCCTGGTTGCGGTAGACGTAGTCGAGCGTGCTGCCCGAGTCGAAGCCGGTGTCGTGGCCGAGCCGCACGCCATCGGACACCTTGCCGCCAAAGCGCAGTCCCGCGCGCGTGAGCGACCAGTACAGCCCGCGCGGCGAGAGCGGCGGCAGCGGCTCGGCGAGCGCGCGCGACTCGTCGGCGGTCGGGCCGGCGAGGTGCGCGGCGCGCAGGTCGACCGGCGCCGGCGCCTCGTCGAACAGCTGCAGCACGAACGCGCGGATCGCCTGCACCGCCGGCGCGCGGTCGCGCTCGCCCAGCGTGTCGTGAAAGAAGCCCGGCAGTTCCAGCTTGCTCTTGACCGCGCTGCCCAGCCGCTCGAAGAAGCGGTGCTGCGGTTGGTGGTGCACCACCCAGTCGGCGCCCGAGATCAGCAGCTGCACCGGCTGCGTGATCGCCTGCGCGTCGGCCACCACGCGATCGGCCGCCTCGTACAGCCCGAGCAGGATGTTGACCGCGATCGGCCGCGAGATGAGCGGATCGTTCTCGTAGCTCGCGATGCGCTCCGGGTCGTGCGTGAGGAACTTCGCCTTCACGTAGCTGTTGACGAAGAACAGCCCGCGCAGCTTGTGCATCAGCGCCAGCCCGGGCCGCGCGAACGGCACGTAGAGCTTGACCTTGAAGGCCGGCGAGGCCAGCGTGAGCCCGCGCACCTTGGGCGCGTAGTCGTGGGCCCAGGTGGCGACGAGCACCGCGCCCACGCTCTGCGCCACCACGTGGATGTCGGCCTCGGCCACGCCGTGCGCCCGGCCGAGGTGCTGGACGAAGGTCTGCACGTCGCGCACCGAGGTGGCGAAACTCGGGCTGTAGCCGCGCTGGCCGGGCGAGCGGCCGTGGCCGCGCGCGTCCCAGGCGAAGAAGTCGAAATCGGGCAGGTCGAGCTCGTCGACCAGGTGCGCCATGCGCGCGCCGTGCTCGTGGCCGCGGTGGAACAGCACGATCGCGCCGCGCCGCGCACCGCCGCCCGTGGCGGGCCAGTGCCGGTAGAACAGCGTCTCGCCGTCGTGCGTGCGGAACTGGTGCTCGGCCAGTGGCCGGTGCGTCACGGCGAAAGGCGTCGTGTCGTGGAGGGGTTCGGTCATTGATTCCTTGTTGTTTGGGGGGACGGGGCCGTTTCGGCCTCGGCCAGGGCGCGCCGCACGCGGTTGGCCACGGTCCAGGCCACCAGCAGCGCCAGCACCGGCATGAGCCAGGCCGTCCAGCCCGGCAGCGGCCCGCCGAGAGCGACGTAGAGCCCGAGCGCGCCGAACACGAAGGCGCGGTCGCTCTTGCCGAGCGGGCCGTCGTAGCGGCGCGAGGCGCCCACGGTGGGACCGAGCGCGCCGGCGAATTCGCTGAGCCCGGCCAGCACGATCACCGTGCCGACCCAGAATGGGCTGAACGGCGCCACCAGGGCGAACGGCAGGTACAGCGCGGCGTCGGAGACCACGTCGGTCAGTTCGTTGAGAAAGGCGCCGAGCCGGCTTTGCTGCCCGTGCTCGCGCGCCAGCATGCCGTCGACGGCGTTGAAGGCCATGCGCACGGCCATCCAGGCCGGCACCAGCCCGAAGGCCGCGAGCGAGGTCGCCGCGAAGAAAAGCCAGAGCCCGAGCACGACCGACACCGCGCATGCCGCAAGCGTGACCTGGTTGGCGGTCACGCCCAGCGCGTGCAGCCGTACCACCAGCGGCCGCAGCAGCGCCTGGAAGCGCGGCTTCAGTTCGTAGATCGACACGTGCAGGCTTCTCCTCGCTTGTGATGTGGCCGGAGCATTCTGCCAGTGTGGCAGGCACTAAACTTGACTTCGCAGACCTCTATTCAATGACCATCCAGACCGACGATTTCGCCCCCGCCCCGCCTCGCGTGGTGTCCGCCGCCCCGGCTTCGCCGCAGGAAGAGGCCATCGAGCGCGCGCTGCGCCCGAAGCTGCTGGACGAATACGTCGGCCAGGCCAAGGTGCGCGAGCAGCTCGAAATCTTCATCGGCGCGGCGCGCAAGCGCAAGGAAGCGCTCGACCACGTGCTGCTGTTCGGCCCGCCCGGCCTCGGCAAGACCACGCTGTCGCACATCATCGCGGCCGAACTCGGCGTGAACCTGCGCCAGACCTCCGGACCGGTGCTCGAGAAGCCCAAGGACCTCGCGGCCCTCTTGACCAACCTCGAGCCCAACGACGTGCTCTTCATCGACGAGATCCACCGCCTGAGCCCGGTGGTCGAGGAAATCCTCTATCCCGCGCTGGAGGACTACCAGATCGACATCATGATCGGCGAGGGCCCCGCGGCGCGCAGCATCAAGCTCGACCTGCAGCCCTTCACGCTGGTGGGCGCCACCACGCGCGCCGGCATGCTCACCAACCCGCTGCGCGACCGCTTCGGCATCGTTGCGCGGCTGGAGTTCTACACGCCCGAGGAACTCGCGCGCATCGTGCGCCGCAGCGCCAGCCTGCTCAAGGTCGAGACCGACGAAACGGGCGGCTTCGAGATCGCACGCCGCTCGCGCGGCACGCCGCGGATCGCCAACCGCCTGCTGCGCCGCGTGCGCGACTATGCCGAGGTGAAGGGCAACGGCCGCATCACCGAAGACATCGCCCACAAGGCGCTTGCCATGCTCGACGTCGATCCGCAGGGCTTCGACCTGATGGACCGCAAGCTGCTCGAGGCCGTCATCCATCGCTTCGACGGTGGTCCAGTGGGGCTGGACAACGTGGCGGCCAGCATCGGCGAGGAGCGCGACACCATCGAGGACGTGATCGAGCCCTACCTGATTCAGCAGGGCTACCTGCAGCGCACGCCGCGCGGGCGCATTGCCACGCTCGCGGCCTACCGTCACCTCGGCGTCACGCCGCCCTCGAGCCGCGCCGAGGGGCAAGACCTGTTTGGCATCTGATATTTCCCCATGCATACCCATGACCTGAGCGCCTGGCAGCACGATCACCATTTCGGCGCCGGCAACGAATCGGCCGAGCGCAGTACGCGGCTCGTGATGTGGATCACCTTCGCGGCCATGGTGGTCGAGATCGGCGCGGGCTGGTGGTTCAACTCCATGGCGCTGCTGGCCGACGGCTGGCACATGAGCTCGCATGCGCTGGCGATCGGGCTCAGCGCGTTCGCCTATGCGGCCGCGCGGCGCTACGCCCGCGACCCGCGCTTTGCGTTCGGCACCTGGAAGATCGAGGTGCTCGGCGGCTTCGCGAGCGCGCTAATGCTGCTGGGCGTGGCCGCGCTGATGGTCGTGGGCTCGATCGAGCGCCTGCTGTCGCCTTCGGTCATCCACTACCGCGAAGCCGTGGCGGTGGCGGTGCTCGGGCTGGTGGTCAACCTGGTCTGCGCGCGGCTGCTCGGGGCGGCGCACCACCACGGGCTTGGCCACGGCCATGCGCACGGCCATGCGCACGGCCACGATCACGGCCATGAACATGGCCATGAACACGGCCACGACCTGAACCTGCGCTCCGCCTACCTGCATGTGGTGGCCGATGCCGCCACCTCGGTGTTGGCGATCGCGGCGCTGCTCGGCGGCTGGTTCTTAGGCTGGTCCTGGCTCGACCCGCTGATGGGCATCGTCGGCGCGGTGCTGGTGTCCATCTGGGCCAAGGGGCTGCTGAAGGAAACCGGCAAGGTGCTGCTCGACCGCGAGATGGACCATCCGGTCACCGCGGAGATCCGCGACGGTGTGGAGACGATGCTGGCCGATTCGCACACCCGCGTGGCCGACCTGCACGTCTGGCGCGTCGGCCGCGAGGCCTATGCCTGCGCGCTCACGGTGGTGACGCATTCGCCCACGCTCTCGGCCGACGAGGTGCGGGCCTGCTTCTCGATGCACGAGGAGATCCGGCATTCGACGGTCGAGATCCAACGCTGCGTCGACTGAAGTCGATTCATCTTCTTGCTCCTTCTCCCCGCTTGCCCCCACCCCAGCCCTCCCCCGGGAGGGGAGGGAGCAAGTCCGGCGTTGCGCGGGCCACACGTCACCGAAACGTCACGCCAGCGCCATCGCGCGGTCACGCCGGGGTGGGAGCCTACCCGTCCATGCAACGCGACGATGCTTTCCTCCGCGCATGGCGCGACACCGCGACCCGGGCCCCCGAGCCGGAGGACGACGATCCCGCGCGGGCGCCCCTGCGCTATCGCACGCTCTGGATCTCCGACCTGCACCTGGGCACGCCCGGCTGCCAGGCCCGGGCGCTGCTCGACTTCCTGAAGCACACCGAGTGCGAGACGCTGTTCCTGGTCGGCGACATCATCGACGGCTGGCAGCTCAAGCGGAACTGGTACTGGCCGCAGGCACACAACGACGTGATCCAGAAGCTCCTGCGCAAGGCGCGCAAGGGCACGCGCGTCATCTTCATTCCGGGCAACCATGACGAGTTCGCGCGCAAGTACCTGAACCACAACTTCGGCGGCATCGACGTGGCCGAGGAGTGGATCCACGAGACCGCCGACGGCCGCAAGCTCTGGATCATCCACGGCGACCTGTTCGACGGCGTGATCCAGTGCGCCAAGTGGCTCGCGCACGTGGGCGATTCGCTCTACGAGTTCACGCTCAAGCTCAACCGCTATCTCAATTCGCTGCGCGCGCGCATGGGCCTGCCGTACTGGTCGCTGTCGAAATACCTCAAGGGCAAGGTCAAGCGCGCCGTGAGCTACGTCGGCGACTTCGAAGGCGCCGTCGCGCGCGAGGCCCGCAAGCGCGGCGTGCAGGGCGTGGTCTGCGGCCACATCCACCATGCCGAGATGCGTGACATCGACGGCATCCTCTACTGCAACGACGGCGACTGGGTCGAGAGCCTCACCGCGCTGGCCGAGCATGCCGACGGCACGCTCGAGATCATCGACTGGGCGCAGCACATGCCGGTGCCGGTGAAGGCCGGCGCACCGCGCGAGCCGGCGGTGGCCTGAAGCCAACAAAGAGCTGAGCTCAGCGTCGCATCGTGTCGAGCTGGGTCACTGGGGCGCTGTCGTTACCCCACGATCCGCGGATGAAGGTCAGCACCGCCGCCACGTCCGATGCATCGAGTTCCTGCCCGAACGGCGGCATGCCGTAGGGGCGCGGATTGCCCGTCGTGGCCGGCAGGTAGCCGCCATGGGCGATCACCTGGATCAGGTTCGTCGGCTGTGCCATGTTCACCGCGCGGTTGCCTGCGAGCGCCGGAAACGCGCCCGGCGAACCCTGGCCCTGGTCGCCGTGGCAATACGCGCAGCGCTGGTCGTAGATGCGCTCGCCGCGCGCCATCGTCGTGGCGTCGCGGCGCACGGAGGCGGTTGCGGCGGGCGCGGTGGCGGGCTGTGCCGGCGCGCCGGGCAGGTCCTTGAGGTAGCTGGCCATCGCGGCCAGGTCGGCATCGTTCAGGTGCTGCGTGCTGCGGAACACCACCTCGGCCATCGGTCCCATCACCGAGCCGCGCGGCGCCACGCCGGTCTTGAGCAGCGCGACCACGTCGGCCGCCGGCCAGTCGGTAACGCCGGCTTCGTGCGGATCGGTGAGCGATGGCGCATACCAGCCCTCGCCCGCGATCAGCCCGCCCGACAGCCCCAGCGCCGTCTGCGTGGCGCCGAGCGAATCGCGCGGGCCGTGGCAGGCGATGCAGTGGCCCAGGCCGCCCACCAGGTAGGCACCGCGGTTCCACTCGGCGGGCTTGCCCGCATCGGGCACGAAGGTCTCGGGCTTGAACGAGAGCGCCCGCCACACCGCCAGCGCCGCCTGCGTGTCGTACGGAAAGCGCAGCCTGTGGGGCCGGTTCGGCACCGCGGCGGGCGGCAGGCTCTGCAGGTAGGCGTAGATAGCATCCGAGTCCTCGCGCGTGACCTGCGTGAAGTTCGGGTACGGAAACGCGGGATACAGCAGCCGGCCGTCCTTGCTGCGGCCGTTGTGCATCGCGCGCCAGAAATGCGCGCTGCTCCAGCCGCCGATGCCGGCTTCGGCGTCGGGCGTGAGGTTGCTCGAATAGATCGCGCCGAACGGCGTCTCGATCGCCAGCCCGCCCGCATAGGCCTGGCCGCCGGCCGTCGTGTGGCAGCCGGCGCAGTTGCCCGCCAGTGCCAGGTAGCGCCCGCGCTCCACGCGTTGCGGTGTCGCCTGGAAATTCTCTTCGGCCTGCGCCGGCAGCGGGTCTTCGCCGCGCAGGTTCAGCGCCACGATGCCGCCGGCCGCAGCGCCGGCCAGCAAGGCCAGCACCAGCAGCGCCCATCCCAGGTGGCGCCACTTCATGGGTGCCTCGCTTCGGCACCGCCGCAGGCCATCGGCAGCGGGGCGGGCAGCGCGGCGGCGGGCTTCGGATCGGCTGGCATGGGCTGCACCGCGAGCCAGCTCGCGACGGCATTGACGTCGGCCGTCGTCATGCGCCGGCCGATCTCTGCCATGCAGTCGGGCGCGAGCGCATGCCGATCGCTCGTGAGCCAGGCGCCGAGCTGCGACGAGACATAGAGCCGCGGCAGGCCGAGCAGGCCCGGGATGGCCGGCTGCACGCCCGTGAGCGCCGCGCCGTGGCATTGCACGCAAGCCGGGATGCGGCGCGCCGCATCGCCCTCGAGCGCCAGTTGCCGGCCGCGTTCGAACTGCGCGGGCGTGGCGTCGCTCGTCGGAGGCACCGGCGGATAGGGCAGGTCGAGGTTGGCGAAGTAGGTCGCCATTTCCATCAGGTAGTCGTCGGTGAGGTGCTGCACCATGTAGCGCATGTCGGCATTGAAGCGCCGGCCGTCGCGGAAGCTGCGCAGCTGGTTGAACAGGTAGCCCGCCGGCTTGCCCGCCAAGCGCGGAAAGTAGCCGGCGTTGCTCGTGGCGCCGACGCGGCCGTGGCAGGCGATGCAGGCGGCCACGCGGCGTTCCATGTCGTTGGCAGGGGGGCTTTCGAGGGGTGCTGCGCCAGCGCTGCCATGCGCGAGCAGCAGCACGAGAACCGCGCGTATCGCGCGCATGAAAGAGGACATGCATCGACTGTGCACCAAGCCGGCGCGAAAAAACAGATGCAGATCCGGCGCAAATCACCGGCGCAGATAAAGTCGTGGCCCAAGCCCCATCTTTTCCATGAAGCGCTACGAAGCCCTTGCCGCCGACATCGAGGCCTCGATCCGCGGCGGCACCCTCAAGACCGGCGACCGCCTGCCCTCGGTGCGGCACACCGGCGAAAGCCGCGGTGTGAGCGCGTCGACCGTGTTCCAGGCGTACTACCTGCTCGAGGCGCGCGGCCTCGTGCGTGCGCGCGACCGCTCGGGCTACTACGTCACCGGCGGCGGCGGGCGCGACGTTCCGCCCGAGGCCAACCTCACCTCGCGCCCCGCGGGCGGACCGAGATCGCTCGACGTGAGCGACCAGGTGTTCGAGATCCTCGAAGCCAGCATGTCGCGCCAGGTGGTGCCATTCGGCTCGGCGTTCCCGAGCCCGCTGCTGTTTCCGCTCGCGCGGCTCGGCCAGTTCATGGCCGCGAGCGCCAAGTCGCTCGACCCCTGGCGCACCGTCGATGACCTCACGCCCGGCAGCGCGGCCCTGCGCCGCCAGGTCGCGCTGCGCTACCTGGGCGACGGCATGCAGGTGCCGGTCGACGAGATCGTCGTCACCAACGGCGCGCTCGAGGCGCTGAATCTCTGCCTTGCGGCCGTCACGCGGCCCGGCGATGCAGTCGTCGTCGAATCGCCGACCTTCTATGCGGCGCTGCAGGCCCTCGAGCGCATGGGCCTGCGCGCCATCGAGGTGCCCACGCACCCGGGCGAGGGCATCGACCTGGACGCGCTCGAACTCGCCATCGCGGCGCACCGCCCAAGCGCCTGCTGGCTCATGACCACCTTCCAGAATCCGCTCGGCAGCCTCATGCCCGATGCGAAGAAGAAAGCGCTGGTCGAACTGCTCGCGCGGCATGCGGTGCCGCTGATCGAAGACGACGTCTATGCCGAGCTCTACTTTGGCGACCGCCGCCCGCCACCGGCCAAGGCCTTCGACACCGAGGGCTTGGTGCTGCATTGCAGCTCGTTCTCGAAATGCCTCGCACCGGGCTACCGCATCGGCTGGGCGTCGGCCGGCCGCTTCGCGCGCGCGGTGGCGCGGCTCAAGCTCACGACCACGCTCAGCACCTCGGTGCCCTCGCAGCTCGCGCTGGCCGGCTACCTCGAGAAGGGCGGCCTCGACAAGCACCTGCGCAAGCTCCGCCAGGTGCTGGCCGTGCAGCAGGCGAGCTTCTCGCAAGCGCTGGGCCGCTACTTTCCCGCGGGCACGCGCGCCACGCGGCCGCTCGGCGGCTACTTCCTGTGGGTCGAGCTGCCGGCCCAGGTCGATGCGCTCGCGATCCACCGGCAGGCGCTCGAGCTCGGCATCAGCGTCGCGCCCGGGCCAATCTTCTCGGCCACGCGCGGCTTCGCGCATTGCCTGCGCCTGAACTACGGCCATGCGTGGAATGCGCAGAGCGAGAAGGCGATGCAAACGCTCGGCCGCCTCGTGGCCGAAGCCGCCCGGCAAGGCGGCGCCCTGACATGAGCACGCGCGATCTTTTCGACGATGCGCCCGAAGCCGAACCCCCGCGCGGGAAACAGGCGCTCGGCCCCGGCGCCTTCGTGCTGCGCGGGTTCGCGCTGTCGTTCGTGGACGAACTGCTCCCTGCGCTGGAGGCCGTCGCGCAGCGCGCCCCGTTCCGCCACCTCGTGACCCCCGGCGGCTTCACCATGTCGGTGGCCATGACCAACTGCGGCCGGCTCGGCTGGATCTCGGACCGGCGCGGCTACCGCTACGGCGAGCACGATCCGCAGACCGGCGATCCCTGGCCGCCGATGCCCGAGCCCTTCGAGCGGCTTGCCGCCGCGGCGGCCGCCGAGGCGGGCTTCGACGGCTTTGCGCCCGACGCCTGCCTGGTCAACCGCTACGAACCCGGCACGCGGCTGTCGCTGCACCAGGACAAGGACGAGCGCGACTACGCCGCACCCATCGTCTCGGTCTCGCTCGGCATGCCGGCCGTCTTTCTCTTCGGCGGCCTCGCGCGCGGCGACAAGCCCGCGCGCGTTCCGCTCGCACATGGCGACGTGGTGGTCTGGGGCGGCCCCGACCGGCTGCGCTACCACGGCGTGCTGCCGCTGGCCGACCGGCCGCATCCGCTGCTGGGCAGCCGGCGCATCAATTTGACGTTTCGCAAGGCGGGGTGAAGCCGCGGTTTCGACTTGGATGAGTTGTTCCGGTTTTCTGTGCACAACTCTGTGGGTTGTCTGAGGACCGGGGTGCCCAATGCCAGCACTGGCGCGGGTTCGCACCACATTGCCTGCGGAACAGGCAGCCGGCAGAGCAGGGGAAAAGTGCCGGGCGGCGGGCATGAAAAAAGCCCTAAGTAGTTGATCTACTTAGGGCTTTAGGGTGTTGGTGGCTCGCGGGGAACCTTCGCATCCCGCGCCAGACAGCCGGCGCCGAGACCTCATGGCAAACGGAGCAAGGCGAGGCCTCTGAAACGAACGTCGAACTCGACGATTTGGAACTCAGCCCTCGACGGCTGACAGCCTACATCGACGTTTCGAAGCAGCAACTCATTCAATCGTCCGTCGAAATCGAAACGATGCTGCGGGACCACCTCATGAAGGCCGCGGATCAGCTGATCGACTTTGCTGCGATCAACGGCAGCGGCATTGGTACTCAGCCACTCGGCATTCGGCACACGCCTGGCGTTGGCATCGTCGCCGGAGGCGCGAATGGTGCGACCTTTAACTGGGGGCATGTCGTAGACCTGGAAAGCCGTGTCGCCGAAACCGATGTGGCGATGAATCGGCCGGGCTATCTGGCGAACGCTGCGACGCGCGCTTGGCTGCGCAAGACGCAGCGCGGGCCAGATATGGGTTTCATCCTGGAGAGCAAGGTGCAGGACGAACCGCTGAACTCTTGGCCGCTGCTCGTGAGCAACAACGTTCCGAAGAATCTCAGCAAGGGCACTTCGACCGGCGTTTGTTCGAGCCTGATCTTCTCTGGTGACTGGAGCGAATTGCTCATCGCTCAGTTCGGCGAGCTGGATTTAATCGTTGATCCCTACACTTTCGCTTCGACCGCGACGGTGCGCATCACGATCAATCAGTTCGTAGAAATTGCTGTGCGACAGCCCAAGGCGTTCTCCATCATGGAAGACGGCCTTACCAGTTAACCGCACTCACTCGGGACTTTAAGAAGGAGCGCAGCGCGCTCCTTTTTTCTTGCTGATCTTCAAAGCCCTGGCTCACGGTGCGATGAGCGGGCATGCCCCAGAACTACGCGGCAGCCAAAGGCGCCCCGGTCCCACCGTTACTCAGCTGGCGAACGAAATGCTCTAACCCATCTGGCAGGCTTGCCTTGCCCGCCAAGTTGTCTAGCTCAAACTGAGCGCGGGCCCTAAATCCCTCTCGTGCGATGCCGGCGAAATGAACGGACTCTTCGCTGTTCCGGTCGGCTGCCAGATGCGCTAGCCAAGTGCGAAAGAACATGAGGGCGAACTTTCCTCGATATCTTATAGCAGCATCGAGCGAATCGAACTCAGCTTGATGGGCTGCCATCTCCTCTTCGAGCGGCTCTCGCTCTAAGGAAACCAAGACCTTCAAATCGTTCCCGCTGGGCTCCACGGCGGACAGAGCTACGTTGGCAATCTTGTTTATTTTTTGAGGCAGATCTTCAACTCGGCGAATATCGCACTTCTTGGAGAGATAAATTCTAAAGTTTAGATCGCGCGTTATGGCTAGAAACTCACCATATAGCTTGCCAAATAGATCAACCACCCCGGCTCGACATGCAGGCTCTGCGTGACAATGAAGTTCGTTCTTGAGCAGTTCTTCAAGAACGCCTTGATTAACTAGGTAGTTTTCAAAGGAATAAGCCTGTGTCATGAAGAGCTGCTCCGACTTCCCCTCTCCACGATAGTCATCGAAATCTCGGTCCATAAAGAAAAAGACCTTCGATGCAAGCCCGCCTTTATCCCGCTCTACTTGATCCTTCAGTTTGAGAAGCTGCCCCTTCCCTCCACAAGGGAAAGGCTCATATATTAACGTCGGATCTACGCGTTTGATCCATGCATAATATACGGACTTGTCTTCAATTCCCTCGAAGACAAATACCAACACATCAGGGTCCATTGATCGAAAGCTTGCCAGCTTGGACTTCAAAACGACTCCAACGTCGCGCGCCTTCTTAATGCCTTCTATGTACTGACGCTCCAGATCCTCAATTTCTTCCTCAAGCATTCAATTCATCCTCATCGTCCGGGAAAAGCGACCCCTCTGCAATCGGATCCAATCGCAAACGGAGGGATGTCGCGTACTCGTCCAGTTCGTTGTCAAAAACGAATGGCGAATGAGTAATCGCGACCACCTGAACACATGAGGGAGCGTTGATGATGTCCACGAGGATTTTTCTTTGCCAGTCGATCGACAATGACAACTCGGGCTCATCAATCAGGACAACCTTCTTTCCGGGATACAAATAAAGTCTTGCAAAAAGCGAGATCATCTGCTTTTCGCCAGAGGAAAGCGAATTTAGAGGAATTTTTCTCCGCGTACTAACACTGTGCACGCTGACCTTAAGATTGCGCCTATCGAGCTTAAGTATCTTGTCGTCGACAAATTGGTTTTTCCGCTCGCCTTCGTACTTGCTTATTGAATCGTCTTGGATCGACAGATACCGATTACAGTTTTCAATAAACTCTTCAACAACGCCTTCTACATCACGAGTCTTTTGCATTACGGTATTCAATTGACCCAGAAAATAAGTCAAGAACTTATTTGACTCCGCCGAAATGTCATCGCCGCTATAGATTCGATCAATATTGGGAATTTGGATATCGTTGTATGGCCCAATTCGTCGACCTTCTCGCAGTCGCGAGAAGAATAGATTGAGCGATTCTTTGCTCGGCCTCTCTTCAGGACTTGGGCTCGCTCTTTCAAAATCCCCGCTTATCAAATCATTGATAATATTGGCGCTGATTTCTCGATATCCCTGATTGGATTCAAAGAGCATTTCTTGATTCAATCGCGCAAGTCTCTCGGCAATATCAGCTAAGCCAAACTGAATATCACCGGTATAGAGCCCTTTTCTCAGAATCCCAAGGCGAGCCTGTATGCTCATTTTTCGCCGCCCCAATGACTCCTCTTGCTCCGGAATAGACAGTTCGATACGACGATAGGTCGGAAGATACACAACATCGATGCCAGCCAAAACCTCTTTGAGCTGGGATCGAATTTCATCAATGGTTTTATTTCTTCCAATAAGAGACAACGCAAGCCTGTCGCAGGCCGCGCGGGCCGCAGCAAAATCGTAGCCCGTTTTTGAGTGAATCTTGTAGAAGATATTGTTCCCGGTCAAATCCCGATGTTGATTTTTGATGTGCGGGTAATCACTTTCAATGAACTCCAAGAGCGCCAAAGGCTCGACCTCGTAGAGTTTTGCCGCGCCAAAAAACTCGGGCTCTGAACAGGATTTAAATAGCTCATCGATATCAGACTTGTTCAGAATGAATACCTGCTCGACGCCTCTAAGCTTGCATTCGATATAGGAAAAATGCAGCCCTCCCAATCTAGTAAACTGACCTTTTAAGAACGCGTCTAGTGCGCCGAGCAAGGTCGTTTTACCGGAGCCGTTTTTGGCAATTAGGATGGTCGCTGCAAATTTAGAGCGAAGGCTGATTGATCGGTAGCCATAGAGACCCTGCACACTGAAGTGCTCGACCAGAGAGGGCATGCCCCCGGCTCGGCTCACTTCGTCAGAGACAGTAGATTCGTTATCCAAAGCGTCCTCGTTGGTAGTTCAGCCGGCAACATAGCCCAGACTGAGCGGAAGCCGTCGAAAATCATGCTAACCGAAGAGTTGCAACTAGTAACGAGAGCTTGCCCGCTATGGGAGACGAAGTGGAAGCAGTAACTTCGGCTTCATCGAGCAGCCACCGTCTTGGTTACTGACGAAGTTACTGCACAATGGCTCGGAAGTACCTGGACAGTCGAGGCGGACTGTGGAAATGAAAAAGCCCTAAGTAGTTGATTACTTAGGGCTTTTAGACTCAAGCGGACAACCGCGAAAGTAGTGTTGGTGGCTCTTCACGGATTCGAACCGCGGACCTGTGGATTATGATTCCATCGCTCTAACCGACTGAGCTAAAGAGCCGTTCGGCACAGTGCTGCACCGAGCCCAAGATTATAGCGCAGGCTGCAGCCCCCTGATCAAGCCCTCCCACGCGCCGCGGCGTCTTTTTTGAGCCGCCCAACCCCGTTGCCCGCCGCCGCCCGTACAAGCCCGGGTGACAATCCGCCCATGTCCGCGCTGCCCCGCGCCCCTTCCGCCCAAGCCGCCAACGAGCGCGAAGCCATGCCCGACGACCAGTTGATGCTGGCCTACGCGCGCGGCGACGGCGCGGCCTTCGACGTGCTCTATGCGCGCCACGAGGCCGGGCTGTTCCGCTTCGTCAAGCGGATGCTCGGTGCACGGCTGGCGTCGCAGGCGGACGAGGTGTTCCAGGACACCTGGGTGCGGATCATTGGCGCGCGCGAGAGCTTCTCGCCACAGGGCGCGGCCTGGCGCACGTGGGCCTTCACGATTGCCCACAACCTTGCCATGGACCGGCTGCGCGTGAGCGGGCGCGAAGTGGCGCTCGACGATGCACACGGTGGCGACGACGACAGCGACCACGGCGCGGTGCCGATGCTCGACCGGGGCGTGCGCGCCGCGGCCGGCCACGCCGGGGCGCATCCCTCGGCCGAGGAACTCGCGTTCTGGCGCGCCGCGGGCCGGCGCCTGCTGGCTTGCCTCGACGAACTGCCGGCCGAGCAACGCGCCGCCTTCCTGCTGCACCACGAGGACGGCATGACCGTCGAAGCGCTCGCGGCCAGCCTGCAGATCGGCTTCGAGACCGTGCGCAGCCGGCTGCGCTACGGCTTGCAGAAACTGCGCACCTGCATGGCGCGCTACCTGTCGGTGCTGGGGCAGGGCGCATGACTACCAACGACGACAACGACGACAAGGCACTGCGCGATCCCGCGTTGCGCCGCGCGCTCGACCATGCGCCCGACCGCGAGGCATTGCCCGACCCCCGCACCCGCGATGCGATCCGCAAGATGGCGCACAACCTTGCGCCTGCGTCCGCGCCATCGGCGGCGCCTGCCGCTGCCATCCCCTGGTGGCGCCGCTGGCTCGGTGGCGGCGGCGACGCGAAGAACCGCATGCCGTGGAACGCGGCCTTTGCCACGGTGCTCGTGGCGACCTTCGTCACGGTGCTCTGGCAGCGCGAGCCGGTGCCCGATGCGCGGCTGGACGGGGAGGCGCGTGTCGCGCAGGCCCCTGCGCCGGCACCAACACCTGCACCTGCACCTGCACCTGCACCTGCACCGGAGGCCGCGCGCAGCCCGCTCGAAACAGAGGCAGCGCAGCGACGGACCGAGCCAGCACATGAGCCAGCACCTTCCGCGGCAGCGTCGGACCGCGCTGCGATCGAGCCGGAGCGCAGCACGTCGCCCGCGCGGCAATCCGCCCCGGCGCCCGCGCAAGCGCCAGAACAGGCGATGCAGGCCGAGGCTTCAGGCGCCTCGCGCCAGGCCCTGGTCGCACGCAAAGCCGCACCAGCGCCGGCCGCCGCGCCGGCGCGAGCGCCTTCGTTCGCAGCGCTCGACCGCTGGACCTCGCTGAACTGGATGGCCGGCGGTCAGGCCGTGCGAGAGGCACGCGGTGACACCGAAGGTCTGGCGGCACTGGTGAACGCTGTCGCGCGCTCGGCCATCCTGCCGGGCAGCGCGCTGGCTGCGCCGGTCGAGGCGCAGATCGAGCTGCACGCGGACGCGCAACTGCTCGCGGTGCTCGAGATCGCGGGCGACCAGGTGCGCTGGACGGCCCCGCAGGGCGGCGCCAGCTTCGTCGGCACGCCGCCCGCGCCGGCGCTCGCGGTGCTGCGCGCAGCGCTCAGGCGTTCTTGAAGTCGGGCTGGCGCTTGGCCAGGAAGGCGTCCATGCCTTCCTTCTGGTCCTGCGTGGCGAACAGCGCGTGGAACAGCCGGCGCTCGAACATCACGCCGTCGGAGAGGCCGCTTTCGAAGGCGCGGTTGACCGATTCCTTGGCCGCCATCACCGCGATCTGCGAGTAGCCGGCAATGACCAGCGCGGCGCCCAGCGCTTCGTCGGCGAGCTTGTCGTAGGGCACCACACGGCTCACGAGCCCGGCGCGCTCTGCCTCGGCCGCGTCCATCATGCGGGCGGTGAGCGCCATGTCCATCGCCTTGCTCTTGCCAACCGCGCGCGGCAGGCGCTGCGTGCCGCCCGCGCCGGGGATCACGCCGATCTTGATCTCGGGCTGGCCGAACTTGGCGTTGTCGGCCGCGATGATGAAGTCGCACATCATCGCGAGCTCGCAGCCGCCGCCCAGCGCGAAGCCGCTCACCGCGGCGATCACCGGCTTGCGGATCGAGCGGATGGTTTCCCAGTTGCGCGTGATGTAGTCGCCCTTGTAGGTGTCGATGAAGCTGTACTTGGCCATGGCCGCGATGTCGGCGCCGGCCGCGAACGCGCGCTCGCTGCCCGTGATGATGATGCAGCCGATCGCGTCGTCGGCATCGAAGGCCTTGAGCGCGTGGCCCAGCTCGGTCATCAGCGCGTCGTTCAGCGCATTGAGCGCCTTCGGACGGTTGAGGGTGACGATGCCGACCTTGCCTGCTTCGGTCCGCACGTCGATGTTTTCGTAGCTCATGGTGTCTCCGGAAAAGGGGAAGAAAACGCGCTTCACTATACCCAGCATCGCTGTGCGGCCGTGGCTGCGGCAGGGCTTCATTTGAGAATTATTCTCATCTAGAATGCCCGCCATGGAATCCCCCATGGAAGAACATGCCGTGCTGCTGCGGGCCTATGCCCGCGCCCAGGAGCGCTGCTCGCGCCTCCTGGCGGAGCAGGCCGCCCGGATCGAGCGGCTCGAGGCGCAGGTCGTGCGATTGCGCGGTGCGCTCGTGGCGCGCGATTCGGCCATCGCGCTCGTGCGCGAGGAGCTTTCGGCGCGTGCGGCTGCGGGCGGTGCATTGCCGAAGCGGCTGCATGGCCTGCTGGCGCCGGTGCGCCGGCGCGCGCCGTTGCCGTTGCCGTTGCCATCTGCGGACCTGCGCGAGAAAGCTGTGCTGTGCGTCGGCCGCACGGAAGAGGCCGAAGCGCCTTCGCTCGCTCGCCAGCTGGTCGAGATCGCCGGCGGGCGCTACCTGCACCATGGTGGCGGCGATGCCGATGCGCATGCGCTCGAAGCAGGGCTGCGTGCGGCCGACCTCGTGATCTGCCAGACCGGCTGCGTGAGCCACGGCGCCTACTGGCGCGTGCAGGACCACTGTCGTCGCACCGGCAAGCCCTGCGTGCTCGTGGGCGATGCGCAGCCGGTCCAGTTCATGCGCCAGCAGCCGGCCAACGCCCCCGCTGCCGAAGAACAGGCACACGGCCTGCGCTGATGCTGATGCGTACGGCTCAGCCGCCTTCGCTGGGCGCAAGCCAGGCCGACACCTTGGCCGGATCGTGCGCGAACAGCCGCCAGGTGGTGGCACCGACCGGCAGCACGAGCGGCAACCTGAGCAGCTTGCGGTCGCGCGAGACGATGGCGGTGCAGCGCGTGGCACCGCCGAGGTAGAGCGCCAGATCGTCGAGCTTGGCGATGCGCCAGGCCTGGCCGGTGCGCTGCTGCTGTCCCTTGCGGCCGGTGGCGGGCAGCTCGATGCCGATCCATTCGTCATTCGCCGAGAAGCCGGCCTTCTCGGCCGCGCCGCCGCGCAGCACCACCTTGACCTGCACGCTGCCGTTGCTTTCGGCCACACGCAGGCCCAGGGCCTGGGCCTGCTGCGACGGATCTTCGAGCGCGGCCACGCCGTGCGCGCGCAGCAGCGCGGACAGCGGCAGCTCGTCGGTCGAATGCACCCACTGCGCCAGCTCTGCGGCGTACGAGCGGCCGCCCACGGCCTCGAGTGCGGCGGCAATGCCGGCTTCGTCGATCGGCCCGCCGCCGCTGTGCGTCCAGAGGTGCCGCATCACGTCGTCGAGCGTGCCCTTGCCTTCGCGGCGCAGCGTGAGGTCGAAGCACAGCGCGACCAGCGCGCCCTTGGTGTAGTAGCTGACGGTGCTGTTGGGCGTCTGCTCGTCCTGCCGGTAGTACTTGACCCAGGCGTCGAAGCTCGCGTCGGCCACCGGCTGCACGAGGCGGCCCGGGGTCTGCAGCACCTGGTTGATGGTCTTGTTGAGCAGGCGCAGGTAGCCGGCGTCGTCGATGCGCCCGGCCCGTCGCAGCAACAGGTCGTCGTAGTAGCTCGTGAAGCCTTCGAAGAACCACAGCAGTTGCGTGTAGTTCTCGCGGCCGTAGTCGTAGCGTGCGAATTCGGCCGGGCGCATGCGCTTGACGTTCCAGGTATGGAAGTACTCATGGCTGATGAGGCCCATCAGCGTGGTGTAGCCCTCGGGCTGCTTCTTCGCGCCGCGCTGAGGCAGGTCGCGCCGGTTGCAGATCAACGCCGTGGAATGCCGGTGTTCGAGCCCGCCGTAGCCGTCGTCTACCGCGTTGAGCATGAAGACGTAGCGGTCGATCGGCAGCGCCGGACCGCCGCGGCGGCCGGCCTTGTCGCCGTGCCAGAAGCGCAGCTCGGCCTCGCAGATGGCCTGGGTGTCGGCGATCAGCCGCTCGCCGTCGAACGAGGCCGCGGCGCCCGCGACCACGAAGCGGTGCGGCACGCCGCAGGCTTCGAACTCGGCGCTCCAGAAGGCGCCCATCTCGACCGGGCTGTCGGCGAGTTCGTCGTAGTCGGCGGCCAGGTAGCGACCGAAGCCCTGCCTGTCGATCTTCGCGGGCCGCAGCGCGGTGGCGCACGACCAGCGTGCGGCATCGGGCGTGGGCAGTGCGGGTGCGACGACCTCGAGCGCATGCGGCGCCTCGGTGTGGCCCTCGACGCGCAAGCACAGGCTGGTGCCGTTGAAGAAGCCACGTGCGGCATCGAGCCAGGCGGTGCGCACCGAGTTGTCGTAGGCGCACACCTGGTAGTGCAGCACCAGAGGCTGGCCCGGCGCGCAGTCGATCTGCCAGTTGCATTTGTCGAGCTGCACGAGCAGGGGCTTGCGGCGCCCCTGCGTGGCCCGCAGGCCCTGCAGGTTCTTGGCGAACTCGCGCACCAGGTAGCTGCCCGGAATCCACACCGGCAGCGAGACACGCTGTTGCGCCGCGGGCGCGGCAATGGTCAGGGTGACGGCGTAGAGATGCGCATGCAGGTCGGCGCATTCGATGCGGTAGTGCACCGCCGCCTCCGGCACCGCCTTGCCGGCGCGCCGGGATGGAGTCTGCGCGGCCATCAGTTGGTGGACGCGGCGAGTTGCTTCTCGACCTGCTCCGCGGGAATGGCGCCCGGCGTGCGCGTGCCGTCGGCAAAGATGAGCGTGGGCGTCCCGGTGATGTTGTACTTGCGGCCGAACTCCACGTTGCGCTGCAGGGCGGCCACGTCGCAGCCGGCGGCTGCGGCGGTGGGCTTGACGTTGGCTTCCATCCAGTCGCTCCAGGCCTTGCCCTTGTCCTTGCTGCACCAGATGTCGCGCGACTTGGTGGCCGAGTCGGCACCGAGCACCGGGTAGAGGAACAGGTACATCGTGATGTTGTCGACCGACTTCATGTCCTTCTCGAAGCGCTTGCAGTAACCGCAGTTCGGGTCTTCGAACACCGCGAGCTTGCGCTTGCCGTTGCCGCGCACGATCTTGATCGCGTCCTTCACGGGCAGCTTGTCGAACGACACCTGGCTGAGCTTCTCGAGGCGCTCCTCGGTCAGGTTCTTGCGCGCGTTCACGTCGATCAGGTTGCCCTGGAGCAGGTAGTTGCCCATCTCGTCGGTGTAGTAGATCTGGAAGCCGTTCACGCGCACTTCGTAGAGGCCGGGCATCGGCGACTTGGTGACTTCGTCGATCGTCGGGAACTGCGGGATCCGCGCGGGCAGGTTCTTGCGGATCTCGGCCTCGCCGGCCAGGGCCGTGGCGGCCGATGCGAGCATGCAGGCGGCGAGAATTACGTGGCGTGCGAATGTCTTCATTGGGGCTCTCTTGGATGGATTCATGCCTTCAAGCCCATCGCCTGGTTGGCGATCCATTGCTTGAGAAGGCGCGTGCGGTCGAAGCCGCGCATGCCCCAGTTGCGCAGCGCGGGCAGCGGATCGGTGCTGTGCGAAAAAAGCTGCTGCAGGCCGTCGGTGGCGAGGCTCATCTGCAGCACGCCGGCGCGGCGTGCACGCTCGTAGCGGCGCAGCAGGCGGAGGTCGCCCACGCTGCGCCAGTAGTCGCGGTGAGTGATCAGGTCGGCCAGCATGGCTGCATCGGCCAGGCCGAGATTGAGGCCCTGGCCCGCGAGCGGATGCACGGTATGCGCGGCATCGCCCGCCAGCGCCCACGACTGCGGCGCGCCCTGCGCCGCCGGCATGGTGCCGGTCCAGCGGTCGGCCATCGCGCGTGAGAGCGGCCAGGCGCTGCGCTCGCTCGCGAGCTGCAGCGCGCCCAGGGCGCCGTGGCTGGCTTCGGTCACGGCCGTGCTGAATTCGTCAGGGCCGAGCGCGAGCAGGTCGGGCGCGCGGAACTGGTCGACCGACCACACCAGCGCGAGCGACCGCCCCTGCGCACCGCCCATGGGCAGCAGCGCGAGCACTTCGCCCTTGTCGTTGAACCACTGGCGCGCCGTGCCGTCGTGCGGCTGCGCGGACTCGAGCCGTGCCGCGATCGCATGCTGGGGATAGCGCGTGACTTCGTAGCTCACGCCCAGCGCTTCGCGCGTGGCGCTTGCCTTGCCTTCGCACACCACGGTGAGCGGAGCGGGAACGGGTTCGGCCACCACCTCGACCTGCGGCTGGAAGCGCACCGCATCGGCGAGCTGTTGCTCGAGCGCGGGCACGTCGACGATCCAGGCCAGCGCCTCGACCTCCTGCCGCGCGGCGCTGAACTGCACGCGGCCGCCCTCGTCGCCGTTCACGCGCATCTCGCGCACCGGCGTGGCATGGGCGGCATCGGGCCAGGCGCGCAGCGATTCGAGCAGCGTCTTCGAAGCCGTGTTGAGCGCATAGGCCCGGATGTCCGGCTTGCCCGCCGCGGCGGGCGGAACCACCAGCGCGACCCGCACGCGTTCGCGCGCGAGCAACAGGGCCAGCGTCCGGCCGACGATGCCGGCGCCGCGTATGCAAACTTCAGGGGGAAGGGCCATTCGGCCATTGTAAGAACATGCCCGGCGCCGGCCGGGGCGCGGCCCAATGCGGGACAATCGCCGCGAATTTCAAGGAACCCCACGTGCCACAGCCCGACTTCGACTTTCAAGCCACCATCTCGCGCCTGTTCGTCTACCCCGTCAAATCGTGCGCGGGGGTCGAGCTCCCCGAGGCGCTGCTGACCGAGACGGGGCTCGAGTTCGACCGAGCCTGGATGGTGGTCGATGCCGAAGGCGAATTCGTCACGCAGCGGCAGCTCCCGCGCATGGCGCTGATCCGGCCGCAGATGAAGTACACCGAGGCGGTGCTGCGCGCGCCGGGCATGCTGGCGCTGCACCTGGCGTTCGACCGGGTCGAGAAGCCGGTGCGCGTGCGGGTCTGGAAGGACGAGGTCGCCGCCTACGACATGGGCGACATCGCGGCGCAGTGGTTCAGCGACTTCCTCTCCGAACCGGGCAAGCCGCAGGCGCTGCGGCTGGTGCGCTTCGATCCCGAGCACAAGCGGCTGTCGAACCTCGAGTGGACCGGCGGTGCCGAGGCCACGAACCAGTTCGCCGATGGCTATCCGCTGCTGGTGGCCAGCGAAGGCTCGCTCGCCGAACTCAACGAGCGGCTGGCCGCGGCGGGCCACGATGCCGTCGGCATCGAGCGCTTTCGCCCGAACATCGTGCTCGCCGGCATCGAGGCGCACGACGAGGACCGCGTTGATGCGCTGCACATCGCCACCGCCGAAGGCGAAGCCGAACTGAAGCCGGTCAAGCCGTGCACGCGCTGCCCGATCCCCGACATCGACCCGGCAACCGGCCTCAGCAGCCCCGAGGTCGGCGACATGCTGCGCACCTACCGCGCCGATGCGCGGGTCGACGGGCGCATCACCTTCGGCATGAACTGCATCGTGGTGTCGGGCGTGGAGCAGATGCTCCGGGTGGGGCAGGCCGTGGGTGCGAACTACCGCTTCGAATAGAACCGCCGCGCCGGCGGTGTTGCTGCATTCGGAACGTCAGAACGCGACGCCGGCCACCAGCATGATGTTGGCGTAGGGCGTGCATTCGCCAGTGCGCACGATGGCGCGCGCCTGGGCGCTGCGGCGCTTGAATTCCTCGTGCGACACCGTCTGCGGCGCGATGCCGAGCGACGGGGGATACCAGTCGGGCAAGGCACGGCTGCCGTCCTTCAGCGCCTCGTCGGCGATCACGACGGCCTCGACCTGCATTTCCGACAGCACCGCCTGGAGCACGTCGGCGAGCAGCGGCACGCCGCGCGCCACGGCCAGGTCGATGCGGCGCGGACCGTCGGGGATCGGCAGGCCGGCGTCGCCGATCACGAGCATGTCGCCGTGGCCGAGTGCGGCGATCACGTGGGAGAGTTCGGCATGCAGCAGGGCAGAGCGTTTCACAGCGCGGTCCAGTCGGGTGGCAGGGGGCTTTGCAGCACGGCGTCGCGCTGCGGGATCGAAGGTTGCGCGCCGGGCTGCTGGATGCACAGCGCGGCGGCGCGGATGCCCAGGCGCACCGCGGCGTCGAAGGATTGCCCTTCGCCGAGCGCCACCGCCAGCGCGCCGAGAAAGGTGTCGCCTGCGGCGGTGGTGTCGACCGGCTGCACCTTCGGCGCGGGATGGTGGCGGGCGCCGTCGGCGTCCACCGCCACTGCGCCGCGCGCGCCGAGCGTGACGACCACGCGTGCGATGCCCCTGGCGCGCAGCACCTGGCCCGCGAGCGCCGCCTGCCGCGGGCTGTCGGCCGGCAGCCCGCACAGCGCCTCGGCCTCGATCTCGTTGACCACCAGCGTGTCGATGCGCGGCCACATCGCGTCGGCGATGGGTTGCACCGGCGACGGATTGAGCAGCACCTTGCAGCCGGCATCGTGGGCCACCGCGACGGCGCGCGCCACCTGGTCCATCGGTACCTCGAACTGCGCAACAAGAAAGGCCGCATCCGCAAGCTGCGCGCGCAGCGCGGGCTCGTCGAGCGCCACCTGCGCATTGGCGCCTGGCACCATCACGATGCGGTTCTGGCCGCTGTCTTCCACCAGGATCAGCGCGGTGCCGGTGGGCTCGCCGCCGGCGGCGGTGCGCAGCGCGGCGGTGTCGATGCCGTCGCGCGCAAGCGCGTCGCGCAGTGCGCGGCCATGGGCATCGTCGCCGACGCAACCCACCATCGCGACGCGGGCGCCTTGGCGCGCACAGCTCACGGCCTGGTTCGCACCCTTGCCGCCCGGAATGTGGTCGATCGAACGGCCGAGCAGGGTCTCGCCGGCGGCGGGCGCCTGCGGCACGCGCAGCACGATGTCCATATTGAGGCTGCCGAGCACCACGATGCGCGGCAATGAAGAGGGGTTCGGACTCACGGGGTGCGGGACTTTCTTTGCTCCGCGGCGGGTGCCTCGGACGTGGGGGTGGCGGCCTGGCGCGAGCTCGAATGTCGTGCGGTCGATGCGCGCACGCGCAGTTCGGGCTGCAGCACCACCTTGCGCGGGTCGCGCCGCTTGCCGCCGACGCGCTCGAGCAGCATGTCGACCGCCAGCGCGCCGATGCGTTCCTTGGGTTGCGCCACGGTGGTGAGCGGCGGGCTGGTGTAGGCCGAGAGTTCGATGTCGTCGAAGCCGACGATCGAGAGGTCGTCGGGCACGTGCACGCCGCTCTCGTGCGCGGCGCGCAGTGCGCCGATGGCCATCAGGTCGTTGCAGACGAACACGGCCGAAGGCGCCTCTTCGGTGCGCAGGATCGCGTGCATGGCCTCGTAGCCGCCCTGGCTCGTGAACCCGCCGCGCCAGAGCAGCGCGTCGGCATTCGGCGCGGCGCCGGTTTCGGCCAGCGCCATGCGCCAGCCCTCGATGCGCTGCTCGCTCGGCATCACGCCGACCGGACCGCCGATGCAGGCGATGCGCCGATGGCCAAGCGACAGCAGGTGCCGCACCGCGAGCAGGCCGCCCTGCATGTGGGCCGTCTCCACGAGGTCGCAGTCGGGGTCGGCGATCTCGCGGTCGACCAGCACCGTCGGGATGCGCAGCCCGTGCAGCTGCGTGACCAGCGAGTCGTCGTCGCCGGCGCCGGTGGACACCACGATCAGCCCGTCGATGCGGCGCTCGGCCAGCACCTGCAGGTACACGCTCTGCCGGCGCGGCTCGTCGTCGGTGTTGCACAGCACCAGCGTGTAGCCGGCGCCGAAGCAGCGGTCTTCGACGATGCGCACGATCTCGGCGAAGTACGGGTTCGAGCTGTTCGGAATCAGCATGCCGAGCGTCGACGTGGTGTTGCTCTTGAGGCTGCGCGCCATCGCGTTGGGCACGTAGCCCAGCTCGCGGATCGCCTGCTCCACGCGCTCGCGGCCCTTGGCGCTCACATGGCGCGTGTCGTTGACCACGTGCGAGACGGTGGTGACCGAAACCCCGGCGCGCAGCGCGACGTCCTTGATGGTGGCCATGGATGCTTCGTCCTTCCTTCAGGCCAGGCGCCGTTCGGCACGGCGCTGGCGCAGGGTGTCGATGATCACCGCGACCACGATCACCGCACCCGTGATGATGCGCTTGCTCGGCTCGCTCGCGCCGACCTGCGCCAAGCCGGCCTCGAGCACCGCGATGATGAGCACACCGAAGAAGGTGTTGACCACCGAGCCACGCCCGCCCATGAGGCTGGTGCCGCCGATCACCACGGCCGCGATCACCTGCAGCTCGATGCCGACGCCGGCATTCGGATCGGCGGCCTCGAGGCGGGCCGACTGCATCAGCCCGGCAAGGCCGGCCAGCACGCCGGTGGCGGCGAACACGATGATGCGGATCGGCCGCGGATCGATGCCCGCGAGCCGCATCGCCTCTTCGTTGGTGCCGATGCCCACCACATGGCGGCCGAAGACGGTGCGCGTGAGCACCAGCTGGCCCACGACCACCAGCACCACCGCGATCACGAATGCGGCCGAGATGCCGCCGATCCACGGCGTGGCGAGGCCGGAGACGGCGTCGCCCACGTACTGCGTGCGCGAGTCGGTCACGAGGTAGGCGCCGCCGCGCACCGCCTCGAGCATGCCGAGCGACACGATGAAGCTCGGCAGCCGCCAGGCCACCGAGACCGCGCCGGTGATGGTGCCGCAGACCAGCCCGGTCGCGAGGCCCAGCGCCGCGGCGAGCGGCACCGAGAGCTTCCATTCGAGGATCGCCGCGGCCGTGACCGCCGCGCTGAGCGCCAGCACCGAGCCCACGGAGAGATCGATGCCCGCGATGATCAGCACGAAGGTCATGCCGACCGCCATGACCGCGAGCGCGGGAATCTCGTTGGCGATCGAGACGAAGGTCTCGCGCGTGAGGAAGTATTCGCTGAGCGTGCCGAAGAGGGCAATCATGCCGACGAGCACGACGGTCAGGCCGAGGTAGGTGCCGAGCTGGCCCCGCCATGCGGACGGTGCGGAAGCGGCTGGGGCGGCAGAGGGTGGGGCGGCTGCGTTCATGGTGTCTCGGCAGGGGCCGTTCGGCCGGGGGTCGATTCGGAAGGGGCGGCGTCGTCGGGGTCGTTCGGGGCGGCGGGGCGGCCCGCCGCGTCGCTGAACGCGGCCGCGAGCAGCGACTGTTCGCTCCAAGCGCCGCGCTCGAACACCGCCACGAGCCGCCCGGCGCTCATCACACCGATGCGGTCGCACATGGCCATCAGTTCGCGCAGGTCGCTCGACACCATCAGCAGCGCGCGGCCGGCGTCGGTCATGCGGTCGAGTTCCGCGTACAGGTCGGCGCGCGCGCCCACGTCCACGCCGCGCGTGGGCTCGTCGAGCAGCAGCACCTTGCATTCGCGGTGCAGCCAGCGCGCGAACACCACCTTCTGCTGGTTGCCGCCGCTCAACGTGGCCACCGGCTGCTCGATGCTGCGCGAGCGGATGCGAAGCAGATCGACCAGGCGCCGCGCGATGCCGCGTTCGCGCGCGCGCTGCAGCCAGCCGGCGCGCGAGACCGCACCCAGATCGCTCAGCGTGGCATTGACGCGGATCGACTGCGCGAGCAGCAGGCCTTGCGACTTGCGGTCTTCGGTGACGAGGCCGATGCCGGTGCGGATCGCCTGCATCGGCGAGCGCCAGCCCCTGGCGACGCGGCGCACCGGCTGGCCCCCGGCGTCGTGCAGGACGATCTCGCCGCGGTCCGCGCGGTCGGCGCCGAACAGCAGCCGCACGAGCTCGGTGCGGCCCGAGCCGACCAGGCCCGCGAGGCCCATGACCTCGCCGGCATGCAGCGCGATGTCGACGTCGCGCACCGCGTCGGCCCGGCCCAGGCCGCGCGCGCTCAGCAGCACCGGCCCGGCCACGCGGCGCGGGCGGCCCTCGTGCTCGTGCACCGCGCGGCCGACCATGCGCTGCACCAGCTCGGATTCCCGCACGCCGGCCATCGGCCGCACGTCCACCAGGCGGCCGTCGCGCAGCACCGCCACGCGGTCTGCAATGCGCTGCAGTTCCTCGAGCCGGTGCGAGACATAGACGATCGCCACGCCACGTGCCTTGAGCAGCGCGATCTGCTCGAACAGGTGCGCGGTCTCGCGCGGCGTGAGCATGGCGGTGGGCTCGTCGAGCACCAGCACGCGCGTGTCGTCCTGCAGGTTGCGCGCGATCTCCACCATCTGCTGCTGGCCGATGCCGAGCCGCGCGACCGGCATGGCCGGGTCGATGTTCTGCATGCCGATCTTCGCGAGCTGGCGCGCGGCCAGTTCGTGCAGCTGGCCGCGGCGGATCCAGCCGGTCGTGTGCGGCAGCCGGTCGAGCAGCAGGTTCTCGGCCACCGACAGCGTGGTGACCAGGCCGAGCTCCTGCATGACCATGCGCACGCCCAGGCGCTCGGCATCGCGGCGCGAGGCCGGGGCGAAGGCCGCGCCATCGAGCAGCATGCGCCCGCGCGTGGGCTGCACCAGCCCGCAGACGATCTTCGACAGCGTGCTCTTGCCGGCGCCGTTCTCGCCGGTGAGCGCCAGCACCTCGCCCGCATTCAGGTCGAGCGAAACGCCGTCGAGCACCGGCGCCGCGTAGTCCTTGCCGAGCCCGCTGGCGGACAGCACGGGCACGGCCTCGATGGCGGCGGCGGATGCGTTCACGATCGGCTTTCGCGGCGGTGCTGCGGGGCGGTGCTGCGCTTTACTTGGCCGGCGACGATTTCGTCACCAGCACCACGTCGGTCTTCACCGCCGCGGGCATCTCGGACTGCTTCTTCTTGTCGGCCAGCGCCTTGAGCGCGGTCTCGATGCCGAACACCGCCTGCTTCGCGGCGAACTGGTCGGCCGTGGCGAGCACCCGGCCGTCCGCCAGCATCGGCTTGATGGCGCCGATGTTGTCGTAGCCCACCACCAGCACCTTGCCGGTCTTGCCGGCGGCCTTGACCGCGGCGACCGCGCCCAGCGCCATGCTGTCGTTGCCGGCGAGCAGTGCCTTCAGGTCGGGATGCTCGCGCATCATGCCGGCCGCGACGGTGTTGCCCTTGTCGATTTCCCACTGGCCCGACTGCACGCCCACCACGGTGGCGCCGGCTGCCTTCATCGCATCCTGGTAGCCGAGGGTGCGCTGCTGCGCATTGAAGGTGGTCGATACGCCTTCGATGATGCCGACCTTGTCGCCGGCCTTCAGGCTCTTGGCGAGCTCGTCGCCCACCAGCTTGGCGCCTGCGCGGTTGTCGGGGCCGACGAAGGGCACCTGGATACCCTTTTCCTTCAGCGCCGCGGCATCGAGCTGGTTGTCGATGTTGACCACGAGAATGCCGCGGTCGATGGCGGTCTTGATCACCGGTACCAGGGCCTTGGAGTCGGCCGGGGCGATGACCAGCGCATTGATCTTCTGCGCCATCATCTGCTCGACCATCTTGATCTGGGCGGCCGTGTCGGTCTCGTCCTTGATGCCGTTGGCCACCAGCGTGTACTGCGCCGCATTGGCCTTCTGGTGCGCCTTGGCGCCGTCTTCCATGGTGCGGAAGAACTCGTTGGCGAGCGACTTCATGACCAGCGCGACCTTGGGTTTCTCCTGCGCGAAGGCGGCGGGCGCGCAGAGGCTGCCCAGGAGGGCCAGGGCGGCGGCGCTTTGCAGGGTGCGGCGGGTGAACTTCATGGTGTGTCTCCAGGGAGGGATGATCGGGCGCCGGTCTGTGCCGGGGGTGCCGATATTACCGAAGGAAAACGTTTGCGCAAACGTTTGCTATTTGGTTTTTGATCGGGTTTAACCCTGAGGGGAGCGACCGCTGGGAGCGACGCAAAGGCGTGCCGGCCGGAGGGCGCGCCGGGCCGACTTAAAATCCGCGGTTACCCAAGAGGACCCCCCATGAGTTTGCAATGCGGCATCGTCGGCCTGCCCAACGTCGGTAAATCCACCCTTTTCAATGCGCTGACCAAGGCTGGCATCGCGGCGGAGAACTATCCGTTCTGCACCATCGAGCCGAACGTGGGCGTGGTGGAAGTGCCCGATCCGCGGCTCGCGCAGCTCAGCGAGATCGTCAAGCCCGAACGCGTGGTGCCCGCCATCGTAGAGTTCGTCGACATCGCCGGCCTCGTGGCCGGCGCCAGCACCGGCGAGGGCCTGGGCAACAAGTTCCTCGCCCACATCCGCGAGACCGACGCCACGGTGAACGTGGTGCGCTGCTTCGACGACGAGAACGTGATCCACGTGGCCGGCAAGGTCGATCCGATCTCCGACATCGAAGTGATCCAGACCGAGCTGTGCTTGGCCGACCTGGCCACGGTCGAGAAGGCGCTGCACCGCCACACCAAGGTCGCACGCTCGGGCGACAAGGATGCGCAGAAGCTCGTCGGCCTGCTCGAACGCTGCCAGGCCGCGCTGAACGAGAACACGCCGGTGCGCGCGCTCGAATTCACCAAGGAAGAAATGCCGCTGGTGAAGAGCTTCACGCTGATCACCGCCAAGCCCGCCATGTTCGTGGGCAACGTGGCGGAAGACGGCTTCGAGAACAACCCGTACCTCGACCGCCTGCGCGAGTACGCGGCGAAGCAGGGTGCGCCGGTGGTTGCCATCTGCGCCAAGATCGAAGCCGAACTCGCCGAGATGGACGACGAGGACAAGACGATGTTCCTGGCCGAGATCGGCCAGGATGAGCCCGGCCTCAACCGCCTGATCCGCGCGGCCTACAAGCTGCTCGGCCTGCAGACCTACTTCACGGCCGGCGTGAAGGAAGTGCGCGCCTGGACCATCCACATCGGCGACACCGGCCCGCAGGCCGCCGGCGTGATCCACGGCGACTTCGAGAAGGGCTACATCCGCGCCCAGACCATCGCCTTCGACGATTACATCGCCTACAAGGGCGAGCAGGGCGCGAAAGACGCGGGGAAGATGCGCTCGGAAGGCAAGGAATACGTCGTCAAGGATGGCGACGTGATGAACTTCCTGTTCAGTTCCTGAAGCCTCGCATGCTCACCGTCCACCACCTCGAAAACTCGCGCTCGCAGCGCGTGCTCTGGCTGCTCGAAGAGCTCGCGCTTCCCTACGAGATCGTCCGCTACCAGCGCGATCCGCAGACCATGCTGGCGCCCGCTTCGCTGCGTGCCGTGCATCCGCTCGGCAAGTCGCCGGTGGTGACGACCGACGACGGCGAGGTGCTCGCCGAGTCGGGCGCGATCCTCGAGACGATGGTCGAACGCCACGGCGGCGGCGCGCTGGTGCCCGCGCCCGGCTCGCCCGAGGCCTTGCGCTATCGCTACTGGATGCACTTCGCGGAAGGCACGGCGATGTCGCCGCTGCTGCTCAAGCTGGTGTTCGACCGGATCGAAGGCAGCAAGATGCCGTTCTTCGTGAAGCCGATCGCGAAGATGATCTCGGCCAAGGCCAAGGCGGCGTTCATTCTTCCGAACATCGAGAGCCATCTCGACTTCATGGAAGCCGAGCTCGGCAAGAGCGAATGGTTTGCCGGCAGCGCGTTCACCGCGGCCGACATCCAGATGAGCTTTCCGGTGGAAGCCGCGCAGGCGCGTGGCGGCCTCGATGCGAAGCGCCCGCGCCTCATGGACTATCTGGCGCGCATCCATGCGCGGCCGGCCTATCAGCGTGCGTTGGCGCGCGGCGGCCCGTTCAAGCTGCGCTGACGAGGCGCGCGCTCACTCACGCTGCGCTCATCGCGCAGCGCTCTTTGCTCATGACGGGAAGATGTAGAGCAGCGCCACCGTCATGCAGACGTAGCGCAGGAATTTCCCGATAGCCATGTAGCCGAGGCAGGGCCAGAACGGCAGCTTGAGCCAGCCTGCCACCGCGCAGAGCGGATCACCGACGATCGGCAGCCAGCTCAGCAGGCAGGCCTTGGGGCCGAGCCGCTCGAGCCAGCTCAGCACCCGCACATGGTGTTTCGAATGCGAATATTTGTCCGCCACCTTGTGCGCGCCGTAGCCGAGCCACCAGTCCACGGCGCCGCCCAGCGTGTTGCCGGCGGTGGCCACCAGCACGGCCGGCCAGAACATGTCGGGGTTGAGCTTCAGCAGGCCGAAGAGAACCGGCTCCGACCCCACGGGCAGCAGCGTGGCCGAGACGAACGCCGCGATGAACAGCGTGGAGAGTCCGTATTGCGGCAGCGCGAGAAGCGCGAGGAGAGCGTCGAGCCAGGCTTGCATAAAGTGGAATGAGTCGGCGCAGTATAGGCAGGCGGCCGGCTGCGGCAGGTCGGAGAAAAGGCCGTGCGCAACAGGTGTTTGCACCTGCATCGCATGCGCAAATCGTTTCAGCGGCCGAAATGCCGCGTGGCTACAATCGTGCCTCATTTTTCAGCAGCAGCCGGACGCGCGACGCCTCTTCCCCCATGACCTTGCAGATCGGCAATCACACGCTGGAAAACCGCCTGTTCGTCGCGCCCATGGCCGGCGTGACCGACCGGCCGTTCCGCATGCTGTGCCGCGAACTCGGCGCGGGCTATGCGGTCAGCGAGATGGTCACCTCGCGCAAGGATCTCTGGAATACGCTCAAGACCTCGCGCCGCGCCAACCACGAGGGCGAGCCGGGCCCCATCTCCGTGCAGATCGCGGGCACCGACGCGGCCATGATGGCCGAGGCCGCGGTCTACAACATCGAGCGCGGCGCGCAGATCATCGACATCAACATGGGCTGCCCGGCCAAGAAGGTCTGCAACAAGTGGGCCGGCTCGGCGCTGATGCGCGACGAGCCGCTCGCGCGCGAGATCGTGCAGGCCGTGGTCGATGCGGCGCAGCCCTTCGGCGTGCCGGTGACGCTGAAGATGCGCACCGGCTGGAGCCAGGAGCAGCGCAATGCGGTGAGGCTCGCGCGCGAGTTCGAATTGGCCGGCGTGCAGATGCTCACGGTGCATGGCCGAACGCGCGAGCAGGGCTACAAGGGCCACGCCGAGTACGACACCATCGCCGCGGTGAAGGCGGCCGTGCGCATCCCCGTGGTGGCGAACGGCGACATCCGCTCGCCCGAAAAGGCGCGCGACGTGCTCGCGGCCACCGGTGCCGACGCCGTGATGATCGGCCGCGCGGCCCAGGGCCGGCCGTGGATCTTTCGCGAGATCGCGCACTTCCTGGCCACGGGCATGCACCTTGCGCCGCCGCTGGTGGCCGAAGTGCGCCGCCTGCTGCTCGACCACCTCGAGGCGCACTACGCGCTCTATGGCGAATGGAGCGGCGTGCGCAGCGCGCGCAAGCACATCGGCTGGTACGTGCGCATGCTGCCCGACGGCGAGGCCTTCCGAGCGCAGATGAACGGCATCGAGGATGCTCCCGCGCAGTTGCGCGTGGTGGGCGACTATTTCGACGGGTTGGCGGACCGCATGGACCGCATGCCCGAATACGAGGCGGCCGAAGAGCTGCCAGGTGAAGAGGAGGCGGCCTGCGCCACCGATTGAGAGAGAGAAGAAAAAAACCATGAGCAAGAAACACATCGAGGACTGCGTGCGCACCAGTCTGGACAGCTACTTTCGCGATCTGCGCGGCACCGAACCCGACGGCATGTACGAGATGCTCGTGCGCGTGGTCGAGAAACCCTTGCTCGACGTCGTCATGACGCGCGCCGAGGGCAACCAGTCGAAGGCCGCGCAATGGTTGGGCCTGAACCGCAACACCCTCCGCAAGAAGCTCGTCGAGCACAAACTTTTGAAATAACCACGGCATATTCCATGGCCCAGACTGCACTCATCTCCGTTTCCGACAAGACCGGCATCCTCGAATTCGCGCAGGCGCTGCATGCGCTCGGCGTCAAGCTGCTGTCCACCGGCGGCACCGCCAAGCTCCTCGCGGATGCCGGCCTGCCGGTCACCGAGGTGGCCGACCACACCGGCTTTCCGGAGATGCTCGACGGCCGCGTGAAGACGCTGCATCCCAAGATCCACGGCGGCCTGCTCGCGCGGCGCGACCTGCCGGCGCACATGGCGGCGATCGAGCAGCACGGCATCGACACCATCGACCTGCTCGTGGTCAACCTCTATCCGTTCGAAGCCACGGTGGCCAAGGCCGGCTGCACGCTCGAGGACGCGATCGAGAACATCGACATCGGCGGCCCGGCCATGGTGCGCAGCGCGGCCAAGAACTGGAAGGACGTAGGGGTGCTGACCGACGCGTCGCAGTACGCGGTGGCGCTGGCCGAACTCCAGGCCGCGGGCAAGCTCAGCGACAAGACGAAATTCGCCTTCTCGGTGGCCGCGTTCAACCGCATCGCCGACTACGACGGCGCGATCAGCGACTACCTCTCGGCCATCGACTTCGACGCGAGCATCGGCCAGCCGGCGCCCACGCGCTCGCTGTTCCCGGCCCAGAGCAACGGCCGCTTCGTCAAGGTGCAGGACCTGCGCTACGGCGAGAACCCGCACCAGCAGGCCGCGTTCTATCGCGACCTGCATCCCGCGCCCGGTTCGCTCGTGTCGGCGAAGCAGCTGCAGGGCAAGGAGCTGAGCTACAACAACATCGCCGATGCCGACGCTGCGTGGGAATGCGTGAAGAGCTTCGACGTGCCGGCCTGCGTTATCGTGAAGCACGCCAATCCCTGCGGCGTGGCCGTGGGCAAGGACGCGGCCGAGGCCTATGCCAAGGCCTTCAAGACCGACCCGACCTCGGCCTTCGGCGGCATCATCGCCTTCAACCGCCCGGTGGACCTCGCGACCGCGCAGGCCGTGAACAAGCAGTTCGTCGAGGTGCTGATGGCGCCGGGCTACACGCCCGAGGCGCTCGAGGTGTTCCAGGCCACCAAGGCCAAGCAGAACGTGCGCGTGCTCGAGATCGCGCTGCCGCCGGGCGGCAAGTCCGACTGGGACAACGGCCGCAACCTCATGGACGTCAAGCGCGTCGGTTCGGGCCTGCTGATCCAGACCGCCGACAACCACGAGCTCGCGGCCAGCGACCTCAAGGTGGTCAGCAAGAAGCAGCCCACGCCCGAGCAATTGCAGGACCTGCTGTTTGCCTGGAAGGTCGCCAAGTACGTGAAGAGCAACGCCATCGTGTTCTGTGCCGACGGCATGACCATGGGCGTCGGCGCGGGCCAGATGAGCCGCCTCGATTCCGCGCGCATCGCCAGCATCAAGGCCGAGCATGCGGGCCTCTCGCTGCAGGGCACGGCGGTGGCGAGCGATGCCTTCTTCCCGTTCCGCGACGGGCTCGACGTGGTGGTCGATGCGGGCGCGAGCTGCGTGATCCAGCCCGGCGGTTCGATGCGCGACCAGGAAGTGATCGACGCCGCCGACGAACGCGGCGTGGTGATGGTGCTTTCGGGCGTGCGCCACTTCAGGCACTGAGCCCTTCCGCCGCCACGGCGAAGCCGGACGGTCGCTAGCGTTTCGCTGGCGGCCGTCCGGCTTTCTTGCTTGCGGACGGGGCTTCCTTGGCGGGCGCGGCCGCGGCGAGCAGCGACATGAAGAAGTCGAGCGTGCCGGCCATGGTCTTCGCGGTCGATTCGCGCGAGAGGCTCCATTCGGGAAAGTGCCCGTCCACCGCCATGCGCGCCAGTCCGTAGACCAGTGCGCGCGCGGCGATCTGCGCATGGGCTGCGTCCGCGCTGGCGGCGCTGCCGCCGTGCGCGAAGGCCTCGTCGAACAAGGCCTGCATCCGCGTGCGGATCGATTCGTTGTCGCTGCGCAGGCTGGCCGAGCTGTCGTAGTCGATCAATGCGCGTTCGCTGATCACGCGGAAGTGCGTGGGATTCTTGCGCGCCCATTCGATGTAGGCATGGCCGATGGCACCGAAGCGCACCAGCGCCGGTGCGCCGGCGGCGGCCTCGAGCGCCTGCTCCACATGCAAGCGCAGCCGCTCGGTCGCCTGCTCGGCCACCGCCGTCAGCAGCGCGGTCTTGGTGGCGAAGTGACGGAACGGCGCGCCCGGCGAGACACCCGCGCGCTTGGCCGCTTCGCGCACGCTGAGCTTGTCGAGCCCATCGCGCTCGATCAGCTCGACCGCCGCCTGGACCAGCGCTTCGCGCAGGTTGCCGTGGTGGTAGGCGGCGCGCGGCTGTGGCGTGTCGGCGGTAGCGGGGCGTGGGACGCGGGCAGTCATGCGGGGCGAGTTTGAATCCATTGATGTAATCGGTGATTATTTTGCGCTAGACTGCGACCGCTGCTCATGTATGCGCTGATTACATGAGCGGCGGCGTCTTGCCTTTCTACCTGTCGCTCTGTTTTTTCGATCGGAGTCTTCCATGCGCATCCGTGCCCTCTTGTTCCTTGCCGCCCTCACCCTGGCATGCACAGCCCAGGCCGACGATTCCGCCGCCACGCTCCGGATCGTCTGGCCGCCCGAAGGCGCGGTGGTCCCGCTGGGCGCGGATGCCGAGCGGTCGATCGGCGTGGTGGTGCAGAGCAACTTCAAGCTGCTGCCGGCTGGCCGGTGCGGCAGCGATCCGCGCTGCGGCCATGTCCACATGAAGATCGATCCGGAAGGCGACAGCTGCAACCTCCCTGGGCGCCCCTACAACAGCATGAACAGCGATTTCGGCGGCGACCTGGTCAAGGCCCGCTTCGGGCCGTGCCCCTCGCCGACGGGCAGCCACGTGATCGGCGTGCTGCTGGCCGACGACCATCACCGGCCGGTGATGGTGAACGGCAAGCCCGTGACCGGGCTCGTGAAGCTCACGACCCGCTGAAGATCTGCCGCGCGGCCTCGATGGTGGCGGCGATGTCGTCGTCGCTGTGCGCCGCGCTCACGAAGCCCGCTTCGTAGAGCGCCGGCGCGATGTACACGCCGCGGTCGAGCAGGCCGTGGAACAGCGCATTGAACTGCGCGTTGTCGGTGGTCATGACGGTGGCGTAGTTCTGCGGCAGTTCGTTCATGAGGAAGAAGCCGAACATGCCGCCCTCGCTGTCGACGCTGAAGGGCCGGCCGGCGGACGCCGCGGCGGCCTTGAGGCCGTCGACCAGCGCGCGCGTCTTGTTCGAGAGCGCTTCGTAGAAGCCGGGCTTCGCGATCTCCTTCAGCGTGGCGAGGCCGCAGGCCGTGGCGACCGGGTTGCCCGAGAGCGTGCCGGCCTGGTAGACCGGCCCGAGCGGCGCGAGCTGCTCCATGATGGCGCGCGGTCCGCCGAAGGCCGCGAGCGGCATGCCGCCGCCGATGACCTTGCCGAGCACCGTGAGGTCGGGCGTGATGCCCAGCACGCCCTGTGCGCCGTGCAGGCCGACGCGAAAGCCGGTCATCACCTCGTCGAAGATCAGCAGCGCGCCATGCTGAGTGCACAGCTCGCGGCAGCGGCGGGCGAACGCGGCCGAGGCGCGCACGAAGTTCATGTTGCCGGCGATCGCCTCGATCATCAGGCAGGCGATGTCGTTGCCATGCAGCGAGAAGGCCTCCTCGAGCTGGGCGATGTTGTTGTACTCGAGCACCAGCGTGTGCTGCGTGACCTCGGGTGGCACGCCGGCCGAGGTCGGATGCCCGAAGGTCGCGAGGCCGGAGCCGGCCTTCACCAGCAGCGCGTCGGCATGGCCGTGGTAGCAGCCTTCGAACTTGATGATGTGCTTGCGGCCGGTGGCGCCGCGCGCCAGCCGCAGCGCGCTCATCGCGGCCTCGGTGCCCGAGCTCACGAGCCGCACCATCTCCATCGACGGCACCAGCGCGAGGATGGCCTCGGCGAGTTCGATCTCGCGCTCGGTCGGGGCCCCGTACGAGAAGCCTTCGAGCACGGCCTTCTGCACGGCTTCGACCACCGCGGGGTGGCCGTGGCCCAGGATCATCGGGCCCCAGGAGCCGATGTAGTCGATGTAGCGCTTGTCGTTGGCGTCCCAGAAATAGGCGCCCTCGGCGCGGCGGATGAAGCGCGGCGTGCCGCCCACCGCCTTGAAGGCGCGCACGGGCGAGTTGACCCCGCCGGGGATGACCGCACGGGCGCGGTCGAAAAGGATGTCGTTCTGGTCGGGATGGGGCATCAGGGGCTCGAAACGGTCGTTGAATTCAGTGACGGGTGTCGTGGGGAGGGAGCGCGAAGTCGGGCGGCCCGTCGCCGGGGCCGTCGTCGTCCTCGTCGTCTTCGGGCTCGGCCCAGAACAGCCGGTCGGGCAGCACATGGCCCATGCCGGGGCGGAAGCCCGCGTCGAGGCAGCGGTCCATGTAGGCCAGCGCTTCGGTGGTGGCCGCGACCAGATCGGTGCCGCTCGCGAGCAGCGCGGCCAGCGCGGCCGACAGCGTGTCGCCGGCACCGGAGAACACCGCTTCGAGCCGTTCGTACTTTTCGCTAGTGAGCACTGACTGTGGCGACGCGAGCACATTGTCGATGTACTGGTCGGGCAGCATGATGCCGGTGACCAGCGTGTACGACACGCCGAATTCGCCCGCGGCCTTGGCGATGTCGCGCGCGCTTGGCGGCCGCTCGCCGCTCCAGTCGGGCAGCAGCCAGCGCCAGAGCGTGCTGTGGTTGCCCACCAGCACCGTGGCCTGGGGCAGCAGCAGCTCGCGGAAGGCATCGAGATAGCCCTCGATCAGGTCCTCGTCCCACCAGGAGAGGTTGGGCATGTACGCCACCACCGGCACCTCGGGGTAGTCGGAGGCGGTCTCGGCGATGGTGCTCAGCGCGTCGGGCGTGCCGACGAAGCCCACCTTGATGAGCTGCACCTCGACATCCTCGAGGATGGCGCGCGCCTGCTCGGCGATGGCTTCTTCTTCGAACGGAAAGTGGTCGAAGATCTCGGCCGTGTCGCGCGCGTAGGCCCCGGTGACCACCGGCAGCACATGCGCGCCGACCGAGGCCATGGCCAGCGCGTCGGCCCCCAGACCGCCGGCCCCGCTCGGGTCGCTGGCGTTGAAGACCAGCACGCAGGGCGGGTTCAGATCGCTTTCGGCGATCTCGTCGGGCCCCTCCGAGGGGTCGTTAAGATCGCCCGGATGGCGAGCGTCATCTGCTGGATGTAAGTGAATGGTCATACGCCGGACGGGGATCTCCTGGATGGTGGCATAAGCGCGACGTTTACAGTCCGCCAGTGAGATACGCATAGATACACTCGTTGCATTTAATGAACAAGGACTTTAAGCTCCGATGAATACGAAAACTTGGATGTGCCTGATTTGTGGGTGGATCTATGACGAAGCGGTTGGTGTACCGGAAGATGGCATCGCGGCAGGCACGGCCTGGGCCGACGTGCCGATGAACTGGACATGTCCTGAGTGCGGTGCACGCAAGGAAGACTTCGAAATGGTTGAAATCTAGAGCATGGCATAGGCTACGCGGTCTGCGCCGATGTACGGCGCGGCGGGCATCCAAGTCTCATCAGCAGGAGCGTGTGCAATGGGGCCGAATGGATCAGGTTACAAGGTGCTCGTCATCGACGACAGCAATACGATCCGGCGCAGTGCCGAAATATTTCTGAAGCAGGGCGGGCATGAGGTTCTTCTCGCGGAAGACGGTTTCGATGCCCTCTCCAAGGTCAACGACCACAAGCCGCACCTGATTTTCTGCGACATCCTGATGCCGCGCCTCGACGGCTATCAGACCTGCGCCATCATCAAGCGCAACGCCCGTTTCTCGAACGTCCCTGTCGTCATGCTGTCCTCGAAGGACGGCGTCTTCGACAAGGCGCGCGGCCGCATGGTCGGTTCGCAGGACTACCTGACCAAACCCTTCACCAAGGACCAGCTGCTGCAGGCCGTGCAGCAGTTCGGCCATGTTCCACAGGAAGTGCAGTGATGCCCATTCGAAAAATCCTCGTCGTCGACGACTCCAAGACGGAGCTGGTGTTCCTCTCCGACCTGCTCCACAAGAACGGTTTTGCCGTCAAGACCGCCGAAAACGCCGAAGACGCGATGCGCCGTATCGAGGAAGACCAGCCCGACCTGATCCTCATGGACGTCGTGATGCCCGGCCAGAACGGTTTCCAGCTCACGCGCGCCATCGCCCGCAACCCGCAGTACGCCGCGATCCCGATCATTCTTTGCACCAGCAAGAACCAGGAGACCGACCGCGTCTGGGGCATGCGCCAGGGCGCGCGCGACTACATCGTGAAGCCGGTCAACGCGACCGAGCTGATGTCCAAGATCAGCGCGCTGGCCTGAGCGGGAACCCGCAGAGGCCATGGCGAACCGCGACGCGCTCCGCGCCTTCCAGTCCCGGCTGGCGAGCCGCCTGCAGGCTGCCCGCACCACCGGCATCGCGGCCACGTGGCTCGCGGTCGAGGCTGGCGAGGGCAAGTACCTGTTTCCGCTCGGCCATGCCGGCGAGATCTTCCCGTGGACGCCGCCGCAGCCGGTGCCCTACACGGCGCCCTGGTTCCTGGGCGTCGCGAACTTGCGCGGCGGCCTGTACGGCGTGGTGCACCTCTCGGCCTTCGCCGCTGGCGCGCCGAGCGCGGCGACCGCGAGCGAGGCGGTGCGCATGCAGTCGCGGTTCGTTGCCCTGAACGAGCTGCTCGAAGTCAACTGCGCCCTGCTGGTCGACCGCCTGGCGGGACTGCGCGGCGTCGACGCCTTTTCGGCCGCGGAAGCCCCGGCCGACGACGCACCCGCGTGGCTCGGGCATCTGTACACCGACGCGGCAGGCGAGCGCTGGCAGGAGATCAACCTGCAGGCGTTGTCGCAGCAACCCCAGTTTTTGAGTATCGGCGCCTAGTGCCCAGGCACGCGCCCCGCAGACAACCACCGAAGGACCGACCGTGAGCTCGATCGCCGACAAGTTCAAGAAATTACTGCCCGCGACCAGCGGCAACGACAAGGCCCGCGTCGACGGCTCCGGTTCCACCTTGTCGCTCGACGACGCCGACACGGTGCAGGGGATGGACGAGAAAACCGTCCGCCTCGACCGCAGCGGCGGCAGCGCCGGTGCGGCGGCGATCGCGGCGCCCACCGGCTTCGGCGATGGTCCGGCACGGATCGGCAACGAGGCCGCCAACGAGGCCGATGCCGCGTCGGACGAGGCGGCCGAGGCGCTGGCGGCGGGCCGCAAGGATTCGAGCCCGGCGCGCCAGCAGCGGATCCTCGCGATCATGCTCGCGCTCGTGGTGCTGCTGCTGTTGCTGGTGGCCGGCTCTGCCATTCTTCGCGCCGAGCGCCTTGCGCAGCAGGTGGCGGCCACCGGCCAGTCGCTGATGCAGTCGCAGCGCCTCGCCAAGTCGATCTCGCAGGCCCTCGTGGGCAGCGGCCCCGCCTTCGTCGAAGTGAAGGATGCCGCCGACGACCTCACGCGCCGCGTGCAGGGCCTGACCAGCGGCGACGACGCGCTGCGCCTGGAGCGCGTAGGCAACCAGTACGACGAGGACATGGCCAAGATCACCCCGCTGGTGACGCGTGCCGACGCCAGCGCGAAGGTCGTGCTGGGCCAGCGGCAGATCCTGACGCAGGTGGGCGCTGCCTTGCGCGACATCAACCAGCAGTCGTCCGCGCTGCTCGAAATGACCGAGACGGTGGCCTCGCTCAAGATGCAGCAGAACGCCACGCTGCCCGAGATCGCCGCGGCCGGCCAGCTCGTCATGCTGACCCAGCGCATCGGCAAATCGACCAACGAGTTCTTCACGGTCGAGGGCGTGAACCCCGACGCCGTGTTCCTGCTCGGCAAGGACCTGAACACCTTCCAGGAAACCGCGCGTGGCCTGCTCGAAGGCAATGCGCAGCAGCGCTTCCCCGGTTCGCGCGATCCGCAGACCCGCGAGCAGCTCGAAGTCATCCTCAAGACCTACGAGCAGATGCGCACGCAGGCCTCGGCCATTCTCGGCAACCTGCAGGGCCTGGTGGCCGCGCGCGAAGCGCAGGCCAGCATCCTGACCGACAGCGAACCGCTCCGCAAGGCGCTCGGCGAGCTGCAGGACAAGCTCTCCGCCCGCACCGGCCTCGGCGCCGGCACGATCGTGATGCTGTTCGTGCTCTCGCTGGCCGCCCTGGCGCTTGCCGGCGCCATCGGCTACGTGCAGGTGCGCGAGGGCCGCGAACGCGCCGCCGTCGCCGATCGCGAGCGTCTCGCGGCCGAGCAGGCCAGCGAAGAGGCCGGCCGCGTCAACAACGCCAACCAGGCCGCCATTCTTCGGCTCATGAACGAACTGCAGACGGTGGCCGAGGGCGATCTGACGCAGGAAGCCACCGTGACCGAGGACATCACGGGCGCCATCGCCGACTCGGTGAACTACACCGTGGAAGAACTGCGCCTGCTGGTGGGCAACGTGCAGAACACGGCCACGCGCGTGGCACAGACCACGTCGCAGGTGGAAAGCACCTCGACCGAACTGCTGGCGGCGTCGACCGAGCAGCTGCGCGAGATCCGCGAAACCGGCCAGTCGGTGCTCGTCATGGCCGAGCGAATCAACGGCGTGTCGTCGCAGGCGCAGGAATCCGCGCTGGTTGCGCGCCAGTCGCTGCAGGCCGCTTCGTCGGGCCTGCAGGCCGTGCAGAACGCCATCGGCGGCATGAACGCCATCCGCGACCAGATCCAGGAAACCTCCAAGCGGATCAAGCGGCTCGGCGAATCGTCGCAGGAGATCGGCGAAATCACCGAACTGATCTCGGACATTACCGAGCAGACCAACGTGCTGGCGCTGAACGCCGCCATCCAGGCCGCATCGGCCGGTGAAGCGGGCCGGGGCTTCTCGGTGGTGGCCGAGGAAGTGCAGCGGCTGGCCGAACGCTCGGCCGACGCGACGCGCCAGATCTCGGCGCTCGTGAAGGCCATTCAGACCGACACGCAGGACGCCGTGGGCGCCATGGAGCGCTCCACGCAGGGTGTGGTCGAAGGGGCCAAGCTGTCCGACAACGCGGGCACCGCGCTGTCCGAGATCGACCGCGTGTCGCGCCGCCTGGCCGACCTCATCGAGCAGATCTCGCAGTCGGCGTCGCGCGAGGCCGATTCGGCCAACGTCGTGGCGGCCAACATCCAGCACATCTTCGCGGTGACCGAGCAAACCGGGGAAGGCACCCGCACCACGGCCCAGCAGGTGCGCGAGCTCTCGCAGATGGCGGAAGAACTGCGCCGATCGGTCGCCCGTTTCAAGATCGCCTGATGAAGCTCGCCGCGCGGCGCCCACTGGAAAACTGACAGATCAAAGAACGGCGAGCACCCAACGTGTCGACTCCAACCCCTGCCACGGCCCCCCTCGCCGGCAACATGCCGGCCAACGAAGACCTCGGGCCGCTGGCCTGGGTCCTGGGCGAGGTCCAGAAATCCATCGACAACGTCGGCAAGTCGCTGCGGCGCTTCGTGCGTGACACGGGCAGCGCCGCCGAACATGAAAGCGGCCCTCTGCAGATGGCCCGCCAGCAGCTGCACCAGTCGGTCGGTGCGCTGCAGATGGTGGGCAATCCGGCCCCGGCGCTGGTGCTCGGCGCCGTCGAATTCGCGGTGCAGGGCTTCATCGCCGAGCCGCAGCGCTGCACCGACAGCGCCGTCCAGAAGATCGAGCGCGCCGGCTTCGCCGTCATCGATTTCCTGCAGGCGGTGCTGGCCGGCAAGCCGGTCTCGACCATCGGCCTGTTCCCGCAATACCGCGACGTGCTCGAACTGGTGGGCAACGAGCGCGTGCATCCGGCCGATCTCTGGAGCGTGGCGTGGCGCTGGGTCGAGGTGCGTCCCGCGCTGACCCAGGCCGCGCTGGCGGCCGATCCCGGCGTTCGCTCGCGGCTCGACCGCGAGGTGCTGCAGCTCGTGAAGACCGGCGATCCGCAGGCCGCCCGTCACCTGCATGCGCTGTGCCTCGGGCTCGGGCGCGGCGCGCTGCTGCCGCGCGTCGCGAGCTTCTGGACCCTGGCCGCGGGCTTCTTCGAGGGGCTGGCGCTGGCGCTGATTCCTGCCGACACCTACGTCAAGCGCGCCGCCTCGCGCGTGCTGCTGCAATACGCCACGCTCGCGCGCGGCGACAGCGCCGTGTCCGACCGGCTCGGCCAGGACCTGCTGTTCTTCTGTGCCCAGGCCGTGCCCACTGCCCGGCAGGAAGCCGCCACGCTGCGCACCGTGCGCGCCGCCTGGGGCGTGGCCGGCGAGCCGTACATCGACTATGCGGTCGAGCAGTTCGGCCGTTTCGATCCGCTGGTGCTCGCGCAGGCGCGCAAGCGCATCGAGACCGCCAAGGAAATGTGGTCGGCGCTTTCGGGCGGTGACATCACGCGCACGCGCCAGGTGGCCGACACCTTTGCGCAACTCGGCGAGTCGCTGCAGAAGCTGCATCCGCCGAGCCTGCCGATGGTCGAGGCGCTGACGCATGCGGTCGACGCCTCGGTGCGATCTGGCCAGCCGCCCGACACCGAGCTCGCGATGGAAGTCGCCACCTCGGTGCTCTACCTCGAGGCCGCGCTCGAAGACCTCGACCCCAGCGATCCGCAGCTCACCGCGCGCACGCTGCAGCTCGCGGGGCGCATCGAGCGCGTGCGCGAAGGCGGCCATTCGGAGCCGCTCGAGCCCTGGATGGAGGACCTGTACCGCCGCGTCAGCGACCGCCAGACCATGGGCACCGTGGTCGACGAGCTGCGCAGCCACATGGGCGAACTCGAGAAGTCGCTCGACCAGTACTTCCGCCGCCCGACCGAGAAGGCGCTGCTGCGCACTGTGCCGAGCCAGCTGCTGCAGATGCGCGGCGTGTTCTCGGTGCTCGGCCTCGAGCAGGCCGCGGAGACCGTGCAGCGCATGCGCGACGACGTCGAGCAGATGCTGGTCGGCAGTGCCTCGCCGGTCGAGGAAATGCAGAGCTTCGACGCGCTCGGCAACAACCTGGGCGCGCTCGGCTTCCTGATCGACATGCTCGGCTACCAGCCGGCGCTTGCGAAGCGGTTGTTCGTGTTCGACGCCGAAGCCGGCGAACTCAAGCCCTTGATGGGCCGCCATGGCGACCATGCGGCGGCCGAAGCGCCCGCGCCCGGCCTGGCCGTGGGCGCCGACCCGGTGCTGAGCATCGAGGAGGTCGATGCCCAGATCGCCTCGAAGCTCGCGGCGCTCGCCGCGCCCGGCCGCAAGGCCAAGGCATCGCCGATCGAGGAATTCAGCCGCAAGGCCGACAGCTGGACCCAGAAGATCGCCGGCCCTGGCGCGCTGCCCGACACCGAGGTCACCGAACTCGAAGAAGACGACCTGCAGAACATCTTTCTCGAGGAAGCGCGCGAGGTGGTGCAGAACGGCCTGGCTGCGATCGACGAGCTCGGCAGCCATCCGGACGATACCGAGGAACTCACGATCCTGCGGCGCGCGTTCCACACGCTCAAGGGCAGCTCGCGCATGGTCGGCCTGACCGATTTCGGCGACGCCGCCTGGTCGTTCGAGCAGGTGCTCAACACCTGGCTCGCCGACCAGCGCGCCGCCACGCCCGAGCTGCTGTCGGGCACCCGCAAGGCGCTCGAGGAATTCAGCCAGTGGGTCGAGGCCATCGCGTCGGGCACGCCGCACGGCTGGCAGGCCGGACACTTCAGCCGCGTGGCGAATGCCCTGCTTGCAGGTGAAGCGGTGCCGGCGGCGCCGACCTGGGCCACCGGTGCCGATGCGCTCGCGGTCGCGGCCCGGCAGATCGCGGCCGAGCCGCCGGCGCTTGCTCCCGCACCCGCGCCCGCACCCGCACCCGCAGTGGCACCGCTTGCGATGCCGCAGCTTCCGGACCTGCCCGACCTGACACTGTCGCGGGAACTGCCGCGCGACGCCGCTTTCGAGTTTCCGGCCGAAGTGCCGCAGCCGTTCGATCGGTCGGAGCGCGACGACGATTTCGCCTCGACCGACTTCCTCGACTTCGACGCCAAGCCCGAATCCGGCATCGAAACCTTCGAAACCCTGACCGACGAGGATTTCGACTTCTCGATGCCGGCGAAGCCGCAGCAGCAGCCCGAGGCGCTTGCGCCGGCCGCGCCGGAGGTACCGCCCCTCGAGGCGCTGCCCGATCTCGAGTGGGCAATCGAAGCGCCGCCCGAGGAAGAGCCCGTTGCCGCCGCGGCCCTGCTGCTGCAGCCCGAGGAGGCATCTGCCCCGCCCGCCGTGGACGAAGCACCTGCCGCGCTCGAAGTGCAACTGCCCGCCATCGAAGCGGCTGCGGAGCCTGTCGCAGAACCCGAGCCCGAAGCCGAGCCCGAGCCCGAAGCCGCCGAAACCCCGGCGCAGCTCGAGCCCGAGCCGCCTGCCGAGCCAGCCGGCACCACCAGCGCGGAAGACCAGGTCAAGGTCATCGGTCCGCTGCGCATCGGCATCGCGCTCTACAACGTCTACCTGAACGAAGCCGACGAGTGGTCGCGCCAGCTCGCCACCGACGTCGGCGAATGGGCGCTCGAAACGCACGAGCGCCTGCCCGACTCGACCATCGCCCTCGCGCATTCGCTTGCCGGCAGTTCGGCCACGGTCGGCTTCCACAGCCTGTCGGGCATGGCCCGGCTGTTCGAGGCCGCGCTGCAGCATCTGCAGATGCAGGGCAGCGGCACGCGCGAGCAGGGCGTGGTGCTGGTAGCCGCCGCCGACGAGCTTCGCCGCCTGCTGCACCAGTTTGCCGCCGGCTTGCTGCGCGAGCCGTCCGAAGGCACGCTCCAGGCGCTGCGCGACATCGCCGCCGCGCCCATGCCTGCCGAGGCCGCCTTCCGCATGGAACCGCGCCCGGTCCAGATGCCGGCACCGGGGGGCATCGCCGACGTGGCGCTGGACGATTCCGAAGACGCCCTCGACGTGAGCGACGCGGTCGACGTCGACCTGTTCCCGATCTTCGAGGAAGAGGCGGCGGAACTGCTGCCACAGCTCGCCCAGGCACTGCGCCAGTGGGCGCACCATCCCGACGACAGCGCCCCGCGCGCCTCGGTGCTGCGCACGCTGCACACGCTCAAGGGCAGCGCCCGGCTGGCCGGCGCGATGCGCCTCGGCGAGCGGGCGCACCGCATGGAGTCCGAGATCGAGTTGCTCGGCACCCAGGGGGCGGCCGACCGCGGCGAGATCGAGAAGCTGCTTGCACGCCTCGATGCGCTGCAGGCCACCTTCGACGCACTGCGCGCCGCCGACGATGCCACCCAGGCCGAAGTGGCCGAGCGCATGACCTCGGCCTCTGCCACATCGCCCGGCGTCCAGCTGGTGCAGGTGGCCGCCGAATCGGCCGCTGCCGCCGGCGATCAAGACACCCCGGCCGCCGCGAACGACGAGGACGAAGCCGGCGCCGCATCCGAGGACCCGACCGCGGCCGTGCCCGCTGCCGCTGCGCTGCTGCCGCGTTCCGCGCCCGCGCTGCTCATGCCGCTGCGCCCGGCCTCGGGCCAGGCGGTGCGCATCCGCACCCAGCTGCTAGACCGCCTCGTGGCGCAGACCGGCGAGGTCATCATCACGCGCTCGCGCCTGGAGGCCGAGCTCGGCCAGCTGCGCGCCTCGCTCGCCGACCTCACGGGCAACCTCGACCGCCTGCGCCAGCAGCTGCGCGACATCGAGGTGCAGGCCGAAAGCCAGATGCAGTCGCGCCTCGCGCAGGCCAAGGATTCGCAGCAGAGCTTCGATCCGCTCGAGTTCGACCGCTTCACGCGGGTGCAGGAGCTCACGCGCATGATGGCCGAGTCGGTCAACGACGTGGCCACGGTCCAGCGCACGCTGCAGAAGACGGTGCAGGCCACCGAAGACGACCTCAGCGTGCAGGCGCGCCAGACGCGCGAACTGCAGCGCGGCCTGCTGCGCACGCGCATGGTGGAGTTCGAGGGCATTTCCGAGCGCCTCTACCGCGTGGTGCGCCAGGCCTCGAAGGACACCGGCAAGCAGGTGCGCCTCGACATCGTCGGCGGCTCCATCGAAATGGACCGTGGCGTGCTCGACCGCATGACGCCGGCCTTCGAGCACCTGCTGCGCAACTGCGTGGCGCACGGCATCGAAACGGCCGACGCGCGCGCACAGGCCGGCAAGGAGCCGAGCGGGCTGATCGCGATCGAGCTGCACCACGAAGGCAACGACGTGTCGGTGAGCTTCCGCGACGACGGCGCCGGCCTTGACCACGGCCGCATCGCCGAACGTGCGCGCACGCTCGGCCTGCTCGCGCCTGGCCAGGAACTGTCGCCCGACGAAGCCACCGAGCTGATCTTCAAGCCCGGCTTCTCGACCGCAGGGCAGGTGTCCGAATTGGCCGGCCGCGGCATCGGCATGGACGTGGTGCGCGCGCAGATCGCCGCGCTCGGCGGCCGCATCGAGACGCACAGCACCCCGGGACAGGGCACCACCTTCAAGCTGGTGCTGCCGCTCACCACCGCCGTCACCCACGTGGTGATGCTGCGCGCAGGCGAGGTGTCGATCGGCGTGCCGTCGAACCTCGTGGAGCTGGTGCAGCGCGTGGGCGCTGCCGATCTCGAGGCTGCGTACCGGCAGGACAGCCACCGTTTCGGCAGCGAACAGGTGCCCTTCTATTGGGCAGGCGCGCTGCTGCAGGCCTCGGCGCGCAGCGAACAGTTCGCGGGCAAGAACAACACCGTGGTGATCGTGCGCAGCGCGGCACAGCGCGTGGCGCTGCACGTCGACGAAGTGCTGGGCAACCAGGAAGTCGTGGTCAAGAACCTCGGCCCGCAGCTGGCACGCCTGCCGGGACTCGCGGGCATCTCGGTGCTCGCCTCGGGTGCGGTGGCGCTGATCTACAACCCGGTGGCGCTCGCGGCCGTGCACGGCGAGCAGGCGCGCAGGCGCCAGGCCGCGGCGCTGGCCGCGCCTGCGCAGGCGGCCGATGCAGCCGGCGAAAACGGCGCGTCGGATACACCGCTCGCCCCGCCGGTGGCGCAGATCCCGCTGGTGCTGGTGGTCGACGACTCCATCACCGTGCGCCGCGTCACGCAGCGCCTGTTGCAGCGCGAAGGCTACCGTGTGTCGCTCGCGGCCGATGGCCTGCAGGCGCTCGAGCGGCTGCAGCAGGAGCGCCCGGCCGTGGTGCTGTCGGACATCGAGATGCCGCGCATGGACGGTTTCGACCTGGCGCGCAACATCCGCGCCGACAGCGCGATGGCCGGCTTGCCGATCATCATGATCACCTCGCGCATCGCCGAGAAGCACCGCGACTATGCGCGCACGCTCGGTGTGAACCACTACCTCGGCAAGCCCTATTCCGAAGACGAGCTGCTGCGTTTGGTGCGCGCCTACACGAGCGAGCCCGCGGCCCTGGCGGCGACCTGAGCGCGGGCACGCTCAAGGGCCGCTTCGACGCGCGGGCTTGTTGTCCGCGCCGCGCGCGGCGCCGTAGCGGTGCAGCGTCTGCGCGCGCGCCTCGGCATGGTCCACCACCGGCTTCGGATAGGTCTCGCCGAGCGTGATGCCGGCGGCCTCGAGCTCGACCGGCGACGCGGCCCACGGCGCGTGGATCGCGGCATTCGACAGGCCCGCCAGCTCCGGCAGGTAGCGCCGGATGAACTTGCCTTCGGGGTCGAAGCGCTCGCTCTGCGTGACGGGGTTGAAGATCCGGAAGTAGGGCTGCGCGTCGCAACCGCTTGAGCTGGCCCACTGCCAGCCGCCGTTGTTGGAGGCGAGCTCGAAGTCGTTGAGGTGCAGCGCAAAGTAGCGCTCGCCGCGCCGCCAGTCCAGCCCCAGGTCCTTGCAGAGGAAGCTCGCCACCACCATGCGCAGCCGGTTGTGCATGTAGCCGCTCTGGTTGATCTGGCGCATGGCCGCGTCCACCAGCGGATAGCCGGTGCAGCCCTGGCACCAGGCTTCGAACAGCTGGTCGGCGTGCTTGCCGTGGTGCCACTGGATCTTGTCGTACTCGGGGCGGAAGCTCTTCGACTCGCCGTTCGCGTGCACGTGCGGGAAGTGCGCCAGGATCTGGAAGTAGAAGTCGCGCCAGATCAGCTCGCTGAGCCAGGTCGATGCGCCCGGGTTGCCGCCCAGCGACAGCTGGTGCGCCACGCCCGCCACCTGGCGGATCGACACCGTGCCGAAGCGCAGGTGCACGCCCAGGTAGCTCGGCCCGCGCACCGCTGGAAAGTTGCGCGCAGCGTCGTAGCGGTCGATGCGCTGGAAGAAATCTTCGAACAGCGCCGCGGCCCCCGCGCTGCCGGGCGGAATGCCGAGCTCGGCCAGGTTGGTGGCGGCAAAGCCGATGTCGCCCAGCGCAGGCACCGGCGCGCGGTGCGGCTCGGGCGGCGGCGCCAGCGCTTCGGCATAGGCCCGCACCGGGTAGGGCTTGAGGAAGAAGTCGTCCACCTTCGCGAGCCAGGCTCGCTTGTAGGGCGTGAAGACCGTGTAGGGCTGGCCCACCTTGGTCAGCACCTCGTCGCGGTCGAACACGTTCGTGTCCTTGTAGGTGTGAAAGCTCACGCCCGCATTGGCCAGCGCGCCGAGCACCTGGGCGTCGCGCGCCAGCGCGTCGGGCTCGTCGTCGCGGTTGGCGAAGACCGCCTGCACGTCCATCTCGTGGGCCAGCGCCGGCACCTCGTCGACCGCGGCGGCATGCCGCACGATCAGCCCGCCGCCGAGCGCCTGCAGCTCGGCGTCGAGCGCCACGAGCGATTCGCGGATGAATTCGACCCGCCGGTCGGCCCGCGGCAGCGGGTCGAGGATCGGCCGGTCGAAGACGAAAACGCACAGCAGCTGGCGGCAGCTGCGCAGCGCGTGGTAGAGCGCTGCGTTGTCGTCCACGCGCAGGTCGCGGCGAAACCACATGAGCCCTTTTGGATAGGGCTTGTCGACGGCCAGTAAAATCGGGGGCATATGGCTGCCGATTCTGCCCCGATGAACCTCACGCATCACTTTCTGATCGCGATGCCGGGGATGGAAGATAAAACTTTCAACCGCAGCGTCGTCTACCTTTGCGAGCACAGCGAGCGCGGCGCCCTCGGGCTCGTGATCAACAAGCCCAGCGACATCAACCTCAAGGTGCTGTTCGAGAAGATCGAGCTCCACCTGTCGCGCCCCGAGATCGGCGACGCCCCCGTGTTCCAGGGCGGACCGGTCCAGACCGAGCGCGGCTTCGTGCTGCACGAGCCGGTGTTCTCGCACGCCGAAAAGCCCGACGAATCGGTCTACGCCTCGACCATGACCATTCCCGGCGGGCTCGAGATGACCACCTCGAAGGACGTGCTCGAGGCGCTGGCCACCGGCGCCGGCCCGCGCAAGGTGCTGGTCTCGCTCGGCTATGCGGCCTGGGGCGAGGGGCAGCTCGAGTCGGAACTGGCCGAGAACAGCTGGCTCACCGTGGGCGCCGATCCGGCCGTGATCTTCGACACGCCGATCGAGCAGCGCTACGACAAGGCGCTGCTGCTGCTCGGGCTCGAGGCCTGGAAGCTGTCCCCGGAAGCGGGGCACGCGTGATGGCTGCCGCCATGACGGACGCTCCTTCTTCTACTTCCGCCGTTTCCGTTCCCGCCCACTTCCAGAGCTTCCTGGCCTTCGATTTCGGCGCCAAGCGCACCGGCGTGGCGAGCGGCAACCGGCTGCTCGGCACCGCCACGCCGCAGGCCACGATCAAGGCCGAGGGCGCCGATGCCCGCTTCGCGCAGGTCGAGGCCCGTATCCGCGAATGGCAGCCCGATGCGCTGGTGGTCGGCGTGCCTTGGCACCCCGACGGCGCCCCGCACGAGAACACCCGCCGCGCGCAGAAGTTCGCGCGCCAGCTGCGCGGGCGGTTCAATCTGCAGGTGTTCGAGGTCGACGAGCGCTACAGCACGACCGAGGCGCTGGCCTCGGGCGCGCGCGACGCCGACGCGGCCTCGGCCTGCATCATCCTGGAGCAATTCCTGAGGAGTCTTCCGTGAGTTCCAATCCCGCCATTCCCGACGCAGAAGCGCTCTATACCCAGCTGCTCGCCGGCGTGAAGGCGCTGATGCGCGCCGACACCCGGCTGGTCGGCATCACCTCCGGCGGCGCCTGGCTCGTGGAGCGGCTGCAGAAAGACCTCGGCCTCGCCGGCGCGCCCGGCGTCATCTCGTCGGCCATGCACCGCGACGACTTCGCGCGCCGCGGCCTCTCGGCCAGCGCGCAGACCGCGCTGCCGTTCGACGTGAACGGCGCCGACGTGCTGCTGCTCGACGACGTGCTCTACACCGGCCGCACCATCCGCGCCGTGCTCAACGAGCTGTTCGACTTCGGCCGGCCGGGTTGCGTGCGGCTGGCCGTGCTGGTCGACCGTGGCGGGCGCGAGCTGCCGGTGGCGGCCGATTTCGCGGCCGCCCGGCTCACGCTGCCGGCCTCGCAGCTGCTGGCCCTGGCACGGGCCGACGACGGCGCCTTCAGCCTCAAGGTCGAGCAAAGCAACTAGGCGGACGACCCCATGCTCTACAAGCGAAACCCCCAGCTCAACAAGAACGGCGAGCTCATCCACCTGCTGTCGATCGAGGGCCTGCCGAAGGACATCGTCACGCACATCCTCGACACCGCGGCCAACTTCACGAGCGTGAGCGACCGCGAGGTCAAGAAGGTGCCGCTCTTGCGGGGCAAGAGCGTGTTCAACCTGTTCTTCGAGAACTCCACGCGCACCCGCACCACCTTCGAGATCGCGGCCAAGCGGCTGTCGGCCGACGTCATCAACCTCGACATCGCGCGGTCCTCGGCCACCAAGGGCGAATCGCTGCTCGACACCATCGCCAACCTGAGCGCCATGGCGGCCGACCTGTTCGTGGTGCGCCACAGCGAGTCGGGCGCGCCGTACCTGATTGCGCAGCATGTCGCGCCGCACGTGCACGTGGTGAACGCCGGCGACGGCCGCCATGCGCACCCCACGCAGGGGCTGCTCGACATGTACACGATCCGCCACTACAAGAAGGACTTTTCGAACCTCACGGTGGCCATCGTGGGCGACGTGCTGCATTCGCGCGTGGCGCGCTCCGACATCCACGCGCTCACCACGCTGGGCTGCGCTGAGGTGCGCGTGGTCGGCCCCAAGACCCTGGTGCCCACCGACATGGCCGGCATGGGCGTGCGCGTGTGCCACACGCTCGAAGAAGGCATCCGCGATTGCGACGTCATCATCATGCTGCGGCTGCAGAACGAGCGCATGAGCGGCGCGCTGCTGCCGTCGTCGCAGGAGTTCTTCAAGACCTTCGGCCTCACGCCCGAGAAGCTGCAGCTCGCCAAGCCCGATGCGATCGTCATGCACCCGGGGCCGATCAACCGCGGCGTCGAGATCGACTCGGCCGTGGTCGACGGCAAGCAGAGCGTGATCCTGCCGCAGGTCACTTTCGGCATCGCGGTGCGCATGGCCGTGATGAGCATCGTCGCAGGTAACGAAGCATGAACATCCACATCACCAATGGGCGTGTCGTCGACCCCGCCTCGGGCACCGACAAGCAGGCCGACATCGCCGTCGCCGATGGCCGCATCGCCGCCGTCGGCAGCATGCCCGCCGGCTTCAAGGCCGAGCGCACCATCGATGCCGCGGGCTGCATCGTGGCCCCGGGCCTCGTCGACCTCGCCGCGCGGCTGCGCGAGCCCGGCTACGAGCACGAGGGCATGCTCGAGAGCGAAATGGCCGCGGCCGTCGCGGGCGGCGTGACCAGCCTCGTGTGCCCGCCCGACACCGACCCCGTGCTCGACGAGCCCGGCCTTGTCGAGATGCTCAAGTTCCGCGCCGAGAAGCTGCAGGGCGCGCGCCTGTTCCCGCTTGGCGCGCTCACGCGCGGCCTTGCCGGCGGCGTGCTGACCGAAATGGCCGAGCTCACCGAGGCCGGCTGCATCGGCTTCAGCCAGGCCGACGTGCCGCTGGCCGACACCCAGGTGCTGCAGCGCGCGCTGCTCTACGCCAGCACCTTCGGCTACACCGTCTGGCTGCGCCCGCAGGACCGCGACCTCGGCAAGGGCGTGGCCGCCAGCGGCCCGCTCGCCACGCGGCTCGGCCTCTCGGGCGTGCCCGTGTCGGCCGAGACGATCGCGATCTTCACCATCGTCGAGCTCATGAAGAGCACCGGCGCGCGCGTGCACCTGTGCCGCATCTCCAGCGCCGCCGGCGTCGCGCTGGTGCGCGAGGCCAAGGCGCGCGGGCTGCCGCTCACCTGCGACGTCAGCATCAATTCGCTGCACCTGGCCGACACCGACATCGGCTTCTTCGACAGCCGCGCGCGGCTCAACCCGCCGCTGCGCCAGCAGGGCGACCGCGATGCGCTCTCGGCCGGCCTGGCCGACGGCACCATCGACGCCCTGGTGTCCGACCACACGCCCGTCGAGGCCGACGCCAAGACGCTGCCCTTTGCCGAAGCCGAACCCGGCGCCACCGGCCTCGAGCTGCTGCTGCCGCTCGCGCTGCAATGGGCCGAGCGCAGCGGCGCCGGCCTGGCGCGCGCCATCGAGGCGATCACCGCCGCGCCCGCACGGCTGCTCGCCGCGGCCGATGCAGCCAGCGGCATCGGGCGGCTGTCGGTCGGCGGCGTGGCCGACCTCTGCGTCGTCGATCCGGCGCTCGAATGGCAGGTGCAGCCCGAGGCGCTCCGCAGCCAGGGCAAGCACACGCCGTTCGCCGGCTACCCGATGCAGGGGCGCGTGCGCCACACGCTGGTCGCGGGCCGCGTCGTTCACGGCTGAAATGCTGCAATCGCTGAACGCTTGCCGGCGCCTGCTGCATGCGGTGGTGCATGTGCTCGGCGGCTGGTGGACGATTCGCTTCACCTTTCCGCGCCTCACGCCGGCCGAGCGCAATGCGCGCGTGCAGGCGTGGTCGCTGCGCCTGCTCCAGATCATGGGCGTGACGCTCGAGGTGCAGGGCACGCCGCCGGCGCACGGGCCGGTGCTGGTGATCTGCAACCACCTCTCGTGGCTCGACATCTCCAGCATCCATGCCGCCTGCCACCTGCGCTTCGTCTCCAAGGCCGGCGTCCGGCACTGGCCGGTGATCGGCACGCTCGCCTCGGGCGCCGGTTCGCTCTACATCGAGCGCGAGCGCCAGCGCGACGCGCTGCGCGTGGTGCACCACATGACCGAGGCGCTGCGCAACGGCGACATGATCGGCGTGTTCCCCGAAGGCACCACCAGCGACGGCCGAGGGCTGCTGCCGTTTCACGCCAACCTGCTGCAGGCCGCCATCTCGTCGGGCGCGCCCATCGTTCCCGCCGCGCTGCGCTTTGCCGACGCCTCCACCCGCGAGACCAGCCAGGCGCCGCGCTACATCGGTGACGACAACCTGCTGACTTCCCTCTGGAACACCCTGCGCGCGCCGCCGCTGTTGGCCATCGTGCGCTTTGGCGAGCCGCAGGATTCCCATGGCCAGGCCCGCCGCGCCTGGGCCCAGTCGCTGCATGCGGATGTGCAGCAGCTGCGGCGCGAGATGCACTGACGCGGCGGCGTTCCACAAAAAAAGCGCTCCCGAAGGAGCGCTTAACGACGCACGGATGCGTCGTGAGGAGGAAACGGACCGCCCAGGCTGCCTCTGCGACCTGGGCTCTGGCTTGGAGCGTGAGCGCGGCGCGGGCGGGGGCTTGCGGGAGAAGTCAGTCGGCGGACGTGGGCGGGTGCCTACATCTGTGCTGATGGCTATGTCGGCGATGAAGATTGCCAACCCGCGCGGGCGCGATGCGTCGGATCATGGAGGCTCAAATCCAAGGAGCCGGACCAATGACGTTGAACAAATTTCGCAAGTTGCTCGGCGGGGCCATTTCCCTCGCTGGCGCGGTGGTGCTTGTGAGGCAGCACCTGTAGAGCTTGCTGCGTCACAGCCAGCGGCGCGGGCGCAGCCCGTCAGCGCTCTAAATGTCACTTGAGTTGACAATTTTGTAAGTTGTTTGCGGCATTTGTCGCTTTCACTAACAAATATTGTCGTTTATGCGCTACGCATCAAGTGTTGTGAAAACTTTTGGAGGACAGTTGGCTGCGTTTACAGGTTGGCATGCGACCTGCGATGGAGAGTGGGCCCTGGGGGCGTTCCCCCGGTGATTTTTCCAACCCTCTCCAAGGACTTGTCTCATGAACCACCGCACGCTCGCTCGCCGCGCACAAGCCGGCTTTACGCTGATCGAACTGATGATCGTTGTGGCGATCATCGGCATCTTGGCCGCTATCGCTATTCCGCAGTACCAGACCTATGTCGCGAAGTCGCAGGTTCAGCGCGTCGTGTCGGAAGCTGGGGCAATCAAGACAGCGATCGAAGCGTGCCTGCTGGATGGCAAAACGACGGTTGGCGACCCCGCGGATGCGGCGACCAACTGCGATCCTCAAGCCACTGGCTCGAACTTGCAGGCAACTGACGGCAATGCTGCTCCGACCATCGCTGAGACTTGGGCTACTGCTGGCTCGGGTGTCCCCGAAGTGACCCTCTCGGCAACTGCAGCTTCGACGGTCGTCGCCACTTTTGGCAACAGCGCTGCGACGGTTCTCTCGTCGGGTCCCGGCACCATCACTTGGAGCCGCGCTGTTGATGGCTCCTGGACTTGCACGGCCGCGGAAATCGAGGCCAAGTACACGACCTCGGCTTGCCCGCTTGCTGTAGCAGGCTGATCTTTCGAGATAGCCCCAAACGGCCGCCTTCGGGCGGCCTTTTTTGTTCTGCTAAAGAACGATATGCCCGAGTCCAAGCACGAAGCCCAAGGCTTCACGTTGGTCGAATTGATGGTCATCGTGGCAGTCATCGGGATCGTCGTGGCCGTCGCGATCCCGCAATACCAAACCTATATCTACAGGTCACATGTCCAGCGCGTCGTCGGCGAGACTGCCGGTTTGAAGCCCGCCGTAGAGTTGTGCATCCTGAGTGGCCGAACCGAGGTGGGGAACTCATCGACGTCGGGCAAGTGCGACCCGCAAGCCGTTGGTTCTAACCTGCAAGCTACTGCCGGGAATGCAGCTCCGACGATCGAGCTTCCTTGGTCGTCACGCGGGCTCGGCGTTCCGCACGTCTCGCTCTCCACCACCAGCACGTCGACCATCGTCGCGACGTTTGGAAATCTCGCCGGCGCTCCCCTGCAAATGCCGACCGCTGGGACGATCACGTGGAGCCGAACCGCCGATGGAAGTTGGTCCTGCCGCGCCGCCCACATCGACTCCAAGTACGCCAGCCCGGCCTGCCCGCTCTAGCGCCCAAACGAAAAAGCCGTCGACAAAAATCGACGGCTTTCATGACGAACCGGTGGTGCCTTCGACAGGAATCGAACCTGTATCTGAGTCTTAGGAGGACCCCGTTCTATCCATTGAACTACGAAGACGGCAGCGGCCCGGACTTTACCACCGGCACCGCCCGTAGCTCGCTCAGCGCAGCCCGATGCGCGAGGCCTGCCAGCGCAGCGCCGCAGCACGCGCGGGGTCGGACGCCTCGATGCGGTCCGCACGCTTGTGCAGGGCGCGCATTTGCTCGACTTCCTCGATGATCTTGCGCGGGCTCAGCAGGGCGCCGACGAGCACGCCGGCCTCGATGGCCAGCGCCTTGAGCGCGCCGGTCAAGCCACTGCCGATGGCGCTTGCGCCGGTCGAACGGTCAAGGGTGGGCATAGGAATCTCCTGGTTGCGGAAAGTTAAGGGAATACCCGTATTTTAGGGTTTACCCGAAACCGACCGAAAACCGAGGAAAACAAGGCCTTAGAGCGGACTGAAAGCGGCCCCATCGCAAGGGCTCGCGGTTGCATAAGAGTCCCCGCACGCGTCAAGCGGCGCGGGCATACCCCGAGACACAATTCTCCGAAAAGTTGACCATGGTCAAGCCGCCGAGTTCTTCCAGCGCGCACCATCTGCCCTGTTCGCATCTCAGCTCGGATTCAGAAAAAAAGAGCGCACCTTACACAGGAGACAAATGATGAAGAACTTCCTTTCGCGTGTCCGCACCTGCCGGACCAACGTCCTCACCGCAGCCGTCATGGCGCTCGCGGTGGCCACCCCCGCCGCAGCATGGGAACCCACCAAACCGGTGGAGTTCGTGATCCCCGCAGGCACCGGCGGCGGCGCCGACCAGATGGCGCGGCTGCTGCAAGGCATCGTCATCAAGCACAAGCTGATGAAGGAGCCGTTGATCGTCGTGAACAAGTCGGGCGGCGCGGGCGCCGAAGGCTTCCTCGCGGTGAAGGATGCGAAGGGCGATCCGCACAAGATCATCATCTCGCTCTCCAACCTGTTCACCACGCCGATGGCCACGGGCGTGCCATTCAACTGGAAGGACATGACGCCCGTCGCGATGCTGGCGCTCGACCAATTCGTGCTGTGGACCAACGCCGAGCAGCCCTACAAGACGGCCGCCGAGTTCATCGCAGCGGCCAAGGCGGCCGGCCCGAGCAAGTTCAAGATGGCCGGCACCGGCTCCAAGCAGGAAGACCAGATCATCACGGTGGCGCTCGAGAAGGCCACGGGCACCAAGTTCATCTACGTGCCGTACAAGGGCGGCGGCGAAGTGGCGGTGCAACTGGTGGGCGGCCATGTGCAGTCGACGGTCAACAACCCGATCGAGGCGGTGGCGCAATGGCGTGCAGGCAAGCTGCGCGCGCTGTGCGTGTTCGACGACGAGCGCATGGCCTTCAAGACCAAGGTGACCGACACGCAGTCGTGGAACGACATCCCCACGTGCAAGGAAGCCGGCGTGCCGACCAACTACACGATGCTGCGCGGCATCTTCATGCCGGCTGGCGTGAAGCCCGAGCAACTGGCCTTCTACGTCGACCTGTTGACCAAAATCACGGCCACGCCCGACTGGAAGGAATACATGGAGAAGGGTGCCTTCAACCCGACCTTCATGACGGGTGACGCGTTCACCAAGTGGCTCACGCAGGCCGAAGCCACGCACCGCACGCTGATGAGCGAAGCGGGCTTCCTCGCCGCGAGCAGCAAGTAAGTAAGCGGCCGGGCGTGCGCGGCGCACGCTCCTGATGGCGGCCGTCGTCCTGCGGGACGGCGGGCGGGCCGCTGCATTCCGGCTTTGCAGCAGACACACACACGAACGATGGGGATTCCATGGAGCACGATGAGATTTCGGAAGGCCCGCGCACGGGCGTAGCGACCAACGTGGTCGAGGCGGTGGTGGCGGCGATCCTGCTGGTGGTGGGACTGGTGGTGATCTACGAAAGTCAGCGCCTCGGCTCGGGCTGGACCAGCGATGGGCCCGGTTCGGGATATTTCCCGTTCTACATCGGCGTGATCGTCACCATTTCCGCGGCCGGCATCCTGTACCAGGCGCTGCTCGGCAAGGAGCGCAACACCGAAGTGTTCGTCGATTCGGTGCAGCTCAAGCGGGTGCTTTCCGTGCTCCTGCCGGCGATGGTCTACGTGTTCGCCATTTGGTTGTTCGGCCTGTATGTCGCCTCGGCGGTGTACATCGCGCTGTTCATGGTGCTCCTGGGCAAGTACTCGTGGATCAAGAGCGCCATCGCGGCGCTCGCAGTCAACACGCTGTTCTTCTTCATGTTCGAGGTCTGGTTCAAGGTGCCGCTGTTCAAGGGCACGCTGGATCCCCTCGCCTTTCTCGGTTATTGAATCTCACGGAGCACAGGCGAAATGGAAGAAATCAGTGCCCTCCTTCAGGGCTTCTCGGTGATCCTCACGCCGACGAACATCGGCCTGATGTTCCTCGGCATCATCCTGGGCGTTCTGATCGGTGTGCTGCCCGGACTGGGCGGCGCCAACGGCGTGGCGATCCTGCTGCCGCTCACCTTCACGATGTCGCCGACCTCGGCGATCATCATGCTGTCGTGCATCTACTGGGGCGCGTTGTTCGGCGGGGCCATCACCTCGATCCTGTTCAACATCCCGGGCGAGCCATGGTCGGTGGCCACCACCTTCGATGGCTATCCGATGGCGCAGCAGGGCAATGCAGGCGCGGCGCTCACCACGGCCTTCACTTCGTCGTTCATCGGTGCGCTGCTGGCGGTGATCATGATCACCTTCCTTGCGCCGCTGGTGGCCCGGTTCGCGCTCAAGTTCGGTTCGCCCGAATTCTTCGCGGTGTACCTGCTCACCTTCTGCAGCTTCGTCGGCATGGGCAAGGGCTCGCCCTTCAAGATCCTGGCATCGATGGCGCTCGGCTTCGCATTGGGGAGCGTGGGCATGGACACGGTCACGGGCCAGCTGCGGCTCACCTTCGGCCAGGCCGAGCTGATGCGCGGCTTCGACTTCCTGATCGCGGTGATCGGCCTGTTCGGCATCGGCGAGATCCTGCTGTCGATGGAAGAGGGCCTGAAGTTCTCGGGCAAGAGCGCCAAGATCGATCCCAAGATCGTGCTGCAGACCTGGAAGCAGCTGCCGCAGTACTGGGTGACCTCGCTGCGCAGCTCGCTGGTCGGCATCTGGATGGGCATCACCCCGGGCGGCGCAACGCCGGCCTCGTTCATGGCCTACGGCCTGGCCAAGAAGATGTCCAAGCGCGGCTCCAAGTTCGGCACCGGCCAGATGGAAGGCATCGTGGCGCCCGAGACCGCGGCGCACGCGGCCGGCACCAGCGCGCTGCTGCCGATGCTGGCGCTCGGCATTCCGGGCTCGCCCACGGCCGCGGTGCTGCTGGGTGGCTTGCTGATCTGGGGCCTGCAGCCCGGACCGCTGCTGTTCGTCGAGCAGAAGGACTTCGTCTGGGGCCTGATCGCGAGCATGTACCTCGGCAACGTGGTGGGCCTGATCGTGGTGCTGAGCACGGTGCCGCTGTTCGCGTCGATCCTGCGCATCCCGTTCTCGATCATCGCGCCGGTGATCATCGTGATCTGCGCCATCGGCGCCTACACGGTGCACAACGCGATGCTCGACATCTGGTTCATGCTCGGGTTCGGCGTGATGGGCTACCTGTTCAAGAAGCTCGACTATCCGCTCGCGCCGCTGGTGCTGGCGCTGGTGCTCGGCGACAAGGCCGAAGACTCGTTCCGGCAGGCCATGCTGGTCTCGCAGGGCGACGTGATGATCATGTTCTCGAACCCGCTGGTCGGCGGCATCACCACCCTGGCGCTGGTGCTGCTGTTCTGGCCGCTGATCTCCAAGGTGATGTCGTATATCAAGCCGAAGAAGCCGGATGAGTTCGCCGTCGAGCGCCCGGTGGACTGACCGATCGAACGGAGCACACACACCATGCCAGTCATCGCACTCACCCAGGAGATGGGCTCGCTCGCCAAGGACGTGTCGCAGCGCCTGGCCGAGCAGCTCGGCCTCGAGATCATGCGCCACGAGACGATCGAGCGCGTGGCCGACCGCATGCAGGTGCCGACCAGCCTGATCGGCCGGTTGCGCGGCGGCAAGGCCGGTTTCGTCGAACGCTTCACGGCCGACCGGCGCAGCCTGGCGCTCTACACGGCCGAAGAGCTTTTCGCGCTGGCCGACCGCGGCAACGTGGTGCTGCGCGGCTGGGGCGCGACCTGCCTGCTGCGGCCGGTGCCGCACGTGGTGTGCGTGCGCATCACGCGCTCGATGAAGAAGCGCGTCGAATGGCTGATGGCGCACCTCGAAACCGACGACGCCGAGTTCGCCGAGGCCGAGATCCGGCGCAGCGACGACGCGCATGCGGCGCGCATGCATGCGCAGTTCGGCGTGACCTGGGGCGACCCGGTGCTCTACGACCTGGTGCTCAACACCGACCGGCTCTCGGTCGACAGCTGCGTGGCGCAGATCGCGGCGCTGGTCCAGCGCCCCGAGTTCGCCGAAACCCCGGCTTCGCGCGCGCTGCTGGGCAACATGGCGCTGGCGGCCCGCGTGAAATCGGCGCTGAAGGACAACGAGGCCACGGCCGACATCCGCGTGACGGTCGAGGCCGACCAGGGCCAGGTCACGCTGCGCGGCATCGTGCTCAATGAGGAAGAGCGCACGCTTACGCAGGAAGTGGCCGCCAAGGTCGACGGCGTGGGTGGCGTCGACAACGCGCTGCGGCTGATGACCGTGCCGCGGCGTTTCGCGTCGTCGAAGCAGACCTGAGCGCGCGGCCGGCGCGAGCGAGCTAGATTTTTCCGCGCTTGCGGAGTCGGCTCAGGGTTTCCGCGGAGAGGTTGAGGTACGAGGCCAGTTCCTTGCTCGGAATGCGGTCCTCGAGCTCGGGGTGTTTTCGCATGAAGCGGTGCACGCGGCCCGGCGCATCGAGCAGGTGCAGCGTGATGGTGTGGGCCATGATTTCGCTCATGCCGCGCATCACGCAGTACTCGAACAGTTCCTTGGTCTCGGCGTGCCGGTCCAGGAAGGCGATCCATTCCTTCAGCGGCAGGCTCGCCACGCGGGCCTTGGTGACGCAGACGATGCCGTAGGGCGTGGGCGTGCCCAGGCGCAGCGCGGCGTAGCTGGTCTCCATGTCGTGGGCGTCGGCGAAGCGCAGGATCATTTCCTTGCCCTCGGGGTTGCTCACCACCCGCTTGAGGATGCCGTCGAGGATGAAGTACTGCTCCATCTCGCGCACGCCCTGGTGCAGCAAAAAATCGCCCTTGTTGCCGTCCACGATGACGAGATGGGTTTCCAGCTCGGCGCGATCGCTCTCGCTCAGGTCCTTGAGAAGGATGTTCTGCCGGAGCTGTGCGCGAATGATGTTTTTCTCCGGGTGGTTTTCCAACAACGTCATGGGTCCCGTTTTGCTCGAATTCGCAACTTCACATCTGGTTCGTCTGGCCGCTGGCCGTTTTCGCGAAAGTTGACCGCGGTCAACGTTCGAAAGCATGCCCCCGAATCATAGTCCCGGCTCGGGCCTCGGCCATTCACCAAAGCAAGAAGGAGAGACATGTCTTCAGTAAGAACGGACAAAGAGGCATCCACGACCCTGGACGACGCCCTCAAGCCCAAGCCCCGGGCCACCGATGGCGATTCGGTCGTGCACGCGCTCAAGCAGCCCGGCGACGAACAACAGGAGGCGGAGACTACAGACGGCTTCCACCTGGTCATCGATGCGCTGAAGCTGAACGACATCGACACGATCTTCGGGCTGCCTGGCATTCCCATCACCGACCTCACGCGCATGGCACAGGCCGAAGGCATGCGCGTCATCTCGTTCCGCCACGAGCAGCACGCGGGCAACGCGGCCGCGGCGGCCGGATTTCTCACGCAGAAGCCCGGCATCTGCCTGACGGTGTCGGCGCCCGGGTTCCTGAACGGCCTGACGGCGCTGGCCAATGCCACCACCAACTGCTTCCCGATGATTCTCATCAGCGGCTCGAGTGAGCGCGAGATCGTCGACCTGCAGCAGGGCGACTATGAAGAGATGGACCAGCTCGCGATCGCCAAGCCGCTGTGCAAGGCCGCGTTCCGCGTGCTGCATGCCGAGGACATCGGCGTGGGCATTGCGCGCGCCATCCGCTCGGCACTGTCGGGCCGCCCGGGTGGCGTGTACCTCGACCTGCCGGCCAAGCTGTTCGCGCAGACCATGGACGCGGTCAAGGGCCGCAACTCGCTGATCAAGGTGGTCGATCCCGCGCCGCGGCAGATCCCGGCGCCCGACGCGGTGCAGCGCGCGCTCGACCTGCTCAAGAGCGCCAAGAAGCCGCTGATCCTGCTCGGCAAGGGCGCGGCCTACGCGCAGGCCGATGCCGACATCCGCGCGCTGGTCGAGAAGACCGGCATTCCGTACCTGCCGATGTCGATGGCCAAGGGCCTCCTGCCCGACACGCATGCGCAGTCGGCCGCTGCGGCCCGCTCGTACGTGCTGCAAGAGGCCGACGTGGTGCTGCTGGTCGGCGCGCGCCTGAACTGGCTGCTCTCGCACGGCAAGGGCAAGACCTGGGCGCAGGACAAGGGCGCCAAGAAGTTCATCCAGATCGACATCGCACCGACCGAGATCGACAGCAACGTGGCCATCGCGGCCCCGGTGATCGGCGACATCGGCTCGTGCGTGGCGGCGCTGCTCGCGGGCATCGACGGCAAATGGGCCAAGCCGCCGGCCGACTGGACCGGCGCGATCGCCGAGCGCAAGGACAAGAACCTGTCGAAGATGGCCGCCACGCTCGCCGAGCGCCCGTCGCCGATGAACTTCCACAGTGCGCTCAGCGTGATCCGCGACCAGGTCAAGGCGCGCCCCGATGCGATCGTGGTGAACGAAGGGGCCAACACGCTCGACTTCGCGCGCAGCATCGTCGACATGTACGAGCCGCGCAAGCGCCTCGACGTGGGCACCTGGGGGATCATGGGCATCGGCATGGGCTTTGCCGTGGCCGCCGCGGTGGTCACCGACAAGCCGGTGATCGCCATCGAGGGCGACAGCGCCTTCGGCTTCAGCGGCATGGAGGTGGAGACCATCTGCCGCTACAACCTGCCGATCTGCATCATCGTCTTCAACAACAACGGCGTCTACCGCGGCACCGACGTGAACGCCAGCGGCACGCCCGACGTCGCGCCCACCGTGTTCGTGAAGAACGCGCGCTACGACAAGCTGATGGAGGCCTTCGGCGGCGTGGGTGTCAACGCCACCACCGCCGACGAGCTGCAGAAGGCGCTGGCCGAAGCCGTCGCCTCGCGCCGCCCGACGCTGATCAACGCCGTCATCGACGAGACCGCGGGCACCGAAAGCGGCCGCATCACCAGTCTCAACCCGGCCACGGCCAAGAAGAAGTAATTCGTTCATTCATCCAAGGAGATACGCAAGATGAGCAGCAACAACAAACCCCTCGCCGGCATCAAGATCATCGACTTCACGCACGTGCAGGCCGGCCCCGCATGCACGCAGCTGTTGGCCTGGTTCGGCGCCGACGTGATCAAGGTCGAGCGCCCGGGCGCCGGCGACGTCACCCGCGGCCAGCTGCGCGACATTCCGGACGTCGACGCGCTGTACTTCACCATGCTCAACAGCAACAAGCGCTCGATCACGCTCGACACCAAGAAGCCTGAAGGCAAGGCCGTGCTCGAGCAGCTGGTGCGCGAGTCCGACGTGCTGGTGGAAAACTTCGGCCCCGGCGCGCTCGATCGCATGGGCTTCTCGTGGGAACGCATCCAGGAACTCAACCCGAAGCTGATCCATGCTTCGGTCAAGGGGTTCAGCGAAGGCCACCACTACGAGGACCTGAAGGTCTACGAGAACGTCGCGCAGTGCGCCGGCGGCGCCGCCTCGACCACCGGCTGGTGGAAGGGCGAGAACTCGGCGCCCACGATCTCGGCCGCCGCGCTCGGCGATTCGAACACCGGCATGCATCTGGCGATCGGCATCCTGACGGCCATCATCGGCCGCCAGCAGACCGGCAAGGGCCAGAAGGTGGCCTGCTCGATGCAGGACGCGGTGCTCAACCTGTGCCGCGTGAAGATGCGCGACCAGCAGCGCCTCGACAAGGTCGGCTACCTCGAGGAGTACCCGCAGTACCCGCACGAGATGGACGCCTTCAAGGACAAGGTGGTGCCGCGCGGCGGCAATGCCGGCGGCGGCGGCCAGCCAGGCTGGATCCTGAAGTGCAAGGGCTGGGAAACCGACCCCAACGCGTACATCTACTTCACCGTGCAGGGCCATGCCTGGGACCCGATCTGCGACGCGCTCGGCAAGCCCGAGTGGAAGACCGACCCGGACTACATGACCGCCAAGGCCCGCCAGCCGCACATCGAGCAGATCTTCGCGACCATCGAGGACTTCATCAAGGACAAGACCAAGTTCGAGGCCGTCGACATCTTCCGCAAGCACGACATCCCGTGCGCGCCGGTGCTCTCGATGAAGGAACTGCTGCACGACGAGTCGCTGCGCAAGAGCGGTTCCATCGTCGAAGTGCCGCACAAGGAGCGCGGCAGCTACTGGACCATCGGCAGCCCGATCAAGTTCTCGGACCTGAAGCCCGAAGTCACGGCCTCGCCGCTCCTGGGCGAGCACACCGACGAGGTGCTGGTGGAGCTGGGCTACACCCAGCAACAGATCGCGGCCTTGCATGAAGGCAAGGTAGTCTGACCTGCACCGGGCCCGCGAAAGCGGGCCCTGGTGTCTGGATCGAACGAATTTCCTATTGGTATGCGGGGACCCGAGTTTTGGCTTCTTCGAACATTGACCTGAAGCAACTGGTGGAAGGTGCCGGCGATGCCATCACCGTCTGCGATGCCGAGGGCGCCATCGTGCTGTGGAACAAGGCTTGCGAGCGCATCTTCGGCTTCTCGCAGGCCGAGGCGCTCGGCAAGTCGCTCGACCTGATCATCCCCGAGCGCCAGCGGCAGCGCCACTGGGACGGCTACAACAAGACCATGGAAACCGCGGTGACGCGCTACGGCGCGGACCTGCTGAAGGTGCCGGCCCTGCACAAGGACGGCCACACCCTGTCGATCGCCTTCACCGTCTCCCTGCTGCTCGGAGACGACGGCAAGGTCTCGGGCATCGTCGCCATCGTGCGCGACGAAAGTGCGCGTTTTGCCGAAGACCGCAAGCTGCGTGCGCGTCTGGTAGAACTCGAAGCCAAGATCAAGACCGGAGACAACTGAAATGGGCAGCAAGGCACTCGAAGGCGTTCGCATCCTCGACTTCACGCATGTGCAGTCGGGACCCACCTGCACGCAGCTGCTGGCGTGGTTCGGCGCCGATGTCATCAAGGTGGAGCGCGCCGGCGAAGGCGACGCCACCCGCGCGCAGCTGCGCGACATTCCCGGTGTGGACAGCCTCTACTTCACGATGCTGAACCACAACAAGCGCTCGATCACGCTCGACACCAAGAAGCCCAAGGGCAAGAAGGTGCTCGACGCGCTGATCCGCACCTGCGACGTGATGGTCGAGAACTTCGCCCCGGGCGCGCTCGAGCGCATGGGCATCACCTGGGAACACATCCAGGAGATCAACCCCCGCATGATCGTGGCCTCGGTCAAGGGCTTCGGCCCGGGCAAGTACGAGCACTGCAAGGTCTACGAGAACGTGGCGCAATGCGCCGGCGGTGCGGCGTCGACCACGGGTTTCGAGGACGGCCCGCCGGTCGTCAGCGGCGCGCAGATCGGCGACAGCGGCACCGGGCTGCACCTGGCGCTGGGCATCGTGGCCGCGCTCTACCAGCGCACCCACAGCGGCCGCGGCCAGAAGGTGCTCGCGCCCATGCAGGACGCGGTGCTGAACCTCTGCCGCGTGAAGATGCGCGACCAGCAGCGCCTGGAGCGCACCGGCACGATGCACGAATACCCGCAGTACCCCGACGGCAAGTTCGGCGACGCGGTGCCGCGCGCGGGCAACGCCTCGGGCGGCGGCCAGCCGGGCTCGATCCTCAAGTGCAAGGGCTGGGAGACCGACCCCAACGCCTACATCTACTTCATCACGCAGGCGGCCGTGTGGCCCGCGGTGTGCAAGGTGATCGGCGAGGAAGGCTGGATCGACGACGAGGCCTATGCCACGCCCGCCGCGCGCCTGCTGCACCTGAAGCCGATCTTCGCGCGCATCGAGCAGTGGACCATGACCAAGGACAAGTTCGAGGCCATGGACATCCTCAACCAGTACGACATTCCGTGCGGTCCGATCCTCTCGATGAAGGAGATCGCCGCCGATCCGTCGCTGCGCGAGACCGGCACCATCGTCGAGGTCGACCATCCGGCGCGGGGCAAGTACCTGACCGTGGGCAACCCGATCAAGATGTCCGACAGCCCGACCGAAGTCACGCGCTCGCCGCTGCTCGGCGAGCACACCGACGAGGTGCTGAGCCAGCTCGGCTATGCCGACGGCGACATCGCAGCGCTGCGGGCCGAAGGCGTCATTTGAAGAAGCGCCGGGCGGCTCGCCCCGCATAGCCGCCGATTTCGCCGTGTCTTTGGACGCCCAGGGGAATTGCGGCTATTAATGTATAACTCTTTGCAAATACATTCAATAAAATAGTTTAACTATTATTTATCGATCATAAAACCTACATTTTGATCATGCCGATCCGTCATCCACTTGTCGCCCGGCATTCAATTTCTAGGAGAAATTCCATGATCGACAATTTGCCTCAGCAATACTGGAACAGCGAAACCGAACGCAATGCCTACAACGCGGCGTTCTATGAATTGGGATTCCGCTGGCATTGGGACCGCGAAATCTATTGCCAACTGCTGCGCCAGGCCCAGGACGGCATCGAGCGCATCTGCTACTACCTGAATACTCACCAGCCGCATCTTCTGCGTGCCTACGATGCCAAATTCCTGGCCGAAGTGATCGAGCAGAAGAAGGAAGAGCACCAGAAACGCGAATTGGAAGTCGGCGCCATCCGCGGCCGCTATTTCAACTGGGCCGAAAGCCGCGGCACCGAACTCGGCGCCTGAATAAAGCCTCGACCATGCATATCCACGAATACCAAGGCAAGGACGTATTGCGCAAATACGGCGTGCCCGTGCCGCGTGGCCATGCATGCTTTTCGCCCGACGAGGCGGTGGACGCCGCCGCGCGGGTCGGCGGCCGGGCCTGGCTGGTCAAGCCGCAGGTGCATGGGGGCGTGCGCGGCAACAACGATGCCGTCGCGCGGCGCGCGTGGTCGCCCGACGAGGTGCGGCGCCATGCAGCCGGGCTGCTGGGCACGGCGCTAGAAGCGCCCCGTCCGGGTTGCGCCAGCCGCGTCGTGCGCCGGTTGCTGGTCGAGGAGAGCCTCGAGGTCGCGCAGACCTTCCATCTCCGCCTGGCGCTCGACCGCGAGGCGCGCCGCGTGGTGCTGACCGCGGGCGAAGGTGAGGGCGGTGCTGCGCCCGGCGACCCGGCAGCGCGTGCGCCGCAGAAGGTCCGCAGGCTGCTGATCGATCCCGCCGCCGGCGTGCGGGCCGCCGAGGCCGACGGCCTTGCGCGCGACATCGGCTTCTCGGGCAAGCTGCTGCCGCAGGTGCGTACGCTGGTGCAGAACCTCTACCAGGCCTTCGACGCCAGCGATGCCTCGCTGGCCGAGATCGATCCGCTGGTGCTCACGCCCGACGGCCGCGTCATCGCGCTCGGTGCGCGCTTTGCCTTCGATCCGCATGCGCTCTTCCGCCAGCCGGCCATCGCGGCGATGCGCGACCTCGACGAGGAAGACTCCGTCCAGTCGCAGGCCTCGGGGCACGGCTTCTCGTGCCTGGCGCGCGACGGCGAGATTGGCGGCCTGGTGAATGGCGCAGGCCTCGCGATGGCGACGATGGACGCGATCCGCCTCCACGGCGGTGCGCCGGCCGACGTGCTCGACGTGGGCGGCAGCGCGAGCGCCGAGAAAGTTGCCGAGGCCCTTCGGCTGATGCTGCGCACGCCGCGGCTGCGTGCCGTGCTGGTCAACATCTTCGGCGGCCTGTTGAAGTGCGACGTGGTCGCGCGCGGCCTCTTGGCGGCGCTGCGCGAGGTCGAGCTCACGGTGCCGCTGGTGGTGCGCCTGAAGGGCACCAACGAAACGCTGGGCCGGACCCTGCTCGCGCAGTCGGGCCTTTCGATCATCCACGCGGACGACATCGACGAAGCGGCCGGCTTCGCGGTGGCTGCCGCACTGTCCACGCCGCGGAGGGCCCACTGAGATGTCGATCCTCGTCAACAAGCACACGCGCGTCATCACGCAGGGCATCACCGGCAAGGCCGGCCAGTTCCACACCGCGATGTGCCGCGACTATGCCAACGGACGCAAGTGCTTCGTCGCGGGCGTCAACCCGCACAAGGCCGGCAAGTCCTTCGACGGCATCCCCGTGTACGGCACCGTGGCCGAAGCCAAGGCCGAGACCGGTGCCACCGTGTCGGTGATCTACGTGCCGCCGCCGTTCGCGGCCGCGGCCATCGACGAGGCCGTGGACGCGGGGCTCGAGCTCGTGGTGTGCATCACCGAGGGCATTCCCGTGCGCGACATGGTCCGCACGCGTCACCGCATGGAAGGCAGCCGCACTCTGCTGCTCGGCCCCAACTGCCCGGGCCTGATCACGCCCGACGAAATCAAGATCGGCATCATGCCGGGCCACATTCACCAGCGGGGCCGCATCGGCGTGGTGTCGCGCTCGGGCACGCTCGGCTACGAGGCCGCGAGCCAGCTCGGGCGCTTCGGCATCGGGCAATCGACCGTGGTCGGCATTGGCAGCGATGCCGTCTGCGGGCTGCGCTACATCGACGTGCTGAAGCGCTTCAACGACGATCCGCTCACCGACGCGGTGATCATGGTCGGCGAGATCGGCGGCAGCGACGAGGAAGCCTGCGCCGAGTGGATCGCCGAGCACATGCGAAAGCCGGTGGTCGGCTTCATCGCGGGTGCCAGCGAGCCCGACGGGCAGGGCAGCGCGCAGCGCAAGCTCGCGGTGATGAAGGCGTGCGGCATCCACGTGACCGAGAACCCCGCCGAGATCGGGAAGCTGCTCGCCTCGCTGGTCGTGCCCGACTACCTGCCTTTCGACTGAGCACCGGGCTCAGGTCAAAACCATTCCAACAAACGACGCGCCAAGGAGCAAGGCATGCAACAACAGCAATGGGTCCGTTTCGAGCACGGTGGCGAGGTCGGCTTCGGCACGCTCGAGGGCGACGGCACGGTGCGCGAGCACAGCGGCAACATGTTCGACCATCCCGAGCCGACGGACCGCGTGTTCGTGCTGTCGGGCGTGCGGCTGCTCACGCCGACCGAGCCGACCAAGGTCCTCGCGCTGTGGAACAACTTCCATGCGCTTGGCGCGAAGCTGAACCTGCCGGTGCCGGCCGAGCCGCTCTACCTACTGAAGGCGCCCAACAGCTACCTCGCGCCCGGCGTGCCGATCCGACAGCCGCTGTGCGACGGCAAGGTGGTGTTCGAGGGCGAACTCGGCATCGTCATCGGCAAGACGGCCACGGCCGTGCCCGAGGCCGAGGCACTCGGCCATGTGTTCGGCTACACCTGCGCCAACGACGTGACGGTGGCCGACATCCTGAACCGCGACGCCTCGTTCGCGCAGTGGGTGCGCGCCAAGGGCTTCGACACCTTCTGCCCGATGGGCCCTTCCGTGGCCACCGGTCTCGACCCCGCCACGCTCAGCGTGACCACACGGCTCAATGGCGAGGTGCGGCAGAACTATCCCATCAGCGACATGCGCTTCTCGGTGCAGCAGCTCGTGAGCCTGATCTCCTTCGACATGACCCTGTACCCCGGTGACGTGATCCTCTGCGGCACCTCCATCGGCGTCGGCTCGATGAAGCCCGGCAGCGAGGTCGAGGTCGAGATCGGCGGCATCGGCACGCTCGGCAACCGCTACGGCTAGCGCCTTCGCGCCCCGCGCGCGGCGGCCACACAGAATCAACAACTTGGGGATCGACATGAAGATTGCAGTCATCGGCGCAGGCGCCATCGGCGGCCTCGTGGGCGCAAAGCTCGCGCTGGCCGGCGAGGACGTCACGTTCATCGTGCGAGGAAAGAACCTCGACGCCATTGCCACCAATGGATTCAAGCTCATCGGTGCCGACGGGGAGGAGCAGGTGGCGTTCGACGTCAAGGCCACCGACCGCTACGAGCAGGCGGGCCCGCAAGACGTCGTGATCCTCGCGATGAAGGCGCACCAGGTCGAGGCGGTGGCGAACGACGTGCCGAAGCTCTTCGGCCCCGAGACGGTGGTGGTGACGATGCAGAACGGCATCCCGTTCTGGTACTTCCACAACCATGGCGGCGCGCTCGCGGGCACGCCGGTGCGCAGCGTCGACCCGACCGGCCTCGTCGCCGACAAGATCCCGGCCGAGCGCGTCATCGGCTGCGTGGTGTATCCCGCGTCGGAGCTCATCGCGCCGGGCGTGGTGAAGCACATCGAAGGCGACCGCTTTCCGGTCGGCGAACTCGACGGCTCCTCGAGCGAGCGCGTGAACCGTGTCTCGGCGGCGCTGAGCGCAGCGGGCTTCAAGGCGCCGGTGCTCGACAACATCCGCGCCGAGATCTGGCTCAAGCTCTGGGGCAATCTCACCTTCAACCCGATCAGCAGCCTGTCGCACTCGACCCTGGTGGACATCTGCCAGTACCCGCTGACGCGCGAACTCGCGGCCGCGATGATGCGCGAGGCCGAGGCCGTGGCGCACAAGCTCGACATCGGTTTCCGCGTGACACTCGACAAGCGCATTGCCGGCGCGGAAAAGGTCGGCAAGCACAAGACCTCGATGTTGCAGGACGTGGAGGCGGGCCGCGCGCCCGAGATCGACGCGCTGGTGGGCGCGGTGGTCGAACTCGCGCGGCTCACCGACACGCCCACGCCACACATCGACACCGTGTATGCGCTGGTCAAGCTGCTCGCGCGTACGATGGAAGCCGAGCGGGGCCGCGTCTGCCTTGCGGCGGCCTGAAAGAAAGAACGGAACCGAATGATGCGACGTACACGCAGCGCGAAGATCGTGGCCACGCTGGGCCCCTCGACCACCGACGAGCCCGCGATCCGGGCGCTGTTCGAGCGCGGCGTCGACGTGTTCAGGCTCAACTTCAGCCATGGCACGCAGCACGATCATGCGCGCCGGCTCGAGACCATCCGCCGGCTCGAGACCGAGTTCGGCCGGCCCATCGGCGTGCTGCTCGACCTGCAGGGCCCGAAGCTGCGACTCGGCACTTTCGAGGGCGGCCGCGCGCAGCTCGATGCCGGCGCGCGCTTTCGCCTCGACATGAATCCCGCGAGCGGCGATGCGCGCCGTGCGCCGCTGCTGCATCCCGAGATATTCGCGGCGCTGCAGGTGGGCACCGAACTGCTGCTCGACGACGGCAAGCTCAGGCTGCGCGTCGACAGCCACGGTGCCGACTTTGCCGAGACCACGGTGCTGGTCGGCGGGCCGATCTCTGACCGCAAGGGCGTCAACGTGCCGAGCGTGGTGCTGCCGATTTCGCCGCTCACGCCGAAGGACCGCGACGACCTCGCCTGCGGCCTGGCGATGGGTGTGGACTGGGTGGCGCTGTCGTTCGTGCAGCGCCCCGAAGACATCGAGGAGGCGCGCGCGCTGATCGGCACGCGCGCATGGATCATGGCCAAGCTCGAAAAGCCAGCAGCCATCGAGCACCTCGACGCCATCGTCGCGCTGTGCGACGGCGTGATGGTGGCGCGCGGCGACCTCGGCGTCGAGCTGCCGCCCGAGCGCGTGCCCGAGCTGCAGCGGCTCATCGTGCGAGCCTGCCGCAAGGGCGGCAAGCCGGTGGTGGTGGCCACGCAGATGCTCGAATCGATGATCGCCGCGCCGGTGCCCACGCGCGCCGAAGTGTCCGACGTGGCCACCGCGGTGTACGACGGCGTCGACGCGGTGATGCTCTCGGCCGAATCGGCCTCGGGCAAGTACCCGCTGGAGGCGGTCTCGATGATGGAGCGCATCATCTTGCGCGTGGAAGCCGACGTCACCTACCGCACGGGCATCGATGCCACGCACGATGCAGCGCTGTCGACCACGGCCGACGCGGTCTGCGCCTCGATGCGACAGGTGGCCGGGCTGCTCGCGCCCGCCGCCACCGTGACCTACACCTCCTCGGGCTTCACCAGCCTGCGCGCCGCGCGCGAGCGGCCTGCGGTGCCGATCCTGAGCCTCACGCCCGACATCGCCACCGCGCGCCGCATGGCGATGGTGTGGGGCGTGCATGCGGTGCCCGTGGAAGACGTGCACGACGTGGCCGAGATGATCGAGTGCGCCTGCCGCACCGCCTGCGCCGAAGGCTTCGCGGCCTCGGGCGACGACATCGTGGTGGTCGCGGGCCTGCCGTTCGGGCTCTCGGGCACCACCAACCTGCTGCACGTCGCACGAATACCATAGCCCGGTCCGCAGCCACCACCCGCGCCACGCCGAATGAAGCACGCCACCCTGCGCCAGTTGAAGGTCTTCGAGGCGGTGGCGCGGCTTCTGAGCTTCTCGCGCGCCGCCGAGGAACTGCACCTCACGCAGCCAGCCGTTTCCACCCAGGTGCGCAAGCTCGAGGAGCATGCGGGCAATGCGCTGTTCGAGCAGTTCGGCAAGAAGATCTATCTCACGCCCGCAGGCACCGAGCTGCTGCAGATCAGCCGCGCGATCATTCAGCAGTTCGAGGCGGCCGAGAACGCGATGCTGCAGTTCAACGGCGTCTCGGGCGGCAAGCTCAACGTGGGCGTCATCAGCGCGGGCGACTACTTCTTTCCGCGCCTGCTGGTGGAGTTTGCGAGCCGGCACCGCGGCGTGACGCTGAACTTCACCGTGCACAACCGGGCGGAGCTCATGACGCACATCGCCGAGAACCTCACCGACCTCGCGATCATGGTGCGTCCGCCGACCGACCTCGACACGCAGAACCAGGCCTTTGCGCCGCACCCCTACGTGATCGTCGCGGCGCCGGGCCATCCGCTCGTGGGCGTGCAGAAGATCCCGCTCGCACGGCTGATGCGCGAGCCCTTCGTGGTGCGCGAGAAGGCCTCGGACACCTGGCATTCGATGCAGGACGGTTTCGGTGGCGACCTCCGCGGCATCAACATCGCGATGGAGATCCGCAGCACCGAGACCATCAAGCAGGCGGTGATCGCGGGCATGGGCGTGAGCTTCATGTCGGCCCACACCGTGAGCCAGGAGGTGCGCGCGGGCAGCCTGCGCGTGCTCGACGTCGATGGCTTTCCACTGATGCTCAACTGGTACGTGGTGCATCGGCGCACCAAGCGCCTGCCGCCGGTTGCGCAGGCCTTCAAGGACTTCCTGCTTGCCGACGGCTCGGCGCTGATCTCGCAGATCGTGCCGTTCGAGGCGGCGGCCTGAGGGCGCGGGCGGCGCGCGCCGCGCTTCAGCGCAGGCCGATGCGCGAGGCCTGCGTGCGCAGCGCCTGGGCGCGCGCCGGGTCTTCGGCCTCGATGTTGTCGGCTGCCACCTGCAGCGCGCGCATCTGCTCGACCTCGCCGATGATCCGGTTGGGGCTCAGCAAGGTCTCGGCCAGCATCAGGACTTCGTCGACGATGGCCTTGAGCGCATCGGCAAAGGTCTCGGTGGCGCTGGCATGGAAAGGAGGCTGGTGAAGTGTGGTCATGGGGTGGCTCCTTGGTTGCTTGGGATGCCTTCATCTTCTGCCCATGTTGATCGCAAGTAAAACGATATTAATTGGGAGTTCAATGCAAAAATAATGCATTGAAATAGCTGGAGTCCGCAGATGGACATCAACCTGGCCCGCACCTTCCTCGCGATCGTCGAGACCCGCAGCTTCCAGCGCGCGTCCGAGCGGCTGCACGTCACGCAGACCTCGGTGAGCGCCCGCGTGCGCTCGCTCGAGGAACTGCTGGGCCGGCCGCTCTTCGTGCGCAACAAGGCCGGCGCGGTGCTCACGACGGCCGGCGAGCAGTTCTTGCCGCATGCCACCACGCTGGTGCAGGTGTGGGAGCGCGCGCGCCACCAGGTGGCGGTGCCGCCCGGCAGCCGCGCGGTGCTCGCGATCGGCTGCGAGATCAGCCTCTGGGACCCGCTGCTGCTGCAATGGCTGCTGTGGATGCGCACCGCGGCGCCGCAGCTCGCGCTGCGCACCGAAGTCGGTTTTCCGCACGACCTGCTCGACAAGGTGGCCGCGGGCGTGCTCGACATCGCGATCGCCTATGCGCCGCAGCAGCGCCCGGGCCTGCGCGTCGAACTGCTGATCGAGGAAAAGCTCGTGATGGTGACGACCGCGAAGCGCCCGAAGGTGCCGCAGCCGGCCGACTACGTGTACGTCGACTGGGGCCCCGAGTTCGCGGCGCAGCACGGCCTCGCGTTCCCCGAGCTGTCGCATGCGGCGGTGAGTTCGGCGCTGGGCCCGCTGGGCCGCGAATACCTGCTGGCCGCGGGCGGCACGGGCTATTTCCGCCACGACGTGGTGCGCAGCCATCTCGAATCGGGCCGGCTGCGGCGCGTGCCCGGCACGCCCGAGTTCCTGTATCCGGCCTATGCCGTGTATGCCGTGGGCGCCGATCGCGCGATCGTCGAGCCGGCGCTCGAGGGGCTGCGGCAGGTGGTGGTCGGCACCACCGGGCCGGCTGCCGGCGAAACGCTCAGTTGACGATCATGTGCCGTGCGTGCGCCACGCGTTCCTGGTGCGACTGCAGCCGCGCTTCGTAGTACAGGCACAGCGGCATGGCGACGAACACCATGCCGGCCACGTAGATGATCAGGCTCATCAACGGAAAGTCGCCGCCGCCCCAGTAGGGGATCGACGCCACTGCGGCGCCAGCGGCAATGACGGCCATCACGCACAGCAGTGCGTGATGCAAGAACGTGGTCCGCGAGTACCCAGGAGGGTCGTACTTCTGACGATCCAGCATTGAACACTCGCCCTTGTCTCCATCATCGTGCATCTTCGTTCCTCTTTTTGTCGGGGCGCTAACCATTGTTAGCTCGACAAACGAGGCCGGTCAATGCGGCAGACCCGGAGGGGGCGTCAGTCGTATTTGACGGTGTAGATCAGGTCGACGCCGCTGGTCTGCCCGGCCTGGCCGCGCAGCGTAAGGCGCTTGGTCAGGTCATAGAAGATGAAGATGGTGCCGAAGGTGCCACCGAGGCTGCGTTCGTAGGTGAGATAGAAATCCTTCGAGAGCCGCTTGCCGAAGGTGACGGCCGATTCGCGCAGGTCGCCGCCGTCGCCGGGGCCCTTGAAGCCGAGCTCGTCGAGGCCGAAGCGGCTGGCGAGGCTGCCGCCGCTCGCGCCCTTGCTGACGCGGCCGAGCAGCGCCAGCGCGGCCTGCTGCAGCAGCACCGATTCGCCGCCGCTGGTGGCCGAGGCGCGGCCGAGCACCACCCACGACAGCGTTTCGGCGTCGGACAGCACGGGCTCGGAATAGAGCTTGACGCGCGGCGATTGCGCAGTGCCGGTGATCTGCACGCCCGCGCGCTGCGCAATGTTGGGCCGGATCGCGAGGATGTCGAGCGACGGGTTGTCGAACGGCCCGTTGAAGCGCGCAAGGCCCGTCTCCACGTCGAGCTGCTGGCCATAGGCGCGGTACTGGCCCTTGACGGTGCGCACTTCGCCGACGATGCGCGGCGGCGCATCGAGCCGGTTGCTGCGGATCTCGAGTTCGCCTTCGAGCCGCGTCGTGATGCCGCGGCCCTGCACCGCGAAGTCGTCGCCGAGGTCGAAGGTCACGACGATGTCGGGCGGCTTCGCGGTCTGCGGCTTTGCGGCCTGCGCCTCGCTGCGCGCCACCTCGCGCCGGGCCTTCTCGGCCGCCTCGCGGTCCTTGGCGGCGGAGCGCACGACCACGTCGGTGCCGAGGCTCGGTGCCGTCTCGTCGGGCAGGATGATCACGGCGCGGTCGGTGCGCAGCCTGCCGCGCACGCTGAACTGCCCGCCCTCGAGGCGCGCCTGAAGGTTGCCCGACAGCGTGACCTGGCGGTCGGTGCGCACCAGCACGCGCAGCGCACGCAGCTCGGCATTCAGCGCCATGCGGATGCCGCTGGCCGAGGCGCCGGCGGCGCCCCAAAAGATATCGCCGCGCGCGGTGAGCGAGCCGCCGCCCGCAGCCGCCTCGCTGCTCGCGGTGCTCCGGTTGCCGCTCTGGCCCGCGATCCGCGCCGAGGTGCCCGCACCGCCCTGAAGCGTGAACTCGTTGATCTCGAGGCGATCGCCCGTGAGCGTGGCACGCAGCCGGCCATCGCGCAGGTCGAGCCCTTCGACCGGCGCGCGCAGCGCGAGCCGGTCGGCGCCCAGTGTGCCGTTCCAGCGCGGTGCGGCGCGGTTGCCTGCGAGCACCGCGTCGGCGTCGAGCGTGCCCGCGATGCGCCAGCCGGGCGGTGCCAGCATCGACCAGACGCCGAGGTTCGGCAGCGTGGCCTTGACCTTGCCCGCGAGCGGCGCATCGGGGGCCCACACCCAGCCGTCGGCCCGCTGCTGCATGCGCGTGGCCAGCTCGGCGTCGATCTTGCCGGCGCGCTCGCTGTCCCAGGCCAGCGTGGCGCGCACCGCCTCGCCGTCGGCATCGAGCCGCAGCTCGGCCTGCCTGAGCCCCGCGGGCGTGCTCGGCGCGGTGGTGCCGTCGGCGCTCGCGGAATTCATCGTGCGCTCGCTCGCGGTGCCGGTGCCGTAACTGTGGATGCGCGTGACCAGAGCCGCTTCGCCGGCCTGCACGCGGATGTCGCCGCTCTGGCGCGCGAGCCGCGCGCGGGCGCGCAGCGTGTCGCCCGCATCGATGTCCCACTCGCCGTCGAACAGCAGGTCGCCGGTCACGCCGATCTCGTCGAAGGTGGCGCTGGCACCGAAGGCCTCGGCCCACGCCATCGGCAGGCCTTGCAGCCTGCCTTTGGACTGAACGCGGAAGGCCTGGTTGGGCGCCGCGCCGCTGCGCGTGAAGCGCAGCGGCTCCCATTCGATGCGCACCGTGCCGGGCACCGGCCCGCGCAGCGTGGCGTTGGCGGCCGAGGCTTCGAGTTCGAGGCGGCGCGTGGCGCCGCTGCCACCGGTCTTGACCGAGGCGGTGACTTCGCGGCCGAGCTCCAGCGTCCAGGGTGCGGCCGATGGCCCGCCGGGGCCGGGGCGCGCGCTGTCCCGCGCCTGCAGCCGCAGGCTTGCGAGCACCGCGCGCCATTGGTCGGCACCCGTGCGGCCGCCATTGGCGCGGGCATCGAGCGTGAGCTTCTGCGTGCCGGACGTGGCTTCGCCCTTGAGCGCGAGCGTGGCATCGGCCAGGGTGCCGGCGAGGTCTGCCTGCACGTCGTTCAACCGGACGGTGGTGGCGCCATTCGTGCCGTTCGTGCCACTGCCGCCATTGGCTGGCTGCGCCGCGGGCATGCGTACCTCGAGCCGCGGCAAGGCGAGCGACGCCTTGATGCTCGGCTCGGCCGCGCCGCGCTGGGGCGGTGCGCCGGGATTTTCGATACGGCGCTGAATCGTCTGCCAACCGCCCTGCCAGCTCGCATCGAGGCGCGCCGAGCCCTTCGCGCTGCTGCCTGCGAACAGCCCCGAAAGCTCGGGCAGGCCTTCGATCCAGCGCTGCACGGCTTCGGCATCGTCGATGCGCGCCTGCACATCACCGCTGCCCACCGACGGCGCGATACGGCCTTCGAACTGGGCGCTGCCGCCCGGCAATGCGAGCGCGAGCTTGCCGCTCGCGGCCTGCTCGGCCACGCGCACCTGCATGCGGCCCTCGACACTCGCACGCTCGGCTTCGACGCGCAGGCTGCGCAGGTCGAGCACCTGTTCCTTCCATTGGCCCGTGGCGGCGATGCGCTCCAGGCCGAAGCCGGGCAATGCCGCGCTGCCGGCACCGCCCTCGGCGCGCAGCGCCAGCTCGAAACCGATCGCATCGTCGCGCTGCCGCGCCGTCGCGGTGCCGTTGACCGGCGCGCCGGAGAGTTCGCTGTGCAGCAGGCCCGGGCGCACGCCGCGCACGGTGGCGCGCGCCTCCCAGGGCGCGGGCGCGGGGCTCCAGCGGCCCTCGGCCTCGATGCGGCCGCCGCCCGCGCGCAGCGTGGCCGCAGGAATGTTCCAGTTGGTGCCGTCGAAGCCGACGCGGGCCTCGAGCTTTTCGAGCGGCAGCGCGCCCTTGTCCCAGGGCCCGGGCAGCGCGTTCTGCAGGTCGGCCGTGGCCTGCCAGGCGTCCGGGCCCGTGGCCGCATCAGGCTCGAGCGCGACGGTGCCCGACAGGCGCGTGCGCGGCGCGCCGGGCCAGAGGCTGGCCGCATCGACGTTGCGCAAGTCCGCGTTGGCATCGATCACCGGCTGCGGCAGCCAGGGCGCGATCCGGGCCTGCAGCTTGGCTTCCATCGGCGCCTCGGCGTCGGGCTCGGCCGGCTTCAGCTCGGCGGCCACCTGCAGGCGCGCATCGGTGCCCGCCAGCGTGCCCTCGATGCCGGCCTTGGCCAGCACCTCGATGCTGCGGTCCTCGGCGAGCGGCGCCTTCACGCGGCCTTCGAGCGCGGCCTCGATCGCCATCGGTGCGGCGCCCTGCAGCTTCACGCGGGCACTGTAGTGGCCGTCGGCAATGTCGACGCCGTCGATCTCCAGTTCATGTTGCGCGCCCGTGTAGCGGTAGTGGCCTGCGAGCTGCAGTGCCTCGAGCGCGGGCGGGCCGGCCCAGCGCAGCGCGTCGATGCGAAACGGCAGGTCGACTTCGATCGGCAGCGTGATCTGCTCGAGCGGTTCGGTGGGCGTGTCGCTCGGCGGGCCGCGGCGCTCGATCAGCAGTTCCTTCGCATGCACTTCGCCGAGCTGCAGCTTGCGCTGGAACAGCGGCGCGAGCTGCCAGCCGATGTCGGCCTCGTGCACTTCGACCGCGAGGCTCTCGCTCTGCCAGCGCAGCCAGCCGATGCGCCCGCCCGTGCGCAGCGAGCCGCTGACCTCGCGGCTTTCGAGCGTCTGGCCTGCGGGCATGTAGCGCGCGGCCTGGGCCAGTGCGAAGGCCAGCGACTGGTTGGACCCGACCCACCACCATGCAGCTGCGCCGAGCACGAGCACCAGCGCGAGCAGGCCCGCCACGGTCCATGCCAGCGCGCGCAGGACGCGGCGCGCGCGCGTGCGCGGCGGTCGCGGTGCGGCGGGCGTGGGCGTGGGATTGGACGGGTCTGTCTGCATCGATCAGAAGGTGAAGCCGAGGCGGAGGTGAAGGCGGAACTTCTTGGTGTCCACGCCGTAGGCGATGTCGGCCTGCACCGGCCCCACGGGGCTGCGCCAGCGCGCGCCCACGCCCACGCCGACCTTGGGCTTGAGCTCGCCCGGCTTGTCGGCCACTGCACCGGCATCGACGAAGACCGTGCTCTCCCACTCGGTGAGCTTGCCCTTGTAGACGAACGGGCGCTGCCATTCGAGGCTCATGACGCCGAGGTAGCGGCCCGCGACGATCTGGCCGTCGGCGCGCTCGGTGCCGATCTGGCGGTAGCTGTAGCCGCGCACGGTGGTGTCGCCGCCGGTCAGGAACATCAGCGTGGACGGGATCTGCGCGCTCTCCTTGGCGGCCACCGCGCCAGCCTCGGCGCGCAGCTGGAGCCGGCTCCGGCGTGCCAGCGTGGCGGCGTCGCGGCCGTTGGCAAAGCCCAGCGGCAGCACGCCGAGCCAGCGTGCATAGGTGCGTGTGAAGGGCAGGCGCTCGCCGGTGAGGGTGTAGCCGGCGCCGAGTTCGAGCGCCAGGCCGAAGCCGCGCGTCGGCGCGGCGTTGTCGTCGAAGTAGCGGCCCGTCCAGCCCCAGTTGGCGGTGAGGGCCGAGGCCGAGGGCGGCGCGTCGATGCCGCGGTTCTGCGCGTAGTCGTACTGCAGGAAATAGGTGCGGTCGATGTGGCCGCTCGACTTGCTGCGCCCGCTGCGCAGCCGGCCGCTGTCGACCACGTAGCTGCCCGAGGTTTCGCTCTTGAGTTCGGCGCCGGCCAGCCAGCGCCAGCCGCGTTCGTCGGGGATCGCCTGCCAGTTGGTGCCCAGCGACTTGGTTTCGCGGTCGACCGACAGGCGCGACACCGCGCGCCAGCCGAGCAGCGGCAGCTTGTTGTGGATGTGGTCGACCGACAGGCGGGGTCCGCTGTCGGTCGTGAAGCCGGCGCCGAGCACCACCTTCTGCAGCGGCGCCTCGCGCAGCTGCGCGATCACGGGTGCGGCCAGTGGCGTGCCGCTCTCGGTGTCGAGCGTGAGGAACACCGAGTCGTAGTAGCCGCTGCTCGCCAGGCGCTGCTGCGCGTCGAGCAGCTTCTGCTGGTCGTAGTCGGTGCCGGTGGGAAGCTGCGCGATGCGGCGCACGCCGTCGGCGTCGTAGCGTTCGACGCCGCGCAGCACCAGCGGCCCGAAGCGATAGGCCGGCCCGGACTGGTAGGTGACGCTGAGCCGGGCCTCCTGGCGGTCGGCGTCGACTTCGGCGCGGCTCATGCCGATGCTGCCGGTGGGGAAGCGCCTGGCCGTGAGGCGGCGCAGGGCTATGGCCTTGGCATCGTCCCAGCCCTGCTGCGTGAAAGGCTGGCCTGCGCGCAGGGTCCAGGCGGTGCGAATCGCGTCGCGCTGCGCCTCGGCCGTGGGGTCGGTGGCGATCGCGCCTTCGTAGTCGATCTGCACCGTGCTGACCTGCGTGGGCTCGCCCGGCACCACGGTGATGATGATCTCGCGCGGGGCGCGCGTGCTGGCGGGCGTCTCGTTGAGTTCGAGCGTCAGCGTGGGCGTGAAGTAGCCGAGTGTGGCGAGCAGCTCGCGTGCGTTGGCTTCGGCCGCCACCATGAGCCGCGAGATCTCGGTCGCGCCGAGGTCGTCGAGCGTGCGGTAGCGCTGGAGCTCGAGGTGCAGCGTGAGGTACTCACGCACCGCCTCGGGGCCGCGAACCTCGACGGTGAAGGCGTCCTTGTCGTCGCTCTTCTTGCCGGTTGCGGTGTCTCCGTTCTGGACCAGCACCGGCGGGGATGCGCCCTTGTCGTTCGCAGCGTCCTTCTTCGGCAGCAAGCTGCATCCCTGCAGAAGCAGGGCGCCCACAAAAAGCAAAGCCGGCAGCCACGCCGGCGAAAAAGCTGGAACCACCCTGAACATCGGGCCATTTTGACAGCAACTGCACGCAATTCCCGTAGGACGCACGTACACACATGTGTCCTGAGTGTGCGGTATTACTTCGAAAGCATTCGCATCGCTTCCTCGAGGCCGCGCAGCGTCAGCGGGTACATGCGGTTGGACATCAGCTGCTGCATCACCGCGATGCTCTGGCGGTACTGCCACACACCTTGCGGTTCGGGGTTGATCCAGGCGAACTTCGGAAAGGCGTGGGTGAGCCGCTGGATCCACTCGGCGCCGGCCTCTTCGTTGTTGTATTCGACACTGCCGCCGGGCTGCAGGATCTCGTAGGGGCTCATGGTCGCGTCGCCGACGAAGATGAGCTTGTAGTCCTTGTTGTACTTGCGCAGGATGTCCCAGGTCGCGAACTTTTCGGAGAAGCGGCGCTTGTTGTTCTTCCACATGAAGTCGTAGACGCAGTTGTGGAAGTAATAGAACTCCAGGTGCTTGAACTCGGTCTTCACGGCCGAGAACAGCTCTTCCACGCGCTGGATGTGCTCGTCCATCGTGCCGCCCACGTCCATCAGCAGCAGCACCTTGACGTTGTTGTGGCGCTCCGGGCGCATCTTGATGTCGAGCAGGCCGGCGTTGGCGGCCGTCTTGTGGATGGTCTCGTCGAGGTCGAGCTCGTCCTCGTGGCCTTCGCGCGCGAACTTGCGCAGCCGGCGCAGCGCCACCTTGATGTTGCGTGTGCCGAGCTCCTGGCTGTCGTCGTAGTCCTTGTAGGCGCGCTGGTCCCAGACCTTGACCGCGCTCTTGTTCTTGCCGGCACCGCCGATTCGGATGCCCTGCGGGTTGTAACCGCCATGGCCGAACGGCGAGGTGCCGCCGGTGCCGATCCACTTGTTGCCGCCCTCGTGGCGCTCCTTCTGTTCCTCGAAGCGCTTCTTGAGCGTTTCCATGAGCTCGTCCCAGCCCATCTTCTCGATCTTGGCCTTTTCCTCGGCCGTGAATTCGCGCTCCAGCGTCTTGCGCAGCCAGTCGAGCGGCACTTCCTTGGTGAAGTCGGCCAGCATCTCGACGCCCTTGAAATAGGCGGCGAAGGCGCGGTCGAACTTGTCGTAGTGCTTCTCGTCCTTCACGAGCGCGGTGCGCGAGAGGTAATAGAAGTCGTCCATGCCGAAGGCGCCGTCGGAATTGGGCCCGACCACGTCGGCCTGCAGCGCTTCGAGCAGCGTGAGGTATTCCTTGACCGAGACCGGCAGCTTGGCCGAGCGCAGCGTGTAGAAGAAATCGATCAGCATGGCGGCGGGCCTCCTTCAGCTTCGCGGCTTGTCGAGCAGGTAGAGCAACTGGGCCTTGACCTCGGGCCACTCGCCTGCGCGCAGGCTGTACATCACGGTGTCGCGGACGGTGCCGTCGCGGCGCATCGCATGGCCGCGGATCACGCCGTCCTTCTTCGCGCCGAGCCGCTCGATGGCGGCCTGCGAGGCGAAGTTGAAATTGTCGGTACGCCAGCCCACCACGTTGCAGCCGAGGGCATCGAAGGCGTGGCTCAGCATCAGCAGCTTGCAGGTGGTGTTGACGTGCGTGCGCTGGCAGCGCCTGGCATACCAGGTGTAGCCGATCTCCACGCGCTTTACCGCGGGCAGGATATCGTGAAAGCTGGTGCTGCCGAGCACGGCGCCGGTTGCGGCCTCGGTCACGGCGAAAGCGAAGCGGTGGCCGGCCTCGCGGCCCTGCAGCGCGGCTTCGATGTAGGCACGTGTCTCCTCCGGCTCGGGCACCGAGGTGACGCGCAGCTTCCAGAGCTCGCCGTCGGCCGCGGCCGTGCGCAGGCCTTCTTCGTGGTCGAGCGAGAGCGGCACCAGCGCGAGGTCGCGGGCCTTCAGCGTGACAGGTTCGACGAACGCCATGTTCGAGCTACTTTCGAGAAAGGGGAGGGGCTCAGCGCGGGGGCTTGCCGTACTTGCGGTCGTACCAGGCCCGTGCGAGTTGCACGCCGCCGCCGCCGCCCAGGCCGATCAGCAGGATGCCGAAGATCTCGCTGTTGCCCCAGCCGCCGGCGCCGAACGCATCGAGCCCGAACTGCAGCCCGACCCAGCGCCCGAGCAGCGCACCGAGCACGAACAGCACGGCCTGCGCCAGGCCGAGCTTGAGCAACTGCCCGACGGGATGCGGCGCGGTGGGCCGGGTCATCGGTTGTTGCGCTGCATGAAGACGAGCTTCTCGAACAGCGTGACGTCCTGCTCGTTCTTGAGCAGCGCGCCCACCAGCGGCGGCACCGCGACCTTGTCGTCCTTGCTCTGCAGCGCGTCGAGCGGGATGTCTTCGGCCATCAGCAGCTTGAGCCAGTCGAGCAGTTCGGAGGTCGAGGGCTTCTTCTTCAGGCCGGGCAGGTTGCGCACGTCGTAGAAGGTCTTCATCGCGGCCGTGAGCAGCTCCTGCTTGAGGCCCGGGAAGTGCACCGCCACGATCTGCTTCATGGTCTCGGCGTCGGGGAACTTGATGTAGTGGAAGAAGCAGCGGCGCAGGAAGGCGTCGGGCAGCTCCTTCTCGTTGTTCGAGGTGATGAACACCACCGGCCGGTGCTTGGCGCGGATCAGCTCGCGCGTCTCGTAGCAGTAGAACTCCATGCGGTCGATCTCGCGCAGCAGGTCGTTCGGAAACTCGATGTCGGCCTTGTCGATCTCGTCGATCAGAAGTGCCACCGGCTCGTCGGCCGTGAAGGCCTGCCAGAGCACGCCCTTCACGATGTAGTTGTGGATGTTCTTGACGCGCTCGCCGCCGTCGACGTCGGCCAGCTGCGAATCGCGCAGCCGGCTCACCGCGTCGTATTCGTACAGGCCCTGCTGGGCCTTGGTGGTCGACTTGATGTGCCACTGCAAGAGCGGCAGGCCGAGCGATTCGGCCACCTCTTCGGCCAGCATGGTCTTGCCGGTGCCGGGCTCGCCCTTGACGAGCAGCGGGCGCTTGAGCGTGATGGCGGCGTTGACCGCCAGCATCAGGTCCTGGGTGGCGACGTAGTTGTCAGAGCCCTTGAATTTCATGAGTGGAGGCGAGCGAGCAGGTTGGAGGAAAGGCGGGGTGGAGAAAAGAACACACTCGATCCGCTTGACGCAAGCTCTTGAGCGGCCTGCATGGGGTCTTCGAAGACCCTTGCATATAATCGAATGTTGATTCGAAAAACTGTATTTCCACGAGATTGTGCGCGCAAAATGAACAAGTTGTTGACCACGATGTTTGCCTTCGCTGTCGCTTGCGTGACGGTCTCGGCGCAAGCCCAGCAAGTCACTGGCAAGGCCCAGGACGGCGCCAAGAAGGTCGCCATGTGCGTGGGTTGCCACGGCATCATCGGCTACCAGGCGAGTTTTCCCGAGATCCACAAGGTGCCGATGATCGCCGGCCAGAGCGCCAGCTACATCAGCGCCGCGCTCACGGCCTACAAGGGAGGCGACCGCAAGCACCCCACCATGCGCGCGATCGCCGACTCGCTGACCGAGCAGGACATCGCCGACATCTCGGCCTACTACAGCCAGCTCGGCCTGAAGGAGGGCGATGCGCCCCCGGCCACGCCGGCCAAGCCGATGCCCGAGAACATCCAGGCGCTGGTTTCGCGTGACAAGGACAACAGTTGCACCAAGTGCCACGGTGCCAACTTCAACACGCCGAACGACGGCACGGTGCCCAAGCTGGCCGGCCAGCATGCCGACTACCTGTTCGTCGCGCTCAAGTCGTACCGCGTCAAGAACAACCTGCACCTGGGTCGCTCGAACGCGGTGATGGCGCAGCAGGTCGAGCCCAAGAAGTTCACCAACGCCGAACTCAAGACGCTCTCGAACTACATCGCCTCGCTGCCCGGCGAACTCAAGACGGTGCCGGACTCGCGCCTGCACCACAGCGGCGGCCAGTGAGCCCCGGGGCGGCAGCCCGCATTGCCGCCCACGCAACCAAGTAAAAAGCCCGCTTTCGCGGGCTTTTTTCGTGGCACCGTGGCCGTGGCTCAGACGTCGAAGAACACCGTCTCGTCGGCGCCCTGCATGCGGATGTCGAAGCGGTAGCCGACCGCGCCGCCTTGCTCGAAGCGCTCGGCAATCAGCGTGTGGCGCCGCTCCGCCGGCACGCTCGCGAGCACCGCGTCGCGCGCATTGGCCTCGGCCTCGTCGCTGAAGTAGATGCGCGTGAACGTGTGCAGCAGCAGGCCGCGCATGAGCACGATCACGTTGATGTGCGGTGCCTCGCCGGGCGACTCGGCGCCGGGCTTCACCGTGTGGAACACGAAACGGTTCTGCGCGTCGGTGCCCGTGCCGACGCGACCGAAGGCGCGAAAGCCGATCTCGCGCGCCTCGGCCGGTGTCTGCGGATAGCGGCCCTGGCCGTCGGCCTGGCTGATCTCGACCATCGCGTCGTTGATCGGGTTGCCGTCGCCGTCGATGACGCGGCCCTCGAGGCGGATGCGCTCGCCCGCGGCGTCGTCGAGCGCCACGGCGGCATCGAAGGGCTGGTCGAAGTCGTAGCCGTACTGCGTGGCCGTGAGGCCGTAGGCGAAGTAGGGGCCCACCGTCTGCGACGGGGTCTGGCCGAAGTCGGCCTGCTGGGCGGTCATGAGCTGGTTGTTGCTTTTGTCCATGTCGTGCGTCTCCTGGCTCAGCGGTTCTCGAAGGGGGTCTCGTCGGCGCCGCGCAGCACGATGTCGAACTGGTAGCCGAGCGCGTAGCCTTCCTCGGTGATGTCGAGGCTGAAGTCGGCGATCAGCCGGTTGCGGTAGCGCTCGGGCGTGCCGGTGATCATCGGGTCGTACTGCAGCAGCGGGTCGCCGGGAAAGTACATCTGCGTGACCAGCCGGCTCGCAAAGCTCTGGCCGAACAGCGACAGGTGGATGTGCTGCGGGCGCCAGGCGTTCGGATGGTTGCCCCAGGGGTAGGCGCCGGGCTTGATGGTCAGGAAACGGTAGCGGCCTTCGCTGTCGGTGAGGCAGCGGCCAGCACCGAGGAAGTTGGGGTCGAGCGGCGCATCGTGCTGGTCGACCTTGTGCACGTAGCGGCCCGAGGCATTGGCCTGCCACAGCTCGACCAGCGTGTTGGCGACGGGGCGGCGGCGCTCGTCGAGCACACGGCCGGTGAGGATCATGCGTTCGCCGAGCGGCTCGCCGTTCTTGCACGCGTTGCGCGTCAGGTCGTGGTCGAGCGCGCCGATGCTGTCGTGGCCGTAGACCGGCTGCTGCAGCTCGCCGAGCGCCGCCTTCAGCGGCACCAGCGGCTTCTGCGGGCCGCGCTTCATCGTCGACTTGTAGCCGGGATAGATGTACGAGGGATGGGCCTGCCAGTCGCGCGGCGTGAGCACGGCGGCGGGGGCGGCCTCGATGGCCTGGGTTTTGGTCAACATGGGATGTCGTCTCCTGGGTGGGGCGGGGTCTTGTCCGAACATCGAACTCTAGAAGGCCGGTCCGATGATGTAAATTGAAGATTGGTCTCATTTGAATAACCACAGGTAATTGAAAGACTCCGCCGATCTCCGCCAGGATTTTTTGCGCAACGTGCAGTTGCGCCATTTGCGCTGCCTGGTCGCGGTGGCGCAGGAGCGTCACTTGGCGCGCGCGGCCGAGCGGCTCGCGCTGAGCCAGCCCGCGGTGTCGAAGACGCTGTCGGAGCTCGAAGCCATCGTCGGCACGCGACTGGTCGAGCGCAGCAGGGCGGGTCGGCGTGGCGTGCAGGGCCTCACGCCCGCCGGCGAGCAGTTGCTCGCGCATGCGCTGCGCGTGCTCGAGGCGCTCGACGCCAGCGCGCAGGCGGTGGCACCGGCCTCGGGCGAGCGCGTCGAGCGGCTGCGCATCGGGGCGCTCCCGAGCGTGGCGCCGGCACTGCTGCCGGGGCCGATCGCGCGCTTTCGCGAGCGCTGGCCCGCGGTGCAGATGCTGGTGAAGAGCGCCGCAAATCCGGTGCTGCTCGACGAGCTGCGCGCCGGCGAGCTCGACCTCGTGGTCGGCCGCATGAGCGACCCGCGGCTCATCGGCGGACTCAGCTTCGAGTTGCTCTACACCGAGCCGCTGGTGTTCGCGGTGCGTGCGGGCCATCCGCTGCTGGCGCGCTCGCCCGCGCGGGCGGTGTCGGTGCAGGCGGTGCTCGGCTATCCGCTGGTGGTGTACGGCGAGGGCACGGTCCCGCGCCACCATACCGAAAGCTTCCTGCAGGCGCGCGGCCTGGCGCTGCCGCCCGATGCGCTGCAGACGCTCGACGTGGCCCTGGCGCGCGGGCTCGTCGCGGTGTCCGACGCGGTCTGGATCACGCCGCTTGGCGCCGCCCGCGGCGAGCTGGCCGACCAGCGCCTCGTGCGCCTGCGCATCGACACCACGGGCACCGACGAACCCGTGGGCCTGCTGCTGCGCAGCGATGCCGAGCCCTCGCTGCCCCGCGCCGCCATGGCCGCGCTGCTGCGCGAGGCGGCCCGGGAGCAGGGTGCGCCGCTGGCCCGGTCCCGGAAGAAGCCCTCCGTTCGCGTCTAGTCGCGCGTTGCGCGGCGCTGCACGCAATCCACGTAGCCATTGCCGTCGGGCGGGCGGCCGGCGCGCTGGCTCTCCCACATCATCTGGCCCAGGCATTCCATCGCCTCGTGGTGCGCATCGAGCAGCGAGCCCCGGCGCGCGGCCAGCAGTTCGACCGCCTGGCGGATGCCGCGCGGCTGGTCGATCGAGCATTGCTCGCTGATAGACAGGTGCATCGACAGGTGCAGGAACGGGTTCTCGCGGCCCGACGCGCCGTCGTACACGCGCGCCACTGCGGCATCGGCATCGGCCAGGTCGTCGTGGTACTCGGGATGGGCCTCGATCCAGCCGGCCGCGAGCGTCTCGAGTGCTTCCATCGGCAGGCCCTGCCGCTGCTTCGCGAAAACGTCGCAGAAGAAGCGCCGCACGTCTTCCTGGGAGGGATTGAACATATCTGTAGGAAACAAGAAAAAGGGGTCGGAGGGGAAGGATTCTCGGCGCCGAGCGGCCGGGAATGGGGGGCGACGTTCCGGTAGCGCCACGTTACGTCGTTACGTAACAAGTGGCTCAAAGACGCCGCCAGAGGCCGTCCACGGCAGCGGTCCGGCGCCCATCGTCTCAAGAATATCCATGTAAATCAAAGGCTTGCAAATTTGTAGGCGCGAATGCCCTGCGGATCTTCGAGGCGGCACGGTAGTTGCCCCTGTAAAGGCATCTTTTGTCACAGAGGCTGCCATGAACGACCCACAAGCATCGACCCCTTCGACCGACGGACTCGCCGCCAGTGGCGTGGCGCCCGTGGTCATTGCCCAGGCCAACACGGGCGCGCCGCTCGGCACATCCGCCGCGGCCGTTTCGTCGGCACCTGCCGCCGCCGCGGCACCCGCAAGCATCGGCACATTGTCCAATGCCACGCAGGGCGTCGCCGTGATGCGCGACGGTGTCCGCATTCCGGTGGAGGGCAATCAGAGCCTGATCGCAGGCGACCGCGTGCTGGTCCCCGAGGGCGGACAGGCCAACGTGCTGTTCCCCGGCTCGGCCAGCAACAAGGCGCCGCTGGCCGGCGTCTTCACCAGCGGCACCGATGCGACCATCGGCTCGACCAAGCTGCCGGGCGGCCTTGAACAAGTGAACGTCGACGTGGCCCAGGGCGACCTGCAGGTCACGCCGCCCGACAGCGACGCCGATGCGGCCGCGCTGGCGGTCAGCAAGAAGCTTCCGGCAGCCGGCGGCCTGGGACTGGGCGAATTCGCACTCGGCGCGCTCGGTGCCGTGGGCCTGGGTGCCGCTCTGGGCGGCGGTGGCGGCGGTGACGGCGGTATTTCGTTCTTTTCACCGATCGGCGGCGGCGAGACCGATGCCGATGCCGACGCGGATGCGGACGCCGATGCGGATGCGGACGGTGACGCCGATGCCGATGCCGATGCCGATGCCGATGCCGATGCCGATGCCGACGCGGATGCAGACGCAGATGCCGACGCGGACGCGGATGCCGACGCAGATGCCGACGCGGACGCGGATGCCGACGCCGATGCGGATGCGGATGCGGATGCAGATGCAGATGCAGATGCAGATGCAGATGCAGACAGCGACAGCCTGCTCGACCCGGTCGACGACCTCGCGGACGGTCTTCTCGGAACCGGCGGCAGCAGCAGCGGCGGATTGGGCAGCACGCTCCAGCCGGTCGCAGACCTGGTCGACCAGACCACCGACCTGATCGACGACATCGTCGCGCCCGTGCTCGGCTCCGATTTCGTTGCGGACAACCCGAACCAGTTCGAGCCGGTGGACCACTTCGCCGGCGTCGTGCTCGACGGCCTCAACGGTGCGGCCAGCCCCGTTGTCGACGGCCTGCTTGGCCAAGGCGCCACCGACGCGCTGCTCGGCCAGGTCGACTACGTCACCGACGCGGTTCAGAACGGACTGGACCACCTGCTGGGCGAAGAGGGCATCCTGACGGGCGTGACCGACGCGCTGGGCCTCGACGGCGTGATCGACACGCTGATCGGCGAAGACGGCGTGGTCAGCGAAGTGCTCGACGGCCTGCTTGGCGAAGACAGCCTGCTGGCAGGCGTGGTGGGCCCGGACGGCCTGCTGGGCGGCCTGCTGGGCGAAGAAGGCCTCGTTGGCGGTCTGCTCGGTGAAGACGGTCTGGTGGGCGGTCTGGTTGGCGGCGTGCTGGGCGACGACGGCCTGATCGGTGGGCTGCTGGGCGGCGATCTTCTTGGCGGCGACCTGCTGGGTGGTGTGCTCGGCGAAGACGGTCTCGTGGGTGGCCTGCTCGGTGGTGACCTCCTCGGAGGCGACCTGCTGGGTGGTGTGCTCGGCGAAGACGGCATCGTCGGCGGCCTGCTCGGTGGCGACCTCCTCGGCGGCGACCTCCTCGGCGGCGACCTGCTGGGCGGCGTGCTGGGCGAAGACGGCATCGTCGGCGGCCTGCTCGGTGGTGACCTCCTCGGTGGCGACCTGCTCGGCGGCGTGCTGGGCGAAGACGGCATCGTCGGTGGCCTGCTCGGCGGTGACCTCCTTGGCGGCGACCTGCTGGGCGGCGTGCTCGGCGAAGACGGCATCGTCGGCGGCCTGCTCGGTGGCGACGGTGCACTGGCCGGCGTGCTGGGCAGCGAAGGCCTCACGGGCGGCCTGCTGGGCCAGGACGGCCTGGTGGACAACCTGCTCGGCGCGAACGGCGCACTGGGCGGATTGCTGGCCGACAGCCCGCTCGGCGGCCTGCTGGGCGGCGAAGACGGCCTGCTAGGCGGCCTGACCGACGGGGTGCTGGGCGACGACGGCTTGCTCGGTGGCCTGCTTGGCGACGACGGCCTCGGCGGCGGTCTTCTGGGTGCGGACGGCCTGCTCGGCAACGATGGCCCGATCGGCGGCCTGCTGAACGGTGACCTGTTGGATGGCGTGCTGGGCGAAGACGGTCTGCTCGGCGGCCTGCTGGGTGGCGGCCTCCTTGGCGGCGACCTGCTCGGCGGCGACCTGCTGGGCGGCGTGCTCGGCGAAGACGGCATCGTCGGCGGCCTGCTCGGTGGTGATCTCCTGGGCGGCGACCTGCTCGGCGGCGTGCTCGGTGAAGACGGCATCGTCGGCGGCCTGCTGGGCGGCGATCTCCTGGGTGGCGACCTGCTGGGTGGCGTGCTCGGCGAAGACGGCATCGTCGGCGGCCTGCTCGGTGGTGACCTCCTGGGCGGCGACCTGCTCGGCGGCGTACTCGGTGAAGAGGGCATCGTCGGCGGCCTGCTCGGTGGCGACCTCCTTGGCGGCGACCTGCTCGGCGGCGTGCTCGGTGAAGACGGCATCGTCGGCGGCCTGCTCGGTGGTGACCTCCTCGGCGGCGACCTGCTCGGCGGCGTGCTCGGTGAAGACGGCATCGTCGGCGGCCTGCTGGGTGGTGACCTCCTTGGCGGCGACCTGCTGGGCGGCGTGCTTGGTGAAGACGGCATCGTCGGCGGCCTGCTCGGTGGCGACCTCCTTGGCGGCGACCTGCTTGGCGGCGTGCTTGGCGAAGACGGCATCGTCGGCGGCCTGCTCGGTGGCGATCTCCTGGGTGGCGACCTGCTGGGCGGCGTGCTGGGCGAAGACGGCATCGTCGGCGGCCTGCTGGGTGGTGACCTCCTTGGCGGCGACCTGCTGGGCGGCGTGCTGGGCGAAGACGGCATCGTCGGCGGCCTGCTCGGTGGCGACCTCCTGGGCGGCGGCCTGCTGGGCCAGGACGGCCTGGTCGGCAGCCTGCTCGGCAGCGACGGCCTGCTCGGTGGCGTGGTGGCCAACATCCTCGATCCGGTGCTCGAAGTGGCCGGCACCGCCGCCGAGACGCTGGAGCCAGTCGTGGCTGCCGTGTCCGAAGTGGCCCAACCGGTGACCGACATCCTGGCCGGTGCGGGTACCACGCTGTCGCCGGTGATCGAGACGGTCGCAGGGCTGGTCGACACGGTGGAGCATGCCGCGCCGATCGTGACCGACGTCGTGACCCCGATCACCAGCCTGGTCGACCAGGTCGCCGGCAACAACAGCGTGCTGACGCCCGTGTCGAACATCCTGCACGGCCTGCTGGGCTGAGCCCCGGAAACACCACGGGGCAACCCATCAAAAGAACGACAGCACAGGGACAGGCCGCAACCCGGCCTGTCCCGCCAAAAGGACGATCAACATGAGCAAGAAATTCCGGATACTCGCCACCCTCGCATTGGCCGCCAGCCTTGCTGCTTGCGGCACCGGCCCCAAGGACGGCCGCGAAGACGCCAAGTACTACTTTTCGAACAAGGCCGCGAGCAACGTGGCCAGGGTGCAGGCGCCGCCGGCGCCGCTGGCGCAGAACGGCCCGGTCGGCGTGCCGCGCATCGTGTACTTCGACTTCGACAAGTACAACATCCGTGCGCAGGACCGCAGCGTGGTCGAGGCGCACGCGAGCTACCTGCGCAACCGTCCCACGAGCCGCGTGGTGATCGAAGGCCACACCGACTCGCGCGGCGGACGCGAATACAACCTGGCGCTGGGCCAGCGCCGCTCCGAAGCCGTGCAGCGTGCGCTCACGCAGCTGGGCGTGCCGGCCGAGCGCATCGAGGCCATCAGCTGGGGCATCGAGAAGCCTGCGTCGCCCGACAACACCGAGGAGGGCTATCAGCTCAATCGCCGAGCTGAATTCAGCTACCGCTGAAGCCGGAGAACGCGACCCCCTTGCGCAGCGTGAACAGGCCCTGGGCTGAATGATGTCCTTCTCCGAACAGCTCCATGCCTGCCACGAGCGCCTGGCCTCGGTATGTGCGGCGCTGCCACCGCCCTATCCGGCCTTCACGCTCTTCTTCTCGGTCACCGACGGTTCGCAGCGCGCGCATGTGGTGCACGCACGCGCGGCCGATTTCGAGACCGCGTGGCGCGAAGGCGCGGAAGCGGTCGAACGGCGGGTGCGCGACTGCGGCCTCGTCGCGCCGTGGCTGCGCATCGACTGGGTCGAGGGCGCGAGCCCGTTGGGGTGGGGCCAATTCAAGGCCCAGCTCGGCGCCGTCAAGCGCAACTACTTCCGTCTCGGCCTGGCCTTCGACAAGGACTTCGAGACCGCCTTCACCGAGCAGGAGCTCAACGCCAATGCGATGCTGAGCGGCGATTCGACCATCGCGCATGCGGTGGTGAACGCGCGCAATTTCGCGCTCTATGCCGAAGCGCGTTTTGCCCGCGCGCTGGCGCTCGATCTGCTCGCGGACCACCCGGTCTACCTGCTCGCGACAGTGGGCGTGTTCTGCCAGGCCGACGGCGTGGTGCACAAGCTGGTGGGCACCGGGCTCGATGCGGGACGCCGCCAGTCGCCTGCGCTCACGCCACCTTCGGCGCTCGAGCTGGTGCGCAGCGGCGCGGTCTATCTTGCGCGCCAGGTGCAGGACGACGGGCTGTTCGTCTCCGGCTACTTCCCCTGCTTCGACCGCCGCATTCCGACCTACGACGCGATGCGCCATGCAAGCGTGGTCAGCGCCATGGTCGAGGCCTGGGAGCTCACGCGCGACGAGAAGCTGCGCGCCGCGATCGACCGCGCGCTGCCGCCGCTCGCGAGCCGCTTCATCCGCGAATACAAGCTGCCCGACGGCCGCGAGGCCGCCTTCCTGGTCGACGGCGAAGAGATCACGCTCGGCGGCAACGCCGCCTGCATCCTCGCGCTGGTGGCGCACGGCGAGGCGATGGAGACGCGCCGCTGGCTGCCGCTGCTCGAGAAGCTCGCGCTGGGCATCGCCTCGCTGCAGGACCCTGCCACCGGCCGCTTCAACCATGTGCTGCACGCCGCCGACCTGCGCGTGAAGCAGGCCGCGCGTGCCGTCTACCACGAGGGCGAGGCGGTGTTCGGCCTCATGCGGCTCTACGGCCTCACGCGCGATCCGCGCTGGCTCGCGGTGGTCGAGAAGGCCTTCGACCATTTCATCGCCAGCCAGCACTGGCAGGCGCACGACCACTGGCTGAGCCGCTGCGTGAACGAGCTCACGCGCTGGAGCCCGCAGGAGCGCTACTTTCGCTTCGGCCTGCAGAACGTCGCGGGCTACCTCGACTTCGTGCTCGACCGCAAGACCACCTTTCCGACGCTGCTCGAACTCATGCTGGCCGCGCAGCAGATGCTGCAGCGGCTCGAGGGCATGGCGGCCATGCGGCACCTGCTCGACGAGCTCGACACCGAGAAGTTCTACCGCGCGCTCGACTACCGCGCGCACTACCTTCAGAACGGCTTCTTCTGGCCCGAGATGGCGATGTACTTTCGCCGTCCGTCGCACATTGCCGGCGCATTCTTCGTGCGCCACCATGCGTTTCGCGTGCGCATCGACGACGTGGCGCAGTACATGTCGGGCTTCGTGGCCTATCACCGCTACCTGCTCGAGCGGCCGGCCGTGCCGGGTGCGGGCAACCTCAGGGACGACGGCGCCGAATGGACCGCCGACGAGATGGCGCGCGTGACCGGCGGCGACTGGGTGGTGCGGCCCGACGACGGCTGGCGCGCCACCGGCATCACGCAGCGCTCGTTCCTGCGCAAGGGCCGCGTGGTGTTCGAGCACCAGACGCGCCCCTCGAAGGCGCCGTTGGCCGCAGTGATCCTCAAGGGCGTGCTGCAGCCCGCGGCCGCCGTGCTGTGCACCGACGCCTCTGCACACCTCGACAAGCGCGTACCGGTGCTGCAGGTGCAGAACCTGCCGCAGGCGGTGCTGGCGCTGGGCACGCATGCGCGCACCGAGTTCGCGGGCCGTGTCTGCGGCGTGGTGGGCAGCGGCGCGGCCAGCAGCACTGTGGCGGCGATGCTGGCCGATGCCCTGGGCGTCTGGGGCGAGGTCGGCCGGCCCGAAGGCAACGTCAGCCTGCCCTCGGGCATGGCCTGGAACCTGACCTGCATGCCGCGGCGCGCCGCCTACTGGGTGCTGGAGATGGGTTCGCCGAACCTGCCCGCGCTGACCGAGCTGGTGCGCCCGATGCTGGCCGTGGTCACCGGGCTGTCGGCCTCTGCGCAGAAGCGCAGCGGCCCTTCGGACGCCGCCGCGCGGCAGGACAGTCGCATCTTCGAGGGCATGGCGCCTGGCGACACCGCGGTGCTCAACCGCGACATCCCCGAGTTCGCGGCCTTCGCCGAAGCCGCCATGGCACACCAGCTCCAGATCGTGAGCTATGGCGAGCACCAGGACGCCGACCTGCGGCTTCTGGCCTTCGACCACGGCGAGGCGCAAGTCGCAGTGCTCGGCGAGCCGTTCCAGCTGCGGCTCAACGCGCCGGGGCGCCACATGGGCCTGAGCGCCGTGGCCACGCTGGCGGCGCTGCATGCGATGCGGCTCAAGCTCGCGGCCGCGGTGGAGCCGCTTGCCGCATTCGAGCCCTCCGGCGCGCGCGGCGCGCTGCACACCATCCACATCGGCGGCGGCAGCTTCAAGCTGATCGACGAGACCTACGACGCCAACCCGAGTTCGATGCGCGCTGCGCTCGAACTGCTGTCGCAGGCGCCCTGCGAGCCCGCGCGCCGCGTGGCGATCCTCGGCGACATGCAGGAGCTCGGCCCCGCCGCGCAACGCCACCACCTCGACCTCGAGCCCGAGCTGCTCGCCTCGCAACCCGACCGCGTGCTGCTGTGCGGACCGCTGATGCGCGCGCTGCATGCGCGCATCAGCACCAAGGTCCGTTCGCACTGGTTCGTCGACGTGGCCGATCTGTCGACCGCACTCGGAGGCCTGCTGCAGCCGGGCGACTGGGTGCTGGCCAAGAGTTCCCCCGGTGTCGGCCTCTCGCGCCTCGCCCGGGTATTGAAAGCACTGCCATGAAACCCAGCCTCTCCCTTCCCCTTTCCGCCGAGGCTTCGCCCGCGACCCCGCGCCGCTGGTGGCTCGGATGGTTTCAGCTTCTTTGCGCATGGTTGCTGTGCATGTTGCTGTGTGCCAACGTCGCGCTCGTGCTCGCGCAGGACCAGCAGCCGCGGGAGCCGGAGCGCCCGGTGGCCCGCAAGCCCGTTGATTGCGGGCTTCAGGATGGCGCGACCGCGATGACCGCGCCGCCTACGCTGCGGGAAGCGCTTCGATGCAGTGGTGCGTAAAAGAAAATCGCTTCGTAACATTTGGGTAACAGTCGATAATGACGCAGGCGTCATTGCCGCACGGATCGGCCTTTTCCCATGATCAAGTTTCTTCTGCCCAGCCAGCTGCTGGCCGACCCGCCGGAGGAGGCTGGCTCGAGCCCCTACGCGGGCGCGCTGCACAAGGCGTTTCGCGATGCCTATCCGCTGGTCAAGAGCGCGGCCTGGCGCTCGCTGCCGATCAGCCTGTTCGGCCTGCTGCCGTCGATCTTCCTGCTGCAGGTGTATGACCGCGTGCTGTCGCGCAGCGGTGTCTCGACGCTGGCCGCGCTGGTCTGCGGCATCCTGTTCTTCCTGTGTATCGAGTTCTGGCTGCGCATGCGGCGCTCTCGCCTGCTGCGCAATGCGGGCGCGATCATCGACCATGGTGTCTCGGGGGCGCTGCTGCATTCGATGCTGAACCGGCCGCTGCGCGCACTCGAGGCGCGCCCGGCTTCGGTATGGCACCAGTTCTTCCGCGACGTGGCCTCGGTGCGCGGCACGGTCACGGGCGGCCTGGCGCAATCGATCTTCGACCTGCCGATGGCGGTGTTCGCGCTGGCCGTGATCGGCATCGTGGCACTGCCGGTGCTGCCTGTGGTGGTGCTGTTCCTCGGCATCATGGCCTTCCTGGCCTGGTGGTGGGCCGATGAGGTGCGCACCGGCCGGGTCGAGGAAGTGCAGCGCGGCCGCGGCCTCGACCGCATGACAGCCGAGATCTGCAACGCGCGCGAAACGCTCAAGACGCAGGCCAACGACGGTCCCACCGTCGAGATGTGGCGCCAGACCTACAACGACTGGCTCGGCGAGAGCTTCAGCAAGAACGGCCAGATCGAGACCGCGCGCGACGGCACCACGGTGCTGCTGACGGTGTTCTCGGTGATCATCGTCACGGTGGGCGCGATCTCGGTCATGGAGCAGTGGATGACCGTTGGCGGGCTCGTCGCTTCGAACATGCTGGCGCTCAAGGCGCTGCAGCCGGTGGCCGGCCTGGTCTCGAGCTGGCGCTCGCTGGCCGCTGCCAAGGAAGCGGCCAAGCGGCTAGAGAAGGTGCTGGGCGAGCCCGTCGAGAAGCCGCCGTCGGGCATGACGCTGCCGCAGCCGCTCGGCCGCGTGACGCTCAAGGACGTGAGCTTCAGCTTCAGCGCCGAGTCGCACAAGCCGGTGCTCGAGAACGTCGACCTCGACATCGGTCCCGGCGGGCTGCACGTGATCGTGGGGCGCAACGGCGCCGGCAAGTCGACGCTGGTCAAGCTGCTCTCGGGCCTGTACACGCCCACGCGCGGCGTCATCAGCATCGGCGAATACGACCTGTCGCAGTTCGGCCGCGAAGAGCTGTCTCGCTGGATCAGCTATCTGTCGCAGGAGGTCTACTGGTTCGGCGGGCCGCTGATCGACACCATGCGCCGCACCGCGCCGGGCCAGAGCGACGAGCAGGTGGTGGCCGCCTGCAAGCTTTCGGGCGCGCACGACTTCATCTCGCGGCTGCCCGACGGCTACCGCACCGTGGTGGGCGAGGGCGGCGTGGGCTTCTCGGTCGGCGAGCGGCGCAAGCTCGCGCTGGCCATGAGCTTCCTGCGCAAGCCTTCGGTGCTGGTGCTCGACGAACCAAGCAACGACCTCGACTTCCAGAGCGAGCGCACGCTGCTCGCCACGCTGCTTGCGGTGGCCAAGGTGCGCACCGTGGTGGTGGTGACGCATTCGCTGCGCATCGTGTCGGCCGCCACCACGGTCTACCACGTGACGGGGCAGGGCAATGTCGAGCAGGGAACGGCGGCCGTCATGGTGCCGAAGCTCTTCGGCGTGAAGAAGGCGCTGGTGGCGCTGGGCGATGGCGGTGCGGGCGACGACGAAGCCGCGCACGGCGCCGGCGCCAGCCGCTCCATGGCTTGAACGAACGAACGAACGAAGAACGACCGATCGATGCGTATGTGGGGACCGAATTGAAATCAGATTTGCCGCAGATCCTCCAGGAAGAGGAAAGCAAGCGCTCGGCACAGACGTCGCCCAGCGGCCGACGGCGCCAATGGGTGATCGGCGGCGCGGTGGCGCTGCTGGCCGTGGTGGGGCTGGGCTTTCCGATGGAGACGGTGGTGGTGGCGCCGGGGCGGGTTATTCCGTCCGACCGGGTCAAGTCGATCCAGCATCTCGAAGGCGGCATCGTCAGCGAGGTGATGGTGAAGGAAGGCGACCGGGTGCAGCAGGGCCAGTCGCTGGTCGAGATCGACCTGGGCGGCAGCGGCCTGAACTTCGAGGAGCTTTCTGCACGTTATGCGTCCACGCAGGCCACGCGCATCCGGCTCATGGCCGAGAGCCGGGGCCAGCCGCTGCGGCGCGACAGCTTTGCCGCCGACATCGACGCCAGCGTGCTCGACGGCGAGGTCGGCGCCTATGAAGCGCGCTCGCTCGAGCAGCGCGGCGTGATGGCCGGTGCGGTGTCGATGCTGGAGCAGGCGCGCAGCAAGCAGCTCGAGCAGCAGGCCAAGGTCAAGGGCCTGAACGACCGGCTGGCGCTGATGCAGAAGGAACTCGAGATCTCCGAGCAGCTGCTCAGCGAGAAGCTCGTGGGCCAGGTCGAGGTGCTCGAGAAGCGCCGCCAGGTCGAGGGCGTGCGCAGCGAACTCGCGGTGGCGCGTCAGGGCTCGATCTCGGCCGGCGCCGCCATCGCCGAGGCCCAGGCCAAGATGGCCGAGGCCGAAGGCCGCTTCCGCCGCCGCGCATCCGACGAGCTGGCCACCGTGGAGCGCCAGTTCGCGAGCCTCAGCGAAGACCTCGCGCGGGCCCGCACGCAGCGCTCGCGCACCACCGTGAAGGCGCCCGCCGACGGCATCATCAAGGGCCTGCGCAGCGCGAGCCCGGGCTGGGTCATCAAGCCCGGCGAGGCGATCATGGAAGTGGTGCCCGACAAGGACGAGGTCATGATCGAGGCGCGCCTGAACCCGAACGACCGGGGCTTCGTCGAGATCGGGCAGGGCGCGCGCGTGAAGATCACGGCCTACGACTACCTGCGCTACGGCGCGGTCGACGGCCAGGTCACGCTGGTGGCGGCCGACGCCGACCGCGACCCGGCCGTCGCCAACTCGACGCCCTACTACCGCATCCTGGTCGGCACCGAGCAGACCTTCGTGGGGCAAAAGGAAAACCGCATCACCGCCGGCATGGAAGCGGAGGTCGACCTGAAGGTGGGCACCGATCCGTTCATCTGGTACATCCTTCGTCCGGTGCTCAAGCTGCGACGTGAAGCGTTCCGCGAACCATGAGCGCGACGACCGATACAGGCCGGCGCCGAACCACGGGCACCGGCGTCCTCTGTGCGGCGCTGTGCGCCGGCCTCTTGCTGCCGCCCGAAGCCGCGCTGGCGCAGGAGGCACCGCCAACGCTGGCGGCCGCGCGCCGCCTTTCGTCGCCATCGCTCGGCGCCGCGAGCTCCGTGCAGCGCGTGAAGCAGGCGCTCTTCACGCTGTCGCAGGAATTCCCCGAGGTGCAGACCGCGCAGGCCGCCGCCAACACCAGCGGCTTCGGCGTGGAGACGGCCAAGAAGGCGCGCTATCCGCGGTTCAAGATGGGCACTGCTTCGGGCACCTACAACAGCGGCGCTGCCAATGCCGCCACGGAGAACTACACCGTGCTGACCGCCGAAGCACGCGTGAGCCTGATCGACGGCGGTGCCATGAGCGCCGCCGTGCGCGCTGCCGAGGCGGGCAACCAGGCCGACGAGGACGCGGTTGTCACCACCTCGCAGAAGGTGGTGCTGGATGCGCTCACCGCCTACCTGCAGGTGCAGCGCTTCGACCTGAAGAAGCAGATCGCGCGCAAGTCCACCGAAGTGGTGGCCGAGCTCTCGCGCGTCGAATCGCGGCGCGTCGCACTCGGCGCGACGGGCGAGAACGACCTGAACATGGCGGCCTCGCGCCGCGCCGCCGTGGCCGCGCGCGAGGCAGACTTCGAGGCCCAGCGCGACGAGGCGCTGGCCAAGTTCAACACCTACTTCCGCTTCACGCCCGAGCCTTCGTCGCTGCCCGTGCTCGCCGCGCCCGCAGCCTGGCGCATCGTGTCGCGCGACGAGGCCCTGCGCCGTGCCGAGGAGCGCAGCACCGAGATCGCCGAGGCCAGGGGCCGCGTTGCGCGCGCGCAGGCGCTGGTCGAGCAGCAGGAAGCCAGCATCTGGCCCACGGTTGACGCGGTGGTCGTCAAGAGCAAGGACCCGCGCGGCGTCTCGCCGCAAGACCCGACGCGCGCGGCCTTCGAGCTGAACTGGAATTTCGGCAACGGCTTCGACCGGCAAATGAAGTTGAAGTCCGCGCTCGCCGAGGTCGCCAACCAGGAAGCCAAGCTCGAAGGCGTGCGGCTCAACCTGCTCGAACTCACGTCGGCCTCGTGGTCGCGCACCGTGTCGGGCCGCGAACGCGAACGCCAGCTCATGGAGGCCGTCAACGCGTCGGGCCAGTCGTTCCGCGGCCGGCGCCGGCTGATGGAGTTCGGCCGCGAGACCCTGCCCGCCGTGCTCGACGCGCAGCTCGACTACTACACCCTGCTGTTCGACTATGTCGATTCGGTCTTCGACCTGCGCATCACCGAGCTGCGCCTCGCGCGCACCGTGGGTGAACTGCGCATCGACCCCGAAGCCGGCAACAACTGGATCGACCGCATCTTCGGCCCGCCGACCCGCCCGGTGCTGAGCGACGACGGCATGCTCGCGATGCTGTGCATTGCGAGCAACGCGGCCTGTGCGAACGAGGCGGTGGTCGACCGGAGCGCGAGCGCGACGGGTTCTGCCCTCGGGCTGCGCAGCACTGCAAGACTCCCCACGCGCTAAGCCTTAAGCCAGGGACACCACGGAACCGGCTTTGCCGGGCCGTCGGTGTCGCCCCCTTGAGGGGGAGGCGGCTACACGAAGTGAGCCGCTTCGGGGGTGGGCTAAGTCTCTTCCGGGATGCCGGGCTCGCCGTCGAGAATTTGATACTTGCGCATCTTCTCCCACAGCACCTTGCGGCTGATGCCAAGGTGCTGCGCCGTGTCCTGGCGCTTCCAGTCGTTGGTCTCGAGCGCCGCGATGATGCGGTTGCGCTCGCTGCTGTTCCAGCCCCGGCGCTCGCCGCTGCCGTCGAGCGCCACGCCGTTGCTGCTGCCCGCGCCCATGCCACCGCCGCCGTTCGCGGCCAACATCGCCGGCGTCGGTGTGCCGCGCGTGAGCGCGATCGCGCGCTGGATCAGGTTCTGGTCCCAGCCGCGCAGCTGCCGTGCGATCACGCCCACGCGCTCGGCGAGGTTGCGCAACTGCCGCACATTGCCCGGAAAGTAGATCTCGGCGACTGCATCGCAGAGCCAGTGCGGCGTCTCGCCCAACGTCTCGAGATCGTCGCCGAGCACGTTGCGCAACAGCGCCTTGAAGATCGCGATCTTGTCGATCTCGCCGCGCTCCTCGAGGCTCGGCACATGCAGCTCGATCACTGCAAGCCGGTAGAACAGGTCGGCGCGGAATTCGCCGCTCGCCACCATCTCGCGCAGGTTGCGGTTGGTGGCGGCCACGAGCCGAAAGTCGACCCGGATCGGTGCGGTCGCGCCCAGCCGCGTGACCGTGTTGTCCTCGAGCACGCGCAGCAGCTTGACCTGCTGGTACTTCGGCAGGTCGCCGATCTCGTCGAGGAACAGCGTGCCGCCCGTGGCCTGCTCGAAATAGCCGCGGTGCGCATGCACGGCGCCGGTGAACGAGCCCTTGGTATGGCCGAAGAAGAGCGATTCGAACAACCCGTCGGGAATCGCGCCGCAGTTCACCGCCACGAACGCGCCCTTGCCGTAGTTCTCGTGCCCCAGGTGCAGCTGCTGCGCGATGCGCTCCTTGCCCACGCCAGTCTCGCCGCGCACCAGCACGCTGTGGTTGCAGTTGGCGAAGGCGTTCACTTCGGCCAGCAGCGACTGCATCGCCTCCGAATGCGCCACCAGCTCGTCGGGCGGCTGCGGTGCCACCTCGCGCGCACGCAGCTGCCGCACGAGCTTTGCCACCATCGTGCGCAGCTCCGCGCAGGTGAAGTCGTAGGGCAGCACGTGCAGGTACTCGGGCGGGTAGGTCCGCGAGTCGCGCTCGCGCGCCGCTGCCGCGACCCAGATCACGGGCATCCCCTGCAGCAGCTCGGTCGCATGCGCGAGCCCGCCGTTGTCGATGACCGTCACGCTCAGGATCGCCACGGAGGGCCGCAGCGCGGCGCCGCGGTCCTGTGACGGAGCAGGCATGCCGTCGGCCCGGATCACCTCGACGTCGAAGCTCGCCATGCAGCGCGCGATGCGGTCGAGGATGTCGGCCTTGCCTTCCCAGACAAAGAGGTCGAGTTCGTCGAAGTTGGTGGCTGCGCTCATTTCGGAGAATCTGAATCAGTAGACAAGCTCTGCACTTCCGTCACATGAAAGTCGCGCACCGACTTCAGTCTGCGCCAGGTTCACGCCAAGCGCGTCGCTCAGGAGAGCGTCGAGCAGGGTGTCGAGCAAGGGCGTGAGGACGCTGGAGATCACCCCTTTCAGGATGCTGGTGACCACGCCGAGTGCATCGGTCAAGGCAGAAAGGAAAGAGTGCAGCCCGCCATTGCCGCTGCCGGTTGCAGCGATCGGGCTCAAAAGGTTGAGGCCCTGAACGGTTGCCGTCAGGCTGTCGACAATGTTCTCGGAGGACACCGAGAGGTAAGGCGTTGGCGTTTCGGAGTCCACCAGATCCGGGGGATCAACGAAGGTCTGTGGCGCGGACGATTCTCCGACCGGCACGTCGGCCTTGATGCCGAGGCCGCCACCGTGGAATGCCTTGCGGCCCGCCTCGTCGCAGGCGACCGGAATCAATCCGAGCAGCAGCCGCGTGCACTTCATGGAGCCGATGTCGATCACGGGAACGGCGCTCACAGCAGGCGCTGCGGCGGACGAGAACACCCTGTTCTTCGCGTCTTCGGCCGAAGTTCCCATTTTCCCGATGCGCAGCTTGGCGACGGAGGTTGTCGTTTGGGTTGTCAGGCTCTTTCCGGCGGACGGGCAACTGAAGTCGGTAACCCTGGATTCGCCGCCCCCCGCATCGAGGTTGATGTCCAGCCGTGTCGGTGCCGGAAGGATGTCCACGTCCGTCACGTCCTTCGTGCATGCGATCAGGCAGCCGAGGACGTCCCCGAGGACGCTCAGCTTCAATCCGAGCACGTCATTCAGCAGTGTCGTGACGGGCGATACCAGGGTGGTGACTGCGTTCGAGAGGTTCGAGATGCCGCTCAGCACCGGAAGCTCTATCGAGACCAGCGCGCGGACCTGGGCGCTCCGAACATAGATCTGGTCCGGGCCTGTCGGATCGAGCTTCGCGAGCGCAGGGTTGCCCACGGCGGAGAGCTGCGGCGGTTCGATCACTCGGAGGTTCGTTGTGATGTTCAGCACGCCGGGCACCGTCACCGGCAGGGTGGCGACGAGCACGTTCTTTCCGTTTGCAACCTGCACGATGCCCTGGAGCAACTGGAAGACCTGCAGATCGACATTGAGCCCGGCCGCGTCCACGCCCGTCTGAACGCCCAGAAGGTCCCCCAACTTCACGATGGTCGGCGACACTTCGGCTGCGGCCTGGATCAAGCCGAGCGCCTCGATGGTGGCGGCTGCGGTGGAGCCCGTTCGCTCCAGCGCGCTGATCATCGCCTTGACAAGAGTCCCCACGCTCACATCACTTCCGAGCACCTGGTCGTATTTGCCTACGCCGAGTCCAAGTTCGACGCCCAACTCGTCCACGAAGGTCAGCAGCTTGAGATCGGTATCGACCAGCCCCTTCCAGCCGACGGCATCAACTGCCAGTGACCCACCCAGCATGCCGCCGACCAGCGCATTGAGAAGCTCAGAGCGCTTCGTATCGACGGTGGCGAGCGTGCTGCGGATGCTCAACGACGCAAGCGGCTGCCGCTTGGCGGCCAGCGCTTCCACGCTGATCGCGAACGACTGGCTGCCTGGCAGCGCTGGCAGCAGCAGTGGCGCGGTCCGCGTGATCGTGACTTGGACCGCGTTGAGGATCTGTCCCGCAACGGGTGCGCCGAAGTGATGCGGCCCAGGGCGTGCAGCTGGGTCCCAGTGGCCGCACGTGATCTCCGCCGCGGTCACGGGCGCAAGCATCGCTGGCAAGTTTTGTGCGGCGTTCGCAACCGCGGCAGCTGTTGCATTGGCGCAGCTCGCAGGCAGTACCGCTTGTGCTCCCGAAAGCGCCGCGAGATCGGCGGTCTTCTGAAGCTCGCGCTTCATGAAGAACATGTAGCCCACCTGGGTGCCGATCAGCACGATCAGCACCAGCGAGACGGCGATCACCGCGTTCACCACCACGGAGCCGCGCATCCGGCGGCCGTCGCCGACCGACTGCATGGTGCGGCGGCGCAGAGAGGACGAGAGGCTGGCGTGTGTCGGTTCCATCGGTACGCTCACTTTCACGACGGGATCGCGATGGCCGCCTGGCTGCGCAGGTTGTCGGGCATCCAGCGGCTGGTGTCCAGCACTGGCAAAGTGGGCAGCAGCCGGTTCGCGCTGTACGGATAGCTCAACGTCACCACCGCCGTGGTGCCAGCACCGGCGCCGACACCGCTTGCGAGCGTCACGGCGACGGTGGTATTGGCGGCGATCCAGCTGCGCTTGCTGCCCCAGCTGCCGTTGTTGGCGGCTGGCACCACCAGCGCGGCCGCGAGCGCGTCGTACACCGCCGCTTTCACGCGTGCATCGTTGACGGCCACGGGTGGCGACAGCAGCCGCGGCACCGCGCGCGCGCCTTCTTCGGCTGCACGCGCGACGATCTGCTGGGTGTAGAGCACGGCGCCGAAGGTCGCGATCCCGTAGATGATGAAGAAGAGCGTCATGAAGACGAGTGCGAACTCGATGGCAGCGACGCCGCGCTGCTTGCGGGCGGCGGTTCTCACAGCATGCCTCCGTCGAGCAGCGCACTTGCCTGGCCGGCAATGCTTTCCGGCACCGCGAACGCGGGTAGTGGGGGCAGTACGGTCCGCATGGACGTGGCGGTGACAGTCACCACCACCTGGCAGCGCTGGGTCCATGCGCTGCCGCAGTTCGGCGTGATGCAATCGCTGGTTCCTGCATCGGTAAGTTGGCAGCGCCGCGCCGTCACAACCGGGGGTACAGGAAGGTTGAGGGAAATCCGCGACTCGGCCACGCGGATCGCCTCGTCGCGGCGGTCTTCCCAGGTCGACTGGTAGCGCAATGCTGCCCGTGCGCCGTCTTCGGCCGCGTTCTGCAGGCCCGATCGCAGCGCGAACACGATGGCGTAGCTGATGAGCGCGTAGAGCATCGTGAACACGAGAAGGAACACGATGGAAAACTCGATCGCGTACACGCCGCGCTGCGCGCGGGCGGATCGGCGATGCAGAAGGTTCTTCATGGCAGTGCGTCCGGTCGTGACGAGCAGTCGGCGGGCTAGCGTCCGGTGCCGCTCGGCGCCTTCTTCACCGACGAGTTCAGGTACTCCGGAATCGGATGCTCGAAGCTCTTCAGGTAGCGCTCGTAGCTGCGGTGGGCCACGGGTCCGGCAATCGGACGCGGCGTGGGCGACGCGATATCGCCCGAGCGCTGCAGCGCGAACAGGGTGTCGGTGGCATCGCCCACGCGCAGCGGTGGCAGTGCGAACATTTCGTCCGCGTAGGCCTCGTCGTCCTCTTCGACGTATTCCTCCGCCGCATGTTCCGTCGGCGGCGCGGTCTCCACCACCATCGGCGCCGCGGGCTTCGCCGGTTCGGCGCGGGCCTGCCCGGCCATGAGCACCAGTGCAGCCAGCAGGGCGAGCGCGGATGTCTGCAGCATCCGCAGTGGGAGTGCGGAACGGCGGCGGAAAAGGGCTTGCGGCTTCATGGGGGGGTACCTTTGGAGGTCGAGCCGGCGCGCGGCCGGAGGGTGGATTGGGACGCCCTGAGCGTCAGCGGCACGGCGCTGTCGTCGAGCAGCGGGCCGCCGGCCGTGGGTGGAGCGGTGACCGCGGCTGTAGGCGCTGAGGCCGCCACAAGCTGCCGCGCCGCCTCGCGGATCGCAGCCCGCGTGGCGGGCGGCGTCTTGTTGGCGTCCATCAGGGCGGTAGCCTGCTCGCGCTGCTGCGTGGCCTCGAGGTACATCGCGAGATTCGCCTGCGCCTGCGGGTTGTCGGGCTTGAGCTGCAGCGCCTGCATCAACGGAAGCCGCGCTTCGTCGATCAGGCCGGCGCGCAGGCTCGCATAGCCCAGGTCGTTGAGCAGCAGCGCGTCGGTGGGATTGCGGTCGCGCGCCTGCCTGAGCATGCGCACGGCCTCGGCATAGTCGCCGCGAGCGCCCGCAAGCAGCCCCAAGCCGCGGTAGCCGGCCGCCGCGAGCGGGGTGCCGAGCAGGCGCCGGTAGGCGGCTTCGCTCTGCGCGGCCTGGCCCGCATGGCGCAGCGCTTCGGCGCGCGCGCGCGTCGACTCGGCCGACGTGCCCCACCGCTGTTCGAGCGCGTCGATGTGCGCGAGCGAAGCGAACCACAGGCCTTCCTGCTGCATCTGCTCGACGAGCTTCAGGTAGGTGGCCTGCGTGTCGATGTTGCTCCCCGCGCGCGCGCTCAGGCCTTCCTCGGCGGCCTGCCGCTGCTGGGCCTCGGCGACCGCAGGATAGGCGTCCTTCGGGCCTGCGCAGCCCGCGGCGGCGAGCGCCGATGCGATCGCAAGGGCGACGAATGCCGGCCGGTGGCCGAATGAGAGAAGTGCGGGGCGACCGGTCATTTGGCGAGGGCTCCGAGCGAACGAAAGACGGCAAGGAAACCCGGGCCTGCGGTCACGATGACCAGCGCCGGCAGCAGCGTGATCACCATGACGCCGGTCATCTTGACGGTGATCTTGCCGATGCGTGCTTTCATCTCGGCCCGGCGGTGTTCGCGCAGGCGGTCGCTGTACTGGCGCAGCGGCTCCTGCACCGCGCCGCCGTGGCGGTCGACCTGCACGAGCAGCGCAACCAGGCCGGCGAGGTTGTCGTTCTTGTGCAGCGTGGCCAGGCGCTGCAGCGAATGCTCGCGCGTGCGGCCCTGGCTGTACTGCCGGTTGGCAATGGCGAGTTCATGGCCCAGCACGCGCAGCACGTGCGAGAAATCCGCCGCCATGATCTGCAGGCTCTGGTCGAGGCTCAGTCCCACGCCCTGCAGTAGCCGAAGCAGGTCGACGAAGAGCGGCAGTTCGTGCGCCACCCTTTCTCGCCGCGCACCGGCGTGACGGGCCAGCAGCCATTTCGGCGCCATGAACCCGAGCACGAAGGCACCGGCAAGCACCGCGATGACATGGCGCTGCGGCTGGCCTGCCGCCCAGAGCGAATACGCCGCCAGCGGCAGCAGCACGGCGAGCAACACGCGCAGCACAAGGAAGATGAGTTGTGCGCGCAGCGAAGGGAAGCCGCACTGGTCGATGAGGTTGCGATCCTCGTTCGCCACCAGCACGCGACCGAGCCGCGTATCGAGCCAGTGGAAAGGCAGTTCGACGTCCGCGGAAGGCGTCGCGTCCTGCACGGGAGCGACTGCGGGCGATGCTTCTTCGGCACCACGGCGGAGGGCCCGGCCCAGCACGTCGCCGCGGCGGGCGCGCCGCAGTTCGCCGCCGATCAGGAGGCCGGCCATCGCGAGCAGCCCCAGCGCCAGCAGCGCGAGGCTCAGGATGCCGAGTTGGGCCGGCGTGAAGCTGGCGGCGCTCATGCGAACCTCGCCAGGCGGTAGAGCAGGAACGCGCCGGTGGCCTGCAGCGCCAGAGCGCCGAACACCATGTATTGGCCGGTGGCGTCCTGCCACATGCGCAGGAAGTAGGAGGGGTTGAGCATGATGATCATCGAGCCCACGCCGACCGGCAGCAGCCCGAGGATCCACGCCGAGAGGCGGGTCTCGGCCGAGAGCGCCACGAGTTCGTGCTCGGCCTGCTCGCGGTCGCGCATGAAGTTACCCACGCGCTCGAGCAGCAGGTCGGCCCGACCGCCGTAGCGCACGCCCAGCCCCAGAATCGAGGCCAGCAGGAACAGCTCTTCCACCCGCACGCGCGTGGCCATCTGGTGCAGCGCACGGTCGAGGTCGACGCCCGCGCGCACCAACCCGGCGGCGCGCTCGAGGTAGCCGCGCAACGGCGCGCGCGTCGACGCGATGCCGAGCTGGAATGCCGCCTGCGTCGAGTTGCCGATGGTGATCAGCCGCACCATCGCATCGATGAACGCCGGCAACTGGCTCACGAGTTGGCGGCGGAACTTCTGCAACCGCAGCCACAGCGCGAAAGTGGCGAGCAGCACGAGGAAAAGCAGCGAACCGAGGCCGGCAGGCCAGCCGCCGAGTAGGCCCGCGACCGCGGTGATCAGCGCGATGGCGACCGCGCCCAGGGCGAGCACGCGTGTGGCGACGACGCCCTCGATCCATTCGGGCAGCAGTGCTTCGAGGCGGTTCCTGCGCGGCGCCTGCACCTGCTCGGCCGCGGCCGACGCAGCCCAGGGGTCGGACAGCGGCATGGCGGCGGCACCGGTCGCGGACAGCGACTCGGTGCGCCCAGTGGCCGGCACCAGGTCGTCGGTCGAGAAGCTGGCATCGATGCGCTGCTTCAGGTGCTCGCCGGCAAGTCGCCTGGCCTGCCGGGTCGAGGCCCAGTGCCACAGCAGCAGCCCCGCGGCTGCCATCAGCAGCGCGATGCAAGCGACCGTGAGCAGGCCTTCACGCACGGCGATCTCCCGAGCTCCGCGAGAGCGTCTGGCGAAAGCGCGTGATCTTGGGCGAATGCGGCGCGATTCCCAGCGACACCCAGCGGTCGCGCTCCTCGCCGTCGGGCGACACCACGGGGTCGTAGCGGTAGAGCTCCTGCATCGCGACCACGTTGTCGTTCACGCCGGTGACCTCGCTGAGCGAGAGGATGCGCCGCTGCCCGCCCGAAAGACGGCCGATCTGCACGATGAAGTCGATGGCGTTGGCGATCTGCCGGCGCAGGCTGGTCTCGCTGCCCTGGTAGCCCGCGAAGCCCGCGAGCATCTCGAGGCGGTAGAGGCATTCGCGCGGCGAGCTCGCATGGATGGTGCCCATCGAACCTTCGTGGCCGGTGTTCATGGCCTGCATCATCTCGATGACCTCGGCGCCGCGCACCTCGCCCACGATGATCCGGTCGGGCCGCATGCGCAGGCTGTTGCGCAGCAGATCGCGGATCGACACCACGCCGGTGCCGTCGAAGCCGCCTGGGCGGCTTTCGAGGCGCACCACGTGGGTGTGGCCGAGCGACAGCTCGGCCGTGTCTTCGATGGTGATGACACGCTCGGTCTGCGGGATGTAGCTCGCGAGCGCATTGAGCAGCGAGGTCTTTCCTGAACTGGTGCCGCCGCTCACGAGGATGTTGCAGCGCGCGCGCACCGCGATCTCGAGCAGCTGCGCCATGCCCGCGTCGAAGGTGCCGAGCTTCACGAGGTCGGCCGGCGTGAGTGGCTCCTTGCGGAACTTGCGGATCGAGACCGAGAGCCCGTCGATCGCGAGCGGTTCGATGATCACGTTGATGCGGCCACCGTCGGGCAGGCGCGCATCCACCATCGGGTTGGCCTCGTCGAGCCGGCGTCCAAGCGGCGCGAGGATGCGCCGCACGATGCGCATCACGTGCTCCGAGTCGGCAAAGCGCAGCGTCTCGCGTTCGAGCACGCCGCGGCGCGACACGTACACGTTCTGGTAGCCGTTGATCAGGATGTCCTCGACGCCGGGATCGTTGAGCAGGTCTTCCAGTGGGCCGAAGCCCGCGAGCTCCTTGGTCAGTGCATCGGAGATGAGCTGCATCTCGCGGTCGTTGATCGGCACGCGGCGCAGGCGCACGAAGCTGTCGACCTCGAGTTCGACGAACTGCTGGATCGACGCGCGCGACCAGCGGCCGAATTCCGCGCCGAGTTCCTCGATGCGGCTCAGCAGGTGGTCATGGGTCCAGCTCTTGATGTCCTGGAACTGCTGCGAGTTGATGAATGCCTGGTCGTCGTCGGCAAATTCGATTTCGTTGGACATAAAGGCTCAACCTTGGTTTGAACTCTTCCAGAAGCCGGTGAGCTGCGACTTGAGCGCAGTCCAGCCTGGATCCTTGGGCGGTGGTTGGCCGATGGCCGGCATGTATTGCTGGACCAGGCTTCGCGCGAGGCCGATCACGGCCTGCGAATAGGGGTCGTTGCGCGCGGTGCGCACCAGCATCTCGCCGCGGCTGGCGGCCGCGAGCAGCGGCGTGCTGCGTGCGGGCAGCACGTGACCGAGCGGCAGCTCGAGGCGCTCGGCAATGTCCTTGGCAGCGAGGCCGACATGCTTGTCGAACTTGTTGACCACGAGCCCCAGACGGCCCATATCGACGCTGCGCGCGCGCAGCTCCTTGAGCAGGGTGGCGGTGGAGACGATGGCGCCGATGCTCTGGTCGCAGACCACCCAGGTCTGCTGAGCCTCGCGGACGGTTTGCGCCATGAAGTCGACGGTCGAGAAGCCGCCGAGGTCGGCAACCTGAAAATCGAAGAAGTCCGCAAGGCGCCGGATGAGCGCCACCGAGTCGGCATGCGAGATCTCGCGCACCTGCGCGAGGCTCGCCGGCAGCGGCAGCACCGCGACGCCGCTCGCATGGTGCGCCACGGCGGTGTGCAACAGCGTCTGGTCGAGTCGTCGCAGATTGCGCACGCCATCGACGAAGCTGAAGCCGCTCTGCGTGTCGAGGTAGAGCAGCCCGTCGCGCGCCGGCAAGCCCAAGTCGAGCAGCGCCACGCCCTGCCGCAGCGCGCGCCCGGTCGGTCGCACAGGCGGTTGCGCCAGTTGCTCGTGCAGCGCGAGCGAAAGGCTCGCGGCCAGCGTGGTCACGCCAAGCCCCGCGCGTGCGCCGAGCAGCGCCAGGGTGCAGCCGCGCAGGCCGACCTGCATGCTCGCGCGCTTGCCCATCAGCGTGCGCAGGGTGCTCACGGCCTCGACAGGCGGGGCCGACATGTCGACGAAGTCGTCCACCCCGGCGCGCAGTGCGGCGAGCATGGCGGCCGGTTCGGCAGACTCGCCGGCCGCCAGCACCGGCAGCGCGGGCCAGTCGCGCTTCAGGCGCTCGTGGAGTTGGGTGGCCGCCGAGAGCTGGTCGGGCGAGAAGTCGATGAAAACGGCCGACGGGCCGAGCATCGCGATGCGGTCGTCGATCGATTTCGCGTCGGGCTCGAGCACCACCACCGATCCTGTCTGGCCCAGCGCATCGGTGAGCCACGTGATGTGGCGCCCGTTGCCCGAGGCAAACAGGTAGGTGTCGGTGCCGATGTCCGGGAGGCTGTCGCGGGGTGCGTTCATGGGGCCTCGATCAGCGAGAGAAACCCGGGACCGCGGCGTTGGAAGCACCGCCAAGGAAATAAGAGCGCCACACCGCGCCGTCGCGCTGTTCGGCGCTGCCGGGCAGATACGGCGCGAGGTCGGTGTTGCGCGCGATCGGCTTCACCAGGTGCGGCGTGACCACGATCACGAGCTCCTTCTCGCTCATCTGGTATTTACTCTGCTTGAAGAAGGCGCCGAGGATCGGCAGGTCGCCGAGCAGCGGGATCTTGTCGGCGTTCGACGTGGTGGTGCGGCTCACCAAGCCGCCGATGATGAAGCTCTCGCCATCGCCGAGCTCGACCGTCGTGTCGGCGCGCCGCGTGGTGATGGCGGGCACGGCCACGCCGCCGAGGCTGAGCGAATTGGTGTAGTCGAGGTCGCTGGCCTCGGGCGCCACCTTGAGCACGATGCGGTCGTTCGACAGCACCGTCGGTGTCACGGTGAGGCCGATGCCGAAGGGCTTGTACTCGATGGCGGTGGAGCCGAGGCCCTGCGGCACCGGCACCGGCAGTTCGCCGCCTGACAGGAAGCTGGCGCTCTGGCCCGACATCGCCACCAGCGTCGGTTCCGCCAACACGCGGGCCATGCCGTTGCCTTCGAGGAAGCCCACGTTGAGGCCAACGCCGGCGCGCCCGAAGTTGAGCAGCAGGCTGAAGGCCTGCGCGAGCGGCTTGTTGTATTCGCCCGAGATCGAGCCATCGCCGCCGAACGATGCACTGGCCAGCGAAGAGGGCGTGAACACGCCGAAGCTGAAGCCGCTCGAATTGGCGCGCGTGCTGAAGATGTTGAGGCCGGCCTGCTTGAGCACGCTGCGATTGAACTCCACCACCTTCACGGCCACCTGGACCGTGTGGCTGCGCACGTTGATCGTCGCCGCGTCGTTGACCGGCGCCTTGTCGGGCTGGGTCGAGAGCGCGACGTCGCGTGCGCGCTGGTACGCAGGCATGCTGTCCAGGCTGCCCCCGAGCGTCGCAGCACGGCGCTGGACGTCGAGCGTGTAGGTGGTGGCCGCGGTCTGGCCTTTTTCCCACACCATCAGCGTGGTGCGCCCGGGTTGCTTGCCCGTGACGATCAGGCGCGCGGCGGGCGAGCCCGGCGTCTTGCGCGTGACCGTGACGCCAGCCACCGCCTCGTCGGCGAGTGCGATACGGTCCACACCTCGGTCAACCATCAGCTCGCGCTGCGAACCGGCGGCCACGACGAACGGGACGGGCGGCTGTCCCGGCACGGCGGGCGCCGCCGGCTCCGCGGCCCAGGCGGCGGAAGCCGGCAGACCCAGGGCGAACAGCAGCAGCACCGAAGGCAGCGCGAGCCGGTTCAGGGCGCGGCGTGTGGCAAAGGGCGTCGTCGCGCGCTGCGGGTGCGGCATGGAGAGGCTTTCTTGTTGTCGGAAGGAAACTGTCATGAGAGGCTGGTCCCGTTCGTTCAGGTCAATAGCGAACGGTTTCGCTGCGGTCGCCGCGGATCATTTCGACCTCGTTGCCACCGCGCCCGCCGGTGCCGGCACTGGCTGGCCGCGGTGCGGCGGCGTTGGCGGCCCGGGATTCCGCCAGCAGCCGGCGGCCTGTGGCACCGCCCCCGGTGACGAGGTCCACGGTGGTCAGGCCTGCCTGGGCGCTGTCGAGGCCTTCGAGCGGCCCGCGCGCCGGCTCGCCACGCTTGGTCGCGGGAGGCTGCAGTGCGGGCGGCAGCTCGGCCAGCAGTGCGGGGTCGGGCAGGGCGGTGTCGAGCGGGTTGCGCAGTGCCAGCAGCAGGCGACCGCTCGATTCGCCGAGCGTCAGGCGGTTGATTTCGGCCACCGGGATGGCGAGCACGGCCGTGCGCGCCGCTTCGGCACGCTGCTGCTGCTGTTGTTGCGGCGGTGTGGCGCGGCCTTCGCCAGCCTTGGACGGTAGCCCGTCGACCGAGGCGCTGCCGAACGCGAGCACCCTCTTGCGCGACAGCAGCAAGCGCGCCTGCGTGCGGTCGACATCCCTGCCATCGGACTTGAGCATCACGAACACGTCGACGAAGTCGCCGGGCTGGACTTTGTTGCCCACGCCCATGACTTCGTCGGCCTTGACTGCCACGGCGCGCTCGCCCTCCTCGACGCGCATTGCCAGCCCCGAGGCGAGCTGGCCTTCGAGCAGCGGGGTACCTTCGCCGAGATCGAATACCGGCACGCGTCCGATCACGTCGGCGGTTTCCTTGAAGGCGCCGGCGGGGTTGATCGGCAGCTGTTCCACGCGCACTGCGTCGATCGCGATGGCCTGGCCCGCCGCCACGGGCTTCGATGCGACGACCACCGGGAACGTGGGAACACGCGCAGTGTTCGACGAGGCCGCGGCAGGCGCTGCGGCGGACGGCGGCGGCTTGGCGGGCTGCCGGCTCAGGACCCAGGCATAGCCGCCAAGCGCGATGGCCAGCAGTACCAGGATGGCGGCGATGATTTTGGTGAGGTGGATCATGAACGGCGGTTGAGGAGGTGGGGCAGCCTGTCGGCAGGAGGAGGAAGGTGAAAGCCCACGGTGACGAGCAGCGCGGGGCTAACTCTGTCGGCCCCAGACCATCCAGACCGCGGCAGCTACCGCGAGGTAGGCCGCAAAGGGGATCGGGCGCGTGTACTTGCGCGGACCCGGGGCGCCAGTGGTGGCGCGCGGCCTGCCCGACAGCATCAGTGCGATGCCCGGGAACCACGGCAGCCGCTGCAGCACCAGCCAGAGCACCGCATGCAGACCGGCCAGCAGGCTGGCGCCGATCCAGATCGGCAGCAGGGGTGCCGCACCGACCCAAAGGCCGAGCGCACCGGCAAATTTGACGTCGCCCGCCCCCATGAGGCCGGCCACGTAGAAAAGGAGGAGAAAACCGAAGCCCAAGGCGGCCCCTGTCAGCGCGTCTTTCCAGTGGATGCCGAAAGGCTGTGCATTCATGGCAAGCGCCCCCACGGCAAGCGCCGCGCCAACCAGCACCAGCCAGTTGGGGACGCGACGTTGTCGGGAGTCATAGGCCGTGATCAGCAGCAGCCAGAGCAGCCACAAATAGGGCATCTGTCGTGAATTAAACCGGCGCCTTCACTGCATTGCCAACGCCGACAAAAATGTCCGACAGAATTTTTCCGAGGCCAGTGGTGGCGCTGGTGCCAAAAACCGCCACCAAAATAATTGCCATCAGCCCCGCAATAATTCCATATTCAATTGCAGTAGCGCCTTCTTCGTCGCGCAGGAACCGAGTGATAGAGCGAAGCATGATTTTTACCCTTTGAAAAATGTTAACGAACGGCTGGGAGGCTTGATGTTATACGGCGTAACTCTGTGTATCAACAGGGCCAACCAACGGGAAGCGGCCGCGGTTGTGATAGCCCTACTCACTAAGCAGGATGGCTGCCAGCCCAGCGCCACCCTCCGAACCACCTCTGCGCCATCGCGCCCTGACCGGTTCGTAGGCGGATTCTTACCTCTGTAAACAGAGGTACCCATACCATGAATGTGGTACCCACGTTACGTGGAACAGAGGGGTGCGAAGGTGTTGACGTTACGGGAACACATGCGTTTCGCGTCACGTAACACCACGGTTGAGCGACCAGATGTAACGGTCGATATTGGGGGAGAAAGTGAGAAAAAAGTCACACATCCAGCCCCATAGCCCCCCGGTTGGCAGGGGCAAATTGAGGCTTTAGCCGAGGATGTCCTCGTGGAAAAGCTTCCACTCGCTGCCTTGCCGCAGCCAGTACTGGCGCCGGGTGCGCCCGCTTTTCTCGCCTTCGAACACTTCGCCGAAGGTGGCGACCATGGTGTCGTCGCCGTCGCGCCAGTGCAGGTACGACATTTCCTTGAACTGGACACGCTTGCCCTGGGCGTATTCCACTTCGTCCTGGAAAACCGAAGCCGGTTCTGCCGATTTCCTGCCGCCGCGCTGGAAATCCGGCAAATAGAATTTCTTCAATTGCGCTTCATTGCCAATGGCGCGCGCGTCTTTCCAGGCCGCCATCGCGCTGGTGAACGATTGGGCTTCCTTTTCGGCCTGCGCGCGCGAAATCCATTGCAGGCTCGGTGCGGTGACCACCGGCGTGGCGCCGATCTGCACCTTGCGCAGCAGCTGTTTCAGATCGGGGTTGGCCATGACCACGCAGCCGTCGCTGGCGAGCGGCGCGCGGGCGTACTGCTGCGGCGGGGTGCCGTGCAGCCAGATGCCGCTGCCGGTCTTGCCGCGGCGGACGTCGTACGGGTTCGGATAGTTGATCGGGAGCGCGCCCGCGCCGTAGAAGTCCTTCAGCGACTTCGGGTCGAGCTTGCTGGTGACGTAGTACACGCCGAGCGGGGTGCGTGCATCGCCTTCGCTGACCTTGCCGATGCCCGACTTGCCGACGGAGACGTAGTAGTCGGCGACGAGCTGCAAGCCCTTGTCGGAGTTCTCGAGCAGGTACAGGCGCGAGCGCGAGGCATCGACGGCGATGGCATAGCGGCTGCGCGTGGAAAGCGCGAGGAACTGCGAGGGCACGGTGCCGGGCGGCGGCCGGTCACGCAGTGCCTGCAGGCGCCGGCGCGACTCTTCGCGCAGTTCGGCCATGGCGGCGCTGCCGCGCAGCTTGCCGACGCTCGCGGCATCCGAAAAACCGTGCGCGGGCGGCACCTGGGTGGCGAGCAGGTCGGCATAGACCAACTGGGCCAACTGGAAGTTGGGATGGTCGCGCACCAGTTCGCGCGCCTTCTGCAAGGCCGGGCGGGCCTGGCCGCGGCCGAACAGTTCGTAAACGCCGATGAGCCGGGCCTCGGCGCTGCTGGCCTGCTCGATCGGGCCGGCCGGGGCGGCCCTTCTGCTGCGCGTGGCGTTTTTCGGCCGGGCCGCGCTTTTTAGCTCCGCCCGGCGGCTGCCGGTCGCCACCTTCGACTTGGTCGCTTTCGCGCTCTTGGCGTTGCTCGTCTTGCCCTGACCCTGCTTGGCCGAAGCACCGAGGGCAGCGGGCGCGGACACCAGCAGCGCCGTTGCCGCCGCGAGCGCGGCGAGCAGGCGCCCCCCGCGCCGCAGCGGAGGCGTCTGGGGCCGGACGACACCCGTCACTAGCCGCCGACGCTTTCCTTGCGGATCTGCCATTGGCTGCCCGACGTGCGCTGCAGCTCCAGCGTCTTGCGGCTCCTGATGTTGAGGTTGTCCGCGCGGTAGATCTGGCGGAACTTGGCGGTGGCCACTTGGCCGTCGACGTGGACCACGAGGTTCTCGAGGTTCACGCTGATGTTCGACTTGCCGACGATGCGCGCATGGCGCTCTTCTTCCCAGGCCTTGCGGCTCTGGCCGCCGCCGGGGTTGAAGTCGGGGCCGTAGGCCGCGAGATAGCGGTCCATGTCCTGCGCCGCCCAGGCCGCCGCCCAGGTGCGCACAGCGTTCTCGACGTCGGCGCTCGCGTCGGGCGCGGCGGCTGGTGCAGGCGCGGGCGCGGGTGCAGCAGCCGACGGGGGGGCCTTGGCGATCGCGACGGGCGGTGCGGCCGGGGCAGGGACAGTGGTGGCGCGGGTCGGGGCCGGCGCGGGCGCCGGCGGTGCAACGGCTGCAGCGGCAACAACTGCGGGCGCGGGCGCGGCCGGCGCCTTCGCGACCGGTGCAGGTGCCGGTGCGACCGGCGCCGCCGCTGCGCTGCCCGCCGGCGGCGTGAACAGCGTGCGGATCACCGCCAGCTTGGGCTGCACGGCCGCCGCATTGTTCTGGTCGAGCTGCAGCGCCTTGCTGTAGGCCTGGCTGGCCAGCCGTGCATACACGTCGCCGAGGTTCTCTTGCGCCGTGGCGTAGCTCGGATTGGTGCGAATCGCGCTTTCGAGCGCGGCACGCGCCTTGTCGAATTGGTTCTGGCCGGCGTAGATCACCGCCAGGTTGTTGTAGGGCTCGGGCAGTTCGGGCGAATCCTGCGTGAGCTGCGTGAACACGGCGATCGCCTCGTTGCGCTTGCCTGCGTTGAGCTGGATCACGCCCTTCAGAAAGCGCATCTGCGCATCCTTGGGCTTGTCCTTCAGGAACGCGTCGGCACGGGTTTGGGCCTCGTCGAACTTGCCGGCCTGCACGAGGCGGTCGACCTCGTCGTGCTCCGGTGCTGCGAGCGCCGAAAACGAGATGCCGCAAGCCGTCGCCACGAGCAGGGCGCGAACAACGGGGGACAACGAGCCGAAACGGGCGCGCAGCAGGGGGCTCTTGGGCATTGCGGGCAAGACCTCGTAGGGGAGAAAAGGGAGTGGGACGCGGCAGGAATTGTATGTGGGCGGGTAACTTCCGGATACCGAGCATGGCCGTCGCTAACGGGCAAGGCGCCTGGCTTGCGCGATAGGAAACATTCATGTAACGTTCTGTAAGTCCGGCCTCGCCGAGACCTCCCCCGACACTTCCTGCCTCTCACTCTCTGGAGCCGCCTTGAAGATCACCAAACGCCGCTTGCTCGAAAGTGGCGCCGCCGCCCTTGCCGCAACGCTTTTCACGCCCGCTTCACTGGCCCAGCGCGCCGCCGCGCCGGCTGCCGCCGCCAGCGACGCCGCATGGCCCACCAGGCCGCTGCGCATCCTCGTGGGCTTTCCGGCCGGCGCTTCGCCGGACCTCGCGGCGCGTGCCATCGCCGAGCCGCTGTCGAAGATCCTGCGCCAGCCGGTCATCGTCGAGAACAAGCCCGGTGCAAGCGGCAATCTGGTGGCCGACCTGGTGGCCAAGGCCACCGACGACCACACCATCGGCGCGCTGATCAACGGCAATCTCACGATCGCGAAGCTGCTCAATCCCAAGCTCGGCTTCGACCCCGAGAAGGACTTCGCGCCCGTGGGCCTGGTCGGCACCGCGCCGCTGGTGCTGGCGGTGTCGGGTGCGGCCGAGGGCAAGACGGCCGCCGAGCAACTGCTGTGGGTGCGCAACCTGAGCAGCGGCGGCAGGTACGGCACGCCGGGCGTGGGCACGGTGGGCCACCTGGGCATGGAGCTCATCAAGAGCCGTGCGGCCATCACCGCGCAGCACAAGCCCTACACCGGCAATCCGCAGGTGATTGCCGGCCTGCTCGCCAACGAGATCCAGCTGGCGCTGCTGCCGCCGGGGCTCGCGCTGCCGCATGTGAAGTCGGGCAAGATCAAGGCGATCGGCGTGACCTCGCCCGAGCGCAGTCCGCTGGCCGGCGACCTGCCGACGGTGCGCGACGTCGACGTGCGCGGCGCGGATCTCGAGATATGGACCGCGCTTGCCGCGCCCGCGGGCATGAAGCCGGCCGCCGTGGCCCGCCTCAATGCCGCGCTGACCGAGGTGATCCGTTCACCCGAGGTCGCGGCCGCATTGCTCAAGACCGGCTGGCAGGCCCAGCCCGGCCCGCCCGAGGCGCTGGCCCGCCGCATGCGCGCCGACACGGCTCGGCTCGGCGGCGTGATCATCATGAAGGGCATTCAGTCAGAAGGATAAGACGCCCCCCGATGCGGCTCACTTCGTGTAGCCGCCTCCCCCCACTGGGGGGCGCACCCGGTGGCCGGGCAAAGCCCGTTCCACGGGTGCAATGGGTTGGAAGCGGGTTCTAAAGCAGTTGCGAGACTTTTTTGGCGGCGTCGATCAGTGCGGGCAGCATCGTTTCCTGCATCGCCTTGGCGCTGGTGCGGTTGGCCTGGCCGCTGATGTTGAGGCCGGCCACCATGCGGCCTTGGCGATCGACGATGGGCGCGGCCACGGAGACGAGGCCTTCCTCGAGTTCCTGGTCGACGAGGCACCACTGTTGCCGGCGCGCCTGCGCGACCTTGTCCATGAGCGTGTCGACGTCGGTCACGGTGTGCTCGGTGAGCGCCTCGCGCGGCGAGGCTTCGAGGCGCGCGCGCACCTCGTCGTCGTCGAGGTCGGCCAGCAGCAGGCGGCCTAGCGAGGTGCAGTAGGCCGGCAGGCGCGAGCCCACGCCCAGGCTGATGCGCATGATCTTCTGCGTCGGCACGCGCATCACGTAGACGATGTCGGTCGCGTCGAGCACGGCGGCCGAGCATGACTCCTGCACCTGCTGCACCAGCGCTTCCATCACGGGCTCGGCGCGGTTCCAGATCGGCATCGACGAAAGGTACGCAAAGCCCAGGTCGAGGATGCGCGGCGTGAGCGTGAAGAACTTGCCGTCGCTCACGACGTAGCCCAGTGTCTGCAGCGTGAGCAGGATGCGCCGCGCACCCGCACGCGTGAGGCCGCTCGCGGCGGCCACCTCGCTCAGCGTCTGGCGCGGCGCGCTTTCGCTGAACGAGCGGATCACTTGCAGGCCGCGCGCGAACGACTGCACGTAGCTGTCGCCGGGCGCGGGCGTGGTGCCGGTCTGGAGGGGGTGGGTTGCCATGCTGAGCGATCGTCCTTAGAATTCATTATACGAACAAATGTTCTTTATACGAACATTTTGACGCATTGCACAGCGTCCCGTTGCGCGGTCGGCCGCCCGGTTCGCTCCTTCTTCTTTCTTCTCCGGAGACAGGCTTCATGATCAACAAGATCGCGCGCTCGGTCGCCGATGCGCTGGCGGGCATTCCCGACGGCGCCACGGTGCTCATCGGCGGCTTCGGCACCGCCGGCATTCCCGGCGAGCTCATCGACGGGCTCATCGAGCAGGGTGCCAAGGACCTCACCGTGGTCAACAACAACGCCGGCAACGGCGAGACCGGACTGGCCGCGCTGCTCAAGGCCGGCCGCGTGCGCAAGATCATCTGCAGCTTCCCGCGCCAGGCCGACAGCCAGGTGTTCGACGGGCTCTACCGCAGCGGCAAGCTCGAGCTCGAGCTGGTGCCGCAGGGCAACCTGGCCGAGCGCATCCGCGCTGCGGGCGCGGGGATCGGCGCCTTCTTCTGCCCAACCGGCTACGGCACGCAGCTCGCGGGCGAGCGCGAAACGCGCGAAATCGACGGCAAGCAATACGTGCTCGAGTACCCGATCCACGGCGACGTGGCGCTCATCAAGGCCGAGAGCGGCGACCGCTGGGGCAACCTGGTCTACCGCAAGGCCGCGCGCAACTTCGGCCCGGTGATGGCCATGGCCGCGAAGAAGACCGTGGCCACGGTGCACGACATTGCCGAGCTCGGCACGCTCGACCCCGAGACCATCGTCACCCCCGGCATCTTCGTGCACCAGGTGGTGCGCATCGAACGCACGGTCACGCAGGCCGGCGGCTTCAAGAAGGCAGCATGATGAGCAGCAACAACTACACCCGCCGCACCAAGGACCAGCTCGCCGCGCGCGTGGCGCAGGACATCTTCGACGGCGCCGTCGTCAACCTCGGCATCGGCCAGCCGACGCTCGTGGCCAACCACCTGCCGCAGGGCCGCGAGGTCATCCTGCAGAGCGAGAACGGCATCCTCGGCATGGGCGCCGCGCCCGAGGCCGGCGAAGAGGACTACGACCTCATCAACGCCGGCAAGCAACCGGTGACGCTGCTGCCCGGCGGCGCGTTCTTCCACCACGCCGACAGCTTCGCGATGATGCGCGGCGGCCATCTCGACATCTGCGTGCTCGGTGCGTTCCAGGTCTCGGCCACCGGCGATCTCGCGAACTGGCACACGGGCGAGAAGGACGCTATCCCCGCCGTCGGCGGCGCGATGGACCTGGCCATCGGCGCCAAGCAGACCTGGGTCATGATGGACCTGCTGACCAAGCAGGGCACGAGCAAGCTGGTGCAGGAATGCACCTATCCGCTGACCGGCATCGGCTGCGTCAAGCGCGTGTACTCCGACCTCGCCACGCTCGAATGCACGCCCCAGGGCCTGAAGCTCATCGACACCGTCGAAGGGCTGAGCCGCGAGCAGCTCGAACAGCTCGTGGGCCTGCCGATCGCTGCATGACACCGGCCCAAGAACCGACCACCCCTTCCACAGAGACACACACATGACCCAGCAAGCCTTCATCTGCGACGCCGTTCGCACCCCCTTCGGCCGCTACGGCGGATCGCTCTCCAGCGTGCGCACCGACGACCTCGGCGCCGTGCCGCTCAAGGCGCTGATGGAACGCAACGCCAAGGTCGACTGGCAGGCCGTGACCGACGTGCTCTACGGCTGCGCCAACCAGGCCGGAGAAGACAACCGCAACGTCGCGCGAATGGCGGCGCTGCTCGCGGGCCTGCCGATCGAAGTGCCCGGCGCCACCATCAACCGCCTGTGCGGTTCGGGCCTCGATGCACTGGGCAGCGCCGCGCGCGCCATCCGCGCGGGCGAAGCCGGCCTCATGATCGCCGGCGGCGTCGAAAGCATGAGCCGCGCGCCCTTCGTCATGCCCAAGGCCGAGAGCGCGTTCAGCCGCAACAACGCGGTGTACGACACCACCATCGGCTGGCGCTTCGTCAACAAGCTCATGAAGGCGCAGTACGGCGTCGACTCGATGCCCGAGACGGCAGAGAACGTGGCGACCGACTACAAGATCGAGCGCGAGGCGCAAGACCGCATGGCGCTCGCCTCGCAATTGCGCGCCGTGGCGTCGCAGAAGTCCGGCTTCTTCGACGCCGAGATCGTGCCCGTGACCGTGCCGCAGAAGAAGGGCGATCCGCTCATCGTCAGCAAGGACGAGCATCCGCGCGAGACCAGCCTCGAGTCGCTCGCCAAGCTCAAGGGCGTGGTGCGCCCCGACGGCACCGTGACCGCGGGCAACGCCAGCGGCGTGAACGACGGCGCCTGCGCCCTGTTGCTGGCCGACGAAGCCAGCGCCGCGAAGCATGGCCTCACGCCGCGCGCCCGCGTCGTCGGCATGGCCACGGCGGGCGTCGCGCCGCGCGTGATGGGCATCGGCCCCGCGCCCGCCACGCAGAAGGTGCTGGCGCTCACCGGCCTCACGCTCGACCAGATCGACGTGATCGAACTCAACGAAGCCTTCGCCGCGCAGGGCCTCGCGGTGCTGCGCCTGCTCGGCCTCGCCGACGACGATGCGCGCGTGAACATCAACGGCGGCGCCATCGCGCTCGGCCATCCGCTCGGCGCCAGCGGCGCACGCCTGGCCACCACTGCGGTGAACCAGCTGCACAAGGGCGGCGGCCGCTATGCGCTGTGCACGATGTGCATCGGCGTGGGGCAGGGCATCGCCGTGATCCTGGAACGGGTCTGAACGCTACGGCGCGGTGAAGATCTCCGCAAAGGCCAGGGCCAGGCCGCGCTCGTCGGCCTGCGCCGCCACCTGCACGCGCGCCGATGCGACGGCCGTGTTGCCCGCTGCATCGGTCGCAAGCACCTCGATCGTCTGCAGTCCGGCATTGCCCGGGGTCCAGTGGCAGACGTAGGGCGCGGCAGTGAAGGTGCACAGCGGTAGGCTGCTGCCGGCCAGCATCACCTTCACGCCCGTCACCCCGGCGTCGTCCGACACGGTGGGCGTCACCACCGTGGCCTGGCCGACCACCGCGGCCGCGGGCGCGGCGACCGAAACGCTCGGCCGGTGGCTGTCGGGTGTGCCGAGCGCCAGGTCGATCGTGAAGCCGTCGCGGCCCTGCACCGCCTTCTGCTCGAAGGCATCGAAGATGGTGAACCATGTGGCGCCGGCCACGCGGCCTTCGGCTTGCGCCTTGACCAGCAGCGTCGTCTTGCCGACCGCGAAGCAGCTGTGCCCGCAGCCCCAGTCGAAGACGAAGCGGCCGCTGGCGTCGGTGCGGCCCTCGGCCACCTGCACCAGCGGCTTGTGCCGGCCCGGATCGCGCCAGACGGCGACGCGCGCGCCGGGCAGCACGGCCCCGGTCCGGCGATCGGTAACCGCCACCTGCGTGTGCGCCGTGCCGGCCATGTAGGTCGAGCTGGCCCAGCGCGGCCACTGCCGCCAGTCGGTGTTGATCATCGCCCTGGTGCCCGCGGTGAAGCGGGTCATCGCGAGCGTGGCGGTGCGGTTGGCCTGCGGGCGGAAGCGCTCCTCGAACACGCTGCCGAGCAGCGGATCGTGCCGCCAGTGCTGGCGCGGCCACCAGTACGCATCGCGCGGATTGGAGATTGCGAGATCGGCCTTCGGCGCGACGCCCGTGGTGTCGGTCACATGGCTCGCGTTGTAGTACTCGCCCGAGCCCGCGCCGAAGACATGCTCCAGCTCGTGCAGCAGCGTCTTGAGCTGGCGGCCGAGGTAGTCCTTCTCGACCGACTCGGGCGCTGCGGGCACGATATCGCGCGACAAGGCATCCGGGTCGTGGATGGCGGTCCAGTTGAGGTTCCAGATCACGCCCTTCTGCGGGTAGGTCCAGCTCATCGCGAGCCCGCCATGGCTGTAGCCGCGCTGCGAAGCCGATACGCACACGACGATCTCCCGGTCGACGAGGTCGTTGAAGGTGCAGGGCGGCGCGGCCTTGGGCGCGACCAGCCGGAGGTCCTGCGCCGGGTCGAAGACGAAGCTGCGCACCGTTTCGCGCGCGAACACGCTGTTGATGTCGGCCACGTACCGGGCGAGCCGCCGCCCTGCCTCTTCCGCGCCGATGGCCGAGGCATGCACCGGGTCGACGTAGAACTTGAGCCGGTGCACGCTCTGCGGCGCCTTGCCGACCTCGTCGAGCGCTGCCAAGGCCATCGACGGCGGCAGCAGGACCATGGCCCAAGCGACGGCTGCACCCGCCCGGCGCAGGTGCGCCACTGCACCGACGGCTTCGACGGCGCGATCCGCGAAGCGACTCCCCAACCTGAACAACATGCACGAACCCCCGCCGGCAGGACGCAAACGCGTCGGCCTGCCGGCAGTCCGGTCGACGCTCCTTGTCTATCCGGGGTGGGTGGGGCGCGAGTTACCTGGCAAATGCCCGAAAGTGTGAACTTTTCTACACATTAACGAGCCAATGGTGGTTTCGGACTCGTTACGAGCCGGCGAGCGACAGCCGCCGCAGCAGGTCGGCCTGGCGCGATTCCTCGGCGTCGCGCAGGCTTTTGGCTGCGCGGGCGGCCACGTAGCTCACGTACATCGTTTCGATGGCGCGGGCCCAGTCGTGCACCGCGAGCGAGGGGGTGGCCAGGCCCGGCGCAGCGGCAGTGGCGTCGTCGACCGGACGAGCCGGCACGTCGAAACCGGCCTTGCCGAGGATGGTGGCTTTCTGGAGAACGGTAAGCATGCGGCGGGCCTCTCTGAACCTCTGTGAACCAGGGCGCTTCAGCTTAGCCAGCGCGCAAGAGGCGTGCCATCGGCCGCATGACCGGTGCGCGTGTCAGTCAATGGCTTTCGTTGCGCGCTGTGGCGACGATGGGTAGTCCTTAAGGCCTAGGAAAAAACGGCCCTGCGTTCTGCCAAACCAGCGTGGCCGCAGCCAGATCCTCGAGCGCGCTCCCCACCGCCTTGAAGACCGTGCGCTCCTCGCGGCCTGCGCGGCCGGTGCTTTCGCCCCGGCAGAGTGCGGTCAGCGTGCCCTGCACTGCGTCGGCGCGCAGCGTGCCGGCGGCGATCGCGTCGAGCAGTTCGCCGGCCTTCTGCAGTGCCTCGGGGGTGTCGACAAAGACCCGGGCACCCTCGAAGCAGCGCGCGTCGGCCTCGCGCATGGCGGGCGTGAAGCTGCCGATCAGGTCGAGGTGCGAGCCCGGCGCGAGCCATTCGCCGCGCACCAGCGGCGCGGTCGCGAGCGTGGCGCAGCTCACGATGTCGGCCTCGCGCACGGCGGCTTCGAGGTCGGTGGCGGCGCTGGCGTCGAAGCCTTCGGCGCGCCATTGCGCGGCCAGCGCCCTGGCGCTTTCGGGGCGGTGATTCCACACCTGCACGCTGCCGAGGGGGCGCACGCTCGCATGCGCGGCCGGCAGCAGCCGCGCAATGCGACCGGTGCCGAGCACCAGCAGGCGGCGCGCGTCCTGGCGCGCGAGGAACGAAGCCCCGAGCGCCGAGGCGGCCGCGGTGCGGCGTGCGGTGATCTCGTTGCCGTCCATCAGCGCGAGCGGCACGCCGGTGCGTGCGTCGTACAGCACGTAAGTCGCATGCAGGCCCGGCAGGCCGCGCGCACCATTGCCCGGAAAGATGTTGATCGTCTTGATGCCCAGGAAGCCCGCGTCGCTCCAGGCCGGCATGATGAGCACCGTGCCCTGGTCGGCGCCGGTGGTCTCGATGGCGTGCACATGGCGCGGCGGCACCTGGGCATCGGCTGCAAAGGCCGCGCGCAATGCGGGCACCAGCTGCTCGAAGCCGAGCGGCGCGCGGGTGACGGCTTCGTCGAAATGTTGCATGGTCAGGGTTGCCGTGGCGGTAGCGAAGCGTTGAAGAACTCGACCAGCGCGCGCTGGTACGTGGTGCCGAAGCGCGCGGCCGCCATGGGTCCGAGGTGGCCGGCACCCGCGACCTCGATCAGCCGCTTCGGTTCGCGCGCCGCCGCCAGCAGGCGCTGCGAATGCGAATGCGGGACCACCGCGTCCGCGGTGCCGTGGATCAGCAGCAGCGGAATGGGCGACACCGCTGCCACGTGGCGTGAGGCGGCGTAGGTGTCGCCTACCAGCAGGCCGGCGCCCGGCAGCTTCTCGCTGGCGATCGACGAATACGAGAAGAAGGTCGATTCGATGGCCGCGGCCTTCACGCCGGCCCGGTTGCCCGCGCCCACCACGGCGATCGCGTTGGTGCCGCCGAGGCTTTGGCCGAACACCAGGAGCCGCTCGGCATCGACATCGGCGCGCGAGCGCACATGGTCGAGCGCGGCATTCGAATCTTCGAAGACGCCCTTCGGCTCCGGCTTGCCCTCGGACTCGCCGTAGCCGCGGTAGTCGAACACGAACACGTTGAAGTCCTGCTTCGGCAGCCAGGCCACGAAGCGCCAGTGCGACGACATGTTCTGCGCATTGCCATGGAAATGCACGACGGTGCCCCTGGCCTGCCGCGGGTCCGCGCGCCCGCTGGCGGGAATGAACCAGCCCGCGAGTGCCGTGCCGTCGGCGCTGTGGAAACGCACCGCCAGGTACTGCAGGCCGAGCGCCTCGGGCGTCTCGTAGCGCACCCGGTCGGGGTAATAGAACATCGACTGGACGCAGCCGCCGAGCAAGGCGGGCAGGACGAGCATCGAGGCCAGCTTGTGCCAGTTCATCGCGCGGAGGATAGCGCAGGCATCGCTCACGCCATCCTGCTACGCTCGGGCGGCCCGCCCCGAATGCCGCGCGGGCATTTTTCTGCGCCGCCTCCCCCATGGTCTTTCCCCTCATCACCGATCCGCATTTTTATGCGGTCGCCATTCCCGCCGTGCTGCTGCTCGGCGTCAGCAAGAGCGGCTTCGGCGCGGGCTTCGGCTCACTCGCGGTGCCGTTGATGGCGCTGGCCGTCACGGTGCCGCAGGCCGCGGCCATCCTGATGCCCTTGCTGCTGCTGATGGACCTGCTGGGCCTGGCCGCATTCCGCAACGACTTCGACCGTGCGCTGCTCAAGTTCCTGATCCCGTTCGGGCTCGTCGGCACGGTGGTGGGGACGCTGCTGTTCCGGGTGTTGCCGCCGCACACGGTGGCGGGCATCGTGGGCGTGTTCACGCTGCTGTTCCTGGCGCAGCGGCTGGTGTTTCCGCCCAAGCCCGACGATCCGCTGCCCTCGCGCGCGGTGGGTGCGGTGTTGACCGCGGTGTCGGGCTTCACGAGCTTCATCGCGCATGCGGGCGGGCCGCCGATCAATGCCTACGTGATCCCGCTGCGGCTCAAGCCCGTGGTGTTCACCGCGACGATGGCGTACTTCTTCTTCGTGGTGAACCTCAGCAAGTGGATTCCCTACGCGTGGCTCGGCCTGATCGACCTGCGCACGCTGGCCACCTCGGTCGTGCTGATGCCGCTCGCGCCCCTCGGCGTCTGGGTCGGCATCCGCATCGCGCGGCGCATCGACGCCACGTGGTTCTACCGCTTCGTGTACCTGGGCATGCTGCTGACGGGCCTGAAGCTCGTCTACGACGGCTTTCTGGCCTGAACAGCAGGCCCGGCGCAGCGCTCGCTCAGAACTCCACGATGGGCTTGAAGCCGCCGAAGATCATCCGCTTGCCGTCGAACGGCAGGGTCTTCGGGTCCATCGCGGCGAGGCGCGGGTCGGCCATCACCTTGGCATTGACCGCGTCGCGGTGCTTGCGCGACTTGTAGACGATCCACGAGAAGGCGACCGTCTCGTCGGCCTTCTGCTTCACGCTTTGCGGGAAGGACGTGTACTTGCCGGGCTTCACGTCGTCGGCAATGCATTCCACGTATTCGAGCGCGCCGTATTCCATCCAGATCTTGCCGGCCTTGCGCGCGAGCTTGCGGTAGGCCTCGATGTTGTTGGAGGGAACGGGAACGACGAAACCATCGATATAGCGAGCCATTGAAAGTCTCCTAGGGTTGAGGGGAAAAGAACGATTTGTTGTCGCTATCCTGCGATGCAGCCGGCGACGCAGTGCGCAGCAGCAACCCGCCGAGCAGCCCCGCCACGGCCGCGAACACCGCGCCGATCAGGAAGGCCAGGTTGTAGCCGCCGGTGAGCGCGAGCGGAAGCTGCGCGCCGGCCGCGGTCATGGCGCCGGTGCGTGCCGCCGCCGCGCTCGCGAGCACGGCCAGGCCCAGGGCGCCGCCCATCATGAAGGCGGTATTCACCACGCCCGAGGCCAGCCCCGATTCGGTAGGGCTCACCTCGCTCATCGCGGCGAGCAGCAGTGGGTTCAGCGCCATGCCCGCGCCGAGGCCGAGCAGCAGCATGCCCGGCAGCACATGCAGCATGAAGCTGCCGTTCACCGGCGCCCAGGCGAACAGCGCCAGGCCGACGGCCGCGAGGCCGAGCCCAATGGCAAGCGGCCCACGGATGCCGAAGCGCATCACCAGCCGGGCCGACACGCCGAGCGAGAACAGCGCCATGAGCAGGTTGGCCGGCAGGAAGGCCAGCCCGATCTGCATCGGCGTGTAGTTGAGCACCAGCTGCATGTAGAGCGCCGAGATGAAGAACCACGCGAACATCGCGGCCGCCCACAGCACGCCCACCACGTTCGACACCGACACGCTGCGCAGCCGGAACAGGCCGAGCGGCATCAGCGGATGCTGCACCCGTGCCTCGATGGCGATGAAAAGCACCATCAGCACCACGGCCGCGCCGAGCAGGCCGAGCGTTTGCGCCGACTGCCAGCCGGCCTCGTTGCCGTTGACGATGGCGTACACCGCGAGCATCAGCGACAGCGTTACCGCCACCGCGCCGGCCACGTCGAGCTTCTCGCCGTGGGCATGGCCGCGCGCCTTCGGCAGCAGCGCCACGCACAGCGCATACACCGCCACGCCGATCGGCAGGTTGACCAGGAAGATCCAGTGCCAGCTCAGCGTGCTCGTGAGCAGGCCCCCGAGCAGCACGCCGAGGCTGCCGCCGCCCGCGCACACGAAGCCGTACACGCCCATGGCCTTGGCGCGGTCGGCCGGCTCGGTGAAGAGGTTCATGATCAGCGAGAGCGCCACCGCCGACACCACTGCGCCGCCCAGGCCCTGCACCGCACGCGCCGCGATCAGCAGGCCCTGCGAATTGGCGATGCCGCAGGCCAGCGAGGCGAGCGTGAACAGCACGAGGCCGGCGAGGAACATGCGGCGGTGGCCGTAAAGGTCACCGAGCCGTCCGCCCAGCAGCAGGAAGCCGCCGAAGGTCAGCATGTAGGCATTCACCACCCAGACCAGCGAGGTTTCCGTGAAGCCGAGGTCGGTGCGGATCGACGGCAGCGCCACGTTCACGATCGTGGTGTCGAGCACGATCATCAGCACGCCGAGGCACAGCACCATCAGGGCCAGCCAGCGCTTGCGGTTGTTGTTGTCGGGTGAGTCGGTCATGGGTGTTCCTGCAAGAAAGACAAGATCAGACGAGGGGCTTGCCGCCGTTGATGAGCCACGGCGTGCCGAAGCGATCGGTGACCATGCCGAAGCCTTCGACCCAGAAGGTCTTCTCGAAGGGCATGCCGACCTGGCCGCCTTCGGCGAAGGTGTTGAACACGCGCTTCGCTTCGGCCAGCGAGTCGATGGTGAGCGCGACACCGAAGCCCTTCATGCCTTCGTACGGCTGGCCCGGCATGCTGTCGGAGGCCATGAGCATGCCGTCGCCGTAGGCCAGCGAGGCATGCATGATGCGGCCGCGAGCCTCGGGCGGGAAGTGCTCGGCGTCGGGCGTTTCGCCGACGGTCATCATCATCTGGAGCGTGCCGCCGAGCGTCTTTGCATAGAAGCGCATGGCTTCGGCCGCCTGGCCGTCGAAGGTGAGATAGGCGTGGATGGGAGACATGGTGTTTCCTTCGGATTACGCGGCAGCGACAACCATCAGCCAGCCCACGCCGAAGCGGTCGGCGAGCATGCCGAAGTTCGACGTGAAGAAGGTCGGCGTCAGCGGCTGCATCACCTGGCCCCCGGCGGCCAGCGCATCGAACCACTTGCGTGCGTCGGCGTCGGTGGCGGCGGTGATCGCCAGCATGATGCCCTTGAACTCCGCCTGCCCCGAGCACTGCCCGTCGGACAGCATCAGCTCGGTTTCGCCGACGCGCAGCACCGAATGCATCACCTTGTCGGCTGCGGGCGTGCCGCCCGCGCAGCCCTGTTCGGCTTCGGACGCAGGCATCTCGGGTGCCTCGCTGTAGCGCATCAACTGGACCACTTCGGCGCCGAGCGCCTGCTTGTAGAAAGCGATCGCTTCGTCGCAACGGCCTTCGAACGAGAGATAGGACTGGACTTTCATGGCGATTCCTTTGGAGGGATGAACGGGCGCGCAAGACACTGCGCGAATACGGAATACCTAGTTTGTGTACACCGTCCACAAAGAATAGCAGACATAATGGACACTGTCCACATGGAGATTTTCCGATGAGTCCGCGCGTTGTCCCGCCCGCCCCGAAGCCGCCTGCCGCCCGCAGCACCTACCGGCATGGCGACCTGCGCCGGGCGCTGCTCGACGCGGGCATCGAGCTGGCACGCGACGGCGGCCCCGAGGCGGTGGCGTTGCGCGAAGTGACGCGGCGCGCCGGCGTGGTGCCCAACGCGGCCTACCGCCACTTCGCGAGCCGGCGCGAACTGCTGCTGGCGGTGCGTGCCGCCGCGCTCTCGGCCGCGGCGGTGGCGATGGAAAAGGAACTGGCGGTGCTGCCCTGCGAGCAGCCGCCCGCCGACTTCGCGCGCGCACGCGTGCGCGCCATCGGCACGGCCTACCTGAGCTTCGCGCAGGCCGAGCCGGGGCTGTTCCGCACCGCGTTCGTGGTGTCGTCCGAAGATGCGCAGGGCGACGTCGGACCGGGGAGCGCGGGCGAGAGCGGGCTCGACCCGTTCCAGCTGCTGGGCGGCGCGATCGACAAGCTCGTGGAGGCGGGAGCGCTCGATCCCGCGCGCCGCCTGAATGCCGAGTACCTGGCCTGGTCGGCGGTGCACGGGCTCGCGCTGCTGATCATCGACGGCCCGCTCAAGGCCATGGATGCGGCCGGCATCCATGCGCTCGGCCAGCAGCTCATCGACATGGTGGAGCGCGGCCTCTGACGCGGCGCGGCGCGCGGCCTAGAGATAGATCTTCTGCAGCAGCCGGATCAGCGTTTCGCGCTCGCGCGCGGTGAGCCGGGCGCTCGCATCGGCCTCGAGCTGCACCACCGTCTGCTCGGCTTCCCGGATCAGCTTCTCGCCTGCTTCTGTGAGGTGCAGGCCCACCGCGCGGCCGTCGTGCGGATGCGGGCGGCGCTCGATCAACCCGCGGCTGTCGAGCGTGGACACCAGGCTCACGAGGTTGGGCGGCAGGATGTCGAGCGTGTTGCAGAGCTGGCGCGAGGTGGCGCCCGGGTTGTGCGCCAGCAGCGACAGCACCGAGAAATCGATCTGCTTGAGGCCGTAGGGCGCCATGCGTTCGGCGAACACGTCGCTCACGATGAGCCAGGCACGCCGCGCGTTGTAGCCGACGAAGTCTTCTAGCACGCGGGCATCGAGCCGGTCGTGCTTGCCGGCGGCCGCGGGTTCGGCCTTGGGCGTGCTTTTCTTGGAGGGTCGAGGCATAGGCCCGGAGCGTAACGCGTCGGCCTACCGCGCCGACGGCATTTGCGTCTTCGGCGTCGTGACCAGCAGCACGATCGTTGCATGCAGCTCGGCCGTAGCCTGGGCGGGCGTGATCTCGTTCGAGACCGCGGCGTACGACAGGGCCTCCGCCGCGCCGAGCATTGCGCGCACGCGCAGCGGCGCCAGTTGCCCGCCGGGCGCGAACGGCGCCAGCACCCTGCGGCACTTGGCGTGGAACGCGTCGGAACATTCGCGACGGATGAGTTCGAGTTCGGGCGCACCGGCCAACGCACCGACGATGCCCGGCAGTTCGCGGCCCTGCGCAAGCACGCAGTCCACGTAGGTCGAGGCGATGACGTTCGCCATCGCGGGCAGCGTCGGGGCGCTCGCTGCGATGGCGGCGTCGATGATGAGTGTCTGGCGCGCCTCGAAGTCGAGGTACAGCGCCGAGATCAGGCCGTTGCGGCTGCCGAAATGGTCGTAGACGACGGGCTTGGCCACCTGCGCCTGCTCGGCCAGCCGGCCAAGGGTCAGGGCGTCCATGCCTTCATGGCGCACCAGCGCCCAGGCCGCGCCGATGAGCTGGCGGTAGCGGTCGCTGCGCGCGAGGCGCTTGCGAGGAGGAGCTTCGGTCAATGTCGGGGTGTTCGGTGTGGTTATGTACGAATGGTACATTGCAGGCATTAACCTACCAAACGTATATAGCGAAGGAGTCTCCTCATGCATGCGCTCATCGTCGTTGCCCATCCCAAGCCCAGCTCCGCCACCCATGCCATCGCGGCACGCGTCGCCGAAGGCGTGCGCCGCGCCGGGCATTCGGCCGAGATCGCCGACCTGGCGGCCGAAGGCTTCGATCCACGCTTCACCGAACACGACGTCGCGGTGCATCGGGAGCGACGCGCGCCCGCCGCCGACGTGCTTTCGGAGCAGGCGCGCATCGACCGTGCCGATGCGCTGGTGCTGGTCTATCCGGTGTACTGGTGGTCGTTTCCAGCGTTGCTCAAGGGCTGGATCGACCGCGTGTTTTCCAACGGCTGGGCCTACGACGAGGCGCCCGGCACACCGTTGACCCGAAAGCTCAGCGGGCTGCCGGTGTACCTGGCCGCGGTCGGCGGCGCGGATTGGCGCACCTATGCGCGGCATGGCTACTTCGGCGCCATGCGGACCCAGATCGACCACGGCATCTTCGACTACTGCGGCGCGCAGGTGCCGCGCACCGAACTGCTGCTCGAGCCAGCCGATGGCGACTGGCGCGAGAACTTCGAGTTGGCCGACGCGCTCGGTGGCAAGGTGGCGTCTAGTCCGATTCGGCGAACGCCTTCAGCTTCGCCAGCGCCGCTTCCCACTGCCGTCCAATGACTTCGAGCGTGCGGCGTGCCTCCTCGAGCTGCGTCGGATCGAACTGCCAGAGCCGTTCGCGGCCGAGCTTCAGGTCGGTCACGAGCCCGGCGTCGCCGAGCACCTGAAGGTGCTTGGTCACGGCCTGCCGGCTGATGTCGGTGCTGGCCGTGAGCTGCGCGATCGAGAAGGCGCCGCCCGCGCACAGCACCGCCACCAGCCGCAGTCGCGTGGTATCGCCGAGCGCGAAGAACACATTCGCGAGCCGCTCGGGCGGCGCGGCGATAGCGGGCGGCTCAGCCTTGTTCGGCATGGCGGCGCACGTTGTCGAGCTGCTCTTTCCAGCCGCCCGTGTTCATGCGGAAAGCCTCGAGGCGGCGCTGCGGCGGCACCTTGTCGAAACCCGACTCCACCGTCTTGACCAGCGTGGCGTTGCCCGGCGCGTCGTGCAGCGTCCAGGTGACGAGCGTGGGTTCTTCCTGGCTGTAGTCGACCTCGGGATCGACGGCATAGGGATGCCAGCGCCAGGAAAGCAGGTCCTGCGGCTCGACGCGCTCGACGCGGACGTCGAACATGACGTGCGTGAAGCCCTCGATCGTGATCGGGCCGCGGGTCACCTCTCCGGGCGTGAAGCGCTGTCCTTTCAGGTCGGCGCCGAACCAGCGGCCGAAGGTTTCGGCGTCGGACAGCAGGCTCCACACTTTCGCGCGCGGCGCCTGGATGACGATGCTGCGCTCGATGCAGTCGGCGGATTCGGTGCGGGAGTCGTCGGTCATGGGGTCTCCTGAAGAATGGCGGACATCAATGAGCAACAAAATGGTTGCCTATCTATTGTGCAATGGTCCGCCAAAATCCGCAACTGAATGGTTGCAAATCCTTCAAGGTCGCGCGAGAGTCCCTGCAGCCGCATGCGACAGCGCAATCCCCTCGCAGGCACGCTTGACGATGCCGTGGCGCATCTCGAACTCCGGCAGCACCCAGCGCCGGAAGGCCGCAGCGGGCGCTGTGCGTGCGGCGCGTTCCGTTGGCGTGGCCTCGGCGGCGTCGATGCGCGCCCAGGCCCAGGCCAGCAGCGCGAGCATCACGAGGCGCAGGTAGTCGTCGGCCACCTCGTGCGGCAGCGCGGGGTCGGCATGTGCGGCCATCGCGATCGTGGTGCCCAGGTAGCGCAGCTGCGCCAGGCGCCGCTGCACGTCGGCATCGACCTCGCGCGCGGCGTCGAGCGTGTCGCGCAGCTCGAGCAGCAGCGCCGACATTGCGGCGCCGCCGTCGGGCAGCACCTTGCGCACCAGCAGGTCGATGGCCTGGATCTCGTTGGTGCCTTCGTAGATCATGGTCACGCGCGCGTCGCGCACGATCTGCTCGATGCCCCATTCGCGCACGTAGCCGTGGCCGCCGAACACCTGCAGGCAGTCGCTCGCGCCATGGAAGGCCTGGTGCGTGCAGGCCGCCTTGAGCACCGGCGTGACGAGCGAGCACCAGCGCTGCGCGCGCTCGCGCGCCTTGGGGTCGGCGTCGTGCGCGGCCACGTCGAGCATCAGCGCGCTGCGGTAGGCGAGGGTGCGTGCGCCCTCGACCCAGGCGCGCTGCGTGTCGAGGATGCGCCGGATCGCGGGATGTTCGGCGATCAGGTCGGCGGCCTCGCTGCCACGGCTGGCCGGCGCGGGGCCGGGCGCGCGCATCTGGCGGCGCTCCGCGGCATACGCGCTGGCCTTCTGCCAAGCGGCGTCGAGCAGGCCGATGCCTTGCAGCGCCACGTGCAGCCGCGCCGCATTCATCATCACGAACATCGCGGCCAGGCCGCGGCCCGGCTCGCCGACCAGCCAGCCCGTGGCCTCGTCGAAGCGCATCACGCAGGTGGGGCTCGCGTGCAGGCCCATCTTTTCTTCGATGCGTTCGCAGTGCACCGCATTGCGCGCGCCATCGGGCAGGTGCTTTGGCACCAGCGCGAGCGAAAGCCCCTTGGGCCCGGCGGGTGCATCAGGCAGGCGGCACAGCACGAGGTGCACGATGTTCGGCGTGAGGTCGTGTTCGCCGCCCGAGATGAAGATCTTGCCGCCGGCGAGGCGCAAACTGCCGTCGGCCTGCGGCACGGCACGTGTGCGCACCTGGCCCAGGTCGCTGCCCGCATGGGCTTCGGTGAGGCACATGGTGGCCAGCCACTCACCGCTCGCGAGCTTCGGCAGGTAGCGCGCTTTCAGCGCATCGCTGCCGTGGTGCTTGAGGCAGGCATAGGCACCATGCAGCAGGCCGGGCGCCATCGTGAGCCCGTGGTTGGCCGCGCTCATCCATTCGTAGACGATGGCCTCGAGCACCGTCGGCAGGCCCTGGCCGCCGTCTTCGGGCGCGACCGCGAGCGCGGGCCAGCCGCCGTCGACGAAGGCGCGGTAGGCCTCGCGAAAGCCGGGCGGCGTCGTGACCTCGCCATCGGCGAAGCGGCAGCCGATCTCGTCGCCGCCGCGGTTGAGCGGCGCGATCACCTCGCCGACGAAGCGCGCCGCCTCCCCGAGCACCTGTTGACAGAGCGCATCATCCACTTCGGCGAACGGGGCGAGCGCGCGCAGCTGCGACGGTGCATCGAGCACCGCGTTCAGGAGGAAGCGCTGGTCTTCAGGGCGGGGGGTGTAGCTCATCGATGGTGGAAGAAGTATCAGGACTCGGCGGTGAAGCCGATCTTCTTGACCAGCGGACCCCATCGGTCGAATTCGGACTGGAGCGATTTGCGCATGTCCTCGGGCGAGGAGCCGCTGGCCACCAGCCCGACCGCGAGCAGCCCGTCGGCGACGGCCTTGTCCTTGAGTGCGGCCTGGATCGCGCTGCTCGCGGCAGCAATGGTGGCGGCCGGCGTCTTGGCTGGCGCGAAGAAGCCGAACCATTCGTCGGCCACGATCTCGGGAAAGCCCTGTTCGGTGAAGGTGGGCACGTCGGGCAGGTAGGCCGGGCGCTGCGTGCCCGAGTTGGCGAGCACGCGCAGCTTGCCGGCCTTGGCAAAGGGCAGGCAGTCGCCGACCGGCGTCATGCTCGAGGCGATCTGGCCGCCGACCACGTCGTTGACGGCGGGCAGCGACCCGCGGTACGGCACGTGCCGCAGGTCGGTGCCGGTGTGGATGCCCAGCAGCGCGCCCAGGAAGTGCGGCGTCGAGCCCGCGCCCGGCGAGCCGTAGCTGGCCTGGTCCGGGTTGGCCTTGGCCCAGGCGATGTAGTCCTTGAGCGTCTTGACGCTGGCCGGCACCATCGGGCCGACCGCGAGCCCGTGCGTCATGACGGCGCCGATAGAGATCGGCGCGAAGTCGGCCATGGTGTAGCCGAGCTTGCGGTAGATGTGCGGATAGGTCGAGATCGCCGAGGCCTGCGCGAGCGCCAGCACCGAGCCGTCGGCCACCGAGGCCTTGAGCGTGTCGAGCGCGATGCGCCCGCCCGCGCCCGGCTTGTTCTCGACCACCGCGCTGTTCTTCGAGAACGCGGTGTCGCCGAGCTTCTCGGCCACGCGGCGGGCCACGCTGTCGCCAGCGCTGCCGGCCGGGAAGCCGTAGTAGATCTTGGCCTGCTGCACGATCTGCGCGAACGCGGTCAGCGGCTGCAGCGCGCCGAGCGCGGCGGCGCCGCCGAGCAGGTTCACGAATTGGCGTCGGTTGGTCATGGTGCTGTGTCTCCTGGATGTTCTTGGAATGGGATCAGCGCGGCGCCATGCGCAGGGCGCCGTCGAGGCGGATCACCTCGCCGTTCAGATGGCCGTTGGTGACGATGTGGCAGGCCAGCTCGGCGAACTCCGACGGCTTGCCGAGACGCGGCGGGAACGGGATCGACGCCGCGAGCGACTGCTGCACCGGCTCGGGCAGCTCCATCAGCAGCGGCGTGGCGAACAGGCCCGGCGCGACGGTGCACACGCGGATCGCGTGCTGCGCGAGATCGCGCGCCATCGGCAGCGTCATGCCCACGAGCCCGCCCTTCGATGCGCTGTAGGCCTGCTGGCCGACCTGGCCGTCGAAGGCTGCGACCGACGCGGTGAAGAGCATCACGCCCTTTTCCGCGTTGTCGAGCGCCTCGAGCTTCGCGCAGCGCGCCGCGAACAGCCGCGCCATGTTGTAGCTGCCGATCAGGTTGATGTTGACCACGCGCACGAAGTCTTCGAGCGGCGCGGGGTTGCCGTCCTTGCCGACGATGCGCTTGGCACTGCCGATGCCGGCCACGTTCATCAGGATGCGTGCGCTGCCGTGCGCGGCTTCGGCCTTGTCGAGCGCCGCGGTCACGCTGTCGGTATCGGTGATGTCGCACGCGCAGGCAATGCCGCCGATCTCGGCCGCGACCTTCTCGGCGAGTTCGGCGTTGCGGTCGAGCACCGCGACCTTGGCGCCGAGCCGCGCGAGCTCGCGCGCGGTGGCCTCGCCGAGGCCCGATGCGCCGCCCGTCACGAGTGCGGCCTGTCCTTGGATCTTCATGGGATGTCTCCTGGAATGTCTAGCGGGGCATGAGGGTGAAGGGCAGCGTGCCCGCGTGCATCGCATCGGCCAGCGCGGCGCGGTGCTTGAGCACGGCGCGCTGGTTGATGGAGCCCTTGTCGGTCACCTCGCCCTTGTCGATCGACGGCGGCTCGGCCACGAGGTGCAGCCTGGCGATGCGGTTGGCGCTGCCGGTGGCGCTTGCGGCGAGCGTGTTGACCAGCTGCTGGAAGTGCGCCTGCACCGGCGCGCTTTCGAGCACCTGCTGCATCGGCGCGTCTGCTGCGAGCCCGGCGAGCTGGCGCACCTTCTGCGTCGGGAAGATCAGCGCGCCGACTTCCTTCAGGTTGATGCCGGTCAGCACCGCGTCCTGCACGTAGGGCGCGCCGGCCGCGATGATCTTCGCGCGCAGCGGCCCGACGCTCACGAAAGTGCCGGTGGCGAGCTTGAAGTCTTCGGCGATGCGGCCGTCGAAGCGTAGGCCGCGGTGGATGTTCGATTCGTCGATCCACGTCACCGCGTCGCCGGTCGAGAAGAAGCCTTCCTCGTCGAAGGCCTCGGCCGTGGCCTCGGGCGCGCGCCAATAGCCCGGCGTGATGTTGGGGCCGCGGTAGCGCACCTCGGTCTTGCCGTCGACCTCGACCAGCTTGAGCTCGATGCCCGGCGCCGGCAGGCCGATGTCGCCCGACTTCACGTCGGGACCGGTGACGTAGAGCGCGAACGGGCCCGATTCGGTCATGCCGAGGCCGGTGCCCATGACGATGCGCTCGCCGACCTCGGCCTCCTGCGTGCGGTGCAGGCTGTCCCAAATGGGCTGCGCCAGCGCGGCGCCCGAGTAGAAGAACATGCGCACCCGCGAGAGCAGGTTGCGGCGCAGCACCGCATCGGTCTCCATCGCATTCGCGATGGCCTCGAAGCCGGTCGGCACGTTGAAGTAGATGGTGGGCGCGATCTCGCGCAGGTTGCGCAGCGTCTCGGCCATGCCGGTGGGCGTGGGCTTGCCCTCGTCGATGTAGAGCGTGCCGCCGTTGTCGAGCACGATGCCGACGTTGTGGTTGCCGCCGAAGGTGTGGTTCCATGGCAGCCAGTCGACCAGCACCGGCGGCTCCTCGCCCAAGGCGGGGATCGAGTGGCGCAGCTGCTGCTGGTTGGCGCACCACATGCGGTGCGTGTTGATGACCGCCTTGGGCATCTTGGTCGAGCCCGAGGTGAAGAGGAACTTGGTGATGGTGTCGGGCCCGGTGGCCTGCAGCGCGGCGTCGATCGCGGGCGTGGGCCGCGTGGCGAGCAGCTCGGCCAGCGGCGTGGCGGCACGGCCTTCGAGCCGGCCTTCGCCGAGCACCACTTCGGTGTCGTGCGGCACCGCGGCCTCGATGGCGCGGCCATAGCGCGCGGCATCGGCGGCGAACACCAGGCCCGGCGTGAGCGTCGCCAGCACGTGGCGTAGCTTCTCGAAGTCCTGGCTCACGAGCGAATAGGGCGGCGAGACCGGGCAGTACGGCACGCCCACGTAGAGGCAGCCGAGCGCGAGCATCGCGTGGTCGATGCTGTTCTCACTGAGGATCGCGAGCGGGCGCTCGGGGCCGAGGCCGCGCTCGAGCAGCGCTTGGCCGATGCTGCGTGCGCGCGACAGCGCCTCTGCATAGCTCACGCGCAGCCATTCGCCGGTGCTGCCGTCGGGCAGGCGCTCGCGCGCGGCGATGAAGGTGTGGTCGGGCGCGGCCTCGGCCCAGTGCACGAGCCGGTCGGTCATGCGGCCGCGGTACGCGCCGAGCGGCGTCTCGGCCTGCAGGTACTGCGTGCCGGGCGGGCCGGCGCGCAGCACGGCGCGCGTCACGCCGAAGGTCAGCGGGCGGTAGCGAATCGGGGTCATGATTTGCTCACCTTGGCGCCACGGCCTTCGAGGAAGTCGCGCACGCGGGCCTTGGCCTCGGGTGCGGCCTGCGCGATGCCCGCCATCAGGGCCTCGGTGAAGAAGCCATGGTCGGCCGACTGCTCGGCGATGCGCGGCAGCGCATGCATCAGCGCGTAGTTGGTCAGCGGCGCGTTGGTGGCCACGCGCTTGGCGATCTCGAACGCCTTGTCGAAGGCCGTGCCCTCGTCGACCAGGTACTGCGCGAAGTTGGCGCGCTCGCCGTCTTCGGCGTTGTAGACCCGGCCGGTCATCATCATGTCGGTCATGCGCGCCACGCCGATCAGCTTGGGAATGCGCACCGAGCCGCCGCCGCCCACGAAGATGCCGCGCGAGCCTTCGGGCAGCGCATAGAAGGTGGAGCGGTCGGCCACGCGGATGTGGCAGGCGCTCGCCAGTTCGAGGCCGCCACCGACCACCGCGCCGTGCAGCGCCGCAACCACCGGCACCGGGCCGTGCTGGACCAGATCGAGCGCGCTGTGCCACATGCGCGAGTGCTGCATGCCCTGGCCCGCGTCGCGCTCCTTCAGCTCGCTGAGGTCGAGACCGGCGCAGAAGTGCGGGCCTTCGCCGTCGAGCACTGCCGCGCGCACGCTCGAGGGCAGGTTCTCGAAGGCATCGCGCAGCGCGAGGATCAGCCCGTCCGAAAGGGCATTGCGTTTGGCGCCGCGCGCGAGGCGGATGATGGCGACGTCGTCGCGGATGTCGAGGTGAAGGTCGGGATGGGTCATGTTGCGTTCGTCCGTGAGTTCGATTATGGTTATGATAAATAACCAATTCAAGGCGCTGGAGCGCACTGATTCCTAGGGACTTACCCGTACTGGAGACCACGACATGGACCACCGGAACCTGATTGCCATCGACATCCACACGCACGCCGAGGTGAGTTGCTGGAATCCGTTCGACAACTACGGCGAAGAGTACGACCGCGCCGCCGACAAGTACTTCGGCTCGAGCGGCCGTCCGACCATTGCGGAGAGCGTGGCCTATTACCGCGAGCGCAAGATCGGGCTGGTGATGTTCATGGTCGACGCCGAGTCGAACATGGGCCGCCGGCGCATCCCGAACGAGGAGATCGCCGAGGCCGCCCAGAAGAACAGCGACATGATGATCGCCTTCGCGAGCATCGATCCGCACAAGGGGAAGATGGGCGCGCGCGAGGCGCGCAGGCTGATCGCGGAGCACGGTGTCAAGGGCTTCAAGTTCCACCCGACGGTGCAGGCCTTCCATCCCTACGACCGGATGGCCTGGCCGCTCTACGAGGTGATTGCCGAGCACAAGCTGCCGGCCATCTTCCACACCGGCCACAGCGGCATCGGCTCGGGCATGCGCTGCGGCGGCGGCCTGCGGCTCGAATACAGCAACCCGATGCACCTGGACGACGTGGCGATCGACTTCCCCGACATGCAGATCGTGATGGCGCACCCGAGCTTTCCGTGGCAGGACGAGGCGCTGAGCGTGGCCACGCACAAGCCCAACGTCTGGATCGACCTGTCGGGCTGGAGCCCCAAGTACTTTCCGAAGCAGCTGGTGCAGTACGCCAACACGCTGCTGAAGGATCGCGTGCTGTTCGGCAGCGACTACCCGCTGATCACCCCCGATCGCTGGATGAAGGACTTCGAGGCCGCGGGCTTCAAGCCCGAGGTGATGCCGGGCATCCTGAAGGACAACGCGGTGCGGTTGCTGGGGCTCGAAGGCTGAGCTGGCGCCCGCCTCAGGTCGGCACGCTTTCCAGCGCGGGCTTTTCGCGCTGCGACGCGTGCCACACGAGCCAGTGCGCTTCGGCAATCTCGATGGCCTTGAACAGCACCACCCCCAGCACGCACAGCAGCGCCAGGGCCACGAACACCGTCGAGGTGTCGAAGCTGCCCTGTGCCACGAGGATCACGTGCCCCAGGCCCGACTCGCCGGCCACGAACTCGCCCACGATGGTCCCCACCAGCGCGAAGGACACGCCCACCTTCATGCCCGCGAAGATGCTCGGCAAGGCATTCGGGAAGCGGATCTTCCAGAGCATCTTGGCCCGCGACGCATGGTTGACGCGCGCCATGTCCAGCATGTCCGGATCGGTCGAGCGCAGGCCAAGCACGGTGTCGATGAGGATCGGGAAAATCGCGATCAGCATCGCGATCGCCACCTTGGGCATCGTGCCCGTGCCCATCCAGATCACGAACAGCGGCGCCAGCGCAACCTTGGGCACCGCGTTGAGCGCTACCAACAGCGAGTAGAGCGTGCGGTCGAGAAACTTCGAATACACGATGCCGATGGCTGCGGCCACGCCCAGCGCTAGCGCCAGCGCAAAGCCGTAGAGCGTGGTGCGCATGGTGTCGAGCGTCTCGAGCAACAGATAGCCCGGCTGCGCGAAGAACTGCCCCACGATCTTCGTCGGCGCGGGCAGCAGGAAGTCGCGGATGCCGATCAGCCGCACGGCCGCTTCCCAGATCACCAGGAGCACCGCGATGGTGACGACGGCCTGCCAGTTGCGCTGCGTGCGCGCCCAGATGCTTTTCATGGCTTATCCCTTGTAGACGCCGAGTTCACGGAAGGTGTCGCGGATGCGCGCGACGTAGGCTGCGAACGCGGCGCTCTCGCGAACATCCAGGCCGCGCGGGCGCTCGAGTTCGATCGGCACGATGTCAGCGATGCGCCCCGGCCCGCGCGCCATCATCACCACGCGGCTGCCGAGGAACACGGCCTCGGTGATCGAGTGCGTGATGAAGACCACGGTCTTGCGTGTCTCCAGCCAAGTGCGCTGCAGCTCCGCATTGAGCTCGTCGCGCGTGAACGGATCGAGCGCGCCGAAGGGCTCGTCCATCAGCAGCAGTTGGGGGTCGAGCAGCATCGCGCGGCAGATCGACACGCGCTGCCGCATGCCACCCGAGAGCTCGCGCGGAAAGCGGTCGAGGTAGGCCGACAGGCCGAACAGGGCAAGCAGTTCGCGTGCGCGCGGCTCGAGGGAGCGCCTGTCGCGGTCGTGGAACTCGGCCGCCACCAGCACGTTGTCGAGGATGTTGCGCCATTCGAGCAGCAGGTCGCGCTGGAATACCACGCCCATGTCGTCCGGCGGCGCCACGATGTCGCGCCCGTGCAGCGCCAGTTTGCCGCTGGAGATCGGTTCGAGGCCGGCCATGCAGCGCATCAGCGTGCTCTTGCCGCAGCCGCTCGGTCCGACGATGCAGACGAATTCGCCTTCCTCGATGCGCAGGTCGATGTCCTGCAGGGCGTGGATGGGCTTGCGCTCCGACCGGTAGATCTTGTTCAGCCGTTCGATCTCGAGAAAGCTGGACACGGGCGTGCTCCTCGCGGGGGGAAGGTCAGACGGCCAGTAGCGCATTGGTGTAGTAGTCCGAAGGCTTGTGGCCGGGCTTGATCTGCCCGGTCTGTTCCATCGACCGGATGGCGGCGGCCCAGTCTGCATCGCTCTGCAGGCCGAAGGGCTGGTTCTTGCTGCTGGGGCTTTCGAAGAAGGGGCGATAGGCCACGATCTGGCCACGCAGCACCTCGGGATCCAGCCGCGCGTTGGGCCGTTGCGCGACGATGGCCGCCAGCGCCTCGTCGACATGGCCGTCGTAGATGTACTGCCATGCGCGAACCTGCACCTGCACGAATCTGGCGATCGCCTCGCGCCTGCTCTCCAGCGCCTTGGGTGTCACGGCCAGGCCATAGCTCGGGAAGCTGATGCCGCTGTCGCCCAGCAGCAGGGCCGAGGCTTTGCGAGACTTGAGCACCATGGGCTGGCCGAACGGCGCCTGCGAGAGAAAGCCGTCACTGTTGGCCGAAGCGTAGGTCGAGATCATGGCGCTGGGCGCGACCATCACGAGGTTGATGCTGCTCTTGCTCATGCCGTTAGCCTTGAGAAAGGGTTCGATGAACGGCGCCCAGGGACTGGTCGTGAAACACACGAGCTTCTTGCCGGTCAGGTCCTTCGGCGTCTTCACGCCCTGGGTCTGGTCGACCAGAACGGCCAGGTCGCCGGTGCGCGCGAAGCCGGCGATCGACATGAGGTCGAGCCCGTTTTCCTTGGCGACGGCCATGGTGCCCAGTGCCACCTGGCCGATGTCGACCTGGCCGGCGGCGAGCAGTTGCAACGTGGAGATCGTGCCCGTTCCGTCCTGCACCTCTACGTCCAGGCCCTGTGCCTTGAACAGCCCCTTCTGCAACGCAAGGTGCATGGCCGCGTGCATGCCCCACGGTGAAAAGTCGAGCCGCACGCGCAGCTTTTCGGCGCCTTGCGCACGAGCCAGCGAACTGCCCAGCGACAGTGCGGGCGCTGCGAGCATCGCCGCCAAGCCCTGGTTGAGGATCCGTCGTTTCATTGCTTTTCTCCGGTTGCAGGTTGGTCGTGGGTGAGAGGGCGTCAGGTCGGTCGTACGTCGCGCAGGGTCCGGGTGGCGGCGAGGTCGGGCTTTCCGGTGTCGGGGTCGAGCACAGCCGCATAGTGCTCGCGAACGAAGGCCGCGCTGAGCTTGTGGTTCCAGACGTCGCGCTCGAGTTCGGCCAGCGGCCGCAGTATCGGATCGCCGAAGCCGCCGCCGCCCGGCTGGATGTGCGTCACGCGATTGCCGCGAGCAATTCGCATGCCGACCTTGCTCGGCAGCGCTTCGTCGATCTCATCGTCGGCTCCGCGCGTCAGCGTGTTGACCGCAGCTTTGGCGGGGCCGCCGCCGTCCAGGCCGTAAGGCTGGAACTTCATGCGGTCGGCGCGCAGTTGCAGCAGCACGTCGTCGGCCAGAACGCGGTAGCTGCGGCGGATGCCGAGCCCTCCCCGGTAGCGGCCGGCGCCGCAGGAGTCGGGCTCCATTTCGTAGGCTTCGACGCGCACGGGGTGTTGCGCCTCCAGCGTCTCGACCGGCGTGTTCGACAGGTTCTGCGATGCGTTGGTGATGGCCTCCACGCCGTCCGCATGCGGACGGGCGCCCCACGCGCCGCAGATCATGTCCACGATGATGTAAGGCTTGCCCGCATCGTCCTGGCCCGAGAGGCAGACCACCGTGTTGCCGCCTTCGCCGGCGGCCGGAATGCGGTCGGGCACCACCTGCGCGAGCGCGCCGAGCATGGTGTCGAACACGCGGTAGCCGGTGAGCGCGCGCGCCGCCACGGCCGCTGGCTCAACCGGGTTCAGCACGCTGCCTTCGGGTACGTGGATGCTCACGCAGCGGAACACGCCGGCGTTGTTGGGCACGTCGCCCTTGAGCGCGCAGCGCACGCTCAGGTAGGTGCAGGAGTGGGTGTAGGAGCGCGTGGAGTTGATGGCCGCGCGCACCTGCGGCGCCGAGCCGGTGTAGTCCACGCTGACGTGGTCCTCGTGCACGGTAAGCGCCACGCGGATCGGGATCGGTTCGGGCGACAGGCCGTCGTCGTCGATGAAATCCTCGAAGGTAAAGGTGCCCTTGGGCCAGGTGCGGATCTCGGCGCGCGTGAGGCGCTCGGCATAGTCGAGCAGCTCGGCGAAGTACATGCGCGACGGCTCGCGGCCGTAGCGTTCGAACAGTCCTGTGAGTTCGCGCACGCCCACCTGGCACGCGGCGTACTGCGCACGAAGGTCGCCCAGCACGCGGTCGGGCAGGCGCACGTTCTGCGCGATGATGCGCTCCACCGTGTCGTTGACCGTACCGGCCTCGTAGAGCTTCAGGATCGGGATACGCAGGCCCTCCTGGTAGACCTCGGTCGAGTCGCTGGCGTTGGAGCCCGGCACGCGTCCGCCCACGTCGGTGTGATGGCAGATGACGACGCAGAAGCCCTCGATTTGCCCCTGGAAGAAGAAGGGCACGAACATGAAGATGTCCGGCAGGTGCATGCCGCCCTGGTAGGGGTCGTTCACGATGACCGCATCTCCGGGCACGAGCTTGCCGTCGTAGCGCGCCTTCACGGCGGCCATCGCCTCTGGAATGGCGCCCAGGTGCAGTGCGATGGTCTTGGCCTGCGCGATCATCTGGCCCTCGCGGTCGCAGATTGCGGCCGAATAGTCCATCACGTCCTTGACGATCTCCGAGCGCGCGGTACGCAGGACCGTGTAGGCGACTTCGTCGACGATGGAATCCATCGCGTTCTTGATCACGGCGAAGGTGATCGGGTCGATGGCGTTGCTCATTAGATAACCTCCGTGCGTGGCACTGCGGTGCCCGCTTGCTTGGGACGGGCCTGCGCGGCGCTTTCCTGCTCCTGCAGGTCGATGATGATGTTGCCAACGGCATCGGCGCGCGCGCTGCAGTGCGGCGGCACGACGATGGTGGTGTCGTAAGACTCGATCACGACCGGGCCCTGCTGCGGCTCGAGCGCGAGTTGCGAGCGCGGTACCACGCGTGTCTCGATCGGCGCCTCACCGGCCGCAAAGCTCACGAGGCGCGTGCCCGCCTCGCCCTGCAACGCGGTGCCGTCGACCTGGCAGGTCGCGAAGTCGAGCCGGTGCTTGCTGCGCCCGCGGGCCGACACGCGCAGGTTGACCAGCTCGAGCGGCTCATCGCTGCTGTAGCCGAAGGTCTGGTGGTACATGGCCTGGAAATCGTGCGTGAGCTGTGCGATGGCGTCCTTGCCGACGCGTGCCGACGCAAGCGGCACGGTCAGCTCGGAGCTCTGGCCCACATAGCGCAGGTCCGCGGCAAGAACAATGGTGGCGTCTTCGGGCGGGTAGCCCTCCGAGGCCAGCACCGAATAGCCCTTGTCGCCAAGCGCGGCTGCCATGCTGCCGAGTTCGGCCGGCGTGCAGTCGGCCAGCGGCTGGAGGATGGCCTTGACGAAGTTGTGCTCCGCATCCGCAGACAGCATGCCGGCCGAGCAGAACACGCCCGCCATGATCGGGGCGATCACCCGGCGGATGCCCAGAAGGCGCGCGACCGACACCGCATGCAGCGGGCCGCCGCCGCCGAACGCGATCATCGACATGTCGCGCGGATCGCGCCCGCGTTCGACCGTCACGGCACGGATGGCGCGCGCCATGTTGACGTTGGCGACCTGGCGGATGCCGTGCGCCGCGGCGAGCAGCTCAAGGCCGAGCGGCTCACCCACGTGGCGCGCGATGGCGGCCTTCGACAGCTCAGGCGACACGCGCAGGCTGCCGCCGGCCAGCGCGCGCGGATTGAGGTAGCCCAGCACCATGTTGGCGTCGGTCACGGTCGGGCGGTCGTTGCCGTTGCCGTAGCAGGCTGGGCCAGGCATGGCGCCGGCCGACTCGGGGCCCACGCACAGCAGGCCGCCGGAATCGATCCAGGCGATCGAGCCACCGCCCGCGCCGACCTCGGCAATGTCGATGGCCGGCACCTTGAGCACGTAGCCGCCGCCCTTCACGAAGCGGCTCGGCGCGCTGATCCCGTCGCGGAACTCGTATTCGTTGGTGAGCGAAGGCTGGCTGGCGGCAATGATCGATGCTTTGGCCGTCGTGCCGCCCATGTCGAAGACGATCAGGTCCGCGTCGCCGCCGAGCTTGCCGATCTCGACCGCGCCCGCCACGCCGCCGGCCGGACCGGAGGCCACCGCGAACACCGGCTTGTCGGTCGCCGAGGCGATGCCCATCATGCCGCCGTTGGACGCCATGACCTGCAGCGATGCCTTCACACCCATGCGCTCAAGGTCTTTGCGCAGCCGGGCCAGGTAAGTGCGCATAGCGGGCAGGATGTAGGCATTGACCACCGTGGTGCTGGTGCGCTCGTACTCCTTGATCTCGGGCAGCACTTCGCACGACACGCTCAGCAGCACGTCGGGGAAATGCGCCTGCAGCAAGGCCTTGGCGGCGAGCTCGTGCGCGGGATTGATGTAGCTGTTGAGAAAGCAGATCGCCATCGAGCCGACGCCCTCGTTCACGAGCGCGCCCGCCTCGGCTATCAACTGCGCCTCGTCCAGCGGTGTGACGACACGGCCGCGCGCATCCATGCGTTCGCGGATGCCGCGGCGCCAGCGGCGCGGCGACAGCGGCTCGGGCTTGGACCAGCCCAAGTCGAACATGGTCGGCGTGCGGATGCGGCCGATTTCCAGCACGTCGCGAAAGCCTTCGGTGGTCAGCACGCCGGTCTTCGCGCCGACTTTCTGCAGGATCGTGTTCGACGCTGTGGTAGTGCCATGCACGATCTCCGTGATGTCCCCCGGCGCGATGCCGGCCTGCTCGATCAACGCCCCGAGGCCCTGCACGATCGCGCGGCCAAGGTCGTTAGGCGTGGTCGATGTCTTGTTCACGTAGAGCCGGCCGTCCGGCATGGCCATCACGATGTCCGTGAACGTGCCGCCGATGTCGCAACCGACCCGCACCCCGCGGGGAGCCTCATTTTTCAAGTTCATCCGACACTCCGATCCATGTGCCTTGCGGCTGGTTGATAATCGCTACCACCGGTCATTTACTAACTAACTGGCTAGTACTATTAGAGGCGAATATAGGAGGCGCAATGCACGCTTGTCAACGAATTCCTTCTACGGGTTTGCGCGGAGGAACGGCATGGGATCTGTAAACTCCGCGCGTCGGGCGTCCGGCCCCGAACCTACCAGCGAGCTCATGACGCCGACCCTCCCAGCCATCGCGAAAAAACGCCCCCGCAACGCCGTGGCCAGCCGCGAGCGCATCCTGAAATTCGCGACCAAGGAGTTCGCGGCTCGCGGCTACGACGGCGCGCGCATCGATGCCATCGTGGCGCGCTGCAAGATCAGCAAGAACCTGGTCTATCACTACTTCGACGGCAAGGAGGCACTGTTCATCGAGGTCATGGAGCAGGCCTATGGGGCCATGCGCGTGCGACAGAACGAGCTTGCGTTGACGGGCGAAGACCCCGTGGCCGACATGCGCCAACTGGTCATGAAGACGGTGCAGCACTTCATCGACCAGCCCGACTTCCTGCACCTTCTGTCCAACGAGAACCTGCACAAGGCCACGCACATCCGCAAGTCGAAACAGATCCAGGCGATGTTCAATCCGCTGCGCATCGCGCTCGCGGAGGTGCTGCAGAAGGGCAAGGACAAGGGCGTGTTCCGCCTGGACGCAGACTGGGTCGACCTCTATGTGTCGATCTCGGGCCTGGGCTCCTACTTCATCACCAACCGCTACACGCTGTCGTTTGTGCTGGACGTGGACCTGGGCACGCCCGCGCGTGTCGAAGGGCGGCTCGCGCACGCGGCGGACATGGTGCTCAGCTATCTGTGCAACACGCATCCCGGTACGCCGGGTTCGGGAGCGTCATCGTAAGAAGAGGACCGGCTTGCGGTATGCACCTCAGCCGTCGGCTTCGACGTTCGAGTTTTTTTTTTCTTCCCCGAACCGGTCCCAGTCCTGCCCCGAGCGCAGCTTGCGTTCTTCGCGCTCGCGCGCCATCTGTGCCTCGAACTGCTGGCGACCCTCCTTGTTGGCCGCAATGAACTTGGCGCGGTCCTTGTAGTGCGGGTAGATCTCGTCGGTGAGCTGCAGGTTGCGCAGGCGAAAGCGCATGCTCGTTTCGCGCGCCTCGGCCGCGGGCCAGCCCAGCACCTCGAGCACCGAGCGCGCGCTGCGCAGCGACGATTCGAAGAGTTCGCGCTCGATGTGTTCCACGCCGCGGTCGCGCAGCTGGAACAGGTGCCCCACGTTGCGTGCCCGCGCGACGATGCCCGCCTGCGGAAAGTGCGCGCGGAACAGGTCGACGATCTCGAGCGATTGCTCCACGTCGTCGACCGCGACGACCACCGCCTTCGCGGTGCCCGCGCCCGCGGTGCGCAGCAGGTCGAGGCGGGTCGCATCGCCGTAGAACACGCGAAAGCCGAACTGGCGCAAGCCCTCGACCGTGTCGGCATCGTGGTCGAGCACCGTGACGGCAAGGCCCTGCGACATCAGCATGCGCCCGACGATCTGGCCATAGCGGCCGAAGCCGCAGATCAGCACCTTGGCATCCTGCTGCTCCGAGATTTCCTCGAGCTGCGTGGCCGGTGGCCGGCTGTAGCGCGGCAGCACCAGCTTGTCTAGCAGCACCAGCAGGAGCGGCGACAGCAGCATCGAGAGCGCCACGGCCCCGATCAGCAGCGAGGTGGTCTGGGGCGGCAGCACGTCGGGGCCGGCCGCCTGGAACACCACGAACGCGAACTCGCCGCCCTGGGCCAGCAGCAGCGTGAACACGGGGCGCTCCTGGTAGGCGATGCCCATGGCCTTAGCGAGCGCGTAGATCACGGCCAGCTTGATCGCCATGAAGCCGACCACGAGCAGCGCCATCATGCCGGGGCTTGCGATCAGCACGCCGAAATCGATCGACATGCCGACCGCGATGAAGAACAGCCCGAGCAGCAGGCCCTTGAAAGGTTCGATGTCGGTCTCGAGTTCGCGCCGGTATTCGCTTTCGGCCAGCAGCACGCCGGCCAGGAAGGCGCCGAGCGCCATCGAGAGGCCGACGAACAGCATCAGCGCGGCGATGGCCACCACCACCAGCAGCGCCGCGGCGGTGAAGATCTCGGGCGTGTTGCTGCGCGCGATCCAGCGCAGGAGCGGCCGCAACGCGAGGCGGCCGCCAAGGATGATGGCGGCGATGACGCCGACGATCTTCAGGCCCTCGAGCGTGCGGTCCAGTCCCGAGATCGCAGGCTCGGCGGCCGTGGCGCCGGCCAGCAGCGGCAGCAGCGCGAGGATGGGGATCGCAGCCACGTCCTGAAACAGCAGGATCGAGAAACCGGCCTGGCCGCTCGGCGCCTTCAGCAGGTTGCGCTCGCCGAACACCTGCAGCGCGATCGCCGTGGAGGACAGCGCAAGGCCGAGCGCCGCGACCAGCGCCACGCGCCATGGCGCGCCCACCGCAAAGCCGACGGCAAAGAGCGCCACCGCGCAGGCGAGCACCTGCGCGGTGCCCCAGCCGAAGATCGGCCGGCGCAGGTTCCACAAGCGCCTGGGTTCGAGTTCGAGGCCGACGAGGAACAGCATCAGCACCACGCCGAACTCGGCGAAATGCAGCACCTCCTCGACGCTCGAGACCAGGCCGAGCCCCCACGGGCCGATGGCGATGCCCGCGACGAGGTAGCCGATGATGGAACCGAGGCCCAGTGCCTTGGAAAGCGGCACCACGAGCACCGCGGCGCTGAGGTAGATCAGGCTGCTGGTCAGCCAGGCGGGTGCGTGTTCCATCTCAGGTCGACTCCGCGGGCCGGTCGGTCTGCGGCACCGGGCAGGCGATGCAGGCATCGAGTTCGTCCATCTCGGGCCAGTCGGGATAGCTCTGGAGGCGTTGCACGAAAACTTCCAGGTGGGCCTCGACCTCCGCCTCCAAGGCGCTGCGCGCGCCATGCAAGACCAGCGGCGGCAGGAAGCGCATGCCGCAGAGCGTGGCGGTCTGCTCGTAGGGAGGCAGGAAGGCGTCGAAGAAATAGCGGTTGTAGCTCTGCGGGTGGTAGCTGCGCTCGGGGCCGCCCGTGGTGGCGACGAGCCAGCAGTCCTTGCCCTGGAGTGCCGTGCCGCCGCGGCCGTAGGCCCAGCCGTAGCCGAGCACGTCGTCGAACCAGAGCTTCTGCAGCGGGGGCGCCGAATACCACTGGATCGGGTGCATCAGCACCACCAGGCTGGCCCGGGCGAGACGCGCCTGCTCGGCCTGCACGTCGATCGCGAGGTCGGGGTAGGTGCCGTAGAGATCGTTCACCTCCACGCCGGGCACCGAGCGCGCTGCGGCCAGCAGCCGGCGGTTGACGCGCGATTCGCGCCAGTGCGGATGGGCGGCAATCACATAGATGGCGCCGGCGGATCTTGTAGTTGTTGTTGTCATCATTTCGCGAACATAGCGCAAAGTTGCCGGCCCGCCCGGGCGCAGGGGCAGGCACTACGATGCGGGCTGTTCCAGCTCTGGAGGGCTTATCTATGCCGGTGGTTCTGGTCGCCAACCCGAAAGGTGGCGTGGGCAAATCGACACTCGCGACGAACATTGCGGGCTATTTCGCGAGCCGGGGTCATGCCGTGATGCTCGGCGACGTGGACCGCCAGCAGTCGTCGCGGCTCTGGCTCGGGCTGCGCCCGCCGCAGGCGCGGCCGATCGCCACCTGGGAAGCGTCGGGCGACAGCGCCGTGGTGCGCCCGCCGAAGGGCACCACGCATGCCGTGCTCGACACCCCCGCCGGCCTGCACGGATGGCGCTTCAAGGAGGTGCTGGCGCTGGCCGACCGCGTGATCGTGCCGTTGCAGCCCAGCATCTTCGACATCTACGCGACGCGCGACTTCATCGACCGGCTCATGGCGCAGCGCCGCGCCGAGAAGACGAAGATCGGCCTCGTGGGCATGCGCGTGAATGCCCGCACGCTCGCGGCCGACCGGCTCGGCGAATTCGTCGCGAGCCTCGGCGTGCCGGTGCTCGGCGAAGTGCGCGACACGCAGAACTATGTGCAGCTCGCCGCGCGCGGACTGACGCTGTTCGACATCGCGCCCGGGCGGGTGCAGCGCGACCTCGAGCAGTGGCAGCCGATCTGCCAGTGGCTCGAAGGCTGACGCTGTCGCGCGGCCGACACCGCCTGCATGCAGCAACCCGCTAGAGTGCCGCGCATGACCAAGAAGACATTCCAGACGCTGCAGGACCTTGCCGCCTGCGTGGGCCAGGAAGTCGCCGTGAGCGACTGGATCACCGTGACGCAGGAACAGGTGAACCAGTTCGCCGAGGCGACCGGCGACCACCAGTGGATCCACGTCGACATCGAGCGTGCCAAGAACGGGCCGTTTGGTGCGCCGATCGCCCATGGCTTTCTGACCCTGTCGCTGCTGCCGCGCTTCTTCGAGACGGCGATCGAGGTGGTCGAGTCGCGCATGGGCGTGAACTACGGGCTCAACCGGGTGCGCTTCATGTCGCCGGTGCCCGTTGGCAGGCGGCTGCGCGCGCGCATGAAGCTGCTTACGGCCGAGCCGATCGCCGATGACGGCTACCAGATGACCTGGGAAACCACGATCGAGCTCGAAGGCGCGGCCAAGCCGGCCTGCGTGGCCGAATCGGTGGCGCGCCGCTACCGTTGAAGCACGTCAGAGCATCGTGCCGGATGCCTCGCCATAGGCGGAGTGGCCGTCCGCCGTGATGCCGACCGCACCGGCGCGCACCGTTGCGCGATCGATCTTCGAGCCGGCGAGGTGATGGACGCCGGTGCTGCCATTGCTGATCTGCAGCGGGTTGCGCGCCTGTGCCTGCACTTCGGCGCGTGACAGCGTCGACTGGAACGGCGCGGGCGGCAGCGGGTTCTGCTCGCCCTGGAAGGCTTGCGCGCTGGTCGTTGCGGCGAGGGCTGCCGATGCAGCGACGAGGAGGGTGGAGAGGTTCATGGCCATGGCAAATTCCTTGAAAGAATGATTGAAGAGGTCGGGTGCAGTTGTGCCCCGTACGTGCTCTTCTATACGCAGCCGAACGCCGGTTGGATACACCACCGGCGAAAAAATGTTCAGCCGAAACCGTTCTGCCGCCAGGCTTCGAAGATCGTCACCGCCACGGCGTTCGACAGGTTCAGGCTGCGCTGCCCCTCGCGCATCGGCAGCCGCAGCCGCTGGGCTTCGCCGAAGCGCTCGCGCAGCGTGGGTGGCAACCCACTGGTTTCCGAGCCGAACACCAGCCAGTCGCCCGGCGCGAAGCGCACGTCGTGCACGGCGCGCGTGCCGCGGGTCGTGAGCGCGAACATGCGCTCGGCCGCCGGACGTTCGCTGTCGAGCAGCGCCTCCCAACTGCCGTGCCGCTTGACCTCGGCATATTCGTGGTAGTCGAGTCCGGCCCGGCGCAGCAGCCGGTCGTCCATCGAGAAACCCAGCGGCTCGACCAGGTGGAGCGCGCAGCCGGTGTTGGCCGCAAGGCGGATCACGTTGCCCGTGTTAGGGGGAATTTCGGGGTGGACCAGAACGATATGGAACATGCGCCGATTGTCGGCGCGGGCGAGGCCGCTCAATGCGGCGGGTCGGTGCGCGCGAACACGATCGCCGTTACATGCGCGGCGCCGGCCAGCCGCAGCGCCGCGGCGGCCGAGAACACCGAGGCGCCGCTCGTCATCACGTCGTCGACCAGCACCACGCGGCTGCCGCGCAGGCGTTCGGCGCCCAAGGGCTCGACGGCGAAGGCGCCCCGCAGGTTGCGCAGCCGCTCGGCGCGCGCGAGGCCGCGCTGGGGCGGCGTCTCGCGCGTGCGCAGCAGCAGCGTGGCATCGGTCTTGGCCGGGGCGAGCCGGCGCGCGAGCTCGAGCGCCTGGTTGAAGCCGCGCTCGCGTAGCCGCGCCGGCGCCACCGGCATCGGCAGCACCAGGCCGCAGCGCTCGAGCGCCGGCTCCACCCACGGCACGCTGCGCATCAGCGTGGACAGCGGGCCGGCCCAACCGGCTTCGCCGCGGAACTTGAACTGGGCAATGCACTCCGGCCAGGGCCACGCATAGGCGCAGGCGGCGAGGCAGGCATCGAGCGGCGGTGGATCGCGCAGGCATTCGCCGCAGCGCACCACGCCCGCGGGCACGGGCAAGGCGCAGGTGGCGCAGCGCGTGGTCGGCGGCGCGAAGCGGGCCACGCAGGCATCGCAGACGCGCTGCGAAGGCCAGGCGCGGCAGACCTCGCACTGGCTGGGCAGCCGTGCGAGCAGAGAGGTCAAAGGCCGGTGGCTCCAGCGGCTGAACATGGGCTCAATATACTCACGGCCCCATGGCCACCGACCCCGCAAGAAGACCGCCGACCATCGACCCCACGGCGGCTTCGCGCTGGCGCCGGACCGTGCCCGAGGCCGGATCGCCCTGGTTGCACGAAGAAGTGGGCCGCCGCATGGAAGACCGGCTGCAATGGATCAAGGCGCAGCCGCGCACCTGGGCCGACTGGGCGCCGCTGCGCGGCGGGCTCGAGGCACACGACCTGGTGGCCCGGCGCTACAGCGATGCCGCCTCCTTCGTGATCGAGCCCGAACCGGCGCTCGCCGCCGCGACCGGCCAGGCGCTCGCCGCGCCCTGGTGGAGCGCGCGCCGCTGGCAGGCTGGCGGCCGCACGCGCTTCGAGCCGCCGCCCGAGGACGGCGTCGACCTGCTCTGGGCCAACATGTCGCTGCACATGGCCGCCGACCCCGAGGCGCTCATCGCGCACTGGCATCGCCTGGTCGCCACCGACGGCTTCCTGATGTTCTCGTGTCTCGGACCCGACACGGTGCGCGAACTGCGCGCGCTGCATGCCCGGCTCGGCTGGCCGGCGGCGGGTCACGAATTCACCGACATGCACGACTGGGGCGACATGCTGGTGCATGCCGGCTTCGCGGAGCCGGTGATGGACATGGAACGCATCGTGCTGACCTGGACCACGCCCGAGGCGGCGCTGGCCGAGCTGCGCACGCTTGGGCGCAACCTGCATCCCGCGCGCTTCCCGGCACTGCGCGGCAAGGCCTGGCACGCGGCGCTGAAGCGCGCGCTGCCCGAGCTGGCACCGGCAGAAGCCGGCGGCGGTGGCATCGCGATGACCTTCGAAGTGATCTATGGCCATGCCTTCAAGCCGGCACCGCGCGTGGCGCTGTCGGCCGAGAGCGCGGTTTCCCTGCGCGAAATGCGTTCGATGCTCCAGCGCGGCCGCCCCGGGCCGTAGGCCGCGAACACGCATTTCACGAGCGGCCGCCTCTCTCGACCCGCTACAATCCGCCGTTGCGTGAAACTCGCGGGAATGGTTCCGCGAACGAGGTCTGCCGGATCCTGTGGAGACAAGGGATTGGACAGCGTCGACGCACCGATTTGCAGAACTCGCCCGTGTCGAATTCCGTGTTTCGCTTTGCCACCGTTTCAGGCCAGGGCATCCAATGGTTCCTGAAGCGCAACTGCTCGGTGACGCCGAGCCAGCTGGGCTGGCTCTATGCATCGCTGTGCGTGGTATCGCTCGGTATCGGCACGGCCTTCTGGCTGAACGGGGCGCCGTTGGTCCTGCCTTTTGCCTGGCTCGAGCTGGCGGCGGTGGGTTTCGCCTTCATGCTGTATGCACGGCACGCGACCGACGGAGAGAGGATCGCGCTGCAGGGCGGCCGGCTGGTGGTGGAGCTCGAGAACGGTGGTGACTTTGAGCGCACGGAATTCCTGCCGCATCAGGTCCGCATCGAGCCTTGGTCGGGCGATCGTTCGCTGATCGAGGTCTCGGGCCAGGGGCGGACGGTCAGGGTGGGGCGCTTTGTGCGCCCGGAGTTGCGGGCCGCATTGGCGCGCGAGATTCGCATGGCGTTGCGTGGCGCCTGAGGGTCCGCGCGGCGCTGCTGGGTTGGGTTTGTTGAAAAAATTGAAGAAACGTGAACACGATGAAGAGCATTTGGCGCAATAAGTACAGGCTGGCAAATCTGTTGCTGGCGGCCGGCGCGGCTTTCAGCGGCGCGGCGCACGCAGTCAACGATCTGCCCGGCGGCCCCTCGGTGCGCCAGCTGAACCTCCCGATCGGCGTCACCAAGATCGCGCAGGAACAGCATTTCCTCCACACGGTGATGATGATCATCTGCACGGTGATCTTCGTTGCCGTGTTCGCGGTCATGTTCTATTCGATCTGGAAGCACCGCAAGTCGGTCGGCCACAAGGCCGCGAACTTCCATGAGTCGGTGGTGGTCGAGGTCATCTGGACCATCGTGCCCTTCCTCATCGTGATCGTGATGGCGCTGCCCGCCACCAAGGTGCTGGTGGCCCAGAAGGACACCACCAATGCCGACCTCACCATCAAGACCACGGGCTACCAGTGGAAGTGGGGCTACGACTATCTCAATGGCGAGGGCGAGGGCCTGGCGTTCATCTCCACGCTCGACAGCTCGCACCGCGCGATGTCCGACGCTGGCGCCAAGGGCGACGTGCCTGTCGACTACCTCTTCAAGGTCGACAACCCGCTCGTCGTGCCGGTGGACAAGAAGGTCCGCATCATCACCACGGCCAACGACGTGATCCACGCGTTCGCGGTGCCCCAACTCGGCATCAAGCAGGACGCAATCCCCGGCTTCGTGCGCGACACCTGGTTCCGTGCCGAGACTGTGGGCGACTACTATGGCCAGTGCCAGGAACTCTGCGGCAAGGAACACGCCTACATGCCGATCCACGTGAAGGTGGTCTCGGCGGCCGACTACACGGCCTGGGTCGACACCAAGCGCAAGGAAGCCGCGGCCAAGCTCGACGATCCGAGCAAGGTCTGGGCGCTGCCCGAAATGATGGTGCGCGGCGAGAAGGTCTATGCGGCCAACTGCGCAGCCTGCCACCAGGCCAACGGCAAGGGCGCCGGTCCGATCAAGGCGCTGGACGCCAGCCCGAAGGTGATCGACGCCGACCACAAGGTCCAGCTGCTGGTGCTGCTCAACGGCCAGAACAACGGCGCTATGCCGGCCTGGAAGCAGTTGAGCGACACCGACCTCGCGGCGGTCGCCACGTACACCAAGAACAGCTGGTCGAACAAGACCGGCCAGATCGTGCAGCCGGCCGAAGTTCTGGCCCTGCGCGGCAAGTGATCGCGAAGATCGAGCCACAGCGCACCGCGACGAAGAAATTGCAAGGAACAATGAAATGAGTGCAGTCCTCGACCCCCACGGTCACGTTCAAGACGGCCACGCACACGACGAGCATCACGAAGCGCCGACCGGCTGGCGCCGCTGGGTGTTCGCCACCAACCACAAGGACATCGGCACGCTCTACCTGCTGTTCAGCTTCACGATGCTGATGGTGGGCGGCGTGCTCGCGCTGCTGATCCGCGCCGAGCTGTTCCAGCCCGGCCTGCAGGTGGTGAACCCCGAACTCTTCAACCAGTTCACCACGATGCACGGCCTGATCATGGTGTTCGGCGCCATCATGCCGGCCTTCGTGGGCTTCGCGAACTGGATGATCCCGCTGCAGATCGGCGCGTCGGACATGGCGTTCGCGCGCATGAACAACTTCAGCTTCTGGCTGCTGATCCCGGCGGCCATCATGCTCGTGGGTTCGTTCTTCATGCCCGGCGGCGCGCCCGCCGCGGGCTGGACGCTCTACGCGCCGCTCACGCTGCAGATGGGCCCCTCGATGGACGCCGGCATCTTCGCGATGCACATCATGGGCGCCTCGTCGATCATGGGCTCGATCAACATCATCGTCACCATCCTGAACATGCGCGCCCCGGGCATGACGCTGATGAAGATGCCGATGTTCTGCTGGACCTGGCTCATCACCGCCTACCTGCTGATCGCGGTGATGCCCGTGCTCGCCGGCGCCATCACCATGACGCTGACCGATCGCCACTTCGGCACCAGCTTCTTCAACCCCGCCGGCGGCGGCGACCCGGTGATGTACCAGCACATCTTCTGGTTCTTCGGCCACCCCGAGGTCTACATCATGATCTTGCCGGCCTTCGGCATCATCAGCCAGATCGTGCCGGCCTTCGCGCGCAAGAAGCTCTTCGGCTACGCCTCGATGGTGTACGCCACCTCGTCGATCGCGATCCTGTCGTTCATCGTCTGGGCGCACCACATGTTCACCACCGGCATGCCGGTCACGGGCCAGCTGTTCTTCATGTACGCGACCATGCTGATCGCGGTGCCGACGGCGGTGAAGATCTTCAACTGGATCGCCACCATGTGGCAGGGCTCGATGACCTTCGAGACCCCGATGCTGTTCGCCGTGGGCTTCATCTTCGTGTTCACGATGGGCGGCTTCACGGGCCTGATCCTCGCCGTGGCGCCGATCGACATCCAGCTGCAGGACACCTACTACGTGGTGGCCCACTTCCACTACGTGCTGGTGGCCGGCTCGCTGTACGCCATGTTCGCGGGCTACTACTACTGGGCGCCCAAGTGGACCGGCGTGATGTACAGCGAGACGCGCGGCAAGATCCACTTCTGGTGGTCGCTGATCTCGTTCAACATCACCTTCTTCCCGATGCACTTCCTGGGCCTGGCGGGCATGCCGCGCCGCTATGCCGACTACCCGATGCAGTTCGCCGACTTCAACGCGGTGGCTTCGGTCGGTGCCTTCGGGTTCGGCCTCGCACAGGTGTACTTCTTCCTGTTCATCGTGCTGCCGAACATGCTCGGCAAGGGCGAGCCGGCTCCCCAGAAGCCCTGGGAAGCCGCTGAAGGCCTCGAGTGGGAAGTGCCGTCGCCGGCGCCCTTCCACACCTTCGAGAATCCGCCCAAGCTCGATCCGACCGCCACCAAGGTGATCGGCTGAACCTTCCCAGGCCCGCGGCCCGCACGACGACGACCATGACCACGCCAGAGCAGAAAAGAAACAACCGACGCATGGGGCTTACGCTGGCCTCCATCGCGCTGATTTTCTTCGTCGGCTTCATGGTCCGCATGATCTGGTTCGGCGCCCGCTGAGCACGACCCACGGAGCCACCACAGCATGAGCCTCGGTCAACGCATCCGGCGCGCCAACGTCCGCATGGTCGGCAAGCTGGCCGTGGTGGCCTGCGGCATGTTCGCGTTCGGCTACGGACTGGTGCCGCTCTACCGTGCGATCTGCGAAATGACCGGCATCAACATCCTCGCGCTCAACGAACTCGAGGTGCCGGGCGGCGCGAGCGGCGGCAAGAACGTGCGTGTGCCCGACAACTCGCAGGTCGACACCAGCCGCACCATCACGGTCGAGTTCGACTCCAACGTGCGCGGCGGCCTCTGGGAGTTCAAGCCCGCCGAGCGGACGATGCAGGTGCACCCCGGCCAGCTCAACACCGTGATGTACGAGTTCCAGAACGTGCAGAACCGACGCATGGCCGCGCAGGCGATCCCGAGCTATGCGCCGCAGCAGGCCGCGCCGCACTTCAACAAGCTCGAGTGTTTCTGCTTCACCCAGTACACGCTCGATCCGGGCGAGAAGAAGCAATGGCCCGTCGCCTTCGTCATCGACCCCAAGATCTCGAAGGACGTGAAGACCATCACGCTGTCGTACACCTTCTTCGAGGTCGGCGGACGCACGCCCGCGGCGCCCGTGGCCACCGTTTCGAGCCCTGCGAATGAGCCCCGCTCGTGACCGCTCCGGAAACACCGTCGCGCAAGGGCACGCTGTGGGGCACGGTCAAGGCCGTGTGCTGGTCGTTCTTCGGTGTGCGCAAGAAAAGCGCCTACCAGGACGATCTGGCCAAGCTGAATCCGCTGCACATCATCGCCGTGGCATTTGTCATGGTCATCCTTTTCATCGTCGGCCTTGTGCTGCTGGTGCGCTTCGCGGTGGCGCCCTGAGCATGAGCCGCTGTATCCAGTCCCCATCGAGTCGAGAGAAGAAAGAAAGCCAGGAGCTGATATGAGTTCATCCACCCACGGCACCACGCCTTACTACTTCGTGCCCGGGCCATCGGCCTATCCGGTGCTGTCCGCGATCGGCCTGTTCTTCGTCATCCTCGGCGCAGGGCAATGGATCAACGGGCACCAGTGGGGCGCATGGTCGCTCCTGCTCGGCATGGTGATCTGGCTCGGCACGCTGTTCACCTGGTTCCGGGCCGCCGTCGGCGAGAGCGAAAGCGGCCAGTACGGCCACAAGATCGATCTGTCGTACCGCTGGAGCATGAGCTGGTTCATCTTCTCGGAGGTGATGTTCTTCGGCGCGTTCTTCACGGCGCTCTGGTGGGCCCGCACGCACGCGCTGCCGACGCTCGGCAGCCTCGACAACGCACTGCTCTGGCCCGACTTCAAGGCCGTCTGGCCCAGCGTCGCCGCAGGCGTGACCGGTTCGCCGGCCGACATCGTCGAGCCGTTCCAGACCGTCGGTCCGTTCTGGCTGCCCACGATCAACACCGCGCTGCTGCTGAGCTCGGGCGTCACGCTCACCATCGCCCACCACGCACTGCGCGTCGGCCACCGGGCGCAGACGATTCGCTTCATGTGGCTCACCGTGCTGCTCGGCGTGGTCTTCCTGGGCGTGCAGGGCTACGAGTACTACCACCTGTACACCGACCTGAACCTCAAGCTCAGTTCCGGCGCCTACGGCTCGACCTTCTTCATGCTGACCGGCTTCCACGGCCTGCACGTGTTCATCGGCATGCTGATGCTGCTGTTCATCACGCTGCGCCTGCAGAAGGGCCACTTCACGCCCGATCGGCACTTCGGTTTCGAGGGGGCGGCCTGGTACTGGCACTTCGTGGACGTGGTCTGGCTTGGCCTCTACGTGTTGGTCTACTGGCTTTGACCGAACCTCGCGGCATGCAACAACAAAAAAGGCGCCGTAAGGCGCCTTTTTCATGGTTCTCGTGGAACGAGCACCATCTACTTGCCGACCGGGAGCCCGGTGGGCTGGATGTAGCCGAATTTCCAGGCCAGCAGCATGCAGAGGAACAAAATCACCGAGAGGCCTATCCGAAAGGTGAGCGCGCGCGCCATGCCGCCGGTCTTGGCGCGCCCGTTGCGCCCGTCTTTCAGCATGTAGAAGAGCGCGAAGGCCAGACTCGCGAAGATGCCCACGAAAGCAAGGGCGATGAAATATTTCATGAACCCGATTATCGGCCGCATGCCTCATCCGCTCCAGTGACGCCCGAACCCCTTCGCGCCGGTACGCGGCCCCGCCAGGGCCGCTTCCTGGTGGTGACGTTCGCCGCGGTGCTGACCGTCTGCACCGCGGTCTCGCTGGGCCGCTGGCAGCTCTCGCGCGCCGCGCAGAAAGAGACGCTGCAGGCCGAGATCGACGCCCAGAAGCAGAAGCCGCCGCTCGAACAGGCCGGCTTCCTTGAACTGGCGTCGCCCGTCAACGAGCTGCACCGACCGGTGCGGCTGCGCGGCCTGTGGCTGACGCCGCATACGGTGTACCTCGACAACCGTCAGATGCACGGGGTGCCTGGCTTCTACGTGCTGACCCCGTTCGCGCTGGAAGGCAGCGAACAGACCGTGATGGTGCAGCGCGGCTGGGTGCAGCGCAACTTCAATGACCGCACGCAGCTCGGCGCGGTCGAGACGCCGCCCGGCATCGTCGAAGTCACCGGCCTGATCGAGCCCCCGCCCGGCCACCTTTTCGAATTCGCCAGCAAGCCGGCCACCGCCGCCTCGGCACCGGATGCCGCGGGGTCTTCGCCCATCCGGCAGAATCTCGACCTGGAAGCGTATCGCGCCGAAACCAAGCTGCCGCTGCGCACCGACGTGTCGCTGCAGCAGATCGGCCCCGCCTCCGAGGGGTTGCAGCGCGACTGGCCGGCACCCGCTCTGGGTCTGGAGAAGCACTACGGCTATGCATTCCAGTGGTTCGGGCTCTCCGCCCTCGTCGTCATCCTCTATGTCTGGTTCCAAATCATTGCCCCCTTCCGCCGCTCCAGGCGCCGCACACGCGATGCAGCAGACCGCTTCTGACGAACCATTGGGCCTGACGGTGCATTCGATGCCCTCGCCCAACCAGGCGCTCGACGCCGCCGAAGGCCGCCGCACGGTCGTCGGGCGCTGGAAGATGATCGCCGTGATGCTGATGTGCGCGGCGCCCGTCATCGCGTCCTACTTCACCTACTACGTGATCCGCCCCGACGGGCGCAGCGTGTATGGCGAGCTGATCGATCCGCAGCGCACGCTGCCGACCTTCGGCGCCACCGACCGCAACGGCGCACCCGTCGACCTGGCCACGCTCAAGGGCCAGTGGCTGCTGGTCGCGGTGGCCGACGCAGCCTGCAACGCGCTCTGCGAGCAGCATCTCTACCTGCAGCGCCAACTGCGCGAAAGCCTCGGCCGCGAGAAAGACCGGCTCGACCGCGTCTGGCTCGTGAGCGACGCGGCGCCCATTCCCGAGCGCCTCGATAACGGTCTGCACGGCGCCACGGTGCTGCGCGTGCCGGCCGCCGAGCTGGCCGGCTGGCTGGCGCCCGTGCCCGGCCATGCGCTCGCCGAACACCTGTACGTGGTCGACCCGATGGGCAACTGGATGATGCGTTTTCCGGCTGGCATGGATGCCAAGGGCGCGAGCCGGGCCAAACGCGACCTCGATCGCCTGCTGCGCGCTTCTTCCTCGTGGGACGAGGCAGGACGCTGACACCGCATGGACACCGCCAGCTCGCTCTACGACCTCACGCCCATCGTCTGGCTGATGGCGGCCGGCGTGCTGATTGCGCTCGGGCCGCTGATGTGGGTCTGGCGGCGCAACGCAGGCGCCGGACCGGCGCGCCGGCTGCATGCGCTCACGGTGCTCACGCTGTTTCTTACCTTCGACCTGACGCTCTTCGGTGCCTTCACCCGGCTCACCGACTCGGGGCTGGGCTGCCCCGACTGGCCCGGCTGCTACGGCAACGCGAGCCCGGTCGGCGCGCGCCATGAGATCGCCATGGCCCAGTCGGCCCAGCCGAGCGGCCCGGTGACGCACGGCAAGGCCTGGATCGAGATGACTCACCGCTATCTCGCCACCGGCGTCGGCGTGCTCATCCTCGCGCTCGCGGGCGCCACCTGGGTGGTGCGGCGGCGCCAGCGGCGCGAACCCCGGGCGCCGGCAGCGGGCGAGCATGCGACGCTGAGCGCCTGGTGGCCGGCGGCGACGCTGGTCTGGGTCTGCCTGCAGGGCGCCTTCGGCGCGCTGACCGTGACCTGGCGGCTCTTCCCCGCGATCGTTACGCTGCACCTGCTGGGCGCCGTGGTGCTGCTGGTGCTGCTGTGCATCCAGGCCGTGCGCTACCGGCAGGCCGCCGCGGACCGCCTGCCCACCGTGGTGTCGCCCGCACTTCGCATCGGCCTTTTCGTCACGTCCGCGTTGCTCCTGCTGCAGATCGCGCTCGGCGGATGGGTCAGCACCAACTACGCCGTGCTCGCCTGCACGCAGTTCCCGACCTGCCAGGGCAGCTGGTGGCCGCCGATGAACTTCGCCCAGGGCTTCGAGATCTGGCGCCACCTCGGCGTGACCGGCGATGGCGCACCGCTCGATTTCTCGGCGCTCACCGCCATCCACTACGCGCACCGGCTGATGGCCTATGCAGTCTTCGCCGCGCTCGGCGTACTGGCCTGGCGGCTGCACGCCATTGCTGCGCTGCGGCCGCAGGCGCGCTGGCTCGCGGCACTCGCGCTGCTGCAACTGGCCACCGGTCTTGGCAACGTGCTGCTCGGCTGGCCGCTCGCCGCCGCCGTGCTGCACACGGGCGGTGCTGCCGCGCTGGCCGTGGTGCTGACATGGGCGCTCTGCGAGAGCCGGCGCGCATCGGCGGCCGCATCCGTGGCGCTCGCTTCGCACAACGAAAACAACAACAACCCCAGGGAGGCAGCAGCGTGAGCACGCCGATTTCCGTGCAGCAGACCAGCACCGCCAACGTGCTGCGCCAGTTCTATGCATTGACCAAGCCGCGCGTCGTGCAGCTGATCGTTTTTTGCGCGCTCATCGGCATGGTGCTGGCAGTGCCCGGCCTGCCGAGCTGGGCCGAGGTGAAGCGTGCGGCGCTCGCCTGCATCGGCATCTGGCTCGTCGCGGGCGCCGCCGCGGCGTTCAATTGCCTGGTCGAGAAGGGCATCGACGCCAAGATGAAGCGAACCGCCTGGCGCCCCACGGCGCGCGGGCAGCTGAGCGACCTGCAGGCGCTCGTCTTCTCCGGGCTGCTGTGCGCGGCCGGCTCGGTGCTGCTGTGGTTCCAGGTCAATCCGCTCACCATGTGGCTGACCTTCGCCACCTTCGTCGGCTACGCGGTGATCTACACCGTGATCCTGAAGCCGCTGACGCCGCAGAACATCGTGATCGGCGGCGCCTCGGGCGCGATGCCGCCGGTGCTGGGCTGGGCCGCCATGACCGGCGACGTCGGCCCCGAGGCGCTGATCCTGTTCCTCATCATCTTCCTGTGGACGCCGCCGCATTTCTGGGCGCTGGCGCTCTACCGCGTCGAGGACTACCGCAAGGCCGGCCTGCCGATGCTGCCGGTGACGCACGGCAACGAATTCACGCGCCTGCAGGTGCTGCTGTACACCTTCATCCTGTTCGCGGCCTGCCTGATGCCTTTCATCTACGGCATGAGCGGCTGGCTCTACCTCGCCGTGGCGGTCATCGTGAGCTTCGGCTTCACCGGCTACGCCTTCGCGCTGTGGCGCAACTATTCCGACGCCCTGGCGCGCAAGACCTTCCGCTTCTCGCTGATCCACCTGAGCGTGCTGTTCGCGGCATTGCTCGTCGACCACTACCTGCGCTGACCGCGCGCACCTGCCAATGAACAAGCGAAACCTTCTCCGATGGATGGCCGGCAGTGCCGCATGGGCCGGCATGGCCGCCACCCTGGGCCTGGGGCTCTCGGCCTGCAGCAAGGAAGCCGCCGCGCCGAGCTTCAAGGCGATCGACCTCACGGGCGCCGACTACGCGCGCGATTTCTCGCTCAAGGACACCGAAGGCAAGGTCCGCACCCTGGCCGACTTCAAGGGCAAGGTCGTGGTGCTGTTCTTCGGCTATGTGCAGTGCCCCGACGTCTGCCCGACCACCATGACGGAGATGGCGCAGGTCAAGCAGCAGCTCGGCAGCGACGGCGACAAGCTGCAGGTGGTGTTCGTCACGGTCGATCCCGCGCGCGACACGCCCGAGGTGCTCAAGGCCTACATGGGCGCCTTCGACCCGAGCTTCGTGGCGCTCATCCCCACGCCCGAGGAACTCGCCGCGACCGCGAAGGACTTCAAGGTCTACTTCAAGAAGGTCGAGGGCAAGACGCCCACCAGCTATTCGATGGACCATTCGGCGGCCAGCTTCGTCTACGACACCGAAGGCCGGCTGCGGCTTTACGCCCGCTACGGCACGGGCGTCGAGCCCATGGTGTCCGACGTCAAGGCGCTGCTCGCCGGCTGAGTGCGCCGATCTCGCCGCCAATGGACGTCTCGCCGGCCTCGGTCGAGCACCTGAAGTCGCGCAAGGGCGCATTCCGCATCGCGCTCATTCCGCCCGAGGTGTTGCACGCGCTCAACGACGGCCTGCTCGAAACCGTCAACCTCAATGAATTCCTGGCGCTGGAATTGCCCAGGCTGGCGCGTAGCGTGGCGGGCCACATCGGCCTCGATGCGGAAAGCGAGCGGTTGCTCGACACGCTCGCCATGCTCGCGGCATTCAAGCCGATGCAGCGGCACGGCCACATCGCCCGTGCGCTCTACGACCTTGCGGCGATGCACGCCGAGCGCGATGCGGTCGCCCATCGGCTTGCCACGCATGCGAGCGACGCCGCCCGGTGCTGGGCGGCGCAATGGATCACCCTGTCGGATTTGCCGCTCGCGGCCCAGCTGCATGCCGCGCGGCGGTTTGCCTCCGATTCGCATTTCGGCGTGCGCGAGATCGCCTGGATGGCCGTGCGCGAGGCCGTCATCGGCGCGCTCGATGAATCGCTGGCACTGCTGCAACCCTGGACGGCCGATGCCGATCCGAACATCCGGCGCTTCGCAAGTGAACTCACGCGGCCGCGTGGCGTGTGGTGCGCGCAGATCGAGGCGCTCAAGGCCGAACCCTGGCGTGCGCTGCCGCTGATCGAGGCACTGCGTGCCGACAGCAGCCGCTACGTGCAGAACTCGGTCGCCAACTGGCTCAACGATGCGAGCAAGACCCAGCCCGAATGGGTCGACCGGCTTGGCGCGCGCTGGCTGCAGGAATCCGACACGCCGGCCACGCGCTACATCGTTCGCCGCGCCTTGCGTTCGCTCGCCAAGGCGGCGTGAACAAAGAAAAAGCCCGGCACGCAGCCGGGCTTCGAGGCGAAGGAAGGCCGACGCTTACGCGTAGTCGGCCAGCGCCTTCTTCATCTTCTTCATGGCCGCCACTTCGATCTGGCGGATGCGCTCGGCGCTCACGCCGTACACGGCCGCCAGGTCGTGCAGCGTCATGCCGCCCGAACCGTCGTCGTTGACCTTGAGCCAACGCTCTTCCACGATGCGGCGGCTGCGGTCGTCCAGCGCTTCGAGCGCAGTGGCGATACCGTCGGTCGAGAGCCGATCGCGCTGCTGCGATTCGAGCAGCGCGGTGGGCTCCTGCGAGGCGTCGGCCAGATAGGCGATCGGGCCGAAGGCTTCGTCGCCGTCGTCCGACGGACCCGGGTCGAGCAGCACATCGCCGCCCGACAGGCGGGTTTCCATCTCGAGCACTTCTTCGGGCTTGACGTTGAGCCGGCTCGCCATCTGCGAGACCTCGTCGGGGCTCAGCGTCTCGCGGTGCGTGCCGTTGTCGGCCGCAGCCGAATCGGCCTTGAAACTCTGTTTCATCGAGCGCAGGTTGAAGAACAGTTTGCGCTGGGCCTTGGTCGTTGCGACCTTGACCATGCGCCAGTTCTTCAGGATGTACTCGTGAATCTCGGCCTTGATCCAGTGCATGGCATAGCTCACGAGCCGCACGCCCTGGTCGGGGTCGAAGCGCTTCACGGCCTTCATCAGGCCGACGTTGCCCTCCTGGATCAGGTCGCCGTGCGGCAGGCCGTAACCCAGGTATTGGCGCGAGATGGACACGACGAGGCGCAGGTGCGAGAGGATTAGCGCACCGGCCGCTTCGAGGTCGTTGTGGTCGCGCAGCCGGCGTGCGAAGCCCTGCTCTTCTTCGAGCGTGAGCATCGGCAGCCGGTTGGCGGTCGAAATGTAGGCATCCAGGTTGCCCAGCGGAGGCACCATCGACCATGGGTTGGCGACGGCGAGCTGGTTGGCAGAGGCTCCAGACAGCGTGGTCATCAGGGGAAACTCCTTTGTATTGGGCATATTAGCACTCGGTTAGAGGGAGTGCTAAGGGAAGGGTTCCCCTCCAGTCTCTATCGCCGCGATAGTCAAAAGCTGCTGTTGTCGATCGTCTCGAGTTTGGAACTAACTTCACTCAGTTCTGGATCGTAGTTCTATCTATAGATCAATGAGTTACGTCATTTTTCGGGGATTTCAGTCGCTGCTGAATACCGCTTTTCGGCGTTTCTTGGCTTCACAGACTTTGAGCCCTCTTGATCTGAGTGGTTCACTACTACTCGACGATCGCCCACCGCGCTCGATCACACTGGTGAATCGCCCCGGCTTTCATGGAGGCCGGTTGGTTTAAGTCATGCCGCCGTCTTGAAGGGCTGACTAGCGAGTTGC
>NZ_JBDGJC010000006.1:0-394804 GCF_057657075.1 Variovorax sp. Soil_C_26
GCCAGGCAACGCTTCGTGACACGCCACCTGTACGAAGAGGCGCTGCAAGCCAACGCGAGCCGGATGGCCGCGCAGCCATGGATGATGGCGCTCAGGCGCAAGACCGTGGAGCACCCCTTCGCCAGCATCAAGTACCTGATCCTGGGCAATGCCCGGTTGCTGATGAGACACACGAGCGGAGCGCGTGCGGAGTTCAGTCTGGCTGTGATGGCCTACAACCTCAAGCGGGTGTTCAACATGAAGGGAGCGCCCTGGATGCTCCAGGCGCTGGGGGGCTGAGGCCCTTGGGGGAATCGCTCGCCTAATGAAAAATGCCCCGCTCTCGCGGGGCATCTCGATCTAAGCGGGCGGCAGACTATTTACACAGACTGTCGCCGGGCGGCTTTTTCATTGGGGCCTCGCGGCCGGTCGATCAGTAGTAGCGCGAGCTGTTCATGCGGCGCATGGCGTCGTAGATCGTCGGCATGCGGGCTTCGCGGGCGCTTTCGGCCATGCGGGCCAGCGCATCGACCTTGGCGGCGGCAGCGGCCGGAACCTTGCCTTCCGACTCGTGACGCCACGTGGCGGCCTGCAGCTCCTGCATGATGCGCGGGTCGTTCTTGGCGGTTTCGAGGAAACGGGCATCGGCACGGGCCGCGGCGCGGCGGTGGGCCGCAGCGTTCCAGGTGCCTGCCACCGTGTCGCGCAGCGAACCGGCGAACAGCGCGATGCCGGCGAACACGGCGCCGCAGAGCACGGCCCAGCCGGCGAGCAGCGCGCCTTCGTCCCAATGGGTGACGAGGTTGTCGGCCACCACCGCCGCGGCGGCAAGCGCTGCGACGATCAGGAGGACGATCAGGGGACGCGAACCGTTGGCGCCCGCGCGGGCAGCCTTCAGGCGGGCAAACAGAACCTCGGCGCGATCGACGCCGGGATGGGAAGTGGGTTGGTCAACGTGGACGAAGCTGGTCATGATGAATCCCTCCTAGGGATGAATTACGGTGTCGATGGGGTGATATTAGGGTTTGCCCTAGTGTTTGGCTACTTTATCTTTCTGATGTTTATCATTCACAACACTGATGGACGTCAATTTCCGTACCCTCGACCTCAACCTGCTGCGCGTCTTCGACGAAGTGATGGCGGAGCGCAACCTGACGCGCGCCGCGCGCAATCTGTCGATCACCCAGCCGGCCGTGAGCAATGCCCTGCGCCGGTTGCGCGACGCCCTGGGCGACGAACTCGTGACGCGCGCGGGCGCCGGCGTCGAGCCCACGCCGCGCGCGCTGGCGCTCTGGCCCACGGTGCGCGACGCGCTGCGGCAGCTGCAGCACACGCTGGCGCCGGGCGAATTCGACGCGGCCTCGGCCGACAGCACCTTCGTTCTGGCCATGGCCGACGCGACCGCGGCCGAGCTCATTCCAGGCCTGGTGCAGATCGTCGAGAGGGAAGCGCCCGCCATCTCGCTGCGCGTGCTGCCGCTGACCACACGCGATCCGCGCCGCATGCTCGAGCAGGAAGAAGTCGACATGGCGGTGGGCTACTTCCCGGCCGTGATCGCCAGCCTCGCCGCCCGGGGCCAGTCGGGCGCAGGGGTGGCGTTCGAGACCCAGCGGCTCTACCTGGGCCAGTACGTCTGCGTGATGCGGCGCGGGCACCCGCTGGCCGACACGCCGCTCACGCTCGACGGCTACTGCGCCGCACGGCACCTGCTGGTGAGCTTTTCGGGCCGGCCCTACGGCTTCATCGACCAGACGCTCGGCGCGCTGGGGCGCGAGCGGCACATCGTGGTAACGGTGAACCAGTTCTTCACGGCCGGCCGGGTGGTGGCCAACTCGGATCTGCTGACGGTGCTGCCACGCCACTTCGTGACCGTGACCGGCATCGAGGACCAGCTGGTGCTGCGCGAGCTGCCGTTCGACCAGCCGATGGTGCATGTCGACGCGATCTGGCATCGGCGCGCCCAGCACGGGCACGCGCACGAATGGCTGCGCACCGCATTGATGCGCTCGGCCGCATCAGCGTTCGCCGATCCGGCGCTGGGCCGGCAGGCGGGCGGCCAGGGCTGAACGCAGGCGCTCAGCGAACGACGCTGAGCCAGGCGCTGGCGGCGATGCGCAGTTCCTGCGCCTGGTGCGCATTCATGCCGGCGCGCACGTCTGCGCTTTCCATCAGCGTGGCGGCATGGCTGCGCGGCAGGGCATCGGCCGGGGCGGAACGAAAGAATTGGGCCACTTGGGCAAGAAGGTTGGACATGGCGAGTGCGCTGCTTTTGGCTGCGCGAAGTAGTTGGTGCTTCAAGGATAAGGGTTATCCCTAGTATTTAAACCCCCTCCCTCATGCGCTTTGTGCATGGGCTGATTCCTCTAGACTGGCCCGACGATGAAGCTGCAACTGCTCTCCGACCTGCACCTGGAATCCCATCCGAACTTCGCTGCCGAGCCCGCACCCGGGGCCGACATGCTGGTGCTGGCGGGCGACATCGGCTCCTATCAGCAGGGCTCGCGCCTCGTCGACACCGACTTCGGCCTGGGCCGCTTCTCGCCGCGCCACGGCTGGCCCGTGCCGGTGGTCTACGTGCCGGGCAACCACGAATACGACAACACCGATTTCGACGAAACCCATGCCCGGCTTCGTGCGCTCTGCGACGCGCTCGACATCCGCTGGCTCGAGCGCGAGACCGCGGTGATCGAGGGCATCCGCTTCGTCGGCACCACGCTGTGGGCCGACTTCGACGCGCTCGTCGACCCGGCGGTCGACGGCCTGGCCGACGCGCTCAAGAAACGCGGCAAGGCGATGCGCGCGGCCGACTTCTACCTCGAGAAGGCGGCCACGGTCCGCCACGGGCAGCCGTTCATGTCGGCCGCGCTGCGCGAGCAGGCGCTCGCATGCCAGGCCTGGCTCGAACAGGCGCTGGCCGAACCGTTCGACGGCACCACCGTGGCCATCACGCATTTCGCGCCAAGCCTCGCGAGCGCCGATCCGCGCTACGGCCTCAGGCCGGGCACAGCCGGCTTCTGCAATGCGCTCGACCCGCTGCTCGCCCACGCGCAGCTGTGGCTGCACGGCCACCTGCACTGTCCGTTCGACTATGTGAAGAACGGCTGCCGCGTGGTGGCCAATCCGCTCGGCTACAAGGGCAAGGGCGAACAGGAAGGCTTCCGGCCGCATCTGCTGATCGATATTTCCTGACGAAAGAATCGCGCGTGCTCAACGGCTTGTGGCTGGGTTTCTTCCTCGTGGCGGCGCTCGCCGCCCTCGGCCGCTGGCTCGTCGGCGGCGATCCGGGCGTCTTCGCGGCCATCGTCGAAAGCCTGTTCGCGATGGCGCGGCTCGCGGTCGAGGTGATGGTGCTGCTGTTCGGCACGCTCACGCTGTGGCTCGGCTTCCTGCGCATCGCGGAAGCGGCGGGGCTGGTCGGCTGGCTTGCGCGGCTGCTCGGGCCGCTGTTCCGGCGGCTCATGCCGGACGTGCCCGCGGGCCATCCGGCGCTGGGGCTCATCACGATGAACTTCGCGGCCAACGCGCTCGGGCTCGACAACGCGGCCACGCCGATCGGCCTGAAGGCCATGCGCGAACTGCAGCGGCTCAATCCCGACCCGGTCACCGCCACCAACGCGCAGATCCTGTTCCTCGTGCTCAACGCCTCGTCGCTCACGCTGCTGCCGGTGACGATCTTCATGTACCGCGCGCAGCAGGGCGCCGCCGATCCGACGCTGGTGTTCCTGCCGATCCTGCTCGCCACCAGCGCATCGACGCTCGCCGGCCTGCTCGCGGTGGCGGCCGTGCAGCGGCTGCGGCTCTGGGACCCGGTGGTGCTGGCCTACCTGGTACCGGCCGCGCTGCTGCTCGGCGGCTTCATGGCGCTGCTCGGCAGCCTCTCGGCGGCAGCGATCGCCGCGCTGTCGTCGCTGACGGGCAACCTGGCGCTGTTCGGCGTGATCGTCGCTTTTCTCGTGGCCGGCGCGGTGCGCCGCATCAAGGTCTACGAGTGCTTCGTCGAAGGCGCGAAGGAAGGCTTCGACATCGCGAAGAACCTGCTGCCCTACCTCGTCGCCATGCTGTGCGCCGTGGGGGTGCTGCGCGCATCGGGCGCGCTCGACGCCGCGCTGGCGGGGCTGCGCTGGCTGGTGGAGATGGGCGGCTGGGACACGCGCTTCGTCGATGCGATGCCGACCGCCCTGGTCAAGCCCTTCTCGGGCAGCGCGGCGCGCGCGATGCTGATCGAGACCATGCAGAGCCAGGGTGTCGATAGCTTTCCCGCGCTCGTGGCCGCCACCATCCAGGGCAGCACCGAGACCACCTTCTACGTGCTCGCGGTGTACTTCGGCGCCGTGGGCATCCAGCGCGCCAGGCATGCGGTGGCCTGCGCCCTCCTGGCCGAAGCGGCCGGCGTGGCCGCGGCCGTCGCGGTCTGCTACTGGTTCTTCGGCTGAAACCGAGCGCGCAAGCCTGACTTCTCATCCGTTCGCGACGATGCCGCTTGCAGGGCGCTGGTCGAGGTAAGCTCCTGCGCATGCCCTCTGAGCGCAGCCCTGCAACAAAGCCGCCGGACACAGGATTTGCCGCGCTGGTGACCAGCATTCGCCAGGTGCACGAAGAGTGCGCTGTCCGGGCGACCCGCGCCGTCAACATCAGCCTCACTTGGCGCAACTGGCTGATCGGCTCCCACATCCACCACTACGAATTGCAAGGCGCCGATCGCGCCCGCTATGGGGACAAGCTGCTGGTCGAACTGTCGGAAGCCTTGCGCGCTCAAGGCGTCAGCAACAGCGGCAAACGCCAGCTGTATGGCTACCTGGCCTTCTACAGGGCCTATCCGCAGATTGTGCGGGCGGTGTCCGCACAATCTGCGGCCCTGCATCCGCCCACGGCCCCGGAAGGAAAAGTGCGGACGGCGTCCGCACCATCGCCCACCACCGTTTCCTCAACCGACCCCGAACTGCTCGTCACTCGGCTTTCCTACAGTCACTTCGAGCAGTTGGTCGAGCTCGACGACGCACCGCAGCGAGCCTTCTACGAAGCCGAAGCACTGCGCGGGAACTGGTCCGTGCGCGAACTCAAGCGCCAGATCGCGAGCCAGTATTGGCAACGCAGCGGACTGTCCATCGACAAAGCCGCACTTTCGAAACGCACCCATGAGGGTGCGGAGCAGAACGCGCCGCAGCAGGTCATTCGCGATCCCTACGTGTTCGAGTTTCTGGGCCTCAAACCCCAGGAAGTGGTGACCGAAGGCCAACTCGAGGACGCGCTGCTCGAAAAGCTTCAGGGGTTCCTTCTGGAACTGGGCCACGGCTTCTGCTTCGAGGCGCGGCAAAAGCGCCTCCTGATCGGAGGCGAGCACTTCTTCGTGGACCTGGTCTTCTATCACCGCGTCCTCAAATGTCATGTGCTTATCGAACTCAAGAACGACGCGTTCCGCCATGAGCATCTGGGACAGCTCAACAGTTACGTGGGGTACTACAAGCAGCATGAAATGAGCGATGGCGACCAGCCACCGATCGGCATTCTTCTGTGCACACGAAAGAACGTTGAACTCGTGGAATACGCATTGGCGGGCATGAGCAATCAGTTGTTTGTGTCGCGATACCAGGTGCAGTTGCCAGAAAAGGAAGAGATCGCCGCGTTTCTGCACAAGGCGGTAGAGGAGCTGAGGAGCGCGTGAACACGAGGGAGGGCCATGTTCGATCTGCTCCGCAGGCTGTCGATCTACACCCCGTACGTGACCGAGGGAATGACGGCCCCGCCAGCGGCACTGCCGGCAGCTGAGCCAGAATAGCCCTTCCCTGCCTTCCAACGCGCCGCTTCTTCCGTGACCACCTCCCGCCGGGCCCAGCCCCCGACCTTCTCGCCCGCTGAATTCCGCGCGGCGCTCGGCATGTTCGCCACCGGCGTGACCATCGTCACCGCGCGATCGGCCGAGGGCACGCTGGTCGGCCTTACTGCCAATTCGTTCAACTCGGTCTCGCTCGCGCCGCCGCTGGTGCTTTGGAGCCTCTCGCGTGCCGCGGCCTCGATGCCGGCGCTCAGCGCGGGCTCGCACTATGCGGTCAACATCCTGGCGGCCGACCAGAAAGCGCTGGCCGAGCGCTTCGCCACCAAGAACATCGACCGCTGGGTCGACGTGGCCTTCACCGAAGGACTCGGCGGCGCGCCGGTGCTCGCGGGCGCGGCGGCGAGCTTCGAATGCTTCAACCGCAGCCGCTACGACGAAGGCGATCATGTGATCTTCGTGGGCGAGGTGGAGCGCTGCACGCACGACGACACGGCATCGCCGCTGCTCTTTCACGGCGGGCGCTTCTACACCGAACATCCGCTCTGACCGGCGCCTTCTGCGGCGCACAAGAAAAACAAGACCCATGATCCAGCGCAAGACCCACCTCGACTCTTTGGCCATCGGTCTGCTCGTCGCCTGCTGTGCCTTCTGGGGGCTGCAGCAGATCCTCATCAAGACCACCGTCACCGAAGTGCCGCCGCTCTGGCAGGCCTCGATCCGCATGGCAGGTGCGGTGCTGCTGCTGTGGCTGTGGTGCGTGTGGCGGCGCGTGCCGCTGTTCGAGCGCGACGGCACGCTCGGAGCCGGCCTGCTCGCGGGGCTGCTGTTCGCGGGCGAGTTCGCGGGCATCTACCTGGGGCTGCAGAACACCAGCGCGTCGCGGCTCACGGTGTTTCTCTACACCGCGCCGTTCTGGGTGTCGCTGCTGCTGCCGCGCTGGGTGCCGTCGGAGCGGCTGCGCGGCTTCCAGTGGCTGGGCCTTTTGATCGCGTTCGCGGGCGTGGTGCTGGCCTTCAGCGAAGGCTTCGGCCACATGAGTTCGACGCAGCTCGTCGGCGACGCCATGGCGCTCGGGGCCGGCATGCTCTGGGGCCTGACGACGCTCACGCTGCGCACCACGCGCCTCGCCACGGCGAGCGCCGAGAAGACGCTGTTCTATCAAGTGGCAGTCACCGCCGCGGTGTGCCCGCTGCTGTCGCTCGTGCTCGGCGAGTCGTGGGGTTTCTCGTACTCCGCCTGGGCCTGGACCTCGATCGCGCTGCAGACCGTGGTCGGCGCATTCGCGAGCTATCTCGCGTGGATGTGGCTGCTGCGGCACTACCCGGCCACGCACATGTCGTCGTTCACCTTCCTCACGCCGCTGTTCGCGCTGGTGTTCGGCGTCGCGCTGCTGAAGGAGCCGCTCACGGCACAGCTGATCGTGGCGCTCGTGGGCGTGGCGGTCGGCATCGTGCTCGTGAATCGGCGGCCCGCAGTGCCGAAGGTGCACCGGTGAGCCATTTCCAGCACGTCCTCGACGAGATCGTCGACACCCTGCGGCCGCAGCTCGGCCAGGGCGGCACGGTCGCAAGCTACATCCCTGCGCTCGCCTCGGTCGATCCGCGCCAGCTCGGCATCGCGCTGCGCACCTGCGAGGGCGAGGAAGCCGGCGCCGGCGACTTCGAGACGCCGTTCTCGATCCAGAGCATCTCGAAGCTCTTCACGCTCACGCTCGCCATGCAGCGCGTGGGCGATGCGCTGTGGGAGCGCATCGGACGCGAGCCCTCGGGCAACCCTTTCAACTCGCTGGTGCAGCTCGAGAACGAGCACGGCAAGCCGCGCAACCCGTTCATCAATGCGGGCGCGATCGCGGTGGCCGACCGGCTCGTGAGCCAGGCGCTGCAGGCGGGCGGCAGCGCCAAGGCCGACATCCTCGCGCTGATGGCGAGCCTCTGCGACGAGCCGATTGCCTTCGATAGCGAAGTGGCGCAGTCGGAGGCCGCCACCGGGTTCCGCAATGTCGCGCTCGCCAACTTCATGAAGAGCTTCGGCAAGATCGACAACGACGTGGGTGCGGTGCTCGACACCTATTTCCACCAGTGCGCGCTGCGCATGAGCTGTCGCCAGCTCGCGCGCGCCGCGGCCTTCCTGTGCCGCGACGGCGCGCATCCGATCGACGGCCGCGCCGATGTCACGGGCGAGCGGCAGACACGGCGCATCAACGCGCTGATGCTGACCTGCGGCACCTACGATGCCGCCGGCGACGTCGCCTTCTCGATCGGCCTGCCCTGCAAGAGCGGCGTCGGCGGCGGCATCGTGGCCGTGGTGCCCGACCGGCTCACGCTCTGCGTCTGGTCGCCCGCGCTCGACGCGTCGGGCAACTCGCTGCTCGGCATGAAGGCGCTCGAACTGTTCGTTGCGCGCACCGGGCTGTCGGTGTTCTGAGGCCGGCGCGGCGCGCCCCGGCGCTCATGGCGTCAGGCGACAATGCCCGCGCAAGATCACGCATGCCCCGAATGACCGAACCCACCGACACCGACGACACCCCGCCCCTGCACGAACCCCGCCTCTGGCGCGACGGCCTCTGGACCGCCCGCGTGATCAAGAACGAGGACGACGACGGCTGGGCCGTCGAGATGACGCGCCATGGCGACCCCGAGCCCGCGCTCGTCGGCCCATGGACCATGGGCCGCGACAAGAAGAACCCCAAGCCGCTCGACGGCCCGGCGTTCTCCACGCTCGTGAAGACCGCCGCCGAGGTCATCCGCCGACACGAGCAGCAGCTGCATGCCACGCTCAACAAGCACGTGACCGTGACCACGCGCGACGACCGGCGCGTGCGCGTGTCGCTCGCGATCGTGCCCGACGAGGACAACCCCTCGGCCACGCTCGCGGCGCACGACGCTGCGGACGACACGGAACTGGCGAGCGTGAGCGTGTCGCCCGCGTTCCGGCTCACCACGTCGAGCGCTGCCGCGTGGATCGAATCGGGCTACGCGCGTCCGCGGGGTTAGCAAGCCCCACAGGCGCTGCGCGCGAATAACACACGTTTCGCACATTCGCCAATTAGCGAAACAGCGTATGTTCACGCGAGGGTGAATCGAGGAAGAATTCGCCCCAACGAGCAATCGTTACCAGTCATTCGACGCCCGCTGCCAGTGCTGCCAGCGAGGTGTCGGGCAATAAAGCCCGAATCGGTTTCACCACCGGTTCGGGCTTTTTGTTTTTTCGGTCGCAACAACGCCTTTTCAAAACGGATGCGCGGCATCCGGTGGCGCAGCTTTGCCCGAAGAAAAAGCACTGGCAGCACAGCGCTCGTTTGCAGGGGCCGCGCGGCGGGAGGAGACACCCAAATCGCAGTTCCGAAGGTCGGATGTTCCTGATGACTCGCACAAAACCAAAGCAAAGGAATTTGACATGACGAACGCTTTCAACCGCCGCCAGGTCGTGAAGACCGGGGGCTCGATGATCGTGCTGGGTGCCGCCGGCGGCGTGGGCGGCCTGGCCCGCGCGCAGGACGGCGCCAGCGTGAAGCTCGGCCTGCTGCATTCGCTCTCGGGCACGATCGCCATCGCCGAAGCCTCGCTGGTCGATGCCGAGAAGCTGGCGATCGAGGAGATCAATGCCGCCGGCGGCGTGCTCGGCAAGAAGATCGAGGCGGTGGTCGAAGACGGCGCGAGCGAGAACTCGGTGTTTGCCGAGAAGGCCCGCAAGCTGCTCGAGCGCGACAAGGTCGCGGCGATCATCGGCTGCTACACCTCGGCTTCGCGCAAGGCACTGCTGCCGGTGCTCAACCAGGCCAAGGGCCTGCTGTTCTATCCGACCTACTACGAAGGCCAGGAGCAGGACAAGCGCGTGTTCTATCCCTCGCAGGAAGCCACGCAGTCAGTGATCGCAGCCGTGGAGTGGATGGCGCGCGAGAAAGGCAAGAACTTCTTCCTCGTCGGCTCCGACTACATCTATCCGCGCACCTGCAACAAGATCGCCAAGCCCGCCATCGCGAAGGCCGGCGGCAAGGTGCTTGGCGAAGAATACGCACCGCTGGGCCACACCGAGTTCTCGTCGATCATCAACAAGATCAAGGCCGCCAAGCCCGACTGCATCTACAGCACGGTGGTGGGCGGGTCGAACGTGGCCTTCTACAAGCAGCTGCGCGCGGCGGGCCTGGACGGCGCCAAGCAGGTGCTGCTCTCGACCGTGGTGTCCGAGAACGAGATCGACGGCATCGGCAAGGACAACGCCGCGGGCTACTACGCCTGCATGGGCTACTTCCAGAGCATCAAATCGCCGGCCAACGAGAAGTTCGTGAAGGCCTTCAAGGCCAAGTACGGTCAGGAGCGCGTGATCGGCGACCCGATGGAGGTGGCCTACAACAGCGTGTACCTGTGGAAGCTGGCGGTGGAGAAGGCCAGGTCCTTCGACGTCGACAAGGTCACGGCCGCCGCCGCGGGCGTGGAGATCGAGGCACCCGAAGGCACCGTGCGCGTGCACGCCACCAACCACCACGTCTGGAAGAAGGTGCGCGTGGGCCGTGCGCGGCCCGACGGGCAGTTCGACATCGTGTGGGAATCGCCGCAGCTGGTCGAGCCCAACCCCTTCCCGAAGGTCTGAACGCGATGAACTTCGACATCGCGGTGATGCAGGTGTTCAACGGCGTGAGCCTGTTCACCATCCTGCTCTTGATGGCGCTCGGGCTGGCCATCGTGTTCGGCCTGATGGGCGTCATCAACATGGCGCACGGCGAGCTGATGGCGCTGGGCGCCTACATGACCTACCTGGCCGCGCGCTTCTTTGCGCACTTCGCGCCAGGCTTCATGGACCTGTACCTGTTCGCTGCGATTCCGTTCGCGTTCACCGTGACCTTCGCGTTCGGCTATGCGCTGGAGCGGGGTTTCATCCGCTTCTTCTACGACCGGCCGCTGGACACCCTGCTCGCCACATGGGGCCTGAGCCTCATGCTGCAGCAGACTTACCGCTCGATCTTCGGCGCGCAGGAAGTGAGCGTGCCGCTGGCCTCGTGGCTCGCCGGTGCCTGGGAGCCCACCGCGGGCATCCAGCTGCCGCTGAATCGCATCTTCATCGTCGGGCTCACGGCACTGGTCGCGGTCGGCGTGTACCTGCTGCTGTACCGCACGCCGTGGGGGCTGAAGGTGCGCGCCGTCACCCAGAACCGCGCCATCGCCGGCGCGGTGGGCATCGACACGCACCGCGTCGACGCGATGACCTTCGCGCTGGGCTCGGGCCTGGCGGGCATCGCGGGCGCGGTGTTCACGATGATCGGCTCGACCAACCCGGGCACGGGCCAGCTGTACATCGTCGACTCGTTCATCGTGGTGGTGTTCGGTGGCGTGCAGAGCCTCATCGGCACCGCGCTCTCGGGCTTTGCCATCGCGCAGTCGCAGACCTGGCTCGAGTACCTCATGAGCGGCTCGATGGCAAAGGCCACGATCCTGCTGCTGGTGATCGCGGTGCTGTACTTCCGGCCCCACGGCCTGTTCGCCACGCGGTCGAGGAGCTGAGGCATGCACGGACTTTCTGCTGAACGCCAGCGCGACATCGGCGCCATGCTGGCCGTGCTGGTGCTGCTCGCCGTGGTGCTGCCGCTCACGCTCGACCCCTTCCGCCTCAACCTCGTGAGCAAGTACCTGGCCTTCGCGTTCGTCGCGGTGGGTGTGGTGCTCACCTGGGGCTACGGCGGGGTGCTGAGCCTGGGCCAGGGCATGTTCTTCGGCCTGGGCGGCTACATGATGGCGATGTTCCTCAAGCTCGAGGCGTCCGCACCCGAGCTGCCGGACTTCATGGTGTGGAGCAGCGTCGAGCAGCTGCCCGCATGGTGGCAGCCGTTCCATTCGCTGGGCTGGACGGTCGTGGGGATCCTCGTCGTTCCTGCGGTGCTGGCGTATGTGTTCTCGTACGCGATCTTCAAGCGGCGCGTGAGCGGCGTGTACTTCGCGATCGTCACGCTCTCGCTGGCGCTCACCCTAACGGTGGTGGTGGTCGGCCAGCAGGGCGACACCGGTGGTGCCAACGGCATTACCGACTTCCGCACGCTGCTGGGATGGGACATCGTGGGCGACGAAGCCAAGCGCACGATGTACTTCGTCGAGGTGGCGGCCATCGCGCTGGTGATGGCGGTGTCGCTCGCCATCGTGCGCAGCCGTTTCGGCAAGCTGCTGATCGCCATCCGCGACAAGGAAGACCGCGTGCGCTTCAGTGGCTACAACACGGCGCACATGAAGGCCTTCGTGTTCGCGGTGGCCGCCGCGCTGTCGGCGATCGGCGGCGCGTTCTACAGCCTGCAGGTCGGACTCATCGCGCCGAGCGTGATCGGCGTCGTGGCCTCGGTCGAGATGGTGATCTACGCGGCGGTCGGCGGCCGGCTGTCGATTCCGGGCGCGGTGGTCGGTGCGCTGTTGATCGGCTTTCTCAAGTCGTACTTGTCGGAGACCTTTCCCGAGGGCTGGCTGTACGTGCTGGGCGCGGTGTTCATCCTGGTGGTGTGGGCAATGCCGAACGGGCTCGCGGGCCTGGGCGACAAGCTCGTGCGCCGACGTGCCGTGGTGGAGGTTCCCCCATGAACGCAACGATGACGATGTCCAACGGCGGGCTGCCGCAGGCCGCCTCGGCCGTGCCGCCCTCGAACGAGCAGATCCTGCGCATCGAGGACCTGACCGTGTCCTTCGACGGCTTCAAGGCCGTGGACGGCCTGAGCCTCTCGGTCGAGCGCAACGAGCTGCGCGTGATCATCGGCCCGAACGGCGCCGGCAAGACCACGCTGCTCGACATGGTGTGTGGCAAGACCAAACCCAGCGCAGGCCGCGTGCTGTTCAACGGCCAGGACCTCGGTCGCCTCAACGAGTACGAGATCGTGCGCGCCGGCGTGGGCCGCAAGTTCCAGACTCCCTCGGTCTACGAAGACCTGTCGGTGCTCGAGAACTTCGAAATCTCGCTGCCGCGCATGCACGGCCTGCTGCAGTCGCTGACCTTCCGTCGCACGCGCGCCCTGCGCGAACGCATCGATGCGATGGCCGAGGAAGTCTTCCTGTCCGATCGCCTCGACCACCGCGCCGGGCAGCTCAGCCACGGGCAGAAGCAGTGGCTAGAGATCGGCATGCTGCTGATGCAGGAGCCCGAGCTGCTGCTGCTCGATGAGCCCGTGGCGGGCATGAGCCCGCGCGAGCGCGAGCAGACGGGCGACCTGCTGCGCCGCGTCTCGGCGGGCAAGTCGGTGGTCGTCATCGAGCACGACATGGACTTCGTCAAGCGCATCGCACACCGCGTCACGGTGCTGCACCAGGGCAAGTTGCTGAGCGAAGGTACAGCCGCCGAAGTGCAGGCCGACCCGCGCGTGATCGACGTGTACCTCGGCCACTGAACGAAGGAGAAATGCTGATGCTCGAAGTCTCCGAACTCAATGTCGCCTACGGCGAATCGCACGTCATCCGCGACGTCTCGTTGCGCGTCGCACCCCGCGAGGCGGTGGCGATCATGGGCCGCAACGGCATGGGCAAGACCACGCTGTTGAAGTCGCTGATCGGCCTGCTGCCCGCGCGCAGCGGCCGCATCCTGCTCGAGGGAAGCGAACTCACGGCGCTGCCGAGCTACCAGCGCGTGGCGCAAGGCCTGGCTTTCGTGCCGCAGGGGCGCATGGTGTTTCCGTTCCTCACGGTGGAGCAGAACATCCTGGCCGGAGCGGCCAAGTCGGGCCACCGCACGGTGCCCGACTACCTCTACACCTTCTTCCCGGTGCTCAGGGACATGAAGCAGCGCAAGGCCGGCAACCTCTCGGGCGGCCAGCAGCAGATGCTGGCGATCGCGCGCGCGCTGATCTCGGAGCCGAAAGTGCTGATCCTCGACGAGCCCACCGAGGGCATCCAGCCTTCGATCATCAAGGAGATCGCGCAGACGCTCAACGTGCTGCGCGCCGAGCGCGGTTTTGCCGTCGTGGTTTCGGAGCAGGTGCTGAGCTTCGCGCTCGCGCTGGCGGACCGCTTTCTCGTCATCGACCGGGGCCGCATCGTGCATGACGAAGCGCGGGCCACGCTCGACCAGGACAAGGTCAGGTCGTTCCTGACCGTGTGAGCCCTTCTCTTTTTCCCTTCAACCACCCTCCAGGAGCAACGTCATGAGACATGGTGATATTTCGAGCAGCAACGATTGCGTCGGCGTCGCGGTCGTCAACTACAAGATGCCTCGCCTGCATACCAAGGCCGAGGTGCTGGCCAACGCACGCAAGATCGGCGAGATGCTGGTCGGCATGAAGAAAGGGCTGCCGGGCATGGACCTAGTGATCTTCCCGGAGTACTCGACCCACGGGATCATGTACGACGCCAAGGAGATGTACGACACCGCGTCGGCCATCCCCGGCGAAGAAACCGCCATCTTCGCGGACGCCTGCCGCCGCGCCAACGTGTGGGGCGTGTTCTCGCTGACCGGCGAGCGCCATGAGGAGCATCCGAACAAGGCGCCCTACAACACGCTGATCCTCATGAACAACCAGGGCGAGATCGTCCAGAAGTACCGCAAGATCATGCCGTGGGTTCCGATCGAGGGCTGGTATCCGGGCGACTGCACCTATGTGAGCGACGGCCCGAAGGGCATGAAGATGAGCCTCATCATCTGCGACGACGGCAACTACCCCGAGATCTGGCGCGACTGCGCGATGCGCGGCGCCGAGCTCATCATCCGCTGCCAGGGCTACATGTACCCCGCGAAGGAGCAGCAGATCATGGTCTCGAAGGCCATGGCCTTCATGAACAACACCTACGTGGCCGTGGCCAACGCGGCGGGCTTCGACGGCGTGTACTCGTACTTCGGCCACTCGGCGCTGATCGGCTTCGACGGCCGCACGCTCGGCGAATGCGGCGAAGAGGAAATGGGCATCAACTACGCCGAGCTGTCGATGGGCCTGATCCGCGATGCGCGCAAGAACGGCCAGTCGCAGAACCACCTGTTCAAGCTCGTGCACCGCGGCTACACCGGGACCATCAACTCGGGCGATGGCGACAAGGGTGTGGCCGCCTGCCCCTACAACTTCTACACGCAGTGGATCAACGACCCCGAGGGCACGCGCGAGCGGGTGGAGTCGTTCACGCGCAGCACGGTCGGCACGCCCGAGTGCCCGATCGAGGGCATTCCGAACGAGCCCGCGAAGCACCGCTGAGCCACTGCGGCGCCCCGCCATTCCCTTCAACGCAAGAAAAAGAGGTATGCCATGAGTCAGACGCATGTCGACGACGAGGTGCTCGGCGACGAGTACGAGCACGACCCGGTTCCGCTCTCCAAGCGGCGCAGCACCTTCTCGGTCTCGATGGTGTGGCTCGGGTTCCCGATGATCATCACGGGCGCCATGACGGGCTCCATCCTGGTGGCAGGCATGGGCTTCCAGTCCGCACTGCTCGCGATGATCGTTGGCAACCTGTTGATGTTCGCGTACGTCGGGTCGCTCGGCGTGCTGGGCACGGCGCGCGGCCACAACTTCGCGCTGCTGGCCAGCGCCAGCTTCGGCAAGAAGGGCTACGTGTTCGCCTCGGGCCTGCTGTCGACGTTGCTGCTGGGCTGGTACGCGGTGCAGACCGGCATCACGGGCAACCTGATGCACACGGCCTTCAAGATCGACTACCTGACGATGACCATCGCGGCCGGCGTGCTGTACCTGGGCATCACCTTCGTCGGCATTCGCGGCCTGCACTGGATCGGCATGGTGTCGGTGCCGATGTTCGTGGTGCTGGGCGGCTGGGTCGCGTTGCATTCGGCCGGCGCGGCGGGGTGGGACAAGGTGCTCTCGTACGCCGGCACGCAGCCCGCGCTGCCGATGTCCTTCGGCATCGGGCTGACCATCGTGGTGGCGCTGTTCATCGACGCGGGCACGGTCACGGCGGATTTCAACCGCTGGGCCGCCGACCGCAAGAGCTCGCTGATCGCCACGGCCTGCGCCTTTCCCGTGGCCAACCTGGTCGCGATGCTGGTCGGCGGCATCATGACGGCCGCACTGGCGCTGCCGCAACCGCAGCCCTTCGGCCTGGACAACATGTTCGGCTACCTGCTCGCGCAGAACGCGCCATGGCTTGCCGTGGTGGCCTTCGTGTTCCTGCTGTGCAACCTGGGCTCGGTGTGCGCGCACTGCCTCTACAACTCGGCCGTCGGCTGGTCGCGCATCGGCAACGGCCGCATGCGCGTGTTCGCCGTGGTGCTCGCCGCGGTGGGCATCGCGATCGCCGCAGCCAACGTGTGGGCGCTCTTCATTCCGTGGCTGTCGCTGCTGGGCATCCTGGTGCCGCCCATCGGCGCCATCCTGATAGCCGACCTGTACTTCGTGCGGCCGGGCGCCGCCATCGGTGCCGACTGGCGCCCGCGCGCCTTCATCGCCTGGGGCGTGGGCTCGCTGGTGGCGTACGCCACCGAGACGATGGCGCCGCAATTGTCGACCGCGGTAGCGGCCTTCATCGCGGCAGGCGTGTGCTACTTCGTGCTCCACGTCGGCAGCGCCACGCCAGTGGCGGCGGCCGCGCCTTCCATCAAGAACTGAACACCTCTTTCGAAAGCGACATCGACCATGGACCACGAAATCTTCGAGCTCGGCGACGTGCCCCTGCAGCGCGGCGCGACGCTGCGCGATGCCAAGCTCGCCTACAAGACCTACGGCAAGCTCGACGCCGACAAGGGCAACGTGATCGTCTACCCGACCTGGTACTCGGGCCAGCACCACGACAACGAGTGGCTGATCGGACCGGGCATGGCGCTGGACCCCGAGAAGTACTTCATCATCGTGCCGAACATGCTGGGCAACGGCCTCTCTTCGTCGCCCAGCAACACGCCCGAGCCGTACAACCTGTCGCGCTTTCCGGACGTCACGCTCTACGACAACGTCACGCTGCAACACCGGCTGGTGACGGAGCAGTTCGGCATCGAGCAGGTCGCACTCGTGGTGGGCTGGTCGATGGGCGCGCAGCAGACCAACCAGTGGGGCTGCCTGTACCCCGACATGGTGAAGCGCATCGCGCCCTTCTGCGGCTCGGCGAAGACGGCGCCGCACAACATCGTGTTCCTCGAAGGCGTGAAGGCCGCGCTCACGGCCGACGCCGCATGGAACGGCGGCTGGTACACCACGCCGCCGACGCGCGGGCTGCGCGCGGTGGGCCGCGTGTACGCGGGCTGGGGCCTGTCGCAGCCCTTCTACATGCAGCAGCTGTGGCGCGAGCTGGGCTTCAGCTCGCTCGAAGACTTCCTGGTGGGCTACTGGGAAGGCTTCTTCCTGAAGAAGGACGCGAACAACCTGCTGGCGATGCTGTGGTCGTGGCAGCACGGCGACATCAGCGACAACCCGGTGTTCAAGGGCGACTTCGAGAAGGCGCTGGGTGCCATCCAGGCGCGCGCGATCGTGATGCCGGCGGAGCGCGACCTGTACTTTCCCGTGGCCGACAACGCGTGGGAGGTGTCGCACATGCCGAACGCCGAGTGCCGCCCGATCCCGGGCGTGTGGGGCCACTTCGCGGGCGGCGGCAGCAGCCCGGCCGACACCCGCTTCATCGACAGCGCCCTCAAGGAACTGCTCGCCACGCCATGAACGCCCCCATCCATGACCCGCTCGCCGCCCACCGCATCGAGACCGAGCCGTTCTACCGGCCCGCGGGCAACGAGGTGGCGCTGTACCGGCACGCCTACCGCCACCGCATGCCGCTGATCCTCAAGGGGCCGACCGGCTGCGGCAAGACGCGCTTCGTGGAGCACATGGCGTGGTCGCTCGGCCGTCCGCTGGTCACGCTCGCCTGCAACGAGGACATGACGGCCTCGGACCTGGTGGGGCGCTACCTGCTCGACGCCAACGGAACGGCCTGGCACGACGGACCGCTGACGCTCGCGGTGCGCCACGGCGGCATCTGCTACCTCGACGAGGTGGTCGAGGCGCGGCAGGACACCACGGTGGTGATCCACCCGCTGACCGACGCGCGCCGCATCCTGCCGCTCGACAAGAAAGGTGAGCTGGTGCATGCGCACCCCGACTTCCAGCTCGTGGTGTCGTACAACCCCGGCTATCAGAGCAGCGCAAAGGACATGAAGCCATCGACGCGCCAGCGCTTCGCCGCGCTGGAGTTCGACTACCCCGATGGCGCGCTCGAGGCCGAGATCGTCGCGCACGAGGCCGGGGTCGAGCCCGGGCTTGCCGCGAAGCTGGTCGCCATTGCGCACTGCTCACGCGAGCTCAAGCACCGCGGGCTAGACGAGGGCGTATCGACGCGCATGCTGATCTACGCGGGCGTGCTGATCCGCGACGGCGTGTCACCGCGCGACAGCTGCGACATGACGATGACGCGCGCCCTCACCGACGACCCCGACATGGCGAGCGCGCTGCAGGGCTTTGTCGAGGCGCAGTTCGGATGAACGACGGGCACGGCGCGCTCTCGCTGCTGGCGCGCGGGCTGGCCGGCATCGATGTCGACATGCAGCCGCTGGCCACCGCACGCGCCGTGCTCACGGGCCGCCGGCTGCTCTTGCCGGAGGGCGACGACACCGTGCGCCTGCACCGCGCTATGGTCGCGCATGCGGTCGCGCACCTGCGTTACTCCACGCCCGCGCGGCCGGCGCGCACGCTCAAGCCCTTGGGCATCGCCATCGTCTCGGCGCTCGAGGACGCGCGCGTCGAGCGCTTGCTGTGCCGCGATTTTCCCGGCCTGCATGGCTGGTTCACCGCCGCGCTACCGCCCGCACCCGATCCGCTGGACCTGCGCTTTGCCGCGCTGGTCGCACGCATGGACCGCGTGCTGCTGCGCGCCGACGCACAGGACGACAACCACTGGGTGAACAAGGCGCGACGCCTGTTCGACGAGACCGTCGCGCGCGCGGGGCTGGAGGACTACGACGCCTTCCGCGCCGTCGCTTCGGTCCTCGCCAACGACCTCGGCCAGATGCGCGTGCGCTTCGAGCCGCAGGACTACGCCGTGCCCGCGCTCTGGCGCGACGACAACAGCTACCTGTGGGATTTCGGCGATGCCGAGACACCGCCGGACGAAGCCGTCGCGCTGCAGCAGACCGGCGCGCGGCCGCCTCCGCCATCTTCCGAAGCACCGAACGACGGCAACGAAGCGCCACCCGAAGGCATTGCCGACATGGAACTCGGCCGCTACACCTACCCCGAATGGGACCGTGTGCAGGAGCGCCTGCGCCCCGACTGGTGCACGGTGATCGAGAAGCTGCCCGCGTGGCAGGGATTGGGCGCGGCGGGCGCGCCGGCGACGGCAGGCCATGAGCGCATGGTGCCGCTCACGCTGCCCCGCGCGCGCCACCTCGACCGCACGCACCGCCTGCGCCGGCAGTGGGAAGGCGACGACATCGACCTCAATGCGGCCATCGAGGTGCTGATCGACCGCCGCCTGCGCCTGCGGCCCGACGCGCGGCTTTTCATGCGGCCCGGCAAGGCGCCACGGCCGTCGAGCGTGCTGGTGCTGCTCGACCTCTCGGCATCGGCCAACGATCCGGGCCATGGCGATGGGACGGCTTCGCTGCTCGACCTGGAGAAGCAGGCCGCACTGCTGCTCGCCGCCTCGAACACGCGCGGCATCGACCGACTGGCCATCCATGGCTTCTCGTCGAACACGCGCGCCGAGGTGTATTACTACCGCCTGCTCGAATTCGGCCAGCCGCTCGCCGCGCCGTCGCGCGCCATGATCGGCGCGGTGCGCGGGCGCTACTCCACGCGCATGGGCGCCGCGCTGCGCCATGCAGCAACGCACCTGCAGGCCGAGCCCGCGGGGCCGCGTGCCATCCTGCTGGTGACCGACGGTGCGCCGTCGGACATCGACGTGCACGACCCGAAGTACCTCATCGAAGACGCCCGCCAGGCCGTGGTCGAGGCGCGCGATGCCGGCGTGCGCAGCGCGTGCATCGCGGTGGATGGTGCGGCCGATGCGTATGTGCGGCGCATCTTCGGCTGGCGCAACTATTGCATCGCCGACGATGCGCGCAGCCTGCCCGCGCGGCTGGCCCGCATGAGCACGCGGCTGGCCGCCGCCCATTGAGGGACCGAATGAAGAAGCACACGGAGGAGCACACAATGAGGGTCCACACATCCAGGAGACACCCCAGTGGCTGACAGGGACCCTCTGCGCGTCGGCATTCTTTATTCGGAGACCGGCGTCACCTCGACCATCGGCCTTTCGCAGCTGCAGGGCGCGCTGCTCGCCATAGAGGAAATCAACGCGGCCGGCGGTGTCGACGGCCGCGAGCTCGTCGGGGTGCGCTACGACCCGCAGTCGAACCCCGGGCGCTACGCGCAGCTGGCCGAGCAGCTGATCGTGCACGACCGCGTGAACGTGATCTTCGGCTGCTACATGTCGAGCAGCCGCAAGGCCGTGATCCCGGTGATCGAGAAGTGGAACAAGCTGCTGTTCTATCCCACGCTGTACGAGGGCTTCGAGTATTCGGGCAACGTCATCTACACGGGCGCCGCGCCGAACCAGAACAGCGTGCAGCTGGCCGAGTTCATGACGACCAACTTCGGCTCGCGCGTGTACCTGGTCGGTTCCGACTACATCTATCCGTACGAGTCGAACCGCATCATGGGCGAACTCGTCATGCAGCGCCCCGGCGGCGAGAAGCTCGGCGAGCGCTACGTGGCATTGGACGCTACCGAGAAGGACTACCGGGCGATCATGGCCGACATCCGCGACAAGCGGCCGGACTTCATCTTCTCGACCGTGGTGGGCGACTCCACGGCGAGCCTCTATCGGGCCTACGCCGAGGCGGGCTTCGATCCGAAGACGATGCCCATCTCGAGCCTCACGACCTCCGAGGCCGAGATCTCGCAGATGGGCCAGGGCGTGGCCACGGGGCACTTCACGGCGGCGCCCTACTTCCAGTCGATCGATTCGCCAGCCAACCAGCGCTGCCTGGCGCGGTTGCGCGGGCGCTTCGGTGACGGCTGCGTGCCCAACCTGTGCTGGGAAGCGTCGTACTTCCAGATGCACATCTTCGCCAATGCGTTCGCGCAGGCGGGCACGGACGACATCGCGCGGATCCTGCCGCACATCCTGGGCAGCGAGTTCGACGCGCCACAGGGCCGCGTCAAGGTCGATCCGGCCAACCACCACACCTGTCTCTATCCGCGCATCGGCCGGGTCGATGCGAACGGGCAGTTCACCATCGTCCGGCGCGCGACGCGCGCGGTCTACCCCGACCCCTACCTCGTCACCCATTCACTGGGCGACTGGACGGCACGGCTGGATTCGCTGGAACCTGCATCCCGAGAGGCCTGAGCGTGGACGCAACGGCACCCAAGCGACACACCCTGCGGGTGACGCCGACGCAGCTCAAGGAGCTGCGGCTGCTGAAGATCGCGGTCATCCACCCCGACGACGCCGACGGGCGGCAGCTCACCCAGCAACTGCAGCGCATAGGTTGCCAGGTGCAGGCCTTCTGGCCACCGATGCAGCACCTGCCCGAGGGCATCGACGTGGCCTTCATGGCGGTGCAGCCCGACCTCATCAACCTGCGCTTCGAATGGACCCAGAGCGACGACGCCCCGGCGGTGATCGCCGTCGTGACCTACGAGAACCCGACCATCGTCGAGGCTGTGCTCGAGATCCGCGCCAAGGCCGTGCTGCCCTCGCCGGTGCGCTCGTTCGGCCTGCTGTCGGCGCTGGTGGTCGCGCGCGAGGCGCACAAGGAAAGCCGCTCGCTCACGCGGCGCCTGCGCAAGACCGAGGCCAAACTGCTCGGCGTGCGTCAACTCGCCGAAGCCAAGGCCATCCTCATGAAGACGCACGACGTGACCGAGGGCCAGGCGCACGACCTTATCCGCGAACAGGCCATGAGCAAGCGCAGCACCATGGAAGACATTGCCGCAGCCATCGTCAACGCCAACGAGATCCTTTCGCTCGGCGCGCGCGGCAAGCCGGGCGGCTGAAGAAAGGCAGGCTCAGGCCTGGCGAAACGACGTGAGCACCTCCAGCACGCTGCGGGTGGCCCCGTCGAGCATCGCCGGCTGGCGGTGCGCAATGCCCACGCGGCGCGTGAGCTTCGGGCTCACCGGAAGGATCTGCACGCGCCCGTTGCCCGGGAGGTCGGTGCTCTTCTGCAACGGCAGCAGCGCGGCACCATAGCCGGCCGACACCAGGCTGCGGATGGCGGCGTCGTAATTGAGCTCGATGCGCGCGCGCGGCGCGAAGCCGGCCGCGGCGAACCACTCCATCGTGAGGCGGTACATGTGCGTGGTCGCCTCGTTGAAGATCAGCGGCTGCGCCGCGAGCCAGGCCGGCGTCACGCGCCGGGGCGCCTTCCAGCGCTGCGGCACGAAGGCCATCATCGGCTGCTCGCACCAGGGCGTCACGACGATGCCGCTCATCGGCGGCTGCGGCACCGCGACCAGGCCGATGTCCAGCGTGCCCGCGGCCAGCCGCGCCATGGCCTCGAAGGAGCCGCGGATGCTCACCTCCACGTCGATGCCCGAATGCTCTGCGCCCAAGGCTTCGAGCACCTGCGGCAGCAGGTCGACGAGCACGCCGGTGGACGTGCCGAGCCGCACGCGCCCCACGCGGCCTTCGGCCTGCCGCTTGACGGCCTCGATGGCATCGTCGGTGTCGCGCAGCAGCTTGCGGCCGCGCTCGACCAGCGCCGCGCCGGCCGCCGTAGGCGCGATGCGGCGGTTGCCGCGCACCACCAGCGACGCGCCGAGGCGCGACTCGAGTTCGCTGATGTGCAGGCTCACGGTCGGCTGCGCAAGGTGCAGCGCCTTGGCGGCGGCCGAGAAGCTGCCGAGATCGGCGATGGCAATGAGCGTGCGCAACTGGTCGAGGTTGAGGTGTCGCATGGGTGGAGCGGTTGGGTCGTCATATCAGCAACCCTGATCGGTGCCGTCAGCATTTTCAACTTCCACAATAGCACGCGACACCAGAAGATCGGCGCTCCAACCAAGGATCCCATCGTGACCGCGCCCAAGCCATCGTCCTTTCATCAACGCCTGATCCATGCCCTCGGCGGCTGGCGCCGCCGCGTGGTGAACGGCCGCCGTGCGCGCGATGCGCAGCGCCATCTGCGGTCGATGAGCGACCACGAGCTGCGCGACCTGGGCATCGGGCGCAGCGAATTGCCGGCCCTGATGGATCGCTACCGCTGAATTTGAGGTTCAATCCGGGGCGTGCCCCCCTCCACCGCAGCCTCCCTTCCTCCGCTTTCCATTGAGCTCACCTCGCCGCAGACCGTCGACGGCCGGCGTGCGGCGTTCCAGTCGCTCTGGCTCGTCGCGCGCATGAAGCATGCGCACGATACCGAGGGCGGGCTGGTGCGCCTGGCCGACCTGCGCGGCGAGGTGTCCGACGCGAGCACGCTGCGCATGGTCGTGAGCCGTGCGTTCCGCGATTTCAAGGCCTGGCAGCTCGACGTCGGCTGGGGCGAGGACACGCAGCGCGAGCCGCGCTTCCTCAACGCCGAGCGGCGCAGTCAGGGCCCGTTCTGGCTGCCCGCCGGCGAGGCCGCGCGGGTGCGCCTGCAGGTCGGCGGCCGTGCCGCCACGGCCGCCGAGGTGGCTTCGTTCCTGGGCCTGCGCACGCGGCGGCGCCCGGCGGCCGAGACCGGCTCGGCACCGCCCGACGCGGTGCACCTGCAGGACGCCGCCTTCTGGAAACAGCTGGTCGCCGCGCAGCAGGCCGCGCGCCAGGGCCGGCTCATGGCGCCCGTGGCAGGCGACGGTGCCGGCGGTGCGGCGGGCCCGCAGCCGGCGAGCGCGCTCGAATCGATCCGCCTGGCCGGCGGCCTGGCCGCCACCGATTTCCAGCGCGCGCTCGTCACGCTCAACGAGGCGATGCTGTGGCGCCGCCTCGGCGACAACGAGCAGGCGCGACGCCGGCTGCAGGCACTGAAGAAACAGCGCCTCGCCCACCATGTGGCGGGCAACGACTATCTTGGCGCGATGGAATGCATCGTCTCGGCCTGGTGCGCCTACACGGCACGCGACCTGCCGCTCGCCGAGTCGCTGCTCGGCGGCATGGCGGGCGACACCGCGCGGGCGCTGGTGCTGCGCCACCATCCCGACGTGCGCTTCGAATGGTGCAATCTCTGGGCGCTGGTGTGCCGCTCGCGCGCCCTTGGGCTGGCGGCTGGCGATGCGCAGGCCGCCGCGGCGCTCGCCGAGGAATCGCTGCGGCGCTTCGGCGAGGCGCTGGCGGCCGCCTTCGAATCTCACTCCTTCGATGCGGCCCAGCACGTGGCCGCGAACATGGGCATGGCGGCCTGGCTGTTCGACCGCGTGGGACTCTCCGACCTGCCGGCGCTCGCGCACGACGGCCACGCCGACACCACGCGCCGCGCAGTGCAGTGGATCGCGTTCAGCGAATGGCTCTGCGGCCACACCGACGGCCAGGGCCGCTCGGCCTGGAATGCGATCTACCTGATGCGCATCGCGCGCGGCCACTGCAGCGCCGGGCGGCAGCCCTCGCTCGCGCAGTTCCGCGCCCAGGTGCCGCTCGATCCGGCCGCGGTCTCGGCGCTGGCCGGACCGCTCGCCGATGCCTTCGACAGCCCCACGCACTGGCCTGCGCGCTGGGCCGACGTGGCCGCGGCCCGGCTCGCCGACCACCAGACCGGTCGCCGGCGCTACCCGGGCCTGCAGCATGGCAGCCTGTTGTTCGAACATGCCTGGTATGCGGCGCATGCGGGCGATCTGGAGGCGGCCGAACGCTCGCTGGCGCATTTGCGCGAGGCGTTGCCACGGCTCGTGCCGAGCGACCGTGCCTACTTCACCGAATCGTGGAACGACACGCTGCCAGCCGAACTCGTGCTCGAGGCCCGGCCGCCGCGTCGGCCCGCGGCGCGCAGTTCGACCTAGGCAGCGAGAGCCGCACTCACGCGCTCGCGCAGCACCGGCAGCACGTCGCGCTCGAACCACTGGTGGTGCTTGAACCATCCGGTGTTGCGTGGCGACGGATGCGGCAGCGGCATGAAGCGCGGCGCGTAGTCCTCGAAAGCCTGCACGGTCTCGGTGAGCCCGGCCTTGCGTGCAGCGCCGAGAAAGTGGCGCTGCGCATACTGGCCGACGAGCAGCGTCAGCGCGATCTGCGGCATCTGCGCAAGCAGCCGCTCGTGCCAGAGTGCGGCGCATTCGCGGCGCGGCGGCAGGTCGCCGCTTGCGCCGCGGCCCGGGTAGCAGTAGCCCATCGGCATGATCGCGACGCGCGATGCGTCGTAGAACATGTCGCGGTCGATGCCGAGCCAGCGGCGAAGCTGCTCGCCGCTTCGGTCGTCCCACGGTACGCCGGTGGCATGCACCGTCGCGCTCGGTGCCTGGCCGACGATCAACAGCCGCGCGCCTGCGCTCGCCTGCAGCACCGGCCGCGGGCCGAGCGGCAGGTGGGCCTCGCAGGCGCTGCAGGCGCGGATCTCCGCGAGCAGCACCTCGATGCGGCGACCGGCCATGCGCGCAGGCCTATGCGGCGGACGGCCCAAAAAACTTGTTGAGCTCGGCACCGGAAGCGGCGCCTTCGAAGTCGAAGCGCCCTTCGCCGGCCATGGCGCGCGCCGCGCGGTCGAAGCCGCCCCAGGCCGCGCGGGCCAGCGCACCGCCCACGCTGATGCGGCGCACGCCGAGCGCAGCCGCGTCCTGCAGCGTGAGCTCGCTCGACCAGCCGATCAGCAGGTTGATCGGCTTGGGCGAAACCGCGGCGACCACCGCCGCGATCTGCTCGCGCGTGCGGATCGCCGGCGCATAGAGGCAGTCGGCGCCGGCCGCGTCGTAGGCCTTCAGGCGCGCGATGGTGTCGTCGAGGTCGGGCCGCCCGACGATGAAGTTCTCTGCACGACCCACGAGCAGCGTGTCTCCGCCGGCCGCATCGATGGCCTGGCGCGCAGCACGCAGGCGCGCCACGGCGACGTCGATCGCGAACAGCGGGTCGGCGGCATCGCCGGTCGAATCCTCGATCGAGAGGCCCGCCACGCCGGTCTCGACCGCGAGCCGCACGCTCTCGGCCACGCCGTCGGCGTCGCGCCCGAACCCGTTCTCGAAGTCGGCGTTGACCGGCAGGTCGGTGGCCGCCACGATCTCGCGCAGGTGGGCGAGCACAACGTCGCGCGTCTCGGCACCGTCGGCCAGGCCTTGCGACCACGCATGCCCCGAGCTGGTGGTGGCCAGCGCCTTGAAGCCCAGCCCCTGCAGGTAGCGCGCGCTGCCCGCGTCCCAGGGGTTCGGAAGGATGAAACAGCCTTGTTCGTGGAGCGCGCGGAAATCGGCGCGTTTCTGGGTGACGGTACGGGTCATGTCGTCTCTCGGCTTTCTGAGAAGGGGAGGACGGCGTTTTAACCCAAGGCGCGAAACATTGCGTGCGGGCACCTTTCGGTGTTCTGATCGGCACCCATGCCCTACGTCATCCTGCTTCTCATCCACGTGCTCGCGGCCGCCTTCTGGGTCGGCGGCATGGCCACCCTGCACTTTGCCGTGCGCCCCGCCGTGGCCGCCACGCTCGAGCCGCCGCTGCGCCTGCCCACGATGGCTGCGGCGCTTCGGCGCTTCTTCGTCGGCGTCGACGCCGCCGTCACGCTGCTGTTCGCGAGCGGCTTCGCGATGATCATGCTGACGGGCGGCTTCCGCGGCGTGCATTGGCGTGTCCAGGCGATGATGGGCATCGCGCTCGTCATGGCCGGCGTCTACGTCTACATCCGCGCCGCGGTGTTCCCGGCGCTGCGCCGCGCGGTCGCGCAGAGCGCGTGGCCCGAGGCCGCCGCGCGGCTCGGCTCGGTGCGCATGCTCGTGAGCCTGAACCTCGCGCTCGGCGTGGCGGTGTTCGCGGTCGCGATCATCGGCCGCGCGGGCTGAGCGCGCTCGGTGCTCAGCGTTCGCCGAGCACCGCAGATCAGGCGAGCCCCTTCAGCTCGACGCCGTTGCCGTCCGGATCGGTGACGTAGATCGAGGGCCCGTCGCCCTCGGCACCGAAGTTGTTCTGCACCTCGCCGTTCACCGGCACGCCGTGCTGCGCCATCAGCGCGCGGATGGCCGCTTCGTCGAAGGGCTCGATGCGCAGGCACAGGTGATCGACGTTGCGCCCCTCGGGCCCCGCGAGCGCGCCGCCCTGCCGGCCGAGCCGGCCGTCGTGCGAGACCAGGTCGATCAGGCTCGCACCGGCGCGCAGGTGCACGAGGCCGAGGTCGTTGCGGCGCTTCTCGACGGTGCAGCCGAGCACGCCGCAGTAGAAGCCGATGGCGCGCTCGGTGTCGCGCACGCGCAGCACGATGTGGTCGATGCGCAGCAGCGCGAACGGTGCGGCGGGCGGATTCGGCGGCGGGCGGGTGACCATGCCCGCCAGTGTGTCAGACCACCCCGGCCGCGCGCAATGCCTCGAAGCGCGCAGCGTCGACACCGAACTCGGCCAGCACCTCGTGCGTGTGCTGCCCGAGCGCCGGCGGCGCATGCCGCAGCACGGGCGGCGTGGCCGAAAGGCGCAGCGGGCTCGCCACGCCGGTGATGCTCGCGATGCCATCGCCCGCGTCGCGCGGCAGCGTGACGGCCAGCCCGCGCGCCTTCACCTGCGCATCGTCGAAGGCCTGCGCGATGTCGTTGATGGGGCCGCAGGGCACGGCCTTGTCCTCGAGCAGCGCGACCCAGTCGGCGGTGCTGCGCGTGCGCGTGAGCGCCTCCATCATCGGTATGAGCACGCCGCGGTGCTTCACGCGCAGCGTGTTGGTGGCAAAGCGCGCGTCGGCCGCCCATTCGGCATGGCCGGCCGCCTCGCAGAAGCGCGCGAACTGGCCGTTGTTGCCGACGGCCAGCAGCATCGCGCCGTCGGCCGTCGGGAAGTCCTGGTAGGGCGCGAGGCTCGGGTGGGTGTTGCCCTGGCGCTCGGGTGCATGGCCGGTGTTGAGGAACGCGCTCGCCTGGTTGGCGAGGATCGCCATGCCGACGTCGAGCAGCGCCATGTCGATGTGCTGGCCTTCGCCCGTGCGGTCGCGCACCTGCAGCGCCGCGAGGATCGCGGTGCTCGCGTAGACGCCGGTGAACAGGTCGGTGAGTGCCACGCCCACGCGCAGCGGACCGCCGCCGGGTTCGCCGTCGGGACGTCCGGTGATGCTCATCATGCCGGTCATGGCCTGGATCATCAGGTCGTAGCCCGCGCGCTCGGCATAGGGGCCGTCGTGGCCGAAGCCCGTCACGCTGCAGTAGATGAGCCGCGGGTTGGCCGCGCGCAGGCTGTGGTGGTCGAGGCCGTACTGCGCGAGGCCACCGGTCTTGAAGTTCTCCACCACGATGTCGGCCTGCGAGGCCATCTGCCGGAGCAGCGCCTGCCCGTCGGGCGTGGCCATGTCGACCGTGACCGAGCGCTTGTTGCGGTTGCAGGCGGTGAAGTAGCTCGCCTGGTCGGTGTCGTTGCCGTTCGCATCCTTGACGAACGGCGGGCCCCAGGTGCGCGTGTCGTCGCCCACGCCGGGGCGCTCGATCTTGACGACGTCGGCGCCCAGGTCCGCGAGGATCTGCGTGCACCACGGGCCCGCGAGCACGCGGGACAGGTCCAGCACCTTGATGCCGTCGAGCGCTGCGGCTTGGGTCATGCGGTCGTTCGGCCGGGTCAGTTTGAAAATGCGGCAATGCCCGTGATCGCACGGCCCAGGATCAGCGCGTGGATGTCGTGCGTGCCCTCGTAGGTGTTGACCACCTCGAGGTTGACCAGGTGGCGTGCCACGCCGAACTCGTCGCTGATGCCGTTGCCGCCCATCATGTCGCGTGCCAGGCGCGCGATGTCGAGCGCCTTGCCGCAGTTGTTGCGCTTCATGATCGAGGTGATCTCGACCGCGGCCGTGCCCTCGTCCTTCATGCGGCCGAGGCGCAGGCTGCCCTGCAGGCCGAGCGTGATCTCGGTCTGCATGTCGGCGAGCTTCTTCTGGATCAGCTGGTTCGCGGCGAGCGGGCGGCCGAACTGCTTGCGGTCGAGCGTGTACTGGCGGGCGCGGTGCCAGCAGTCTTCGGCCGCGCCGAGCGCGCCCCACGAGATGCCATAGCGCGCGCTGTTGAGGCAGGTGAACGGACCCTTCAGGCCCTGCACTTCGGGAAAGGCGTTCTCCTCGGGGCAGAACACGCCGTCCATCACGATCTCGCCGGTGATGCTGGCGCGCAGGCCCACCTTGCCGTGGATCGCCGGTGCGCTGAGGCCCTTCATGCCCTTCTCGAGCACGAAGCCGCGGATCGGGCCGACGGCGCCGCTCTCGCTGACTTCCTTGGCCCACACCACGAACACGTCGGCGATCGGCGAGTTGCTGATCCACATCTTCGAGCCCGAGAGCGAGTAGCCGCCCGGCACCTTCTTGGCGCGCGTGGCCATGCTGCCGGGGTCGGAGCCGTGGTCGGGCTCGGTCAGGCCGAAGCAGCCGATCCATTCGCCGGTGGCGAGCTTGGGCAGGAACTTCTGCTTCTGGCCTTCGGTGCCGAATTCGAAGATCGGCACCATCACGAGCGAGCTCTGTACGCTGGCCATCGAGCGATAGCCCGAATCGACGCGCTCGACTTCGCGCGCGATCAGGCCGTAGGCCACGTAGTTGAGGCCGGGGCCGCCGTACTGCTCGGGAATCGTCGGGCCGAGCAGGCCGAGCGCACCCATCTCGCGAAAGATGGCGGGGTCGGTCTCGCCGCTGCGAAAGCCTTCGATGACGCGGGGCGCCAGGCGCTCCTGGCAGTAGGCGTTGGCCGCATCGCGGATCATGCGTTCTTCGTCGGTCAGCTGCTGGTCGAGAAGAAGGGGGTCGTCCCAATGGAATTGCGCTTTGGCGGCCATGTGGCTGTCTCCGGAAAAGGGGGGAAGAAAAGGAAAGGCGAAAAGACGGGGGAATGGCCCGATCCTAGCCCCGCTGCAGGCCGGGCGCAAACGATGAATCCTCACCCAGATATGCGTTCAACGCACATCTTGTGCATCTAGTGAAGCCGTCTCGCTGGTAACCGCAGGTTTCTAGTCATACACTCGCGGCATACATGCGCCGCAAAATCCCGCCCCTGCAGACCCTCGTGTGCTTCGATGCCGCGGCACGGCATGAAAGCTACACCCGCGCCGCGCAGGAGCTCGCGCTCACGCAGAGTGCGGTGTCGCGCCAGATCGGCACGCTCGAGGCCTTCCTCGGCGTGGCGCTGTTCCGCCGCACGCGCCATGGCGTGGCACTGACCGCGAGCGGCGCGGCCTACGCGCGCCAGACCGCCCGGCGGCTCGAGGCGATGGAGCGCGACACGCTCGATGCCATGGCCCACCAGGGCGAGGGCGGCTCGCTGTCGCTCGCGGCCGTGCCCACCTTCGCCACGCGCTGGCTGATGCCGCGCCTCAAGGGCTTCGCGGCGCTGCAGCCCGACGTGGTGGTGCACATCGAGACGCGCACCCGGCCCTTTCTGTTCGCCGATGCCGAGTTCGATGCCGCCCTCTACGCCGGCACGCCGGCGCAGGTCGAGAACTGGGCCGGCACGCGCGCGCTGCTGCTGATGCACGAGGACGTGGTGCCGGTGTGCAGCCCGTCGCTGCTGCCGCGCGGCCGGTCCGTGGCGCCCGCGGCCATCGCGAAGATGCCGCTGCTGCAGCAGAGCACGCGGCCCGACGGCTGGCGGCAGTGGTTCGACGCGCAGCGCATCGATGCACCCACCGCGCGCGGCGGGCCGCGCTACGAGCTGTTCTCCATCCTGGCGGCCGCGGCATCGCACGGGCTCGGCGTGGCGCTGATGCCGACCATGCTGGTGGCCGACGAACTCGCGCGCGGCGAACTCGTGGTGGCCTGCGCGCGGCCACTTTCGGGCGAGCGCAACTACTACCTGGTAACGCCGGAGCGCGCCGACCAGCGCCCGCTGCTCAAGTACTTCAGCGACTGGCTGCTGGCCGAGGCGCGGCGCGGCGGCTGACAAGCCGGGGCCGAGCGCGGCCGATATGATGGGCCGCCCTCTTCCCGCTTGCCGCTCCGCCATGCTCAACAACCTCGTCCCCTTTCTCGTGCACTGGGCCATCACGGCGCTCTCGCTGTGGGTGGCAAGCCTGATCTTTCGCGGGCTCAAGTTCGAGACCACGTCCGCGCTCGTGGTCTCGGCGCTGCTGCTGGGCCTGGCCAATGCGGTCGTCAAGCCGCTCCTGATCGTGCTCACGCTGCCGCTGACGCTGCTGACCCTGGGCCTCTTCCTGCTCGTGATCAACGCGCTGATGATCATGCTCGTGGCCGCGCTGGTGCGCGGGTTCAAGCTCTCGGGCTTTTGGACCGCGTTCTTCGCGAGCATCTTCATTTCGATTCTGAGCATCGCGATCGATTCGCTCGTCAGCAGCGGCGATCCCGCCACGACGATCCAGATGCCGACCGGCGGCACCTGGCTGTAGCCACCCGGCCGAAAACCGCCGAAGACCGAGGTCCGGAAACGGCCAGCAACGCCAGCGCCTCCAAGCGAGACTGGCGGCATGCAGACTTCTTTTTCTTCTTCTCCCGCGCGCGCCGTCGCCGCCCTCGACTGGCCCCGCATCGACAGCGAACTCGCCGCGCGCGGCTGCGCCAACACCGGTGTGCTGTTCGGCCCCGACGAATGCCGTACGCTGGCCGCGATGTACGACGAGCCGGGTCGCTTCCGCAGCCGCGTGGTGATGCAGCGCCACGGTTTCGGCCAGGGCGAATACCAGTACTTCGCGAACCCGCTGCCGCCGATGCTGGCCGCATGGCGCAGCGCGCTCTATGCGCGGCTCGTGCCGCTCGCGAACGCGTGGCGCTCGGCCATGGTGCAGCCGGCCGACTTTCCCACCGCCCACGCCGACTACCTTGCGCGCTGCCATGCGGCCGGCCAGCTGCGCCCCACGCCGTTGCTGCTGCGCTACGGCGAGGGCGACTACAACTGCCTGCACCAGGACCTTTACGGCGAACTGCAGTTTCCGCTGCAGCTCACCGTGCTGCTGAGCCGGCCCGGCGAGGATTTCAGCGGCGGCGAGTTCGTGCTGACCGAACAGCGCCCGCGCATGCAGTCACGCGCCGAAGTGGTGGCGCTGGCGCAGGGCGAGGCCGTGGTCTTTGCCGTCAACCAGCGGCCGGTGGCGGGCACGCGCGGCACCTACCGCGTCACCATGCGCCATGGTGTGAGCCGCGTGCGTTCGGGGCAGCGGCACACGCTCGGCATCATCTTTCACGACGCGAGCTAGGCTTCGTCCTGCACCGCGGACGAGGATGCCCGCTGCGCCGCGAACGCAACGAACCAGTCGAGCGACCCGGGGTTGGCCATGGCCTCGCGGTTGACCACCTTTTCGATCGGCTGGCCGAGCAGCAGCTTCTTGATCGGCAGTTCCTGCTTCTTGCCCGAGAGCGTGCGCGGGATCTCGGCCACCTGGAAGATGTCGTTCGGCAGGAAGCGCGGCGAGAGCGAGGTCTTGATGGCGTTGTGAATCTTCGTGCGCATCGCGTCGTCGAGCGCGACACCGGGCCGCAGCACCACGAACAGCGGCATGTAGCTGTCGCGGCCGAGGTATTCGAGGTCGACCACCATCGAGTCGAGCACCTCGGCGAGGCCTTCGACGGCGCTGTAGATCTCGCTCGTGCCCATGCGCAGGCCCTGCCGGTTGATGGTCGCGTCGCTGCGGCCGTAGATGATGCAGCCGCCGTCCTCGCCGATCCTGATCCAGTCGCCATGGCGCCAGACCCCGGGGTAGGTATCGAAGTAGCTCGACAGGTAGCGCGCGTTGCCTTCGTCGCCCCAGAAACACAGCGGCATCGACGGGATCGGCTGCGTGCAGACCAGCTCCCCCACTTCGCCAATGACCGGCTCGCCCGCTTCGTTCCAGGCTTCGACGGCATGGCCGAGTTCGCGGCACTGCATCTGGCCGGGCACCTCGGGCAGTTCGCGGTTGCCGCCGATGAAGGCGCCGCAGAAATCCGTGCCGCCGGAGATGTTGCACCACCAGACCTCCTTCGCGCCCGCACCGAGGATCTGCTGCGTGCCCCAGCGCTGCACCTCTTCCGACAGCGGCGAGCCGGTACTGCCGAGCGCGCGCACGCGCGAAAGATCGCCGCAGTCGGCGGCCACCACGCCGGCCTTCATGCAATTCGTGAAATAGGCCGCGCCCGCGCCGAAGAAGGTGATGCGGTGCTTGGCGACGAAGCGCCAGAGCACGGCCCAGTCGGGCTTTTCCTTGCTGCCCGCGGGATGCCCGTCGTAGACGACCGCGGTCGCACCGAAGGCCAGGCCCCCGAGCTGGCAGTTCCACATGACCCAGCCGGTCGAGCTGTACCAATGGAAGCGCTCGCCGAAGTTGTTGGCGCCGTAGCTCGCGCCCACGTCGTTGTGCAGGCCGCACGCGTACATCGTGAGGAGGATGCCGCCCTGCCCGTGCACGATCGGCTTGGGCAGGCCGGTGGTGCCGCTCGAATAGACGATCCAGATCGGATGGTCGAAAGGCAGCCACTCGGGCTCGAAGGCCGCCACCTCGGCGTCGTCGCGCGCGATGGCGTCCAGCCAGTCGGCGTTGGCCGCAAGCTGGTGCGCGGCATGCGGCGTGCGCACCAGCAGCAGCTTCTGCACGCTGGGCAGCGCGTCGCGCAGTTCCTGCACCACGGCGCTGCGGTCGATGGGCTTGCCGCCGTAGTGCACGCCGTCGGCCGCGATCAGCAGCGTGGGCTCGATCTGGCGGAAGCGGTCGGCCACCGCGGCCGTCCCCATGTCTGGCGCGCACACGCTCCACACCGCGCCGATGCTCGAGCACGCGAGGAAGGCGACCATGGTCTCAGGCACGTTCGGCATGTAGGCGGCCACGCGGTCACCGCGCCGCACGCCGAGCGCGCGCAGCGTGAGCGCGACCGAGGCCACCTGCCGGCGCAGCTCGGGCCATGACATCTCGCGCACCCGGCCGAGTTCGTCGTCGCTCACGATCGCGGGCATGCCGGCCGCATGCGCCGCGTCGGCATGGCGCAGCACCTCGCGCACGTAGTTGACCTGGGCGCCCGGGAACCACGTCGCGCCGGGCATGCGCGCCTTGGCCAGCACTGCCGTGTGCGGCGTGGGCGAGTGCATGCCCATGTAGTCCCAGATGCTCTGCCAGAACGCGTCGAGGTCGGTCACCGACCAGCGCCAGAGCGCGTCGTAGCTGTCGAAGGAGAGGCCGCGCTCGTCGCGCAGCCAGTTCTGGTACAGGCGGATCTGGGGGATGTTGGGGGCGGGAAGGTTGGGCGCAGGCATGGGCACGAGCGTAATGCCGCGCCACGCGCGGCTCAAGAGGAATAGACCTCAGGGTTTGCACGTGTGTTCAACAGTTTTGTACAGGCGTTCAATACCGGCCATGGATGCACGCACCCCCACCGCCCGGCGAAGCACCCGCAAGCGCTCGCCCGCGGCCGCCGAGGCGCCGCGGCCCGACCGCCGGCAGGCCATCCTGCTGGCCGCCGAGAAGCTCTTCGCGCAGCATGGCTACCACGCGGTCACGATCCGCCAGATCGCCGAAGAGGCCGCCGTGCCGCTCGCGCTCGTGGGCTATTACTTCGGTCCCAAGCACGAACTCTTCCATGCCATCTTCGAGCACTGGAGCCACAGCATCGAGGAGCGGCTTGCGGGGCTCGCGGCGGTCGACATCGACCCCGACGACGCACGCACGCTGCCGCGCATCATCGAAGCCTTCACCGCGCCCGTGCTGGCGCTGCGCGCGAGCGCCGAGGGCGAGTACTACGCGCTGCTGGTGGCGCGCGAGCTCTACCACGCGTCCGAGGAAGCCGACCGCGTGCTGCGTGGCTACTTCGATCCGCTGGCCGAGGCCTACATCGATGCGCTGCACGTCGCGCTGCCGCATGCCACGCGCAGCCAGGCCGCCTGGGGCTACCAGTTCGCGCTCGGTGCGCTGCTGCACCACCTGAGCGACGCCCGCATCGAACGGCTGTCGCGGGGCGAGAACCGGCGCAGCGATCCGGCCGTGGCGCCGATGCTCGTCAACTTCATCGTCGGCGGGCTGCGCGCAGCGCTGCCGCGACCCAAGGCGACCCCAAAGAAAACAACCTCAAGGAGACAAAAGAAATGATGAATCGACGCACCCTGCTGTCGGCGCTGGGCGCCGCATCGGCCGCCGCGGCGCTGCCTGCGCGCGCGCAGGAGAACCCCAAGATCGTGTTCGGCTACACAGCCGTGTCCGACTTCGCCTCGGTCTTCGTGGCCGCCGAAGAGGGTTACTTCAAGAAGCGCAACCTCGATGTGGCGCTCAAGTTCATTCCGCTCAACTCGACCATTCCCGCCGCGCTGCAGTCCGATTCGCTGCAGATCGGCGGGCCCACGCCTTCGGTGTTCCTGCAGGCGGTGGACGGCGGGCTCGACCTGGTGCTCGTGGCCGGCGGCGGCCTCACGTCGAAGACCATCACGGGCTTCGGCCTGGTAGCGCGCGCAGGCTCGAACATCAAGACGCCGCAGGACTGCGTGGGCAAGAAGATCGGCGTGCCGGGGCTCGGCGCCTTCCTGCACGTGACCTTCCGTGCCTGGCTCAAGGACAGCGGCGTGGACCACCGCAAGGTCAACTTCGTCGAAGCCTCGTTCCCGCAACATGCCGACCTGCTGCGCGGCGGCTCGGTCGACGCGGTGGTGTCGGCCGATCCGTTCATGAGCCGCATCACCGAAAGCGGCGCGGGCTACGTGGCGTCGTATTACTCGACCTTCCTGCCCGAGAACAACCAGACCATCGTGCATGCGGCCAAGCGCGAGTGGGTGCAGAAGCACCCGGCGGCGGCGCGCGCGTTCCGCGAATCGCTGGTCGAGGCCGCCACCTTCATGCAGCAGCCGAAGAACGACGCCAAGGTGCGCGCGGCCATCGGCAAGTACATCAAGCTGCCGCCCGAGGTGCTCGCGAAGATCCAGATCTCGCCGCCCGGCCCGACCGTGACCGAGAAGCAGCTGGGCTACTGGGTCGGCCTGATGAAGGACCAGGACATGCTCAGGACCCCGATCGACGTCGCGAAGCTGATCGCCAAGTGAGCGCCGGGGCCGACTTTCTTCGCTTCGACGGCGTCGCGATCCGTCTCGGCGGACGCGAGATCCTGTCGCCCACGTCGTTCGACGTGGCGCGCGGCGAGTTCGTCTGCATCGTGGGCCCCAGCGGCTGCGGCAAGACCACGCTGCTGCGCGCGGCCAGCGGCCTGGTGGCGGCGAGCGCCGGCGCGGTGCGGCGCAACGGCGTGGCGGTCGAGGCGCCCTCACGCGAGGTGGCCTTCGTGTTCCAGGACTACGGCCGCGCGCTGCTGCCCTGGCGCACGGTCGAAGGCAACGTGAGCCTTGCACTCGAAGCGGCCGGCGTGCCGAAAGCCGAGCGTGCGCCGCGCATCGCCGAGGTGCTCGCGAAGGTGGGCCTGGCGAAGCATGCGCAGAAGTTTCCGGTGCAGCTTTCGGGCGGCATGCAGCAGCGCGCGCAGATCGCGCGCTGCCTGGCGCAGAAGCCCGAACTCATGATGATGGACGAGCCCTTCGGCGCACTGGATGCGCTCACGCGCCAGGGCCTGCAGGACGAATTGGCCCGGCTGGTGCGCGACGACGGCTTGACGGTGCTGTTCGTCACGCATGACCTCGAAGAGGCGATCTACCTCGGCGACCGCGTGATCGCGCTGCAGGCCAATCCCGGGCCGGGACGGCCAAGCCTCGCGCGCATGATCGACGTGAAGATCCCGCGCCCGCGCGACCAGCTCACGACCAAGGAGCACCCGGACTACCTGCGGCTGCGGCGCGAGCTCTTCGCGTTCATCGAGCAGAGCCATGACTGAACCGCGCCTGCTTCGCTGGCTGCGGCCGTGGGTGCTGCCGGCGCTGCTGATCGGCGCCTTCGAGTGGTATGCGAGGCGCGCGGCGGCGCTGGGCAGCGACGCGCTCGCACCCCCCAGTGCAGCGGCGAAGGCCTTCGTCGGCGCGGCGCTCGACGGCTCGCTCTGGCAGGCCACGGGTTTCACGCTCGGCACCGCGGCGCTCGGGCTGCTGCTGGGCGCGGTGCTCGGCATTGCGCTCGGGCTGGCGCTGGGCCTGTCGCGCCGCGCGGCGCGGCTCGGCTCGCTGTCGATCGAGGTGCTGCGGCCAGTGCCGTCAGTGGCGCTGATTCCGCTCGCGATGCTGGCCTTCGGCTTCGGCGTGCGCATGGAAGTGGCGATCGTCGGCTTTGCCACGTTCTGGCCGCTGCTGGTGCTGGTGCAGTCGGCCGTGCAGCAGATCGAGCCGCGCCTGCTCGAGGTGAGCCGCGTGCTCGGGCTCTCGGCACGCGAGCGCGCCTTCAAGATCGTGCTGCCGGCGATCGTGCCGCGGCTCTTCGTCGCGTTGCGGCTCGGCGTGGCGGTGGCGCTGGTGGTGGCCGTCACGGTCGAGATCGCGGCCAATCCGCATGGCATGGGCTACGCGATGATGATCGCGCAGCAGAGCTTCGATCCCGCGCTGATGATCGCCTGGCTGGGCTGGATCGGGGTGGTGGGCTTCGCGGTCAACGCGGGCATGGTGCTGCTGCAGCGCACGGTGGCGCGGCGCATGGGGGTGCTGCCATGAGCGCAGTGAAACATCGAACCGGCTCGGACTGGTTCGGTCCGCTCGCCGTGTTCGGCGCGCTGGTGGCGCTGTGGTGGATCGCGAGCAATGCGGGCTGGGTGAGCCGCGTGTTCCTGCCGACGCCGCAGGCCACCTTCGCGAGCCTGCTCGAGGGGCTCAACCTGAAGGGCGATGGCGGCAACGGCGAACTGCTCGCCTACACGCAAGCCACGGTGGGCCGCATGGTGCAGGGCTGGCTGCTCGCGTCGCTGTTCGGCGTGGTGCTCGGTGCGGCCATCGGCGTCTCGCCCGCGGTGCGTGCCTGGGTACAGCCGACGCTCGAGTTCGTGCGGCCGCTGCCGGCCTCGGCACTGCTGCCGCTCGCGATCTCGATCTTCGGCCTGAACCCGAACATGGTGCTGTTCGTCGTGGCCTTCGGCGCGATGTGGCCGGTGCTGCTGGCCACGGTGCACGGCTTCGCGGCGGTGGAGCCGCGGCTCGCCGAGGTGGCGCGCTGCCTGCAGATGTCGCGCGCCGCCTTCGTCTGGAAGGTGGGCCTGCCCAACGCCCTGCCCGACATCCTGGCCGGCATGCGGCTCGCGCTGACCATTGCGCTGATCGTGGCCGTGGTGGGCGAGATGATCGCCTCGCAGAGCGGGCTCGGCCAGGCCATTCTTCTCGCGGCGCGCGCCTTTCGCGCGAGCGATCTCTTTGCCGGCATCGTGCTGCTCGGGCTGATCGGCTTCGTGAGCAATGCGCTGCTGGCCTTTGCGGAGAAACGCTTGCTGCGGTAGCAGCAGCCGTAGAACCCACATCCACCCGAAACCCCCACAGAAGGAGCGCCCCGATGCCACGCAAATTCGTCGACCTGTCGATCTTCCTGGAGAACGACGTGCTCTCCGACCCGCCGGCCTTCGCGCCGAAGATCCAGTACTTCACGCACGAACAGACCTACGAGCAGATCGAGCCCTTCTTCCCGGGCCTGAAGAAGGAAGACCTGCCCGACGGCGAAGGCTGGGCGGTCGAGCTGGTGCAGCTGTCGACGCACAACGGCACGCACCTCGATGCGCCCTACCACTTCCACTCGACCATGGACAAGGCGCTCGGCGAGAAGAAGCCCGCGATCGCGATCCACGACGTGCCGCTCGAATGGTGCTTCCAGCCGGGCGTGAAGCTCGACTTCCGCCATTTCGAGGACGGCTACGTGGTGACCGCGGCCGACGTGGAAGCCGAGCTCAAGCGCATCGGCCACACGCTGAGCCCGCTCGAGATCGTGGTGGTCAACACGCGCGCTGGCAAACGCTACGGCAACCCGGACTACGTCTCGGCCGGCGCGGGCATGGGCTATGAAGCCACGATGTACCTGCTCGAGCGCGGCGTTCGCCTCACGGGCACCGACGCATGGAGCTGGGACGCGCCCTTCGTGCACACGGCCAAGAAATACGGTGAGACGAACGACGCCTCGCTGATCTGGGAAGGCCACAAGGCCGGCCGCGACATCGGCTACTGCCATATCGAGAAGCTGCACAACCTCGAGGTGCTGCCGCCCACGGGCTTCTTCATCAGCTGCTTTCCGCACAAGATCCGCGGCGCCTCGGCGGGCTGGACGCGCGCCGTGGCGATCTTCGACGACGCACTGATGGCGTCGGTCTGACGCGCGGAAGGTCAAGACCATGATCACGCTCAATCACACGCACGATGCCGACGCCCGCAGCTGGGTGGCCAGCGCCAATGCTGCGGGCAGCGACTTTCCGGTTCAGAACCTGCCACATGCGGTGTTCCGCCGCCTCGGCAGCCCCGAGCCGTTTCGCGGCGGCGTGGCGATCGGCGACCAGGTCGTCGACATGGCTGCACTCGCGACGCGCCCGCTGCTCGACGGCCTTGCACTCGATGCGGCGCGCGCCGCGGCGCTGCCCGCCCTGAACGATCTCTTCGCGCTCGGCGGCAGCGCGTGGCAGGCCTTGCGCCATGCGCTCTTCGCGCTGCTGCACGCCGACGCGACCGCGGCCACTGTCGAAGCGATGCGCGAGTGCCTGGTGCCGCAGGCCGAGGTCGAGTTCACCGTGCCGGCGCGCATCGGCGACTACACCGACTTCTACACCTCGATCGACCATGCGCTGAACATCAGCCGGCTCATGAACCCCGAAGGCGACGTGACGCCGAACTTCCGCTGGATTCCGACCGCCTACCACGGGCGTGTCTCGACCATCGGCGTCAGCGGCCAGCGCTTTCATCGCCCGATGGGCCAGACGCTGGCGCCCGGCGCGAAGGCACCGACCTACCATGCCTGCGCGCGGCTCGACTACGAGCTCGAACTCGGCATCTGGATCGGCGAGGGCAACGCAGCCGGCGAGGCGATCCCGCTCGCGCATGCCGAGGACCACATCTTCGGCATCTGCCTGCTCAACGACTGGTCGGCGCGCGACATCCAGTTCTGGGAAATGGCGCCGCTCGGGCCGTTCCTGGCGAAGAACTTCGCGACCACCGTCTCGCCATGGATCGTGACGATGGAGGCGCTCGCGCCCTACCGCCAGGCATGGACGCGCGCGCCCGCCGATCCCCAGCCGCTCGCCTACCTGGAAGACGCGCGGAACCGCGAAAGCGGCGCGATCGACATCCAGCTCGAAGTCTGGCTCGAAAGCGAGCAGGCGCGCAGCGGCGGGCATGGCGCCTCGCGCCTGTCGCGCACGAGCTTCAGGCACCAGTACTGGAGCGTGGCGCAGATGGTGGCGCACCACACCGTGGGCGGCTGCAAGCTCAACCCGGGCGACCTGTTCGGCAGCGGCACGGTGTCGGGGCCCGGCCCGGGCGAGGCCGGCGCGATCATCGAGCTGACGCGCGCGGCGCAAAGCCCGGTCACGCTGGCGCACGGCGAACAGCGCGGCTTTCTCGAGGACGGCGACGCGGTGATGCTGCGCGGCTGGTGCGAGAAGCCGGGCCATGCGCGCATCGGCTTCGGCGAAAGCCGCGGCATGGTGCTGCCGGCCAAAGGCTGAACGGCGGCCGCAAAAAGCAAAAGGCCACCGCAGGGGTGGCCTTTTGCAAGAAATGTGGAGCGGGAAAAGAGTCTCGAACTCTCGACCTCAACCTTGGCAAGGTTGCGCTCTACCAACTGAGCTATTCCCGCATTTCGAGCCGCGAATTATAGCCTGATTTTTTGAGCCGCTTGGATCAGCCGCCGAAGACCGACGCCCGGTGCAGCGAGATCCCGGCCATCACCCCGTCGGCCGAGGCCATGGTGGCGTTGTGGAACATCATGGCCGCATCGCCGGCCGCGAACACGCCGGGCACGGTGGTCATCTTCATGGCGTCGGTGCGGATCATCGGTCCGAAGCCGCCCGCGTCGATCGCACAGCCAAGCTGTTCGGCCAGCGGACTCGCGAGACGCGTGCGCGGCACGATGAACATCGCGTCGAGCGGCACGCGCCGCCCGTTCTCGAAGCGCACGCTCGACAGCGCGGTGGGCGACGGCCCCTCGAGCGCTGCAATGCGGCCCGGCTCGATCGCCACGCCGCGCGCCTCGAGCTTCGCGCGCATCTCCGCGTCCGGCAGGCTGCCGCCGTGGAGGAACAGCGTGGCCGGGCCCCATTCGGTGAACAGGATCGCGTGATCGGGCGTGTGCGGCGGCCCGATCAGCACGCCGAGGCGCCGGCCGCTGACCTCGTAGCCGTGGCAGTACGGGCAATGCAGCACGCTCTGGCCCCAGCGCTCGCGCACGCCGGCGATGTCGGGAAACCCATCCTCCACGCCAAAGGCCAGCACGATGCGCGCGGCCGAGAGCTGCCGGCCGTCTTCGAGCGTGGCCGCGAAGCCGCCGGTTCCGTCGGGCCGGGCCTCGGTCGCGCGGCCTTCGATAAAGCTGGCGTTCGGATAGGCGAGCACCTTGGCGCGCGCATCGGCCATCATCTTCAGGGGCGGCGTGCCGTCCTGCCCGAAGAAACCGTGCGCGGCTTCGGCAAAGCGGTTGCGCGGCGCGCCTGCATCCACGATGCAGACGTTTTTTCGCGCGCGCGCGAGCTGCAGGGCAGCGGAAAGGCCGGCGAAGCTGCCGCCCACGACCAGAGCGTCACAGTGCATGTTGAATGTCCTTGAGGTTGAAACCGCCGCCCGTCATGCGGCGATGAAAGTCCTTGGAGAGATCGGCCAGCGTGATGCTGTTGAAACGTTCAAGCAGCAGCGCCTCGGCATCCCGGCAGGCACCGTCGAGCGCCGCGTTCACCGCCTGCTCGACGATGCAGCCCGGGCTTTCGGTGCGGTTGCCGATGGCCAGCAGCGCCGGCGAACCCACCGCCTGGTGGATGTCGCCGAGCGTCACCGCGTCGAGCGGGCACGACAGCACCCACCCGCCGCCATGCCCCTTGGCCGAACTCACGAGGCCTGCCTCGCGCAGACCGGCCATCGCGCGCCGCACCACGACGGGGTTGGTCTGCATCGCCATGGCGAGCGTTTCGGACGTGACGGGCTCGTCCATCTCGGCCATGTGAAGCAGCGCGTGGAGAACGCCGGAAAGCTTGCTGTCTCGTTTCATGCAACATTATGAGTTGCATGAAACGTATGTTGCCTGGCTACTGTGCGGCAGACCCTGCGTGCGGAACGGTCATTGGCGCCGCGGCGCTACCAGACGTGAAGCAGCGCACAACAGATTCTTTCGAACCCATCCGCTGCCTCGATGCAGCGGACGGCCAAACGCTTCACCCCCCGTCTCCGCCGACGGAGGGCGCCCACACCCCGCGCGCCCACGGCGCACATGGCGACAAACGCAGTTGAGGCGGTGGGACCACGAATGCAGTGAGCGGCGCCACCGGGGCCGTGGGTGGCGCCGAGATCCGGAAGTAAGCGCGCCGCGGTACCCGCAGCCGGAGCCCGCAGCGCCTCGCGGGCTTTTCTTGATCAGGTCGCGGCTTGGAGCCTGAACAGGCTCGTGACCTCGGCATCGAGCACCAGCATCTCGCGCTGGTTGAACAGCTGCCAGCGCCAGCGCAGGATGCCGAGCGTGGGCCGCTTCTCGGAGCGCCGCACCTCGATCACGTCGGCGACGAGCCGCAGCGCGTCGCCGGGCCGCACCGGGTTCGGCCAGCGCACATGCTCGAGCCCCGGCGAGGCGAACGATTCGGAGCCCTCGAGTGCGGCACCGACGACCAGGCGCATCGCGATCGCGCAGGTGTGCCAGCCGCTTGCAATGAGCCCGCCGAAGGGGCTGCCGGCCGCAGCCTCGGCGTCGGTGTGGAACCACTGCGGGTCGTAGTCCTTCGCGAAGCGCACGAGTTCGGCTTCGGTCAGCACGTAGGGCCCGGCCTCGATGACCTGGCCCGCTTGGAAGTCGGCGAACTTCATTCGCCGGCGCTCAGTACGTCTCGAGGTGCAGCCGGCCTTCGCGCTTGAGCGCACCGCCCACGGCGTCCCAGTCGAGCCCCGCCTCCTTCGCGATGTCGCGCAGCGCGAGCACCACGCCCTCTTCCATGCTCTTGAGGCCGCAGACGTAGAAGTGGCTCGCGCCGTCCTTCAGCAGCACTGCGAGGTCGGCAGCGCGCTCGCGCATCAGGTCTTGCACGTAGCGCTTGGGGCTGCCGGGCGTGCGCGAGAACGCGAGGTTGATGTCGATGAAATCCTTTGGCAGCGACTGCAGCGGCCCGAAGTACGGCAGCTCCTGCTGCGTGCGCGCCCCGAAGAACAGCATGAGCTTGCCGCCCTCGAACTTGCCGCTCTTGCGCAGGCGTCGGCGCCATTCGGTCATGGCGCGCATGGGGGCGCTGCCGGTGCCGGTGCAGATCATCACGATGTGCGACTTCGGATGGTTCGGCATCAGGAACGAGGCGCCGAACGGACCGACCACCTGCACCGTGTCGCCCACCTTGAGGTCGCAGACGTAGTTGGAGGCGATGCCGCGCGCCGGACTGCCCTGGTGGTCTTCGGTCACGCGCTTCACTGTGAGCGAGACGTTGTTGTAGCCGGGCCGCTCGCCGTTGCGCGGGCTGGCCACCGAATACTGCCGCGCATGGTGGCGCTTGCCCAGCGCATCGGTGCCGGGCGGCACGATGCCGATCGACTGGCCTTCGAGCACCGGGAACGGCACCACGCCGAAGTCGAGCACGATGTGGTGCGTCTCGCTGTCGAAGCCGGCTTCGGTGCAGTTGAAGTTGCCCACGACGGTGGCCGTGGTCGGCGTCTTCGGTGGGAAGAGATTCGTGTAGGCGTGCGCGGCCGACCAGGGCGGCACGGTGGCGCCGAACTGCGCGGAATTGAAGACCGGCTCGACGGAATCGACGGCGGCGGTGCTCTCCGCCGGCACTGCGGCCGGTGCCGCGGCTGCGGCAGGCTCCGCGGATGCGCCTGCGGCCTCGAGTTCCTCGGGCGGCAGCTCGGGCGGCAGCGACTCCCAGGTCAGCTGTTCCTCGATGGTGTACGCGCGCACCACGGGCATGGTGCGCCAGTTGTCGATCGAGCCCGTGGGGCACGGCGAGATGCAGGCCATGCAGCCGTTGCAGATGTCGGCCCGCACGACGTAGTTGTTGTCGTCGTGCGTGATCGCGTTGACCGGGCAGGTGGCCTCGCAGGTGTTGCAGCGGATGCAGATCTCGGGATCGATCAGGTGCTGCTTGATGATCCCGGCTTCGACGGCCATGTCCATGTTGTTTCTCCTGAAGCCCTCCCCTTTCGGGGGAGGGTTGGGTGGGGGCCGGCGGCGTTGGTCGTGGTCACGCTGCTGGCCCCCATCCCGGCCTTCCCCCAACGGGGGAAGGAGAAATACCCGTCAACCGAAGCGGACGTATTCGAAATCCACCGGCTGGCGGTTGATGCCCATCACCGGCGGCGCGATCCAGCCGGCGAACTTGCCCGGCTCGACCACGCGGCCCATCAACGATGCCACGAAGGCGAAATCCTCGGCGCTTGGCAGCCATTCGTTCCTCTTGGCGGCAAATTCGGTCTCGCTGACCACGCGGCCCTCGGGCGACATCTTGATGCCCGCGAGCGCGCCGATCTGGCGGTTGAAGGCCTTGTGCGGCACCACCAGCCGGGTTGGAATGCCGGCCTTCTCGAGCACCTTGTTCCAGCGGCCGACGCCGGCCACCGAGTCCTTGATGAAGTCGTCGCGCAGCACTTCGTTGAGCGCGTTGAGCATCGGCACGTCCTTCTCGACGAGCTGGCCGTCCTTGACCTCGAGCACCTTGTAGGTCTGGCCCTTGAGCACGTGGTCGTCGGTGCGTTTGCCTTCTTCGTAGCGGCCCTTCAGGCCCGAACTGTAGAAGATGGCGGCATTGCTCGACTGGTCGGCACCGAACAGGTCGATGGTCACGCTGTAGTGGAAGTTCAGGTAGCGCTGGATGGTGCCCAAATCGATGGCGCCGGCGGCGCGCACCTTCTGCGGGTCGTCGGTCTTGAGTTCGTTCATGACCTGCGCGGTGCGCGAGAGCACGCGCGAGACGCCGCTCTCGCCCACGAACATGTGGTGCGCCTCTTCGGTCAGCATGAACTTGGTGGTCCGCGCGAGCGGATCGAAAGCGCTTTCGGCCAGCGCGGCCAGCTGGAACTTGCCGTCGCGGTCGGTGAAATAGGTGAACATGAAGAACGCGAGCCAGTCGGGCGTCTTCTCGTTGAAGGCACCGAGGATGCGCGGGTTGTCGACGTCGCCCGAGGTGCGCTGCAGCAGCGCCTCGGCTTCCTCGCGGCCGTCGCGGCCGAAGTGCTTGTGCAGCAGGTAGACCATGGCCCAGAGGTGGCGGCCCTCTTCGACGTTGATCTGGAACAGGTTGCGCAGGTCGTACATCGACGGCGCGGTCAGGCCGAGGTGGCGCTGCTGCTCGACCGAGGCCGGCTCTGTGTCGCCCTGCGTCACGATGATGCGGCGCAGGTTGGCGCGGTGCTCGCCGGGCACGTCCGCCCAAGCTTTCTCACCCTTGTGGTCGCCGAAGTGGATCTCGCGGTTGGCGTCGCCCGGGTTCAAGAAGATGCCCCAGCGGTAGTCGCGCATCTTCACGTGGCCGAACTGGGCCCAGCCTTGCGGATCGACGCTCACGGCTGTGCGCAGGTACACCTCGTGGTTGGTCGAGCCCTCGGGGCCCACGTCGTCCCACCAGTTGATGAAGTTGGGCTGCCAGCCTTCGAGCGCGCGCTGCAGCGTGCGGTCTTCGCCGAGGTTGACGTTGTTGGGGATCTTCTCGCTGTAGTTGATCGTGCTCATCGTTGTTCCTTGGGTTGTAGGGGCTGCCAGTTCACACGCGGTTCAAGTCGAAGCCGGCCTTCTCGCCGGTGCCGTAGACCTTCAAGGCACCCTTCTCGCCGACGGCGTTGGGGCGGTTGAAGATCCAGTTCTGCCAGGCGGTGAGCCGGCCGAAGATGCGGGTGGCCATGTTCTCGCGGCTCGCGAAGCGCAGGTTGGCCTCGAGGCCGGTGAGCGCGTCGGGCGACATGGCGGCGCGCTCCTCGATGGCGATGCGGATCTCGTCGTCCCAGTCGATGTCGTCGGGCGCAGCGGTAACGAGGCCGAGCTTCAGCGCCTGGTCGGCATCGAGCGGCTGGCCGGCTGCGGCGCGTGCAGCCTCGAGCGGCGCGGCCTCTTCGTAGAAGCGGCGCTGCAGGCGGCTCTGGTCGTTGACCATCGGGAAGAAGCCGAAGTTGAATTCGTTCAGCACCAGCTTCGGCGCGCGCCCGGCATCGTCGGGCAGCGCGAGCATGTAGCTGCGGTCGGCAGCAAAGGCCAGCTCGGCGAGCGTGCCGGCAAAGCAGGAGCCGGCCTCGATCAGCGCGAACAGGCTGCGCGAGGACACGTCGAGCCGCGCCAGCGTGCGGCGCAGCGCGCCGATGGTCTCGCGCACCAGCCAGTGGTCCTTGTGGGCCAGCATCACGGCGTCCGACGCGAGCACCGCATCGGCATCGCCTTCGGTCTTGAGCAGCCAGGTGCCGATGTCGAGCTCGTTGGTGCGCAAGTCGAGGATCGCATCGTCGAGTTCGCGGCACATCGCGAGCGGCCACCAGGCGGCGCCCGCGGCCTCGATGGCGGCCACGTCGGCCGGCTGTGCGCCCGTGGGCGCCTTGACGGTGATCGTGGCGGTGCGCTTGCTGCGGTCGATCTTCACGTCGACGTGGCTGTAGGCAATGCCGTCGGCGCTGTCGGTGCGCTCGAGGCGGGTCAGCGCCACGCCCTTGGCGCCGGCCGGGCGGTCGCTGCCGGCCGCGAGCTGCGCGGCGCGCTCCTGCACCGTGGCAGCGAACTGCGCAGGCTTGGCGATCGCGTCGACCAGGCGCCAGTCGACCGCGCGCTGGCCGCGCACGCCTTCGACGCTGGTGCAGAAGATGTCGGCCAGGTCGTGGCGCACATGGCGCTTGTCGGTGACGCGGGTCAGGCCGCCGGTGCCGGGCAGCACGCCGAGCAGCGGCACCTCGGGCAGCGACACGGCCGAGGAGCGGTCGTCCACCAGCACGATCTCGTCGCAGGCCAGGGCCAGCTCGTAGCCGCCGCCGGCGCAGGCGCCGTTCACGGCCGCGATGAACTTGAGGCCCGAGTGCTTCGACGAATCCTCGATGCCGTTGCGCGTCTCGTTGGTGAACTTGCAGAAGTTCACCTTCCAGGCGTGGCTCGAGACGCCGAGCATGAAGATGTTGGCGCCCGAGCAGAAGATCCGGTCGCGGCCGCTGGTCACGATCACGCTGCGCACCTCGGGATGCTCGAAGCGCACGCGGTTGAGCGCGTCGTTGAGCTCGACGTCCACGCCGAGGTCGTAGCTGTTGAGCTTGAGCTTGTAGCCCGGGCGGATGCCGCCGTCCTCGGCGATGTCGAGCACCAGGCGGGCCACGCTGCCCTCGACATTCAACTTCCAATGCTTGTACTGCGCCGGTTCGACGCGGTAGTCGACGCGCGGAGGCGCCTGGACGGGGGGGGTGGTCTCGGTCATACGGAAGTCTCCTGTGGGGGCGGATGCGAACCGGAAAAATATTGCACATTCCAGCGCCGATGACATGCATCATGCTGCATGCGAACAGGCAAGTCAATGCCTGTTGTGCTTTTTTTCATCGTCCCGGGTCGGGCCCGGCTCAGGCGCCGATGCCCATAGCCTGCCGCGCCGCGGCGCGCAGCGCCTGGAAGCTGTCGGTCAGGCTCTTGCCGCTCGTGTCCACCGACAGGTCGGCCTTCGAATAGAAGGCGGCGCGGCCGTTGAGGATGCGCCGCAGGTCTTCCATCGCTTCGCGGCTCGCGGCCATGGGGCGGGTGTCGCCCTGGGCGGCCACGCGGCCCATGTGCTCCTCGGGCGAGGCCTGCAGCCAGACGGTGGTGCAGTGCGCGAGCAGCTCGTTGAAGGTGGCCGGGTCGGACACGATCCCGCCCGGCGTGGCGATGACCACTTCGCTGTGGATCTGCACCGCCTCCTCGAGCGCGCGGCGCTCGTAGCGGCGGTAGGCGTTGGTGCCGTAGAGGTCGTGGATCTCGCGCACGCTGCAGCCCGCGAGCTTTTCGATCTCGCGGCTCAGCTCCACGAAGGGCAGCTCGAGGTCGTCGGCCAGCATCTGGCCCAGGGTCGACTTGCCCGCACCGCGCAGGCCCACGAGCGCGATGCGCCGGTGCCGCGCCGGATCGACCGAGGCGGTGCCGAGCAATTCGCCGAGGGCCAGGCGCACGCGGCGCAGGTCGGCCTCGCTGCGCTTTTCAAGCAGTTCGCGGATCAGCAGCCACTCGGGCGAGCTGGTCGTCACGTCGCCCACCAGTTCGGCCAGCGAGCAGTGCAGCGCGCCCGCCACCTGCTGCAGCACGAGGATCGAGGCATTGCCGATGCCGTATTCGAGGTTGGCCAGATGCCGCTCCGAGACATCGGCCGCCACGGCCACCGCCTTGCGCGTGAGGCCGCGCTGCGCGCGCAGGTTGCGCACGCGCTCGCCCAGCGCCGCCAGCAGCGGATGCTTCGCCTCCCCGGCGGGCGCGGCGTTGTTGCCGCTTTCCGGCGCGGTGGCCAGCACCGTGTCTCCATGCTCGTTCATGCAAGTCCTCGTTCCTGGCCAGGATTGTGCGCGCTCAGGGTAAACACCATAGATGCACTATATTGCTTGACACCCATTGTCTCGGTGCTTATCGTTCGACTACAAGCAAGATACTGCACGCGCCGTCATCGCGCAAGTGAGACCAAAAGTTCGCAGCCGCGGCGGCGTCCCCGCCAGCCAGCCTCCAACAGGAAGCCCGCCATGTCCAGCAAGGAAGATTTTCATCAACTGATTGCCGGCCTCACCGCCGAGATCGCCGGGCGGCCGCTCGACGCGCAGCTCGAGGCGTGGTTGAACGCCCAGCACGGTGCCGGCAGCGCGCGTTTCGAGCGCCTGCGCGCGGCCTGCATCGGCGGCGTGGCCGAAGGCTGGCTCTGCGAGCGCGAAGGCGGCGGCATCCGCTACGGCCGCGTGTTCAAAGCTGACGACGCGCTGCACCGTTTCTCGGTCGACGTGGTCGACATGCAGGACATTGCCGGTCCGCACCACACGCATCCGAACGGCGAGATCGACTTGATCATGCCGCTGGACGGCAGCGCCGCCACCTTCGACGGACGCCCCGCGGGCTGGTGCGTCTACGGACCCGGCACCGCACACCGCCCGACCGTCGCGCAAGGCCGGGCGCTCGTTCTCTACCTGCTGCCGGAAGGGCAGATCAAGTTCACCCAATGACCGAACGCCTCGCCAATTTCGTCGCCGGCCACTGGCAAAGCGGCTCGGACGCCGGCACGCCGCTCTTCGACCCGGTGCTCGGCACCGAACTCGTGCGCGTCGACGCCACGGGCCTCGACCTGCCCGCGGCCTTCGCGTTTGCGCGCGATCAGGGCGGCGCAGCGCTGCGCGCGCTGACCTACCGCGAGCGCGCCGGGCTGCTCGCGGCCATCGTGAAGGTGCTGCAAGCAAACCGCGACAGCTACTACGAGATCGCCACCGCCAACTCGGGCACCGTGAAGAACGACTCGGCGGTCGACATCGACGGCGCCATCTTCACGCTCGGCCAGTATGCGAAATGGGGCGATGCGTTGGGCGACGCGCGCGTGCTGCGCGACGGCGACGCGGTGAAGCTCGGCAAGGAGCCGGTGTTCCAGTCGCAGCACCTGCAGCTGCCCACGCGCGGCGTGGCGCTGTTCATCAACGCCTTCAATTTCCCGTCGTGGGGCCTGTGGGAGAAGGCCGCGCCCGCCCTGCTTTCGGGCGTGCCGGTGATCGTGAAGCCCGCCACCGCGACCGCCTGGCTCACGCAGCGCATGGTCAAGGATGTGGTCGATGCGGGCGTGCTGCCCGCGGGCGCGCTGTCGGTGGTGTGCGGCACCTCGGCCGGCCTGATGGAGGCGCTGCAGCCCTTCGACGTGGTGTCGTTCACCGGCTCGGCCGAGACGGCCGCACTGATCCGTTCGCATGCAGCGGTGGCCGCGCGCTCGGTGCGCGCGAACATCGAGGCCGACAGCCTCAACAGCGCCCTGCTGCTGCCCGGCGCCGCGCCCGGCAGCGAGGCGTTCAACCTGCTGGTGCGCGAGGTGGTGCGCGAGATGACGGTCAAGTCGGGCCAGAAGTGCACCGCGATCCGCCGCATCCTGGTGCCGGCCGAGGTGTACGACGCCGCGGCCGAGGCCATCGGCGCGAAGCTCTCGGCCGTCACGGTGGGCAATCCGCGCAACGAGGCCGTGCGCATGGGTTCGCTCGTGAGCCGCGCCCAGCTCCATGCGGTGCGCGAAGGGCTCGACGCGCTGTCCACGCAAACCACCGTGCTGCACGACGGCCGCAAGGCGCCGCTGGTGGATGCCGACCCTGCCATCGCAGCCTGCATCGGCCCCGTGCTGCTTGGCGCGCGCGACGCCGATGCCGCCGCGCGCGTGAACGACATCGAGGTGTTCGGCCCGGTCGCCACGCTGCTGCCCTACCGCAACCTCGCCCATGCCACGGCGCTCGCGCACCGCGGCCAGGGTTCGCTGGTCGTGTCGCTGTACGGCAGCGACGATGCGGCACTGGCCCAAGCCGCGCTGGCCGTGGCGCCGAGCCACGGGCGCGTGCACGTCGTGTCCCCCGAGGTGGCGCAGGCCCACACGGGCCATGGCACCGTGATGCCGATGTCGCTGCACGGCGGCCCCGGCCGTGCCGGCGGCGGCGCCGAGCTGGGCGGGCTGCGCGCGCTCGACTTCTATCACCGCCGGACCGCCGTGCAGGCGAGCCCCGGCGTGCTGGCCGCGCTGGGCCTCCAGGAAACAAGAACATGACGCTGCTGCCCCCCCGATTCAATTTCGCCGAACACCTGTTCGCGCTCAACCGTGGCCGCGCCGATCGCACGGCGTACATCGACGACCGCGGCCGGCTGGCCTACGGCGAGCTCGAAGACCGCGCGCGCCGATTGGCGGCTGCCCTCAAGGCGGCCGGCGTGCGGCGCGAGGAACGCGTGCTGCTGCTGATGCTCGACAGCAGCGACTGGCCCGTGAGCTTTCTCGGCTGCCTCTATGCGGGCGTGGTGCCGGTCGCGGTGAACACCCTGCTCACGCCCGACGACTACGCCTACATGCTCGACCACAGCCGCGCGCAGGCCGCGCTGATCTCGGGCGCGCTGATGCCGGGGTTGCAGGAGGCGATGAACCGCGCGCCGCATGAAGTGCACACGCTCTTCGTCTCGCAGCCAACCGGCGCGCTGCCCGAAGGCGCGAAGGATTTCGAGGCCGCGCTCGCCGATGTGGCGCCGATGCCTGCGGCGGCGCCCACCGCGTCGGACGACCCGGGCTTCTGGCTTTATTCCTCCGGCTCCACCGGCAAGCCCAAGGGCACGGTCCACACGCACGCCAACCTCTGGTGGACCGCCGAGCTCTACGGCAAGCCGGTGCTCGGCCTGACCGAGAACGACGTCTGCTTCTCGGCCGCGAAGATGTACTTCGCGTACGGGCTCGGCAATGCGCTGACCTTCCCGCTCTCGGTCGGTGCCACGGTGGTGCTGATGGCCGAACGGCCCACGCCCGACGCCACCTTCCGCCGCTGGACGGCGCACCAGCCGACCGTGTTCTTTGGCGCGCCAACGGGCTTTGCGGGCATGCTCGCCTCGCCGAAGCTGCCGCCGCGCGAGGCCGTGGCCCTGCGCATGTGCTCGTCGGCCGGCGAGGCGCTGCCGGGCGAGATCGCACAGCGCTTCAAGGCGCACTATGGCTGCGAGATCATCGACGGCATCGGCTCCACCGAGATGCTGCACATCTTCATCAGCAACCGCCCCGGCGACGTGCGCTACGGCACCACCGGCCGGCCGGTCGAGGGCTACGAGGTCGAGCTGCGCGGCGAGGACGGCCGGCCCGTGGTCGACGGCGAAGTCGGCGACCTCTACATCCGCGGGCCCAGCTCGGCGCTGATGTACTGGGCCAACCGCGAGAAGTCGCGCGACACCTTCCAGGGCGGCTGGACCAAGAGCGGCGACAAGTACACGCGCGACGCCGATGGCTACTACACCTATGCGGGCCGCAGCGACGACATGCTGAAGGTCAGCGGGATCTACGTCTCGCCGTTCGAGGTCGAGGCCACGCTGATGCAGCACCCGGGCGTGCTCGAGGCCGCGGTGATCGGCAAGGAAGACAGCGACGGGCTCACGAAGACCAAGGCCTTCGTGGTGCTGAAGGACGGCGCCGCGGCGACCGAGGACGAGCTCAAGTCCTTCGTGAAGGAACGCCTCGCGCCGTACAAGTACCCGCGCTTCCTGGAGTTCGTGCCCGAGCTGCCGAAGACGGCGACGGGGAAGATCCAGCGGTTTCGGTTGCGCGAGCGCGAGAAGGAATCATGAGCCTTCCCCTGTCTTGCTCCCTCCCCTTCCGGGGGAGGGCTGGGGTGGGGGCAGGCGGCCTGTGCAAAGGCATGGCCTCCGCCAGCGCAGCAAGCCCCCATCCCAACCTTCCCCCAGAGGGGGAAGGAGCAATACCATGAGCACCGCCGAATTCGCCACCATCGACTGGCGCGGCCGCGCCGTGCAGATCGAGTGCGCATGGATCGCCCCCGAGCGCACCGACGCCCCGCTCGTCGTCTTCCTGCACGAAGGCCTCGGCTCGGTCGCGATGTGGAAGGACTTTCCCGCGCGCCTGTGCGAGGCCGCCAAGGTGCGCGGCCTCGTGTTCTCGCGCCCGGGCTACGGCCGCTCGACGCCTCGCGGCGAAGACGAAACCTGGGACGTCGACTTCATGCACCGCCAGGCGCACGAGGTACTGCCCGCGCTGTTCGCCGCACTGGGGCTCGACGGCGAGACGCCGTGGCTCTTCGGGCACAGCGACGGCGGGTCGATCTCTCTGCTGTACGCTGCGCGCTTTCCCGCTCGCGTGGCCGGCCTCGTGGTGCTCGCGCCGCACATCTTCGTCGAGGACGTGACCGTCGAAAACATCGAGAAAGCGCGCAGCGCCTACCTTTCGACCGACCTGCCGCAGAAGCTCGGCCGCTACCACGATAGCGCGGACTCGGCGTTCTGGGGCTGGAACCGCATCTGGCTGCATCCGCCCTTCCGCCAATGGAACATCGAAGCCGAAATCGACGCGATCCGCAGCCCGGTGCTCGCGGTCCAGGGCATCGACGACGAATACGGCACGCTCGCACAGGTCCGCGGCATCGCGGCGCGCGTCGGCGGGGCATGCGAATTGCTTGAACTCGCGGAATGCGGGCATTCCCCGCATCGCGATCAGCCGGATCGTGTCATCGTCGCGGCCAACCTTTTTATTACCACCCACAATCGGAGACAGTCCCTATGACCATTCGCACCGCCCGCCTCGCGCTTACCGCGATCGCTTTCGCCGCACTCGCATCGACCGCCGCGGCGCAGGGTTCGGCCAAGCTCAAGGTCGGCCTGATGCTGCCCTTCAGCGGCACCTACACCGCGCTCGGCGTGGCCATCGAGAACGGCTTCAAGCTCTACGTCGACGAACAGGGCGGCAAGCTCGCCGGCCGCGAGATCGAGTACTTCAAGGTCGACGACGAATCCGACCCTGCCAAGGCCACCGACAACGTCAACAAGCTCATCAAGCGCGACAACGTCGACGTGATCGTCGGCACGGTGCACTCCGGCGTCGCGATGGCGATGGCCAAGGCCGCCAAGGAAAGCGGCACCGTGCTGATCGTTCCCAATGCCGGCGCCGACGCGGTGACCGGCCCGATGTGCGCGCCCAACATCTTCCGCAGCTCGTTCAGCAACTGGCAGCCGGCCTACGCGATGGGCGAGGTCGCGGCCAAGCAGCAGGGCAAGAAGAAGGCCATCACCATCACCTGGAAGTACGCGGCCGGCGACGAGTCGGCCAACGGCTTCAAGGAAGGCTTCGAGAAGAACGGCGGCAAGGTCGACAAGCAGCTCACGTTGGCCTTCCCCAATGTGGAGTTCCAGGCGCTCCTGACCGAGATCGCTGCGGCCAAGCCCGATGCGGTGTACGCCTTCTTCGCGGGCGGTGGCGCGGTGAAGTTCGTCAAGGACTACCAGGCCGCGGGCCTCAACAAGACCATTCCGCTCTACGGCCCGGGCTTTCTGACCGACGGCACGCTCGAGGCGCAGGGCGACGCCGCGCAGGGCATGCTGACGACGCTGCATTACGCCGACGGCCTGAACACGCCGCGCGACAACGCCTTCCGCACCGGCTACGCCACGTCGTTCAAGATGCAGCCCGACGTGTACGCCGTGCAGGGCTACGACGCAGCGCAGATGCTCGGCGTGGGCCTGGCCGCCACCAAGGGCGACATCTCGAAGAAGGCCGAGTTCACCGCCGCCATCGAGAAGGCGAAGATCGACAGCCCGCGCGGCACGTTCACGATGAGCAAGTCGCACAACCCGGTGCAGGACATCTACCTGCGCAAGGTCGAGGGCAAGGAGAACAAGGTGGTGAGCACGGCCATCAAGGGTCTGGCCGACCCCGCCCGCGGCTGCAGAATGTAAGTAAGGCCCACCCCCGAAGCGGCTCACTTCGTGTAGCCGCCTCCCCCTCAAGGGGGCGACACCTGCGGCCCGGCAAAGCCGGTTCCGCGGTGTCTCGCGAACATCGTGGGCGCTTCGCGCCACACTCCTCTTTCTTGCGCTCTCGGGATCATTCAACGTGGATTTCGGCACCTTTCTCGTCCAGTGCCTGAACTCGGTTCAGTACGGACTCCTGCTCTTCCTCGTGGCCTCGGGGCTGACGCTGATCTTCGGGATCATGGGCGTCATCAACCTGGCGCACGGAAGCTTCTACATGATCGGCGCGTACATGGCGTTCACGCTGTCGCCGCTGTTCGGCGACCAGTTTCTTCTGATGCTGGTGGCTGGCGTGGTGCTGGCGGCGATCTTCGGCTACCTGCTCGAATGGGCCTTCTTCAGCTATCTCTACCAGCGCGACCACCTGCAGCAGGTGCTGATGACCTACGGGCTCATCCTGGTGTTCGAGGAGCTGCGCTCGATCCTGGTGGGCAACGACGTGCACGGTGTCGGGGTGCCGCCATGGCTGGAGGGCAGCTTCGCGCTCGGCAACGTCATGAGCTACCCGTGGTACCGGCTCTTCGCATCGGCGGCCTGCATCGTGCTGGCGGTCGGACTCTATTTCGTCGTCAACCGCACGCGGCTCGGCATGATGATCCGCGCCGGCGCGAGCAACCGCGACATGGTGCGCGGCCTGGGCATCGACGTGAAGCGGCTCTACCGCATCGTGTTCGCCGCGGGCGTGGCGCTCGCGGCGCTGGCCGGCATGATCGCCGCGCCGATGTCGTCGGTGTACCCCAACATGGGCGCGAGCGTGCTGATCATCTGCTTCGTGCTGGTGGTGATCGGCGGCATCGGCTCGATCACCGGCGCGCTCGTGGCGTCGCTGCTCGTGGGCTTCGTCGACACCTTCGGCAAGGTGTTCTTCGCGGACCTGAGCGGCATCGGCATCTACCTGCTGATGGCGATCGTGCTGATCTGGAAGCCCGAAGGGCTGATGGGGAAGCGGCCATGACGAACAACAACAACACCCACGCCACCGTCCGCCAGCGCTCCTCGCTGTCGTTCCTGGTGCCCGTGGCGGTGGCCATTGCGGTTGGCGTGGCCGGCCCGATGCTGGGCAACTACGCCTCGGACTTCGTCGTCAAGATCATGATCCTGTCGATCTTCGCGCTGAGCCTGGAACTGCTCGTGGGCACGACCGGCCTCGTGAGCCTGGGCCATGCCGCGTTCTACGGCCTTGGCGCCTACGTGACGGTGCTGGCCTCGGGCAACGACGGCGGCAACCTCGTGCTGCTGCTGCTGGCGTCCATGGGCGTCGCGGCGCTGTATGCGCTCTTCGTGGGCGCCTTGAGCCTGCGCACGCGCGGCGTGTACTTCATCATGGTGACGCTCGCCTTCGCGCAGATGGCTTTCTTCGTGTTCCACGACACCGCAGTCGGCGGCGGCAGCGACGGCATCTACCTGTACGTGCGGCCCGCCATCGGCCCGCTCGACATGGAGAACCGCACGGTGCTGTTCTATGTGGTGCTCGGCGCGCTGGTGTTCACCTACGGGCTGCTCGCGCTCTTGAAGCGCTCGCGCTTCGGCGCGGCGCTCGCGGGCATCCGCGTGAACGAGCAGCGCATGCGCGCGGCGGGCTTTCCGGTCTATGGCTACAAGCTCGCGGCTTTCGTGCTCGCGGGCGCGCTGGCCGGGCTCGCGGGCTTTTTGCTCGCGTCGCGCGACGGCGTGGTCAACCCCGAACTCATGGCGTGGCACAACTCCGGCGAGGTGCTGCTGATGGTGATCCTCGGCGGCCTGGGCCACCTGCGCGGCGCGGTGATCGGCGCGGTGGCCTTCACGCTGCTCAAGGAGGTCTTCTCCACCCATGCAGTGATGGGTCCGCTCGCGGACCACTGGCAGCTCACGCTGGGCATCGCCATCATCGTGTTCGTCGCGCTGCTGCCCAAGGGGCTGATCGGGCTGGCGAAGCGGCTGTCGCCGAAGGGGGGCGCATGACACGCGTTCTGACTTCGACTTTGACTTTCTCCCTCCCCTTCCGGGGGACGGCCGGGGTGGGGGCAAGCGGCGTGTCCGTCGAGCGCCCTGCCCGCCCCCATCCCAGCCTTCCCCCGAAAGGGGAAGGAGCCAGACCATGAGCAACACCCACGCACTGCTTTCGGTCGAAGGACTGACCCGCCGCTTTGGCGGCCTCACCGCCGTGAACGCCGTCACGCTCGACCTGCACGTCGGCGAGGTGCATGCCGTGATCGGCACCAACGGTGCCGGCAAGTCGACGCTGATCAACATGCTCTCGGGCGAGATCGAGGCCTCCGAAGGGCGCATCGCACTCGACGGCCACGACATCACACGGCGTGCGCAGTGGCGCCGCGCGCGCGCCGGCGTGGGCCGCAGCTACCAGCGCACGACCATCTTCCCGGAGTTCAGCGTGCACGAGAACTGCCGCCTCGCGGCGCAGGCCGCCACCGCGCGGCCGTGGACGCTGTGGGAATCCTTCGGGCGCTGCGCGGCCAGCAATGCCGCCGCCGACGCGGCGCTCGAGGCCGCGGGCCTCACGGCCGAGGCGTCGCGCATCGCGGGCACGCTGAGCCATGGCGCGCAGCGTCAACTCGAAGTGGCCATGTGCCTGGCCACCCGGCCGCGCGTGCTGCTGCTCGACGAGCCGCTCGCCGGCATGGGCGCCGAGGAAACCGACCGCATGCTCACGCTGCTCGCGCGGCTCAAGGCCACGCATGCGATCCTGCTCGTCGAGCACGACATGGATGCGGTGTTCCGCATTGCCGACCGCATCACCGTGATGGTGAACGGCACCGTCATCGCCACGGGCGAACCCGCGTCGATCCGCGAGAACCCTGAAGTGCGCACCGCGTACCTCGGCGAGGAACACTGATGCCCCCACGCTCATCACTTCGTGTATTCGCTGCCCCCCGAGGGGGCGCTGGCCTCCCTTGGGGCGGCCCGGCGGAAGGCCACTGAGATGCTCACCGTCCGCGACATCAACACCTACTACGGCAACAGTCACATCCTGCGTGGCGTGCATGCCGCCATTCCCAAGGCCGCCTCGGTCGGCCTGCTGGGGCGCAACGGCATGGGCAAGACCACGCTGATCCGCACCGTCATGGGTTACGTGCGCCCCGCCTCGGGCGAGGTGCAGATCGACGGCCGCACCGTCACCGGGCTGCCGCCCGAGAAGATCGCACGGCTCGGCATCGGCTACGTGCCCGAGGGCCGCGGCATCTTCCCGAACCTCTCAGTGCGCGAGAACCTCGTGATGAGCGAGCGTGCCGGCATCGACGGCAGCCGCGCCTGGACCTTCGAGCGCGTGATGGCGACCTTCCCCAGGCTCGCCGAACGGCTTTCGCACGGCGGCCAGCAGCTCTCGGGCGGCGAGCAGCAGATGCTCTCGATCGGCCGCGCGCTCATGACCAACCCGCGCCTGCTGATCCTCGACGAGGCCACCGAAGGGCTCGCCCCGCTGATCGTGGCCGAGATCTGGCGCGTGATCGCCGAGATCCGCACCACCGGCATCGCCACGCTGATCGTCGACCGCGACTACCGCAAGGTGCTCGCACATACCGATCTGGCCGTGGTGATGGAGAAGGGGCGCATCGTGCGGCACGGGGCCTCGGCGGATCTGCTGGCGGAGCCGGGGGTGCTCGAAGAGCTGCTGGGGGTGTGAGCGCGCTGCAGCGCGGCGCCACGGTCAGCGCTGCGCCCTGACCCGCTCAAGCTCGGCCTGCGCCTCGCGCAGCTTGTCTTCGCGGCGCGCGATCTTGTCGGCATCGCCTTTTCGCTGGGCCTCGCGCAGGTCGCGCTCGCGCTGCGCCACCTTCTGCTCGTGGCTGCGCACGCGCTGCCGGTGCTGGGTGGCCAGCTTCTCGTCGGTGCAGTTGCGGCGCACTTCGGCGAGCGCACGTTCCAACCCGCGCACGCGTCGGGGCTGGCCTTCGGCCTTGGCCGCTTCGATGTCGGCCGCGATGGCCTCGCGCTTGTCCGCGCAGGTCGCGCCGGCGCCCGGTTGTGCGACGGCCACGCTCGATGCCAGTGCGGCGATGACGGCGGCAAGGGCCAGTGGTGACAGCTTCATGGGGACTCCTGCGTGAGTGGTGATTCGATGATGATGCCGGTGAACGCAAGCTCCACTCTAGGCGCTTCGGCGCGCGATACCTGCTGTTGGCCCTGATTCGCGCAACCGCCAGCACCGGCACACTCGAGCGCCATGACCGACCACGACTTCCTCCTCGACCCGGACCAGATCGCCCCGCCCCGCACGGTGCGCATCGACTTCGACGACGGCTCGTTCGCGCTGCGTTCGCCGATGGCGCTGCAGCCGTATGCGCGCTGCATCGGCGAATGGCTCGAGCGCTGGGCGCGCGAGACGCCCGATGCGCTCGCGCTGGCCGAGCGCGACGAGGCGGGCGAAGGCGGCTGGCGCCGGCTCGACTATCGCGCGCTGCGGCAGGCCGTGGGCGCGGTGGCGCAGGGCCTGCTCGACCTCGCGCTGCCCGATGACCGGCCGATCGTGATTCTCTCGGACAACGCGATCGACCACGCGGTGCTGATGCTCGCGGCGATGCACATCGGGCGCACCGCCTGTTCGCTGTCGAGCGCCTACTCGCGCATGGCGAAAGATCCGTCTCGGCTGCACGGCGTGCTGCAGGCGCTCGGTCCGTCGCTGGTCTATGCGTCCGATGCCGAGGTCTATGGCGCGGCACTCGCGGGGTGCGGCGTCGAGGCGGTCGCGGTGTTCAGCCGCCATGCCGAGGCCCATCCGGGCGCCATCGCGTTCGACCGCCTGCTGGCCAGCGCTGAAACGCCTGCGGTGATGCAGGCCTTCGAGGCCATCCAGCCCGACACGCACGCCAAGTACCTGCTGACCTCGGGTTCCACGGGGCGGCCCAAGGTGGTGATCAACACGCACCGCATGCTCTGCGCCAACCAGCAGATGATGGCGCAGACCTGGCGCTTCCTCGCAAAGGAGCCGCCGGTGCTGGTCGACTGGCTGCCCTGGAGCCACACCTTCGGCGCCAACCACAACCTGAACATGGTGCTGTGCCACGGCGGCGCGCTCTACATCGACGAGGGTCGGCCCGCGCCGGGCCTTGTCGACAGGACCGTGCGCAACCTGCGCGAGGTGAAGCCCACGCTGCTGTTCAACGTGCCGCGCGGCTTCGACATGCTGCTGCCCTTTCTCGAGGCCGACGACGCGCTCGCGGCCGAGGTGTTCTCCCGGCTGCGGCTCGCGTTCTATGCCGCTGCAGCGCTGGCACCGTCGACCTGGCAGCGGCTCGAAGCGGTGGCACGGCGCGTGCGGCCCGAGCGCCCGCTCTGGCTCACCACTTCGTGGGGCGCCACCGAGACCTCGCCGGCCATTACCTCCGCGCACTGGAAGCTGGACGGTGCCGGCTGCATCGGCGCGCCGCTGCCGGGGCTCGAGCTGAAGTTCGTGCCCAACGGGCAGAAGCTCGAGATGCGCGTGAAGGGCGTGTCGGTGTTCCCGGGCTACCGCGGCGCGCCGCGCGAGACGGCCGAGGCCTTCGACGGCGAAGGCTACTACCGCATCGGCGACGCAGGCTTCCTGGCCGACCCGGCGGCGCCTTCGCGCGGCGTGGTCTTCAACGGCCGCGTGGCCGAGGACTTCAAGCTCTCGAGCGGCACCTGGGTTTCGGTGGGCACGCTGCGCGTGCGGCTGGTTTCGCTGCTCGCGCCGCATGTGCAGGACGTGGTGCTCACGGGCCACGACCGCGACGAGATCGGCATGCTGGTGTTCCCTGCGCCACAAGCCGCATCGCTCGAACATGGCGCGCTGCAGGCGCGCATTGCCGAGGTGCTGCGCGTGCTGCGCGACGAAGGCGCGGGCTCGTCCCAATGCCCGGCACGCGCGCTGGTGCTGGCCGAGCCGCCGAGCCTCGATGCGGGCGAGATCACCGACAAGGGCTACATCAACCAGCGCGCGGTGCTCGCACGCCGTGCGGCCGACGTGGCGCAGCTGCATGCGGCGGGCGACGGCGATGCCGAGGTGGTGCGACGCGACGCCTAGCGCCGCGGTGCGGCCGGCGCCTTCTTCTCCGCCTTCGGCGCCTCGGTGCCGAACAGCTTTTCGACCTGCTGCCCCAGGCGTGCACCGATCGCGGTGCCCACGCCCGGTAGCACCGCGGAGCCGACCGCCGCGCCGGCCAGCGCACCGCCGGTCAGCGAAACCTCGGGGTCGCTCGCGGTGCCGCCGATCTTGAGCGGCACGCCGACCACGCCATCGACGATGTCGACCGCGACCGCGCCGTCGAGCTTGCGGTTGAAGAAGCGCAGCTGGCCGCTGGCGGTGAGCACGCCGGACCGCGCCTTGAGGTTGGTGTAGCGCAGCACGGTGCCGTCCTCGCCGCCCTGGGTGTCGAGCGTGCCGGTCAGTTCGTCGAGCGGCGTGGTGCCGCCGCGGCTGACGCCGGCGGTGCTCACCGCCTTGGCGAGGTCGAGCCCGACGAGCGTCGCGGGCCGCACCGCGAAAGTGGTGCGTGTGTGCAGGCTGCGCAGCAGCGCACCGAGTTCGCCCGCCTCGGCCTCGAGCATGGAGCGGCCGTAGACCTTGCCGGCGACGGCCGCGCGGCGGTCGAAGGCCTTCAGCAGGCCCGCGAGGTCGATGTCGCTCGCCTCGAGATCGGCCGACACGCGCAGTGCGTCGTTCGGGCGCACCTCGAACACCGAGACGCCGTTCCAGCTTCCGCCGCCCGCGTCGATGCGGGTGCGCCAGCGGTCCTGCCCGGGCTCGCGCTCGAGCTGCAGGCGCGCGGGCGGCGACGCGCCGGCGCGTTCGACGCGCGCCTCGCGCGGGCGCCACTGGCCGTCGAACGCGATCTCGCCGTCGTAGGCCAATGCGATGCCGCGCCGGTCGATCCAGACCACGTCGCGCCAGCGGACTTTCTCGATCGGAAGCGGCGCGAGCGTCCAGGGCGCAGGCAGCGTGAAGGCGCCGCCGCCCTCGCTCGGCCTCGGCCCCTTGCCTCGGAACGCATAAAGCGATTCACGCGGCAGCACCAGGCTTTCGACCTCGAGCGCGTCGACGGCGACCACCCGCCGCAGCAGCTCGCGCAGCCTCAGTTGCAGCGTGACACGGCGCAGCGTGACCGGGCGCGGCTGCACCGTGGCCACATCCGAAAGCACCAGCACGGGGCTGGGCCAGAGCGACCAGTGCGCACCGCCCACCTGAAGGCCGACGCCGAACCGCTTTTCGAACGCCTCGGCGATACGCTCGGCGGCTTGTTCGTCGCTCGGCAGGCGCGAGGCGACGAGCCACACCAGCGCCCCGGCGCCGAGCAGCAGGGCCGCGGCGATGCCGAGCAGCCAGGGGCGAACTGAGCGTTTCATCGCGGCAACTTAGCACGCCAAGGCGACACGCCTTGTCAGCCGCCGTCGCTATAGTTTTCCGATTCCCCGTAGCCGAAAGAACCGAATGCGCATCTGGAAGAAAGACATCTCCGTCGAGGCACTGACCCGCAACCATGTCGGCACCGCCGTGTCCGCCCTCGGCATCGAGTTCCTGGAGGTGGGCGACGACTTCATCCGCGCCCGCGTGCCGGTGGACGAACGCACCCGCCAGCCCTACGGCATCCTGCACGGCGGGGTGTCGGTGGTGCTTGCCGAGACGCTGGGCTCGTGCGGCGCGCACTACAGCGCGCCCGAGGGCGACCGCGCCGTGGGCCTGGACATCAACGCCAACCACATCCGCTCGGCCACCAGCGGCTGGGTCACGGGCACGGCCCGGCCGGTGCACCGCGGGCGCTCCACCCAGGTGTGGCAGATCGAACTGACGAACGAGGCGGGCGAACTGACCTGCGTGTCGCGGATCACGATGGCGGTGCTGCAGCCGCGCTGAGCCCGCGGGCACGCGCCGGGTGGGCCGCGCGGCGTCCTTCTTGCTTCTGCTTCTCTGCCCCACAATCACGCCCCATCGACAAGAGGAGAAGAAGCAATGTCAATGTTCAACTGGACTGAAAAGCCGGTGTCCACACTGGCCGACGGCGCGGTCATCGCGCCCGACGAACGCCTGCCCTGGCTGCAGACCGGCGCCATGGGCGTGCAGCACGTCATCGCGATGTTCGGCGCCACGGTGCTGGCGCCGATCCTGATGGGCTTCAACCCCAACATCGCGATCCTGATGAGCGGCATCGGCACGCTGATCTTCTATTTCGTGACCGGCGGCAAAGTGCCCAGCTACCTGGGCTCGAGCTTCGCGTTCATCGGCGTGGTGATCGCGGCGAGCGGCTACGCGGGCAAGGGCCCGAACGCCAACATCGCGGTGGCGCTCGGCGGCATCGTGGCCTGCGGGGTGGTCTACATCGCGATCGGCGCGATCGTGCAGGCCATCGGCACGGGCTGGATCGAGCGCTTCATGCCGCCCGTGGTGACTGGCGCCGTCGTGGCCGTGATCGGGCTCAACCTGGCCAACGTGCCGATCAAGAACATGGCGGCCGGCAACTTCGACGCCTGGATGCAGGCCGTCACCTTCCTTTGCGTGGGCCTGGTGGCGGTGTTCGCGCGCGGCATGCTGCAGCGGCTCCTGATCCTGGTCGGGCTGATCCTCGCGACCGTGGTTTACGCGGTGCTGACCAACGGCATGGGCCTGGGCAAGCCGGTCGACCTCAGCGGCATCGCCAATGCGGCCTGGTTCGGCCTGCCGACCTTCACCGCGCCGGTGTTCACCGCCAACGCGATGCTGCTGATCGCGCCGGTGGCGATCATCCTGGTGGCCGAGAACCTCGGGCACCTGAAAGCGGTCACCGCCATGACCGGCCGCAACCTCGACCCCTACATGGGCCGCGCGTTCATCGGCGACGGCATCGCGACGGTGGTGAGCGGCGCCGCGGGCGGCACGGGCGTGACCACCTATGCCGAGAACATCGGCGTGATGGCGGCCACGCGCATCTACTCGACGGCGGTGTTCGTGGTGGCGGCGCTGATCGCGCTGGTGCTGGGCTTCAGCCCCAAGTTCGGCGCGCTGATCCAGGCGATACCGCTGCCGGTGATGGGCGGCGTGAGCATCGTGGTGTTCGGCCTGATCGCCATTGCGGGCGCCAAGATCTGGGTCGACAACAAGGTCGACTTCTCGCAGAACAAGAACCTTATCGTGGCCGCGATCACGCTGATCATCGGCACTGGCGACTTCACGCTGAAGTTCGGCGACTTCGCGCTCGGCGGCATCGGAACCGCTACCTTCGGCGCGATCATCCTCTACGCACTCCTCGGGCGATCGCGCAACGCCTGAATGTGGACGCCCCCCGAAGCGCCTGCGGCGCCTCCCCCCACTGGGGGGCGCACCCAGCGGCCGGGCAAAGCCCGATCCGCGGGTGCCCGCGCGGGGGCCGCTGCTCCCTTTGCGCCGCGAAAGAAAGTGCAACGCGGTGCAAGAGATGTTGTCCGGGCGGCCCCATGAAGGCCTGGGCGATGGGCCGGAAGCCTTCGCCCGTTAGACTTCAACGCTTTTCGCACCGACGTTTTCCAATGGCCGATGTCTCCGCCGCGCGCACCAAGGCGGTTTTCGAATTCAAGAGCGCCACGCTGCCGCTCATCGCAGTGATCCTCAAGACGTCCGACCTGGGCGTGCTGGCCGAGGCGCTCGATGCGCAGCTGGCGGATTCCCCCGACTTCTTCGACCAGGAGCCGGTGGTCATCGACCTTTCGCTGCTCCAGGAAGAGGAACAAGGCGGCGCCCCGGCGCACGTCATCGACTTTGCCGCGCTGCGCAACCTGCTGGCACGCCACCAGACGCAGCCGATCGCAGTGCGCGGCGGTAGCGACGCGCACAACGCGGCCGCACGTGCCGCCGGCCTCTCGCTGACCACCATGCCGGTGGCGCCGGCGCCGCGCAGCCCTGCACCGCCTGCCCCCGCCAATGCCCCCGCGAGCGCGGCGCCGCAGATCGTGCGCGAAGTGCCGGTGCCCGCCAACGGCACGCTGCTGATCGACAAGCCGCTGCGCTCGGGCCAGCAGGTGTACGCGCGCGGCGGCGACGTGGTGGTCACGGCAGTCGTGAGCTTCGGCGCGGAAGTCATTGCGGACGGCAACGTGCACGTCTATGCGCCCCTGCGCGGCAAGGCCATTGCGGGTGCGCGCGGCAACACCGAGGCGCGGATCTTCTCGACCTGCATGGAGGCGCAGCTCGTCGCCATTGCGGGCATTTACCGCACCAACGAAGTGCCGCTGCCCGAGTCGGTGCTCGGCAAGCCGGCGCAGGTGCGGCTGGACGGCAAGAAGCTGGCGATCGACGCGATTCCGTAAACCGGACACGCGCGCCGACAATCGACAAGCAAACGAACGAACAACCGAATCGAAATAGAAGGAATGGGAATGGCCAAAATTGTGGTGGTGACCTCGGGCAAGGGCGGCGTCGGCAAGACCACGACGAGCGCCAGCTTCGCGTCGGGCTTGGCGCTCGCAGGCAAGAAGACGGCCGTGATCGACTTCGACGTGGGCCTGCGCAACCTCGACCTGATCATGGGCTGCGAGCGGCGCGTGGTGTACGACCTCATCAACGTGATCCAGGGCGAGGCCAACCTGAGCCAGGCGCTGATCAAGGACAAGCAGTGCGACAACCTGTTCGTGCTCGCGGCCTCGCAGACGCGCGACAAGGAAGCCCTGACGCAGGAAGGCGTCGAGAAGGTGCTGACCGATCTGGCCACGATGGACTTCGACTACATCGTCTGCGATTCACCCGCGGGCATCGAGACCGGCGCCATGATGGCCATGCACTTCGCCGACGAGGCGCTCGTGGTGACCAACCCCGAGGTTTCCTCGGTGCGCGACTCCGACCGCATCCTGGGCATGCTCAGCAGCAAGACCAAGCGCGCGAAGGACGGCGGCGATCCCATCAAGGAGCACCTGCTGATCACCCGCTACAACCCCAACCGCGTGGCCGGCGGCCAGATGCTCTCGCTCGAGGACATCCAGGACATCCTGCGCATCAAGCTGATCGGCGTCATTCCCGAGTCGGAAAGCGTGCTGCAGGCCTCGAACCAGGGCGTGCCCGCGATCCACGACAAGGACACCGACGTGGCCCAGGCCTACAGCGACGTGGTGGCGCGCTTCCTCGGCGAGGACCGCCCGATGCGCTTCATCGATGCGGAAAAGCCGGGCTTCTTCAAGCGAATTTTCGGAGGCAAGTAGGCCATGTCCTTTTTCTCGTTCCTGCTCGGCGAAAAGAAGAAGACGGCCAGCGTCGCCAAGGAGCGGCTGCAGATCATCCTCGCGCACGAGCGGTCCAGCCTCAGCGGCAAGCGGCGCCCCGACTACCTGCCCGACCTCCAGCGCGAGCTGATGGCGGTGATCTCGAAGTACGTGTCGATCAATGCCGAAGACATCAAGGTCCACCTGGAGAAGCAGGACGACCTCGAAGTGCTCGACATCAAGATCGAACTGCCCGATCCCTCGCCCACCACGGCGCGCTGAGATCGGTCAGGCGCGCGACACGAAACGCGCCACCTGGTGCACCACCGCCTCGTCCTTGAGGATGCGGCGGTGCCCCAGCCCCTCCGTCGCGACGAGTTGCGCCCCCGCGATCGCATCGCGGTAGGCCTCGGCGTCGGCAAAGCGGTTCACGCGGTCGTCGCGGTCATGCACGATCAGCGTCGGCTGCGCGATGCGCGGGCCGACCGCCGCGGGCTCGAGCTGCTGCATCAACACGCCTTCGCGTGCTTCGAACAGCCGCTGCATGGCCGATCGCGTGGCCTCGCTGAGACCGAAGGTGTGCGCGAAGTAGCGCGTGTACGCGCGCGGCGACGCGGGCGGCGCCAGCAGCACCAATCGCTCGACCGCCACGCCTTGTGCCGCCGCGAGGCCGAGCGCATTGGCACCCAGCGAATGCGCCACCGCGGCGCGCAGCCCATGGCCATCGGCCGCAAGCCGGGCCACCGCATAGGCGATGGCGCGCGCGAACTGCGGCGAGTTGCTCATCGTGCCCGCGCTCCTGCCGTGCGCGGGCAACTCGACCAGCACGGGGCGCAGGCCCGCAGCGGCCACCGCATCGGCGAGTGCCAGCAGTTGCCCCGCATGGCCGCCCCAGCCATGCACCAGCAGCACCAACGGTGCCGATTCGGCCGCCGAATCCTGTGCGGCCAGATGATAGATACCAAGGCTGGCGTTTTCGAAGCGCCAGGCCTCGCGCCGCCAGCCGGCACCGGGCGCCTGGCCGCGGTAGAGCCACTTGGGTGGCAGCGGCGTGCCGAAGAGGCGGTAGGCGGCGCGCACGCCGAGCGCAGGCCAGAGCCGCTGCGACGCGGTCAGGCCGAAGCGCAAAGCGCGCATGGTGCGGCTCGGTCGGTAGTAGTTCGACTGCGCGGCGTGCGCGGCCGCCGAAGGGGTGCTGGTGCTCGTCATGCAAGGGGCTCCGCTTCAGTACCAGACCCAGTCGTCGTTGCTGCGCGGCAGGCTCCGCAGCGCATCGCGGACGGCTTCGGTGCCGATGGCACCGGCATAGACGGCAAGGCAAAGGGCAATGATCAGCATGGTGCTTCTCCTTTTTATCGCACAATCGTGCGAAATTTGATCAGACAAAGACGGAACGAAAGCACCCTGCCCTGCGGCTCAGGCGCGGTAGCTGGAAAGAAGCCGCTGCCAGGTTCGCCTGGCGCGGTCTGCGGCCTGTGCATCGCGCAGGAAGCGCGCATCGTGCAGCAGGCCGATGACGATGGCGTTGAGTTCGCTGACCACCTGCGCGGCATCGGTGTCGGCGCGCAGCTCGCCGGTGTCCACGGCCTGCAGCACCGTGCGCCGCAGCGCTGCGCGCCAGCGCGTGATCTCGTCGAACAGCAGGTCGCGTAGTTCGCCTTCGCGGTCGTCGAACTCGAACGCGCCGGCGGTGTAGATGCACCCGGTCTCGGCCTCGATGTCGCGGGTGCGCGCGATCCAGCGCTCGACGATGTCCTCGAGCCGCGCGAGGCCCTTGCGCTTCTGCATGGCCGGCACGAACACGTCGGCCAGGAAGCGGCGGCCGTATTCCTCGATCACGGCCTTCTGCAGCGCCTCGCGCGATCCCACGCGCGAGAACACGCCGCTCTTGGACAGGGCCAGCCGGTTCGCAACCGCCTGCAGCGTGATCGCCTCGAGTCCCTCGGCCAGCGCGAGGTCCATCGCTGCGCCGACAATGGCGGTGCGGGTCAGTTCGGCCTTCTGGGTTTTTGCGTCCATGGCCGCACTTTAGCACAGTCGTGCGAAACTTCAATATCTGCGTCGAAGCCGCTCCAGAAGGCCTTCAAGGACGAATTCGGGGGTACGCTGGCATTACTCGGGAAAAGAAGCATGCAGCTTCACACAGTGAGCGTACATTCGGACTAATTCCTTTGGCTTTCCGGAACGGATCAGCAATGGCATCTATCCAGCAGCAGCAGCAGATACAGCAGGCAAGGGCCAAGAGGGCCGCCAATGCCGCCGAACAGCGCGAACGACTCCGGCGGGCGCTGCCCGCCACGGTGGAACTGCTGCAGAGCCGCCAGGCCGACCGCATCGACGACAGCGACATCGACGCCTACGTGAACCTGAACTGGCTCGAATGGCATGGCGGCGGACTGCGGCTCACGATCACGGGGCGCAACGTCTGCGCCCAGTCGCTGCCCGTCGTGGCGGCCTGAGCGCCCACCGCGGGCACCACTCTCAATAAAAAACCGCCGCAGGATGCCTGCGGCGGTTTGGGTGCGTGGGGTGCGCGAAGGGCGCCGCCGCGGGACCTGTCTTTTCGTTATCGGTTGCCCACGATGATCTGGGCGATCAAGCCGGTCGCGATGGCCGCGAGCACGTAGTCGCCGCCCACCCCCACCCACTGGTAGCCGCGCGGCGGCTGCTGCAGGCGGTAGGCGCGCCAGTCGTCCACCACGTAGTTGCGGCCGCGGTACTGGGACGGCACGCGCCCGCCGCGGCGCCACTCGGCGTGCGGATGCGGATGGCCGGGGCGGTCGAAGTGACGGCCCGGCCGGTTGTCGTCGCGGTCCCAGCCACGGCTACCGCGACGGTTGTCGTGCCGGTCATTGCCATGGCCGCGGTCGCGCTGCTCATAGCGGTTGTGGCCGTCGCGGCGATCGCGGTCATGCCCACGGTCCTGCGCGAAGGCACTTCCCGCTGCCATGCACATCGCGAGTGCCGCCGCTGCAACGGTGGCCATGCGCTTTGAATTGATGATCATCTGGAACTCCTTCATGCGTTGTTGACTGACGAGTCCATTCTCGGCGGCGCTTGTGTCTGGCCGGAGCGCATCCGGTCGCGGCGAGGTGAAATACGGTAAGCGCAGGTATCCGGGCGGCGTGTTGTCCTTCACCGAAGCCGTTTAAGCTCGCGCGCGCACCCATCTCACACACATGCAGCGACGACACCTTCTCCACTTGATGGCCGGCGTGCCGGCCGCCGCCCTGCTCTCCGCCTGCGGCAAGCGCAAGGTTTCCTCTGCCGCGCTCAAGTCCGATGCGCGGGTGCTGGCGATCGGCGACAGTCTGACCTTCGGCCACGGCGCTCCGCCGGACGCCGGCTGGCCGGCCAAACTGGCCGAGCTCACGGGCTGGCAGGTCGAGAACGCGGGGGTCAACGGCGACACCTCCGCCGGTGCGCTCGAGCGCCTGCCGGCGCTGCTGGCCGGCGAGGCCTACGACGCGATCCTCATCGGCATCGGTGGCAACGACATGCTGCGCGGCGTGCCGCCCGCGGCGACGCACGACAACCTCGCGGCGCTCGTCGAGCAGGCGCGCGCGCACACGCCCCATGTGGCGCTGCTCGCCACGCCCGCGCCCGACGCGATGCGCGCGGCGATCGGCTCGCTGAGCGACGCGCCGTTCTACGCGGAGGTCGCGCAGGCGCAGCAGGCGCTGCTCATTGCCGACGTGTATTCGGAGGTGCTGTCCGATCCGTCGCTGCGCTCCGACCGCATCCATGCCAACGCAGAAGGCTATGCGCGCATTGCGCAGCAGCTCGCAGAGCGGCTCGCGGCGGCGGGCTGGCGCTGAGCCGCCGCGGCTTCAGCCCGCCTGCAGCAGGTCGACGTAGGCCCCTTCGACGAGCTGGCCGGCATCGATGCCCAGCTGCGCCATGAGCGCGTGCGCCTCCGTGATGCCGGCTTCGTCGGGCTCGCCGTCCTCGAGCACCACTTCCAGTTCGAGGAACTCGCCGAGGCCTTCGACACGGTCGAGGTGCACGCGTGTGCGGCCCACGATGAACAGCCGGCGCTGCTTGCGTACGCGGCCGGCTTGGCCCCAAGCGAGCGTGAGCGATTCGCGCAGCGCATCGGGCGTGCTGGTGGGCGAGATCAGGTAGAACGACGCCTTCGGGCCGCTGCCGTTCGCGCGGCGGTAGAAGATCAGCTCCGCGCGATCGGACGCGAAGGTGCGCAGCTTGAGCCGGTCGCCGCTGTCGTGGCAAAAGAAGAAGGTGTCGTCCTGCGCGATCTCGACCGGGCCCTCGTTGGCCAGCCGCGCGGCCAGCAGCGTCACGCGCTCGATGCTGTCGATGCGTGCCTTGACCTCGATGTTCCTCGCCATCAAGGGGCCGTGCCCTGCGGGCCGACCGGCGGCGGTGCGGCATGGCCGCTCGAACCCGGCGCGAGCTTGCGGCCGAAGGCCTCGCCCACGCGGCGCACCGGCCGGCTGGCTTTTTCCGAGACGTTGTTGACGCCGCGCCGCGTGGCGTTCTCGGCGCGGTCGATGCCGCGGCCGGCGGCGTTGGTGCCGCGCTGCACGCCTTTGACCACCTTGCTGCCCTGCGGCGGCGGCTTGAGCGTCTGTGCGCGCTGCGCACGGGGCGGGTTGTCGGCGCTCTGTGCCTGCGCAACCATTGCGGGCAGCAGAAGCAACAACGCGGCGCCCGCGGTCGCCAGCGCGCAGGCCTGGCTGCGGATCGTCGATGGGGTCTTGGTCGTCGTCATGAGGAACCTCCTTGTTCGTCGGCCGGCTCGGCGGCGCCGGCGCGCGCCATGCGCTCGCTCTTCCAGTACACGTCGTCGCCGCCGTTCATGCGGTTGAGCACGCGCGCCAGCACGAAGAGCAGGTCGCTGAGCCGGTTGAGGTACTGGCGCGGCGCGTCGTTGAGCTGTTCCACGGCGCCGAGCGCCACCACGGCGCGCTCCGCCCTGCGCGCCACCGTGCGGCACACATGCGCGAGCGACGCCGCACGCGTGCCCGCGGGCAAGATGAATTCGGCCAGCCGCGGCAGCACGGCGTTGTGCTCGGCGAGCGCGTTGTCGAGCTGCAGCAATGCATCGGGCTTGAGCAGCGTGAAGCCCGGCATCGAGAGCTCGCCGCCGAGATTGAAGAGCTGGTGCTGCACGTCGACGAGCAGCTCGCGCACAGGCTCTGGCATGAGCTCGCAGAGCAGCACGCCGATCTGCGAGTTGAGCTCGTCCACGTCGCCCATCGCATGCACGCGCAGATGGTCCTTGGGCACGCGCGTGTTGTCGCCGAGGCCGGTGGTGCCGTCGTCACCGGTTCGGGTGGCGATCTGCGAGAGTCGGTTGCCCATGGGTGTTCCTGTCGTTCGTTGGATGGATGTGGGGTCTACGCGAGGGTCGCGGCATCGATCTTGCCGGCCAGCCACTGCAGTCCCGCAAGATGCTGCTGGTCGTGGCTGCACAGGTAGTGCACGAGGCTGCGCAGCGTGAGCGGCCCGTAGCCTTCAAACACCGCGGTGCGCGCGAGCTGTGCGTCGCTCAGGCCCGAGACGATCGCCATCGTGCGCGCTCGGGCAACGCGGAACTCGGCCAGCACGGCCTGCGCATCGGCGCTTGCGTAGGCGCGCGCGATCGCGAGCGGCTCGCTGTCGATCGATGCCAGCAGCGGATGTGCTTCGTCGAGCGTGCGGCGAAAGCGCACGTGGTAGCCCTCGAGCTCGATGTCGCGCACGTGGCAGAGCTGCTCGATCGCCGTGAAGGCTTCGCTCGGAACGCCGTCCCACGACGCCGGCGCCCAGTGCCGGAAGCCCTCCGGGATGACCGCAAAGTGGGCTTCGAGCTGCGAAGGGAAAGCAGCGAGCGCTGCGAGTGTCGTGGGGTTCATGGCGCGTTCCGAAGCGCATTATGGTGCGTGCTCCGTAAAATGGCCGGTCCTGCCCCCAGGCCCCTTTCCAGATCCAGGAGACCGCGATGAACGCCCCGACCACCCCCTCGCACCTGCTGCCGGCGCTTCATCTGCGCGACGTGCCCGAGCGCATGATCGAGGCGCTGAAGACGCGCTTCGGCGCCAACTGCTCCACCGCCATGGCGGTGCGCACGCAGCACGGGCGCGACGAGTCCTCGTTCGATGCACCGCCACCTTCGGCCGTGGTGTTCGCGGAGAGCACGCGGGACGTGGCCGACGCGGTCAAGCTCGCGGGAGAGCACAGCGTGCCGGTCATTCCGTTCGGCGTGGGCTCTTCGCTCGAAGGGCACCTGCTCGCTGTCCAGGGCGGCATCAGCATCGACGTCTCGCGCATGAACCGCGTGCTGTCGATCAATGCCGACGACCTCACGGTGACCGTGCAGCCAGGCGTCACGCGCAAGCAGCTCAACGAAGAGATCAAGAGCACGGGCCTGTTCTTTCCCATCGACCCGGGCGCCGACGCCTCGATCGGCGGCATGACGGCCACGCGCGCGAGCGGCACGAACGCGGTGCGCTACGGCACCATGCGCGAGAACGTGCTCGCGCTCGAAGTGGTCACGGCCAGCGGCGAGGTGATCCGCACCGGCACGCGCGCCAAGAAATCGTCGGCCGGCTACGACCTGACGCGCCTGATGGTGGGCAGCGAAGGCACGTTGGGCGTGGTGACCGAGGTCACGCTGCGCATCTATCCGCTGCCCGAGGCGGTGTCGGCCGCGATCTGCTCGTTCCCGAGCATCGAGGCCGCGGTGCGCACCACCATCGAGACCATCCAGCTCGGCGTGCCGATCGCGCGCGTGGAGCTGATCGACGTGAACACGGTGCGCATGGTCAATGCCTACGCCAAGCTGGGCCTGCGCGAGGAACCGATGCTGCTGATGGAGTTCCACGGCTCGCCCGCGGGCGTGAAGGAACAGGCCGAGACGGTGCAAGAACTCGCGAGCGGCCACGGCGGCAATGCCTTCGAATGGGCCAGCACCCCCGAGGAGCGCACCCGCCTCTGGACAGCGCGGCACAACAGCTATTTCGCGGCCGTGCAGTCGCGCCCCGGCTGCCGCGTGATCTCCACCGACACCTGCGTGCCGATCTCGCGCCTGGCCGACTGCCTGCTCGACTCGGTGGCCGAAGCCGATGCGAGCGGCATCCCCTACTTCCTCGTCGGCCATGTGGGCGACGGCAACTTCCACTTCGGCTACCTGCTCGACCCGAACATTCCCGAGGAACGCGTGAAGGCCGAGGCGCTGAACCATTCGCTGGTCAGCCGCGCGCTCGCGCTCGAAGGCACCTGCACCGGCGAGCACGGCGTGGGGCTGCACAAGATGGACTTCCTCGTGACCGAAGCCGGCGTGGGCGCGATCGACATGATGCGCACGATCAAGCGTGCCCTCGATCCGAAGAACATCATGAACCCCGGGAAGATCTTCAGCCTCTGATCCCCGGGGCCTGCGCGCTTACCTGCGGCGTCGCGCCGGCGCCGGCTGCTCGGCCGGCACATAGGTCTGCGACGGCGCAGCGCCACCGTCCACGCCGAGCCGGCCACCGCCACCAAGTCCCTGGCCGCGCACGGTTTGCGCCTTGTAGTTGCGCAGCGACCGGACCATCTGGTTGAAGGCGTCCATGAAGGCCGCCGCGATCACCTTGCCCTGCGCGGTGTTGGTGTAGCCGCCGAGGCCGCCCGCGCCGCGGTAGCCCGCAAGGCCACCGAAGCCGCCGAAGTCGGTCTTGGACGCGCTGCCTTCCGAGGCGGCCACCTGCACGCCCGAGCGGTTGTCGATCAGCGTCAAGAGCGCCGAGGCTTCCTTGGTCTGCAGGCTGCCGCCGACGGTGGCCAGCGCGCGGCCGCGGCCACCGCCGACCAAGCCTCCGAGCGCTCCGCCAATGCCGCCGGCATCGCTGTTGTTGAACACGATTTCAGGCGAGAGCCCGTAATCGGAAGCGACCATCTGCCCGCGGCCGAAGTTGCTGCCGCCGCGCATCTCGCCCGACTGCATGAGCGCGCGCTCACGCGTCATGGCGCCCATGCCCGCAGCGCCGCGCTCCACCACCACGAAGCAGTTCGACTGCTGCACCAGCAGGCGCAGCAGGTTGGCCGTGGGCGGCAGCTTGTACTGCCCCGTCACCACCGTGTACCAGCCCGCATTGACGTTCTCGATCAGCGAGACGGTGCCGAGCGGCGATTCGCAGCGCTCGAGCTGTCCGCTCTCGCCCGAAGTGGCCGTGCCCGCCGCGCTGCCGGTGGCCATGGTCTTGGCCGACTGGCTGCCCATCTGCATGTCGGTGGTCACGCAACCGCTCAGAACCAGCGCGGCCACGGCCATGCCGGTGAACCTGGTGAACTTCATGATGGGTTCCTCTCTCTCCGTGAGCCGGATACAGCTGTAAGCGGTCAAGAATACGGGCGAGAAAGGTCCCCGGGCAATCCGGCGAAAGGCCGGCGGCCTGGCGCCAAACGCCTATGTCGTTCGGCGGATGCGCTCGATGAGTCCGTTCAGCGCGTCGAGGGAGCCGAAATGGATCGCCAGCTCGCCGCTCTCCTCGATCTTGCCGCCGCGCTTGCTGCGCTTCTTGATGCGCACTTCGACCTCGGCGGTCAGCAGGTCGGCCAGTTCTTCTTCGACCCGCTGCAGGTCGCGCGACTTCTCGGCGTCGTTGCTGCGGCGCGATGGCGTGAGCGTGAATTCGGCGGCCAGCTTCTTCACCAGTGCCTCGGCCTCGCGGACCGACATCTTCTTGGCCGCAATCTGGTTGGCGGCGGTGATCTGCGTGCCGCGGTCGAGCGAGAGCAGCGCGCGCGCATGCCCCATGTCGATGTCGCCGGCCATGAGCATCTGCTGTGCGGGCTCGGCGAGGTTCAGCAGACGCAGCAGGTTGCTGGCCGCGCTGCGCGAGCGCCCCACGGCTTGCGCCGCCTGCTCGTGAGTGAGTCCAAACTCTGCAACTAAGCGTTGCAGGCCTTGCGCTTCCTCCAGCGGGTTGAGGTCTTCGCGCTGGATGTTCTCGATCAGCGACATGGCCGCCGCGGCCTCGTTGGGCACGTCGCGCACCAGCACCGGCACGCGGTCGAGGCCCGCGAGCTTGGCCGCGCGGAAGCGGCGCTCGCCCGCGATGATCTCGTATTCGGCGTTCTTGGCCGCGGCCGAATCCGCATCGAGGCGGCGCACCAGGATGGGCTGCATGATGCCCTGGGCCTTGATGCTTTCCGCCAGTTCGTAGAGCGCGCCTTCGTCCATGCGGGTGCGCGGCTGGTAGACGCCGGCGACCATCTGGTCGAGCATCAGCGTGTGCGGGGCCTGTGCGGCGCCGCCCTCGCCCGCGCCGTTGGTGTCGGCGGACGAAGGCGCAGCCGTCGGGCCGAGCAGTGCTTCGAGGCCGCGTCCGAGTCCCTTGGGTTTCTTGGTCGCCATCAGTGCGTGTCTTTCGAGAGGTCGTTCAGGAGTTGCCGGCCCTCGGGCCAGTCGCCCAGGCCGGATTCAGCATTCAGGTGACCGCCGTGGCCGGCATCGACGAAGCGTGCGCCCCAGTCGGCCGCCATCTGGCGCGAGCGCGAGACATCGCTATACGGATCGTCATCGGCTGCGATCAGCACGGCCTTGAACGGCAGCGGCTGGCGCATGATCGGCGCCCAGCCCGGAATCAGCTGGCGCAGGTCGTCGCGCTCGACGTCGCCCGGTGCCACCAGCAGCGCACCGCGCACCTTGTGCGTGTTGCGCGAATGAGCGGCCCAGGCGGCCACGAGGATGCAGCCCAGGCTGTGCGCGGCAAAGACCACCGCGCCAGGGGCGGCCAGCACTTCTTCCTCGAGCCGCGCCGACCAGTCGCCGCGCAGCGGCCGCATCCACTCGTGCTGCTCGACGCGGCGGTCGCCATGAAGCGATTCCCAGCGCGTCTGCCAATGGCCCGGCCCGCTGTTCTGCCAGCCGGGCAGCAGCAGGACGCGGGGCCCCGCGGCAGCTTCGTCGTTCAAGTCCATGCCGGAGCTCACGCGCTCTTCTCGCTGGCGGCATCGGACGCAGCCGCGGGTGCGAGCACATCCTCGGGCAAGGAGAGCGGCGCCGATGCCGGGGATGTGGCGGCAGCCGGCGGTGCGGGAGCGATCGAGGCAAAGGCGCTCGCGGGCGGCATCTTCTGCACCAGCTCGCTGGCGAAGGCGACAAAAGCCTGGCTCCCGCGCGCCGCGGGGTCGAACACCACGCCCGGCAGGCCGTAGCTCGGCGCCTCGGCCAGGCGCACGTTGCGCGGGATCACGGTGTCGAACACCTTGTCGCCGAAATGCGCCTTGAGCTGCTCGCTCACCTGCTGCTGCAGCGTGATGCGCGGATCGAACATCACGCGCAGGAGCCCGATGATCTGCAGGTTCTTGTTGAGGTTGGCGTGCACCTGCTTGATGGTGTTGACGAGATCGGTCAGCCCTTCGAGCGCGAAGTACTCGCACTGCATCGGCACGATCACGCCGTGCGCCGCGCACAGGCCGTTGAGCGTGAGCAGGCTGAGGCTAGGCGGACAGTCGATCAGCACGAAGTCGTATTCAGCGCCCACGGCTGCCAGCGCCGTGCGCAGCCGCTTCTCACGCCGGTCGAGCGCCACCATCTCGACCTCGGCACCGGCCAGTTCGCGGTTGGCGCCCAGCACGTCGTAGCCGCAGCCGCCTTCCACCAGCTTGTCGGCCTTGACGCGCGCCTCGGCGACCGACGCCGACTCGAGCAGCACGTCGTACACCGTGAGCTCGAGCTGGCGCTTGTCGATGCCCGAGCCCATGGTGGCGTTGCCCTGGGGATCGAGGTCGATCATCAGCACCCGTTGCCCTACCTTGGCGAGCCCGGCCGCGAGGTTGACCGTGGTGGTGGTCTTGCCGACGCCGCCCTTCTGGTTGGCAATGCAAAAAATCTTGGCCATCGGATCAGCGGGAAATGGCGAGCTTGATGCCGAAGGCGATCAGGAAGATCCCCGCGAGCTTCTCGAGCGCGCCGGAGATGCGCGGATTGGCACGGATGCGCTCGGCCAGGAAGTGGGTGAGCAGCGTCGAGGTCAGGCCGTACAGGAAGGTCAGCACGGCGATCGTGAGCGCCATGGCGCCGAAAGTGACCACGCCCTGGTGGCGCGCAGGGTCCACGAACAGCGGGAAGAAGGCCATGTAGAACACGATGGCCTTGGGATTCAGCAGCGTGATCGCGAACGCCTGGCGCAGGAAATGGCTCGGGCGGATGTGGAGGATCGGCGCGGAGCCGGGCTTGGCCAACAGCATCCGGGCACCCAGCCATGCAAGGTAGGCCGCGCCAAGCCATTGCACCGCTGTGAACGCCGCCGGGTAGGTGGCCAGTACGGCCGACACGCCAGCCACCGCAGCCCACATCAGGCACTGGTCGCCGAGGATCACGCCCATGGTGGCGGCCAGCCCGCCCTTGATTCCGCCCTTGCTGGTCGAGGTGATCAGCGCGAGGTTGCCCGGGCCGGGAATCAACAGAAAGAGGACGATGGCGGCGACGAATGCGCCGTAGTCAGCGATGCCGAACATGGGAATTGCCTCGAAGAAAGAGAACCAGGGGAGGCGTCGAGTCTAAGGCAGTGCGCCGCGGCGAAACCCGTCTGTGCCCGGCTTTTGCGACAGCCGGTCCGCCTTTTCGCAGTTCAATCCGCCTGCTTGCGCGCCCAGACGATGCAGCGCTCGCCCTCGAGACCCGGCACCGTCAGTTGTTCCACGTGAAACACAGCGACCTTCGGCGGCAAGGTGGCCAGCTCTTCGGCGGGCACCTTGCCCTTCATCGCGAGCCAGAGGCCTTCCGGTGTGAGCAGGTGCATCGAGCCACTGAAGAAATCCGGCAGCGAGGCAAACGCGCGGCTGCTGATGAGTTCATAACTGCCCGACAACGATTCGACGCGCGCATGCAGCCCGCGCAGATTCCGGATCTCGAGCTCGGCCGCAACCTGTTGTACGAAGGCCGCCTTCTTGGCCACCGCATCGAGGCAGGTGACTTCAAGGTCGGGCCGCAGGATTGCGATCACCACGCCCGGGAGCCCACCGCCCGAACCCACGTCGAGTAGCCTGCCCTGCCCTGCCCACTCGCGTTGCAGCGGCGCCACCGCCGCGATGCTGTCGAGCAGATGATGGGTCAGCACGCTTGACGGGTCGCGCAGCGCCGTCAGGTTGTAGACCTTGTTCCACTTGAGCATGAGGCTGCCGTATGCCAGCAGTTGCTCGGCCTGGGCTTGCGACAGGCTCGTGCCCAGGGCGGCTGCGCCATCACGCAGCGTGTCGATCGGCGCGCTCATCCGGCGGGTGTTTCCACTGCAGCATCGGCGGCGGCATCGCGGCTGAACGCCTTGTGCCCTCCTTTTCGCAGATGAATCATCAGCAGGGAAATTGCCGCGGGCGTCACGCCCGAGATGCGGGACGCCTGGCCCAGGGTCTCGGGCCGGTGCTTGGCGAGCTTGTCGCGCACTTCAAAACTCAATGCCTGGACCTGACCGTAATCGAAGTCGGCCGGCAGGCGCAGGTTCTCGAAGTGCGCCGCACGTTCGACCTCGTCGTGCTGCCGCTCGATGTAGCCTGAATACTTGGCCGAGATCTCGATCTGCTCGATTTCGCTGTCGCCTAGCGCCATTTCCGCGCCGTACTTGCCGCCGTCGAGCGACATCAAGGTCTCGTAGCTCACATCGGGCCGGCGCAGCAGGTCGGCCAGGTTGTATTCGCGCTCAATCGCCTTGCCGAGCACACGCTCCGACTCGGCCGCGGGCAGGTTGCGCGGATTCACCCAAATCGACTTGAGCCGCTGTGTTTCACGTGAAACAGCATCCCGTTTGCGGCTGAAAGCGTCCCACCGCGCGTCATCGACAAGGCCCAGCTTGCGGCCGGTCTCAGTGAGCCGCATGTCGGCGTTGTCCTCGCGCAGCTGCAGTCGGAACTCGGCGCGGCTCGTGAACATGCGGTACGGCTCGGTCACACCCTTGGTGATCAGGTCGTCAACCAGCACGCCGAGGTAGGCCTCGTCGCGGCGCGGCAGCCAGGGCAATTCGCCTCGGCACTGCAATGCGGCATTGACGCCGGCAAACAGACCCTGTGCAGCGGCTTCCTCGTAACCGGTAGTGCCGTTGATCTGGCCCGCAAAGAACAAGCCCTGGATCGACCGCGTCTCAAAGCTGCTCTTGAGTTCACGCGGATCGAAGTAGTCGTATTCGATGGCATAGCCGGGACGCAGGATGTGGGCGTTCTCCAGCCCGGGCATCGAACGCACGAGCTGGTATTGGATGTCGAACGGCAGGCTCGTCGAGATGCCGTTGGGGTAGTACTCGTTCGTGGTCAGCCCTTCGGGCTCGAGAAAGATCTGGTGGCTTTCCTTGTCCGCAAATCGGTTGATCTTGTCTTCCACGCTCGGGCAGTAGCGCGGGCCGACACCGTCGATCTTGCCGGTGAACATCGGGCTGCGGTCGAACCCCGAGCGAATGATCTCGTGCGTGCGCGCGTTGGTGTGGGTGATCCAGCACGCCATCTGCTGCGGATGCATGTCGGTTCGGCCCATGAAGCTGAACACGGGCATCGGCCCTGCCCCGCCCGGCATGCCGTCGCCGGGTTGTTCGGTGCACTTCGAGAAATCGATGGTCCGGCCGTCGAGGCGCGGTGGCGTGCCGGTCTTGAGCCGGCCCTGCGGCAGCTTGAGTTCCTTGAGCCGCGCCGACAGACTGACCGCCGGCGGATCGCCTGCGCGCCCGGCCTGGTAGTTGTCGAGCCCCACATGGATGCGGCCATCGAGAAAGGTGCCCGCGGTCAGCACCACAGCGCGTGCGCGAAAGGCGATGCCAACCTGGGTGACGGCACCGACAACGCGATCGCCCTCGACCATGAGGTCGTCGACGGCCTGCTGGAACAGGCTCAGGTTGGGCTGGTTCTCGAGCCGGTGGCGGATCGCCGCCTTGTAGAGAACGCGGTCAGCCTGCGCCCGCGTGGCGCGTACGGCGGGACCTTTGCTCGAATTGAGGATCCGGAACTGGATGCCGGCCTCGTCGGTGGCGATGGCCATGGCCCCGCCGAGTGCGTCGACCTCCTTGACCAGATGGCCCTTGCCGATTCCGCCGATCGAGGGGTTGCAGCTCATCTGCCCCAAGGTCTCTATGTTGTGGGAAAGCAGCAGGGTCTTGGCGCCCATGCGGGCGGACGCAAGCGCGGCCTCGGTGCCGGCGTGGCCACCGCCAACGACGATCACATCGAATTCTTCGGGGTACAGCATGAAAGGGGGGCGCACCACTGACGCGTGCGCTGCGCAAAGGGGGCATCGATTTTAATCGGGGGTGCCGGTCTGCGCGCGGTGTACGGGCAATTGGGGGGCGGCCGAAGTGCTTGGACCGAAAAGGCGCCGACGCCTTTGCTATCAATGCGGTGATGCTATCAAATTTATAGCATTGACCTGGTCAGGCGGCGCGACGGTGCAGTGGCAATTCCCAATCCGCCTGGGTCACGAGCAGAACCCGCACCACACGGTGGGCGGGGCTCTGCAATAACTGGCCGAGCGACAGCATGCGTGGCCAATGCGGTACCAGCCGGTGCGTCAATCGATGGCCTTCTTGACCGCACCGACCCCCAGCACCGCGAGCACCACGAACAGCAGGGCCAGTGCGAGGAACAGGCCAAACAGCAGCTTCGCGATACCGGCCGCACCCGCCGCGATGCCGCCGAAGCCCAACAGGGCCGCGACGAGCGAGATGACGGCAAAAATGATGGCGTACTTCAACATCTGTTTCTCCTTGGGCAGGCGCTGTGCCCGCCATGCGGCGAAGCTTAAAGAACGCATGTGCGCACGACCGATAGTCGGCCTGCGCGTGAGCCCGTAGGACAAAAACGCGCCACAGGCGCGCCCGGGACGCGCATGACGCAAACCCGCTAGCATCGCGCGGTCATCGGTTCTTTCACATTCATCATTCCAAGCTGGAGATTCCTCGCATGAAGCTGTACTACTCGCCCGGCGCCTGTTCGCTCTCACCCCACATCGCGCTGAAGGAGGCGGGCATTGCCTTCGAACCGGTGCTCGCGAGCACCAAGAGCCACAAGCTGCAGGATGGCACCGACTACTACGGGATCAATCCGCTGGGCTATGTGCCGATGCTCGAACTCGACGACGGCACGCGCCTGCGCGAAGGTCCGGCGATCGTCCAGTACATCGCCGACCTCGCGCCAACCAAGAACCTCGCGCCGGCCGCCGGCACCCTGCAGCGCTACCGACTGCAGGAATGGCTGACCTTCATCGGCACCGAGATGCACAAGGGCTTCAGCCCGCTGTTCAACGCCGCGATGCCCGAGGAAGCCAAGACGATCTTCAAGGACAAGCTCAAGTCGCGCTACCAATGGCTCGACGGACAACTCGCAGACCGCCAATACCTCATGGGCGAGCACTTCAGCGTGGCCGATGCCTACCTGTTCACCGTCACCAACTGGACCAAACCGACCAGCGTCGACATCTCGGACTTCGCGAACCTCCAGGCCTGGCACGCACGCGTCGGTGCGCGCCCGGCGGTGCAGGAAGCGATGAAGGCAGAAGGCCTGCTGAAGTAAGCCGAAGCGCCCGGAAGCATGCGCGCGCTCTCGATCCCGGGTCAGGGGCGCCAGGCGGCACCGGCGCGCACCGCCCCACCTAGCAGCATTCGGACAACCGTGCGAAAGCACGGATTCGGGTTGCAGGTTTAGCCTCGCGCCTGTTCCCACTCTTCCGGTTGATATCCCATGCCCACCCTCTTCGACCCCGTGCAAGCCGGCGACCTGCAGCTCGCCAACCGCATCGTGATGGCGCCGCTCACGCGCAACCGGTCGCCCAATGCGATCCCGACAGAGATGGCCGCGACCTACTACGCGCAGCGCGCCTCGGCCGGCCTGCTCATCACCGAGGCCACGGCGATCAGCCACCAGGGCCAGGGCTACGCGGACGTGCCCGGTCTCTACGGCACCGAGCAGCTCGACGGATGGAAGCGCGTGACCGAGGCCGTGCACGCCAAGGGCGGCAAGATCGTGGTGCAGCTCTGGCATGTTGGCCGCGTCTCGCACACCGAACTGCAGCCCGATGGCGGCAAGCCGGTCGCGCCGTCGGCCATCACCGCCAAGACGAAGACGGTGCTGATCAAGGACGGCGTGCCGACATTCGTCGAAACCTCCGAGCCGCGTGCGCTTGATGCCGAAGAAATTCCCGGCATCGTTCACGCCTATGCCGCGGCCGCGCGCAACGCTGTCGAAACCGCTGGCTTCGACGGCGTGGAACTGCACGGCGCCAACGGCTACCTGCTCGACCAGTTCCTGAAGGACGGCAGCAACAAGCGCACCGACGACTACGGCGGCAGCATCGAGAACCGTGCCCGCCTGCTGCTCGAAGCCACGCGCGCGGTGGTCGACGCGGTCGGTGGCGGCCGCACCGGCATCCGGCTGTCGCCCGTGACGCCGGCCAACGACGCGCACGATGCCGATCCGCAGCCGCTCTTCACCTACGTGGTGCAGCAGCTCGCGCCACTCGGCCTGGCCTACATCCACGTCATCGAAGGTGCCACCGGCGGCCCGCGCGAGATCGAGGACCGCCCGTTCGACTACGAGGCGCTCAAGGCCGCCTACCGCGCGGCCGGCGGCAAGGCCGCCTGGATGGTCAACAACGGCTACGACAAGCCGCTCGCGGAACAGGCCGTGAAGGAAGGCGACGACCTCGTCGCCTTCGGCAAGCCCTTCATCGCCAACCCCGACCTCGTGCGCCGCCTGCGCGAGAACGCAGCGCTCAATGCCGTCGACAAGGCCACGATGTACGGTGGCGGCGCCAAGGGCTACATCGACTATCCGACGCTCGACTGACGCGGCGGCTCCGCACGCACACCCCATGCGCAGGCTTGCCGTACCCCAGGACCTCGAAGCGGTCTTCGACATCTACATGCACGAGCGCGTCGTGCCCTTCCTGGGCTACGACCCGATGCCGCTCGACCCGTTCCGCCCGATCTTCGACGAGTTGGTCGGCTGCGGCTGCTTCTACGTGTACGAAGCGGACGGTCGCATCGCGGGCTTCTACCGCGCCACGCGCTACCCGGGACGCGCCAGCCACGTGGCCTGCTTCGGCACGCTCGCGGTCGACCCGGCGCTACACGGCCGAGGCATTGCACAGGCCATGGTGCGCGATGCTATCAAGCAACTCGAGGCAGAGGGAGTGAAGCGCATCGAGCTCTATGCCGAGGCCGACAACACGGGGGCCTTGCGTTTCTACGAGAAGCTCGGCTTCGAGCGCGAAGGCGTGCTGCGCAAGTTCTACAAGCGCGCGGGCGAAACCGACTACGTCGACGATCACCTGCTCGCACTGCTGATCGATTGACGCGGCTTCCAGCGCCGCAGCAGCAGCGCGTTGGCCATCACGCTCACGCTCGAGAGCGCCATCGCAGCGCCGGCCACCACCGGGCTGAGCCAGCCGATTGCGGCCAACGGAATGCCGGCCACGTTGTAGGCAAAGGCCCAGAACAGGTTCTGCCGGATCTTCGCGACGGTGCGCGCCGAGAGTTCGAGCGCTTCGCCCACGAGCACCAGGTCGCCGCGCATCAGCGTGATGCCCGCGGCTTCCATCGCCACGTCGGTGCCGCCGCCCGAGGGTGCCATCGCCATGCCCACGTCGGCCGCAGCCAGTGCGGGGGCATCGTTGGCGCCGTCGCCGACCATCGCGACCACATGGCCGTCGCGCTTCAGCGCAGCGACCTGCGCGGCCTTGTCGCCGGGCAGCACTTCGGCCCGCACATCGGCCGCCTCGATACCGAGCCGCGCGGCCATGGCTTCGGCCGCGCGCCGGTTGTCGCCCGAGATCATCACCACGCGCAGGCCGCGCGCGCGCAGCGTGCGAACGGCTTCGGCGGCCTCCGGCTTGGGCTCGTCGGCAAAGGCGAGCAGCGCCTCTACCTGGGCCGCGCCGGCCGCGTCGAAGCGCAGCAATGCCGACACGGTCGCACCTTGCGCATGCAGGCCTTCGATCTGCGCGGCATCGGGCTCCGCCCCGAGTTCCGCGCACCAGCGCAGGCTCGCGATGGCCCATTGCTCATCGCTGCCCGCGCCACCGACCTCACCGCGCACGCCGCGTCCCGGCATCGCCTGCATCGCGCCGAGCGGCGGCGCCTGCACACCGCGCTCGGCCGCGGCAGCGAGCACCGCACGCGCCAGTGGATGCTCGCTGCCGCCCTGCAGACTGGCGGCCGTGGCCAGCAATGCGGCCTCGGTGCGCTGGCTGCCCGCTCCCGCCGGCAGCAGCGCCGTGAGCACAGGCCGCCCAACGGTCAGCGTGCCGGTCTTGTCGAAGGCGATGGTGTCGACACGGTGGGCGACTTCGAGCGCGCGCGCATCCTTCACGAGGATGCCGCGCCGCGCCGCCACGCCGGTGCCGGCCATCACCGCCACCGGCGTGGCAAGGCCGAGGGCACACGGGCAGGCGATCACCAGCACTGCCACCGCATGGACCAGCGCCGCCTCGATGCCAGCGCCCATCCACAGCCAGCTCCCCAGGGTGGCGAGCGCAATCACGAGCACCACCGGCACGAACACGGCCGCGACCTTGTCCACCAGGCGCTGGATCGGCGCCTTCGCGGCCTGCGCATCCTCGACCAGCCGGATGATGCGCGCGAGCACGCTTTCGGCGCCCACCGCGCTGACCTCCACCACCAGGCGCCCATCGCCGTTGACCGAACCGCCCGTGAGCGCCTGGCCCGGCCCCTTCGGCACCGGCAGCGGCTCGCCGGTGAGCATCGACTCGTCGACCTCGGAATGGCCTTCGACCACGCGCGCATCCGCCGGCACACGCTCGCCGGGCCGCACGGCGAGCCGGTCGCCCGCCATGAGTTCGGCCACGGGCACGTCGCTCTCGCCGCGCGGGCCGACGAGATGCGCCACCTCCGGGCGCAATTGCTGCAAGGCACGGATCGCCGAGGTCGCCTGGCGCTTGGCGCGCGCCTCGAGCCATTTGCCGAGCAGGACCAGCGTGATCACCATGGCCGAAGCCTCGAAATACAGGTGCGGCATCGCGCCGTGCCCTGCGTGCGCCCCCGTGGCGGCGCGCCACCAGAGCCAGAGCGACAAGCCGAAGGCCGCGCTGGTGCCGAGCGCCACCAGCAGATCCATGTTGCCGGTGCCTGCGCGCGCGGCATGCCAGCCCGCGCGGTAGAAGCGCGCACCGAGCCAGAACTGCACCGGCGCGGCCAGCAGCAATTGCAGCCACGGCGGCAGCATCCAGTCGTGGCCCCAGGGCTGGCCGAGCATCGGTGCCATCAGCGGGATCGAGAGCAGCAGGCCGATCGCGACCGGCCCGAAGCCCTGCCAGCGCGACGGCTCGGCCGCCGCGGCATCGACCTCGTCGGCGCTGCGCGGCTCGTAGCCGGCAGTGCGGATCGCGCGGCGCAGGCGTGCCTCGAGGTCTTCGGTGCCCGCCGCCACGATGCGGGCCGATTCGGTCGCGAGGTTCACGCTGACTTCCTGTACGCCCGGCACGCTCTTGAGCGCGCGCTCGACGCGCATGACGCAGGAGGCGCAGGTCATGCCGCCGACGGAAAGCTGGCTGGTCCGCATGGCCAAGCGGGAATCGTTTTGCAGAGTTTCCATGCGCCAAGGCTAAAGCCTCACATCATGGCAAGGTCAAGCAGTCGGCGTGCAGTGCCCCTTCGCTGGACATTGACATCGTGAGAGGGTTCAAACTGAGGCTTCTTCGATTCGGTCCATCTTCAATCATTCAGAGGAGCCAAAACGATGAGTCAGAAATTCCAGGTCTCGGGCATGAGCTGCGGTCATTGCGTGAGCGCGGTGCAGAACGCGGTGCAGACGGTCGACCCCGAGGCACAAGTCACGGTCGATCTCGAAACCGGCCATGTCGACGTGCTCAGCCAACAACCGCGCTCGGACCTCGTGGCGGCCATCGAAAACGCCGGCTACGCGGTGAAATGAACATGGGGGCGAGCGTCTCCATTGGCGAAGCCGCACAGCGCTCGGGCGTTTCTGCGCGCATGGTGCGGCACTACGAAGGCCTCGGCCTCCTGCCCGCCGTGGCGCGCACCGAAAGCGGCTACCGCCAGTACGGCGACACCGACATCCACACGCTGCGCTTCATCAAGCGTTCGCGCGACCTCGGTTTCTCGATGGAGGAAATCGCGGAACTGGTGGGGCTGTGGCACAACCGGCGCCGCGCCAGCGCGAGCGTCAAGCGCATCGCGCAGAAGCACCTCGGCGAACTCGAACAGCGCATTGCCGACATGCAGGCGATGCGCAACACGCTCGCCCATCTGGTGCACTGCTGCCACGGCGATGCGCGGCCCGAGTGCCCGATCCTCGACGACCTCGCACACTGAGGAGCGCAGCGCCGGGCCGCCCCAAGCAAGCTCGCTCCCGCCTGGCGGGAAGGCGCGCAGCGCCAAGGGTGCACCAGTGAGCGGTGTAGTGACGTTCAGGCCCCCCTGACCAGCGCCATCACCTTCGCGGTGTCGAGGGTGCGCGCCTTTTCCTGGATCGCGGGCAGGTACTGGGTCTGCAGGCTCTTGCCTTCCTGCACCACGCCCGCAAACGTGTCCTTGAGCATCTGCGTCGACAGCGTGCGGCCGCCCGCGTAATAGCGCTTGGCCACATGGCCCAGCGCATAGGTGGACGCGAAGCTCATCCCCGAACTCACGGCCTGGTTGCCGATGCCACGCAGCAGTCCACCGCCCATCTTGCCGAGCAGGCCGCCGAGCAGCTTGCGCCCGGCCTGTTCGAGGTACTGCGAGGTCAGGCCCACGCCCACCGTCGCGATGAAATCCTTGATGTGGCCGCTGTCGAGGTCATAGCCGTGTGCCTTGCCGATGCGGTAGACCAGCTTCATCTGCAGCGGAATGATCGCCATGGTCGACAGCGTCTCGGGCAGCAGTTCGAGTGCGCCGTTGAGGATGGCTGCATTGAGGATGGATTTGTCGAGCTCGGCGCCATCCACCGTGCTGGTTGCGGCCGCCGCGGCGCCGGTGGCTACCGGCACGGCCGCGATCTCTTCGGCCTGCCTCGAGAACTGGACGGCAGAGGCATCGAGCCCGAGCGAGGTGCGCAGGTCGGCGAGGAACATGCGCTCCGCCTCCGACTGCGTGCCGTCCGCGTCGCACACGCAGACGGCCATCTCGTAGGCCAGCTGCTTCGACTCGCTGCTCTGGAGATCGCCGGCCGCCCCGGCCAGCGACACGCGCTTCATCAGCACGTCCTGGTAGAGCGTCGGCAGGTTCACGCCGTCGGCCTGCGACAGGCCTTCGGCGATGCGCTTGATCTCGGCGCGTTCGCGCTCGTGTTTCTCGCCGTCGACGAAAGCGGCCAGCAGGCTGAGGGTCACGATGGCCCTGGTTTCGGAGGTGGTCACGTTCGGTATTTCCGCAGGTTGAAGGACAAGGTTCGTTCGGCAAAGTCCCCTAAGGTTCCACCGCCGGTTCTCCCGACAAAGCTTGGGCAACTCTGTGGATAAACAACGCACTACTTTGTAAGACGAAGGTAAGTGTTTGATTTTCAAGGCGAATCAACAGTCTGCTCAATTAAACAGCAACCGGTTTCTTTGCACCAAAGTTGTCTTTGGCAGATTTGCGCCGCGCTGTCAAAGGACAACCCTGGGGAGATTTTCGGCACAAGCAGGTGGTTATCCACAGGGGCGGGCCGCGCCGCAATGTTGTTCCTTTTGGCGCGACACCACGGAAGCGCAGCTGCGCACAGTGACGCGGGTGTGACAAGTGCCTGTCACACAACGGGAAAAGAGGCCTGTCCACAGGAGAGGGCCTCCCTTACCTACTACTACTAATTTGAATAAGAGAATTAAGAAAGAGATACAGCGCCAGCGCCTCGCGCAAGAAAAAAGCCGCGAAGGGCCCCGCCGTGTTCGCGGCGCCACGCGCACAACGCGGCCGCTCCCGCGCTGCGTTGCCTCGCTAACATCCGGGGATGAGTTTCAAACCGCGGATCCTGATCGCCGAGGACGAATCGGGCATTGCCGACACGCTGCAGTACGTGCTCCAGAGCGACGGCTTCACGCCCGTGTGGTGCGCTACGGCTGAAGAGACCATCGCGCAGTTCGCCAAAGAGCCGCCAGCGCTCGCGATCCTCGACGTCGGCCTGCCCGATCTCAACGGTTTCGAACTCTTCAAGCGGCTGCGTGCGCTGAACCAGTCGCAGGGCGGTGCCGAAGTGCCTATGCTGTTCCTGACCGCGAGAAGCGACGAGATCGACCGCGTGGTGGGGCTCGAACTCGGCGCCGACGACTACATTGCCAAGCCCTTCTCGCCGCGTGAACTGGTGGCCCGGGTGCGCACCATTCTTCGGCGCAGCGCAAGAACGAGCGCTGGAGGGGTAGCAGCACCGGCCGGCGGGCTCCCCCATCAAAACGCGCCCGCGGCGCCTTCAGCGCCTTCGCAGACCCCTGCAATGCCGTTCTTGCTCGACATCGAACGCATGCAGATACGCTATTACGGGCGCCTGCTCGAACTCTCGCGCTACGAATACGGTCTGCTGCGCTTGCTCGTGCAGCGTCCGGGCCGGGTCTTCACGCGCGACGAACTGCTGCAGCTGGTCTGGGACGATGCGAGCGAGAGCTTCGACCGCACCGTCGATGCGCACGTGAAGACGCTGCGCGCCAAGCTCAAGGCGATCGCGCCCGAGGTGGAGCCGATCCGCACGCTGCGCGGCACCGGTTATGCGCTGAACGAGGAACTCCCATCAGCCGTATGACATCGGCTTCGGCATGTTTTTTCGCGGAACACCGCGGAACCGGCTTTGCCGGGCCGCTGGTGTTGCCCCCGGTGAGGGGGTGGGCGAAGCGACACGCAGTGCGCGAAGACTGGGGGAGAGCCTGATGTCTCGTCGAACGCGGATCTTCATCGGGATCTTGCTGATCTACACGGCGGGCATCGCGTTCCTGCTGTACCGCGTGGTCGCCGACATCGATCCGCGCTACCGCGAATCGGCCGAGGAATCGCTGGTCGAGATCTCACAGCTGCTCGCGAGCCTGGTCGAGCAAGACGTGATCGCCGGCGCCATCAACACCGCGCGCCTCGAGCCGCTGTTTCGCAGCGTCTATGCGCGCGAGTTCTCGGCGCAGATCTACAACCTGCACAAGAACCGCGTCGAGCTGCGTGTCTACGTCACCGACCGCAGCGGGCGCGTGATGTTCGATTCGCTCGGCCGACACCTGGGCGAGGACTATTCCAACTGGAGCGACGTGCGGCGCACGCTCGGCGGCATCTACGGCGCGCGCACGACGCGCGACGTCGAGGCCGATCCGCGCACCTCGGTGATGTACGTGGGCGCGCCGATCCGCTGGAACAACGAGATCGTCGGCATGGTCAGCGTCGGCAAGCCGGTGCAGAGCTTCGGCCAGTTCGTCGACGACGCACGCGCCCGCACGCTGTGGGTCGGCGTGGGCTCGGGCCTGGCGCTGCTGGTGCTGGCGGTGATCGTCTCGGTCTGGCTGGTGCGGCCTTTCGGGCTGATCTCCGACTATTGGGCCTGGGTGCGCGCGCAGCGCAGTCTGAGCATCGGGCGCATGGCGCGCCGCGCGGTGGATGCGGTGCGCACCGGCTTCAGCGAGATGCGCGACACCCTGACGGGCCGCAACTACGTGGCGGACTATGTGCAGAACTTCACGCACGAAGTGAAGAGCCCGCTGTCGGCGATCCGCGGCGCGGCCGAGCTGCTGCAGGAGCCTTCGATGCCGCACGCGGAGCGCGAGCGGTTCCTGCGGAACATCGCGCGCGAGACGCAGCGCATCCAGGAGATCGTCGACCGCATGATGGAACTCACCGCGCTTGAAGCGCGGCGCGGGCTCGACCGTACCGAGCCGGTGGCGCTGGCCTTGCTGATCGATGACATCGCCAGCAGCGCCCAGCCTGCGGCGGCCAGGCGCAACATTCGCGTGCGCGTCGACATCCGCGCCGAGGCCACCGCCGAAGGCGATCCGTTCCTGCTGCGCCGCGCGATCAGCAACCTGCTGGACAACGCGATCGACTTTTCGCCCACCGACAGCGAGGTGCTGCTCACGCTCGAGACCACCTCGAAACTCGCGCGCGTGACCGTGCGCGACCGCGGGCCGGGCATTCCCGACTACGCGAAAGAGAAGGTCTTCCAGAAGTTCTATTCGCTCGCGCGGCCGCACAGCCGCAAAAAGAGCACCGGCCTCGGGCTGGCCTTCGTGAAGGAGATCGCCGCGCTGCACGGTGGTCGCATCGAGCTCGGCAATGCCGCGCGCGGCGGCGCGGTGGCTACGCTCACGCTGCCGCTCATGTCAGCGCACTGAGGCGAGCTTTTCTTACTGGCCGGTCAGTGCACCGTAGGCCGCCCGCGTTGAGGGGCTCACGGCACCGAGCAATTGTTCGTAAGAGGTCTTGTGCCGCGCCAGCATGCGCGCCGAGGCCACCGCCTTCGACTTGCAGAACCAGTGGCAGGTGTGTTGCATCAGGAACAGTTCGGCCGACATGGTGAAGGCCTTGGCCTTGGGCGTGCGGCCCGCCTCGTTGCGCATCGTCTCGGCGATGCCGCGGGCGTGGATGACGAGTGCTTCGCGCATGTCGAAGGTCGCGGCCGGGAACAGCGTGTGGGCGAACGGAATGGCGAGCGGCAGCTTGCTCACGCGTGCATCGGCCGGCTCGATCCGCGCGAAGGCAGCGGCGAAGCGGTCGAATTCGCCCGAGAGCTTCTGCTCGGTCGCGTCGAGCATGCGCCAGATCTGCTCGCGCCGCGCGGGATCGTCTTCGCCGAGGCAGCGCAGGTAGCCGTCGGTGAGCGTTTCCATGAGTCGCTCGATCTGGAAATTGCCGAGATGGCTGGCGAGCAGCACGATGCGCTGGCGCTGTTCACGGGACTTGAGCAAGTGGCCGCCGATGGCGATCAATGCCACCAGGATGAGTATTTCCATGGATGCAGGCAGAAGGAGAAAAAAGAGGCAGCAGCGGGAGAAGCGGACGGCGCCAAGTGTAGAGACCCGGCAACGTGCTTTCTCCCGCCACCCTCCCCTGCCGGTTACCGGAAGAACTCGAGGATGCGGTTGCGCTCCTCCGGTGGTGGCGGCGGACCGAGCGGCATGAGCTCTTGCGGCGGCATGGGCGCCTCAACGGGTTCGATGCCCAGGCTCGCGATGTTGTGACCCGGCGTGAACTCGTCGAAATACCATTCGCCGTCGATGTTGGCCACGCCTGCGGGTTCGGGAATGCGGCTCACGGGCACGCCCTTGAGCGCCGACTGCATGTAGCCGATCCAGATCGGCAGGCTCAGGCTGCCGCCGGTCTCGCCGCGCACGCCGAGTTGGCGCGGCGTGTCGTAGCCGATCCAGGCGATGCCCACGTTGGTCGGCTGGAAGCCCGCGAACCAGGTGTCGAACGAATCGTTGGTCGTGCCGGTCTTGCCGAACAGGTCGTCGCGCTTGAGAGCCTGGTGCGCGCGTGCCGCGGTGCCGCCGCGCACCACGCTCTGCAGCAGCGAATCCATGATGAAGGCGTTGCGCTCGGGGATTGCGCGGCGGCTTTCGTCGAGCACGGGCGGTTCGGTCTCGACCAGCACCTTGTCGCGCAGGTCGGTGATGCGCGTCACGAGGTACGGGTTGACCTTGTAGCCGCCATTGGCGAACACCGAGTAGGCCGTGGCCATCTGCATCGGCGTGACCGAGCCGGCGCCGAGCGCCATCGGCAGGTAGGCGGGGTGCTTGTCGCGGTCGAAGCCGAAGCGCGTGATCCACTCCTGCGCGTAAGGTGCGCCGATCGACTGCAGGATGCGGACGGTGACGAGGTTCTTCGACTTCATGAGCGCGGTGCGCAGCGGCATCGGGCCTTCGAAACCGCCATCGTAGTTCTTCGGCTCCCAAGCCTGCTGGCCGTTGGGACCGGCCTCGAAGTACAGCGGCGCGTCGTTCACGATGGTGGCGGGCGTGAAACCCTTCTCGAGCGCGGCCGAATAGATGAAGGGCTTGAAGCTCGATCCCGGCTGGCGCCAGGCCTGCGTGACGTGGTTGAACTTGTTCTTGCCGAAGTCGAAGCCACCGACCAGCGACTTGATCGCGCCGGTGCGCGGATCCATCGAGATGAAGGCGCCTTCCACTTCGGGCAGCTGGGTGATTTCCCAGGTGTTCTTCGGCGTCTTCGCGACGCGGATCACCGCGCCGCGGCGGATCTTGATGTGCGGCGGCGCCTTGGCCGCGAGCCCCGACTGCGCGGGCCGCAATCCTTCGCCGGTGATCTGCACCGCCTCGCCGTTGGCGCGCACCGCCTCGATCTCCCTGCTGCCGGCCTTCAGCACCACGGCAGCCATCACGTCGCCGTTGTCGGGGTGCTCGGCCAGCGCGTCGTCGACGGCTTCGTCAAGCTGCTGCGGATCGTCGGGCAGGTCGACGAAGCGTTCGGGTCCGCGGTAGGGCTGGCGCCGCTCGTAGTCCATGATGCCCTTGCGCAGCGCCTTGTAGGCCGCAGCCTGGTCGGCCGCCACGAGCGAGGTGTAGACCTTCATGCCACTGGTATAGATGCTGTCGCCGTACTGCGCGTACATCGTCTGGCGCACCGTCTCGGCCACGTGTTCGGCATGCAGCCGGTTCGGGTCGGCCGCGTCGCGCAGTTGCAGCTCTTCGCTCTTGGCAGCGGCCGCCTGCTCGGCGGTGATGAAGCCGGTCTCCTGCATGCGGTCGATCACGTAGAGCTGGCGCGCACGCGCGCGGCGCGGATTGACCACCGGGTTGTTGGCGCCCGGTGCCTTCGGCAGGCCAGCGAGCATCGCCGCCTCGGCGGTGGTGACGTTCTGCAGCGGCTTGCCGAAATAGGCCTCGGCGGCGGCCGCGAAGCCATAGGCCCGATTGCCGAGGTAGATCTGGTTCAGGTAGATCTCGAGGATCTGGTCCTTGGTGAGTTGCTGTTCGAGCCGCAGTGCAAGCAGGATTTCGTAGGTTTTGCGCGTCAGCGTGCGTTCCGAACTCAGGTAGACGTTGCGCGCCACCTGCATCGTGATGGTCGAGGCGCCCTGCTGGCGTCCGCCCTTGAGGCTCGCGACCGCGGCGCGCATGAAGCCGATGTAGTCGACGCCGCCATGCTCGTAGAAGCGCGCGTCCTCCACGGCGAGCACGGCGTCCTTCATGACCTTGGGAATGCTTGCGAACGGCGTGAGCGTGCGGCGCTCTTCGCCGAATTCGCCGATCAGCGTGCCTTCGGCGGTGTACACGCGCAGCGGCAGCTTGGGCCGGTAGTCGGCGAGTTCGGAAATGTCGGGCAGCCGCGGGTAGATGACCGCAACGGTCACGACGGCGGCCACGAGCAGCACCATTGCTGCACCGCCGGCCGTGATGGCGCTCCACCGCGCGATGCGCCGCAGCCGCTGCGAGCGGGCCGCGTCGGCGGTGGAAGAAGAGGAATCGTCCATGGGGAAATCAGAAGTGAGAAAAAACAGTCAGTTGCATTGGTTACACCGAAGGCGCCGCCTCTGGTGAGACTGGCGCCGGTGCACGGTGGTTCCCGGCCGACAGTGCGTACCAGTCGACCTTGCGTGTGGCGAGCATCAGGATGGCGAGCATGCCGAACGTCAGCAGGGCGCCGAGCAGCAGCGCATTGCTTTCCGACGCCAGCAGCCCGTAGAGCGCGCCATAGAGTACCGCGACATAGGCCCCGAAACCCACGCCGCGCTGCCAGCTTTGCAGCACGGCGCTGAAATAGACAGCAAGCAGCAGCACGCTCGCACCGGCCGCGCCGGCATAGGCCATCCAGAACGCGAACTTCTCCGACAGCGCGAGCAGCAGCAGGAAGAACAGCGCGATCGACAGGCCAACCAGCCCGTACTGCACCGGATGCATGCGCTGGCGGCGGAACAGTTCGAACATGAAGGCCGCCATGATCACCAGTCCGATGAAGAGCGCACCGTACTTGCCGGCGCGCGTGCTCATCGAATACACGTTGACCGGCTGCGCGAGCGAAACGTCGAAGCTCTGGATCGACAGCGCCTGCTTCCAGCTGCCGGCGCCGAGTGCCGCGCGCACCTCTTCGCGCGCCGAAGTCACGAGCGACGATACACGCCAGCGCGCATCGAAGCCTTGCGGCGTCACTTGCCGCTCGGTGGCCAGGAACCGGCCGCCGAAGCTCGGATGCGCCCAGGGCGAGCGCAGGTGCGCGGTGGTCTCGTCAGCGATCGGCACCAACGCGAGCGTGTCCTGGCCCACCAGGCCAAGCTTCATCTCGAAGGGCATGGGCGCCTTGGCTTCCCAGGCGGCGAGCGCCGCGCCGGACAGCGGTGCATGGATGCCGCGGGCCAGTGCGGCATCGCCCGCGATGCCAGGCACGCGCTGCCGAAAGCGCAGTGCTTCGCCGGTCATCGCGATCGTCGGCGAGCCGTCGAGGCCGCGCAGGTCGCTGGTGCCGAAGACGACGACCGGTGCCTTGAATTCGATCTTCGATGCGGTCTCGCTGTGCGCCACGGAGGCCGGATCGAAAGCCGCGAAGGCACCCGTCAACGTGGCGTCGAGCGTATAGAAAGGAATCTTGAAGATGCCGCGGTAGCGTTCCTGCGGCGCCATCGATCCTTCGATGTGCAGCTTGTCGGGAAACACCACGTGCGCCCTCTCCTTGCTGCGCGCTTCCTGGCCGATCACCGTGCCCTTCGGATCGCGCAGCGGCTCCAGCCAGCGCTCGACGTACGGCACCAGCAGCAACGGGCCGACGACGGTCTGCGGGCCCGCATAGGTGGCGGCAAGCTCGTTGGCTGCTTCGCGCTGGCTTTGGCCGCGCTCGCGGTTGAGCGAATCGATCCGCGCCAGCGGAATGCACAGCAGCAGCGTGAGCAACAGCAACCCCGCCACCTTCACGAGCATCGAGCCCTGCAGGCTCTTCAGCAATTGGGACATGGAACTTCTCCTCTTGGTCAATGGAGCCGCGATGCTCGCGGTGCCATCCGAAGGCGGTGTGAAGCAAAGCCGCAGGTGGACTTCACATGGACTTCACACAAGGCTGCATCGCGCATTCCGGACTTCAAGAAGCCTTCCCATTGCCTTCTCGGGCGAAGCCGACAGTGGCGGCTGTGCAAGTTCGCACGGACACCGACACCCTCGCCATGGACGCCCAAACCACCCCCCGACCCGGCCGCTGGCTCTGGCTCGCGACCCTCAGCCTGGCGACCGCCGGCTTCGTCGCGCTGACCCTGCATCCGGTGCATGCGCAGGAAGCACCCGGGCCGCGCTCGAAGACCGAGAGCCCGTATTTCTTCGTGAAAAGCGACGATCCCGCGCTCGACCGCCTGCCGCTCAAGGCGACCGAGGTGGCGGTGAAGATCTCGGGCGTCATCGCCGATGTCACGGTGACCCAGACCTACCGCAACGAAGGCCAGCGCGCGATCGAGGCGAAGTACGTCTTTCCGGGATCGAGCAAGGCTGCGGTCAGCGGCCTCAACGTGCGCCTGGCCGACCGGCTGATCACCGCGCAGATCCGCGAGAAGCAGCAGGCGCAGATCGAATACGACAGCGCAAAGAAGGAGGGCAAGACCGCCGCGCTGCTCGAGCAGCACCTGCCCAACGTGTTCCAGATGAACGTCGCCAACATCCTGCCGGGCGACGACGTGAAGGTGGAACTGCGCTACACCGAATTGCTGGTACCGCAGTCGGGCAACTATGCGTTCGTTTTCCCCACGGTCGTGGGCCCGCGCTACAACAGCCCGCAGTCGGAGAACGCGCAGGCCGGCTGGGCTGCGCAGCCCACGTTGCGCGCAGGCGTGGCGCCCGCCACCCGCTTCAGCCTCAAGGCCAGCATCGAGACGCCAATGGGCCTGAAGGAAGTGCGTTCGCCGACCCACGCCATCGCGGTGACGAAGAGCGATGCGGACCGGCACGCCGACGTTGTGCTCGCGGCCGACGGCCGCCCTGCGGACAACCGCGACTTCGTGCTCGACTACCGCCTCGCCGGCGACAGGATCGAGTCGGGCCTGATGCTCTACAAGGGACAGGGCACGGACGACGGCAGCGAGAACTTCTTCCTTGCGATGATCGAGCCGCCGAAGGCGGTGGCCGCGAGCGCGATCTCGCCGCGCGACTACATCTTCGTGGTCGACATCTCGGGTTCGATGCACGGCTTTCCGCTCGACACCGCCAAGACGGTGCTCGAACGGCTGATCGGCGGCCTGCGGCCGAGCGACACCTTCAACGTGCTGCTGTTCTCGGGCAGCAACAAGATGCTCTCGCCCCAGTCGGTGCCGGCCACGCGCGCCAACATCGCGCAGGCGCTCGAAACCATTCAGAACTACCGCGGCAGCGGCAGCACCGAACTGATTCCCGCGCTGAAGCGTGTCTACGCCGAGCCCAAGGAAGAGAACGTGTCGCGCACCGTGGTGCTCGTGACCGACGGCTACGTCACGGTGGAGCGCGAGGCCTTCGAACTCGTGCGCAGGAATCTCTCTAAGGCCAATGTCTTCGCGTTCGGCATCGGCTCGTCGGTGAACCGCAGCCTCATGGAAGGCATCGCGCGCGCCGGCATGGGCGAGCCCTTCATCATCACCGACCCGGTGCAGGCGCCCGAGCAGGCCGCACGCTTCAAGCGCATGGTCGAGTCGCCGGTGCTCACCAACGTGAAGCTCAGCTTCGGCGGGCTCGACGTGTACGACGTCGAACCGCAGGCGCTGCCCGATGTGCTCGGCGAGCGCCCGGTGATCGTGTTCGGCAAATGGCGCGGCGAACCGCGCGGCCGCGTCATCGTCGAGGGCCAGGGCGCCGACGGCCCCCACCGCAGTGAACTCGCCATCGATCCGGACATGCGGCAGGACAGCGCGGCCCTGCGCACGCTGTGGGCGCGCCACCGCATCCAGAGCCTGAGCGACCAGGAAGCGCTCGAGGGCGGCAGCGCCTTCAAGCAACGTATCACCGATCTCGGCCTCCGGTACAGCCTGCTCACGCAGTACACGAGCTTCATTGCCGTCGACAAGGTGGTGCGGAACCTTGCGCCGCAGAACGGCGTCGAGGTGAAGCAGCCGTTGCCGCTGCCGCAAGGTGTGAGCGAGCTCGCACTCGGCGCCGAGGTGCCGAGCACGCCCGAGCCCGAGACGCTGGGCGCGGTCGCGCTCGTGCTGTCGATGCTCGCCATGCTGCGCCGCCGGGCCCGCCGCAGCGACCCGCGTCGCTTCACCCACTGAACGCGGAAAGAGAGAAGAGTCGAAATGACACTTGCTGTACTCGCCCAACGCCATCCCCGCCTCGTGGACTGGGGCATCCACATCGACCGCGTGCCGGCCGTGGGCTGGCTCGCGCTGCAGTTCGCCGCGCTCACGCCCACCTGGGCCTGGATGGTCCGGCGCATGCGCGACGGCTCCGACGATCCACTCGGCCTGCTGTCGCTGGCCGCACTGGCCGCGCTGGCCTGGCAATGCCGGCGCGAACTGCGTGCGGCACCGCGACTGGGATGGCTCGCACTCGCGGGCGCGGGAACCGTGCTTGCGACGCTGTTGCACACCGGCCTGGGCGCGCTGCCCGCGCTGCCGCCGCTCGCGGCGGGCCTGGTGGCGGTGCTCGCGTTGGCCTGCGGGCTGCTGGCGTTCCTGCCGCGGCGCGTGGCCGCGCTGCCTGTCGCCGGGCTGGCGGTGCTGGCGCTGCCGCTCTTGTCCTCGCTGCAGTTCTACGCGGGCTATCCGCTGCGCGTGGTCACCGCCGAGGCGAGCCGCTGGCTCTTGGCGCCGGGCTTCGAGGTGGCGCGCGAAGGCAGCAGCCTGTTGGTCGACGGTCGGCTGGTGATCGTCGATGCGCCCTGCTCGGGCGTGCAGATGGTGTGGCTCGGCTATTTCACCGCCTGCGCCGTCGCGCTGTGGGCACGCCGTAGCGACCGCGCCTTCCTGCGCCGGCTGCCGGCGGTCGGCCTGCTGGTGCTGGCCGGCAACATCGCGCGCAACAGCGTGCTGGTCGCGTTCGAGGGCGCCCAGCAGCCGCTCGCGCCCTGGTCCCACGAGGCGCTCGGGCTGGCCGTGCTGGCCGCGGTGTGTGCGGGCATCGTGCGCCTGATGGCGCTCGAACGCACCACAGCCGGCGCGTTCGAAGTGTCGACTCCGGGATTGATCACCACCCAGGGAGGACGTCATGTCGACACGGTTCTTTGAGGCGCTGTTCGCGAACCGCTTCGTCAACCGCATCGGCCACAAGGCCGCCTTCGCGGCCGCGATGCTGGCCTGCCTCGCCTGGTCGACGGCTGACGCGCTGCGCGCGCCCTCGCCGCCGGTGGCAGCCGCGGCACCGGTCGAATGGCCGCGCGAGTGGGACGGCGCACCGCTCAGGCCGATGGCGCTCGGCGAGGTCGAGCAGCGCTTTGCCGAGCGCTTTCCGGGCGCGATCGGCCGCATGACTGACGGCCGGCAGGTGATCGTCATGCGCGCGGTGAACACGCCCACGCGCATGCTCCATCCCGCGGCCGACTGCTACCGCGCGCTGGGCTACCGCATCGACCAGGCGCGCCTCGAGCGCGATGCCGAGGCGCGTTTGTGGCGCTGTTTTGTTGCGCAACGGCACGGCACACAAAAGATCCGCGTCTGCGAGCGCATAGTCGATGCCGAAGGCACGGCTTTCACGGACACTTCAGCCTGGTACTGGGCGGCGGCCAGCGGACGGTCGGCCGGTCCATGGCAAGCGGTGACGGTAGCGAGACCCCTGTGAGAGTTGTGTGAACAAGACCCTGCGTTCTCTGATTTACGGGCTGCTGGCCCTGGTGTTGACGGCTCTGGTGGCGATCTTCCTGATCGTCCGGTTCGCGCTGGCACCCGCGGCGGGCGAGTGGCAGGAAACGCTCGAGCTCGGCCCGCTGCGCTTCGATGTCGGCGTGCCCACGGCGGTGCGCCTGGCCACCTCCCCCTGGCTCGCGCCGCGGCTCGACGGGCGCTCGCTCGACACCCGCTTCGGCCGCATCGACCTGGCCTGGAAGGGCGCCGCGGGCGCGCTCGAACTGCGCTGCGCCCCTTGCCGCGCGCAGGTTCCCGCGCTCGGCGCGCAGCCGATCCAGGTCGAATCGCTGGTCGCCACGGTGCGCCGTGACGGGAACACGCTGGCGGGCACGATCGAAGCCCTGCCGCGCGGCGCCGCCGCGGGCACGGACGCCACGCTGCGCGGTAGCTGGGACGGCCGGCTGGCGCTCAAGAACCTGCAGTTCGGCGCCGACATCCAGGCCGCGCCGATCGCGCGCTGGTACGCGGTGCTGGCGCCCGACCTCGCCGAGCTGCAGCGCGCGCGCATCGGCGGCACGCTGGCGGTGCGCGGCCAGCTGATGCTGCCCGAGGCGAGCTTCACCGTCCAGCCGACCGTGAGCCAGTTCAGCGTCGACGGGCTGGGCACCGAGGCCATGCTGGACGCGCGCACCAGCTGCGGCCCGCCGTCCAGGCTGACCAAGGACAGCTGGCTCGCGCGCGCCGTCATCGCGGCCGAGGACCAGCGCTTCTTCACCCATCCGGGCTACGACCTGACCGAGATCGTCGCCTCGGTCCACGACAACCAGAAGGAAGGGCAGCGTCCGCGCGGCGGCAGCACCCTCACACAGCAACTCGCCAAGATGCTGGTGACCGGCGGCGAGCGCACTGCCGAGCGCAAACTGCGCGAGCTGCTCTATGCGGTCGAGATGGAGCAAACGCTGGGCAAGGCGCGCATCCTCCAGCTGTACCTCGACAACGCGCCCTGGGGCGGCAACCTGTGCGGCGCCGAGGCGGCCTCGCGGCGGTATTTCAAGCGCCCGGCGCGCCAGCTCGATCCCGCGCAGGCGGTGTGGCTCGCGGCCATGCTGCACAAGCCGCAGGCCGTGCTCGAGCAATGGCGGCGCGACGGGCAGATCGATCCCGAGCGCGTCAAATGGGTCGCGGAGGGCGTGCGCGGCATCAGCCGCAACCAGCGCGAGGCCCTGCTGAAGAGGGTGGCGAGCGCGAAGTTCGCGGCGCCGGAGGCCACGCCATGAACAACGACGACGTCGAGGCCATCGAGCGCGCCACGGTGGCCGCCGTGTCGCCCCAGGCCGTCGAGGAGCTCGATGGCTGGCTGCTGGCCTTCGACGAAGGCAGCGTCAAGCGTGCCAAGTCGGCTGTGCCGCTGCGCCAAGACGCTGCTCTTGCGCCCCTGCTCGACCGCATCGAGGAGCGCTACAACCGGCGCCAGCATGTGCCCGTGCTGCGGCTCGCGGACGCTGCCTGCTTCGACAACTTGCGCGCCGAACTCGAGCGCCGCCACTACGTAGGCGATTCGCCGACCTGCGTGCAGATCGGTATGGCCAGGCGCATGCGCGAAGTCGCCGCGGCGGACGCGCGGCTGGCCGACGTCGACGCGACGCCCGACGCGGCCTGGGCGGCGCTGTTCCTTGGCGAAGGCTTCGATCCGGTGGACGGTGCCCATCGCGTGCGGGCGCTCGCGCGTGCGAGCGGCTCGCTCTACGCCAGCGTGCGCGAAGGCGGCCGCACCGTCGCGGCCGGTGCGATGGCATTCGGCCATGGCTGGGCCAGCGTGCACGGCATGCGAACCGAGCCTTCGCAGCGCGGTCGCGGCCTGGCCGGGCGCGTGCTCGCGGGGCTCGCGCAGGCGGCGCTCGCGCGTGGCCACGAGCGCGTGTTCCTGCAGGTCGATGCGCAGAACCCAGCGGCCCATGCGCTCTATCGGCGTGCCGGGTTCTCGACGCTCTTGCAGTACCGCTATTGGCAGCGGCGGCAGTGGCCGCGACATCCCCACGCGTGACGCGGTCGGGGCATTGGTGCCACGATGCGGCATGACGAGCGCCAACCACCCCCATCACCCGACAGAGCCCGTGGCCACGCCGCGCGGCATCGACCACATCGTGGCCGGTGTGTCCGCCAGCGATGGCGATGGCGTCAAGCTCACGCGCGTGCTGCAGCAGCCGATGCAGCAGCGGCTCGATCCGTACCTGATGCTCGACGCCTTCGGCAGCGACAACCCGGGCGACTACATCGGCGGTTTTCCGAGTCACCCGCACCGCGGCTTCGAAACCGTCACCTACATGATCGCGGGCCGCATGCGGCACCGCGACAGCGCCGGCCACGAGGGTCTGCTGCAGAACGGCGGCGTGCAGTGGATGACCGCGGGACGCGGCCTGGTCCACAGCGAACTGCCCGAGCAGCAGGAAGGGCTCATGGAAGGCTTCCAGCTCTGGCTCAACCTGCCGGCCAAGGACAAGATGCGCGAGCCTTGGTATCGCGACATCCAGAGCGAGGAGATCCCCGAATACACCACCACCGACGGGGTGTGCGTGCGCGTGATCGCGGGCGAGAGCCACGGCATTGAGGGCGCCGTGCGGCGCGAGCACACGGAGCCGCTCTACCTCGACATCACGCTGCCGCCGGGCGCAGAGTTCGCGCAGCCGCTGCCCGACGACCGCAATGCGCTGGTGTATGTCTACCGCGAATCGCTCTGGATCGCGGGCAGCGAGGTGCCCACGCGGCGCATGGCGATTCTCGCCAACGACCCCGGCAGCGACGGCGTGGTGCTGCGCGCGGGCAGCACCAACCACAGCCCGGCGCGCGCGCTGCTGATAGCGGGAAAGCCGCTCGGCGAACCGATCGCGCAGTACGGACCGTTCGTGATGAACACGCCCGAGCAGGTGAAGCAGGCCGTGGAAGATTTCCAACACGGCAGGTTCTGACGCTGTAGTCGCCGGCCTACCCAGGATTGGCAGCCCAGCGGCGTGACAGCGGCCATTTGGCGCCTAGATTCGGCGCCATGCCCTCCAGCAAGACCCCGTCGCGCGGGAGCCCCGATGTCCGCAAGGGCCAGGCTCCCGCCAAACTGCAGCGCGAACAGTTCCACGCGCGCTTCATGCAGCCGTTCCAGGACCCGGCGTTCCAGGCCGAGGGCGACGCGCTGCAGCGCATCGAGCACATCGCCTGGCAGGCCTACGACGAGGGGCGCAAGGCTCCCGTCACGCGCAAGGCCGGCCCCGACTACGCGGACCCAGACTACGAGCTCTCGGTCGACTGGCTGGAGGCCAAGGCGCGCATCGATGCCGCACAGGCGGCCTGGGGCCAGCCGCAGACGCGCTCGCGCGTGCTGCTGGTGAACGGTTCGCCGCGCAACGACGGCACCTGCCCCGGCGAGATCTCCAAGACCTGGCGTCTCGTGCAGCTGGCGCGCGAAGTGCTCGAAGGCTGCGGCATCGAGGCCGACGTGCTCGACCTGAGCCTCCTTACCTCCGAGTTCGGGCGCCATATCCATCCGTGCAAGGGCTGCGCCTCGACGGCGATGCCGCTGTGCCATTGGCCCTGCAGCTGCTATCCGAACCATTCCATGCGCCAGACCGGCGACTGGATGAACGAGATCTACGAGCGCTGGGTGGCTGCTCATGGCGTGATCCTGTTCACGCCCACGCACTGGTACCAGTCGGCCAGCCCGCTCAAGCTCATGACCGACCGGCTGGTCTGCGCCGACGGCGGCAATCCCGATCCCACGAGCACCCACGGCAAAAAACCCGAGGAGGCCAAGGCGCTCGAACTCGAAGGCTGGGGCTATCCCAAGCACCTGAGCGGACGCGTCTACGGCCTGGTGGTGCACGGCGACGTCGCCGGCATCGAGAGCGTGCGCCGCAACCTGTCGGACTGGCTCGACTGGATGGGCCTCGTCGATGCCGGCGCGCTCGCCCGGCTCGACCGCTACATCGGCTACTACGCGCCCTATGCCACCAGCCACGATGCCCTAGATGCCGACGCCGATGTGCAGGAAGAGGTGCGCAACGTGGCCCGCGCCGTGGCGCTTGCGGTCGGGGAGCTTCGCTCGGGCAAGCTGCAGCCGCCCGACAGGGGACTCAAGTCACCGCGGCCCAAGTGAGCGGCGCCGCACCGGGCCGTGCCACGGACGTTCATGCTTCTTTACGCAGGCTCACGGTCGGCTCACGCGGGCGATACAGAGCGCTTCCACACTAGCTTCCATCTGCTGCCCTGTGGCGGCAGACTTCTTCGAAAGGAAGCACTCTCATGATCTCTCTTCGCCAACGCATCGTCTGGGCCAGCCTGCTCGGTTCGGCCGCCTTCGCCTCTTCGGGCGCCTTTGCGCAGAACCCGGCGGCACCCGCCACCGTGTCGAGCCCGCCCGCCGCCACGGCCCAGGCCGACGGCGGTGCCCCCAAGGCACAACACAAGCGCATGAACCGCGCCGAGCGCATCGAACGCATGCAGGCCCGTCGCGCGCAGCATCTCGCGGCGCTGAAGGAGAAGCTCAAGCTCAGCGGCGCCCAGGAAAGCGCGTGGGCCAGCTTCACGTCGGCGACGCAGCCGCCGGCCGGCGCCCGCCCGCAACGCATGGACCGCGCCGAACTCGCGAAGCTCACCACGCCCGAGCGGCTGGAGCGCATGCAGGCGCGCCATGCCGAGCGCAGCGCCAGGTTCGCGAAGCGCGCCGAAGCTACCAAGTCGTTCTATGCCGCGCTGACGCCCGACCAGCAGAAGACCTTCGACGCCGAGACGGTCCGCATGCATGCGCACAAGGGCCATCGCGGTCACCATGGCCACGCCGCGGCGCCCGCCAAGAGCTGACCGCGCCAACGAGAAAAGCCCGCGGCACTTCGTGTGCCGCGGGCTTTTTTTCTGCCGTCGGCGATGCCCCGCTTATTTGGGCGTGCCGGTCCTGTTCGTCGGATTCGTCGGCACGTCCGGGCGCTCGCCGGTCTGGCCGAACTGGGGTTTGCTGTGACGCCCCGTCATGCTCGCCTGTGCACGCGACACGTCGCCGCTGGGTTGAGGCATGGCATTCGGCCGGCCGTTCACCACGGTGGTGGCTTCGCCCTTCGGCACCGAATTGTTGAAGTTGTTGCGGTTGTGCGCACGGGCTTCGGCCTTCACCGCTTCGCGCGACGCGGGCATGCTGCCGTCGGGGCGCTGCGGCGGATTGGCCACGCCGGCGGGCGTCTGCGTGCTGGCCTGGCCGCCGAGCGCCGGGTCCGGATGGGCGGGAATCGACGTCGTCTGCGCCATCGCGCCACCGGCCACGGCCATCAGGCCGGCCAGTGCCGTCGCTCGGAGGATTCGTTCGTTCATGGTGTGTTCCTTGGAGATGAAAGGTTGGCGATAAGCGGGCCTTTTGTACGACCCTGAATTCACCGTAGGAGGCTCTTCGCAGGCGCTGTGTCGGGGCGCGGCAGCCCGCGATGTAGGAGCGGGCCGTGGCGGCGCGAAAGGCAGCAGACCGGCCGTGAAGAAGGTGGCGCGTTCCTACAGTCAGGCGCTGTGCGGCCACGTACAACCGTAGGACCGATGTCATCCGCACCCATTCCCCTCGCCACCGCGGCGCCGACCACGCTCAAGGTCATGACGGTGAACACCCACAAGGGGTTCACCGCGCTGAACCGCAAGTTCATCCTGCCTGAGTTGCGCGATGCGGTACGCACCGTGGGTGCCGACGTGGTGTTCCTCCAGGAAGTGCTCGGCACGCATTCGCGCCACTCGCGCAAGGTGAGCAACTGGCCCGAAGCGCCCCACTACGAGTTTCTTGCCGACACGATGTGGCCGCAGTTCGCCTACGGACGCAATGCGGTGTACCCGCGCGGGCACCACGGCAATGCGGTGCTCTCGAAATTCCCGATCGTGCACTACCGCAACCACGACGTCTCCGTGGCGGGGCCCGAGAAGCGCGGCCTGCTGCACTGCGTGCTGCGCCTGCCAGGGCGCACCGTCGACGTGCACGCGATTTGCGCGCACCTCGGTCTCGCCGAGTCGCACCGGCAGCAGCAGCTCGAACTGCTCTGCCACATCGTGCGCGACGAGGTGCCGGCCGATGCGCCGCTGATCGTGGCGGGCGACTTCAACGACTGGCGCGGCCGCGCGCACCGGGTACTCGAAGCGGGTGCGTCGCTGCGCGAGGTGTTCGTGGCGGCGAACGGCGCGGCGGCGAAGACCTTTCCGTCGCGCTTTCCGCTGCTGCCGCTCGACCGCATCTACGTGCGCAACGCCGGCGTGCATGCCCCCGTGGTGCTGCCGCGCAAACCCTGGTCGCACCTGTCGGACCATGCCCCGCTCGTGGCGACGATCGACCTATGACCCGCCGAGTGACTTGCCATGAGCGATAGAGCGCGCTGGATCGGCGGCAACCGCATCGCGCTGCTCGAGAACGGCGAGGAGTTCTATCCGCGCGTGTTCGAGGCCATCCGACAGGCGAAGCGCGAGGTCATCGTCGAGACCTTCATCCTGTTCGAGGACAAGGTCGGACTCGCGCTGCATGCGGCCATGCGCACGGCGGCGCAGCGCGGCGTCAAGGTCGACCTGATGGTCGACGGTTTCGGCTCGCCCGACCTCTCGCGCGAGTTCATCGAGGAATTGAGCTCGGTCGGCGTCAAGGTGCGGATGTTTGATCCGGGCCACCGCGTCATGGGGCAACGGCTCAATGTGTTCCGCCGCATGCACCGCAAGATCGTGGTGATCGACGGCGAGACCGCCTTCGTCGGCGGCATCAACTATTCGGCCGACCATCTGCTCGACTTCGGCCCCAAGGCCAAGCAGGACTACGCGGTGGAACTCGGCGGGCCGATCGTCGCGCAGATCCACCATTTCGTGCTGCGCGCGATCGCGCTCGGCGACAAGGGGCCGCGGTGGTTCCGCCGGCGCCTCCAGCAGGCGCCGCCGGTTGGCCAAAAGCCGGTCGGCGAGGTCGAGGCCATGTTCGTCACGCGCGACAACCGCCGCCACACCAACGACATCGAGCGGCAGTACCTGGCCGCGATCCGCGCGGCGCGCCAGCGCATCGTGATCGCCAATGCGTATTTCTTTCCAGGCTACCGGGTCATCAAGGAACTGCGGCGCGCGGCGCGGCGCGGCGTGGACGTGCGGCTCATCCTGCAGGGCGAGCCCGACATGCCGATCGTCAAGACCGCCGCGAGCATGCTCTACCACCACCTGCTGCATGCGGGCGTGCAGATCCACGAGTACTGCGACCGGCCGCTGCATGCGAAGGTCGCGCTGATGGACGACCGTTGGGCCACCGTGGGGTCGAGCAACCTCGATCCGCTGAGCCTTTCGCTCAATCTCGAGGCGAACGTGATCGTGCGCGACAAGGCCTTCAACCAGCTGCTCTGGGAACGCATGGACCGGCTCATGCGCGAGAGCTGCAAGCGCATCGGCGAAGCCGACCTCGAGGACGTATGGAGCGGCTGGCGGCTGGTGCGCAGCTTCTTCATCTTCCACTTCCTGCGCTGGTATCCGTCGTGGCTCGGCTGGCTGCCGCGGCAGGTGCCGCGGCTCACGCTGGCGGAGGCCACCGACTTGGCCGAGAAGCGCGAGGCGCAGCGTGCCGAGGCCGGCGAGGCCGGCGCCAAGCAGACGACGGAGGCGGCGTGACCCCCGCCCCCGGCGGGCACGCTCTAGGCCGCGACCGGGTCGGCGCGCAGCGCGCTTGGTGGCCGTGGCTGCGCCGCATCGGGGTTTGGGCCTTCTTCGGGCTGATCGCCTGGCTGCTCGTGAGCCAGGCGCGCTCCATCGACTGGCAGGAAGTGTTCGATGCCATGCGCGCGCTGCCCGCGACGGCGCTGCTGCTGGCCGGAGGGCTCGCGGCGAGCAGCTTCGCGGTCTACAGCACGTACGACCTGCTGGGCCGGCATCTCACGCGCCACCCGCTCGGCACCGGGACGGTGATGGGCGTGACCTTCATCAGCTACGCGTTCAACCTCAATCTCGGATCGCTCGTGGGCGGCGTGGCCTTCCGCTACCGGCTTTACTCGCGGCTCGGGCTGTCGAACGGCATCATCACGCGCGTGCTCGGCTTCAGCATGCTGACCAACTGGTTCGGCTACCTTGTGGTCGCGGGTGCCGCCTTCTGCTTCTGGCCGCTGGTGCTGCCGCCCGAATGGCGCATCGACAACATGGGCCTGCGCGTGCTCGGCGCGGTGCTGCTGGTGGTGGCGGCCGCGTACCTGCTGCTTTGCGCCTTCGCGAGCGGCCATGAACTTCGGCTGCGGCGCCATTCGTTCAAGGTGCCGACCTTCCGCATGGCGCTGCTGCAGCTTGCGCTGTCGTCACTCAATTGGTCGCTGATCGCCAGCGTGATCTGGGTCCTGCTGCAGGGCCAAGTGGCCTACCACGCGGTGCTCGCGGTGCTGCTAGTGGCGGCAGTGGCGGGCGTGGTCACGCACGTGCCTGCGGGGCTGGGCGTTCTCGAGGCCGTGTTTCTCGCGCTGCTGTCGAGCGAGGTGCCCGAGAGCCGGCTGCTCGGCGTGCTGCTGGTCTATCGCGGGCTCTACTACCTGCTGCCGCTGGCCGTGGCCACGGTCGCATACTTCGCCACCGAGCTGCGCGCCCGGCACTGGCGCAAGCGCGGCCGTCAGTCGCGTGACGGCACCAACGTGACCAGCGTGATCTCGGACGGCGCTCCGAAGCGCTTCGGCGGCCCCCAGTAGCCTGTGCCGCGGCTCACGTAGATCCACATGTCGTGCAGCCGGTGCAGCCCCGCGGTGAAGGGCTGCTGCATCGGAACGAACAGATTCCATGGAAAGAACTGGCCGCCGTGCGTGTGGCCCGAGAGCTGCAGCTGGAAGCCGGCCGTCGCTGCCGATGGCGCGCTGCGCGGCTGGTGCGCGAGCAGCACGCGCGTGTGCACCAGCGGCGGCGCGTCGAAGAGCGCAAGGTGCGGGTCGCTGGCATGCGCCGCATCGAAGTGCCCGGCGGTGAAGTCGGTCACGCCTGCGAGCACCAGCTGGCTCTCGAACAGTTCTTCGTCGGTCTGTGCGCCGCGCACGTTGCGCGTCTGCAGCACCACATGTTCATTGAGCAGCACCTTCAGCCCGAGCCGCCGCAGCTCGTCGATCCACGCGTGCGCGCCGGCGTAGTACTCGTGGTTGCCCGTGACCACGAAGGTACCGTGCCTGGCCCGCAGCCCCGCGAGCGGCGCGATGTGCTCGCGCAGTTCGGCCACGCTGCCGTCCACCAGGTCGCCGGTGATCGCCACCGCATCGGCGCCGAGCCGGTTCACCGCATCGACGATGCGCTGGATGTAGCCGTTGCGGATCGTCGGGCCCACGTGGATGTCGCTGATCTGCGCGATCGTGAAGCCTTCGAGCGCGGCCGGCAGCCCGCGGATCGGCACCTCGACCTGCTTCACCTTCGCGGTGCGGCGGGCATTGAGAAAGCCGATCGCCGACGCCAGCGTGCCGAGCGCCAGCACCGCCAGCGCGCTCCACGGCAGCACCGCGTGCCAGGGCAGCGCGAGTCCGCCGAGCGCGCTTGCGACCCAGGCGAGCAGCAGCAGCACATCGCGTAGCAGCGTCAGCACGAAGGTCGACGAGAACCAGCCCATGCTGATGAGCCCGGTCCAACGAAGCGCCTGGCCGACGCTCGCGCTGCGCTCGGCGCGCCGCGAAACGAAAGGCAACGGGATGGTCAGCGCCGAAACGGCTAGCGCCGCCAGTGCCAAGGGCCAGGCGGGCGTGAGCATGGCCAGCGCCGGCAGCAGGCGCAGCGCCATGTAGACATGCAGGAGCGCGGTCAGGACGCTCAAGGGACGTATCGGCATCGGGGCAATGAAGACGGGGCACTGCCCGGGATGCGGTATCTGCAAGTCGCATGCCGTGGATTCAAGGCGCCTGCGGGCGCGCCTGCAGCTATTTTTTCTATAGCGCTGGGCGCCCGGATAGCGGGCACTGACGCCCCCCGGTGCCCGATATCTTAGACGGGGGCGTGGTGCCGCGAATGCAGGAAGCGCCTACCGCGCGGCGGCCGTGGTCTGCGCGAGTGCCTGGTTTTGGGGCTCCGGCGGCAGCACCGAGGCCATGTCGAAGTTCGACGGCCACAGGAAGACCGCGCGGGCCGGCACGCCGGCGATCACGGTCAGCGTCTGCGTCAGCGTCAGGCCCCCGAGTGTGACGTTCACGTCATAGGCACCGGGATTGAGCCGCGCGAGCATGTAGGGTCCCTGCGACTGCGCCTGCATCACTGCGCGCCCGGAGTATTTCTCGCGCACTTCGACCTTCGCGCGTGCCGGGAACTGGCCTTTCTGGCTGCTCTGGTTGATGCCGAACTCGAGGGTGGCCGCCCAGCGTGGCGCCACCATCTGCATGAACGCGGCCTCGGCCTTGCTCGTGCCGCCGCACATGTATTCGACGCCGCCCTGCGCCATCCGGATAGGCGGGTTCGAGAACGCGTGGGCCGACGACGCCATCGCGCCCAGGAAGAATGCTGCTGCTGTGCCGCCCATAACCAAGGCAGCCGCAGGCCGCCGGAGACGCATAAGGTTCATTGCTTCGATGTCCTCGATCAAGGGTGACGTGAATCCGTCGAGGATTTTGCTTAGCAAGAGTCGGGCTAGACATAGCGTTTACGAGGAACGACCCTCGCCGACCGATTGAGAGCTATTGTTTTAATAGCTGGTGACGCCCGTGTGACGGGCGTTAGAACCTTTTTTGACAGCCGTCTATGTGAAAACCCTGAGACGCACGCGTCGGCCCATTTCGGGGCGCTTCAGGTGACCCGCGCCTACACCGGTGCACCGGCGTGGCGGGCGATAAGAGGAAGTCCAGACACGAAAAAGGAGCTTCCAATGAACATCGGATCGAAGATCGACGCCATCAAGACGAAGGATGCGCAGCGTCCCGGCCTCCCCGGCGAGCACCTCGCCGCGCTCGGCGCGGGCCTGTTGCTGCTGATGACCGTGGGCCGCAGCCGTTCGCTGCCGAAACGCTTGCTGGCCGGTGCCGCCGGCGGCGCGCTGGTCGGCCGTGCGGCGAGCGGCACCGGCGGGCTGGCACGCGTGGCGCGGCTGCTGCAGGGCGGGACGGGCGTGCGCGGGGCGATGCGCATGCGCTGAGGGGTGTCGGCGCGCGGTGCGCCGACCTGACCACTCACACGTCGATATTCGCCGCCCGCAGCGCGTTCTGCTCGATGAACTCGCGCCTTGGCTCGACCTCGTCGCCCATCAGCATGGTGAACACGCGGTCGGCTTCGATCGCGTCGTCGATCTGCACGCGCAGCAGGCGCCGCACGGTCGGGTCCATGGTGGTTTCCCACAGCTGCTCGGGGTTCATCTCGCCCAGGCCCTTGTAGCGCTGGCGCGCGGTGGCGTGCTCGGCCTGGCCGATCAGCCATTTCATCGCCACGCGGAAATCGGCCACCTTCTCTTCTTTGGCACGCTCGCCCTCGCCGCGGCGCACGATGGCACCCTCGGGGCTCAGCAGGTTGCGGAAGGTGTTGGCGGCCTCGGCGAGCGCGGCGTAGTCGGCACCGTGCACGAAGTCCTGCGTGAGCACGCTGCTCTTGATGTTGCCGTGGTGGCGGCGGCTGATGCGCAGCAGCGGCTTGTCGGTGCGGGTGTCGAACTCGCTGCTCACCTCGGCCGGCACGCCGGTGGTGTTGAGTTCGCGCAGCTTGGCCTGCAGCGCGACGGCCGACGCCTCGGCCGCAGCGGTGGTGTCGAGGTCGAGCGCCACGCCGTCGGCAATGGCGCGCAGCGCCTCGGCATCCATGAAGTTGCGCAGCCGCGCGATCACGGCCTCGGCCAGCTGGTGCTTGCGCGCCAGCTCGGCCAGGGTGTCGCCGGAGAGCGTGGTCGAATTGGGCCCGCCCGTTTCGACGCTGGCATCCTTGAGCGCGACCTTGAGCAGGAAGGCGTCGAGCGCGGGGCCGTCCTTCAGGTATTGCTCTTCCTTGCCGACCTTCACCTTGTAGAGCGGCGGCTGCGCGATGTAGATGTGGCCGCGCTCGACCAGCTCGGGCATCTGCCGGTAGAAAAACGTGAGCAGCAGCGTGCGGATGTGGGCGCCGTCGACGTCGGCGTCGGTCATGATGATGATGCGGTGGTAGCGCAGCTTGGCGACGTTGAAGTCGTCGGCCCCGCCGCCTGCACTGCTGCCGCCCGCGCGGCCGATGCCGGTGCCCAGAGCGGTGATCATGGTGAGGATTTCGTTGCTGGTGAGCAGCTTCTCGTAGCGCGCCTTCTCGACGTTCAGGATCTTGCCGCGCAGCGGCAGGATGGCCTGGAACTTCCGGTCACGGCCCTGCTTGGCGGAGCCGCCGGCGGAGTCGCCCTCCACCAGGTAGACCTCGCACAGCGCCGGGTCCTTCTCCTGGCAGTCGGCCAGCTTGCCCGGCAGGCCCATGCCGTCGAGCACGCCCTTGCGGCGTGTCATTTCGCGGGCCTTGCGCGCGGCTTCGCGGGCACGGGCCGCTTCGATGATCTTGCCGCAGATGGTCTTGGCGTCGCTCGGGCGCTCCTGCAGGTAGTCGGTGAGCAGGCGCCCGACGATGTCCTCGACCGGCGCGCGCACTTCGCTCGACACCAGCTTGTCCTTGGTCTGGCTCGAGAACTTGGGCTCGGGCACCTTCACGCTCAGCACGCAGCACAGGCCCTCGCGCATGTCGTCGCCGGTGACCTCGACCTTCGCTTTCTTGGCGAATTCGTTTTCTTCGATGTACTTGTTGATGACGCGCGTCATCGCCGCGCGCAGCCCGGTGAGGTGGGTGCCGCCGTCGCGCTGCGGAATGTTGTTGGTGAAGCACAGCACCTGCTCGTTGTAGCCGCTGTTCCACTGCATGGCGACTTCGACGCCGATGTGCGTGCCCGGGATGCCGCCGTAGGTGTCGGCCGGCTTCTCGCCCATGGCGTAGAAGACGTTCGGGTGCAGGACGGTCTTGCCCTTGTTGATGAAGTCGACGAAGCCCTTGACGCCGCCGGCGCCAGAGAAATCGTCTTCCTTGCCGCTGCGCTCGTCCTTCAGGCGGATGCGCACGCCGTTGTTCAGGAAGCTCAGCTCGCGCAGCCGCTTCGAGAGGATCTCGTAGTGGAAGTCGGCGTTCTCCTTGAAGATCTCGGCGTCGGGCAGGAAGTGCACCTCGGTGCCGCGCTTGTCGGTTTCTCCGATGATCCGCATCGGCGACACCTCGACGCCGTTCACGGTCTCGAGCAGCCGGTTCTGCACGAACCCGCGGCTGAACTCGAGCTCGTGGATCTTGCCTTCGCGCCGCACCACCAGGCGCAGCATCACGCTCAGCGCGTTCACGCAGCTCACGCCCACGCCGTGCAGGCCGCCCGAGACCTTGTAGCTGTTCTGGTTGAACTTGCCGCCCGCGTGCAGTTCGGTCAGCGCGATCTCGGAGGCCGAGCGCTTGGGCTCGTGCTTGTCGTCCATCTTCACGCCGGTGGGAATGCCGCGGCCGTTGTCGGTGACGGAGATCGAGTTGTCGGAGTGGATGGTCACGACGATGTCGTCGCAGTGCCCCGCGAGCGCCTCGTCGATCGAGTTGTCGACCACCTCGAACACCAGGTGGTGCAGGCCCGTGCCGTCGGAGGTGTCGCCGATGTACATGCCAGGGCGCTTGCGCACGGCCTCCAGCCCCTCGAGGATCGTGATCGAGCCTTCGCCGTAGCTGCTGTCGGCGGGCGTGATCTCGAACGGCACCGCACCCTCGATTTCGGGCGTGTAGACCGGTTCGGTGTGGGGTACTTCGGGCTTGTTGTCTTCTGCACTCATTCGGATATTCCTCTGTCGCTCACGGCATTCACGGGATGTTTCGGGCTTGGGGAGCCTGTTTTTCCTGCCTCTTGAAAGCGCAAACCCGCGGAGGGCCGCGGGCTGTCTGCGCAAGGCGCTGTGTTTCTTTTCGTCTAGATCCGCATCGGCATCACGACGTACTTGAAGGATGCGTTCTCGGGGATGGTCAGGAGCGCCGAGCTGTTCGAGTCGGCGAGGTCCAGCTTGACCATGTCCTGGCCCATGTTGGTGAGCGCATCGATCAGGTAGGTCACGTTGAAGCCGATCTCGATGCTGTCGCCGCCGTAGTCGATGTCGAGCTCGTCCTGCGCCTCTTCCTGCTCGGCGTTGTTCGACGCGATGCGCAGGGTACCGGGCTCGATGTTGAGCCGCACGCCCTTGAACTTCTCGCTCGTCAGGATGGCGGTGCGCTGCAGGCTCGCGAGCAGCGGCGCGCGGCCGAGCGTGACGCTGTTCTTGTGGTTCTTCGGGATCACGCGGTTGTAGTCGGGGAACTTGCCCTCGACCAGCTTGGTGACGAATTCCATGCCGCCGAAGCTGAACTTGGCCTGGTTGTTCGCGAACTGCATCTCGATGGCGCCCTCGGCGTCGGACAGCAGGCGCTGCATCTCGAGCACGGTCTTGCGCGGCAGGATCACCTCCTGGCGGGGCACTTCGACGTCGAGCGTGGCCGACGAGAATGCCAGCCGGTGGCCGTCGGTGGCCACGAGGCTCAGCTGCTTGCCTTCGGCCACGAACAGGATGCCGTTGAGGTAGTAGCGGATGTCGTGCACCGCCATTGCGAACGACACTTGCGAGAGCAGGTCCTTGAGCGTCTTCTGCGGCACGCTGAAGACAGGACCGAAATTGGCGGCTTCCTGCACCAGCGGGAAGTCCTCGGCCGGCAACGACTGCAGCGTGAAGCGGCTCTTGCCGCCCTTGAGCACCAGCTTGCTCGCGCTCGACTCGAGGCTCACGGTCTGGTCGGCCGGCATGGTGCGCAGGATGTCGATCAGCTTGCGCGCGCCGATGGTGGTGGTGAAGTTGCCTTCGTCGCCGCCGAGTTCGGCCGTGGTGCGGATCTGGATCTCGAGGTCGCTGGTGGTCAGCTGGATCTGGCCGCCGGTCTTGCGAATCAGCACGTTGGCGAGGATCGGCAGCGTGTGGCGCCGCTCCACGATGCCCGCCACCGACTGCAGCGCGGCAAGGACCTTGTCCTGGGTTGCCTTCAAAACGATCATGTCTTCTTCCTCTTCTCTTTTATCTCTTCGAATCCGCTGAAGGTGCCATTCTCCGCTGTCGCGAGGCGCCGTTTCGGCCATTCCGATGACATTCGCGTGTCAGCCCTTGAGCGTCTGCTCGAGCACGTGGAGCTGCTGGTTGAGCTCGGTGAGCTGCTGGCGCTCGCCCGAGATCTTGCGCACCGCGTGCAGCACCGTCGTGTGGTCGCGCCCGCCGAACAGCTCGCCGATTTCCGGCAGGCTTTTCTGGGTGAGCTCCTTGGCCAGGTACATCGCGATCTGCCGCGGCCGCGCGATGCTGGCCGGGCGCTTCTTGCTGTACATGTCGGCGACCTTGATCTTGTAGTAGTCGGCCACCGTCTTCTGGATGTTTTCGACCGAGATCTGCCGGTTCTGGATGGACAGCAAGTCGCGCAGCGCCTCGCGCGCCAGGGCGATCGAGATCTCCTTCTGGTTGAAGCGCGAGTACGCAAGGATCTTGCGCAGTGCGCCTTCGAGCTCGCGCACGTTCGAGCGCACGTTCTTGGCGACGAAGAAGGCCACTTCCTCGGGCATCTCGGCCGATTCGGCGCGCGCCTTGTTGATCAGGATCGCGACGCGCATCTCGAGTTCGGGCGGCTCGATGGCCACGGTCAGGCCCGAATCGAAACGCGAGACCAGCCGCTCGTGGATGTCGGCCAGGCCCTTCGGATAGGTGTCGCTGGTCATCACGATGTGCGACTTCTTGGCCAGCAGCGCCTCGAACGCGTTGAAGAATTCTTCCTGCGTGCGGTCCTTGTTGGCGAAGAACTGCACGTCGTCGATCAGCAGCAGGTCGAGCGAGTGGTAGCGTTCCTTGAACTCGTCGAAGGTCTTGCGCTGATAGGCCTTGACCACATCCGAGACGAACTGTTCGGCGTGGATGTAGAGAACTTTGGAATCGGGCCGGTCGGCCAGCAGCCGGTTGCCCACCGCATGCATCAGGTGGGTCTTGCCCAGCCCCACGCCGCCATAGATGAACAGCGGGTTGTACAGGTGACCCGGCATGCCGGCCACGTGCATGGCCGCGGCGCGCGCCATGCGGTTGGCTGTGCCCTCGACCAGCGTGTCGAAGGTCAGGCCCGAGTTGAGGCGGTTCTTGAAGCCGGCAGCGGCCGGCTCCTCGCCGGGGCCGGCCACGTCGCGGGGCACATCGGTTTCGGCCAGCACCGCGACCGGTACAGAGCGCACGGGCGCCTCACGCGGAGCAAGCGCTAACTCTACTGTGACAGGCTGGCCGTACATCTTCTCGGCCATGGCGGCGATCTTGCCGGCGTATTGGGCCCGGATCCAGTCGAGCTTGAAGCGGTTCGCCACAAACACCGTCATGCGCGAGAGATCGTCCGCGACCTGCGCCGTCAGGGGCTTGATCCAGGTGTTGAATTGCTGCTCGGACAGCTCTTGGGCGAGCTGGTCGACACAGGCCTGCCAGAGGCTTTCACCGATGCCGTCAGTCGACATGGGTGCTTGTAAAAGTAGTGTGTCCCTCGTCCATTTTTTGGTATATGTATTGTGGATATTCTCTGCTGCAAGCGGCCTGCATTCTAACTTGTCAAAACCTTATCCACACCCCTGGAAGGGCACATAAAGGCCCGCAATCCTGCTGGAAGTTTGGCGGCGCGCCGAATGTTTGCGATAATTTCGGGTTTCCCTGAAAACCTTGTTGCGTTCTTCGGGGAGCCTTCGAACCCGGTTCGATACAAGAGTCGAATAACGCTCCCAGCGCCCGCATGACTGCTGCGGCCTTCCAGGCCCGGCGGGGATACTGCGGATCTCGGGGGCACCAGCAGGAAATCTCATCATGAAACGCACTTACCAAGCTTCCAAAGTCCGCCGCGCCCGTACCCACGGCTTCCTGGTCCGCATGAAGACCCGCGGCGGCCGTGCCGTCATCAACGCACGCCGCGCCAAGGGCCGCAAGCGCCTGGCCGTCTGACGACAGCCGATCCCCTGCCGTTGCCAGCAGCCGAACCGCCCGCGCCAGCTCCCGCAGCCAGCGTTCCCGGCGCGTCCGGCCCGGCTTCCATGCAGCGGCTCAAGACCCGCGCGCAGTTCCAGGCCGTCCTCGCAGGTGCAACCGTGGCGCGCACCGCGCATTTCGCATTACATCGCTGCGCGCTCGACACCACGTCGAGCGCGCAGCCCTTGTTTGCGTCCGATGATGTCTGGCTCGGGGCCATGGTGCCCAAGCGCTGGGCGCGTCGCGCGGTCACGCGCAACGCGATCAAGCGGCAGATCTATGCCGTGAGCGCCACGCACGGCGGCGGCCTGCCGCATGCCGCCCATGTGGTGCGCCTGCGCGCAGCCTTCGATCGCAAGGAATTCGTGAGCGCCACCTCGGACCGGCTCAAGGCCGCCGTGCGTGCCGAGCTGCAGCAGTTGCTGGCGCGCGCCGCACGCCCCGCTCCGGCGCCATCGCGATGATGAAGCGCCTGCTGATCGCGCTCGTGAAGGGCTACCGCCTGCTGCTGAGCCCCTGGCTCGGCCAGTCGTGCCGCTTCGCGCCGACCTGCTCGGTCTATTCGATCGAGGCGCTCGAGGTCCACGGTGCCTGGAAAGGCAGCTACCTGACCCTGTACCGCATTGCGCGTTGCCAGCCCTGGTGCCAGGGCGGGCACGATCCGGTTCCACCGAAATCACAGCGTCGCACTGAGCGGTCAGGCTCGCTGTTTTCGTCTCTTCTCTCCTCCGACAAGAAGTCTTCGTCATGAACGATATACGCCGCACGATCCTGTGGGTGATCTTTGGTTTCTCGCTGGTGCTGCTGTGGGACCAGTGGCAGGTCTTCAACGGCAACAAGCCGACCTTCCTGCCTTCGACCAAGCCGGCCGCCGTGGCCGCCAACACCCCTGCCGACGCCGCACCCGGCGCCGGCAGCAGCGTGCCAGTTGCCGCCGCCCCCGCGGGCGCCGGTGCCGTGCCCACGCAGACCGCGCCGGCGGCGCCGCGCGAGCAGGTCAGCGTGACGACCGACCTGTTCAAGGCGGTGATCGACAGCGAGGGCGCGACGGTCAACCACCTCGAGCTGCTGCAGTACGAGGAAACGGAAGGCAGCAGCAAGCACGTCGTGCTGTTCGACAGCAGCTCGCCGGCCACGCGCTACGTGGCCCAGACCGGCCTTTTGAACCAGGCCGGGAGCGAGCGCTTCCCGAACCACCTGACGCCGATGACGTCGAAGGCCGGCCCGCGCGAGATGGCGCCTGGTCAGGACACGCTCGAGGTGAGCTTCGAAAGCGAGCCCGCCGGCGGCCTCAAGTACGTCAAGACCTATGTTTTTCGGCGCGGCGACTACGCGATTCGCGTGCGCCATGAGGTCGTCAACGTGAGCGACCAGCCGCGCGACGCGCAGCTCTACCTGCAGCTGCTGCGCCACGGCACCGTGGCCTCGAGCACGATGTTCGGCACCAACACTTTCACCGGTCCGGCAGCCTACACCGAAGAGAAGAAGTTCCATAAGCTCGACTTCGCGGACATCACGAAGAACAAGGTCGAGCCGCCGCCCGCCGCGAACGACGGATGGATCGCAATGGTCCAGCACTACTTCGTCTCGGCCTGGCTGCTCAAGGGCGACCCAGCCAGCGAACAGCTGCGGCGCGAATTCCGCGTCAAGGACCTGGGCAACAACCTCTACACCGTCGCGATGGTGGCCACGCTGCCGAAGATCGACCCGGGCCAGACCCAGGTCGTCAACACGGCGCTGTTCGCCGGCCCCGAGGAAGAGCAGAAGCTCGAGGCGATCGCGCCGGGCCTCGACCTCGTCAAGGACTACGGCATCTTCGCGATCATCTCCAAGCCGCTGTACTGGCTGCTGTACCAGCTGCACGGCATCCTGGGCAACTGGGGCTGGGCGATCGTGGCGCTGGTGGTGCTGCTGAAGGCGGCCTTCTACTGGCTCAATGCCAAGGCCTACGCGAGCATGGCCAAGATGAAGGCCGTCAACCCGAAGATCATGGAAATGCGCGAGCGGCTCAAGGACAAGCCGCAGGAGATGCAGCAGGAAATGATGCGGATCTACAAGACCGAGAAGGTCAACCCGATGGGTGGCTGCTTCCCGATCCTGATCCAGATCCCGGTGTTCATCGCGCTCTACTGGGTGCTGCTCTCGTCGGTCGAGATGCGCCATGCGCCCTGGATCGGCTGGATCACCGACCTGTCGGCGCCCGACCCCTGGTACATCCTGCCGATCGTGATGACGCTCACTTCGCTGTTCCAGACCTGGCTCAACCCGACGCCGCCCGATCCGATGCAGGCCAAGCTGATGTGGATCATGCCGCTCGCGTTCAGCGTGATGTTCATCTTCTTCCCGGCCGGCCTGGTGCTGTACTGGATCACGAACAACGTGCTGTCGATCGCGCAGCAGTGGTTCATCAACAAGCGCCTGGGCGTGCTCGGCAAGTAGCCGCACAGCGCCCCAGCCATCCCCGAAGGGCCGCGCAAGCGGCCCTTTTTTGCTGAAAGAATCCACCCATGCTCGCCCGCACCACCGATCCCATCGCCGCCATCGCCACCGCCCCGGGGCGCGGGGCGGTGGGCATCGTGCGCGTGTCGGGCGTACGGCTGGCGCCGCTGGTCGATGCGATCTGCGGCCGCCCGCTCAAGCCGCGCGAGGCGACCTACCTGCCGTTCCGCGATGCCGAGGGGGCGCCGATCGACCATGGGCTGGCCATCCACTTCCCGTCGCCGGCCTCCTTCACCGGCGAGGACGTGCTCGAGCTCCAGGCGCACGGCGGCGCGGTGGTGCTGCAGCTGCTGCTGGCGCGCTGCCTCGAGGCCGCGGCCGAACCCGATCCGGTCACTGGCCGCCCCCGCCTGCCCGGGCTGCGCGTGGCCGAGCCTGGCGAGTTCAGCCAGCGCGCCTTTCTCAACGGCAAGATCGATCTCGCGCAGGCCGAGGCCATTGCCGACCTGATCGACGCCAGCACCGAGGCGGCCGCGCGCAGCGCCGGGCGCTCGCTGTCGGGCGCCTTCTCGCGTGAGATCCATGTGCTGCGCGATGCGCTGATCCACCTGCGCATGCTGGTCGAGGCCACGCTCGACTTTCCCGAGGAAGAGATCGACTTTCTCCAGAAGGCCGATGCCGCCGGCCAGCTTGCCGCGCTGCAGGCGCAACTGGCGGCGGTGCAGCAGCGTGCGCGCCAGGGCGCGCTGCTGCGCGAGGGCATCAAGGTGGTGATCGCCGGCCAACCCAATGCGGGCAAGAGTTCGCTGCTCAACGCGCTGGCGGGCGCCGAACTCGCCATCGTGAGCGCGGTCGCCGGCACCACGCGCGACGTGGTGTCGCAGACCATCCAGATCCACGGCGTGCCGCTGCATGTGGCCGACACCGCGGGCCTGCGCGAGAGCAGCGACGAGGTCGAGCAGATCGGCGTGGCGCGTGCCTGGGGCCAGATCGAGAGCGCCGATGCGGTGCTCTTCCTGCACGACCTGACGCGCGCGGACCAGCCGGCGCACGCTGCCGCCGACGCCGACATCCTTCGCCTGCTGCAGCAGAAGCTGCCCGCCAGCGTGCCGGTGCTGCACGTCTGGAACAAGCAGGACGCCGCGTCCGCAGCGGCCCCGCCGGAAGGCCTCGCGCTGTCGGCCAAGACCGGCCTCGGCATCGAGGCGCTGCGCGAGCAGCTGCTGGCGCTGGCCGGCTGGCAGGCGGTGCCCGAAGGCACCTACCTCGCGCGCGCACGCCATGTGCAGGCTCTGGGCCGGGTCGAGGGCCATCTCGCACTGGCTGCCGACCACCTGGCGGCGCGGGCCCAGTCGCTCGACCTGCTCGCCGAGGAGCTGCGCCTGGCGCAGAACGCGCTCAACGAGATCACCGGCGAATTCGGCGCGGACGATCTGCTGGGCGTCATCTTTTCGCGCTTCTGCATCGGCAAATAGCGATCCGGGTCGCGAAAACCTCACGACATGTGATCGAAACCCGCGTCCTTCGCCGATACTCCGGCGCAAAGATCCGGGGGTTGAGGAACACATGTCCATCCAGAACCTGAGCCGCGCCATTGCGGACAACAACAGCAGCGACGCCTTTGCGCTCACGCTCAACGTGCAGCAGTGGGAAACGCTCGCAGGCTACCTGCAGCCGATCGACACCGCGGTCGGCGACATCCTGATCGAACAGGGCACGCACGACCGCTCGGTGTACTTCGTCGAGAGCGGCGCGATCAGCGTGCACCGCGTGAGCAGCAAGGAGCAGATGAAGCTCGCCGTTCTCATGTCAGGCGCGGTCGTCGGCGAGGGCTCGTTCTTCTCGCGCGAGCCCCATCCGGCCAACGTGGTGGTCACCGGTGCGGGGCGCGTCTGGCGCCTCACGGCGATCCGCTTCGCCGAGATGTCGAACCGCCAGCCGAACCTGGCGCTCGAGATCGCGATGGGGCTCGGTGCGGTGATCGCCAAGCGCATGGCGCACCGGTCCAAGCGCGTCGCGGTGACCTGAGCGGGTCGTCCCACCAAGGTTTTCGGCGCAAGCGGCTCAGCCCTTCTGCAGTCGCTCGATTGCCACCGCGAGCGCGGCGGGCTTGCCCGAGAGCACCAGGGTGTCGCCGTCCACCAGCACCGTGTCGCCGTTCACCGCCTGGGCGTGGCCCTGGCGCCGCAGGGTCGCGACGCGCACGCCGAGCGTGTCGAGCGCCAGGCGCGCGAGCGACTGGCCGACCGCGCGTGCGCCGGGGTTGAGCGTGAAGGTGTTGAGCCGCTCGTGGTCGATCTCGTCGGCGTTGTCGTCGTCGGCACCGTGGAAGTAGCCGCGCAGCAGGTTGTAGCGCGCATCGCGCAGGTCCTGCACCACGCGGATCACGCGCCGCATCGGCACGCCGACCAGCGCGAGCGCGTGGCTCGCGAGCATCAGCGAACCCTCGATGGCTTCGGGCACCACCTCGGTCGCGCCGGCGGCGCGCAGTTTCTCGAGATCGAGATCGTCCTGCGTGCGCACGATCACCGGCACCTGCGGCGCATGGGCGCGCGTGTTGGCCAGCACCTTCATTGCGCCTGGCACGTCGAGGTAGGTCACCACTACGGCGCTCGCGCGCGCCAGGCCCGCGGCCATCAGCGCCTGCAGCCGCGCGGCATCGCCGAACACCACGGAGTCGCCCGCGGCGGCGGCCTGGCGCACGCGGTCGGGGTCGAGATCGAGGGCCATGTAGGGAATGCCCTCACGCTCGAGGATGCGCGCGAGGTTCTGGCCGCAGCGCCCGTAGCCGCAGATGATCACGTGCTGCGCGGTGTTGATGGTCTTGCGCGCGATCGTGGTCATCTGCAGCGACTGCTGCAGCCAGTCGCTCGCCACCAGCTTGCGCACGATGGCGTTGGTGTACATCACGATGAACGGCGTCGCGAGCATCGAGAGCACCATCGAGGCCAGCACCGGATGCGCAAGCCATTCGGGCAGCAGCGCGCGGTCCTGGGCCAGCGTCAGCAGCACGAAGCCGAATTCGCCCGCCTGCGCGAGGTAGAGGCCGGTGCGCAGCGACACCCCGGCCGTTGCCCCGAGCACCCGTGCCAGCAGCGTCACGAGCGCCAGCTTGAATGCCAGCGGCAGCACCAGCAGCACCGCCACCAGGGCCCAGCGCTCGACCACGATGTGCCAGTCGAGCGACATGCCCACCGTGATGAAGAAAAGCCCCAGCAGCACGTCGTGGAACGGGCGGATGTCGGTCTCGACCTGGTGCTTGTATTCGGTCTCCGACACCAGCATGCCCGCGATGAAGGCGCCGAGCGCCAGGCTCAAGCCCGCCAGTTCGGTCAGCCATGCAAGCCCGAGCGTCATCAGCAGCACGTTCAGGATGAAGAGCTCTTCGCTGCGCCGGCGCGCCACCAGCGTGAGCCACCAGCGCATGACGCGCGGCCCGCCATAGAGCAGCACGCCGATCAGCAGCACCGCCTTGACCAGCGCGTAGCCGAGGGCCGTGGCCAGCGTCTCGGGCGGCGCCCCCAGCGCCGGAATCATCACCAGCAACGGCACCACCGCCAAATCCTGGAACAGCAGCACGCCCATGACGCGCCGCCCGTGCTCGCTTTCGAGCTCGAGCCGCTCGGCCATCAGCTTGACCACGATCGCCGTGCTGCTCATGGTCAGCGCGCCCGACAGCGCCAGCGCGGTCTGCCAGCCGAGCTGCCAGGCCGCCGGGAGCCAGGAGGCGATCAGCAGCGCCCCGGCCGTGGCGAGCGCCATCGTCAGCAGCACCTGCAGCAGGCCCAGCCCGAACACATGCTTTCGCATCGCGCGCAGCTTGGGCAGGCTAAACTCCAGCCCGATCACGAACATCAGGAACACCACGCCGAACTCGCCGAGATGGCGGATGCCTTCGGAGTTCTGTGCCAATGCGAACGCATGCGGCCCGATCAGCACGCCGGCCGACAGATAGCCGAGCATCGGCGGCAGCTTGAGCGAGCGGCACGCCACCACGCCGATCACTGCGGCGAGCAGGTACAACAGCGTGAGGTCGAACGAAGACATGGCTGGATGCTAGTCGAAGGGACTACAGCAATGTCCGTGCCCTGCGCCGCCCCGTAAAATCCGGCGATGAGTTCCGCTCCCCTGCCCCCCGCGGTCAACGCCGATGCCGTGCTCGCGCGGGCGCGCGCCACCTTCGACATCGAATCCGAGGCCGTGAGCGGCCTCAAGTCGCGCGTGGGCCCGAGCTTCGTCGAGGCGGTGCAGAAGATCCTCGAGGTGCGCGGGCGCGTGGTCGTCATGGGCATGGGCAAGAGCGGCCATGTCGGGCGCAAGATCGCCGCCACGCTCGCCTCCACCGGCACACCGGCGATGTTCGTGCATCCAGCCGAGGCCAGCCACGGCGATCTCGGCATGATCAAGCCGGTCGACTTGGTGCTGGCCATTTCCAATAGCGGCGAGGTCGACGAACTCACCGTGATCCTGCCGGTGGTCAAGCGTCAGGGCGTGCCGCTGATCGCCATCACGGGCCGCCTCGAATCCACCCTTGCGCGCCATGCCGACATCGCGATCGACGCGGGCGTGGCGAAGGAAGCCTGTCCGCTTAACCTGGCGCCGACGGCAAGCACCACGGCCCAGATGGCCATGGGCGATGCGCTGGCCGTGGCCCTGCTCGACGCGCGCGGTTTCGGCTCCGAGGACTTCGCGCGCTCGCATCCGGGCGGCGCGCTCGGCCGCAAGCTGCTCACCCACGTGAGCGATGTCATGCGCTCGGGCGACGATGTGCCGCGCGTGCCGCCCACGGCCACCCTCAGCGACCTGATGCGCGAGATGAGCGCCAAGGGACTGGGCGCGACGGCGGTGGTCGATGCGGAGGGCCGTGCCATCGGCATCTTCACCGACGGCGACCTGCGCCGCCAGGTCGAAACCGGCGGCGACCTGCGCGGCCTCACCGCGGCCGACGTGATGCACCCCGGCCCGCGTACGCTGCGTGCCGATGCCCTGGCGGCCGAAGCCGCCGAACTGATGGAAGAGCACCGCATCACCAGCGTGCTCATCGTCGACCCGGCGGGGCTCCTGATCGGCGCGCTCAGCATCAACGACCTGATGCGCGCGAAGGTCATCTGATGCCGATCGACTTCCAGGCCGAGACCTTGCTCGCCGCGCAGGACGTGCGCATCGCGTTCTTCGACATCGACGGGGTGCTGACCGACGGCGGCGTCTATTTCACCGAGCATGGCGAAACCCTCAAGCGCTTCAGCATCCTCGACGGCTACGGCCTCAAGCTGCTGCGCCTGGCCGGCATCACGCCTGCAGTCATCACCGGGCGCGACTCCAAGCCGCTGCGCGTGCGGCTCGAGGCGCTCGGCATCGAGCACGTGCGCTACGGCACCGAAGACAAGCTGCCGGCGGCCGAGGCCATGCTCGCGCAACTGGGCTTCAGCTGGGCGCAGGCCGCAGCCATCGGCGACGACTGGCCCGACCTGCCAGTGCTCGCGCGTGTCGGCTTCGCGGCGGCTCCGGCCAACGCGCACGCCGAGGTCCGCGCCACCGCGAACTACGTCACCCGCGCCCGCGGCGGCGAGGGCGCGGCGCGCGAATTCTGCGATCTGCTGCTGACCGCCTGCGGCCAATACCGGCGCCTGCTCGACGCCGCGCGGGGTCCGGCGCCATGAAGCGTGGCTGGGACCTGCTGCGCGACGGGCTCGATCGCGCCACCATCTACCTGCCGATCATCCTGACCGCGGCGGTCGCGCTCGGCACCTACTGGCTGGTGCGCAACGCGCCCAAGCTGCTCGAGCCCACCGTGAAGGTCGCGCCCACGCACGAGCCCGATTACTTCATGCGCGGCTTCGTGATCAAGAACTACCTGCCCAACGGCGACCTGCGCAGCGAACTCCACGGCAAGGAAGGCCGGCACTACCCCGACACCGACACCATAGAGGTCGACGAGCTGCGCATGCGCTCGGTGTCGCCGCAGGGCTTCACCACGCGCGCCACCGCGAACCGCGGGCTGTCGAACTCCGACGCCAGCGAGATCCAGTTGTTCGGCAATGCCATCGTCATCCGCGACCCGGCCCTGCAGCCCAACGGCAAGACCACGCCGCGGCTCGAGTTCCGTGGCGAGTTCCTGCATGTGTACCTCGACACCGAACGGGTCACCTCGAACAAGCCCGTCACGCTGATCCGCGGTACCGACCAGTTCACCGCCGACAACCTCAATTACGACAACCTGAGCGGGGTCGCCAACCTGACCGGCCGCGTGCGCGGCGTCCTCGTGCCCTCGGCGGCCGCCGGCAAGGCGCGCTGAACGAGGCCGGGCACCGAAGAAGGCAACCATGGGCACCGCCGCACCACCGCTTGTCTTCATCACCGGCGCTTCGAGCGGCATCGGCCAGGCCCTGGCCGCCTGCTTCTACGACGCGGGCTACCGGTTGGCCCTGGTGGCCCGGCGTACAGCCGAGATCGAGGCCTGGGCCGCCACGCGCCAGCTCGATGCGTCGCGCTGGCGCATTTACGGCGCCGACGTGGCGCAGACCGACAGCATCGTTGCCGCGGGCGAGGCCTGCATCGCCGAGCAAGGCCTGCCCGACGTGGTGATCGCCAATGCCGGCATCAGCGTGGGCGTCGACACCGCCGAGCGCGACGACATCGAGGTGATGGCGCGCACTTTCGCCACCAACAACGTCGGCCTGATGGCCACCTTCCATCCGTTCGTCGCCGCCATGCGCCAGCGCGGCAGCGGGCGGCTCGTCGGCATCGCGAGCGTGGCGGCCATCCGAGGTCTGCCGGGCCACGGCGCCTATTGCGCCAGCAAGGCCGGCGTGGTCGCGTACTGCGAAAGCCTGCGCGGCGAATTGCACAAGAGCGGCGTCAGGGTCGTGACGATCTGCCCGGGTTATATCGACACGCCGCTGACGCGCGGCAACCGCTATGGCATGCCCTTCCTCATGCAGCCCGAGGACTTTGCGGCGCAGGCGCTGCGCATCATCGAGGCCGGCAGCAGTTACCGCGTGATCCCCTGGCAGATGGGCGTCGTCGCCAAGCTCATGCGCATGGTGCCGAACGCGCTGTTCGACCGCGCGGTGCAAGGGCGCGGCCGCAAGAAGCGCAGCGGCGAGCGCTGAACGCCCTGTCGCCGGATAACGAAAAAGGCTCCCGAAGGAGCCTTTTCTTTGCGTGTCCGTGCGCGTGCAGGACTCAGTAGCCGCCGTTGCCGCCACCGCCATAGCCGCCACCACCGCCCGAGCGGCCGCCGCCGCGGGGGCCGGCACCGTAGGGGCTGCGGAAACCGCCGTCGCCACCACCACCGCCGCCGCCACTGCGGCCACCGCCGCCGTAGCCCCCGCCACCACCGGAGCGGCCGCCGCCACCACCGCCGCCGCCGTAGCCGCCACCACCACCGTTGCCACCGCCGCCGCCATAGCCACCACCGCCGCCGCCGTAACCACCACCGCCGCCACCGTAACCGCCGCTGCGCGGGGGACGCGCTTCCATCGGGCGCGCTTCATTGACAACGATGCTGCGGCCACCGAGCGGCTGGCCGTTCATGCCATTGATGGCCGCCTGCGCTTCCGCGTCGCTGCCCATTTCGACGAAGCCGAAGCCCTTGGAGCGGCCCGTGTCGCGCTCCATCATGACCTTGGCGCTGGCCACCGAGCCGAATTGTCCGAAAGCCTGTTCGAGATCACCGTCGCGCACCGAGTAAGGCAGGTTGCCGACATACAGTTTGTTGCCCATCCAGGGACTCCTATAAACACATGGCAGGAAAAGCGACGGAGTCCCGAAAGCATGACTCAAACGAGAGCTGTCGAGTCGCGCGAAACTGACCGATCACCGAACTGCCTCCTCGCAAATTGAAGAGGGAGGCTCGTGCATTATGGGTGAAATATGTGAAATGCAAGCAGGAATTTGCTGCCGCCTGTAGTGCCTTCAAAATTTAGAAAAAGTTAGCGCACGCTTTCGGCTGAGGGAGGGCGACCGGCCGCAGCAGGTAGAATCTGCCGCGTCATTGGGGAGTAGCCGCCTTCCATTTGCGAGAAGGGCCCGCGTCAACAGACTTGTCCTGCCCCACACGGGACATGGCGCGTGCAGTGAACACACCTGGCGAGACCTTTGACCGTGCAACTTCGGGAATTTGGCCGAAGGTGTTGCACGGTCAATTGCGTCCTTCGGCCCAAGGAACCCTTTTTCTCATGGAAGCTTTTCTCGTTGCAACCGGCGTGGTCGCGCTCGCCGAAATGGGCGACAAGACCCAGTTGCTGGCCCTTCTGCTCGCGGCGCGTTTCAGAAAGCCCTGGCCGATCGTGCTCGGCATCCTTGTCGCCACGGTCGTCAACCATGCGCTGGCCGGTGCCGTCGGCAACTACATCACGCGCTGGGTCGGCCCCGAGATGCTGCGCTGGATCCTCGGCGGGTCGTTCGTCGCGATGGCGGCATGGATGCTCATTCCCGACAAGCTCGACGACGACGAGGCACCCGCTACCTCCCACTACGGCGTTTTCGGCACCACGCTGGTCGCCTTCTTCCTCGCCGAGATGGGCGACAAGACGCAGATCGCAACGGTGATGCTGGCGGCCCGTTTCACCGAGGCGTACCTCTGGGTGGTCGTGGGCACCACGCTCGGCATGATGCTGGCCAACGCGCCCGTGGTGTGGCTCGGCGAGCGGATCGTGCGCCGGGTGCCGATCAAACTCGTGCACGGCATCTCCGCGGCAATTTTCCTCGTGCTCGGCATCGCCATGATCGCCGGCTGGCCCTGAACGAGCGGCGCCGCGCACCGTTGCGCGGCTATACTTTGTCTTGCGCCGATTTGCTTCAGCTTGCGGGCGCTTTATAAATTCAGCTAAAGACAGTCAGTTGGCGAACAACCCGGCTCGTTTTTGGCGAGGCCGGGTTTTTTCATTCATGTCGTCAACTCCTTTGGTTGTCTCCGCGCAGTCGATGCAGTTCGCGGGCCCGCTGGCCCTGCGCAGCGGTGCCTCGCTCGCGGACTACACGCTGGCCTACGAAACCTACGGCACGCTGAATGCCGAGCGAAGCAACGCGGTGCTGGTGTGCCATGCGCTCAATGCCTCGCACCACGTGGCCGGCACCTATGCAGGCCAGGACCGCTCCGAGGGCTGGTGGGACAACATGGTCGGGCCGGGCAAGCCGGTCGACACCGACCGCTTCTTCGTGATTGGTGTGAACAACCTCGGCTCCTGCTTCGGATCGACCGGGCCGATGCACGTCAATCCGGCCACCGGGCGCGTGTACGGCGCCGACTTTCCCGTCGTCACGGTCGAGGACTGGGTCGACGCCCAGGCCGTGATGCTCGATGCGCTCGGCATCCGCACGCTCGCGGCCGTCATGGGCGGCAGCCTCGGCGGAATGCAGGCGCTCTCGTGGACGCTGCAGTACCCCGAGCGCGTGCGCCATGCGGTGGTGGTGGCCAGCGCGCCCAACCTCACGGCCGAGAACATCGCCTTCAACGAAGTGGCGCGCCGCGCCATCGTCACCGACCCTGATTTCCACGGCGGGCATTTCTACCAACACGGCGTGGTGCCCAAGCGCGGCCTGCGCATCGCCCGCATGATCGGCCACATCACCTACCTCAGCGACGACGTCATGAACGCGAAGTTCGGCCGCATCCTGCGCAGCGCCGTCGAGGGCGAGGCCGAGGGGCTCGACTACCGCTATTCGACGCAGGAGGTCGAGTTCCAGATCGAGAGCTACCTGCGCTACCAGGGCGACAAGTTCAGCGAGTACTTCGATGCCAACACCTACCTGCTGATCACGCGCGCGCTCGACTACTTCGACCCCGCGCGCGCGCATGGCGGCGACCTCAGCGAAGCGCTGGCGCGCGCCACGGCCAAGTTCCTGCTCGTGAGCTTCAAGACCGACTGGCGTTTTTCGCCGGCGCGCAGCCGCGAGCTCGTGAAGGCGCTGCTCGACAATCGCCGCAACGTGAGCTACGCCGAGATCGACGCACCGCATGGGCACGATGCGTTCCTGCTCGACGACGTGCGCTACATGGGCGTGGTGCGCTCCTATTTCGAGCGCGTGGCGCACGAGATCGAGGCCGAAGCGAGCACGGAGGTGGTGCAGTGAGCGACATCGAAACCCAGCGCGTCATCGCGGCGCTCGTGCCCGAGGGCGCGCGCGTGCTCGACCTCGGCTGCGGCGACGGCGCCCTGCTCGACCTGCTGCAGCGCGAGCGCGGCTGCAGCGGCTACGGCGTCGAGATCGCCGACGGCAACGTGCTGAAGTGCATCCGGCGCGGCGTCGACGTGATCCAGTTGAACCTCGACGAGGGCCTCGCGATGTTCGACGACGCTTCGTTCGACGTGGTGCTGCAGATCGACACGCTGCAGCACCTGCGCAATGCCGAAGTGATGCTGCGCGAGACCGCGCGCGTCGGCCGCATCGGCATCGTGGCTTTTCCGAATTTCGCGCACTGGCCGAACCGGATCAGCATCGCGCGCGGGCGCATGCCGGTCACCCGGCGCCTGCCCTACCAGTGGTACGACACGCCCAACATCCGCGTTGGCACCTTCAAGGACTTCGAAGTGCTTGCGCAGAAGAACCAGCTTCGCGTGCTCGACGCTTTCGGCCTGCAGGACGGCCGCTCGGTGCGCTGGCTGCCCAATGCCCGCGCGGGCACGGCCGTGTTCAAGTTCGAGCGGGGCGGTTGAACGCGCTCGGCGGAACGTGAGCTTCACGCTGGCGCAACCGGTCCACAGCGAACTGGTCATCCGCAAGAGCCGCTTCATCGGCTGCGTGCAGTCCGTGCCCGACCGCGCGGCCGCGCAGGCCATCGTGGCCGCGCTGCGCACCGAGCACCCTGCGGCCGCGCATGTGTGCTGGGCCTTGATGGCGGGCGGCCAGTCGGCTGCGAACGACGACGGGGAACCGGGCGGCACGGCGGGCAGGCCGATGCTCGAGGTGCTGCGCCACCAGCAGATCGAAGGCGCACTCGCAACGGTCGTGCGCTACTTCGGCGGCGTGAAGCTCGGTGCCGGCGGCCTGGTGCGGGCCTATACCGACGCCGTGGCGCAGGCGCTGCTCGGCGCTCCGCTCGTGCCGTTGGTGCGCCAGCGCAGCCTGCAATGCGCCGTGCCTTATGCGCTCGAAGGCCTGGTGCGGCGCGAACTCGCCGCAGCGGGGGCGGTGCTCGACGGCATCACGCACGGGGATGTGGTGCGCTTCGACTTCAGGCTGCCGGAGTCGGATGCCGAGGCCTTCATCGCACGCCTCGGCGATGCTGCGCAAGGGCGCGTCGCCTGGCAGCCGGTGTGAGCCGGCGCGGCGGCGGTGCGGGCGGCGTGGGCGGTGGCGTCATCGCGAGGATGCCGCGGCCTGCGAGCGGCACGTCGTCGTCGTCGCCGGGTCCGCGGCGCGCCATCTCGGCCGTGACGATGCCCGTCGGTACCGCCAGCACACCCCAGCCGAGCAGCATCATGACCGACGCGATCGCGCGGCCGAGGTCGGTCTTCGGCACCAGGTCGCCGAAGCCGACCGTGGCCATGGTCGAGATGGCCCAGTAGATCGCCACCGGAATGCTCGTGAAGCCGTGGACCGGCCCTTCGACGACATACATCAGCGTGCCCATCACCAGCACCACCAGCATCACGAAGCCCACGAACACCGTGATCTTGCGCCGGCTCGCCGCCACGGCAGACACCAGCGCGCGGTATTCCACCGAGTAGCGCGAGAGCTTGAAGATCCGGAACACGCGCAAGAGCCGCAGCACGCGTACGTCGATCAGGTAGGCGAGCTCGGGTGCGAAGGCCACCAGGTAAGTCGGCAGCAGCGCGAGCAGGTCGATCACGCCGTAGAAGCTCAACGCGTAGCGCAGCGGCCTGTTCACGCAGGCGAGGCGCGCGATGTACTCGAGCGTGAACAACGCGGTGAACGTCCATTCGAGCGCGCTGAACAGCGGGCGCCACTGCTCGCGAATCGACTGCACGCTGTCGAGGATCACCACCAGCACGCTGGCCACGATCACCGCGATCAGTGCCAGGTCGAACGCGAGCCCCGCTCGCGTGTCGGCCTCGAAGATCACGGTGAACATGTCGCGCCGCCAGCCGCTCGCCGGCTTGTCGAAGCGCGCGTCGGTGGTCGACGAGACGGCGAAGGTCCGGGCAGCGGGAGCGGAATTCGGTCGGGTCATCTGGATGAAGCTGGCGAGGTCGCGGGATGACTGCGATTGTGGCAATGTGCACGCAGCCGCGATTTATTCAGTTACGTTTATTGCGCAATTAAGTGTCGTGCGCGCCAATGGCGTTCTTACGATAGACCCTTTGTTGAGGAGCTCCCCATTGGCTACACAGTCCCCCTTTTTCGGCAAGCGTGATCGTGACACCGATTCGTTGACCTCCCGTCCCGCGCCGCTGGTGGGCTCGGGCACCAATCTGTCGGGTTCGCCCGTCAATCCGTCGTCGCTCGCCGGCCAGCAGGGCGGCCTCGGCGCCACCGCGGCGGCACCCGCTGCCAAGGAAGGCGGCAGCAAGCTCACCGTCGGCCCGAACATCAAGCTCAAGGGCGTTGAGATCACCGATTGCGACACGCTCGTCGTCGAGGGTCTGGTCGAAGCCACGATGGATTCGCGCCTGATGCAGATCGCCGAACAGGGCGAGTTCAAGGGCTCGGCCGAGATCGACATCGCCGAGATCCGCGGCATCTTCGACGGCAACCTCACGGTGCGCGAAAAGCTCGTGATCCACGCGACCGGCAAGGTTACCGGCAAGGTCCGCTACGGCAAGATCGTGATCGAGGAAGGCGGCCAGATTTCCGGCGAGATCAGCTTCGGCGCCAAGGCTTCGCAAGCCTAAGGGCGCGCCGCGCCTGCTACGCGGCGGGCGGGGTCCATCCGAGGCGCTCGAGCAGGGCGCCGGCCGCGGCTGGTGCCTTTTCCTTGGCGCCATTGATGAAATAGACGAACACCTCGCGCTTCTTCGGCGACGCGGTCCATGCCTGCGCGCGCTCGGCCCAGGCGTCGAGCGCCTTTGGCGCATAGCCGGTCTTCTGGCTCGCATCGGCCATCATGAGCCGCGCATAGGCGACGTCGCCTTCGGGTTCCTCGAACGAGGGGAACTTGTCCGCGTCGGTGAACACCGTCGACACCTTGTATTTCTTCGCGAGCGCCTTGTAGGCCGGCGTGATGAAGCTCTCGTGGCGCACGTCCATTACATGGCGCAGCGTGCGGCTGCCCTCCTTCTTCGGCAGCAGCGCAAGGAAGGCCTCGAAGTCTTCGGCATCGAACTGCTTCGTCGGCATGAACTGCCACACGATCGGGCCGAGCTTGTCGCCGAGTTCGCCCACGCCGCTGTCGATGAAACGCGCGATCGACTCGCCCGCGGTGGCGAGCACCTTGCGGTTGGTCGTGAAACGCGACGCCTTCATCGAGAACACGAAATCGTCGGGCGCCTCGCCATGCCATTTGCGGAAGGTCTCGGGCTTGAAGGTGCTGTAGTAGGTGCCGTTGACCTCGATGGCGCTCACCTTGCGGCTCGCATAGCCGAGCTCCTTGGCATGGGCGAGTCCCTTGGGATAGAAGTTGTCGCGCCAGGGCTCGTAGGTCCAGCCGCCGATGCCCACTCTGATGTCCGTCGTCCGCGTCGATGTTGCCTTGGTCACGTTGCGCTCCGGGTTGGGAACGCCGCACTCTACGCGGGGTTGGCGCGAGGCGCAAAATGCGCTTTTGCCTTCCTGCGGAGAACCCCGATGAACGCCCCCCTGCACCGCGAAATGCCCGCCGGCACGCTCGACGCCCAGCGCGCTCTGTCCGACGTCACCACCCAATGGGATGGCGACATCCTCCGGCAGCTCACCGACTACATCGCCATTCCAGCCAAGTCGCCGGGCTTCGACAAGGATTGGTCGGCCAACGGGCACCTCGAGACCGTGCTGCGCAATGCGGCGGCCTGGGTCGAGGCGCAGAAGGTCGAAGGCCTGAAGCTCGAGATCGTGCGCCTCGAGGGCCGCACGCCGGTCTTATTCTTCGAAGTGCCGGCCACCGGCACCGACATGACCGGGACGGTGCTGATGTACGGCCATCTCGACAAGCAGCCCGAGTTCACCGGCTGGCGCAACGACCTCGGCCCCTGGACGCCCAAGTACGAGAACGGCCTGCTCTACGGCCGCGGCGGCGCCGACGACGGCTATGCGGTCTACGCGAGCATCGCGGCGCTGAAGGCGCTCAAGAACCAGGGCGCAGCGCATCCGCGCATCGTGGGCCTGATCGAGACCTGCGAGGAAAGCGGCTCGTACGACCTGCTGCCCTACGTCGACGCGCTGCGTGCGCGGCTCGGCGAGGTCGAGCTCGTGATCTGCCTCGATTCGGGCGCCGGCAACTACGACCAGCTGTGGCTCACGACCTCGCTGCGCGGCATGGCCAGCGGCACGCTCAAGGTCGAGGTGCTGACCGAAGGCATCCATTCGGGCGACGCCTCGGGCCTGGTGCCCTCCAGCTTTCGCATCATGCGGCAGGTGCTCGACCGGCTCGAGGACAGCAAGACCGGCCGCCTGCTGCCCGCGAGCTTCCACTGCGAAGTGCCGCCCGACCGCCTCGACCAGGCCAGGGCCACGGCCGCGATCCTCGGCGAAGAGCTCTACAAGCGATTTCCGTGGGCGCATTACGACTGCGGCGGCTCGACCATGTTCGCGCTGCCGACCACCACCGACCCGGTAGAGGCGCTGCTCAACCGCACCTGGAAGCCCACGCTGTCGGTGACCGGCGCCGAAGGTTTTCCGGCACTGAAGGATGCGGGCAATGTGCTGCGTCCCTACACCGCCTTCAAGCTGTCGCTGCGCCTGCCGCCGCTCGTCGATGCGGCCCAGGCGGTGCAGGAGCTCAAGACCTTGCTCGAGGACAACGCCCCCTACCAGGCCCGCGTCACCTTCGAAAGCGGCGGCGGCGCCACCGGCTGGAACGCGCCCACGATCACGCCATGGTTCGAGGACGCGCTCAACAAGGCCTCGAACGCGCATTTCGGTGCCTCCTGCGGCTACATCGGCCAGGGCGGCACGATCCCGCTGATGAACATGCTGAGCGCCGGTTTCCCGACCGCCCAGATGATGGTCTGCGGCGTGCTCGGGCCCAAGAGCAATGCGCATGGCCCGAACGAGTTCCTGCATGTGCCCTATGCCAAGAAGCTCACCGCCGCCGTGGCGGAGGTGATCGCGGCGCTGCCGGCGGCCCACCGCGCCGCGGCCGCCGCGTAGGGTCGGTCAGGCCTTCGCGGCTGCCGCTTCTGCCGCGGCGCGCCGGTTGCGCTGCGCGAGCCACAGCAGCGCAGCGCCCGTGATTGCCACCGGCACCAGCGAACCGTAGTTCAGCAGCTGCCAGCCCTGCGTGGTCACCAGCACGCCCGAGGCGAACGAGGTCACGGCGAGCGTGCCGAAGATGCAGAAGTTGAGCGCACCCTGCGCCCGGTCGCGCTCTTCGGCGGTGTAGGCCGTGAGCGAGAGCGTCGTGCTGCCGGTGAAGAGGAAGTTCCAGCCCACGCCCAGCAGGAACAGCGCCACCAGGAAGTGATGCAGGTCCACGCCCGAGAGTGCGACGGCGATGCAGGCCAGGTTGAGCGCCAATCCCACGCCCATGATGGACAGCGCGCCGAAGCGGCGGATCAGGTGGCCGGTGAAGAAACCGGGCGCGAACATGCCGATCACGTGCCACTCGAGCACCAGCGCCGCGTCCGAAAACGGCAGGCTGCAGACCTGCATCGCGATCGGGGTCGCGGCCATCAGCAGGTTCATCACACCGTAGCCCAGCGCGCCCCCCGCTGCGGCGACGATGAACACCGGCTGCCGCATGATCTCGGCCAGCGGCCGCCCGCTCCCGCGCGCGCCCTCGCGGCGCGGCGGTGCCGGCGGAAACTCGATGAAGCGCATGAACAGCATCGACAGCAGCGCCACCGCAGCAAGCGCCACGTAAGCGCCCGCGAACGGCACCGTCAACGCCTCGCGCGTGGCGGTGGCCAGGTTGGGACCGAGCACCGCGCCGATCAAGCCGCCCGCCATCACCAGCGAGACCGCTTTCTCGCGCCATTCAGGGCCCGCGAGCTCGGCCGCCGCAAAGCGATAGAGGCTCGCATTGGCGCTGTAGTAGCCGGCCACCACCGTGGCGAAGCACAGCAGCCAGAAGTTGTGGGTGACCGCCGCAAAGGCGCACAGCAGCGCCGAGCCGAACGCCACCGCGAGGCCGATCTGGAACGACCCGCGGCGACCGAAGCGCCGCTGGGTGCGCGCCACCACGCCGGTGGCGAGCGCGCCGCCCACCACGTAGCCCATCACCGGCAGCGTCGCCATCCAGCCCACCGGCGCGATGCTCAGGCCGACCAGGCCATTGATCGCGATGAAGGTGACGTTGTTGGTCAGGAACAGGCCCTGGCAGATGGCAAGCAGCCAGAGATTGCGGTTCATGGCGGTACGGCAAGAAAAAGCGCCCCGGAGGGCGCGGGATCCACGGCGTGCAAGGCGGGGCTCACCCCTGCCTGTTCTGCAGCAGGCCGCCGAGCGTTCCGAGCAGGTCGTTCGGGTTGTCCACGCCTTGCTCCGGCAGCTTGCCGTTGGGCGTGAGCTGATCGATGAGCACCGGCAGCATGGTGGCCAGCATCGGCAGCAGCGATTGCGCGTTGATGCCGAGCTTGGCCGCGATGTTGGCGATGGTGTCGCTGCCGAGCGCGTCCTGCAGCTGGCCGCCGGAGACCGGCTGGTTCTCTCCCTTGCCGATCCACGAGCCGACCACATCGCCCATGCCGGCCTGCTCGAACTTCGAGACCAGCCCGCCGAGCCCGCCCTGGCCGCCGCTGTTGGAAAGCAGGCTGCCGAGCACGCCCGCGAGCCCGCCGAGTTCTCCCATGCCTGCGCCTGGCGACGACGGCTGCTGCTGAGAGGCGGCGCCGCCGAGCACTTGACCGAGTACCGAATCGAGCATTCCCATGGCCATTCCTTAAGAGAGTGAGAGGACCTGACGGAGCTTACTTGGTGCGCGCCGGCCGCTTGGGCAGCAGCGCAGGGCTCACGTTCTGGACGCCGACCAGGCCGAGCACCGTCACGAGCGAATTCTGCGCGCCCTTCCATGCATCTGTCACGTCGATCGATTCGCTCAGCGCGTGGAAGCCCGCGGCCTTGCCGCCGCCGCCGATGATGATGGCCGGGATGCCGTACGACATCGGCACGTTGGCGTCGGTGCTGCCGCCGCGCAGCAGCGTCTTGTGGCCGAAGGCGCTGTTCGAGCGCGTGGCCGCCTCGACGATCACCGAGTCGGCCGGCGTGCGCCCGCCGGGCCGGTCGCCGATCAGCTTGTTGCTGGCGCTCAGCGTACCGACGCTCCAGCGCTTGTTCTCCTCGGCCACGGCTTCGTCGATGGCGGCGAGGATCTTCTTCTCGGTCTCGAGCAGCGAGGCCATGTCGTCCGAGCGGATGTCGATCGCCATGCGCGCGTCGGGCGCGATGGTGTTGACCGAAGTGCCGCCGCCCACCGTGCCGACGGTGAAGGTGGTCTTCGGGAAGCTCGGCGTGCGCACCTCGGCGATCTTGGCGATCGCGCGGCCCATGCCGTGGATCGCGCTCGGCACCTGGCCGAAGGCCGCGAAGCTGTGCCCGCCCGGCCCCTTGAACGTGACTTCGTAGCGGTGGCTCGCGGTGCCGAGGATCAGCACGTTGCCGTCGGGCGAGGGCTCGAGCCCGACCATGCCGTCGATGTCCAGGTGGTCGCGGAAGATCGCCTTCATGCCGCGCAGGTTGCCGAGCTCTTCCTCGCCGACGTTGCCGACGAACAGCAGGTCGCCCACGGTCTGGACCTTCTGCTCGTTGAGCACCTTGAGCCACGACAGCAGCACCGCGAGGCCGCGCGTGTCGTCCGCGATGCCGGGCGCGTGGAGCTTGCCGTCGCGCTCCTTCACCTTCACGTCGGTGCCGGCGGGAAACACGGTGTCGAGGTGGGCCGACACCAGCAGCTTCGGGCCGTTACCCGTTCCCTTGCGCAAGCCCACCACGTTGCCTTCGGCGTCGATGCGCGCATCTGCGAGGCCGAGCGCCTTCATGCGCGCGAGAAAGGCCTCGGCACGCTTCTGCTCCTTGAACGGCGGCGCTTCGATCTCGGTCAGCATCTTCAGGTCGTCAACCGAGCGCTCGTGGTCGGCCTTGACCGCCTCGAGCAGCTTCTGCACCGTGGGCGCCGCCATCAGCTGGCTGAAGGCCTTCTCCACCTCGGGCGACACCTGGACCGGCGTGGGCGCCACGGCATTGTTCTGGGCCTGCGCGCCCTGCACCGCGCAGAACATCGCGAGGACCAGCGGGGCGAGCGGAGCAAGGCGGCGAAGGGTGCGTGGCGAGCGAAGCATGGCGTGAAGGTCCTTGTCGTGTCGTGGTGAATATCGGTGAAGAAGCAAGGCGGCCCGCGGTGGCGCTACGGCCCGGCGAGCGAGACCAGCGCGGCGAGCGCCGCGGTCTCCGCGCGCAGCACGCGCGCGCCGAGCGTGACCGGCGTGAAGCCGCAGGCCAGCGCCTCCTGTTCCTCGGTGCTGCTCAAGCCGCCTTCGGGGCCGCTCAGGACCCGCACCGCGCGGTCGGCCGGCAAGGATGCGGCGGCCTCGCCGAGGCGCCGCGTGCCATCGGCAAGGCTCAGCACCAGGCGCAGTGCGGCGTCGTTCGTGCCGGCGCCGGCCGCGGCCCAGTCGGCGACCTTCGAGAAGGCCCGCACCGGATGAATTAGCGGCACGCGGTTGCGCCCGCACTGCTCGCAAGCCGCGATCGCGATGGCTTCCCAGTGCGCCCGCTTCTTCTCGGCGCGCTCGCCCGAAAGGCGCAGCACGCCGTGCGCCGTGGCCAGCGGCTGGATGCTCGCCACGCCGAGTTCGGTGGCCTTCTCGACCAGCCAATCCATGCGCTCATTGGCCGGCATGCCGACCGCCAGGTGCACCGGGCGCGGGGCTTCGCGTTCGATCGGGGTGTGGCCGCCGACCACGACCGAGACCTCGCTGCGTCCCATGCGCTCGACCGTCGCCTGGTATTCGCCGCCCGCGCCGTCGAACAGCGTGATCGCGTCGCCCGGCTGCAGCCGCAGCACTTGCACATGGCGCGCCGCGCCCGGCGGCAGTGCGAGCGTGGTGCCGGCGGCCAGGGGGACGGCGCAGTGGAAACGGGGCACCCGTTCTAGACCCGGCCGTAGGCAAAGCCGACCAGCGGCGAGCTGCCTTCGATCTCGTCGATCACGCGCAGCAGTGGCGTGAGCTCCATGTAGCGGCTGGCGGTGGAGCGGATGTAGCCGATGAAGCGCGGCGTGTCGGCCAGGTAGCGCGGCTTGCCGTCGCGCAGCGTGAGGCGCGCGAAGATGCCGGCCACCTTGAGGTGGCGCTGCAGCCCCATCCACTCGACCGCGCGGTAGAAGGCGCCGAAGTCCGCGTCGACCGGCAGCCCGGCCTTGCGCGCGGCCTCCCAGTAGCGCACGGTGACGTCGAGCACGAATTCCTCGTCCCAGCTCAGGAAGGCATCGCGCAGCAGGCTCGCGATGTCGTAGCTGATCGGGCCGTAGACCGCGTCCTGGAAGTCGAGCACGCCGAGGCCGGGGCCGGCCGAGCCGCCGCCGGGCCGCCCCAAGGCGGCGAGCGCCCCCTCGGGGGGCAGCGAGGACACGCCAGTGCCGAGCGTGGGGGCCACATCCATCATGAGGTTGCGCGGCATGAAGTCGCGGTGCACGTAGACGCTCGGCGACGCGAGATTGCTCTCGACGATCAGCCTGAAGCTGCGCTCCAGCCGTTCCTTGAGCTTGCCCTCGACGGCGATGCCGCGATGCCGCCCGATGTACCACTCGGGGAACAGCGCCAGCTCGCGCTCGAGCAGCGCCCGGTCATAGAGGGGCAGCACGCCGGGCCTGGAGGCCAGCTGCCAGCGGATCAGCGCGTCGATGGCCTGGCCATAGAGCGGGCGGCTCGCCTCGGGGCGGGCCGGGTCGATCACGTCGAGCATGGTCTGGCGGCCGAGGTCGTCGAGCAACAGGAAGCCGTTGGCCCGGTCCCATTCGAGCACCTGCGGCGCCTTCACGCCGGCCTCGGCCATCAGGCGCGCGACCTGCACGAAGGGCTCGCTGTTCTCCTTGTCGGGCGGAGCGTCCATGACGATGCGCGTGCCCGCGGCGCCGCTGGCATCGACACGGAAATAGCGCCGGAAGCTCGCATCGGCCGAGGCGAGGCGCACGCTGCCGGGCAGCAGGCCGTGCGCGCCGGCGATGCCCGCCAGCCATGCGTCGAAGGCCGCGGCGCGTCCGGGATCGGCCCAGGTCACGGGAATGGCAGGGGCGGCGGGCTTGGCGGCCGGGAGCGAAGGTGCTGTCATGGATAATCGATTCTACAAATCCGCCTGGCGCGGCAACTCCGGCGGCCCTTGCAAGTCGAACGGGTTGCCGCCGGCTCCCGCAAACCGGCCGGCCTGCCGCGCCGTCCTCCCGACGATCCTTCGTTCTGACCGATGCCTACGATCCAAAGCTTCCCCGTTTGGCACCTTGTGCATTCGCAGCGCCGCCCTGCCAGCGTGCGGGCTGCCTGCGGAACGACGCGGCGGGAGGCCTGATGCGCCAGCGTGCAGTCTTCAGGCGCTCCGGTCCGCCCCTGCCGTTGGCGCTGCTGTCGCTGGCGCTGCTTCATGCGCACGGCGCCTGGGCGCAGCCGGCCGGCGGCCTCGACGGCCCGCTCACGCTCAAGCGCACGCCGCAGCTCACCGAGACCTTGCCCGAGGCCGTGCGCAGCCAGCTGCCGAGCCTGATCACCGGCGACCGCCTCTCGGGCCGCCAGGACCTCGAAACCGTCGTCGAAGGCAACGCCACGCTGCGGCGCGGCGATCTCGCCATCTCGGCCGACCGGCTCGAGTACTACCAGCCCGACGACCGCGCCAAGGCGCGCGGCAACGTGCGCGTCAACCAGGCCGGCAACGTGTACGAGGGCCCCGAGCTCGAGCTCAAGCTCGAGACCTTCGAGGGCTTCTTCAACAACGTGCGCTACAGCTTCCTCGCGACCGGCGGCCACGGCGACGCGCAGCGCATCGACTTCGTCGACAGCAACGTCTCGGTGGCCCGCACCGCCACCTACACCACCTGCCGCCGCGAGGACTTTCCCGGCTGGATGCCGGCCTGGCTATTGAGCGCGGCCACGCTGACCACCGACACCGAGGAGAACGTCGGCGTCGCGACCGACGCGCGGCTGAGCTTCATGGGCATCAGCACGCCGCCGCTGCCGAGCGTGAGCTTTCCGCTGTCCAACGAGCGCAAGAGCGGGCTGCTGCCGCCCACGATCGGGATCGACAACACCAACGGCATCGAAATCTCGCAGCCGTACTACTGGAACATCGCGCCGAACCGCGACGCCACGTTCACGCCCACGCTCATGAGCAAGCGCGGCCTCAACCTGGGTTCCGAGTTCCGCTACCTCGAGAAGGACTACAGCGGCAGCATCCGGCTCGACCTGATGGGCAGCGACCGCCTGGTGGGCCAGCGCTACAACGAGGCGAGTGCGCTGCAGCAGCAGCAACTCGCCAACGGCGAGATCTCGGCGTCGGACCTGTCGTTCGGCCGCAGGCCCGGCACCAAGCGCTGGGGCATCTGGGCCAACCACCACCAGGATTTCGATGCCCGGGCGCTGGGGCTCGATTCACTGTCGGCCAACATCAACATCAACCGTGTCAGCGACGACGATTACTGGCGCGACTTCACGCGCACGCCGACGCTGGCGCAGCGCCAGCTGCCCAACGAAGCCTCGCTCAACTGGAGCAAGGGCGACTGGAACGGCGGCATCCGGGCGCTGCGCTACCAGACGCTGCAGTACAGCCTGGCGCCGATCGTGCCGTCGTACGACCGGATGCCGCAGATCACGGCCAACTACAACAAGTACGACTGGCACGGTTTCGACGTTGCGCTGAACCTCGACTACACGCGCTTCCGCGTCAACAGCATCCTGGCTGGCCAGCCGGGCTTCGACGTGGTCCAGCAGTCGCAGCCCGACGGCGACCGGGCGCTCGCGGTGGCCACGATCAGCCGGCCGTTCATCACGCCGAGTTCCTTCGTCATTCCGAAGCTGCAGCTGAACACGGCCTCGTACAACTACTACCGGCCGCAGGCCGACGTGCCGCGGCTCACGCTCAACGGGATCCAGTACGTCAACGGCGTCCCGTACAACCCGAACGCGCTGTATTTCTTTCCGACCTCGAGCAACCGCACGGTGCCGACCTTCAGCCTCGATAGCGGGCTGATCTTCGAGCGTGACGCGAGCTACTTCGGGCGTGCCTTCCGCCAGACGCTGGAGCCGCGCGCGTACTACGTCTACACGCCGTTCCGCAACCAGAACATGCTGCCGAACTACGATTCGGCAGAGAACGACTTCAGCTTCGCGACCATCTACACCGAGAACGCGTTCTCGGGCAACGACCGCATCTCCGACACCAACACGCTCACGCTCGGGGTGACCTCGCGCCTGATCGACCCCGACACCGGCGTCGAGGCCGCGCGTTTCGGCGTGGCGCAGCGGCTGCGCTTCAGCGACCAGCGCGTCATCCTGCCGGGCGGCGCACCGGTGACCGACCGTGCGAGCGACCTGCTCGTCGGCGCACAGATCAACTGGACGCCCAAGTGGAGCCTGGACACGGTCGTGCAGTACAACCCCGACACGCAGCGCTCCGAGCGCGCGGCCATCAGCGCGCGCTACAACCCCGGGCCGTACCGCAACCTCAGCGCCGCGTTCCGCTACCAGGCGCCGAACACGTCGAGCACCACGAGCATCCCGCTCTCCACCGACGGCAACAAGTCGATCGACGTCGGCTGGCAATGGCCGATCAACGACCTGTGGGGCGACAAGGGCAAGGACCTCGGCCCCGGCAAGGGCCAGGGCGGTGGCCGCTGGTACGCGGTGGGTCGGCTCAACTACAGCCTGCAGGACAGGAAACTCACCGACGGCGTGCTCGGCCTCGAGTACGACGGCTGCTGCTGGATCGGCCGCGTGGTGCTGCAGCGCATCACCACCGGCCAGGTGACGGCCAACACCCGCATCATGTTCCAGCTCGAATTCGTCGGCTTCTCGAGCATCGGGTCGAGCCCCATGCAGGCCTTGCGGACGAACATCCAGCGCTACCAACCCCTGCGCCAGCCGACCGAAGGGCCGAGCCGCTTCACCAATTACGACTGAGACGAGATTGAGCAACGCCATGAAACACACACGTTCCATCCTGACCCTGGGCTGCCTGCTGGCAATGGCCGCAAGCGCGGGCGCGCAGCAGGGGCTGCGTCCCGGCGGCGGCAGCGGCATCACGGACATCATGCGCGCAGGCCCTCGCCTCGCGCCGCCGGCGCCGCGCACCGCGCCGTCGAGTGCGCCACCGGTGCAGCGCGCGGCCGAATACATCGTCGCACTGGTCAACTCGGAGCCGATCACCAACACCGACGTGCAGTCGCGCGTGACGCGCCTGGTCCGCGAAAACCCCGAGGCCGAGCGCGTGCCCCGCGCCGAGCTCACGCGCCTCGTGCTCGAGCGCCTGATCTCCGAGCGCGCGCAGCTCCAGCTGGCGAAAGAAAGCGGCATCAAGGTGGACGACGTCGCCATCGACCAGGCCGAGCAGACCGTGGCGCGGCAGAACCAGCTCAGCGTCGAGGAGTTGCGCCGCCGTGTGATGGCCGAAGGCCTCTCGCCGCGCCAGTTCCGCGAAGACCTGCGCGACCAGCTGCTGCTCACGCGGCTGCGCGACCGCGAGGTCGAGTCGAAGGTCAAGGTCAGCGACGCCGAAGCCGACGAGTACCTGCGCGACCAGCGCAACGCGCCCAACAAGGACGCGTCGCTGCAGAACATCAACCTCGCCCACCTGCTCGTCGCCGTGCCCGAGAACGCCACCGAAGCCCAGCTGGCCACGCTGCAGCAGAAGGCGCAGGGCCTCGCGCAGCGCGCCCGTTCGGGCGAGGACTTCGCCAAGCTGGTGCAGGAGAACTCCGACTCGCCCGACCGTGCCAATGGCGGCGCCATCGGCATGCGCACCGCCGACCGCTATCCGCCGCTGTTCGTTGAAGCCGTCCAGTCGACGCAGGTCAACGGCATCGCCGGGCCCATCCGTTCGGGCGCGGGCTTCCATGTGCTCAAGGTGCTCGCCAAGGCGCAGATCGGCGCGGCCGATGCCACCGTCACGCAGACGCAGGTGCGTCACATCCTGCTGCTGAACGACCCCAAGCGCACCACCGCCCAGGCCGTGGCGCAGCTGGCCGAGTTCAAGCGCCGGCTGCAGGCCGGCACGGCGGATTTCGCCGGCCTCGCGCGCGACAACTCGCAGGATGCGAGCGCCAAGGAAGGCGGCGATCTCGGCTGGTCGCGGCCCGGGCAGTTCGTGCCCGAGTTCGAGGAAGCCATGGACCGACTCGCGCCCGGCCAGATCAGCGACCCCGTGGTGTCGCGCTTCGGCGTGCACCTGATCCAGGTGGTCGGCCGGCGCGAAGCCAAGCTCACCCAGGAAGAGCAGCGCGAGGCCGCCCGCGCCGTGCTGCGCGAGCAGCGCGTGGAGGAAGCTTCCAACACCTGGATGCAGGAAGTGCGCGCGCGCGCCTACGTCGAGTACCGCGAACCGCCGCAGTCCTGATGGCACGGCACGTCGCCCGCAAGCGGTTCGGTCAGCACTTCCTGTCCGACGGCGGGATCATCGATGCGATCGTCGGCGAGATCGCGCCGCAGCCCGGCGATGCCATGGTCGAGATCGGCCCGGGGCTCGCGGCGCTCACGCAGCCGCTGGTCGAACGGCTCGGCCGCCTCACGGTCATCGAGCTCGACCGCGACCTCGCGAAGCGCCTGCGCGAGCATCCGCAGCTCGACGTCATCGAGTCGGACGTCCTCAAGGTCGACTTCGTCGAGGTGGCGGGCCGGTTCGCCACGCCGCTGCGCGTGGTGGGCAACCTGCCCTACAACATCTCGACGCCGATCCTGTTCCACCTGCTGGGCGTCGCCCACCTCGTGGCCGACCAGCACTTCATGCTGCAGAAGGAAGTGATCGATCGCATGGTGGCCAGGCCCGCCACGGCCGACTACAGCCGCCTGAGCGTGATGCTGCAATGGCGCTACGACATGGCGAACGTGCTGTTCGTGCCGCCCGAGAGCTTCGATCCGCCGCCCCGTGTCGACAGCGCCGTGGTGCGCATGGTGCCGCTCGCGCAGCCGCCGGCCGTCGACGCCGCCCGCCTCGGCGAGATCGTCCAGGTGGCGTTCAGCCAGCGCCGCAAGATCATGCGCCACACGCTCGGCAAGTGGCTCGAGCAGCACGGCTTCAACGGCGAGTTCGACCTCCAGCGCCGCGCCGAGGAAGTCCCGGTGCCCGAATACGTCGCCCTCGCCCAAGCCGTCCCCCCACCCCAATAGGAAAAGCCCGCCGGAGAGGCGGGCTTTCGTTCGGGAAACACCGCGGAACTGGCTTCGCCAGGCCGCAGGTGTTGCCCCCTCGAGGGGGAGGCGGCTACACGAAGTGAGCCGCTTCGGGGGTGGGTCAGGCTGCAGCGAGCCAGTAGCCCGCGTTGAAGGGGCTGCTCATGCGCAACGCCAGCGGCGAGACGTCGACCAGTTTGTCGGTCGGCATTTTTTCGCCTTCGGGTTCTGCAGCGGCCGCATTCGCGGTGTTGCCGTTGTTGATGTCGATGCCATCGAGTGCTGCGCCGTTGGTCGGCTGAGCCTCGTTCGCCCGTTCTGCTTGGCTGGTGGATGCAGAACGGGCTACAGAAAAGAATAGAAGCACCGGAATGGGACTTTCCGGTCTCCCCAGTAGTCGGCGGCATCCCGGAAGATGTCGAGCAGTTGCTCGCGCGCTTCCTTGTCGAACTTGACGTTGGCCGGGATCTGCTCGAGCACGATCACGAAACCGGGCTGCGGGCCCGATTTATGCAACGGATCGGTCATGCAGTCGTACAGCGCGTCGAAGTTCTTGCCGAAGTGCGCCGGAAAGGTGAATTGCTGGGCGATCAGGTCTAGCACGTCCTGCTTGGTCTGGGCATTGCCCAGGTTCGCATACAGGAAATGCTGGCCCGCCGCGTTGGCGGCGTCCTGCAGTTCGTTCACGCGGAAGGCGCGAATCGACTGCACGATGTTCGGTCTCACGGAACGAAGGGGTTGAGTCATCTCCGCTGTTTTTTCCATAGTCATCATCATTTCTTCGCAGCGCCTCGGGGCGCCGCTCATGTCTTTGTCATCGCTCATGGCGCGATTCGCCTGAAACTCGCATAGTGGTCCGCCGTGTACCAGCAGGCCTCGGGGGCTGTTTTCTGCGCGCCGCCGCAGACGATGCGCCGCGCACCGCGGTCGCGCGAGCCCGGCGTTGCCACCGTGTACTCGCGGTAATGACCGCGCCGCGCCGGCGGCAAGAGTCGCTCGCGGTTGCCGAATACCGTGCCGTCCTTGTCGTATCGGAAGGGGCCGCCGTTCAGAATGGCCTCATAGGTTCGCCGGCCCTGTGCCGGCAATTCGGACAAGGCGATGGTTTCCTGGGCAGACTTTCCGGTGCTGAACCATTCGCGGGCCCCCGCCCCCGTCGCCAACGCCGCCAGCATCAAGCCGGTGAGCGCAAACTTAGTGACTGAGGACGTGATCGAGGCGTAAGCCGCCATGGGGCACCACAAGAAAAGAGCGGGGATTCCGAACCGCGGTCAACCTTGGGGTTAACCCGCAAATTCAAGCCCGCGAGTGTGCACCACGCTGGCGAAAATAGCAAGCGACTGCTCAAAGTTTGAGCAGTGCAATGGGATGGTGCGTGGCGCCTCAAGTGGGCGGCCACTTCCCTCCATTCGCCTATCGTTCCGCGTTGGCGTCGGCCACTGTCAAGGCCGTCATGTTCACGATGCGCCGAACAGTCGCGCTGGCCGTGAGAATGTGCACAGGTTTGGCTGCGCCGAGCAGCACCGGCCCGATCGCGATGTTGCCGCCGGCCGCTGTCTTGAGCAGGTTGTAAGAAATATTGGCTGCGTCGATGTTCGGAAAAACCAGCAGGTTGGCATCGCCCGCGAGCGCGCTGTGCGGCATGACGACCGCGCGCTGCTTGCTGTCGAGCGCCACGTCGCCGTGCATCTCGCCGTCCACCTCGAGCCAGGGCGCCTGCACGCGCAGCAGGTCGAGCGTGCGGCGCATCTTCACCGCGCTGGGCTCGTTGCTGGTGCCGAAGTTCGAATGCGACAGCAGCGCCGCCTTGGGCTTGAGGCCGAAACGCATCATCTCCTCCGCCGCCATCGTGGTGATCTCGGCCAGTTCCTCGGGCGAGGGGTCGTAGTTGACGTGGGTGTCGACCAGGAACACCTGGCGGTCGGGCAGCAGCAGGCCGTTCATGCAGGCGTAGACCGGCACGTCCTGGGGCGTGCTGGCGCAGCCGCCGGGGCGCTTGCCGATCACCTGGTCGATGTAGTGCAGGTGGATCAGCGTGGTGCCCCAGGTGCCGCAGATCATGCCGTCGACCTCGTCCTTGTGCAGCAGCATCGCGCCGATCAGCGTGAGGCGGCGGCGCATCTCGATCTTGGCGGTCTGCACCGTCTGGCCCTTGCGCTCGGTCATGCGGTGGTAGGTCTGCCAGAAGTCGCGGTAGCGGTGGTCCTGCTCGACGTTGACGATGTCGTAGTCGAGCTCTTCCTTCAGGCGCAGGCCGAACTTCTCGATGCGCTGCGCGATGATGGCCGGGCGGCCGATCAGCGTGGGCCGCGCAATGCCTTCGTCGACCACGATCTGCGCGGCGCGCAGCACGCGCTCTTCCTCGCCCTCACAGTAGGCGACGCGCTTCTTGGCCGCGCGCTTGGCGGCGTCGAAGATCGGCTTCATCGTGGTGCCCGAGGCATAGACGAAGCTCTGCAGCCGGTCGCGGTACGCGTCCATGTCCTTGATCGGACGCGAGGCCACGCCGCTCTCCTCGGCGGCCTTGGCCACCGCCGGCGCGATCTTCATCATCAGGCGCGGATCGAAGGGCTTCGGGATCAGGTACTCGGGGCCGAAGGTCAGCTTTTCGCCGACGTAGGCGGCCGCCACGCGCTCGCTCTGCTCGGCCTGGGCAAGTTCGGCGATCGCATGCACCGCAGCGATCTCCATCTCGTCGGTGATCGTGGTCGCGCCCGAGTCGAGCGCGCCGCGGAAGATGTACGGGAAGCACAGGACGTTGTTGACCTGATTCGGGTAGTCGGTGCGGCCGGTAGCCATGATCACGTCGGGACGCACCGCATGGGCCTCTTCGGGCGAGATCTCCGGGTTCGGGTTGGCGAGCGCGAAGATCACCGGACGCGGCGCCATGCGCGCCACCATTGCGGACTTGAGCACGCCGCCGGCCGACAGGCCCAGGAACACGTCGGCGCCCTCGATCACCTCGGCCAGCGTGCGCGCCGAAGTCTTCTGCATGTACACGCGCTTGTCGTCGTCCATGAGCTCGGTGCGGCCTTCGTAGACCACGCCGGCCAGGTCGGTCACGAAGATGTTCTCGCGCTTCAAGCCCACCTTGAGCAGCAGGTTCAGGCAGGCCAGCGCCGCGGCGCCTGCGCCCGAGGTCACGAGCTTGACGTCGCTGATGTCCTTGCCCGCGACCTTGAGGCCGTTGAGCATGGCCGCGGCCACCGTGATCGCGGTGCCGTGCTGGTCGTCGTGGAACACCGGGATCTTCATGCGCTTGCGCAGCTCGCGCTCGATGTAGAAGCAGTCGGGTGCCTTGATGTCCTCGAGGTTGATGGCGCCGAAGGTCGGCTCCAGTGCCGCGATGACCTCGACGAGCTTCACCGGGTCCTTCTCGTCGATCTCGATGTCGAACACGTCCACGCCGGCGAACTTCTTGAACAGCACGCCCTTGCCTTCCATCACCGGCTTGGAGGCCAGCGGGCCGATGTCGCCGAGGCCGAGCACCGCGGTGCCATTGGTGATCACCGCCACCAGGTTGCCCCGCGCCGTGTACTTGAAGGCATTGGCCGGGTCCTTGACGATCTCCTCGCAGGGTGCGGCCACGCCGGGCGAATAGGCCAGCGACAGGTCGCGCTGGTTGACCATTTGCTTGGTGGCGGCGATGGCAATCTTGCCCGGCACCGGAAACTCGTGGTACTCGAGGGCAGCGCGCCGCAACTGCGCGCGCTTGTCTTCGGGCGTGGGGGTCGAGGGGGTCGAATCGGACATGGGCCGTTGCTCCTAGCAGCGCTTCTTCTGGGGGCGCCGATTGTAGACCTGGGCCTGTGGCGGCAGGCCGCGAGGCTGCGGGTGACGCCATTCTGTTAACACGCTGTGGCAATATGCGCGGTCTGGGGAAAAACACACGAGGAGCGACCATGGCCCTGATGGATTTCATCAAGAAGCAGTTCATCGACATCATCCAGTGGACCGAGTCGGGCGACGGCACGCTCTCCTGGCGCTTCCCGATGGCGGAGATGGAAATTCAGCATGGCGCCTCGCTCACCGTGCGCGAGTCGCAGGTCGCGGTGTTCGTCAACGAAGGCCAGGTGGCCGACGTGTTCGGCCCCGGCATGTACAAGCTCACGACACAGACCCTGCCGGTGCTCACGTACCTGAAGAACTGGGACAAGCTGTTCGAGTCCCCGTTCAAGAGCGACGTCTACTTCTTCAGCACGCGCCAGCAGGTCGACCAGAAATGGGGCACGCCCCAGCCGATCACGATCCGCGACAAAGACTTCGGCGCCGTGCGCCTGCGCGCCTTCGGCAACTACAGCTTCCGCATCGGCGATGCCAAGCGTTTCCACACCGAGATCTCCGGCACGCGCGAGATCTACAGCGTCTCGGACCTGGACGGCCAATTGCGCGGGCTGGTGCTGCAGAACATCAGCAATGCCATTGCCGCGAGCGGCGTTCCCTTTCTCGACCTGGCGGCCAACCAGATCCAGTTTGCGCAGGCGCTCGCCGCGCAGCTCGTGCCCGAGTTCGAGAAGATCGGCATCAAGCTCGAGAACATCACGGTGCAGAACGTCTCGCTGCCCGAAGAGCTGCAGAAGGTGCTCGACCAGAAGATCGGCATGGGCATGGTCGGCAACGACATGGGCAAGTTCATGCAGTACCAGACGGCGCAGGCCATCCCGAAGTTCGCCGAGGGTTCGGGCAACGGCGGCGGCGGCATCGCGGGCGACGCCATGGGGCTCGGCGCCGGCGTGGCGCTCGGCCAGGTGCTGGCGCAGAACCTCGCGCAGGGCCTGAGCCCGAATGCGGCGGCGCAGGCGGCCGCCACGCAGCAGCAGCCGGCCGTGGCGGTGGTGAGCCCGAACGACGTCATGACCACGCTCGAGAAGCTCGGCGAGCTCAAGACCAAGGGCATCCTGACGCAGGAAGAGTTCGACGCCAAGAAGGCCGAACTGCTGAAAAAGCTGGTTTAAACACCGGCGATGGCTGAGCAACCAGGCGCCCAGCGCGCCTACCGTGCGCCCTGCCCCGGCTGCGGCGCGCCGGTCGAATTCAGGTCCGCGCAATCGACGCATGCGGTGTGCCCGTATTGCCAGAGCACCGTCGTGCGCCAGGGCGAGACGCTCGCGCGCATCGGCAAGATGGCGGAGCTGTTCGACGACTTCAGCCCGCTGCAGTTGTTGGCCGCCGGACGCATCAACGATCAGCCGTTCACCCTTGTCGGGCGGCTGCAGTACGGCCATGCCGGCGCACGCTGGACCGAATGGATCGCGGCGCTGGAGGACGGCCGCAGCGGCATCCTCAGCGAAGACAACGGTGCCTACGTCTTCTCGCTGCCCTACGACTTGCAGCGCACCGCGCCGCCCCCCGTCGACCTGCGCGTGGGCGCGACCAGCGCCTTCAATGGCCAGAGCTTCACCGTGTCGTCGAACGAGCAGGTCGCGCTGCTGTCGGCCCAGGGCGAACTGTCGCACTTGCCCGAACTCGGCCGCGCGTTCCCGATGGTCGAGCTGCGCAGCGAGAACGGGCTGGTGCTCGGCATCGACTACGGCACGCATCCGCCCACGGCCCATCTCGGGCGTTCGGTGCAGCTCGAAGACCTGCAGCTCACGGGCCTGCGCGACGAATCCGCCAAGGACGAGAAGGGCCGCGCGTTCAACTGCCCGAACTGCGGGGCGCCGATCACCGTCAACCTGGCTGACAGCAAGAGCATCACCTGCCGCTCGTGCAACAGCATCGTCGACCTCACGCACGGCATTGGCGGCGAACTGCGGCATGCGGCGCAGGACGAGCCGGTCCGTCCGCTGATTCCGCTCGGCAGCATTGGCCAGCTGCAGGGCGTGCAATGGCAGGTGGTGGGTTTTCAGCACCGCATGGGCGTGGAGCCCGGCGACGACGAGCACTTCGGCTGGAACGAATACCTGCTCTACAACCAGAAGCGCGGCTTCAGCTTCCTGGTCGACGCCGAGGACGGCTGGAGCATGGTCAAGCCGACCACCGGCGCGCCGCGGATGGCCGAGAACGGCAGCAGCGCCACCTACCTCGGCAAGCGCTACCCGCAGCAGTACGCCTACAACGCCGAGACCACCTACGTGGCGGGCGAGTTCTATTGGCAGGTCGAGCGCGGGCAGAAGACGTTCAACCGCGACTTCGCCGACGGCCGCTCGCTGCTGTCGATGGAGCGCTCGGCCAACGAACTCACATGGTCGTCGGGCAACAGGCTCGACAGCGGCGCGGTCTCGGCCGCCTTCAAGCTCGACGACAAGAAGGACATGTTCACGCGCAGCGACGCGCTGCCGGTCAGCGCTGCGTCGGGCATGGGCTGCGGCACCATCATCCTGATCATCGTCGTGCTCTTCATCGTGCTGATCGTGCTGAGCACCTGCAGCGGCCGCAGCAGCGGTTCGTCGACCGGCGGCTACCGCGGATCGGGCGGCTCTTACGGCGGCTACTCGAGCGGCGGCGGCCACAAATGAGCAACAACCCCACACCAACTACGACTGGAGGTCCCCATGGGATTTGAATGGCTGAAACCGGGCGTGGTCCTCGGATCGCTCGTCTATGCGCTGATCGGCGTGCTGATCTTCTGGCTGTGCTTTCTCATCATCGACAAGCTCACGCCCTACGACCTCTGGAACGAGATCGTCGAGAAGCAGAACGTCGCGCTCGGGCTGGTGGTGGCGGCGATGAGCCTGGGCATCAGCATCATCGTGGCGGCCGCCATCCATTGACGGTCGCGCAGTCCGGCCCGAAGGGCCCGCAGCCGGTCGAGATCGCGCTGCTCGCCAGCGTCTTCGTCGTGGCCGCCTGCGGACTCGTCTACGAGCTCACCGCGGCCGCGCTGAGCTCGTACCTGCTCGGCGACTCGGTGCTGCAGTTCAGCACCATCATCGGCACCTACCTGTTCGCGATGGGTGTGGGCTCGTGGCTGTCGCGCTACTTCGAACGCCAGCTGCCGGCGCACTTCCTGCGCATCGAGCTGCTGGTGGCGCTGATCGGCGGCGCGCTGCCCGCCGTGCTGTTCCTGGCCAACGCCTACGTGCCCGGCGCCTTCCGGCTGCTGCTGTACGGGCTCGTGATGGTGGTTGGCACGCTGGTCGGGCTCGAGATCCCGCTCGTGATGCGCATCCTCAAGCGCAACGTGGTGCTCAAGAACCTCGTGTCGCAGGTGCTGACCTTCGACTACCTCGGCGCGCTCGCCGTGTCGGTGGCCTTTCCGCTCGTGCTCGTGCCGCAGCTCGGCATGATCCGCACCGGGCTGCTGTTCGGCATCTTGAATGCGGCGGTCGCCCTGTGGGCGCTCTGGCTGTTTCGCCACGAGATGCGGCGGGTCGGCGCGCACTTCGTCGCGTGCCTGCTCTCGCTGGCCGCGCTGGTGGCGGGCTTTGCAGGCGCCGACCACATCACCACGCTGGCCGAAGACCGGTTCTACCAGGAGCCGATCGTCTTCAGCGCCAGTTCGCCCTACCAGCGCATCGTGGTCACGGGCGGGCCGCTCGGCCACCGCCTGTTCCTCAACGGCAACCTGCAGTTCGCGGAGCGCGACGAGTACCGCTACCACGAGGCGCTGGTGCACCCAGCGATGGCCGCCCACGGCGCGCCGAAGAAGGTCGCGGTGCTCGGCGGCGGCGACGGCATGGCGGTGCGCGAGGTGCTCAGGTACCCGTCGGTCGAATCGGTCACGCTGGTCGAGCTCGACCCGAACATGACGAAGCTCTTCACCGGGCACGAGACGCTGGCCGCGCTCAACGGCCATGCGCTGTCGTCGCCGAAGGTGAAGGTCGTCAACACCGATGCGTTCCAGTGGCTGCAGCAGCAAGGCGGGGCGGACGACACCTATGACGTGATCGTGGTCGACTTTCCCGACCCCACCAACTTCGCGATCGGCAAGCTCTACACCGGCAGCTTCTACGCGCTGCTCGACCGGCGGCTCGCGGCGAGCGGCTACGCGGTGGTGCAGACCACGTCGCCGCTGGTGGCGCGCAAGAGCTACTGGACCGTGGCGACCACCATCGAATCGGTCGGCCTGCGCGCCGCGCCGTACCACGCGCATGTGCCGAGCTTCGGCGAGTGGGGCTTCATCATCGCGAGCCGCCGTCCTTACCGGCTGCCCGACGCGCTGCCTTTGGGCCTGCGCTTTCTCTCGCCCGCCACGCTGCCCCTGATGTTCGACTTCCCGGTCGACATGGCGCGCGTGCCGGCCGAGGTGAACCGGCTGTCCAACCAGGTCTTGGTCACCACCTACGAGCGCGAGTGGGGCAAGGTGATGGGGCACGAGTGAACAGAGGCCCTGGCATGCAGCGACGCGAATTCCTCGGCGTGGCGGCGGGCGCGGCCGGGGCCTTGGCGCTGGCCGGCTGCGAACCGGCGCCTTCGGCCATCGAGGGCGGGTTCGTCGGCAGCGATGTGGCGCGCGGCCATGCACTGCGCGACGGCGCGCTGAACGGCCGGCCGGTCGCGGCCACGCGCAAGGTGCGCGTGGTGATCGCCGGCGGCGGCGTGGCGGGCCTCGCGGCGGCGCGCGCGCTGCGCCTTGCGGGCATCGAGGATTTCGCCCTGCTCGAACTCGAGGACGCAGCGGGCGGCAACGCGCGCGGCGGCATGCTCGGTGGCGTGCCCTGCCCGCTCGGCGCGCACTACCTGCCGGTGCCCGGCGACGATGCGCACGAGGTGCAGGACCTGCTCGAGGAGCTCGGCCTGCGCCGGCGCGAGGCGGGCCGCTGGGTCTACGACGAGCGCACCCTCTGCCACAGTCCGCAGGAGCGTCTGTTCTTCCAGGGCGAATGGCAGGAGGGCCTGCTGCCCGTGCAGGGCGTCGGCGCGGACACGCATGCGCAGTACCGCCGCTTCGCCCGCCGCATCGGCGAACTGCAGCGCGCCGCGCGCTTCGCCATTCCCACGCTGCGCGCAGCGCTCACGCCCGCGCTGCTCGCGCTCGACGCCCTGCCCTTCTCGCGCTGGCTCGACGGCGAAGGCTTCGGCGATGCGCACTTGCGCTGGTACCTCGACTACTGCTGCCGCGACGACTACGGCGCCGGCATCGACCATGTGTCGGCCTGGGCCGGCATCCACTACTTCGCGAGCCGGCACGGCTTCCATGCGCCCGGCGAGAGCGATGCGGATGCGTCGGAGCGCGAAGGCATCCTCACCTGGCCCGAAGGCAACGGCTGGCTCACCCAACAGCTCGCCGCGCCGCTCGGCGAGCGGCTGCGCACCGGCCAGGTGGTCGCGCGCATCGCGCAGCTGCGCGGCGGCGTCGAGGTCGATGCGTGGGACGCCGCATCGCAGTCGCTGGTGCGCTGGCAGGCCGAGCGCTGCATCGTTGCACTGCCGGTGTTCATCGCCGCGCGCGTGGTCGAGAACGCGCCGCGCGTGCTCGCCGACGCCGCGGCCCACATCGGCCATGCGCCCTGGCTCGTGGCCAACGTGCACCTGCGCGCGCCGCTCGCCGACCGCCCCGGTGCACCGCCGAGCTGGGACAACGTCGTCTATGGCACGCGCGGCCTCGGTTACGTCGATGCGCGCCACCAGTCGCTCGACCCGACGCCGCGCGGCACGGTGCTGAGCTGGTACCGGCCGCTCGGCCCGAGCCGCCACGACGAGGGCGCGGATGGCCGGCGCCTGCTGCTCGAACGGCCGTGGACCGGTTGGCGCGACGAGCTGCTCGCGGAGTTGTCGGTGCCGCATCCCGACCTGGCCGCGCTCGCCACACGCATGGGGATCGTGCGCTACGGCCATGCCATGGCCGTGCCGGTACCGGGCCTGCTCGCGCGGCTCGGCGCGGCCGACGGCGATGCCGCGCACCGCGGCCACATCACCACGGGCCGCCTCTCATTCGCGCACGCGGACTGGTCGGGCTATTCGATCTTCGAAGAAGCGTTCACGCGCGGGCACCTGGCGGGGGCGGCGGTGGCATGACGCTGCCGGCCCGTGTCACTGCGCCGTCACGGCGCGGCGGCATCGTCTCGCGTTTCGAGCGAGACCTTTCGATCCATGAAGATGCGCCTTTCCGTTCTTTCCTTCGCCGCCGCTGCCGGCGCCCTGGCCGGTGCCGCCGCCGCGCAGGCCCAGACCGCGTTTCCCGCCACGCTCGCCGGCCACGCCGTGCTGCCCGCACAGAGCTTCGTCGCCGTGCCCAAGGACGCGCCGGCCGACTTGCGGCTGAGCGGCAAGTTCACCTCGGGCAAGCGCGTGGAAGCGTCGGGCACGGTCGAGGGCCTGTCGGGCGGCCGCGGCACGGGCGTGTCGCTGCCGTTCCAGGGCCAGCCGCTGCAGGGTCACTCGGGCATCAAGAAGATGGACGATGGCTCGTTCTGGGTGCTCACCGACAACGGGGCCGGCGCCAAGGCCAATTCGCCCGACTTCATGCTCTACCTGAACCGCTACAAGGTGGATTTCGCGAGCGGCAGGTTCGATCGCCTCGACACGGTCTTCCTGCACGATCCCGACAAGAAGGTGCCGTTCCGCATCGTCCATGAAGGCACGAAGCAGCGCTACCTCACGGGCTCGGACTTCGACCCCGAGAGCTTCCAGTTCGCGGGCGGCGCGCTGTGGATCGGCGACGAGTTCGGCCCGTTCCTGATCAAGGCCGACCTGAAGGGCAAGGTGCTCGCGGTGTTCGACACCCAGGTCGGCGGCAAGGCCGTGCGCTCGCCCGACCATCCGGCCGTCACCACGCCCGGCGCGCCGGGCGGCGCGGTCGATTTTCAGGTCAGGCGCTCGAAGGGCTTCGAGGGCATGGCCGCGTCGAAGGACGGTACCAAGCTCTATGCGCTGCTCGAAGGGCCGGTGTGGAATGCCGAAGCCAAGGACTACGAGCGCGTCGACGGCAAGGAGGCGCTGCGCGTGTTGGAGTTCGACGTGGCGAGCGAGAAATGGACCGGGCGCCACTGGCACTACGTGCTCGAGGCGAACGGCCACGCCATCGGCGACTTCAACATGATCGATGGCACCACCGGCCTGGTCATCGAGCGCGACAACGGCGAAGGTACGGCCGACAAGGCCTGCCCCGAAGGCCAGAAGCGCAGCGACTGCTTCCACGACCTCGCGAAGTTCAAGCGCGTCTACAAGATCGAGATGGGCGACGCAAACGTGGGCGCCGCGGTGCGCAAGATCGGCTACATCGACCTGCTGAACATCGCCGACCCCGCCAAGCGCGCGCGCAAGCCGCTCAACGACGGCGTGCTCAAGTTCCCGTTCTTCACCATCGAGAACGTCGACGTGGTCGATGCGACGCACATCGTGGTCGGCAACGACAACAACTTGCCGTTCTCGAGCAGCCGCGAGCCGAACAAGGCCGACGACAACGAGCTGGTGCTGCTCGAGGCGGGGGCGCTGCTGCAGGCCAAGTAGCAGCGGCACGCGCCCTCAGCCGCGCATCAGCGCCTCGATCTCGTCGGCCTTCACCGGCACCCCGCGCGTGATGAGCTCGCAGGCGGTGTCGGTGACGATCGCGTCGTCCTCGATGCGGATGCCGATGTGGTGGAACTGCTCGGGCACGCCCTCGCCCGGGCGCACATAGATGCCGGGTTCGAGCGTCAGCACCATGCCTGGGCGCAGGATGCGGCTCGGGCGGTTCTTGATGACTTCGTTCGACAGCGGGTCCTTGCGCTCGCTCACCTCGCCGACCTGCGTCGGCTCGACATAGCTGCCGCAGTCGTGCACGTCCATGCCGAGCCAGTGGCCGGTGCGGTGCATGTAGAACTGGAAGTACGCGCGCTTGTCGATCACGTCGTCGACGCTGCCGACCTTGTTGGCATCGAGCAGCCCGAGGTCGAGCATGCCTTGCGAGAGCACGCGCACGGCCGCATCGTGCGGATCGTTGAAACGGTTGCCGGCCTTGGTGGCCGCTACCGAGGCGTCCTGGCTCGCGAGCACCAGGTCGTAGAGAGCGCGCTGCGGCCCGCTGAACCTGCCATCGGCCGGGAAGGTGCGCGTGATGTCGCTCGCATAGCCGTCGAGTTCGCAGCCCGCGTCGATCAGCACCAGCTCGCCGGCGCGCACCGGTGCGGCGTCGGCGCGGTAGTGCAGCACGCAGGCATTGGCGCCCGCGGCCACGATCGAGCCATAGGCCGGGTACTGCGAACCGCCAAGCCGAAATGCGTGCAGCAGCTCGGCGTCGAGGTGGTATTCGCGCACGTCCTTGCCCTCGCGCAGCATGCGCGCCGACAGCTGCATCGCGCGCACGTGCGCGTGGGCGCTGATGTCTGCGGCGCGGCGCATGATGTCCTGCTCGTGCGCGTCCTTCACGAGCCGCATCTCGTCGAGCGGGCTGCAGAGGTCGCGCTGCGCGTCGGGGCACAGCGCGCCGAAGCGCACGCGCGCGCGCACCGACTGCAGCCAGCCGTCGATGCGGGTTTCCAGGCCCTGGTGGGTGGCGAACGGGTACCAGACGACGTCGCGGTTCTCGAGCAGCTTCGGCAGCCGGGCGTCGAGCTCGCCGACCGAGAGGGCCGCGTCCACGCCGAGCGCTTCGGGCGCGGCCTCGGGGCCGAGGCGGTAGCCGTCCCAGATTTCGCGCTCCAGGTCTTTGGGCGCGCAGAACAGCGTCGCGCGGCCGTCGCCAGCCAGCACCAGCCAGGCGTTCGGCTCGGTGAAGCCGGTCAGGTAATAGAAGTAGCTGTCGTGACGGAACAGGAAGTCGCTGTCGCGGTTGCGCTGGCGCTCGGGCGCGGTCGGCACGATGGCAATGCCGTCCTTGCCGAGCTGCGAGGCGAGGCGCGCGCGGCGCTCGGCGTAGATATGGCGTTCTGCTGGGGTCATGTTGGCGTGTTCAGTTGAAGAAGCCGCTCCGGCGTGCCCACGTCGGTCCAGGGGCCGGTGTGGAGTTCGGCGCTCACGCATTCATTGTCCATCGCGGCGCGCAGGATCGGCGCCAGCGGGGCTTTGGCGCCTTGGGGGTTGCCCGGCGGAATGTCGCAATAGGGCGGCGCGAACAGCGCGCGGCGGTAGAGGCCGATGGTCGAGAAGGTGTATTTTTTTTCGCTCGCCTGGTTCAGCGCGAGCCCGTCGGCCGAAAGCCCGAAATCCCCGCGCGGGTTGTGCGGCGGGTTCGGCACCAGCCACAGGTGGGCGAGCTTGCCACTGGCCGCGAAGCGGTCGACCACCGCCTGCTCGAACACGAAGCCGGGCGCGAACACGTCGCCCGCCGCGACCCAGAAGATGTCGCCGAGCAGCGGCAGCGCGCGCACGATGCCGCCGGCGGTCTCGAGCGCACCGCCGAAGTCACGGCCCTCGTCGGAGTAGGCGATCGTCAGCGCGCCATGCCCTTCGAGCACGGGCCGCGGTCCGAAGCGGCGCACGATCTGCTCGCCGAGCCAGGCCGTGTTGACCACCAGATCGGTGAAGCCACCGGCTGCCAGCGCCTCCATGGGCCACTGCATCAGCGGCTTGCCCTGCACTTCGAGCAGCGGCTTGGGGCACGCGTCGGTGAGCGGGCGCATCCGTTCGCCGCGGCCCGCCGCGAGGATCATCGCCTTGGCGCTCACGGCCCGACCCGTCCGCGCTGTAGTGCATTGCGTTCGCTGCGCGCAGGCTGGAATAGCGCCACCAGGCAGTCCATCAGCGCCTGCGCCTTGGCGGAATGGTCGGCACCGAAGTTGCACACGTACACGTCGAGCGTGACGCCGCGCAGCTCGGGCCAGGTGTGCAGGCACAGGTGCGATTCGGCCAGCAGCACCGTGGCGGTGACGCCGCCCGGCCCCTGCGGCGTGGCCGGGAAGCCGTGCACCAGCTGCCCGACCGGCTGCAGCCCGGCGGCCTCGACGGCCTTGACGCAGACGGCGCCGAGCGCCTCCTTGTCGGTCAGCCACTGCATCGCGCATTGGCAGTCGTGGAGGTCGGCGGTGAGGTGCAGCCCGTGCATGGGGGCAACTCTAGCAGTCCGCGCCACCCGCGCCGGCACGTAAACCGCGTCCGCAGGGTCCCCGGTGCCTGGTCGGGTGTTCGACCGCTGCCGGAGGCGGTCCGGGCAGGCCCGGTAAAATCGCGGGTTCTCCCCAATCCACACACCCGAAAGTCCAACGCCCATGGCAAACCAAGCCCTGATGGCCAACGCGATCCGCGCGCTGGCCATGGATGCCGTCCAACAAGCAAACTCCGGCCATCCGGGCGCACCGATGGGCATGGCCGAGATGGCCGTCGCACTCTGGGGCGAGCACCTGCGCTACAACCCCGCGAACCCGCACTGGTTCGACCGCGACCGCTTCGTGCTCTCGAACGGCCACGCCTCGATGCTGCTCTACGCGGTGCTGCACCTGTCGGGCTACGACCTGCCGATCGACGAGATCAGGAACTTCCGCCAGCTGCACAGCAAGACCGCGGGCCACCCCGAGGTCGACGTGACCCCCGGCGTCGAGACCACCACCGGCCCGCTGGGCCAGGGCATCACCAATGCCGTGGGCTTCGCGCTGGCCGAGAAGCTGCTCGCGGCCGAGTTCAACCGCAAGGACCACGCGGTCGTCGACCACCATACCTACGCCTTCCTGGGCGACGGCTGCATGATGGAAGGCATCAGCCACGAAGCCTGCGCGCTCGCGGGCGCCTGGCACCTGAACAAGCTGATCGCGCTGTACGACGACAACGGCATCAGCATCGACGGACAGGTCAAGCCCTGGTTCATCGACAACACCGAAGAGCGCTTCAAGGCCTACGGATGGAACGTGATCGGCCCGGTCGACGGCAACGACGTCGCCGCAGTGTCGAAGGCCGTCGCCAAGGCCAAGAAGGAAGACAGCCGCCCGACGCTGATCATCTGCAAGACCACTATCGGCAAGGGCAGCCCGAACCGCGCCGGTACCGCCAAGGCGCACGGCGAGGCGCTCGGCGCCGACGAGATCAAGCTCACGCGCGAATCGCTGGGCTGGACCGCGCCGGCCTTCGAGATCCCGGCCGAGGTGTACGCCGCATGGGACCACAAGGCCGAGGGCGCCAAGGCCGAAGCCGCCTGGAACGAGCGCTTCGCCGCCTATGCCCAGGCCTACCCCGGCCTGGCCGCCGAGTTCACCCGCCGCATGAAGGGCGAGCTGCCGAAGAACTTTCATCAGGTGGCGTTCGACACCGTGGTCGCCGCCCACACCAAGGGCGAGACCGTGGCCAGCCGCAAGGCCAGCCAGCTCGCGCTCGAGGCCTTCACCGCCGCGCTGCCCGAAATGCTCGGCGGCAGCGCCGACCTCACCGGCTCGAACCTCACCAACACCCAGAGCACCGCCGCGCTGCGCTTCGACGCCAAGACCGGCGCCGTGGTCATGAGCGCGCCCGCGCAGCAGCCCAACCAGGGTGCCGAGGACGAGCCCAAGCCCGACAGCACGGCCGACAAGGTCGAGCCGCCGCACGGCGTGATCGGCCGCCACATCAACTACGGCGTGCGCGAGTTCGGCATGGCCGCCATCATGAACGGCGTGGCGCTGCACGGCGGCTTCATTCCCTATGGCGGCACCTTCCTGACGTTCAGCGACTACAGCCGCAACGCGATCCGCATGGCCGCGCTCATGAAGCGCCGCGTGGTGCACGTCTTCACGCACGATTCCATCGGCCTCGGCGAAGACGGCCCGACGCACCAGTCGATCGAGCATGCGGCATCGCTGCGGCTGATCCCGAACCTGGACGTCTGGCGCCCGGGCGACACCGCCGAGACGGCCGTGGCCTGGGCCGTGGCGCTGCAGAACCAGTCGCGCCCCACGGCGCTGCTGCTGAGCCGCCAGAACATCGCCTATGCACCCAAGGGCGACCTGGGCGACATCAGCCGCGGTGCCTACGTGCTCGCCGAGCCCGAGGCCGTCGGCCTCAAGAGCAAGAAGACTGCGGCGGTCATCATCGCCACCGGTTCCGAAGTGCAGCTCGCGCTGGCCGCGCAGAAGCTGCTTGCCGAGAAGAAGATCGCCGTGCGCGTGGTCTCGATGCCCTCGACCACCACCTTCGACCGCCAGGACCTGGCCTACAAGAAGAGCGTGCTGCCGAAGAAGCTGCCGCGCATCGCGGTCGAGATGGGCTGCACCGCCGGTTGGTGGAAGTACGGCTGCGCGGCCGTCGTCGGCATCGACAGCTATGGCGAGTCGGCGCCGGCGCCCGTGCTGTTCAAGCACTTCGGCTTCACGGCGGAGAACGTCGCGGCCACCGTGGAAGCGGCGCTGCGCGACTGATCCGGCGTTTGGCCCTCTTCTCGCCCGAACACTAGTTTTTCAACCTTAGGAGCAAATCAGATGGCAATCAAACTCGGTATCAACGGCTTCGGTCGCATCGGCCGCAACGTGCTGCGCGCGGCCGTGCAGAACTTCAAGAACGACATCGAGATCGTCGCCATCAACGACCTGCTCGAGCCCGACTACCTGGCCTACATGCTCCAGTACGACTCGGTGCACGGCCGCTTCAAGGGCGAAGTCACGGTCGAAGGCAACACGCTCGTCGTCAACGGCAAGAAGATCCGCCTCACGCAGGAGCGCGATCCGGCGCAGCTGAAGTGGAACGAAGTCGGCGCCGACATCGTGCTCGAGTCGACCGGTCTCTTCCTCACCAAGGAAACCTGCCAGAAGCACCTGGACGCAGGCGCCAAGAAGGTGATCATGTCGGCCCCGTCGAAGGACGACACCCCGATGTTCGTCTACGGCGTGAACGACAAGAAGTACGCCGGCGAGGCGATCGTCAGCAACGCCAGCTGCACCACCAACTGCCTGGCACCGCTCGCCAAGGTGCTGAACGACAAGTGGGGCATCAAGCGCGGCCTGATGACCACCGTGCACGCCGCCACCGCCACGCAGAAGACCGTGGACGGCCCGAGCAACAAGGACTGGCGCGGCGGCCGCGGCATTCTCGAGAACATCATCCCCTCGAGCACCGGCGCCGCCAAGGCCGTGGGCGTGGTGATCCCCGAGCTCAACAAGAAGCTCACGGGCATGAGCTTCCGCGTGCCGACCTCCGACGTGTCGGTGGTCGATCTGACGGTCGAGCTCGAGAAGGAAGCTACCTACAAGGAAATCTGCGCCGAGATGAAGTCGCAGAGCGAAGGCGCGCTCAAGGGCGTGCTGGGCTACACCGAGGACAAGGTGGTGGCCACCGACTTCCGCGGCGACCCGCGCACCTCGATCTTCGATGCCGAAGCCGGCATTGCGCTCGACAGCACTTTCGTGAAGCTCGTGAGCTGGTATGACAACGAATGGGGCTACTCGAACAAGTGCCTGGAGATGGTGAAGGTCGTGTCGAAGTAAGGCTTCGCGGCTTCAATGAAAAACGCGCCCGAGGGCGCGTTTTCTTATGGCGAATGACGCAGCGACTCAGCGCAGCTTCTCGTTCCTGCGGATCTCGCTGCTCAGTTGCGACGTGAGTCGGGTTGCGGCGCGTCGCGCGGCGAGTCCGTAGTCGCCCTTGAATTCGCCGAATTCTGCCGTGCCGTTGCCGACCGCACGCACGCGCGCGACCTCTGCGCCCGCCGCGTCGCTCACGAGACAGTTCACTTCCGCGGTGAACGACGTCGGCGGCCAGGTGAGCCAGGACGACGAACTCGAGTCGGTCTTGATCTGCGGCGTGAACACCAGCGAGATGCCGGCGGCCTCGTTCGCCTTGGCATCGCCCGCGGTGCGCAGCACCACCACGTCGCGGTAGACCGCGCGCAGCGCATCGCGGATCGACTTCTCGAGGTCGCGGTAGGGGTAATAGCTCACCCGGTCGCCGCTGCCGCCCGCGGTGGTCACCTGCTGGTCGCGCTGGGCGTCGGTCATGACGTAAGCGACTTTCTTCGGTACGAGGTGCGCCACCGATCGCGGCGGCGCCGTCTCGGTGATCATGGTGATCGGATGGGAACAGGCCCCGAGCAGCGAGGCCATGGCGCCGGCCAGCAGAAGGCGGACGATGGCCCGAAGGAATGATGGCATGGTGCGGCTTGCTCCAGTGTCAGGGCGCGATGGCCGCGATGAACTGCGGGTCGGCATACACCTCGCGCAGCAGGGCCCGAACGAGCCTTGGATAGGCCGCCTGCCCCGCAGGCACCGCCACGATGTTGGCGTAGCTCGAATCGAAGGCGATCTCGCCCCGGTAGGTCTTGCGCAGCCGCTGCGCCGCTGCGCGCGAGACCACGATCTCCACGTCCATGCGGCCGGTGCCGTTGATCACGCCGAGGTCGAGTTCGTTGACCAGCAGGCGCGCCGCGATCCGCGTCGGCGCCTTGGGGTCGTAGACCGAGATCTCTCCCAGGTCGCGGACCAGCGCGTCTTCGAGATAGCGCGCGAAGCTGCCGCTTGGCGAAAGAAGCCTTGCACGCCGCAGCGCCAGGCTGTTGACGCTCGCGTTCGGATCGGTGGGCTGTACCCTTGCCACGGCCACCGCGCCCGGACGCGTGGCTTCGAGCCGGTCGAGCGCTTCGTAGTCGGCCGCATAGGGTGGCGCGGAAAGTTGGGCGCAGCCCGATGCCAGCAGCGCCGCGGCCAGCAGCCAGCGGCGCGTCCTGAAGATCGCCATGTCCTGATTCCCTCTTCGTGATGCCTGCTCCCGGCGCGAGGGTAGCAGGCATTGCGCCGCCTGCGAAGCCGGCTTCAGGCCGGCTCGAGCACGTGGATCAGCTTGCTCGCGACCAGCTCCTTGGTCTTCTCGCCATGGGCCTTCATGTGGGGCGCCACGGCATGCGCCTGCAGGTGGGCCAGCGTTTCCCACTTCTCGATCACGACGAAGGTATCGGGGCCGAAGCTCGCCTTCGAGGCCGGGATGCCCTGCGCGTCGATGGTGGCGCCGTATTCGATGCAGCCCGCCTCGGCCAGCACCGCTTCGCGGTTGGCGGCAAAGGCCTCGAGCAGTTGCGCGCGCTGGCCGGGCTTGGCGGTGATGACGGCGACGACGTGGATCATGAAAAAGGCTCCGTAGATGGTGGTGTTCTGGAACCGCCAAATCTACGAGATCGGCCGGCCCGGCGCCGGTCCCGTGCGTGACCCTGCTTCGCGCGCAGGCCGCGCGTCAACGGTCCGCCGCATCCTTCCACAGGTGCACCAGTGCCTCTGGCGCCTCGGCCTCGGGCACCTCGAAGCTGACCGAACTCGAGTGCATGGCACTGCTGCTGCTGCCTTGCACCAGCACTTCCACGCGGTAGAAGCGCTGGTCGCCGCCCGCAGCGCCCGGAGCGCTGGCAGCACCCGCGTGCGGTGCGGCGCTTTGCAACGCCGCGTCGATCTGCTGGCGCAGTTCTTCGCTGCAGTTGCCGAGCTGATAGCTGCGCGGGCGCGAAAGGCCCGGCACATAGGCCAGGCCACCCTCGCGCGTGAGGCGCACGATCGTGGCCTGGTCCAGGGGCGGAAGCTGAATCATGATGCGGTGACTCCCACGGTGTTCCATGCGGCGCCCACGGCCTGGTGAGCCGCGCTGCCGGCGCCGAAGCGCGTCGCGGCATTGTCCAGCGTCAGCTGGGCGAAGGCCGCAAAGTCGGCATCGCGGCGCAGCCGCCGGTCGCACACGGTGTCGTACCAGACCCGGCCCGCGCTCTCCCAGGCCATGCCCTGCAGCGCCGTGGCGGCAAGATGGAAGGCGCGGTTCGGAATGCCGGAATTGATGTGCACGCCGCCATTGTCCTGCCGCGTGGCGACGAAGTCGCGCATGTGGGCGGGCTGTGGGTCCTTGCCCAGCACTGGGTCGTCGTAGGCGGTGCCCGGCTCGGCCATCGAACGCAGCGCGCGGGCCTGCACCTTGTCGGTAAAGAGCCCGGCGCCCACGAGCCAGTCGGCCTGCTGCGCGGTCTGCTGCAGCAGGTACTGCTTGACCAGCACGCCGAAGACGTCGCAGACCGATTCGTTGAGCGCGCCCGACTGGCCCTCGTAGCGCAACGCCGACTCGTGGTCGATGACGCCGTGCGTGAGCTCGTGGCCGATGATGTCCACCGCGATGGTGAAGCGGTTCATGACCTCGCCGTCGCCGTCGCCGAACACCATCTGCCGCCCGTTCCAGAACGCGTTGTCGTAGTCGACACCGTAATGGACGCTGCCGACGAGCGGCAGGCCGGCGCCGTCGATGGAATCGCGCGCGTAGATCTCGCGGTACAGGCGGTAGGTGGCGCCGAGGTGGTCGTAGGCCTCGTCGGCCGCGACGTCGCCGGTGGCGGGTTGTCCTTCGGCGCGCACTAGCCGGCCCGGCAGGTCCATGGTGTGCCCCACATCGTGGATCGCGCGCTCGGGTGCATCGCGCCGCACGTAGCCCGGCGCCGGGCCCGACGACAGCGTGTGCGAAGCCACCGCCTCGCGCAGCCCGCGGTGCTCGCGGTCGATCATCAGCGTCTGCGCCGCCCGGGCGCTCGCATGGGGGCCGGCGCGCTCGGCAAGCCGGTCGAGCAGGTACGGCGGTATGAAGCTTGGCGCGAGGATCGGCGGCGGGCGAAGCGGCATGGGTGGGTCTCCGGTGGGCCTTGTCGGCGACGCGAATGACGGTAGCAGAAAGCGTCGACCGGGATCGCTTCAGGCCTTCGGCGGCGCGCCGTGCAGATGCCGAAAGCGAAATGACGCCTGCCACAACGTTACGACTGCAACACACACTCGCCGGGACCGCGCCTTGTCGAGGCCATAGGATGGAGGGCTGTCACACCCACCGGCCTGCCCATGTTCATCGTCAGCCTCACCTACACCCGCCCGCTCGAAGAAGTCGATGCCTTGATGGACCCGCACATGGCGTGGCTCAAGAAACACTATGCGAGCGGCCTGTTCGTGGCCTCGGGCCGTCAGGTTCCGCGCACGGGCGGCGTGATCCTGGCGCGATCGGGCGACCGCGAGGCGCTCGAAGCGGTGCTCGCGCGCGACCCCTTCGTGCAGGGCGGTGTCGCGCGGATGGACGTGACCGAGTTCGTGCCGAGCATGACGGCACTCGGCGTCGAGATGCTGAAGAGCTTCTGACGCCGCCCGGCGACTGAACCTTAGTCCCCTTGCGCGCCCGGCGCTTCCTCGCGTCCGTCCGGGTGCCGCGCAAAGCGCGCGGCATCCCGGCCGTGCACCGGCGCGGAGTCGGGCCAGGGCCAGCCGCCGAACTGCGTGCGCCGGTAGTCGGCCATGGTCTGGCTGATCTCGGCCTGCGTGTTCATCACGAAGGGCCCGTACTGCACCACAGGCTCGGCAATCGGGCGGCCCTGCAGCACGAGGAATTCGCTGTCCGCCCGATCGCCGGCGGCCAGTTCCACGGCCACGTCGGCGCGCAGCTCGACTGCCGCCGGGCCCTGCACGCGCTCGCCCGCGATGTGCGCCTCGGCACCCTTGAAGAAGTACAGCATGCGCCGGGTGCCTTCGCCCGTGGCGGCCGGCAGCGTCCAGCGCGCACTGGGCGTCATCTTCACGGTCCAGATCGCGACATCGGCATCGGCCTGTGCCGCCCATGAATCAGGCGGCGGCGCGAGCGCCTCGACCGCGTCGCGACTCTCGGATGTGCTGCCGAGCCGGCCCGCGATGACCGCGACCTCGGTGCGACCACCCTTCGCGTCGTCGGACACGAGGCGCGGGATCGCGTCGGACCAGAACATCGTGAAGTGCGGCTCGGCCATCTTGTGACGTGCCGGCAGGTTGAGCCAGATCTGGAACAGCTCGAGCGGATTGGGCGCGCCCGTGTCACGCAAGGGGAACATCTCGGCATGCACGATGCCCTTGCCTGCGGTGAGCCACTGGACATCGCCGCCTCCGAAGCGCGCCGTGGCGCCCAGCGAATCGGAATGGTCGATCAAGCCCTTGCGGACGATGGTCACCGTCTCGAAGCCGCGGTGCGGATGCGCCGGAAAGCCCGGCACCGTTTCGCCGTGGTACATGCTCCAGCCGTCGGTGCGGCTGAAGTCCTGGCCGATCTGGCGGCCGGTCAGCGGCGCATCGGGGCCCATTTGCGCATTGCCCTTCGGATAGGCATCGTCGTGGTAGACGCAGAACAGGAAGGGGTCGATCGTCGCCCAGGGAAAGCCCAAGGGCTGGATCTTCACGATGGGGCTGCGGTGGTCTTTGTCGTCGGTCATGCCGGTGTTCCTTCTTGGCAAGTGGGGCATGGCCGTATCTGCCACGCCGGTCCCTTGCATGTCGGGGTGCTCGCGGCGCGCGGTAGACCCCTTTCGCGCAACGGTGAGGAGCGCGTATGGAACGATGGGCATGGCTCGGACTCCTGCGCTTCGCTTCAGGCGCCCTGCTGTGGCATCTCGGCGTTCGGGTCCATGTACACCAATTCCCAGAGGTGCCCGTCGATGTCCTGGAAACCGTGCCCGTACATGAACCCGAGGTCCTGCGGCGGGCGCGGCAGCGTGCCGCCCGCCGCCACGGCCTTGGCCACCAACTCGTCGACCTCGGCGCGGCTCTCGCACGAGAGGCACAGCAGCACCTCGGTGCTCTTGCTGGTGTCGGTGAGGCTCTTGTCCGTGAAGGTCTTGAAGAAGTCCTCGACCAGCAGCATCGCGTGGATGCTGCCCTCCTCGATGACCATGCAGGCCGCGTTCGCGTCGGTGAACTTCGGGTTGAAGCTGTAGCCGAGCGCGCCGAAGAAGGCCTTGGACTTGTCGAGGTCCTTGACGGGAAGATTCACGAAGATCTGCTTGGTGGCCATGGAGTGTTCCTTGGATCGATGAGGTGTGGATCGGATAGGGGACGGCGTGTTGTGTACACCGTCCACAAACGATAACAAAGAAAATGTACGGCGTCCACATCTATTTTCATGCGCGCCGATTTTCCGGTTCGATCACGGCAGGGCATCATGGCCGCATGGAAATCGAGTTCAAGTTCTGCATTCCCCCCGACCGCCTGAAGTCCGTCGAGGCCGCCCTGCGGCGCGGCACCGTGGCTCGCACACGGCTGCAGGCGCGCTACTTCGACACCGAAGACCAGCGGCTGGCCGCCGCGGGCATCGTGCTGCGCCTGCGCAAGGAAGGCCCGCGCTGGGTCCAGACCGCCAAGGCCACGGGCGACAACGCACTGCACCGCCTGGAGCACAACGTCGACCTCGGTACCGTCGGCGCGGGCCGTGCGGCGCCTGCGATCGATCCGCAGCGCCACCAGGGCACGCCGGTGGGCGACCGTCTCGCCGCGGTGCTGGCCGAGCGCGGCGCCACGCTGGTGGAACGCCAGTCCACTGACATCGTGCGGCTGACCCGCGACGTGCGCACGACGGGCGCCGGGGCCGCGGTGGTGGAGATGGCGCTCGACGTGGGCAAGGTCGTGGCGCATGCCGGCACGCCGATGCAGCGCGAATCGCCGGTGTGCGAACTCGAGATCGAGCTCAAGCGCGGCGACGTGCAGGGCCTGGTGGCGCTGGCACAACGGTGGTCGCAGCAGCATGGCCTTTGGTTCGGCACCGTGTCCAAGGCCGAACGCGGCGCGCGCCTGCTGGCGGGGCTCGAGCGGGTCCCGGCCGTCAAGGCCGAGGCGCCGCGCTTCGCCAGCGACGCCGCCAAGGGGATCGGCGGCCGCGCGATGCAGCAGGCCGTGGTGGCGTCCTGCCTGGCGCAGATCCTGCCCAATGCCAGCGAGATCGCGGCCGGCAGCAGCGACGAGGAGCAGGTGCATCAGCTGCGCATCGGCATCCGCCGCTTGCGCACTGCATTGCGTGAACTGGCGGAACTCGATGCGGATAGCGCAGGGTTCGATGCCGCCGCCTGGGAACCGCCGCTCGTGGCCGCCTTCCGTGCGCTCGGCACCGTGCGAGATCGCGAGCAGGTGGCGCAGCTGGCCGAGGCGCAATGGCGCGATCTGCCGACCGAAGCGCAACCGCCGGCGCTTGCGGCCCTGGGGGGCGGCGAAGGCAGCGCCGACGAATCGAACTCGCCCGGCGACGTGGTGCGCGCCCCGGCCTTCCAGTCGGTGCTGGTTTCGCTGATCGGCTTCACCGCGGCGGCGCCCGGCGACGCCGGCCTGTCCGCGGGCGATGCCCGGCGTTTTTTGCGCCAGCGGCTGCGGCGCCTGCACCGGCAGGCGGTGCGTGACGGCCGGCGCTTCGAATCCCTGCCCACCGAGGCGCAGCACCGCGTGCGCAAGCGGCTCAAGCGCCTGCGCTACCTGGCCGAGTTCGTGGCGCCGCTGTTCGAGGCGGGCAAGGCCGGGCGCTACCTCGAGCGCCTGCGCCCCGCACAGGACGCACTCGGGGCGTACAACGACGAAGCGGTGGCGCTCGCGCTCTACCGGGAGGCCGCCGACCGCGACCCGCGGGCCTGGTTCGCGGTCGGCTGGTTCAGCGCCCGCCGCGCCGCGGGGGCCAAGGCCTGCCGGAAGGCGCTCGACCGGATCGCGGATGCGCCCCGGTTCTGGAAGCGGCGGTAGTTAGCAGCCGCCGGCGACGGGCTCAGTGGTGGTGCCCGTGTGCCCCATGCACATGCCGGTGCTCGATTTCCACCGGCAGCGCCTCGCGCACATCCGTCACGGTCAGGCTGAACTTCAGCGCCTTGCCGGCCCAGGGGTGGTTGCCGTCGAGCAGCACGACGGGGCCTTTGATCTTCGTCACGGTGAACACATGCTCGCGGCCGTCGTCGAGCCGGCCCTGCAGCTGGCCGCCCACCTTCACGCCGGGCGGAAAGTCGGTCTTGGGAATGGTGCGCACCAGCGATTCCTCGCGCTGGCCGAACGCGTCCTCGGGCGCGAGGTTCAGCGTGGCCTGGAAGCCCTTTTCCTTGCCTTCGAGGGCTTCCTCGATCTTGGGCAGCGTGTTCTCGTAGCCGCCGTGCAGGTAGGCCATGGGCTCGGGGTTCGCCTCGATGAGCTTGCCCTGGGCATCGGCCACCTTGTACTTGAGCGTGACGACGGTGTCTTTTGCGATTTTCATGGTGTGCATTTTCAGTGCAAACGAGAAGGTCGTGCAGCGTGCGTCCGGCGGGCGGCTGCGCCAGAATCGCTCGCACCGCACCACTTTCGCCGCCCGCCCTGCCCGCCATGAACATCGTCGACGCCTTCCTTGCCAGCGCCTCCCGCTTCGTCGAGATCCGGCGCGACATCCACGCCCATCCCGAACTCGGCTTCGAGGAACACCGCACCGCCGAAAAGGTGGCCGGGCTGCTCGCCGAATGGGGCATCGAGGTGCACCGCGGCATCGCGGGCACCGGGCTGGTGGGCGTGCTGCGCAAGGGCACGAGCGCGCGCACGATCGGGCTGCGCGCCGACATGGACGCGCTGCCGCTCGAGGAAGCCAACGCCTTCGCCCACCGGTCCACGCACGCCGGGCGCATGCACGCCTGCGGACACGACGGCCACACGACGATGCTGCTGGCCGCGGCCTGGCATCTGTCGCAGCAGGGGCCGGATGATTTCGACGGCACGGTGCATCTCATCTTCCAGCCGGCCGAGGAGATGGGCAAGGCGGGCGCGAAGAAGATGATCGACGAGGGCCTGTTCGAGCGCTTCCCCTGCGACGCGGTGTTCGCGCTGCACAACTTTCCCGTCGGCGAGGTGGGCCGCTTCGCGCTCAACGAGGGCGCGCTGATGGCATCGAGCAACACCTACAAGGTCACGATGCAGGGCCGCGGCACGCATGCGTCGATGCCGCACACCGGCATCGATCCGGTGGCGGCGGTGGTCACGCTCGCGCAGCAGCTGCAGACCATCGTCGCGCGCACCATTCCGAGCACCGAACGTGCCCTGCTCGCGGTCACGCAGCTGCAGGGCTCCGATGCGCCGAACGTGATTCCCGACCTGGCTTCCGTCGGCGGCACCATCCGCACCTTCTCGGTCGAGGCGATCGACCGGATCGAGGCGCGCCTGCGCGAGGTCGCCGCGGGCGTGGCCGCGGCGCACGGCTGCACGGCCGACGTGTTCTTCAAGCGCTCGTCGCCGCCCGTCGTCAACCATGCGGCCGAGGCGCGTTTCGCGGCCGGCGTGATGCGCGAGGTGGTGGGCGACGACATGGTCACCGACGACTTCCCCGCCGTGATGGGCGCCGAGGACTTCGCGCACATGCTGCTGGCGCGGCCCGGCTGCTATGCCTTCCTGGGCAACGGCGACGGCGATCACCGGCTCGAGGGCCACGGGCCCGGGCCTTGCATCATCCACAACACCTCGTTCGATTTCAACGACGAGATCATCCCGATCGGTGCCAGCTACTTCGTGAAGCTGGTGCAGCGCTGGCTGCCGTCGGGCACCTGAAGAAGTTTTCCCTTCCCTTCCTGTTGATGATGAAAGCGGCCCCTCGATGAACTCCACGACTTCCCTCACCCGACGTTCTCTCGTGGCTGCCGCGGCAGCCGCCCTGGCCGTGGGCGGCGCCGGCCTCGCCCATGCGCAGCAGCGCGTGGTCCACATCGTCGTGCCTTTCGGCACCGGCGCGGTGCAGGACACGGTGGCACGTGCCTTCAACAGCGAACTGGGCGCGGCGCTCAATGCCAGCGCCGTGGTCGAGAACCGCGCGGGTGCGGGCGGCACCGTGGGCGCGGCCGTGGTGGCCAAGGCAGCGCCGAACGGCAACACGCTCGTCCTCGCGGCCGCAAGCCACCACATCGCGGGCTTCCTCTACAACAAGCTGCCGTACGACCCGCTGAAGGACTTCGCCGGCGTGGCCTACATCGGCAACGCGGGCTATGTGCTGGCGGTGGCGAGCGGGCTCAACGTGTCGAACACCGCCGACTTCATCAAGGAGGTTAAGGCCAACCCGGGCAAGTACAACTACGCGTCGGCGGGCAACGGCAGCGCCACGCACCTTGCGATGGCTTCGTTCCTCGCGAAAGCGGGTCTGCAGATGACGCACATCCCGACCAAGTCGACCGGCGAAGCGGTCAACGAGGTGCTGGCGGGCCGGGTGCAGGCGGTCATCTCCTCGAGCATCGGCGTTATGGGCTTCCAGGCCGATCAGCGCATGAAGCTGCTCGCCTCCACCGGCCAGGCGCGCAGCCCCTTCCTGCCGCAGCTGCCGACCGTGGCCGAAAGCGGCCTGCCCGGCTATGCCTTCGATTCGTGGATCGGCCTGCTGGCGCCAGCCGGCACGCCCAAGGCCGAGGTCGAGCGTCTCAACGCGGCCGCCAACAAGGTGCTGGCCGAGCCCGCGATCCAGGAGCGCTTCAAGCGCCTGGGTGTGGAGCCGCGCACGCAGACGGCCGAAGCGTTCCAGAAGCTGCTGCGCGCGGACTGGGACGCCATGGGCGCTGTGGTGAAGGCCTCGGGCGCGAAGGTCGATTGACGACCTGGCTTAGCGCGCGGCGGGCACCGCCAGCGGCGGCAGTACGCCGCGCTGGGCACGCTGGCTGAGCCAGATGCTCGCGATCACCACCAGGATGCCCACGACCTGCAGCACCGACAAGGTCTGCCCGAGCAGCGCCCAGCCGAGGATCACGGCCGTCACGGGGCTCAGGAAGGTCAACGGCGCGACGGCCGCCGATTCGAGCCGGGCCACGCCGCGGAACCAGATGATGTAGGTCACGGCGGCGCCGATCAGGCCGAGCCAGGCGAAGCCGAGCCAGTTCGTGGCCGTGAGCACGGGCAGCGGCGGCTCGAGCCAGAGCGCAAAGGGCAGCAGCAGCAGGCCGCCCGCGGTCAGTTGCCAGGCCGTGAAGGCCAGTGCCGAAACCGGCGGCTGCCAGCGGCGGCTCAGCACCGTACCGAAAGCCATCGACACCGCGGCAGCGAAGGCCGCGGCAATGCCGATCGCATCGAGCCGGGCATTCGGTGTGAGCACCAGCAATGCCACGCCACCGATGCCGACCACGGCTGCGGCCACCGACAGCGCGCGCACGGTCGCGCCGAGGAAGAAGCGCGCGAGGAACACCACGAACAGCGGCTGCACCGAGGTGATCGTCGCCGCCACGCCGCCCGGCAGGCGGTAGGCGGCAAGGAACAGCATCGCCCAGAGGATCGAGAAGTTCAGCGCGCCCAGCACCGCAATGCGGCCCCACCAGGCGCGCTCGGGCAGCTGGCGCACGATCAAAAGCAACAGCAGCCCCGCCGGCAGCGCCCGCAGCAGCGCGACCGTGAGCGGATAGTTCGCGGGCAGCATCTCTGTGGTCACCACATAGGTGCTGCCCCAGATGGCGGGTGCGGTCGCGGTGAGCAGGACGTCGGTGGTGCGGCGGGTCATCGGCTCGACTGTAGCCAGATGTCGAAGACCGGGCGCTGGCCCGGCCTGCTCAGCTGTCGGGCGCGGCGGTCGGCGCGGGTGCCGGCCAGCCGAGCAGCTCGGCCAGGCGCTGCACGGTCCACTCGGCCTCGGCAGGCGAGACGCCGGCCTCGGGCGTCGAAAGCCCCGCATGGATGCGCCGCAGGATCTCGCTCTCGACCGGCACCTCGGTGTGGTGCTGGATCTGCGCGTGCGCTACCAGGTGGCTGGCGAGGTCCTCGCAGACTTCGTAGCGCTCGCGCACCACCCCGATCGGCGCCAGCAGCCGTTGCCGTGCATCGCTGTAGACCGCGAAGAACGAAGGCGGAATGAAGATCTGGTTGTCGTCGGACATCGAAGGCCTGGCAATGCAGTGGCTGCTGCGGTGGCTTGCAATGACAAAACGCGCCCGCGGGCGCGTTCGTCGTTCGTGGCCGGCTGCAGTTGCTGCGAGCCGGCCGCGCAAGCGGGTCAGCCGCCCTTCTTGGCGCGCTTGCCGGGGTTCTTCTTGCTGCGCGTGGCGGTGCCGCGTTCGAGGCTGACCTTCTGGCCGCCACCGGTCCTGGGCAGGGCGTAGCCGGCCAGTGGCGTCGGCTTCGGGCTGGCAATGCGGTCGGCTTCGGTGCGAATTTTCTTGGGCATGGAAAAGCTCGGATAAAAAAGTGGATGTTCGAGGCGCAATTAGGCCACAGCGGGGATTTTGCCTGCCAGAAGCCGAAGCAGCGGCTGTGACAGGGCTTGTTTCTCTCTAGAGTTCGAGCAGGCGCACCTTCACGCTCTTGCCTTTCACGCGCCCGCCCGCGAGCTTGCGCGCCGCCTCGGCCGCGATCTCGCGTGCCACGGCCACATAGGTCGAGAACTCGTTGACGTTGATCTTGCCGATCTGCTCTTTCGCATAGCCGCAGTCGCCGGTGAGCGCGCCCAACACGTCGCCGGCGCGGATCTTTTCCTTGCGGCCGCCGACGATCTGCAGCGTGGCCATCGGCGGCGAAAGCGGCGCACCCTGGCCCGGCGTGAGCTCGGCCAACGGATGCCATTCGGATTCGCGGCCTTGCAGCTGCTCGATCTTGCCGACGCTGCCCATCTCGTTCATGCTCGCCAGGTTCAGCGCGAGGCCTTCGGCGCCGCCCTGCTGGCCGACGCGGCCGGTGCGGCCGATGCGGTGGATGTGGATCTCGGCATCGGGCGTCACGTCGACGTTGATCACGGCCTCGAGCTGCGCGATGTCGAGCCCGCGCGCGGCGACGTCGGTGGCCACCAGCACCGAGCAGCTGCGGTTGGCGAACTGCACCAGCACCTGGTCGCGCTCGCGCTGCTCGAGTTCGCCGAACAGCGCCAGCGCGCTGAAGCCTTGGGCCTGCAGCACCTGCACGAGGTCGCGGCACTGCTGCTTGGTGTTGCAGAACGCCAGCGTGCTGGCCGGGCGGAAATGATCGAGCAGCAGGCCGACGGCATGCAGCCGTTCGCTGTCCTTCACCTGGTACCAGCGCTGGCGGATCTTGCTGCCCTCATGCTGGGCCTGCACCGTGATCTGCTGCGGGCTCTTCATGAACTGCTGCGCGAGCTTGGCGATGCCTTCGGGATATGTCGCCGAGAACAGCAGCGTCTGCCGCTCCTTCGGGCACTGGCGCGCGACCTTGACGATGTCCTCGAAGAAGCCCATGTCGAGCATGCGGTCGGCTTCGTCGAGCACCAGGGTGTTGAGCCCGGCGAGGTCGAGGTTGCCGCGCTCGAGGTGGTCCATGATCCGGCCCGGCGTGCCCACGACGATGTGCGCGCCGTGTTCCAGGCTCGCGATCTGCCCGCGCAGCGCCACGCCACCGCAGAGCGTGACGACCTTGATGTTCTCTTCGGCGCGCGCAAGACGGCGGATCTCGGTCGTGACCTGGTCGGCCAGCTCACGCGTCGGGCACAGCACCATCGCCTGCACCGCGAAGCGGCGCGCGTTGAGGTTGGCGAGCAGCGCCAGCGCGAAGGCCGCGGTCTTGCCGCTGCCGGTCTTGGCCTGCGCGATCAGGTCCTGGCCGAGCAGCGCCGGCGGCAGGCTGGCCGCCTGGATCGGCGTCATCTGCAGATAGCCGAGCTGCATGAGGTTGGCCAGCATCTGCGGCGAGAGCGGCAGTGTGGCGAAGCCGGTCTTGTCGGCCGGGGGGCCGCTGGCTGGGGAATCGTGGGGGGTCATCGTGCGGCAGCCGAATAGGTTCGCAAAAAAGCAAAAGGCCTTGCCGCGCGCCCGAGGCCGGGCGCCGCAAGGCCCAATGGCTCGTCGCGGATCAGCGGCGAGGGCCGTTGTTGCCGGAGGTCGGCGGGGGGCCGCGGCGCTCCAGGTGACGGAAGGTGATGCGGCCCTTGGTCAGGTCGTAGGGCGAGAGTTCGAGCGAGACCTTGTCGCCCGCCAGGATGCGGATGTGGTGCTTGCGCATCTTGCCGCCGCTGTAGGCGATCAGCTGGTGGCCGTTGTCGAGCGTGACACGGTAGCGCGAGTCGGGCAGGACTTCGGTCACTGCGCCGTTCATTTCGATGAGTTCTTCCTTGGGCATTGTGCGATTACCTCTGAGTCGTCCGATAAGTGTGTGTTGGAGATGGAATCTGGCGTCTTTGTTTCAGCCGGAGCCCGGCAGCGCGAACGCGCCGTGGCACGACTGCTTGTCTTTGCGCACTGCCGGGGCAATGCGCCATTCGCTTCAACAAGAACGAAGACAGTGGTGGCATACATGGGCGCCCGGTCTGGCGCTCCAACACACTGTGAAACCGGCCTGTCACTGATTCACTGATTTACTGAATCGTCAGTGCACAGGCTGGCGGTTGACGAATAACTCCGCCGTGGTCATCGAAACGAACCCGACATTATAGCCCGCAAGGCATGACTGTTGCTTGTCAGTCCTTGCCGAGGCCTCGCGTCGGCCGCTATCCCAGGCCCAGAACGCGCCGGTTTGCCGCCACGTCCACGCCGCCAGCGGCAAAATCGTCGAAGGCCCGATCGGCCACGCGGATGATGTGGTCGGCGATGAATTTCGCGCCCTCGCGCGCCCCGTCTTCGGGGTGCTTGATGCAGCACTCCCACTCCAGCACGGCCCAGCCCGGAAAGTCGTACTGCGCCATCTTCGAGAAGATGGCCCGGAAGTCGACTTGCCCGTCGCCCAGCGAGCGGAAGCGCCCGGCCCGGTTGATCCAGCTCTGGAAGCCGCCGTACACGCCCTGCTTGCCCGTCGGGTTGAACTCGGCATCCTTCACATGGAAGATCTTGATGCGCTCGTGGTAGTGGTCGATGTACGCGAGGTAATCGAGCTGCTGCAGCATGAAATGACTCGGGTCGTACAGCAGGCAGGCGCGCGGGTGGTTGTTCACGCGTTCCAGAAACATTTCGTAGCTCACGCCGTCGTGCAGGTCTTCGCCCGGATGGATCTCGTAGCCCACGTCGACGCCCGCCGCATCGAAGGCGTCGAGGATCGGGCGCCAGCGGCGCGCCAGCTCGTCGAAGGCCTCCTCGATCAGCCCCGGCGGGCGCGGCGGCCACGAGTAGAGGTACGGCCAGGCCAGCGCACCCGAGAAGGTCGCATGGGCGCTGAGCCCGAGGTTGGCCGACGCCTTGGCCGCGAGGTGCAGCTGCTCGACCGCCCATTGCTGGCGCCGCACCGGATCGCCGCGCACCTCGGGTGCCGCGAAGCCGTCGAAGCCCGCGTCGTAAGCGGGATGCACCGCGACCAGCTGGCCCTGCAGGTGGGTCGACAGCTCGGTGATCTCGATCGCGTGGCCCGCGAGCATGCCCTTGACCTCGTCGCAGTAGGTCCTGCTCTCGGCGGCGCGGCGCAGGTCGAACAGGCGTGCGTCCCAGCTTGGGATCTGCACGCCCTTGTAGCCCAGGCCGGCGGCCCAGCCGGCGATGGCGTCGAGCGAATTGAACGGGGCCTGGTCCCCGGCGAACTGAGCCAGGAATATGGCCGGGCCCTTGATCGTTTTCATGGCGTGTCTTCCTTCCGTGTCGTGGCGGCGTTGAAAGCATACTTGGCGTTTCGTCCGACCCGGTCCGAGAAGCTCAAGCGACACAATGGACTTTCCTTTTCGCACAGCTCGCCCCGAACGTTCCGAGATGCCCCAACCCGTCTCCGCCCGGCTGAAGATCGGCCTCTCCGCCTGCTTTTCGCACGCGGACCCTGCGCGTTCGCTGTTCACCAACAAGACGTTGCAGTATGTCGAGCAGTCCATCGCACACTGGCTCATGTCGGCCGGCGCGATGGTCGTGATGGTGCCCTGCCCCACGGGCGAGACCGCGCGTGGCGACACCAAGCTCTCGCACTACGCCGAATGGCTCGACGGCGTGGTGATGCATGGTGGCGCCGACGTCTGGCCCGGCAGCTACGGCGAGGCGCCGCTCAAGGATGCCTGGCTCGGCGACCGCCTCCGCGACCTCTATGATCTCGCGCTGGTGGAGGCCTTCGAGCAGGCCGGCAAGCCGATCTTCGGCGTCTGCCGCGGGCTGCAACTGATCAACGTGGCTTTCGGCGGCACGCTCTACCAGGACATCGAGGCGCAGCACCAGCATCCCGAGACCCGGCGGCACCGCGACCCGGTCACCTACGACCAGAATTTCCACGACATCGAGATCGTCGAGGGCACGCGGCTGTCGAAGCTCTACCCCGAGGTGCAGACCGCGCGGGTCAATAGCATCCACCACCAAGGCGTGAAGGACCTGGCGCCGGGCTTCGAGATCGAGGCCTGGAGCCTGCCCGACCGCGTGCCCGAGGCGATCCGCCGCCGCCCCGAGAAGGGGCGCAGCTACATCGCCGCCACGCAGTGGCACCCCGAATTCCACAAGTACGGCAGCACCGAGACGGTCGACGACACGCCGATCCTGCACGACTTCCTCTGGGCCTGCGCGACCGCAAAGGTGGCGCCACGCAGCGAGCCCGACAGCGGGCCCGGCCGGATCCGCGACCGTGCGGCGCGGGTGCTGCGCCAGGCGCTGCTGCGGCGCTGAGGGGCGGTCGCGCCCGCGCTGCCGGTGTTATCGGCGCTCGGAGCGGTTCGTCGTTCCGCTGACGCCGGCGTCGATGGTGCCGAACACCGTGATGCCGCTGCCCGACGAGGCCGCGGGGCCGCTGCCGCCGGCCGACCCCGTGCCCGCACAGCCCGCCGCCAGCGCGGCGGTCAGTACGGCAAGAACAACTGCAATGAATGGCTTCACGGATAACTCCAGGCATGGGTGGGACTGAAGCCCACTATAGGCCGATGCGGCGCCGGCCGCGCCGCAACACACCCGATGGCGGCAGGGTTGTCTTCTTCGCTCAGCGCGGGTCGGTGGCCAGCAGCATCTCGACCATCGAACGCAGGTCGGCCTGGAGCCGCGCGGCGCCGCTCTCCTCGAGCGCCAGCGTGGCTTCGTCCATGTAGAGCCTGCGGTTGATCTCGACCTGGATGCTGTGCCGGTGTCCGGCTGGGCGGCCGTTGCGGCGCACCAGCTCGACGCCCTTGTAGGGATGGTTGTAGTCCACGCTGTAGCCGCGCGCGCGCAGGTGCTCGCAGATGCGCTGCGACAGCGCCGGATCGGCGGTGCTGCCATCGCGGTCGCCGATCACGAAATCGGCGTGCACGAGGCCTGGGAAATCGGTCGCATGGCTACCCGCGACCGCCGGCATCGAATGGCAGTTGATGTGGATGCTGTAGCCGTGCCGCGCATGCGCCGCCTCGATCGCCTCGGCCACGGCGGCATGGTAGGGGCGCCAGCAGTGGTCGATGCGCGCGCGGACCTCGTCCACCGTGAGCAGGCGGTCGTAGATCGGCAGCCCCTCGTCCGTGAGCTTCCAGATCAGGCCCTTGCCGAGCCTCACCTTCGACAGCACCCGCGGATCGTCCGACAGCGGCCCGTCCCACGCACCGTCGAGCAGCGAGGTGTCGAGCTCGGTGAGGTCGCGGTTGGCGTCGAGGTAGCTGCGCGGAAAGTGCGCCTCGATCCACGCGACGCCCAGGGCCGATGCGAAGGCGTAGAGCTTCTCGACGTGGGTGTCCTCGGCGCGGCGCAAGGTGGCGAGGTCGCACACCGGCCGGAAATCGTCAGGGTAGATCGTGCCGCTGTGCGGCGAATCGAGCACCAGCGGCGTGTGCCCGGCGATGCTTGTCACCTGGGCGCGGGTCTGGATCAGTTTCAGGACAGGATGCATAGGCGGTCAGTCCAGTCGGATGCGCGCAAAGGCCGCGACCTTCTTCATCTTCTCGATTTCGCTGTCAATCTGCTTCGCGAACTCGGCCGGCGTCGTGCCCGAGGCATAGAGCCCCTGCAGCGCGAGGCGTTCGCGCACCGAGGCGTCCTTCAGCGCCGTGGCCACCGCCTGCTGCATGCGCTGCGCGATGCCGGCCGGCGTGCCGGCCGGCGCCACCAGGCCGAACCACGACGGGTCGTTGTTGGCCGGGTAACCCAGTTCGCGGTAGGTCGGCACCTCGGGCAGCACGTCGAGCCGGCCGCTCCACGACACGGCCAGCGCCACCAGCTTGCCCGCCTTCACGTGCGGCAGCGAGGAGGCGACCTGGTCGAAGTACACCGGCACCTGGCCCGCGAGCACGTCGTTGATCGCCGGGCCTGCACCGCGGTAGGGGATGTGCACCATCGAGGTTCCGGTACTGCTCTTGAAGAGTTCGCCCCACATGTGGCCGATGGTGCCGTTGCCCGGCGAGGCGTACGACACCTTGCCGGGGTTGGCCTTCAGGTACGCCACGAGTTCCGCGAAGCTCTTCACCGGCAGCACCTGCGGATTGATGACGACCACGCCCGGTGCCTTGACCAGCTCGGTCACGGCCACGAAGCCCTTGACCGGGTCATAGGGCAGCTTCTGGTAGACGGCCGGGTTCACGCCATGCGTGGACAGCGTGGCCACGCCGAAGGCGAGGCCATCGGGTGCGGACCGGGCCACCTCGGCCATGCCGATGGAGCCGCCCGCGCCGGCGCGGTTGTCGATGACCACCGGCTGCTGCAGGATCTTGGCGAGCGGCTCGGAGAGCACGCGCGCGGTGATGTCGGTGGCGCCGCCGGGCGGGAAGGGCACGATCAGCCGAATCGGCCGGCCTTGGGCCAAAGACATTCCAGGAACGACCGAAGCAGCGGCCAGTGCGGAGAGAAAATAACGACGTTGCATGGGGAATCTTCCAATGAGGCGAGGGTGAAAAGGCAAGAAGTTGCCCTTCACATCAAGCAAAGGATAGACCAGTTAATATTCTGATCTGGAATGTTTTGATGGGCATCCTTCCACCATGTCGCTGCGCCGCCTGAACCCACCGCTGAACCTGCTGCGCGCTTTCTCGACGGTGGTGCGCTTCGGCAGCGTGTCACGCGCGGCGGAGGCGCTGCACCTCACGCAGGGCGCCGTCAGCAAGCAGGTGCAGGAACTCGAGCGCTGGATCGGCGTGCCGCTGTTCGAGCGCGCGCGCAAGCGGCTGGCGCTCACCCCCGCGGGCGAGCGCTACGAGAAGGCGGTGCGCGCGGTGCTCGCCCAGCTCGAGGCGGCCACGCTCGAACTCATCACCAGCGGCGACGGTGGCGGGGCGCTGCATCTCTCGACGCTGCCGACCTTCGGCGCCAAATGGCTGATTCCGCGCCTGCCCGACTTCCAGCGCCGCCATCCGCAGATCACGCTGCACTTCGTGCCTTTCGTGCATGGCTACGACTTCGAGCGGCCCGAACTCGACTGCGCGATCCTGTTCGGCGACGGCCACTGGCCCGGTGCCCGCTCGCACTACCTCGCGGGGCAGGATGTGGCGCTGATTGCGCCGCGCGCGGAACTGGCCGAAGTGCGCATCCGCACGCCGCAGGACGTGGCGCGCTGCACGCTGCTGCGCCATGTGACGGTGCCGCAGTCGTGGCTGCAATGGAGCGAGGCGCACGGCGTGCACGGGCTCGATCCGCTGGCCGGCCCGCAGTTCGACCAGTTCCAGACCATGATCCGCGCCGTGATGGTGGGCATGGGCGTGGCACTGGTGCCGCGCTGCCTGGTGCAGGACGACATCGCTGCCGGCCTGGTCGACGAGCCGCTGCCCGAAGGCGGCTACCGCGGCGCCGAAGGCTATTGGTTCTGCTACCCCGAAGGGCGCGGCCAGCTCGCCACGCTCGACCATTTCCGGCGCTGGCTGCTGGCGGACGTGGACCGGCAGGCGGAACCCGCCGGCTGAGCCGGCTACTCGGGCTTGGCGCCCGAAGCCTTGACCGCCGCGCCCCAGCGGCCGATCTCGCTCGCCACGAAGCGGTCGAACTCGGCGCCCGTGGTCGGTGCAGGCTCGGAGCCGCGATCGCGGATGAAGCGCGCCATCTGCTCGGTCTTGAGGATCTCGGTCACTTCCTGGTTCAGCCGCGCCGTGATGTCGGCCGGCGTGCCGCGCGGCGCCATCAGCCCGAGCCAGCCCACGGCCTCGAAGTCCTTCGTGCCCGCCACGCCGCTCTCGCGCACCGTGGGCACGTCGGGCAACTGCGACGAGCGCTTGGCCGAGGTGACCGCCAGCGCCACCGCCTTGCCCGACTTGATGTGCGGCAGCGCCGCCGTGACCGAGTCGACCATCAGCGGCACCTGGTTGCCGAGGAAGTCCGCCTGCGCCGGACCGCTGCCGCGGTAGGGGATGTGGGTCATGAACACGCGCGCCGCCGACTTGAACATCTCGCCCGACAGATGCTGCGTGCCGCCGATGCCCGCGCTCGCATAGCTGAGCTTGCCTGGCTCGGCCTTCGCGCGCGCGGTGAGGTCGGCCATGCTGCGGATGCCGCTCTCGGGCGTGGCCAGGAACACCAGCGGCACCGTGGCGATCAGCGAGATGCCCACGAGGTCCTTGCGCGGATCGAAGCCTGGCTTGGCGTAGAGCGTCTGATTGACCGCCATGGCGCTGCCCGCCACCACCAGCGTGTAGCCGTCGGCCGGCGAGCGCACCACGAAGTCGGTGCCGATGTTGCTGCCCGCGCCGGCCTTGTTGTCGACGATGACCGGCTGGCCCAGCCGCTTGCCGAGCTGCTCGGCGAGCGCGCGCGCGAAGATGTCGGTAGCCTGCCCGGGCGGGAAGGGCACCACCAGCTTGACGGGCTTGTCGGGCCAGGCGGCGGCCTGGGCCGCACCGGCGGCGAACGTGCAGGCCGCAGCGAGCGCGAGGGTGAAATGTCTGCGCTGCATGGCCATCATGGCGCCGACAGGTGCTTGCCCACGATGCCGGCGAGCTCGAACATCGTCACCTGGTCCTTGCCGAACACCGGTTTGAGCTTGGCGTCGGCGTTGATCGCGCGCTTGTTGTTGGCATCCTGCAGGCCGTTGGCCTTGATGTAGTCCCAGAGCTTCTTGATGACCTCGGTGCGCGCCACCGGTTCGGCGCCGATCACCGCGGCCAGCGATTCGCTGGGCTTCAGGCCCGCGCCGGGCTTGCGCGGCGTAGCCGCCTTCTTTGCGGCCGGCGCCTTCTTTGCCGCCGGGGTCTTGCCAGCCGCCGTCTTCTTGGCCGCGGCGGTCTTCTTGGCCGCGGGCGCAGCCTTGCCGAAGGTCTTGCGCGGCGGGAATTTGCTGCCCCCTTCGCGCGGTGCGAATTCGAAGGTCACCTTGCCTTCCTCGGCGTTCCAGGTCAGGAAGGCCTTGAAGGCGCGGCGCGTGCGCATGCTCACGAACTTGTCGAGCAGGTCGGTCTTGCCCGTGGCGAGCAGCTTTTCCATCTGCGCGCGCTCCACCGGCTGTTGCAGGATGATCTTGCCGGTCTTGAAGGTGCAGCTCGGCGTCGGCTGCGCGTTGGTGGGCACCGACTTCTCGCAGACGTAGTTGCTGCCGTGCTCGAACACCGGCGCGCCGCAGATGGGGCAGGGGCCCAGCGTGTCCTGCGCGCTGAAATCGATGATCTCGCCGGTGTCGCCGTTCTTGTCGTCGCCGAAGTCGAACTCGAGCTTCCAGTTCTTGGCTTCCTCCCCGTCGTACTTCAGGATGATCTCGGAGGTGAACGGCCAGCCGGCCTTGGAGCGGAAGCCCTCGAGCGGGCCGATGTGTTTGTCGCGCAGCAGCGCCTCGGCCTCGGCCACCTCGAAGGTGCGCCCCGCCGGCGACTTGCCGAACGAGAAGCCGCAGGGCTCCTGGCCCGCCTTGCCGGTGCAGCTGTAGCGGCGGTAGTTCTCCTTCACCACGCCGGCGCAGTTGGGGCAGGGCGTGGCAAGCGTGGCGTAGTCGCCCGGTACGGTGTCGCGGTCGTACTCCTTGGCCTTCTTGACGATGTGCTCCGTCATGCTGGCGATCTCGCGCATGAAGGCATCGCGGCTGAGCGCGCCCTTCTCCATTTGCGCGAGCTTGTATTCCCACTCGCCCGTGAGCTCGGCCTTGGAGAGTTCTTCCACGCCCAGGCCGCGCAGCAGCGTCATCAGCTGGAAGGCCTTGGCCGTCGGGATCAGCTCGCGGCCCTCGCGCAGCATGTATTTCTCGGCGATCAGGCCTTCGATGGTGGCGGCGCGGGTGGCTGGCGTGCCCAGGCCTTTTTCCTGCATCGCCTCGCGCAATTCGTCGTCGTCGATGGTCTTGCCGGCGCCTTCCATCGCGCCCAGCAGCGTGGCTTCCGAGTAGCGTGCCGGCGGCCGGGTCTTGAGCGCCTTGAGGTCGGCGGACTCGGTCTGCACAGTTTCGCCCGGTTTCACCACGACGAGGTTCTTGCCGTCCTTCTCGTCGTCGTCGTTGACCGCTTCCTTGCCCCAGATCGCGAGCCAGCCCGGCTTGACCAGCACCTTGCCGTCGCTACGGAACGGGTACTTCTTGCCGCCCGCTTCGACCGTGCTGATACGGGTGGTCACCTGGAATTCGGCGCTCGGGAAGAACACCGACATGAAGCGGCGCACCACGAAGTCGTACAGCTTCTGCTCGGCGTCGGACAGGCCGCTCGGTGCCTGCAGCGTCGGAATGATCGCGAAGTGGTCCGACACCTTGGCGTTGTCGAAGATGCGCTTGTTGGGTTTCACGTAGCTGCCGTCGACGGCCTGCTGCGCGAACGGCGCGAGGTGCTTCATGCCGCTGGTGGCGAGCATCCTCATCGTGTCCTTGACGACCGGCAGGTAGTCCTCGGGCAGCGCGCGCGAATCGGTCCGCGGATAGGTCAGCGCCTTGTGGCGCTCGTACAGGCTCTGCGCCAGCGCCAGCGTGGTCTTGGCCGAGAAGCCGAAGCGGCCGTTGGCCTCGCGCTGCAGCGAGGTCAGGTCGAACAGCATGGGCGAGGCCTGCGTGGTGGGCTTGCTCTCCTCGGTGACGGTGGCGGGCTTGCCGCGCGCCGCATCGGCGATCTCGCGCGCTTCGCGCTCGCTCCACACGCGGTCGGCGCGGATCTCGGCGTCGGCCGCGCCGTCGGGGCCCGGCGGCGGCTTCTTGAAGTTGGCGTCGAACCACTTGCCGGGGTACTGGCCGGCCTCGGCCTGGAACACGCCGTGGATTTCCCAGTAGTCGCGGCTCACGAACTTGCGGATCTTTTCCTCGCGCTCGACCACCACCGACAGCGTGGGCGTCTGCACGCGGCCCACGGTAGTCAGAAAGAAGCCGCCGTCGCGCGAATTGAACGCGGTCATGGCGCGCGTGCCGTTGATGCCCACGAGCCAGTCGGCTTCGGAGCGCGATCGCGCGGCGTCGGCCAGGCCCTGCATCTGCTTTTCGGTGCGCAGCGCATCGAAGCCGTCGCGGATGGCCTGCGGCGTCATCGATTGCAGCCACAGCCGCTTGACGGGCTTGTTGAGGCCGGTCTTGCCGCCCGCGTACTGCTCGATCAAGCGGAAGATCAGCTCGCCCTCGCGGCCCGCGTCGCAGGCATTGATGAGCTGCGTCACGTCCTTGCGCTTGGCCTGCTTGACCACGGCGTTCAGGCGCGTCTTCGTCTTGTCGACCGGCTTCAGGTCGAAATGCGGCGGAATCACCGGCAGGTTCGCGAAGCTCCACTTGCCGCGCTTCACGTCGAATTCCTCGGGCGCCTGGATTTCGACCAGGTGACCGACGGCGCTGGTCACGACGTAGCTTTCGCTCTCGAAATGCTCGTCGTGTTTCTCGAACTTGCCGGCGACCGGCGTCAGCGCACGGACGATGTCCTGCGCCACCGACGGCTTTTCTGCGATTACCAACGTCTTCATCAACATTTCCTAAAAAACAGTTCCCAGGCCGCCGCCGAGCCGCCTCAAGGCGGCCTGCGGCCCTCTCGGGGGGCAGCGACGACACGGAGTGCGGAGCGTGGGGGCCACATACAATCTGCGGCTTCCCGCGTGCGCACGCGCACACGCGCATGTGTGCATATTCAACCTAACAGACTTCGGCGATGCCTTCCAAATCCACACTTTCCGGCGGCCGCCGCATCCAGACGCGGCGCTCGTCCGTCCATGGCAACGGCGTCTTCGCCGTCCAGGACATCGCGGAAGGCGAGAAGTTGATCGAATACAAGGGCGAGGTCATCAGCTGGAAAGAGGCGCTGCGCCGCCATCCGCACGACCCCGCCCAGCCGAACCACACCTTCTATTTCCACATCGACGACGGCCGCGTGATCGACGGCAACGTCGACGGCAACGCCGCGCGCTGGATCAATCATTCGTGCGATCCGAACTGCGAGGCCGACGAGGTCGATGGGCGCGTTTATATCAAGGCGCTGCGCAACATCGCTGCAGGAGAAGAGCTCAACTACGACTACGGCCTGATCATCGACGAGCCCTATACGCCGAAGCTGCTGTCCGAATTTCCGTGCTGGTGCGGTGCGGAGAATTGCCGCGGCACGCTGCTGACGCCGAAGGACGAAGACGAGGAAAAGAAAAAAAAGAAGAAGAAGAAGAAAAAAGCCAAGAAGGCCGAGAAGAAAGCCGAGAAAAAGGCTGACGAAAAAGCCGAAAAGAAGGCGGACAAGAAAGCGGAAAAAAAGAAGTCCGGCAAGGCCAGGAAAGACTGAGCGCATGACCACCACGGCCGCCTGGTTCGAAGACCGCATCGCCGCCGCCGTGGCGCCGCTGCTGCCGGGCTTTGCGGTCGAGATCGCGGCCGAGATCGACTCGACCAATGCCGAACTGATGCGCCGCGCGCGCGCCGGCCGCACCGAGCCCGTGCTGCTCGTGGCCGAGCACCAGACCGCGGGGCGCGGCCGCCTCGGGCGGCCCTGGCACAGCGCGCAGCCGCAGGGCGAGAGCGCCGGCCCCTCGTCGCTGATGTTCTCGCTGGGCCTGCCGCTCGCACCGCGCGACTGGTCGGGGCTGTCGCTCGCCGTCGGCGTGAGCGTGGCCGAGAGCCTCGATCCCTCGGGTGAGGCGAAGGTCGCGCTCAAGTGGCCCAACGACCTGTGGGTCGACGACCGCAAGCTCGTCGGCATTCTGATCGAAACCGCCATGCCGCAAGGCGTGCAGGCCGCCGTGCCGGCACCGCCGCGCTACGTCGTGATCGGCATCGGCATCAACATCGGTCCGCGCGATGGCGACGGCATGCGCACGCCGCCCGCGTGGCTGCGCCAGTGGCGCCCCGAGGCCCGCGCGCCCGAAGTGCTGGCCGAGCTGGCCGCGCCCCTGGTGCGCAGCGTGCAGGACTTCGAAGCGCGCGGCTTCGCGCCCTTTGCCGAGCGTTTTGCCGCACGCGATGCGCTGCGCGGGCGCGAGGTCCACCTCAGCGACGGCACGGCCGGCCTGTGCGAGGGCGTGGCCTGGGGCGGCGAACTGCAGGTGCGCACCGCCGAGGGGCTGCAGATGATCTCGAGCGACGAGGTCAGCGTGCGACCGCGCGGCATGGCCTTCTGACTAACGGGCGTTCGCCATGAAGCTGCGTCTCGTCCTCGTCGTCCTGGTGCTCGCCAACGTGGGCTACTGGCTCTGGTCGCGCGGCGACCTCGCGGGTTTCGGCATGGCGCCCGCGAGCCTGGACGAGCGCGAACCGCACCGCCTTGCGCGCCAGGTCCATCCCGAGTGGCTCCAGATCCGCAAGGACGGCGGCAGCGCCGCCCCCTGACGGCGCTGCTGGTCGGTCAGGGCGCCGCTGCCTCGCCCTCGAAGCGCACCGTGAAGCGCGCGCCCGGCGGCTGCCGCTCGGGGTGCGCATCCTCGAGCTTCACCTGCGCATGGTGCAGGTTGGCAATCTCGCGCACGATCGGCAGGCCCAGCCCCGAGCCGTCGGCTTCGTTGCCGAGCACGCGGTAGAAGGGTTCGAACACGAGCTCCCGATCGGCCTCGGCGATGCCGGGCCCGTTGTCCTCCACCTGCAGCAGCACCACCTGGCCGAAGGGATCGGCCAGCACCCGCGCGGTGATGACGCCCGGGCGCTCGGCGGTGGAGGGCGTGTAGTTGATCGCGTTGTCGAGCAGGTTGCGCGCCAGTTCCTTCAGCAGCGTCGGATTGCCTTCGACCACCACACCCGGCGCGCCTGGCTGAGCCCCGTCGTAGCCCAGGTCGACGCGTTTCTCGATGGCGCGCGGCACCGCCTCGCGCACCACCTCGATCATGAGCCGTGCGAGATCGCAGGGCTGGCGCGCGGTGCCCGCACCGGTGCTCTCGGCGCGTGCGAGCGAGAGCAGCTGGTTCACCGTGTGGGTGGCGCGCACGCTCGCGCGGCCGATCTGCTTGAGCGACTGCTTGAGCTCGTCCGCGTTGGCGCCTTCGCGCTGCGCCAGGTCGGCCTGCATGCGCAGGCCCGCGAGCGGCGTCTTGAGCTGGTGCGCCGCGTCGGCGAGGAAGCGCTTCTGCGTGTGGATCGAGTCGTTTAGCTTGTCGAGCAGCTCGTTCACCGAGGAGACCAGCGGCACCACCTCGAGCGGCACCGACGATTCGTCGAGCGGGCTCAGGTCGCCGGGGCGGCGCTCGCGGATGCGCGCCTCCACCACCGACAGCGGCTTGATGCCGCGCACCAGTGCCAGCCAGATCAGCAGCACCGCCAGCGGCATGATCGCGAACTGCGGCAGCAGCACGCCCTTGATGATCTCGGTCGCGAGGATCGACTGCTTCTCGCGCGTCTCGGCCACCTGCAGCAGCGCAGGCGCCGCATCGTCGTTGCTGGCCAGCCAGAGCGAGGCCACGCGAACCTGTCGGCCGCGCATCTCGCCATTGCTCAGCATCACCACGCCCACGACCGGCGGCTCGTCGAAGCTGGGGTGCGGCACGTCGGCTTCGCCGCTCAGCAGCTTGCCGCGGTTGTCGAGGACCTGGTAGTAGACGCGGTCCGCACCGTCGGCACGCAGGATCTCGCGCGCGGCCTGCGGCAGCACGAACGCCGTCTGGCCCTGCTGCACCGTGGCGAGCCGCGCCAGCGTCTGCACGTTGTATTCGAGCGCCCGGTCGAACGGCGCATTCGCGATGCCCTGCGCCACGAGCCAGGTCACGCCGATGCTCACCGGCACCAGCAGCAGCAACGGCGTGAGCATCCAGTCGAGGATCTCGCCGAAGAGGGAGCGCTGTGCGCGCTGGAAGAGTTTCAAGCGGAAGCCCTGCAACTAAAAGAATCGAAAGCGTGACGTAGTGCGAATGCGAGGGAGTTCCTGGCGCAATCCGCGCGCCGCCCGGTTGTAGTCTCGCCGGGCAGTTTCTGCGATTCGAACAATATTCAGGAGGTTTCCATGAGAGATTATTTGCCGCGCGGGTGCCCCAAACCGGTTTGGGCGGCCACGACCTTGGCGCTGGGCATCGCATTGACCGGCTGCGGCGGTGGAGGCAGCGGTGGCGGCGGCGGACTACCGGTGTTTCCAGTGGCTTCTGCGCCTGCACCGGCTCCCGCACCTCGTCCAGACCAGGAGCCGTTTCCTGGCAGCGAGCCGCTGCCTTCGTTGGCGGCACCGCAACCGGGTTCGACTGCTGCGGCGGGCAATGGCAGCGAAGGCCTCTACTATTCGACGACCGAAATCGTGTTCCTGGGTGGAGACGGCAGCATCGCGACGAAGTTTCCGAGCGGAATCTTGTGGGGGTCGATCGCGGTCGATCGCCTGAACTGGTCTTTCAATGCAGATACTGAGTACTGGCCGTACTCTTTGCCGACTGAGTCGGTAACGGGTTCCGGCACATTCGAGCCGCAGAAATCCATGACGGGCAACCATGTTCGAGGGACTTCCGCCTCTCGCCCATTCGGGCCCTTCGAATACGAGGTCAGCAACGCATTGGCCGTTTCGCAGGAAAGTGTCCTTGGTCGTTGGTCCAGTTTGGACAAGAACGAGTCTCTCAGCATTTCTATCGATGTCGGCGCGCAAGGCGCTTTCACGGGAGAGACAGCGGGCGAGCAGATTGGCGTCTGCCGTATCTCGGGCGCGATCACGCAGGCGCAGCCCGGCACGGCCAAGAACATGTATGGCTTTACCATGAATGCGGTGGATGCCAGCAACAGCGACAGCGAGAAATGCCTGCTGATAACGGACTCCGCCTATCAGGGTCCGGCTGCTATTGCATTTTCTGCCGCTGGCTTCTATGACATCAACGGCTACTATCGAAACATCGTGTTCCTGGCTCGAAATCGGAAGGGGGGCATGTTCTGGGCCGCCCTGCGCAAACAGCGGTGAGGCCGCAGAAGATCCAGGGCATCAACCTTGGATCTTCTCCAGACAGTAGCCCAGTCCGCGCACGGTCGCGATGCGCACCGGCCCCTTCTCGATCTTCTTGCGCAGCCGGTGGATGTAGACCTCGATCGCGTTGAGGCTCACTTCCTCGCCCCATTCGCAGAGGCGCTCCACCAACTGGTCCTTGCTGACCAGGCGCCCGGCGCGCTGCAACAGCACCTCGAGCAGGCCGAGTTCGCGCGCCGAGAGTTCGACCATCTTGCCTTCGATGGTGGCGACGCGGCCGGCCTGGTCGTAGACCAGCGGGCCGTGGCGGATGGTGTTGCTGGTGGCGCCCATGCCGCGCCGCGTGAGCGCCCGCACGCGCGCCTCGAGCTCCTGCAGACTGAACGGCTTGGCCATGTAGTCGTCGGCGCCGTGGTCCAGGCCCTTGACGCGCTCCTCCACGCTGTCGGCCGCGGTGAGCACCAGCACCGGCAATTGCGAACCGCGTGCGCGCAGGCGCTTGAGGATCTCGATGCCGTGCAGGCTCGGCAGGCCGAGGTCGAGGATCAGCAGGTCGAACTCGTTGTGCGTCATGAGCGCGGTATCGGCCTGCGAGCCGTTCGCCACGTGGTCGACCGCCGCGCCGGAGGTGCGCAGGCTGCGCAGCAGGGCGTCGGCCAGCACCTGGTCATCCTCCGCAATCAGAATCCGCATGCGCCACCTCCGGCCGGTTCGGGCGCCGCGCTGGCGCCCTTCACATTTGTATGTCTCCGGCCGAGTCTAGCCCGCTGTGTAGGCTTCGAGACCGATGGTTACCACGGTGGCGACGTCATGGCCGACGCTGTCGCGGAACTCGCGTTCGGCCTGCGTCACGGCACTGCGGAAGGCGTCGAGCCAGGCCAGCCCGTCGGCGGTGAAGCGCACGCGACGCGCCCGCGCGTCGAGCGGATCGGGCCCGCGCGTGACCAGTCCCCAGGCCTCGCACTGGTCCACCAGGGCGCCCATGGCCTGCTTGGTCATGCCCGCGCGGTCGGCCAGGTCGGTGAGGCGTGAACCCTCGCGCGCCAGGTGCCGGGTGATGTGGATGTGTGCGGCACTCACCTGCGCGCGCGCCGCGAGGTTCGAGAGCGCCAGCGGCACCTCGACGTCGTGCGCCATGAGTTCGAGCACGCGCGCGTCGAATCGCCGCATGGCGTGGCCCAGCAGGCGGCCCAAATGGGTCTGTCGCCATGCGTCGGGGTCGGGGGGGAATGCAATGTCGGCCACGGGCAAATGGTAAAGCAAACTGACCAAAAAATGGGTTTACTCGAATTCACCAAGCCCTACACTACTGTTCAAGCATCCAGCCTGTGGTTAAAAGCAGAGCGCTGGCAGTCGCACACAAGTCATTGATTTTTCAGGAGTTTCCACATGGACACAGTCGTCAAGGGCGCAAGCATCTCGGTCGCCAACAGTGAAAAGGCCAAGGCCCTGCAGGCCGCGCTGGCGCAGATCGAAAAGCAGTTCGGCAAGGGCACGATCATGCGGCTCGGCGAAGGCGAAGCGCTCGAAGACATCCAGGTGGTCTCCACCGGCTCGCTGGGCCTGGACATCGCCCTGGGCGTCGGCGGCCTGCCGCGCGGCCGCGTGATCGAGATCTACGGCCCGGAATCGTCGGGCAAGACCACGCTCACGCTGCAGGTCATCGCCTCCATGCAGAAGCAGGCCGGCACCTGCGCCTTCGTCGATGCCGAGCACGCGCTCGACGTGCAATACGCCCAGAAGCTCGGCGTGAACCTGTCCGACCTGCTGATCAGCCAGCCCGACACCGGTGAGCAGGCGCTCGAGATCGTCGATTCGCTGGTGCGTTCGGGCGCGGTCGACCTGATCGTGATCGACTCGGTCGCCGCGCTCACGCCCAAGGCCGAAATCGAAGGCGAAATGGGTGATTCCCTGCCCGGCCTGCAGGCTCGCCTGATGAGCCAGGCGCTGCGCAAGCTCACCGCCACGATCAAGAAGACCAACTGCATGGTCATCTTCATCAACCAGATCCGCATGAAGATCGGCGTGATGTTCGGCTCGCCCGAAACCACCACCGGCGGCAATGCGCTGAAGTTCTACGCCTCGGTGCGCCTCGACATCCGCCGCATCGGCACCATCAAGAAGGGCGACGAGGCCATCGGCAACGAAACCAAGGTCAAGGTGGTGAAGAACAAGGTGTCGCCGCCCTTCAAGACGGCCGAGTTCGACATCCTGTTCGGCGAGGGCATCAGCCGCGAGGGCGAGATCATCGACATGGGCGTCACAGCCAAGATTCTCGACAAGTCGGGCGCCTGGTACGCCTACAACGGCGAGAAGATCGGCCAGGGCCGAGACAACGCGCGCGAGTTCCTGCGCGAGAACCCCGAGCTGTCGCGCGAGATCGAGAACAAGGTGCGAGAGTCGCTGGGCATTCCGCTGCTGGCGGCCGATGCCGACGCGCTGCCGCCCGAAAAGGCCGAGAAGCCTGCGAAGGCGGCCAAGGCCGACAAGGGCGAGTAAGGCGAGGGTGCACGGCCGTTGCAGGCCGTGCACGCGAAAGAGACGCATGGCTTTTGGTGCTCCTTCCCTCAAAGGCCGGGCGCTGCGGCTCCTGAGCCAGCGCGAGCATTCGCGCGCGGAACTCGAACGCAAGCTGGCAAAGCACGAGGAAGAGCCCGGCACGCTGGCCCGCGCGCTCGATGAACTCGCCGCCAAGGACTTCATCAGCGAGCCGCGGGTGGTGGCTTCGGTGCTGCACCAGCGTGCCGCGCGCTCGGGCGCATTGAAGGTGCGGCAGGAGCTGCAAGCCAAGGGCATCGCGCCCGAAGCCATCGCCCAGGCGGTGGCAAGCTTGCAGGACACCGAAGTCGAACGCGCCACCGCGCTGTGGCGCCGCCGTTTCGATGCGCCGCCTGCCGATGCGAAGGAGCGGGCGAAGCAAACGCGGTTCCTGCTCGCGCGCGGTTTCTCGGGTGCGGTGGTGGCCAAGGTCCTCAGGAGCGATTTCGATGAACCCACAGACGACGAATGACGAAACCCACGGCGCGCCATCGCGCGTCGTCACGCAGCGCGTGACCTGCGACTGGCGCCGCGCCTATGCACTCGCCGCCGATCCGGCGCGGCTGCCCGACTGGGCCAGCGGCCTGGCCCAAAGCGCGCTGGTGCCGCAGGGCGATCACTGGACGGTGAGCACGCCAGAAAGCGGCGAGGTCCGCATGCGCTTTGCGCCCGCCAACGACTTCGGCGTGCTCGACCATTGGGTGGCGCCCGAAGGCGTGCCCGAGGTCTACCTGCCGTTTCGCGTGATCAGCGTGGCGCCGGGCGTGTGCGAGCTGCAGTTCACGCTGCTGCGGCAGCCGCACATGGACGATGCCGCGTTCGAGCGCGACGCCGACTGGATCGCGCGCGACCTGCAGTCGCTGCGCCAGCTGCTCGAAGCGGCCTGACGCGCGGTTCGCTGTTGGGCGTCTGAGCGGCGCTCAGAGCGCCAGCATCAGCTTGAGGTTCTGCACCGCGGCGCCGCTCGCGCCCTTGCCGAGGTTGTCGAGCCGCGCGATCACCACGGCGTGGTGGTGGTCTTCGTTGGGGAACACGCGCAGCTCGAGCTGGTTGGTGTCGTTGAGCGCCAGCGCGTCGAGCTTGCCGTCCTCGGTGGGCGGCAGCACCTTGACGAATTGCTCAGGCGTGTTGCTCTTTGCATAGTGCGCGGCCAGGGCCTCGTGCAGGTCGCCGGCCTTGGGCTTGCCGGGCAGCAGGTCGAGGTGCAGCGGCAGCTGCACGAGCATGCCCTGCTTGAAGTTGCCGACCGAGGGGATGAAGACGGGCCGGCGGGTGAGGCCGGTGTACGTCATGATCTCGGGGATGTGCTTGTGCTTGAGGCCGAGCGCATAGGTTTCGAACAGCGCCGCCTCGCCCTTCTCGTAGGCCTCGATCATGGTGCGGCCGCCGCCCGAATAGCCGCTGACCGAGGGCAGCGAGATCGGGAAGTCGGCCGGCAGCAGGCCCGCGTCGACCAGCGGACGCACGATCGCGATGGCACCGGTGGCGTAGCAGCCAGGATTGCCGACGCGGTCGGCCGCGGCCACGGCCTGCCAATGGCCGGCGACGAGTTCGGGGAAGCCGAACACCCAGCCGGGCGCCACGCGGTGCGCGGTGGAGGCGTCGATGATCTTGGGCTTCTTGCCGGGCAGCTGGTCGATCAGCGCGACCGACTCGCGGGCCGCATCGTCGTGCAGACACAGCACCACGAGATCGACACCGGCCATGAGCTCGCGCTTGGCGTTGACGTCTTTTCGCAGCTCGGGCGCAATGCTCACGAGTTCGATCTGCGGCATCGTCTGGAGCCGCTCGCGAATTTGCAAGCCGGTGGTACCGGCTTCGCCGTCGATGAAAACCTTGGCCATGATGGGGTGCCCGATGTGTACGTATTGACCGCAACCGCGCGTCGAGTATTGGTGCGGCGCACCATGATACAGTCCGCGGTTGTTCGCCGCCCCCAGCCGCCAGGCTGCCGTCGCCCGCGAGCAACAGAGCAGAAACAGCTTCAGACGCCAGATCTCCCGTTCTCAACCCCCTCCTTCCGAGAGACATCCCTCATGAAGATCCACGAGTACCAAGGCAAGGAAATTCTTGCCAAGTTCGGCGTGCCGGTGCCGCGCGGCATTCCGGCCTATACGGTTCAGGAGGCGGTCGAGGCCGCCCAGAAGCTTGGGGGCCCGGTGTGGGTCGTCAAGGCCCAGATCCACGCGGGCGGCCGCGGCAAGGGCGGCGGCGTCAAGGTGGCCAAGTCGATCGACGACGTCAAGAAGCTGGCCGGCGAGATCCTCGGCATGCAGCTCAAGACGCACCAGACCGGCCCCGAAGGCCAGAAGGTGCGCCGCCTCTACATCGAAGACGGCGCCGACATCCACAAGGAATACTACGTCTCGGCCGTGACCGACCGCGCGACGCAGAAGGTCGCGTTCATCGCCTCGAGCGAAGGCGGCATGGACATCGAGGAAGTGGCCCATTCCACCCCCGAGAAGATCATCACGGTGTATGCCGATCCCAAGGACGGCCTGACCGACGCGCAAGCCAAGGAAATCGCCGACGGCATCGGCATGCCGGCCGATTCGACCGCGCAGACGGTCGACATCCTGAAGAAGCTCTACGCCTGTTACATGGAGACGGACGCCTCGCTGGTCGAGATCAACCCGCTCAACCGTGACAGCAAGGGCAAGGTCATGGCGCTGGACGCCAAGTTCAACTTCGACAGCAACGCGCTGTTCCGCCACCCCGAGATCGTCGCTCTGCGCGACCTCGACGAAGAAGACCCGGCCGAAGTCGAGGCCTCGAAGTTCGACCTGGCCTACATCAGCCTCGACGGCAACATCGGCTGCCTGGTGAACGGCGCGGGCCTGGCCATGGCCACCATGGACACCATCAAGCTGTTCGGCGGCGAGCCGGCCAACTTCCTGGACGTGGGCGGCGGCGCCACCCCCGAGAAGGTCACCGAAGCCTTCAAGATCATGCTGAAGAACAAGAACGTCGAGGCCATCCTCGTCAACATCTTCGGCGGCATCATGAAGTGCGACACCATCGCGACCGGCGTGATCGCAGCCTGCAAGGCCGTGAACCTGCAAGTGCCGCTGGTCGTGCGCATGAAGGGCACGAACGAAGCCGAAGGCAAGAAGCTGCTGGCCGATTCGGGCCTGCCGATCATCAGCGCCGACACCATGGCGGACGCGGCCCAGAAGGTTGTCGCAGCGGTCAAGAAGGCCTAAGGAACAAGTCATGTCGATCTACATCAACAAAGACACCAAAGTCATCACGCAAGGCATCACCGGCAAGACCGGCCAGTTCCACACCGAGAAGTGCCAGGAATACGCGAACGGCAAGAACGCCTTCGTGGCCGGTGTGAACCCCAAGAAGGCCGGCGAGTCGATCTTCAACATCCCGATCTTCGGTTCGGTGAAGGAAGCCGCCCAGCAGACCGGCGCCACCGTGTCGGTGATCTACGTGCCGCCGGCAGGCGCAGCCGCCGCCATCTGGGAAGCCGTCGAGGCCGACCTCGACATGGCGATCTGCATCACCGAAGGCATTCCGGTTCGCGACATGCTCGAAGTGCGCAACAGGATGAAGGCCAAAGAAGCCGCCGGCGGCAAGAAGACGCTGCTGCTCGGCCCGAACTGCCCCGGCCTCATCACGCCCGACGAAATCAAGATCGGCATCATGCCCGGCCACATCCACCGCAAGGGACGCATCGGCGTGGTCTCGCGTTCGGGCACGCTCACGTACGAAGCCGTGGCACAGCTCACCGAAATCGGCCTCGGCCAATCCTCGGCAGTCGGTATCGGCGGCGACCCGATCAATGGCCTGAAGCACATCGACGTGATGCAGGCCTTTAACGACGATCCCGATACCGACGCCGTCATCATGATCGGCGAGATCGGCGGCCCCGACGAAGCCGACGCGGCCCGCTGGTGCAAGGACAACATGAAGAAGCCGGTCGTCGGCTTCATCGCCGGCGTCACGGCGCCTCCGGGCAAGCGCATGGGCCACGCCGGCGCGCTGATCTCGGGCGGCGCCGACACGGCCGAAGCCAAGCTGGCCATCATGGAAGAGTGCGGCTTCACCGTGACCCGCAACTTCTCGGAACTGGCCAAGCTGCTCAAGGCGAAGATCTAAGCTTTCGCGTCCTCGCGCAACCACGCCAAAAGAAAAGCGCCCGCATGACCTGCGGGCGCTTTTTTCGCTGCGGGGCCATCGCGCAAGGCAGTACGCTCATGATCAGGCCCATGGAACACTTTTCGATCATCGTCATGCTGCGGCGCGCCTGAACCAAGATGGCGACTGCCGGCGCGTCCTTCTTTACCGCACGCCCCCCGCTTCACTGGGAGTTCGCGGCGCTGACCGATGTCGGCCTCGCGCGCACCCACAACGAGGACGACCTGCTGGTCGACCCGGCGCTTGGCCTGGCGGTGCTGGCCGATGGCATGGGCGGCTACAAGGGCGGCGAGGTCGCCAGCGCCATGGCCGTGTCCCTGGTGCAGGCCAGCTTTGCGCGCTGGTTCGCACAGGGCGGGTTGCAGGCTCCAGGGCGCGTGGTGCGCCGCGCGCTGCAAGCGGCCACCGACGAGGCGAATGCCGCGATCCTCGGCGCCGGCATCCGCAATGCCGATCTCCAGGGCATGGGCACGACACTCGTGCTGGCGGCCTTCAGGCCGCAGCGCGTGCTGGTCGGCCACATCGGCGATTCACGCTGCTACCGGCTGCGCAACAACAAGCTCGAGCAGCTCACGCGCGACCATTCGCTGCGGCAGCAGCAGCTCGACGCCGGGGCGATCACCGCCGAGGAAGCCCTGGTTTCCCCGCACCGAAACTTGGTGACGCGCGCCGTCGGCGTCGAGCCGCAGGTGGTGCTCGAGACCCACGAGCACACGGCCCGGCCCGACGATCTCTACCTGCTTTGCTCCGACGGGCTCAGCGAGATGATTCCGGATGCGCAGCTTTTCACGCTTTTGACCCAGGACATCGGGCTGCAGCAGAAGGCCTCGCTTTTGATTGCAGTTGCAAACGACAATGGCGGCCGCGACAACATCGCTGTTGTCCTGGCCAGGGCGCGCACAGAAAACGACGCGCCGGAAGCCGCATAGTTGCAGGCTTGGCGACGGCGCGTCGCCCCGGCCTGCGGTCGACACAGGAAATCATGCAATCGGGGACTCGGCCATGCCGAAAATGATCATTGCGATCGAAGGTGAGGTCGTCGGGCAATTGGCGCTCGCCAAGGATCGGACCACGCTCGGACGGCGCGCCTACAACGACATCGTGATCGACAATCCCGCTGTCAGCGGCGAGCATGCGCTGCTCCACATGACGCGCGGCGGCGAAGTCGAAATTGAAGACCTCAACAGCACCAACGGCACCTATATCAACGGACACGTGGTCCAGAAGCAGGTGCTTCGGGAGAACGACGTCATCGACATCGGTGGCTGCCGGATCCATTTCCGCGCGCGCAACAACCCGGCGGCAAACGCAGGGGCAGCGCTCGAAGCGTCCGTCAGCAGCGGCTTCCCCGAGCCCATCTCGCTGTCGTCGGCGCCCACGGAGGCCGGTGCCTTGGTCGGTTTCGGCACGCCAGTGCTGCGCGTGCTCTCGGGCAGCGAGCCCGGCCAGGAGCTCCCGCTGCAGAAGGTGGTCACCACCATCGGCCGGCCGGGCGTGGCCGTGGCGGTGGTCACGCGCCGCCGGCAGGGCTATGTGGCCGCCAGCGTCATGGGCGCCGTCACGCTCAACGGCGCGCCGCTTGGCACCGAAGCCGTGGCGCTGCAGGAGCGCGACGTGCTCGAGCTCAGCGGCGAGACACGCATGGAATTCGTGCGGGTCTGACGGGCCTCGCCTTGCTGCACGCCCTCGCGAGCGTCTGACGCGATGAAAGCGCTGGGGCGACACTGGCCGCGCATTGCCATCACGCTGCTGCCCGTGCTGGTGGCGCTGACCCATGCCATGGGCGCATGGCACCTGAACGCGCTCGACCGCCTCGACCGTCTGATCTACGACACCCGCCTGCGCGCCACGATGCCGCGCACCTTCGATCCGCGTATCGTGATCGTGGACGTCGACGACGACAGCCTTGCACGGCAGGGCCAATGGCCCTGGGGGCGCGACACGCTCGCCCGGCTCACCACCGAACTCATGCAGCGGCAGCAGGCCGCCGTGGTGGGATTCGACGTGATGTTCATCGAGCCGGACCGCAGTTCTGGCCTGGACCAGCTTCGCCAGATCGCCCGCGGTCCGCTGCGGGACGTGCCAGCCCTCGGCGCCGAAGTGGAGCGGCTCGCGCCCGTGCTCGACAACGACCTTGTCTTCGCCAGGGCGCTCGAAGGCCAACCCGTGGCGCTCGGCTACTACTTCACGCGCACCGAAACACCGACCGCGAAGGGGGCCTTGCCGGCGGCCCCGCTGCTCGAGGCCGGCGCGTTCCCGCCCGGCAGCGGCTACGCCACCGGCTGGAACGGCTTTGGCGCGAGCCTGCCCGTGTTGGCAGCCGCCGCCCCGGCCTCGGGTTTTCTCAACACGCTCCATCACGCGGCCAGCGACGGCGTCATTCGTTCCGTTCCGCTCATCGCCCGCTACCAGGGAAAGCACGGGCAGCCGGGCTACTACGAGTCCTTCGGGCTCTCGGTCTACCGGCTCGCCAGCGGATCGCCGGCCGTGCTGCCGGCCTTTGTGGATGGGGCCGGTGAGACGCGGCTCCATTCGCTGATCGTCGGCGACCTGCGCGTGCCCGTGGACGACGCCGCTCGTATGCAGGTTCCCTACCGGGGCCTCGGCGGCGCGCAGGGCGGATCATTCCGCTATGTGCCAGCCGCCGCTGTGCTGGAAGGACAACTCGCCCCCGGCGAACTGCAGGGGCGCATCGTGCTCGTGGGGGCCACGGCGCCTGGCCTGCAGGATCTGCGGGCCACGCCCGTGAGTTCGGCGTTCCCGGGCGTCGAGGTGCATGCCAACCTCGTCTCGGCCATGCTCGACCGCCGCCTGCTCACCGTGCCCGACTACGCCACAGGCTACGAGGTGCTCAACATCATCGCCGCGGGACTCATCCTCGCGCTGGGCCTCACGCTGCTCCAGGCGCCGCGGGCCGTGCTGCTCGGTATCGGCACCATCGCCGTCCTCGTGGGGGCCAACAACTGGCTCTACCTCGGCTTCGGCCTTGTGCTGCCGTTGGCCTCGATGCTGGTCATGGCGACGTCAGCCTTCGTCCTCAACATGGGGTGGGGCTATTTCGTCGAGGCCCGCGCGCGGCGCGGTCTGGTCCGGCTGTTCGGCACCTACGTGCCCCCGCAACTGGTCGACGAGATGCTGGTCAAGCCGGGGCGCTACAGCATGCGCGCCCAAAGCAGGCAAATGACCGTGATGTTCTGCGACATGCGCGAATTCACACGCATCTCGGAGCACATGCCGCCGGCCGATGTGCAGGCCTTCCTCAACAAGCATTTCAGCCGCCTTGCCAGCATCATCAGCACCCACCGCGGCACCGTCGACAAATACATGGGCGACTGCGTCATGGCGTTCTGGGGCGCGCCCATCGAGACGGCGGACCATGCCACCCTGGCCGTGCGCGCCGCGCTCGACATGGCGCAGGCCGTGCGCGAACTCAACAGGAGCCATCTGGCCGACGGGCGGCCCGAGATCAGCGTGGGCATCGGCATCAACAGCGGCGTGATGAGCGTGGGCGACATGGGTTCGGCGGCGCGCCGCAGCTACACCGTGGTGGGCGACGCGGTCAACCTCGCCTCGCGCCTCGAAGGACTGAGCGCTTACTACGGCGTGGAGATCGTCGCGAGCGGCGCCACGCGTGAATTGGCGCCCGGGTTCGTCTGGCAGGAACTCGACAGCGTTCTCGTCCGGGGCAGGGCGCAGCCGGTCTCGGTCTTCACGCCGCTGGCGCTCGAGCCCGGGCAGGAATCGGACGAGAACCACCTCCAGTCCGAGACACTGCAGCGCTGGGCCGGGGTGCTCGCCGCCTACCGCAGCCAGGACTGGGCGACCGGCCGAAACCTGCTCGACCCTTTGCTCGCCGAGGATGCCAAAAAAGTCCTTTACCAGCTCTACGCGCAGCGTTTAGCCTCAATGGCGTTGCGGCCCCAGGACCCTGAGTGGGATGGTGCAACCCGGTTCGAAAGCAAATGACCACGCACTGAAGCAGGGGGTCTTCCACAATGCAGGTTCGCGTGCTGGGTTGCTCTGGTGCCATTGCCAAAGACTGTCGCACCACCTCGTTCCTGGTCGACACCGACTTGCTCGTCGATGCCGGCACAGGCGTTGGCGACCTCACGCTCGACGAAATGGCGCGCATCGACGACGTGGTGCTCACCCACTGCCACCTCGACCATATCGCCGCGCTGCCGTTGCTGCTCGATGCCGTCGGCGGACGCCGCAACCGGCCGCTGTCCGTGCATGCGCTGCCGGCCACCATCGCGGCGCTTCGCGCCCATGTGTTCAACAACGTCATCTGGCCCGATTTCGAGCGAATCCCGAGCACTACTGCGCCCTTCGTCAGTTTTCACGAGATCGCCGTCGGGCAGAGCCTGACGGTCGGCAGCGCCATCGCCAAGCATGTCGAGGTCCTACCGGCCGTGCACACCGTGCCGGCCTGCGGCTTCGCCGTCTGCCACGCCGGTGGCGGCGCCTATTGGGTCTTCTCAGGCGACACCGAACGCAACCCCCCGTTCTGGGACCGCATCAATGCACTCGACGTGGCCGTGCTCGTGATCGAAACCGCCTTCAGCAACCGTGAAAAGGCACTCGCCGAGCGCAGCCTGCACCTGTCGCCCCTGGCACTCGCCGAAGAACTGGCCCACATCGATCCGGGCAAGCACTACCCGATCTACATCACCCACACCAAGCCGGCGGAGACCGAAGAAATCATGAGCCAGATCCAGGTGCTGAACGGGCAGCTCGCAGGGCTGGGGCAGCGGGATATTCGGTGGTTGAAGGCGAGTGGGGTATTGAGTCTTTGAGGCGAGGCCCGCTTGAGCGACATCTTTGTCGCTGGCGCTGAACAAAGTTGTCGCTGTTTGTAAAGGATCGGAAATTTATCACTTGGTTTGTTTGCAAAGCGCTCCGCATTGCGGGTGGCACAGATGCTGCGGAATGCATCGCAGCTTCGGCGCGGTGCCGGGGTGGTTAGCAAACCAATCGGGAGTGATAAATGAAGCGTCTTTCTATTGCACGTCATGTGCAGAAGGGTTTTACCCTTATTGAATTGATGATCGTGGTGGCGATCATCGGGATTTTGGCGGCTATTGCAATTCCTCAATACCAGACCTACGTGGCGAAATCGCAAGTCTCTCGCGTGATGGCAGAGGCAGGTGCAATGAAGACCGCTATCGAAGCCTGCATCCTTGAAGGGAAGACTGCCGTGGGGATCGCTGCCGGAGAATGCGACCCGCAAGCGACTGGTTCCAACTTGGTAACGGGCACCACTCAAGGGAACGCCATTCCGACTGGTACAGGTGTCCCGCAGGTCACCAATCCGCTCGTCGCCGCGACAACGATTACCGCCACGTTTGGCAACAACGCAGCAGCGGCTCTAGCAGCGGCCAATTCAAACCAGCTCCGTTGGACTCGTGATGCGAACGGTTCATGGTCTTGCACGACCAGCGTCTTGGCAAAATACCGTCCCTCTGGCTGCTCTGCTGGCCTTTGATGGCCTTTAGCTTCTTCTCAAAAGCCGCCTGCAAGGCGGCTTTTATATGTACCTCTCCTGCAGATCCGTATCCGCGCAAATTTGCTGCAGCTTCCTACTCCACAGTCGTCACTTCCCGCCAATTCAACAAGCGCAGCGACGACCCTTTGCCGAAATCGATCTTCGGGTCAGGTTTTTCGGCATTGACGTCGCCTCCCATGCCGCGGGTTTTTCCGTTTTGGTTGTAGATCTGAAGGTCGATGATGGCCGAACCATGGCTGTAATACGCCGCTCCGTTCACCAGCGCTGTGATTCCCGAGCCGAAGTTCACTGCGTAGATCCGGCTTTGACCCGATGGGCTGCATGCATTGCCCGTCGTGAGCAGGCTCGAAAACAGCACCACACCGTTGAACGAAGTCGGGTTCAGCACCATGCGCCAGGCGATGGTCGTGTCTTTGCCGAGATCGTGGAACCAGCCGCGCGTGTCGCCGAAGCTGACGGGTGTTGTCTTTTCTAAGTTGGCTTTGGTGATCTCGGTCAACATGCTGCGCGTGATGGGGTAGGTGCCACCCGTCGCGAAGCTCGCCGCATTGCCATCGACGATCGCATAGAAGCTCTGCATGGCCGTCGAGCTGATGTCCACGGTATCGAGCAGTTGGCCGGTTCCGAGCAGGACGTAGCGCTTCTTGGTCTTCGGATCGATCTCGACCAAGGGCTGGGTCGTGATGGGCTGCGGATTGCCGTTGGTGTTCGCGTCGGTCAGCGTCGCGAGCTTCAGGGGCGCGGGGTAGTAGCCCGAGCTGCCTTTGGCGGCTGTCACGTCGAACCGCCAGAGTTGCCCGTTCAGGTCGCCGGCATAGATGGCATCGGCGGTGCCGTCGGTGAAGTCGGTGATGTAGGCGGTCGCCTGTGCGAGTCCGTCCGACGCATTGCCGGTTTGCACTTTCTCGAGCAAGGCACCGGTCCTCGGGTTCACGAAGTAGACGTAGCCGAAGCCGTCGCCGTTGTTGTAGCCTGAGGTGAGCACCACCACCCAGCCGTATTTCTTCGTCTTCAGCACGATCGGCGTACCGAAGCTGAAGCCCAGCGTGTTGCCGACGCCTGCCGTGGCCGCGGTGAACTCCCAGAGCACCTTGGTCTTGACGGTGTCCTCGGTCAGCATGTTGGCGGGGTCGGTGATGTCGATGGCGTAGAAGCCCTTGCCGCCCTTGCCAAGTCCGCCGATCAGCAGGGTGCGCCAGTCGGCACCGCTGCCGCTCGCCGTGGTCGTGAAGGTGCCACCCGCGCTGTTGAAGTCGATGTCGAAGGCCCTGGGCGTCGCGTCGACGTAGTAGCGGTGCTCGTAGTCGGGATTGCCGAGTTGGCGCAGCCCGTCGACGGTCGGCGTGGCCGGATTGCTCGGGCCCGAGAACAGGGGGCTGGGCACGTAGGCGAACTGTTCCTTGCCGGCGTTCGTGCCTTCAAGGGCACCGTTGAAGGCGTGCAGCATGCCGTCATTTGCGCCCACGTAGACCATGGTCGGCCGGCTGACGTAGGTTTTCTTGAACGCGGCGTATCCCGGATTCACGGTATTCGAGAGCGGGGCCGCGGGCGGGCCCACGGGCGTGACCTTGGCGTTCACGACGTCGCCGAGCAGCAGCGTACGACGGCGGTAGGGCTTGGTGTCGTCGGTCGCGGTTCGTTCCTTGCTGCGGTCTCCGCGCAGGTAGTTGAGGAAGTCCGTGCTGTCGTTCCCCGCGGCCCAGGGCGTGTCGAGCGCGGACAGCTGTGCCGATGTGACGTTGCCGGCGCGGAACGGCACGCCGGCCGTGCCGTTCCAGGTCACCACCTGGCGCGCGGTGTCCCAGCCGGTGCCGGTCAGTTGATCCTCGAGCGTCTTGGCGGTGTTCCAGCGCTCGGTGGTGGTCGGAACGTCGTTCGGAAAGGTGAGCAGGCTGCCGCTCACGACGCCGGTCCATCCGTTGGAGTCGTATTGGGCCGCATAGGACGCGGCACCCGACGACGAGATCTGCGCGCCCGACAGCGAGAACGAGGTGGTGAAGGACTTGATGGCGTTGGCAATGCTGGCGAAGGCGCGGGTCAGGCCGTCCACCATGGCGTCGGGCCGCCCGGCCGTGAAGTAGTTGTCCGGCCGTGGCTGGGTCGTGCCCGAGCCGCGCGTGTCGGTGAGCATGTCGGTGCTGGTCGCCCACCAGGCCTGCGGGATGGGGCCCGTGAAGGTGTAGGGATCGAAATCCTTCAGGTCGGAGGGGATCTTGAGACCGCCGAACTTGGCGGCCAGATAGAACTGGTTGTTCGCCTGGAATGCCTGCTCGAGCACGTCGACCCAGTAGGTCTGGACCGTCTGCTTGCCGATCGTGTTGGGCTGATTGGCCACGTCAGGACGGATGTCCTTGGCGTTGGCGTCATAGGCGAGCCCGGCCATGCGCGCCGAATTGTTGCTGCAGCAATTGTTCGAGATGTTCGTTCGCGTGCCGAGGTTGTCGCCCATGCCCTGCAATTGGCCCACCTTGTTGGTCGCCGTGACTGCGTTGACGGAGGCGTCCTTTTCTACCTTGTCCGGCAGGGCAGGCTCGTCGGCCCGGTTCGTGTTGCCCGGCACGTTCTTGTCGCCGTGGGTGTAGATGTCACCGATGCCCAGCACGAAATTCCGTTGGCACGAATACTGGATGGGATCGTCCCAGTTCTTGATGACCGGAAAACCGTCGAGGCGCGTGGCGGTGGTGGCTTTGTCCGTGGTGTTGAGGTTGCTCCACTCCGGCACGTTGCCCAGGTTCCGGAAGTAGCGCAGCGCGGCGTAATAAAGTTCGCTGACCGGGTCGTTCGACTTGTAGTTGCCCGGGACCAGCTGGCCGAACTTGTTCAGGTAGTTGATCACGCCGCTGTCGCTGATCGTCACACCGTTGGCGTTGGTGTCGGAGGCGTCCTTGGAATCAGGGTTGGGGACGAAGACCCCGTTCTCGTCCCACTCCCTCAGCAGGTTGGTGACGTCCGGAACCCCAGGCTCCGGCTTCGTCGGACCGACGAATTTCTGACGCGCCCGCAACACGGCGCCATCGCGCCCATTGCCGGTTTCGTTGAGGTAGCCGAAGGCGCTGAAGCGCATCCTTCGCGCGTACTGCTGGATCAGGCCCTCGGGCTTCCAGCCGGATGCGTACTGCTTGCAATTGCTTTCCACGCCACCCGGAGCGGTCGGCACGCACACCCGGTTGCGCATCGTGTAATCCTTGGAACCCGCCGCGCTGACATTGCTTGTGAAGATGCTGAAGGCATCGTCGCCTGGCTTCTTCCACCAGAACTGCAGCGTTGCATCGCCACTGTTCTCGTAGTACTCGATCTTGACGTCGAAGCTCTGCCCCGCGGTCAGGGTCACCGTCGTGTCGTAGTTGGTCGCACCCTGATCGATCCACTTGTCGATCTTGAGAACGTTCGAGATCCACAGGCGCACGCCGTCGTCCGCACGGACGCGGAAGGTATAGGTGCCGGCGGTGGGCGCGGTGAAGGTGCCCGTGTACCGCGCGGTGAAGTTGTTCGCGCCCACATCGGATACCGGCTCTTTCGAGCCCCACGTGTGGTCGGCGGTGTCCTCGGCCACAGTTGCTGTCGGCTTGCCGGAGAAGCCCTTGTTGGCGTTCTTGTAGTACTCGCCCTTCAGCGCCCCGCCAGTGGTGGTGACGCGCATTGCATAGGCCAGGCCATTGACTGCGACGGAAAGGCTGGTCGCGGAGATGAAGGGGGTTGCGCCGGCGATCTCGGCCACAGGCAAGGTGCGGTCGGGGAAGAGGCCCTGACCCGAGTGGTAGCCTTTTTCGAGGATGGTCTCGCTGGGCGTGTCCACCACGCGTCGGCCGCCGGTCATCGCCCATCGGAACGGATCGATGGTCGCGGTCGCGGCCCAGTTCAGGAAATTGCCGCTCCAGGTGCCGGTGACCGCATTGCACTTGCGCCCCGTGGCGACGCCCGTCGGGTTGAAGTAGCTCTTGTCGCCGGTGTTGGTTTCGTTGCGCGTGGTGTCGGCGACGTAGCTGTAGCACTTGTTGGGATCGAAATAGCCCAGGAAGGTGCTGGCGCTGGAATAGTTCGCCGTGTGTGCCGTGCGCGAGGCGGTCGGCCACTCCACTGACAGTGCCAGTGCCAGGTTGCCGGGCACGTTCGAGGTCGAGAACACCGGCTGGTTCGCCAGGCTGGCTGCATGGACGGCGCCGCCCAGGCCCAGCAGGCATGCAGCGGCGGCGAAGGCCCGGGTCAGGCAAGGCACAGGAGCGGACGATGAGTTCATGGCAAGTGCGCGATGCGTCATTCGGGATTTCGGAAAGAGGTCTGCAGGAACACCTGCGTGTCGCGTGGGCCATCCACCCGGATGCTCAGCCGGTAGACGACGGCCTTGGGTGGCGCCGGGCGCCCGGACTCCTGCACGCTGCCGCCGCGCACATCGTTGCTCGCGGGCGCATACACGCAGTTGGCCTTGCCCGGCACGCCGACGTCGTTGCAGAGGCGGTCGATCACGTAGCGCACGCGGACCTGATCCTTGCGCGCGGCATCCTGGATGTCGTTCGCCGTGCTCGCCACCACGTTGAATGCATCGTCGCTGCCGAGCAGCACGGTCGGGATGCCGCGCCCGTTCGACGGCAGTTCCTTCGCGCTGTAGTTGAACGCCTTCGCACTGGCATGGTTGGCCGTGTCGGCAGAGAGCGCACCGCCGGTGTCTTTGTCGAACAGCGCCAGCACCTTGGCCGCGGCCTGTTCGCCCTGGTTGACCAGGTCGCGCTTGAACGCCAGGTTGCCGGCGCTCGACAGTGAGGTGTTCATCGATCGCACCACGGCCACGCCGCCGGCGAGAAGCACCACCAGCACGATCAGGCACAACAGGAGCACGACGCCGCGTTGCTCTGCGCGGTGGGGATGCCGGGAAGGACGAAGGATCATGATCTGGACAGCAGCAGCATATTGCGCAGCGGGACGGTGAATTCGACGACGCGGTACCGGTACTTGCGCCGGCCGTCTCCGGCCGGAAACGCGACCGCGTCGCGGGCCACGTCCGTGTCGGCAAAGATCTCGGGAATGCCGAAGCTGACGTCATCCTTCTCGGCAATGCTGCTGCGCAGGATCACCGCAACACGCACGGCCGCGATCTTCTTTGCCGCCTTGGCAAGGTCTTCGGGTGTCTTCCCCGTATTGGCCATCAAGCCGGCCAGGTCGTAGTCCGTCGCATCGGGGGCGGCCCAGCCGTCCAACGTTCCGTTCTCGTCCGTGTCGATGCCGTAGATCGCGTGCATCTCCATGACGCCATCGGCGAGAGCCTGCGACTCGTCATTGCCGTTGATCCGCAGCAGGTCGTGGCTCATCAGCGTGCGGTCGCTGTTCACCCCGAACAGCGTGAACTGGATGTTGCCGCCGGCGTCCGCGATGTTGCCCAGCATGGTGAGATTCGCCGAGCCGCCGATCACCAGGTCGGACAGGGTGGTTCCTGCGCCCGCTGTGTAGTAGTCGCCCTTCAGCGTCAGCAGTTCGTTGGCCGCGGCATCGGCGAAGGCGGGGTCGACCTGCTCGACCAGGCAGTCGGCGACGTCGGGATTGCTGACCAGCGCCACGTCTCGTGCCTTGATGCGCACCGTGTTGTCGAGGCGCAGGATGTCCGCGCTCGCACCGAGAGAAATGATCTGACGCGGCACGTCGCCCGCCGCCGCGTCGCTGCCCATCACCATCAGCACGTCCGAGACGCCGTCGGGCGACTGGCCCTTGCCGATCACCACCGGCAACACGCGAAGGTTGGCGGCGCCGGCCGCACCGCCGAGGAACTTCTCGAACGGCGCCGGAAACGCCGTGGTGCGCGGCAGGATTGCGGCGTTCTTGCGCTTGGCCTGTACCTTGCACCCGAACACGCCCAGGTTCCACGACTGGGTCAGGCCGGAGCCGGCGCTTCGCAGGGCGCGATCAAGCACGTGGGCCGCATAGGCGCCCGTCTGCCCCATGTCGTTGACCGCGGTGGTGGTGCGCTTGGTCGATTCGCCGAAGATGACGGCGCTGGTGACGGCCAGTGTCACCACGAGCCCGATGGCCATGGCGACCAGCAGTTCGACCAGCGTCAGGCCGCGCGCGTGCCGGGCCCCGAAAGTGTGCAGCTTGTAGCTCATGGCGGCAGGACGACGATGCGCGTCGTGAGTTGGCTGTCGGTGTCGTGCGAGGGCGCGCGCCATTTGATGGTCACGTTGGCCGCAATGCCGTCGACCTCCACCTCGCCGACGCCGGCGGGCAGGCCGCCGGTCGTCGGCTCGGCCACGCGCTCTTTCCATTGGTCGAGCTTTTCGGCCGGAAGGGTCGCCGATCCATGGAGCACCATCTGGGCGGCGACCTCGTTGGCAAGCAACGCCGCGCGGTTGCGGTCTTCGGCATCGTTCGAAAAGCCGATGGCGCGCGCCTGCAGGCCGATGAGGCCCAGCAAGCCGAGCGAAAACAACAGCACCGAAACAAGTATTTCGAGCAGCGCCACGCCGGCTTGCGCACGGCGGCGAAGAGGGCCCAGCTTTCTCTTGTTCATGACTGGCAACCGTCCGGATGGCTGTCCGAAAGAGTCTTGGCGGGATCGCAGAGGCGCACCTGGCCGCCCAATGCCACCGTGACCTTCAACTGGCGATCGCCTTCGACCTCGTCGCTCATGCGAACGGTGAAGGCATGCACCGGAGGCGTTCCGGACGGGAGCTCGCACTCCGCATCGGTCACACCGGGGCTGGCATTCTCAGCCAGGCGGCCGATCGAACTGAAGCAGAGCGCCATGGGCCCGTCGATCACCACACCCGAGCCGACATCACGCAGGATGCCGGCTTCGATGAAAGCGCTGCCCCCCCCAGCCGCCAGTGCCACCGTGCTGATGGCCCAGTTGCTTCCGTTCGCCTTGGCCGTGTAGCCGTTCGCCTTGGGCTTGTCTTCCGTCAGCGAAAAGACCACCTGGCGGCTTCGGCGCGTGGCCTCGGCCTGGGCATTCCGCAGGCCGTTCTGGAGCGAATCGGCCACCGTGCGGACCTTGTTGTTGCGCACCCAGCCGATCATCGACGGCATGGCCAGCGCACCCAGCAAGGCCAGGATCGCCACGGTGACGATCATCTCGACCAGGGTGAAGCCCCGCGCGCGCGGGAGGGCACGCTGGTTCAGCACGCCTGCCCTTTCTTCACGATCCAGGAGGTGTCGCAAGTGCTGGTCCAGCCCGACCATCCCGAGGGCATCTTGGCCGTGGCGCGGACGTTCTGGTGGTCGATCGTGTAGATCACATCCTCGGCGGGTCCCGACCCGGTCGCCCTGAGCCTGAAGGTCGTGGCGGTGGGCGCGTCGGCGTCTGCGCAAGAGACCTCGAATTTGCCGAAGGTGCGCTTCTTGACATCGACGCCGGCATTGCAAGGCGGCAGGATGGTTGCGGAAACCTTCGCGTAGGTCCGGTTGTCCTGGTAGTAGCGTTCCATGTCGGCGCGCATGGCGGCCAGTGCGTTGGTGCCGTCGACCAGATGGCCGCGTCGCACATAGTCCTGGTAGCTGGGGATCGCGATGGCCGCAAGGATCCCGATGATCGCGACCGTGATCATCACTTCGATCAAGGTGAAACCTTGTAGATGCTTCATGCGCGGGTGCGAAATAGGGTGGTTCATGGCAGATCTTTCGCGCTCGGGCATGCGCCGAAGCGCCCAAGACACAGTTGGGTGACGTTCGTCCAAGAATGTCTCCAAATGTTTCTTTTTGCAAAACCGCTCGTCTCCCGCTCACAGCCATTCGTCGGCCGCTCGTCGGCACAATCGGCCGAATGACTTCCCGCGCAGCCACGTCCGTCGAGGCCGTCGCTCTTTCTCCGAACGTTGTCCTCGGCCTCCGTGCCGGGCTGGTGGCGTTTCCCTTCCTCTGCCCGCTGGTCGCGGGCCCTTCGGTCCAGGCCTGGCAACTGCTCGCCACCTGGCTCTGCGTCGCGGCGATGCTGTTCGCGATGCCGGCCGGCCTGCCGGCGCGCCGTGTCCGGGCTTGGTTGGCCGCTTGCGCGGCCGCCGTCGTGCTGTCTTCCTTGTTCGTGGCCTCACCCGGCACGGCGGCGCTGTGGCTTCCGCCCGTGGTGGCGCTCGGCGGCGTGGTGGCCGCGGCCTGCGTGGGTGCCGGCATGGCGCGCGGCGGCCCGTCGATGGCGGCCGTGCTGGCCTGGGGCGTGCTGGTCGCGGGCCTGGTCAGCGCGGTGCTCGGCCTGCTGCAGTACTACGGCCTGGCCGAGCCGCTGGTGCCCTGGACCACCACGCCCGCGCTGGGGCAGGCCTACGGCAACCTGCGCCAGCGCAACCAGTTCGCCACGCTGATCAGCATGGCGCTGGTGGCGGCACTCTGGATTCATGCGACACGGCAGCAGCCATCGGCGCGGGGCGGTCGCTGGTCGGCGTCGGCCATCCTGCTGCTGCTCGTGGCCGCGGCTGCGTCGACATCGCGCACCGGCTTGCTCCAGCTGCTGTCGATCACCGGCGTGGTCTCCTGGATTGCTTGGCAGGAGCGGCGCAGGGCGAAAACAAAACCAGAAGGAAGTGCCCGCTTCGTGCTGCCGCCTTCCTGGGCCTTGCTTGCGATGATTCCGATCTACTTCGCCTTGGCCTGGCTGCTGCCGCAGCTCGCTGCTGGCGAAGTCGAAGGCATGATGCGCCGACTGCAGGAGGGCGCGCCCGGCGACCACACGCGGCTGGTGCTCTGGCGCAACGTGCTTTCGCTGATCGCCGAGCGCCCCTGGGTGGGTTGGGGCTGGGGCGAGCTTTCGTTCGCGCACTTCAGCACCTTGTACGAGGGGTCGCGATTCCCCGAGATCCTCGACAACGCGCACAACCTGCCGCTGCACCTGGCGGTCGAGCTGGGCGTGCCGGTGTCGGTGCTGGTCTGCGGCAGTTTCGCGTGGATGGTGTGGGCGGCACGGCCCTGGCGCGAGCATGATCCCGCTCGGCTCATGGCGTGGGGCATGCTGGGCGCTGTCACGCTGCACAGCCTGCTCGAATATCCGCTCTGGTATGGGCCGTTCCAGCTGGTCTTCGGGCTCTGCCTCGGCCTGTTGTGGCCCGGGTCGCCCAATGGGAAGCCGCGCGCCAAGCCGCGGTGTCTCGCGCCGCCGGTGCCGGCTTCGGCCGCCGCGGCCGTGCTGCTCGCAGTGGTCGGCTATGCCGGCTGGGACTACATCCGGGTCAGCCAGATCTACCTGCCGCGCGGCGAGCGCCTGCCGGCTTACGAAGACGACACGCTCGCCAAGGCGCGGCGATCCTGGCTGTTCGCGCGGCAAGCGGGCTTCGCCGGGCTGACGCTCACGGCCGTGACGCCGGCCAACGCCGCCGCCGTGCACGCGCTGGCCGAGCGGACGATGCACTTTTCGCCCGAGCCACGCGTGATCGTCAAGCTGATCGAGAGCGCCGAACTGCTCGGCCGGCACGCCGAGGCGCGCGCCCAGGCCGAACGCTTCCGCATCGCCTTTCCGGGCGAATACGAGCGCTGGCTACGGGGCGAAGCCACTGACCGCCGCGGCGCGCCGTAGCGCCCAAAGCTGTCAGCCGGCCACGTAGCTCCCCGACTTGCCGCCGTGCTTCTCCAGCACATGCACGTCGGTGATCCGCATCCCCCGGTCCACGGCCTTGCACATGTCGTAGATGGTGAGCAGCGCCACCTGCACGGCGGTCAGGGCTTCCATCTCGACACCGGTCGGGCCCACGGTCTCCACCGTGGCGGTGCAGGTCACTTGCGGTGCCTGGCCCGTCTCGGCCAGCGTGAACGCGAGCGCGACGCGCGTGAGCGCCAACGGGTGGCACAGCGGGATCAGGTCGCTGGTCTTCTTGGCCGCCTGGATGCCGGCGATGCGCGCGATGCCGAGCACGTCGCCCTTCTTCGCGGTGCCCGTCTGGATCAGGGCCAGCGTGGCGGGCTGCATCTCGATGCGGCCGGTCGCCACGGCCACGCGGTGCGTGGCGGGCTTGGCCGCAACGTCGACCATGTGGGCCTGGCCCTGCGCGTCAAAATGGGTGAGGGAACTACTCATGGGGTGAACATTCCGTAGGGAGATGCATCATACGAGCCCGAGCCATCGACGAGGAATGCCGCGCTTGACGACCACTTCTGCCAAGACCCCGAGACCCTCTTCTGCCGTGCCTGTGCTGCGGTCGCTCTGTGCGGCCGTGCTGATCGCGTCGCAGGTGCTGCTGCCGGTGCCGGCCCGGGCGCAGCTGCAGGTGCTGCCGGGCCTGGGCGATGGCGGTGAAATGACCGCCAGTGCCGAACGCCAGCTTGGCGACCAGATTGCGCGCGAGCTCTATCGCGACACCGACTACGTCGACGATCCGGTGGTCGGCGCCTACGTGCGAGAGATCTGGCAGCGCCTGCTCGCGGCAGCGCGCCAGCGCGGCGAGCTCACGCCCGAGCTCGACGAGCGCTTTGCCTGGGTGGTGCTGCTCGGGCGCGACCGCAACATCAATGCCTTTGCGCTGCCGGGCGGCTACCTCGGCCTGAACATGGGCCTGATCGCCGCGGTGGGCAGCCGCGACGAACTGGCGACGGTGCTCGGCCACGAGCTGTCGCACGTCACGCAACGCCACATCTCGCGCATGATGAATCAGCAGGGCAAGCAGATGCCGCTGATGATCGCGGGCCTGATCCTCGGCATGATCGCGGCCAGCAAGAGCCGCAATGCCGATGCGGGGCAGGCCGTCATCATGGGCAGCCAGGCGCTCTTCATGCAGAACCAGCTGAGCTTCTCGCGCGACATGGAGCGCGAGGCCGACCGCGTGGGCTTCGGCGTGATGACGCAGGCCGGCTTCGCGCCGCAGGGGGCGGCCACCATGTTCGAGAAGCTGCAGTACGCCTCGCGGCTCAACGACAACGGCTCGTACCCGTACCTGCGCAGCCATCCGCTCAATTCCGAGCGCATTTCCGACATGCAGGGGCGCTTCCAATTTCGCATGGATGCAGTCGAGCCCTTGCCGCTCGCCATGGACCACGCGATGGTGGCCGCGCGCGCCCGCGCGCTCACGCGGCCGGGCGTCGATGTGCTGCGGCTCTGGATCGATGCGGCCGGCAGCGGCGAGTTCGTGCGCAGCAGCCCGGCCCAGCAGGCGGGCACGCTGTACGCCGCGGCCTTCGCGGCCAAGGAACTGCGCGACCACAAGGCGGCCGGTGCGTTGGCCGAGCGGCTCGCGGTGCGCGTAGCCGACGACGCTTCCGCCGCCAAGCTGGCCCGCTGGCTGCAAGCCGAGATCGCATTGGCGTCCGGCGATGCGCCGCGCGCCGCTGGCCTGCTCGATGTCAAGTCGAAAGAGCGGCCCGAGATGCTGCTCGCGGCCGATGCCGCCGTGGCAACGCGCCAGCCCGCGCCGCTGGTGCCGGTGCTGCGCGACTGGGTGGCCGCGAACCCGCGCGACGCGACGGCGTGGCGCGCGCTGGCCAGCCTGTACGGCGCGCAGAACGACACGGTGCGCGCCGTGCGTGCTGAGGCCGAGGCCAACGTGGCGATCCTCGACTATCCGGCGGCGCGCGACCGCCTCAAGGCGGCGCAGGAACTCATGCGCCGGCCGGGCACGCCCGTCGATCACTACGAGGCCTCGATCATCGACAGCCGCGCGCGGGCGGTCGACGTGCTGGTGAAGCGGCAGGCGGAAGAGCCGCCGCTCAGGTAGCGCGGTGGCTCAGCGTTTCGAGAGCAGGCCGCCGAGCGCGGCCTCGATGAGGAGGCCCAGCAGCGAATAGATCAGCGAGCCGATCAGTGCCGCCAGGAAGCCATTGACCTGGAAGCCGCCGAGCAGCCCCGAGGCGGCCCAGAACAGCAGCGCATTGATCACGAACAGGAACAGCCCGAGCGTGACGATCGTGACCGGCAGCGTCAGCACCACCAGCACGGGCCTGACGACCATGTTGAGCAGGCCGACGATGGCGGCCGCGATCAGTGCCACCCCGAAGTTGTTGATCTGGACGCCGGGATAGATGTAGGCCACCGCGAGCAGCGCCACGGCGCTGAGCAGCCATTTGATGATGATGCGCATGGCCGCAGGATAACCCAGGCACCCCAAAAACAACGAGCCCCGGGGCGTTGCCGCACCGGGGCTCGTCGGGGAAGCGCTGCGCGCCTATTCGGCCAGTTCGTTGGCCAGCACCAGCAGCGTGCCCATGCCCATCACGGCACCCGGGAAGGTCCAGCCCGACTGGCGCCGCGGCGCCTGGTCGGGCGTGATCGGCTCGAGGTCGACGCCGATCTTGGGACGCCGGGCGTCGACGACGTGCGTGGCGGCATGCTCGCGCTTCAGCTGCTGCGTGAGCTCGGTGAGCGGCCCCTTGGCGAGCACCGGCGTGACCTGCCCGCCATTGCGCTCGAGCAGCGGCAGCAACTGAGCCTGCACCTTGCTGAACCACTTGGCGCGCCAGTTCTCACGCGCGCTATGGCTCACCCATTTGCTGATGCGGTGTGTCATGCGGGGTGCGCAGGCAACGAGCACCCAATGCCGGGCCACCACGCTGTCCGCGTCCGGAGCGAGTTCGGCGAACTGCTCTGCGGCGTAGCCGGCGTCGTCGACATAGAGAATGATCTTTTCCACGGTCCGCTCCTCGATGGGGTGGTGGGAGTGGCAGAGGCTGCCGAAGAGCGGCCTCTGCCGACGGCTGCAAGCGATCAGCTGCCGGTCGTGGTGGCAGTTTCGACAGGAGGATGCCGGCGCGCCTGGCGCGCGGCCACCCACTTGCCGATGACCAGCACCAGCAGCGCACCGAAGATGCCTGCGCCGTAGCGGATCAGGTCGGTCTGCGGCACCTTCGGCACCCAGGTCCAGGCAGCGGTGTTCGCCAGGGCGGGGTCGGACACGGCCATCGTGCCGGCAATCCAGCCCAGCAGCATGCCGCCGAGCGTGATGATCATCGGGAAGCGGTCCATCAGCTTGATGACCAGCTGGCTGCCCCAGACGATGATCGGGATGCTCACGAGCAGGCCGAAGATCACGAGCGGCATCTGATGTGCTTCGCCGGCACCCTGTGCGGCACCCGCAATGGCGATCACGTTGTCCACGCTCATCACGAGGTCGGCAATGATCACGGTCTTGACCGCACCCCAGAGCTTGTCGCTGGCGGCGATGTTGCCGTGCGCATCGTCATGGTCGGGCGCAAGCAGCTTCACGCCGATCCACAGCAGCAGCACGGCACCGGCCAGCTTCAGGAACGGAATGGCCAGCAGCGTGAGCGCAAAGAAGATCAGGATGACCCGCAGCACGATGGCGCCTGCCGTGCCCCACAGGATGCCCTTCGTGCGCTGGGCGGGTGGCAGCTTGCGGCATGCCAGGGCGATGACGACGGCGTTGTCGCCGCCGAGCAGGATGTCGATCATGATGATCTGACCGACCGCGACCCAGAATTCCGGGGTCATGAACTGTTCCATAGATTCCTCTTGTCTTCGTGCGTGGCCGCCGATTCCGGGTGGAAGCGGCGGTCCGGCGCATGCGTTGCGTTTCGATTCATCCCGTGCAGGAAGTTCGAAGCGTGACGAAGACCGGGGTGACGACCGGGAGTCAGGAACGCTTCGACCAAACCTGCGCAGGTTCAAATCGAAGGTCTTGCTCGACGACACGCACCCCAAAGCAAGGCACGCGTCGCCCGACAGGCCGGAAGTGTTGTGCTTCGTATTGACGACCTGTCGATTCCCGCCATCGTGAATGGCAGTCGGGAGCTACTCCCCTTCGTGCGCGAATTAGATCATCGCGGCCCCCGATCTGGCAACCGAAAGTTTTCGGCAGTTTTGCACGGCTGGCTGGAAAGCCTTGTTAAATCTGCCTTGTGAGCTATCGAATTCATAGCACTGATTAACCTCCGGCGGCCCTCGGGAATTGCGGGACTATGATCGCCGCTCGCTGTTTCTTCTCTCCCATGGCCGCCATTCACATCACCGACATCGAGGCCGCCATCAACCATTGGCGCGCCAAAAGTCCCTCGCCTGACGGCATCACCCTGGCGCCGGAATTGCGCGCACTCGCCGAGGTCTACGCCCTCATGGTGTTCCACCACGAGGACGAGGTCGCCGAAGCCGGTTTCCCCGCCGAGGCCTGGGCCGCCTGGCTCGACTGGTACCACAGCACCCCCGACACGCCCTGCATCGCGATCTGCTCCACCAGCCAGGGCGACGACGAATGCAAGGGCTGCGGCCGCAGCTTCGACGAGGTGCAGCACTGGCCCGCGATGACGCCGGCCGAAAAGCGCGTCACCTGGCGCCGTATCACCATGGAAGATTCGGCATGGCGCTTCAACCGCTATGCGGAACGTGCGCGCGAGGCCGCGCCGCCGCAGTGGCCCGACGACCCGGCCGAGCCGCTCGGCCCGGACGACACCCCCTGAAAGGCCAGCGCATGCGCCGCCTCGCCCAAGCCCCCAACCTCGCGATCGCCACCCTGTGGGTGCATGCTTTGCGCGAGGAGGGCATCGAGGCCACCGTGCAGCGCGAATTCCTCGGCGCCGCGATGGGCCACCTGCCGCCCGATCAGTGCCTGCCCGAGATCTGGATCGACGACGACAGCCGGTTCGAGCTGGCGCAGCAGGTGCTGCATGCGGCGCAGCACCGGCCGCAGCGCGATTGGCGCTGCAGCTGCGGCGAGCGCGTCGAGGGGGGCTTCGAGCAGTGCTGGCAGTGCGGCCGCATGATGCCGGCGGCCTGACGAAAAACCGAGAGAGGCGCGCTGCCTACTTCCAGCGCTTCAGCTCGACGTCGATGCTGCGGCTGCCGTCGCCCAGCGTCAACGTGTTTTCCTGGATCGTCGCCTGCAGCTGCATGCTGCGCTGCGCGAGCAGGGCCAGCGCCTGTGAGGCTTCGGTGGGTACGCGGTACACCTGCAGGTTCTGCGGCCGCGCGAGCTTGCCTTCGATGCCGCGCCACCAGATCTCGGCCGCGTGGTTGAAGCAGTAGACGATCACCTCGTCCGCCTTGCCGCACGCCTTGATGACGGGTTTGTCCTCGGGCTGGCCGACCTCGATCCAGAGCTTGGTCTCGCCCGTGAAGTCGCGCAGCCAGACGTCGGGCTCCTCGACGTTCGACAGTCCCGCGCCGAAGGCCAGCGTGCCGTCGCCGTGGCACACGTCCTGCAGCTTGTGCGCATTGAGCGCCAGCGCGACGAGCCGGATCATCATGCGCTCGTCGGTCTCGCTGGGATGGCGCGCCAGCGTCAGCGCGTGGTCGGCGTAGTAGCCGTGGTCGATATCGGCCACCGCGACGGTGGCCTTGAAGATGGTGGATTTGAGGGCCATGGGTGCGCGAGTGTAGGCGCCCCCTCAGATTCGATTGGCGAGCTCCGCCGCCTTGCCCACGTAGCTCGCGGGCGTCATGGCCAGCAGCCGCGTCTTCTCGGCCTCGGGAATGTCGAGCGAGCGGATCAGCCCGTGCAGCGCCTCGGCCGTCACCGTCTTGCCGCGCGTCACTTCCTTGAGCTGCTCGTAGGCGCCCTGCACGCCGTAGCGGCGCATTACCGTCTGGATCGGCTCGGCCAGCACTTCCCACGAGGCATCGAGATCCTCCGCGAGCGCTTCCTCGTTGATCTCGAGCTTGCCGAGGCCCGTGGCCAGGCTGGCATAGGCCAGCGTCGCGTAACCGAAGGCCACGCCGATGTTGCGCAGCACGGTGCTGTCGGTCAGGTCGCGCTGCCAGCGGCTGACCGGCAGCTTCTCGCTGAGGTGGCGCAGCACCGCATTGGCCAGCCCCAGGTTGCCTTCGGCGTTCTCGAAATCGATCGGATTGACCTTGTGCGGCATGGTCGAGGAGCCGATCTCGCCCTTCTTGAGCCGCTGCTTGAAGTAGCCCAGGCTCACGTAGCCCCAGATGTCGCGCGAGAAATCCACCAGGATGGTGTTGGTGCGCGCCACCGCGTCGAACAGCTCGGCCATGTAGTCGTGCGGCTCGATCTGGATGCTGTAGGGCTGGAAGCTCAGGCCCAGGCCGAGCGGCGCGGGCGTTTCGACCACCTTGCGGCTGAACGCCTCCCAGTCGAAGTCGGGCCAGGCGGCGAGATGCGCGTTGTAGTTGCCCACCGCCCCGTTCATCTTGCCGAGCAACTGCACGGCCGCGATCTGGGCGCGGGCCTTCGACAGCCGCACCGCCACGTTGGCGATTTCCTTGCCGACCGTGGTCGGGCTCGCGGTCTGGCCGTGGGTGCGCGACAGCATCGACACGCCTGCGAACTGGTGCGCCATCTCGCGCAGCTTGGCGATCAGCCCGTCGATGGCGGGCAGCAGCACCTTCTCGCGGGCGGCCTGGATCTGCAGCGCGTGGCTGGTGTTGTTGATGTCCTCGCTGGTGCAGGCGAAGTGGACGAACTCGGCGGCAGCCAGCAGTTCCGGCCGCGCCTCGAACTTGGACTTGATCCAGTATTCGACCGCCTTCACGTCGTGGTTGGTGGTCTTTTCGATCTCCTTGATCGCGAGCGCATCGGCTTCGGAGAAGTGCGACACCAGGCCCAGCAGGTACTTGCGGGCGCCGCCCGTGAGCGGCTTGAATTCGGCGAAGCCGCAGTCCGACAGCGCGATGAACCATGCCACCTCGACCTGCACGCGCCGGTGCATGTAGCCCTGTTCGCTCATCAGCGGGCGCAATGCCGCGAGTTTGGCCGCATAGCGGCCGTCCAGTGGGGAGAGGGCGGAGACGGTGGAGAAGCTCATGCCCGAATTTTAGGCGGGCCGCCGTCCCGCATCCGCGACAGTTCGCAGGCTGCACTTTCCGGCCTTCCCCTAAAATGGCATCGAACAAACGTTACCAATCCAGAGGGAGAGAGTCTTCATGAAACTGATCGGATCGGCCGCCAGCCCCTATGTGCGCAAGGTGCGCGTGGTGTTGGCCGAGAAGCGGCTCGACTACCAGTTCGTGCTTGAAGACGTCTGGTCCGCTGACACCACCATCGCGCAGTCCAACCCGCTCGGGAAGGTGCCTTGCCTCGTCATGGAAGGCGGCGACGCGATGTTCGATTCCCGCGTGATTGTCGAATACCTCGACACCCTGTCTCCCGTGGGCAAGCTCATTCCCCAGCAGGGCCGTGAGCGCGCCGAGGTCAAGACCTGGGAGGCGCTGGCCGATGGCGTGATGGATGCGGGCGTGCTGTGGCGCCTCGAGGCGACCTGGAGCGGCCGCGGCGACGCCGAGCGCAGCGCGGCCTGGATCGCGCGCCAGCGCGCCAAGGTCGAGGGCGGCATTGGGGCCATGGCCAAGGGGCTCGCCGACAAGCCCTTCTGCAGCGGCATCCACCTGAGCCTTTCGGACATCGCGGTGGGTTGTGCGCTCGGCTGGGTCGGGCTCCGCTTTCCCGAGATCGACTGGCGCGGCGCGCACGGCAATCTGGCCAAGCTGTACGACAAGCTGATGCTGCGGCCCAGCTTCATCGATACGCAACCGTGAAAAAAGGCGCCTCTGGCGCCTTTTTCAATGGCGGGAAGCCTTTTCAGCTGCGCCTGTTCCCATCAAACAATACAAAAATGCTGCGAGGCGCCCCGACGCGAAGGAGGGAGGGAGGGAGGAGGAGAAGAATCACCTCGGGATTTCAACCAGACTGGACGCCTGGAAGACCTCGCAACATGAAAAACCGGAGAGCATTGGCTGCCCACGCTCGCTATGAGCACAGTGTGCCAGCCCGGTTCCCGCCCCAGTGGTAAACGTTTGTGACCATCGGTTGCGACACGTCATCAGGTTTCAGTTCGCTGCGAGCTGGCCTTCGATGGCCTTCACGAAGGCGGCCTCATCCGGCGCCGTCATGCTCGACCAGGCCTGCACCACTTTGCCGTCGCGCCCGATCAGGTATTTGTAGAAATTCCATTTCGGTGTCGTGCCCGAAGCGAGCGCGAGCTGCTTGAACAGCGGGTTGGCCTCCGCGCCGCGCACCGAGGTCTTGGCGAACATCGGAAACTTCACGCCGAAGGTGCTTTCGCAGAAATCGGCGATTTCCTTGTTGGAGCCCGATTCCTGCGAGAAGTCGTTGGACGGAAAACCGAGCACCACGAGGCCGCGCGCCCGATATTTGCTGTCGAGTGCCTCCAGCCCCTTGTATTGCGGGGTGAAGCCGCAGAAGCTCGCGGTGTTCACCACCAGCACCACCTTGCCCGAATACTGGCACAACGACTGGGGTTTCTCGTCCTGCAGGCGCGGGAAAGAGTGCTGAAGCACTGCCGGGCACGCGGCGCCTGCGGCCGCCGCCGCGGCTGGCGGGTTCGCTGCACCGGCGGAGGCCTGCGCGAGCGCGGTGCCGGGGGCCAGCAGGCCTGCAGCGATGGCGGCAAGCGGCCAACGAAAGGGGATTCGCATGGGAACTCCTAGTGTCAATAAGTGCACGAATCCGGCGTATCGGACACTGCGTACAAACGCATCATCGCCCGTCTGTCACAGGCAGGCCAAGCTCAGCCGACTAAAATCGACGGCCTTAGAAAGATTTTGATGCTTTATCCAGAACTCTTCAGACAACTCGAATCCGTCCGCTGGGACATGGACAAGGACATTCCCTGGCAGTCGTTCGATGCGTCACTGCTGTCTGATGAGCAGGCGCAAACCATCAAAATGAACGCCATCACAGAGTGGGCGGCGCTGCCGGCCACCGAGATGTTCCTGCGCGACAACCGCCACGATAGTGATTTCTCGGCCTTCATGTCGATCTGGTTCTTCGAGGAGCAGAAGCATTCGCTGGTGCTCATGGAGTACCTCAAGCGCTTCAGCCCCCAGCATGCGCCGACCGAGCAGGAACTGCACGAGGTCCGCTTCGATTTCGACCCGGCGCCGCCGCTCGAGACGCTGATGCTGCATTTCTGCGGCGAGATTCGCCTCAACCACTGGTACCGCCGCGCCGCGCAGTGGCATACCGAGCCGGTCATCAAGCACATCTACACCACGCTGAGCCAGGACGAGGCCCGCCATGGCGGCGCCTACCTGCGCTACATGAAGCGCGCGATGGAAAAATTCGGCGACGAGGCGCGTGCCGCCTTCACCAAGGTCGGCGTGCTGATGGCCAGTGCCCGCCGCACCGCGCAGGCGCTGCATCCGACCAACCTGCACGTCAACAAGGCGCTGTTCCCGAACGACACGATCCAGAGCCGCATGCCCGACCCGGACTGGCTCGAGCACTGGCTCGACAAGCAGATCAAGTTCGATGCGGTCTGGGAGAGCAAGGTCGGCGAGCGCATCCTGCACAACCTGAGCCTGCTGATGGACCGCAGCTTCAAGACCGTGCAGGAACTCAACCGCTACCGCAAGGAACTGGCCGCGACCGTCGCGCCCAAGTCCGAATACCAGGGCGCCTGAGCCCGGTCGGCCCTGCCCGGGCGGCGCGCCTGTCACAAAACCGGTTGGTCGCCCGTCTTGCGAGCATGGACGACCCGACTCTCGCTTTCGACAGCCACCGCCGCCGCCTTCAAGGCATCGCCTACCGCATGCTCGGCTCCGTTGCCGAGGCCGAAGAGGTTGTGCAGGACGCCTGGCTGCGCTGGCATGAAGCCGACAAGACGCGCCTCGAGAGTGCCGAAGCCTGGCTGGTCACCGTCGTCACCCGCCTCTCGATCGACCGCCTGCGCGCCGCCAAGGTCCAGCGCGAGCACTACATCGGCGCCTGGATGCCCGAGCCGACGCTCACCGACGGGCCGACTTCGCCCGAGGAATTGCTCGAGCGCGCGGACAACGTCTCGATCGCCTTCCTTGCCGTGCTCGAACGCCTCGCACCGGAGGCGCGCGCCGCGTTCCTGCTGCGCGAAGTGTTCGACGCCGACTACGACGAGATCGCCAGCACGCTCGGCAAAAGCGAGGCCGCCTGCCGGCAGCTGGTACACCGCGCGAAGGCCCAGCTGCAGGAGGCGCGCCCGCGCTTCGTGGTGCCGCGCGAGACCCACGAGCGCCTGCTGCGTGCCTTTGCCGATGCCGCGGCGCGCGGCAGCCTGCACGATCTCAAGGCGCTGATGGCCGAAGACGCCGAGCTGATCGGCGACGGTGGCGGCAAGGTGCAGACCTTCAGCAAGGCACTGCGCGGCAGCCGGCGCGTGGCGCTGCTCTACTTCGCGCTCTGGCGCCGTATGGGCGCGGCGGTCCGTATGGAATTCGTCGACATCAATGGCGAGCCGGGCCTGCTGCGCTTCATCGACGGACAACTCGAATCCGCCCAAACCTTCGAGATCGACGGCGAGCGCATCGCGCGCATCCGCGTGCAGCGCAATCCGGACAAACTGGCGCGCATTGCAAGCCGCTTTTCTTCAGGTCAGTCTGTCGCCGGGATCTAAACCGCGTCAGAACAGCAGCGACGGCAACCACAGCGAGAGCTGCGGCAGATAGGTCACGAGCACCAGGAAACTGAGCAGTATCAAGGTCCACGGCAGCGCGGCACGGGCCACCTCTGTGATCGACATCTGAGTGATGCCGGCGGTGACGAACAGGTTCAGTCCGACCGGTGGCGTCACCATGCCGATCTCGAGGTTCACGACCATGACAACGCCCAGATGCACTGGATCGATGCCAAGCTGGGTGGCGATCGGGAAGAGGATCGGCGCCATGATCAGGATGACCCCCGTGGGCTCCATGAACATGCCTGCAACGAGCAGCAGGATGTTGACCACGATCAGGAACTGCCAACCATCCAACCCCAGGCCGATGATCGATTCGGCGATCTGCTGCGGAATCCGCTCTGTGGTGAGCACGTGGGCGAACAGCAGCGCGTTGGCCACGATGAACATCAGCATCACCGTGACCTTGCCGGATTCGAGCAGAACCTTCGGCACTTCGCGCAAGCGTACGTCGCGGTAGACGAACACCGCAATGATGAATGCGTAGACCGCGGCCACGGCGGCGGCTTCGGTCGGCGTGAAGATGCCGCCGTAGATGCCGCCCAGGATGATCACGATCAGCAGCAGACCCCACAGCGAATCCCGGCCAGCGCGCAACACCTCGCCGATCGATGCCCGGGGCTGGCGGGGCAGGTCGAGCGACCGCGCGCGCAGGTAAATGGCCACCATCAGCAGCAAGCCCAGCAGGAGCCCTGGAATGACACCCGCCATGAACAGCTTGCCGACCGAGGTTTCGGTGGTGGCGCCATAGACCACCATGACGATCGACGGCGGAATCAGGATGCCGAGCGTGCCGGCATTGCAGATGACGCCGGCGGCAAAGCCCTGCGTGTAGCCCGCCTTGACCATGCCCGCGATCACGATCGAACCGACCGCGACCACGGTGGCCGGCGAGGAACCCGACACCGCTGCGAACAGCATGCAGGCCATCACCGAGGCCATGGCCAGGCCACCTCGCAAGTGGCCGATGCACGCGTTGGCGAAGCGGATCATGCGCCGCGCGACGCCCCCCGTGGTGAGGAAAGTGCCTCCCAGGATGAAGAAGGGGATCGCGAGCAGCGTGTAGTGTTCGGACGTCTCCATCACCTTGAGTGCGAGAGAGGCCAGCGAATCGTCGGCAAACGCAAGGATCGTCAACACCGACGACAGCCCGAGCGCCACGCCCACCGGCATTCCCAATGCCATGAAGATCAACAGCAGGATGAACAAAGCCGCGGTCGTCATGCGCCCCTCCCATGTTCGCCCGGTTGATGCTGTTGCAAGGCATCCCTTGCCTCGTCGCCGAGCAGGCTGGCACTTTGGCCATTCACCAGGCGCCACAGCACCTGCAGGAAGCGCAGTCCGAGGATGGTGAAGCCGATGGGCAGGATGACGCGCGGGATCCATTGCGGCATCGGCAGGTCCTGCATCAGGATGCCGATATCGTGAATCTTGCTGACGTACTGGTAACCGCCGACCGCCACGATGACGGCATAGGCAAGACACAGCAGCGACGCCGCAATGCCCATGGCCCGGGCCGTGCGTGGGCCGACCGCCTTGACCAGGCTGTCGACGCCGATGTGGGCCCCGGCGCGCAGCCCATAGGACATGCCGATGAAGATCAGCCAAGCGAACAATACGCCGGTCAATTCGACTGCCCAGACGAAGCTGTAGTTGAAAACGTAGCGAGCGACGACCTGCATGAAGGTCACCAGCGTCATGGCGGCGAGCAACAACGCGATCAACGTTTCCTCGATTTTTTCTAGCCAGCGCATTCAATCTCCATCAAAGAAAAGAAAAGCCCGTCGAGCGGGCTTGTCAATGGTGCGGCAAGGAATTTCAGGAATTGGATTTCAATGCGGCGTCGATCAAGTTGCGGCCGATGCCACCTTCGAATTTCTTCCAGACCGGCTCCATCGCTTTGCGCCAGGCTGCCGTGTCTTCCTTGCTGAGCTTCTGGATCTTGGCCTTGCCGGCCTCGGACACGAGCTTGCGGTTGTCGTCATTGATCTTGTTGGCCAAGCCGTTGCCATACAGCGTGGCTTCGGCCATGGCTTCGGACAAGCCCTTTTTGACGTCGGCGGGCAGTTTGTCCCACCATTTGGCATTGGTCACGACCATGTAGTCGAGCACGCCGTGATTTGTTTCGGCAATGGTGGTCTGGACTTCATGGAATTTTTGCGAATAAATATTGGACCAAGTGTTTTCCTGGCCATCCACCACGCCGGTCTGCAGCGCTTGGTAAACCTCCGAGAAGGCCATCTTCTGCGGGTTCGCATTGAGGGCACGGAATTGCGCTTCCAGCACGTCCGAGGCCTGGATACGGAATTTCAGCCCGGAGACGTCTTCGGGCCGGGTCAGCTTGTCCTTGTTGGTGGAGAGCTGCTTCATGCCGTTGTGCCAGTAGGCCAAGCCGAGCAGACCGCGTTGGGTCATCGATTTCAAGAGATCCTGGCCGTGCTTGCCGGATTGAAAACGATCCACTGCCTGGATATCGTCAAAAAGGAACGGCAGGTCGTACAAGGCCAGTTTTTTGGTGTAGCGGTCGAATTTCGACAGCGACGGGGCGATGAGCTGCACATCGCCCAGCAACACAGCCTCCAACTCCTTGCCGTCGCCGAACAATTGGGAACTCGGGAATACCTGAACCTCGACCTTGCCCGGAAGCTTCTGTTCGGCCAGTTCCTTGAACTTCAATGCTGCTTGCCCCTTGGGCGTGTTCTCGGCCACGACGTGGCTGAACTTGATGACGATGGGCGCAGCAGCGGCGGCTCCCGTCATGGTCAGTGCGGCGACGGCCATTGCGGCAGCCGACAGCCATTTGCGCTTGGATGAATTGAAAAGAATATTCATATGGCTTCTCCCTGTTAATAGATCAACGACTTCGCAGCCTTGCGTCAATTCGCCGGGCCGCGTTTCAACATCATTGCAGCCTAACCAAGAAGCCCAGTGCCAGGCAGAGGTTGAGTCGAATGGCGGCGCGAGTTGTGCACAATTGCACAATCTTTAGTGCCGACGCCTGCCTCATGTTTTCAGGTGCGACCCGGGCGAAGAGAGGATGCTGGATTCAGCCGTTCGGAGCCGCAAAATCGGCGTGGCGCAGGAAGGCGAGCCTGCGCGTTTTCGGGGGCCTTCCAGGCCATGCTCGGTGGCGATCGCGCAGATCAACGCCTGGAACCCCATGGGCGTCGGCATGCGTCCGCCTGAGGCCGCCAAGCAGAGGCCCTGAGGCAAGGCCGCCCCGGGTCAGCGGCGCTCGACCACCATCGGCGCGATGCGCAGGTTCTCGCGCAGCTGCGAGACGACCTCGCCGGCCGCCTCGCGCGACGCAAAAGGCCCGGCCTGCAGCCGGTGCGTGCCGGCCTCGCTGAACACCCGCAGTTGCGGCGCCAGCGCAGGCAGGCCACGCGCCGCCTCGCCCAGCAGGCGCTGTGCACCGTCGTGCTCGCGGAACGCGCCGAGCTGCACCCAGAAGCCGGCGGACGCAGCGGGCGAGGGCGTTGCGGCGGATGTCGGGCTGGGCGCTGCAGGTGCGGCAAGCGGTTCGAGCGGCGCGAGGTCGGTCACCACGATCGGCGCCCGCGGCGGCGGCGTGTCGCGCCCGGGGTCGGCCACGGGCGGCACTGACTGGGCAGCGGGCGCGACCGGCGTCGGCGGCGTCACGGGCATGGTCACCGCTTCGGGCGCATTCGCCGCCACCGGCGCGGCCCAGGCCGCGGGCACCGCCACCGACGCGCCTGTGGCGCGGGGCGCCGGGGCAGCACGGCCGGCCGCGGCATAGGTGCTGCCCGCGTCGCGCCGCCAGGCGCCGGTGCGGATGTCTTCGTTCGTGATGCGCTCGATCTCGACCGGCGCCACGCCGCGCAAAAGGTCGAGCTTGAGCGCCGCGGTGTAGCTCAGGTCGATGATGCGGCCGTCGACGAAAGGCCCCCGGTCGTTCACGCGCACGATCACCTCGCGGCCGTTGGCCGGGTTGCGCACGCGCACGTAGCTTGGCAGCGGCAGCGTCTTGTGCGCGGCCGTCATGGCGTACATGTCGTAGGGCTCGCCGCTCGCGGTCGATGCGCTGTGGAACTTTCGCCCGTACCACGAGGCGATGCCCGATTCGCGGAAAGGCCGGTCGTCGGTGATCGGCTGGTAGGCGCGGCCCAGCACCGTGTAGGGCTTGCTCGTGCCGCCGCTCGCGCGGATGGGCTCGATGCGGGGCTCGGCGTCGGGCACACGGTCGAGGCCGGCGGGAATGCTCGCCGCCGGTCCGTCGCGGCCGCCGCGCGGACCGCTGGCGCAGCCCGCGAGAAGCACCGCGAGCGCCAGCGCGCATGCGGCCCAGGGTGCATGAAGACGGGCGGCGGCCCTCATCCGCCGAACACCGCTTTCCAGAGCGCGAGCATCGCGTCGCGTTGGGCCGCCAGCGCCGTCGGCGCGACCTGGGTCGGTTCCTCGTTGAGGCGCGCGCGGTGCTGCACGCGCCGCAGCTCGCGGTAAGCGGTGGCGGCCGCGCGGCCGACCCCTTCGGGCAGCAGCCCCGCCGCTTCGGCGCGCAGCAACAGTGCGATGTTGCCAAGATTGGGGATGAGCTCCGGGTGTTCCGCCGACGACGACAGCACGAGGAACTGCAGCACGAACTCGGCGTCGACCATGCCGCCGGGGCTGTGCTTGACGTCGAATCGGTCGGCCTTGACCGGCCGGGCGCTGCGCACCTTGTTGCGCATCGCGATGATCTCGGCCTTCAGCGCCTCGCGGTCGCGCGGCGCCACGATCACGGCCTCGCGCACCTGGTCGAAACGCTCGCCGAGCGCTGCGCTGCCGAGCACGTAGCGCGCGCGCGTCATCGCCTGGTGTTCCCAGGTCCACGCGGTGTTGCTGCCGCGGCCGAGCTGGTAGCGCTCGTAGGCTTCGAAGCTGGTCGTCAGGAGGCCCGAGTTGCCGTTGGGTCGCAGGGCCGTGTCGATCTCGAACAGGTCGCCTTCGCGCGTCTTCACGGTGAGCCAGTTGATCAGCTTGCGCACGTAGGCGGCGTAGACCTCGCCGGCGCGCTCGTCGTCGTCGTCGTAGACGAACACGATGTCGAGGTCGCTGCCGTAGCCCAGTTCCTTTCCGCCGAGCTTGCCGTAGCCGATGATCGCGAACTGCGGCACCTCGCGGTGCCGGTTGCGCACATGCGGCCAGCACCAGCGTGCCGTCACGCGCAGCGTGGCGTCGGCCAGCGCGCTCAGGTCGTCGGCCACCTGCTCGACCGTGAGCCGGCCGTCCACGTCGCGCGCGAGCGTGCGGAACACCTCGGCATGGTGGGCGTGGCGCAGCAGGTTCAAGAGCCGCTCCTCGTCGGCCTCGCCGGTGCGGGTCAGCGACGCATGGCGCGCCTCGAGCTCGCTCTCGAATTCGGCCGCGACGAAGCGGCCCGAGAGCATCTCGTCGCTCGCAAGTTCGTCGATCACGCCCGGGTGCTGCATCAGGTAGCGCGCGGGCCACTTGGCGGCGCCCAGCAGGCGCAGCAGGCGCTCCTGTACGGCGGGCCGCTCGACCAGCAGCGCCAGGTAGCTTTCGCGCCGCAGCAGCGGTTCGATCCAGTCGGCCCAGCGCAATGCAGCCTCGACGTGGCGCGGCGTCTGCCCCGGTCCGTCGCCGTCGGGTTCCTCGAGCCATTGCCCGGTGCGCTGCACCAGCTGCCGCAGCCGCGCGCGCGTCTCGTCGCGCAGCGCCATCATGCGCGGCTGTTCGCACCAGTCGTGGATGCGCGCCGCAAAGGCGGGCGGCAGGCGATCGAGCAGGTCGGCCAGATCGGTCGGTGCGGCGGCGTTCTTGCCGCTGCACTTGCCGTTGCAGGGTTTGTCGCCGCCCAAGAGCTTGTCGAACTCCTGCGCGACGAACTCGCGGTGCGCATCGAGCTGCTCGAGGAACGGGCAGCAGTTGGCGTAGCCCATGGTCTGTGCGACCCAGCGCAGATCGTCGTCGGCCACCGGCAGCATGTGCGTCTGTTGGTCGTCGAGGTACTGGATGCGGTGCTCGACGCGGCGCAGGAACTCGTAGGCCGTGGCCAGCGTGTCGGCGGTCTCCTGCGGCATGAGGCCTGCGCGCGCCAGCCGTTGCAGCGCATCGAGCGTGGGCCGGGTGCGCAGTTCGGGGAACTGCCCGCCGCGTACTACCTGCAGCAGCTGCACGGTGAATTCGATCTCGCGGATGCCGCCGCGCGAGAGCTTCACGTCGTTCGCGCGCTCGGGCCGCCCGGCGCTGCGCCGCGCCGACTGCTCGCGGATCTGCCGGTGCAGCGTGCGCAGCGAATCGAACACACTGTAGTCGAGGTAGCGGCGGAACACGAACGGCAGCACCGTGGCGCGCAAGCCCTGCGCGAGTCCCTCGGACACGATGGCGCGCGGCGCCACGACCCGGCTCTTCATCCAGGCAAAGCGTTCCCATTCGCGGCCCTGCACCTGAAAATACTCTTCGAGCGCATCGAGCGAGACCACGCTCGGGCCGGAATTGCCGTTCGGCCGGAGCGCCAGGTCGACGCGGAACACGAAGCCGTGCTCGGTGGTGTCGCCCACCAGCGCGTAGATGCGCTTCACGGCGCGCCCGAAATACTCCTGGTTCGACAGTCGGCCGCGGCCGTCGGCGTCGCCCCCGGTCTCGCCGTCGGCGTCGTAGAGGTAGATCAGGTCGATGTCGCTCGACACGTTGAGCTCGCGCGCGCCGAGCTTGCCCATGCCCACCACCCAGAGCTGCGCGCGCTGCCCGTCGGGCCCGAGCGGCGCGCCGTGCAGTGCGTCGAGTTCCTGGCAGGCGTCGCGGCAGGCGACGTCGAGCGCGAACTCCGCGAGTTCGGTCACCGCGGTGGTCACCACGGCCAACGGCGCCTGGTGGTCGCAGTCGAGCGTGACCAGCCGCTCCATGACGAGCTGGCGCACGGTGCGCAGCGCATCGCCCACCGCGTCGCCGCGCGCGCGCAGCGCGTCGTAGGCCGCGGCCATCGCTTCGCGCCGCGGCGCGCCGGGCGCAAGCAGCCGCAGCTCGGTCGCATAGCGGCGCCGCAGGCGCTGCACGAAACGCGAGTAGGAGGAAAGGGGCGCGGCCTCAGGCGCAGCGGATGGCGTGGATGGCAACTGGTTCACACTGTTATCGGCTCCCGAGGAACCCGTCTGGATGCTGGCGGTCATAATTCCGGACACAGCGCGATCCTCAATGAACGACACGGCGTCTCCCCCTTCACGTCTGCTCAAGATCACCGCTGCGACCGCGCGCTGGCTGCTGGGTTTGCTGATCGCTGCATGGCTTCTGCTGGCGCTGTCAGTGGTTGTCCTACACGCGTGGATTGTGCCGCGAATCGGCGATTACCGTGGCGCACTCGAGGCCCAGGCCAGCAGGGCCATCGGGGTACCGGTTCGCATCGGGTCGATCACCGCGCGGTCCGACAGCCTCTTTCCGGCCTTCGAACTGCGCGACGTGGTGCTCCATGATGCCCAGCAGCGAGAAGCCCTGCGCCTCGTGCGGATCGTTGCGAGCGTTTCGCCGCGTTCGCTCTGGCGCCTGAACTTCGAGCAGCTCTACATCGAGGGCCCGCAGATCGACGTGCGGCGCGACGCGATGGGCAAACTGCACGTGGCGGGCCTCCACATGGCCAACGACACCACCGGAGAGACCCGTGCGGCCGACTGGTTTTTCGCCCAGCGCGAACTCGTGATCGAAGGCGGCACGGTGCGCTGGACCGACGAGCAGCGCCAAGCCGAGCCGCTGCTCCTGAGCGACGTGCGCTTCGTCGCGCGCAACGGCGGCCGGCGCCACGCGCTGCGGCTCGACGCCACGCCGCCCGCTGGCTGGGGCGAGCGTTTCACGCTGCGCGGCCAGTTTCGCCAGCCGCTGCTGTCGGTGCGCTCCGGCCGTTGGCAGACCTGGGACGGGCAGATCTACGCCGACTTGCCATACATGGACGTGACCCGCATGGGCCGCTACGTGTCGATCGATGCGCGCATCCGCGAAGCCAACGGCGCGCTGCGCATGTGGGCCGACGTGAAGGACGGCCAGATCGTCGGCGGCGCCGCCGACCTTGGCCTGCACCGAGTCGATGCCTCGCTGGGCCGCGGCCTGCAGCCGCTGGTGCTGCGCTCGGTCACGGGGCGACTCGCCGGCCAGCTCAGCGAAGACCATCTCGAGTTCTCGACCGCGGCCCTGCAGTTCGACACCGCCGACGGCATGCGCTGGCCCGGCGGCAACCTGTGGCTGCAGCATTCGCCCGCGCGCGGGCCCACGCCCGAGCACGGCGCGCTGCGCGCCGACCGGCTCGACCTGGCGGCGCTTGCGCTGATTGCCGACCGCCTGCCGCTGGGCGAAGCCACGCACCGGTTGCTCGACGCCTACGCGCCGCGCGGGCTGGTCGAGCGCATCGAGCTGAACTGGCAGGGCTCGCTCGGTGCGCCCGAGCGCTACCAGGCCAAGGGCCGGATCAGCGGCCTGCGGGTTGCCGCGCAAGCTGCAGAGGCCGGCCCTCCGCCAGCCGCGGGCACCGCCGCCCCGGCCCCGCACGCCAACGCCGGCGCGCCCGGCCTGAGCGGCGCCACGCTCGAGTTCGACGCCACCCAGGCGGGCGGCAACGCAGCGCTCGCCATCGCGCAGGGCACACTGGAATTTCCCGGCGTGTTCGAGGAACCGGTCGTTCCGGTCGATCGGCTCTCGGCCCAGCTCCAGTGGAAGCTCGACAAGGGCGCCGCGCAGTTGCAGGTGTCGAAGCTGCGCTTCGCCAATGCCGATGCCGAGGGCGAGGCCGAAGCCAGTTGGCGCACCAGCGACCCGGCCGTGTCGGCCGGCCGCTCGCGCTATCCGGGCGTGCTCGATCTCCAGGGCAAGCTGGTGCGCGCCGACGGCACGCGGGTGTACCGCTACCTACCGCTCGACATTCCCCAGCACACGCGCGACTACGTGCGCAGCGCCGTCACCAAGGGCGTGGCGAGCAGCGTCGATTTCCGCGTGCGCGGCGACCTGCACGACATGCCTTTCATGGACCCGAAACAGGGCGAGTTCCGCATTGCGGCCAAGGTCGCCGGCGTCGACTACGCCTATGTGCCGCCGGCCTCGGCGCTCGCGGCCGCCACGGCCTCGAAGGCGACCAGGCCCGCGGCCCCGGCCGCGCCTGAACCCGTGTGGCCCGCGCTCACCGGCGTGTCGGGCGAACTGGTGTTCGAACGCGCGGGCATGCTGGTGCGCAATGCGCGCGGCAAGCTGGCCGGCACCGCGGGCATCGAGATCACCCGGGCCGAGGCGCAGATCGCCGACATGTCGCACGATGCCTCGCTTTTGCGCGTCGACGCCCAGGCCCGGGGCCCGCTCGGCGAGCTGCTGCGCGTGGGCGCGCCGCTGGTCGGGGGCGACACCGGCGAGGCACTGGCGCGCGTCCGCGCCGCCGGCCCTGCCGACTACCGGCTGCGCCTAGAACTCCCGCTCGCCGCGCTCGATGCGGCCAAGGTGCAGGCCAGCATCGCGCTGTCGGGCAGCAACGAACTGCAGCTCGTTCCGGAGGCGCCGTCGTTCACGGACTTGAAGGGCGCGGTCGGGTTCACCGAAACCGGCTTCTCGCTCGCGAGCGTGCAGGGTCGGCTGCTGGGCGGCGACATCCGCATCGAGGGCCGGGGCCGCTTCGCCGGGCCGAACCGCGAGGTGGCGCTGAAGGCGCAGGGCACCGCGTCGGCCGAAGGCCTGCGCGGCGCGCGCGAGGCCGAGTGGCTCACGCGCATCGCCGCCAAGGCCAGCGGCAGCACGCCCTATGCGGCCACTTTCTCGATGCGCGACGACGTGCCCGAGTTCTCGCTCACCAGCACGCTGCAGGGTCTGGCGCTCGACCTGCCTGCGCCGCTCGTCAAGACGGCCGACGAGGCGATGCCGCTGCGCATCGAGAAGAAGGTGCTGCAGCGCGAGACGCGCAACGGTGTGGCCGTGCCCCTGCAGGACCGGCTCTCGATGGCGCTCGGTCGCATCGGCGAAGCGCAATACGTGCGCGACATCTCCGGCGCCGAGCCGCGGGTGCTGCGGGGCAGCATCGGCGTCGGCCTGGCGGAGGGCGAGACCGCGAGCGTGCCGGACAACGGCGTGCTCGCCAACGTCAATGTGACCAAGCTCGACATGCCGGCCTGGCAGGCGCTGGTCGGCCAGGCCGCCGCGGGCGGCAGCAGCAGCGGCGGCACGGGCGAAACGGCGGGCGCTGAAGAGGCGTCGATGGGCTACCTGCCCACGCGCATCGCCGTGCGGGCGAAGGAGCTCGGTATCGCGGGCCGCACGCTGCATGATGTGGTGCTCGGCGGCACGCGCGACGGGGCGCTCTGGCGCGCCAACATCGACGCCACCGAACTCAGCGGCTATGCCGAGTACCGCCACACGCAGGCCGGGCGCCTCTATGCGCGGCTCGCGCGGCTCAAGATAGCGCCCACCGAGGCGAAGCAGGTCGAAACCCTGCTCGATGAACAGCCGGGCACACTGCCGGCGCTCGACATCGTGATCGACGACTTCGAACTGCTCGGCAAGCGCCTCGGCCGCGCCGAGATCGACGCCGTCAACCGCGGCGGCGCAGGCCGCGAGTGGCTGCTCAACAAGCTGAGCTTCACCGTGCCCGAGGCCAGCTTCTCGGCCAAGGGCACCTGGGCGGCCACGCCCGGGCGTGGCGAGCAGCAGCGCCGCACGTCGATGAGCTTCAAGCTCGAGATCGCCGACGCCGGCGACCTGCTCACGCGCTTCGGCATGCCCGGCGTGCTGCGGCGCGGCAGCGGCCGGCTCGAAGGCGAGGTCGAGTGGCGCGGTTCGCCGTTCTCGCTCGACTACCCGAGCCTCGGCGGACAGCTGCAGGTCAACGTCGGCGCGGGCCAGTTCCTCAAGGCCGATCCGGGCTTGGCCAAGCTGCTCGGCGTGCTGAGCCTGCAGGCCCTGCCGCGGCGGCTCACGCTCGATTTCCGCGACGTGTTCAGCCAGGGCTTCGCCTTCGACTTCATCCGCGGCGACGCCCGCATCCGCAGCGGCATCGCCAGCACCAACAACCTGCAGATGAAGGGCGTCAATGCGGCGGCTCTGATGGACGGCTCGGCCGACATCGTGCGCGAGACGCAAGACCTTCGCGTGGTGGTAGTGCCCGAGATCAATGCCGGCACGGCCGCCCTGGTGGCCACGGCGATCAATCCGGCCATCGGCCTGGGCACCTTCCTCGCGCAGTGGGTGCTCAGCAAGCCGCTCGCTGCAGCGGCTACGCAGGAGTTCCACATCGAAGGCACCTGGGCCGACCCGAAGATCGCCAAGGTGCCGCGCTCGATCTTTCCCGAGCCGCAGAGCCTGCTGCCGGCGCCGGGCCTCGGCGGCAAGTGAATGGAGACCTCACCATGAAAGTCGCAGCCCTCCAGATGGTCTCGGCCATCACCCGCGAAGCCAACCTTGGGCGCGCCCACGAGCTGCTTGCGGCGGCGGCGGCCGCCGGCGCCGAACTCGCGGTGCTGCCCGAATATTTCTGCACGATGGGCACACGCGACACCGACAAGCTCGGCCTGCGCGAGACCGCCGGATCGGGCCCGGTGCAGGACTTCCTCGCCGATGCCGCACGCACGTTCGGGCTCTGGATCGTCGGCGGCACCTTGCCCATCGAGAGCCCCGAAGCCGAGCACGTGTTCAACAGCTCGCTCGCCTACTCGCCCGAGGGCCGCTGCGTGGCGCGCTACGACAAGATCCATCTTTTCTACTTCGACAACGGGGCCGAGCGCTACGACGAGCGCCGTGTCATCGCGCCGGGCAGCGAACCCGTGGTGTTCGACCTGCCTTCGCGCGACGGCCACCGCTGGCGCGTGGGCATGAGCGTCTGCTACGACCTGCGCTTTCCCGAACTCTACCGCGCGCTCGCTCGCCAGGGCGCGGACCTGCTGCTGGTGCCGAGCGCGTTCACGCGCACGACGGGCGCCGCGCACTGGGAAGTGCTGCTGCGCGCCCGCGCCATCGAGAACCTGGCCTGGGTGGTGGCGCCCGCGCAGGGCGGCACGCACGAGAACGGCCGCCAGACCTGGGGCCAGTCGATGGTGGTCGATCCCTGGGGCTCGGTGGTGGCCCAGCAGGCCGAGGGCGAAGGCGTGGTGCTGTTCGACATCGACGCCGGCCAGGCCGGACGCATGCGCGCGCAGTTGCCCGCGCTGTCGCACTGCGTGCTCTGATGCAGGCCCTGAGCGTCGCGCCGCCGCGCTGGGCGACCTCCGCCTTCGTGCGACTGCGCTCGCTGTGGCAGCGCTGGTTCCTCTGGCTGATTCTGGCGGTGCTGGTGTCGGCGCTGCTGGTCACCGTGGTCTGGCTCGCGGGGCGGCACGAGGTGGAGCAGGTGCAGGCGGCGCTCGACCGCGACACCAGCGATGCGGTGGCCGACCTGCGCACCGGGCTGCAGCGCAATGGCCAGAGCCTGCGCGCCACCCAGGCCCTGGGCATCGACCGCGCGCACTGGACCGAGGCCGCGGCCGCGCTGTTGCGCGAGCACCGCGAGTGGCTGCGGCTCGAATGGCGCGATGCGGCGCTGCGCCCGCTTGCCGCGGCCAATACGCCCTACCGAACGCGGCTGATCGACGACGCGAGCCGCGGCGCCGGCCAGCCGGACGTGGCGCTGGCCTGCGCGGCCGCGCGCAAGCTCGGCGCGCCCGCCTATTCGCCGAGCCACTACGTGCCGGTGCTCGCCGGCGCCGGCATCGAGGTGATGGAGCTCTGCGTGCCGATGGACGCCGGCGGCTTCCTCGTGGCCAGCTACTCGCTGCGCGACACGCTCATCGAGCTGGTCGGACCCGCGCTCACGCGCGGCCAGGAAGTAGCCTTCACCGAAACCGACGGCACGCGCCTGGCGGCGCTCGGCACCTCGCGCCGCACCGGCACGCGCGTCTTCACCTCGCAGCAACTCATCGACCTGCCCGGCAACGCGCTGATGCTGCGCGTCGATGGCTGGCGCGCGGCGCCCGACCTGTTCCCGAACGTGCTCACGGGGCTGGTCACCGCGATCTCGATCGCGCTGGTGTCGGTGCTGGTGCTGCTCGCGCGCGACACGCGGCGGCGCCTGCGCGCCGAGCGCGACCTTGCCGACGCGCTCGCATTCCGCAAGGCCATGGAAGACTCGGTCATCACCGGCCTGCGCGCGCGCGACCTGCAGGGGCGCATCACCTACGTCAACCCGGCCTTCTGCGAGATGGTCGGCTTCACGCCCGAGGAACTCATGGCCGGCAGCGGCGCGTCGATCGAGGCGCCGTACTGGCCCACGGAGCTGGCGCACGAATACCAGCAGCGGCAGGTGCGGCGCCTCGCGGGCGGCATGCCGCCGCGCGAGGGCTTCGAATCGGTCTTCATGCGCAAGGACGGCACGCGCTTTCCGGTGCTGATCTTCGAGGCGCCGCTGATCAACGCGCAGCGCGTGCAGACAGGCTGGATGAGCGCCTTCATCGACATCAGCGAGCAGCGCCGCATCGAAGAGCTCTCGCGCGCCAGCCAGGAGCGCCTGCAGGCCAGCGCGCGGCTCGCCACGGTGGGCGAGATGGCCTCGCTGCTGAGCCACGAGCTCACGCAGCCGCTGGCGGCCATCGCCAGCTATGCCACCGGCTCGCTCAACATGCTCGGGCCGCAGGCGAGCGGTCCGCAGGCCGAAGTGGCGATGGCCGTGCGCCGCATCGCCGAGCAGGCCGACCGTGCCGGCCAGGTGATCCGCAGCGTGCACGACTTCGTGCGGCGGCGCGACCGCACGCGCGAGGCCGTGGCGCCGCAGGCGCTGATCGACGCGGTGCTGCCGCTGGTGCGGCTGCAGGCGCGCAAGCTCGGCGTGAGCATCGAGGTGGTGTTCGAGGACCGGCTCCCTGCGGTCATGTGCGACCGTACGCTGGTCGAGCAGGTGCTGCTCAACCTCGCGCGCAACGCGATGCAGGCCATGGACGCGCCCGACAGCGGCCGCCGGCTGCTGCGGCTGCGCGTGGCGCGCGCGGTGGCCGTGGGCGGTTCCTCGGGCGCCGAGGACGTGCGGCGCTGGCTCGAATTCTCGGTCACCGATTTCGGCTGCGGCATCAGCCACGACGTGGCGGGCCGGCTCTTCACGCCGTTCTTCACCACCCGCGCGGACGGCATGGGGCTCGGCCTCAGCCTGTGCCGCACCGTGGTCGAGCAGCATGGCGGCGTGCTGATGTTCGAGCCCAATCAGCCCCGGGGCACGGTGTTCCGGTTTACCCTGCCGAGCACATGAAGAAGAACGGCACACGGCCGTTCATGGAATGGATATGCAACCGCTGATCGATGGATTGATCTTTATCGTGGACGACGACGCCAGCGTGCGCGAGGCCCTGGCCTGGCTGCTGCGCTCGCGCCGTCTCGAAAGCGAGCACTTCGCGAGCGCCGAAGCCTTCGAGCAGCGGCTGGCCGAGGGCCCGCTGCCCGCGCAGCCGCTGTGCCTGCTGCTCGACGTGCGCATGCCCGGCACCAGCGGGCTCGTGTTGTTCGACCGGCTGGCCGAGCGCGGGCTGCTCGCGGCGATGCCGGTGATCTTTCTCACCGGCCATGCCGACGTGCCGACCGCGGTCGACGCGGTGAAGCGCGGCGCCTTCGATTTCTGCGAAAAGCCGTTCTCGGACAACGCGCTGGTCGACCGCATCGAACAGGCGCTCGGGGCGTCGCTGCGCGCACTCGAACGGCAGCAGGCCCGGCGCGGGCTTGTCGAGCGCATCGCCGAACTGACCGAGCGCGAGCGCGACGTGATGCGGCTCGTGGTCGAAGGGCTGCCGAACAAGCTGATCGCCGATCAGCTCGCGATCAGCGTGCGCACGGTGGAGGTCCACCGCGCGCGCGTGTTCGACAAGATGGAAGTGAAGTCGGCGGTCGAGCTGGCCAACCGCCTCAGGGACCTCTAGCAGGCTGCCAGGAGGTTCAGCTCTTCTCGGCGACGAAGATCTCGACGCGGCGGTTCTGTGCGCGGCCGGCCGGTGTGGCGTTGTCGGCGAGCGGCTCGCGCGATCCGCGGCCGTCGGTCGTCACTGCGGTGGTCGAGACGCCGCGCGCCACGAGGTGGTTGCGCACGCTGTCGGCGCGGCTCACCGAGAGGCGCTCGTTGCCTTCTTCGCTGCCCGTGTTGTCGGTGTGGCCGACCACGCGCACGCTCGCGGCGGCGGCGCTGCGCAGGCCTTCGGCCACCTTGTCGAGGACCTGAGCAAGATTGCGCTTCACGTTGGCGCGGCCCACGTCGAAGGACATTTCATTCGGAATCACCAGGTGGAGCTGGTTGTCCGTGGTCTGCTCGATCACCATGCCGGTGCCCTTGGTCGAAGCCTCCAGCTCGGCCTTGAGCGCCTCCAGGCGCGCGGTCCAGCTGTTGGCTGGCGCGGCGGTGGTGGCCTGCCCGTCCGCCGGTGCGGCGGCCTGGCCTGGTGCCGTCGACTGCTGCGAAGCACAGCCCGCAACGAACAATGCGGCCGCAGCCGCACCCGAAACAACAAACTTCCTCATGAGTTTCCCCTCTTTGTGAGCATTGAAACGATGGCAATGGAGCGCCGGCCGCTCCGCCCGGCCGGCTTTTTATTTTGACTGTGCCAGGTTACCGTTCGATCAACCCCGCGGCGCGCGCTCGCCCACGTAGATCTCGACGCGGCGGTTCTGCGCCCGGCCGGCTTCGGTGTTGTTGCTGGCCACCGGCTCGTGCGAGCCGCGCCCTTCGATGCGGAACGCGGCGGCGCTCACGCCGCGCGCCACGAGGTAGTCGCGCGTGCTCGCGGCACGGTCGACCGACAGCGGGTTGTTGATCGCGTCGGAGCCGGTGCTGTCGGTGTGGCCGATGATGCGCACCTCGGCATTCGGGTTGCCGCGCAGGCCGCTCGCGAACTGGTCGAGCACCGGTGCGAAGTTCGACTTGATGTTGGAGCGGCCCACGTCGAACGACACGTCGCTCGGGATGGCGAGCTTGAGCTCGTTGTTCGGCGTCTGGGTCACGGCCACGCCGGTGCCCTGCGTGGCGGCTTCCATCTGGCGCTTCTGGTTTTCCATGCGCTGCGACCACAGGTAGCCGCCGAGCGCGCCGGCGGCGGCGCCGACTGCGGCACCGGTTCCGATCGCGCCGCGGTTGCCGCCGGTGGCGGAGCCGATGGCCGCGCCGCCGAGCGCACCAATGCCGGCGCCGATGCCGGTGTTGCGCTGCGTGTCGGACATGCCGGCACATCCGGAGAGGACGAGGGCGGCGGCGGAAGTGGCGAGTACGAACTTTTTCATGGTGATCCCTTTCAAGGTTGAATCAGGCGGGACACAGCTTAGCCTCGGCAAGCATGCGATGGTACGGCCTTCCAGAATTGCTTGAAAGTAGAAAACCATTGCAAGAACCCCATGAATACTGCGATGATTGCTACTAAAGTAATAGCGATAGAGCGAATCTCCGACATTCCGCCGCGGTCTTCGGCTACAGAAGAAATTCACATTTGATGCGGCGGCTTCCGTTCGTCGGGCGCCTTGTCGTCGGCGGCGCCGTCCTCGTCGTGCAGTTCGCCCTTTTTCCGGCCCGAGAACATGGTCCACCAGACGATCAGGATGAGCACGAGCCCGGCCAGAAGGGCTTCGAGCAAAATCAAACCCATGAAAAAAAGACTCCAGTGGCTGTCGGGACTTGCAATCGTAGCAACGATCGCAGGTTGTTCGGTCAGCCCGCGCGCGCCCCAAACACCGGCGGCGCCACCCGTGGTCGTCACGCCCCCGCGCGACCTCGGCCCGCTCACCGGCTCGATGGCGCACCCCAAGAGCCGGTGGGTGCCGGTCGGCTGGTCGGAGCTGCCGGGCTTCAGCGACGATCCGCTGCACGAGGCCTGGATTGCGCTGCTCGCCAACTGCGCGCGGCCCAATGCGGCCTTCGCGCCGCTGTGCCGCGAAGTGCGCGAGCTTGCCATTGCCACGCCGGAGGAGCAGCGCCGCTGGATGACCGAGCGGCTCCAGCCCTACCGCGTGGAGTCGCTGGCCGGCGCGAGCGAAGGCAAGCTCACGAGCTACTACGAGCCGGTATATGAAGCCTCGCGCGTGCCGACCGCCACCTTCAACGTGCCGATCTATCGGGCGCCCGAGGGCCTGGTGCCGCGCCGGCCCTGGTACACCCGGCAGGAGATCGACACCCTGCCCAACGCCCAGGTCGCGCTGCGCGGCCGCGAGATCGCCTGGATGGCCGACCCGATCGACGCGCTGATGCTGCACATCCAGGGCTCCGGCCGGCTGCGCATCACCGAGCCCGGTGGCGTGCAGCGCACCGTGCGCGTGGCGTACGCGGCCACCAACGAACAGCCCTATCGCAGCGTGCAGCAATGGCTGATGTCGCAAGGCGTAACGAAGGTCGGCCGCTGGCCTGACGACACCAAGGCCTGGGCGGCGCAGAACCCGCAACGCCTGACGCAGCTGCTGTGGAGCAATCCGCGCTACGTGTTCTTCCGCGAAGAGGCGCTGAACGAGCTCGACGCCGCCTTCGGGCCGCGCGGCGCGCAGGGCGTGCCGCTCACCGCGGGGCGTTCGATCGCGGTCGACCGCGAGAGCATTCCCTACGGCACGCCGGTCTGGCTGGCCTCCAGCGGCCCGGCCGCCCAGTTGCAGAAGCTGGTGGTGGCGCAGGACACCGGCAGCGCCATCGTCGGTGCGGTGCGCGCCGACTATTTCGCGGGCACCGGTCCCGACGCCGGGCGCTTCGCCGCAAGCATGAACCAGCCGCTGCGCCTCTGGGCGCTGTGGCCGCGCCAGACACCGGTTCCCTAGCACGCGGCTGAAATACTTACTCGCCGACCATCCGCTGTCCCGCATTCGTGTGCGGGCTGGGTCAAGTCCGTCGGCGTGTCCGGCAGGTGATGGTGCGCGGCATCAAGAAGGTTGACCAGTTGTCCGTGCTGGACGATGGGCGCACCCTGAAATCACAAGAAGGCCGTCTTCAATGCGCTGGGCTCCTTCCGCATGCCTTGGTACTTCAGCAGCCTGTCAGGACAGAACCATGAACAGGCAACTTTGTACGTCGCACCTCATCGACATCGGTGCCTTCGGCGCTATGCTTGATTCGCTATGGTTCAAGGGGTGGAAATTGAAAAAGAAAAAGCTATCTGTAGTGGCACTTGCAAGCGGGGATCAGGGCAGAGTCCATGGCGGCCTGCCGCACTCTGAGCGATAGGGAATGGAACAGATTGCGCTCAGGGGGTTCACTGATCCCGCCAAGGTCGAGGCCGAGGCAAAAGCCATCGACCTGGCCACCAATCACACGGAGACGGTGCTGGCCGACTATGCGGCGCGGCCAGATACCTACGGTGGCCGCTATGTCTGCGCGGACAGCTTCAAAGAGCAGATGCCGGGGTTTGCGCAGTCGCGCGAAAGTCGCTCGGCTCTCAATGGGGCGGTGCACAACGCGGCGGCCGTTTTGTCGTCAGAGCAGTTCCGCCGAATGGTGGACAAGGGGCCGGAGCCTGGCCGAGATTCTGTGGTGTTTGTCACCGGCATTCCCGGTGCTGGGAAGTCATCGACAGTTGCGGGTGCTGTCGCAGAAGGCTCGGCAGCGATGGTGTTTGAAGGCCAGATGAGCCGGCCTGAGCCGACCATGCAAAAGATCGAGCAGGCACTAGGAAACGGGTTTAAGGTTGGGGTTGTTGCCGTCCACGTCGCGCCAGAGGTGGCCTTGGACCGCACGAATATGCGCTATCTGGATCCGAACAACGGCCGGGGCGCTTCGCTCAGCGTGATGGCCGACATTCAGGGGAACTTGCCCGCGGGGTTGCGTCAGATAAGAGAGCGGTTCGGGGATCGGGTTGGCCTATCGGTGCTGGACAACAACCCCGGACGGGAAAAACTGCATGAAGGATGGCAGAGCATCCGTGAACTGGAAAAGGAAGGTACTCGTGAAGACATTCATTCAAGACTCGCCACCGCACTCGACGCAGGCCACCGAGCAGGCCGCTACTCGGCCGGCTTCTACCTCCAAGCAGCAGGACGAGAGCCACCCAGCCTGGTTGCGGGAGCTGGGCAACAAGATGCTCGAACACGCCAAACGGATGAATACGGATCCGGCGTATCGAAAGATGATCCAAAGCAAAATCCGCTGAACCTGGACCGGGCGCAGTCCTTCCGCCAGGACAGCCCGGAGAAGGCCACGCAGAAGCACCCAGAGCTTGCCCCGGCCTATGGCTACGTCCAGGCCTGCGAAGCAAGGGCCGTGGCCGATGGACTGAACGGGAAGCAACGGGCGGCCGTCATGGCCCGCGTGCGTGAGACAGTGGCTGAGCGCATCGAACGTGGCGATGTGCCGAGCGTTCAAATCCGGGAAGCGCAACAAGCCGAGCCACGCGGGCCTGAACGCTGACCATCCCATTTCCCGAGAACAAGCGCGTCGCAGCAAATTGAGCGAGCGGCACCGCCTTGCTCGGCTGTTGCGCTTGGTCGCTTTGCGGCTCGCCACGCCCAGGAAGGGGTCGGCTCCGCCGCCTACAACTTGGTGCGCATGCGGGCCTTGGCAGAAGTCCGTCCCTTCAATGCGCTGGGCGCCTTCCGCGTGCCTGGTACTTCAGCAGCCTGCTAGGACGCCCCCCGAAGCGCCTGCGGCGCCTCCCCCCACTGGGGGGCGCACCCGGTGGCCCGGCAAAGCCGGTTCCACGGGTGCACTGGATCGGCCCGGTCGGGCTGATGCGGGAGCGAGGCTTTCATCTGGCCGTCATACGAAGTGCCTACCGTCGTGGGTTGTTTCTTTTCAACCCACGAAAGCATTGCGCATGACCGCAAACAATCGCACCGACGCCAACGGCATCGACCTCGACGACATCGGCACCAACCCCACCTCGAACCCATCCTTTACCGACCTGGTCGCGTCGCGCCTGAGCCGCCGCCACCTGTTCGGGCTGGGTGTCGGCACCGCCGGTACCGCGCTGCTCCAGGCGTGCGGCGGCGGCAGCGGCGGCGGCGGCGTGGCTTTCCCGATCATCCCGCCTGCTCCGGCGCCCGCCCCCGCACCGGCGCCCGGCCCTGCGCCGGCACCGATGAAGCTGAACTTCAATCCCGTGGCCAAGAGCCTGGCCGACGTGGTGTCCGTGCCCGCCGGCTACACCGCCAGCGTGCTGTACCGCCTGGGCGACCCGATCGCTCCCGGCGTGCCTGCCTACAAGAACGACGGCACTGACGATCCGGCCACCTTCGACCGCCGCGCCGGCGACCACCACGACGGCATGACGTTCTTCGGCATCGATGCATCGGACAAGTGGGACGCCAAGAACGCCTCGCGCGGCCTGCTCGTGATGAACCACGAAGCGATCACGCCGCTGTTCCTGCACCCGACCGGCCAGACCATCTCGGGCTCGGGCTCTGCGGCCGTGCGCACCAGCGCCGACGAAGTGTTGCGCGAGTTCTACGTGCATGGCGTCAGCGTGGTCGAAGTCAACAAGGACGGCAGCAGCTGGAACTACAAGCAGGATTCGCGCTTGAATCGCCGCATCCACACACTCACCGAGATGCACTTCTCGGGCCCGGCCGCCAAGACCGACTACCTGAAGACCAAGTACTCGAGCGACGGCAGCAAGACGCGCGGCACGCTCAACAACTGTGCGAACGGCACCACGCCGTGGGGCACTTACCTGACCTGCGAAGAGAACTGGGCCGGCTATTTCCGCCGCATCGCCGCAAACGACAATGCCGCGCGAACGGCGAAGGAACTCACGTCGTTCAGCCGCTACGGCGTGGCGAGCAACGGCCGCGAGCTCTGGGCCACCGTCACGCCCGACACGGCCGACGACCTCTACGGCCGCTGGAACACCGAGGTGAAGGGCGCCTCCGCGACCGACGACTACCGCAATGGCCACAACACCTACGGCTGGGTGGTCGAGATCGATCCGATCAACCCGTCGAGCACGCCCAAGAAGCGCACCGCGCTCGGCCGCTTCGGCCACGAAGGCGCCTGCCTCGGCCCGGTCGTGGTCGGCAAGCCGCTGGTCTGGTACATGGGCGACGACTCGCGCAACGAGTACATGTACAAGTTCGTCTCCACCAAGGCCTGGGACGCGGCCGACGTCGGCGGCGGCATCGCGGCCGGCGACAAGTACATGGACGACGGCAAGCTCTACGTCGCGCGCTTTCATGCCGACGGAACCGGTGTCTGGCTCGAACTCGCGATCGGCGTGAACGGCATCCACGCCGCGAGCGCGCCCTACCCGTTCGCCGACGCGGCCGACGTGGTGATCAATGCCCGCCTGGCGGCGGACATCGCTGGCGCCACCAAGATGGACCGCCCCGAGTGGGCCTCGGTCAATCCGAAAACCGGCGACGTCTACCTGACGCTGACCAACACCAATGCCAGCGCGCGGCCGATCGACAAGACCGATGCGGCCAACCCGCGCTTCTACAACGACAAGAAGGGCGCCAGCGACCAGAAGGGCAACCCCAACGGCCACATCGTGCGCTTTGCCGACGACAACGCCGACCCGGCCGCGCTGAGCTTCAAGTGGGACGTCTACCTGTTCGGCGCGCGCGCCACGGCACCGGCTGACGTCAACCTGTCGCAGCTCACCGACGACAACGACTTCTCGAGCCCCGACGGACTGTGGTTCAGCGAAGCCGCACCCGGCCTGCTGTGGCTGGAAACCGACGATGGCGCCTACACCGACGTCACGAACTGCATGTTGCTCGCCGCGCTGCCGGGCGAGGTGGGCGACGGCGGTGCGAAGGCGATCACCAACGTCGACGGTGCCACCACGCGCACGCAGAACACTTTCGTCGGCAAGGCGCCGGGCACCGAAGGCCTGCGCCGCTTCCTGGTCGGCCCAGCCGACTGTGAAATCACCGGTATCGCCGAATCGGGTGATGGCCGCGCGCTATTCGTGAACATCCAGCACCCGGGCGAAGGCACCGGCTCCCTCACGGCGCCGTTCATCAGCCACTGGCCCGACGGCGGCAGCGCCCGTCCGCGCTCGGCCACCGTGGTCATCACCAAGGACGATGGCGGCCTGATCGGCCTGTAAGCAGCACCACCAGCCTACGGGCTGGCTGGCTGGCGGGCTTCTATTTCAACGGCGCTACCGGCAACGGCAGCGCCGTTTTGTATCTGACCTGCTTCAAGGCAAAGCTCGAGCGGATCTTCTCGATCCCCGGGATCGGCGTGAGCTGCTCGAGGATGAACTTCTCGAGCGCCGCCATGTCGGCCACCGCGATGCGGATCAGGTAGTCGCTGTCGCCGGTCATCAGGTAGCACTCCATCACCTCGTCGTGCTCGGCGATGCGCTGCTCGAAGTCGGCCAGCGACTGCTTGCTCTGCGTCGTGAGACTGATCGAGATGAACACGTTGAGCCCGAGGCCCAGCGCCTTGGCATTGGCCAGCGCGACATAGCGGTCGATCACGCCCGCGGCCTCGAGCGCCTTCACGCGCGCGAGGCAGGGCGACGGCGACAGGTGCACGCGGCGCGCGAGCTCGACGTTCGACAGCGCGCCGTCGCGCTGCAGTTCGTCGAGGATACGCAGGTCGATGGTGTCGAGTTGCATGAAATTCTGCAAATATGGGTATCTGGAGAATTTTATGCCGCTACGTTGGCAAGGACTTGCGTGTGGCGGTAGCAAATTCGCCGCGATGCAGCCTAAAGTGCTCGCATGAACGCCCCGATTTCCGCCGACCAGATGCGCGCGCTGCTCCTCGACGAAACGCTCTCGCACGACCCTGACCCCGCCGAGACCGCCGAATGGCGCGAGTCCTTCCTGGCGCTCGCGCAGGTCCACGGCCCGCTGCGCGCGCGGCAGATGCTCGACGAACTGGCGCGGCTCGCGCGCCAGCAGCGCATCGGCTGGCAGCCCGAACTGGCCACGCCGTACGTCAACACCATCGCCGTGGAAGACCAGCCGCCCTTTCCCGGCGACCTCGCGATCGAGGAGAAGCTCGCTTCGCTGATGCGCTGGAACGCGCTTGCCATGGTGGCCAAGGCCAACCAGGCGTATGGCGAACTCGGCGGCCACATCGCGAGCTACGCGAGCGCGGCCGACCTGTTCGAGACCGGCTTCAACCACTTCTTCCATGCGCGTGGTGGGCAACATCTCGGCGACCTCGTGTTCTTCCAGCCGCACAGTGCGCCCGGCGTCTACGCCCGCGCCTTTCTAGAAGGCCGCCTCGGCGAAGAAGACCTCGCGCACTACCGCCAGGAACTCACCGCGCCCGCGTTCACCGACGGCAGCGGCGCGCGCGGCCTGTGCAGCTATCCGCATCCGTACCTGATGCCCGACTTCTGGCAGTTTCCGACCGGCTCGATGGGCATAGGGCCGATCAGCTCGATCTACCACGCGCGCTTCATGCGCTACCTCACGCACCGCAACCTGCTCGGCTGCGAGGGCCGAAAGGTGTGGGGCGTGTTCGGCGACGGCGAGATGGACGAGCCCGAATCGATGAGCGCCCTCACGCTGGCCGCGCGCGAGAAGCTCGACAACCTCGTGTGGGTCGTCAACTGCAACCTGCAGCGCCTCGACGGCCCGGTGCGCGGCAACGGCCGCATCATCGACGAGCTCGAGAAGCTCTTTGCCGGCGCCGGCTGGAACGTCATCAAGCTCATCTGGGGCAGCGACTGGGACGGGCTCTTCGCGCAGGATGCGAGCGGGGCACTCGCGCGCGCGTTTGCCGGCACGGTGGACGGCCAGATGCAGACCTTCGCGGCCAAGGACGGCCGCTTCAACCGCGACAACTTCTTCGGCCAGAACCCCGAGCTCGCGCGCCTGGCCCAGGGCATGACCGACGCGCAGATCGACCGCTTGAAGCGCGGCGGCCACGACCTCGTGAAGATCCATGCCGCCTATGCCGCGGCCGCCGCGCACAAGGGCCGCCCCACCGTGATCCTTGCCCACACCAAGAAGGGCTACGGCATGGGCAGCGCCGCGCAGGGCAAGATGACCACGCACTCGCACAAGAAGATGGGCGACGTCGACCTCATCGAGTTCCGCGACCGCTTCAGCCTGCCGCTGAGCGATGCGCAGGCCACCGCGATGGACTTCTACCGCCCGAGCGAAGACAGCGCCGAGATGCAGTACCTGCGCCAGCGACGGGCCGCGCTCGGCGGCGCCATGCCGCGGCGCGAGACCGCCTGCGACGTGGTGCCCAAGCCCGACATCGCGGGCTACGCGCAGTTCGCCACCGCGGCCGCCGGCAAGGAGATGAGCACCACCATGGCCTTCGTGCGGCTGCTCGGCAACCTGCTCAAGGACAAGGCGCTCGGCCCGCGCATCGTGCCCATCGTGGCCGACGAGGCGCGCACTTTCGGCATGGCCAACCTGTTCAAGCAGGTCGGCATCTATTCGAGCGTGGGCCAGCGCTATGCGCCCGAGGACATCGGCTCGGTGCTGAGCTACCGCGAAGCCACCGACGGCCAGATCCTCGAGGAGGGCATCAGCGAGGCCGGCGCCATCGCGAGCTGGACCGCGGCCGCCACGAGCTACAGCGTGCACGGCCTCGCGATGCTGCCGTTCTACATCTACTACTCGATGTTCGGCTTCCAGCGCGTGGGCGACGCCATCTGGGCCGCGGCCGACCAGCGCGCGCGCGGCTTCCTGCTGGGCGCCACGTCGGGCCGCACCACGCTCGGCGGCGAGGGCCTGCAGCACCAGGACGGCAGCAGCCACCTCGTGGCCGCGACCATTCCCAACTGCAAGGCCTACGACCCGGCCTTCGCCGGCGAGATGGCCGTGATCGTCGATGCCGGCATCCGCGAGATGATGGTCGAGCAGCAGGACGTGTTCTATTACGTCACGCTCATGAACGAGAACTACGCGCAGCCCGACGTGCCCGCGGGCGCGGAAGGCGACATCCTGCGCGGGTGCTACCGCTTCGCTGCGTATGCGCCCGCGAAGGGCAAGGCGAAGAAGAGCAGCGGCAAGGTCACGCTGATGGGCTCGGGCGCCATCCTCACCGAGGTGATCAAGGCCGCGCAGCTCCTGGCGGCAGAAGGCATCGAGGCCGAGGTGTTCAGCGTCACGAGCTGGAGCGAGCTGGCACGCGACGGGCTCGCCTGCGAGCAGCGCGCGATGGCGGGCGAAAAGGAGGCCGGCACGCCCTTCGTGGCACGGCAGCTCGGCGCCGGCAAGGGCCCGATCATCGCCGCCACCGACTACGTGCGCGCCGTGCCCGAGAGCGTGCGCGCCTTCCTGCCCGAGGGGCGCCGCTACCTCACGCTCGGCACCGACGGGTTCGGGCGCAGCGACACGCGCGCGGCGCTGCGCGGCTTCTTCGGGGTGGATGCCGCGAGCATCGCCAAGGCGGCGCGGCACGCGCTCGGCTGAAGGTTGTCGCCTCCTAGCGGGCGCTGAACTCGCCGCGCTCGACGCGCGCGCACCAGTCGCGAATGTCCTCGCCGAGCTGGTTGTGCGGCGTGTCGAACTGCGTGACGATGCTCATGTGGTTGTGGTCGGCGACCTGCACGAAGCGCGGCATCGGTGCGCCCAGTGCATCGGCCGCCTGCGCGAGCCGGTGGGCGAGTTCGAAGGCCTGGAAGTCCAGCAGCGGGTTTTCGTACTGCGCGACCGCGACGAAGGTGGGCGGCGCATCGCGCCGGACGCGGCCCATGGGTGAGCGTTCTTCGTAGCGCGATGCATCGTCGCCGTAGTACGCGCGCACGCCGTGCGCATTCGGGTTCTCGGGCCGCACGTCGGCCGTCACGCGCGGGCTCACCAGGACCAGCCCGGCCAGCGGTAGCCCGCCGAGGGGCCGCACCGCATCGTCCCAGGCCGCCGTAGCGCAGTGCGCGCAGGCGGCCGAGTGGCCCATCAGGAAGATGCGCCGTGCGTCGCCGCCCCATTGGCCGATGTTCTGCTGAACCCACGCGAGCGCGTCGCGCACGTCTTCCGCGCCAGCGGGCCAGGCGGCCTGCGGAGCGAGGCGGTACTCGACGTTGACCGCAACGAAGCCGTGGCGCGTAAATTCGGTCGGCACGTTGGCATAGACCTGCGGGGTCATGTGCTTGTCGCCGCGCACGAAGGCGCCGCCATGCACGAACACCAGCACCGGCGCATCGCGCGCGCGCTCCGGCGCATGCACGTCCAGCACTTGCCGCGGGTCGTGGCCGTAGGGCACGTCGCGCGCGACGCGCCCCGGCGCGGGCGGCGCGGCCTCCAGCAGCGGGGTCCAGGCCGCGAGCATGGCGTCACGGCCGGCCGCGATGTCATGGTGCCAGCGCGGGCCCCACGCGCGCAGCAGCGCAGTCAGATCGGGTGGCAAATGTAAAGACATAGGCTAAAGTTGTACGATGAATTTCCACCCCACTGTATGGCAAGCCGATTCCAGTCGCTGACGCCCGGCGCGCGCCTGTCGGACCAGGTCGCCGATGCGCTGGCCTCCGAGATCGGATCGGGCCGACTGGTCGCGGGCGACAAACTGCCGACGGAAGTCGCGCTGGCCGAGCAGTTTTCCGTCAGCCGCACCGTCGTGCGCGAAGCCGTGTCGCGCCTCAAGTCGCTCGGCATGGTCGATTCGCGCCAGGGCAGCGGCGTCTATGTGCGCGAAGCAGGCATTCCACCGTTGAACTTCGAAGGCCGCGATGCGGGCTCGAAGGAAGCCGTGATCCAGATCGCCGAGGCGCGCCGCGCGATGGAAGCCGAGGTGGCCGAACTCGCGGCGCTGCGGCGCACCCGCGACGACGTGCGCCGCATCCGCCAGGCCGTGGCAGCGATCGAGAAGGCCGTCGCCGCCGGCGGCGACGGCGTGCGCGAGGACGTGGCCTTTCATCGCTGCGTGGCCGAGGCGGCACGCAACCCCTTCCTGCTCGACACCCTGCAGTACCTTGGGCGTTTCCTGCAGGGCGCCACGCGCGTGACCCGCGCCAACGAAGCGCGCCGCGCCGACTTTGCACGCGAGGTGCGCGAGGAGCACCGGCAGATCGTCCTGGCGATCGAGGCCGGCGACGGCCCCGCGGCGCGGCTGGCGGCGCGCGAGCACATGGACAACGCCATCCGCCGCATCGAGCAGGCCGCACCCGCCTTCTGGCAGCAGGAGGGCGCCGCGCTCGCGCGCGATCTCGTGCGCGACGTGGATTCCATCACGCCGCGCTGAGCGGCCCGCAAAGGCTCGCCGGGTTAGTACGGATTCCGTACCAGGGGCTGATTTGTATGATGACCTGACTACTTGAACGTCAGGAGGCGGTTTGGAAGTTCTTCATCTCGACCATTTCACGCTGCGCGTGAGCCCCGAACGCATGCCGGCGCTGAAAGACTTCTATGGTCGCGTGGTCGGTTTGCGCGAGGGGCCAAGGCCCGACTTTCCGTTTCCGGGCGCCTGGATGTACGCGGGCGAAAACCCGGTCATCCACCTGGCCGGCAACGAGCCCGCGGGCGAGCCGGCGGTCCTGCCGGCCTTGCCGACCGGCAAGTTCAACCATGTGTCCTTGCGCACCCGCGGCCTCGAATCCGCACGGGCTCACCTCCGTGCGCAGGGGGTCGACTGGTCTGAGGCGCCGGTGCCGGGCGCGCCACTGCACCAGATCTTCCTGACCGATCCGGTCGGCTTGCTGATCGAGTTGACCTTCGACAGCCCCGAGCCCTCGCAGGCATCCGCTGCGGCCACCATGGGGGGGCGCTAACCATGGGCTACCTGGAGCTTCGCGGCATTGCCAAGCGCTTCGGCGACGTGCCGGTCGTGGCCGAGATCGATCTCTCGGCCGAGGCCGGGGAGTTCATCGTGCTGGTCGGCGCGTCGGGCTGCGGCAAGTCGACCACGCTGCGCATGATCGCGGGCCTGGAAGCGCCGTCGGAGGGCAGCATCGTGATCGAGGGCCGCGACGTCACGCGCGCCACGCCGGCCGACCGGGACATCGCGATGGTGTTCCAGAACTACGCGCTGTACCCGCACATGAACGTGGCGCAGAACATGAGCTTCGCGCTCGATCTGGCCCGCGTGCCGCGCGCGGAGATCGAAGAGCGGGTGCAGGCCGCAGCCAACGTGCTGAGCATCACGCACCTGCTGCAGCGCAAGCCCAAGGAACTGTCGGGCGGACAGCGCCAGCGCGTGGCAATGGGCCGGGCGATCGTTCGCGAACCCAAGGTGTTCCTGTTCGACGAGCCGCTGTCCAACCTGGACGCCAAGCTGCGCGGCCAGATGCGCATCGAGATCGCGATGCTGCACCGGCGCCTGGGCAAGACCACGGTCTACGTGACGCACGACCAGGTTGAGGCCATGACGCTCGCCGACCGCATCGTCGTGATGGACCAGGGCCGGATCCAGCAGATGGGTTCGCCCGACGAGGTGTTCAACCAGCCGCTGAACCAGTTCGTCGCCGGCTTCATCGGCAGTCCGTCGATGAACTTCCTGGATGCGCGGGTGGTCGGCGGCGATGCCGGCCTGCAGTTCATCGGCGAGACGTTTCGCTGCCCGGTGCCCGCATCGATGCACGCGGCCGCCGGCCGCCTGACCGGCCAGCCCGTCGTGGTCGGCGTCCGGCCACAGTCGCTGCGTTTCGGCGAGCCGGGGCGCGATGCGCTGGTGCTGCCGCTGGACGTGGGCGTGTGCGAATACCTCGGCACCGAGAGCGTCCTGAACTGCACCGTGCGCGGCGACGCGAAGACGCAGGTCGTGCTGGTCGCCGCGGGCAACCACGGTGCAGCAACGGGCACCGCAGTCGTCGCGCATGCGCACCTGGACGACCTTTTCGCCTTCGAAGCCGGCGGCCACGGACGCTCGCTGCGCCTCGCGTAGTTCCACCACCATCATCACCACGGGGAGACAACACCATGAAACGCCGTCAACTGATCCAGGGCGCCGCCGCCGGCGCCGCGCTCGGACCCTGGGTCCACGCCCTCGCACAGAACCGCTACGCCAAGTACAAGGGCCAGACGATCGTCGTCAACTACCCGGCCCATCCGCACTACGACCAGGCCGAGAAGCTGTTCGCCGAGTTCACGAAGGAGACCGGCATCAAGGTCGAGCGCGACAAGATGCAGTACCTGCGCATGAAGGACAAGCAGGTGCTCGAGATGGGCAAGCGCGGCAACGGCGACTACGACGTGATCGTCTACGTCGTGATGTGGAAGACCGAGTACGTCAAGAAAGACCTGCTGGAGCCGCTCGACCCCTTCTTCAACAATGCCGCGCTGGCCGATCCGGCCTGGGACCAGAAGGACATCATCCCGAAATACTGGGACACCAACGCCCTCGTCGGCGGCCCGAAGATGTACCTGCCGGGCCCCGGCGCCCGCCCCTACGGCATTCCGTTCGGCGCCGAGACCGGCGTGCTCGGCTACCGCGCCGACATCCTCGAGAAGCACAAGCTCGCGGTGCCCAAGACCTATGAAGAGCTGCTCAAGGCCTGCCACGTCATCAAGGACAAGGAAGGCATCGGCGGCCTGACCTCGCGCGGCCAGACCGGCCATCAGGTCACGGCGGCCTGGCTGATGCACCTCACGCCCCATGGCGGCGAGGTGTTCGACAAGGACTGGCGCGCCGCCTTCAACAACCCGGCGGGCGTGCGTGCGGCCGAGGTGCTCAGGGAGATCGTCGAAACCGGGCCGTCAGGCATCCCGAGCTATGGTTTCGGCGAGATGCAGAACGCGTTTCTGCAGGGGCAGGCGGCCTTCTACCTGGATTCGGTGTCGGTCTTCGGTCCGGCGCAGGATCCGGCCAAAAGCAAGGTGGCCGGCAAGATCGGCTACGCGCTGCACCCCAAGGCCGTGCAGCACTCGGCGCAAAGCGGCGGCTTCGCCATGGCGATTCCCAAGAACGCGCGCAACAAGGAAGCCGCGTTCCTGTTCATGCAATGGATGACCAGCAAGCAGGCCGACGTGAAGCTCGCGCTGGCCGGCGGAAACATCAACCGCGTGAGCACGACCGAGAACGCAGACGTCGCGCGCAAGTACCCGCTCGAGCTGCCCGCGCTGCGCGAGTCGTTGAAGATCTGCAACCCCGACTGGCGCCCGCTGATCCCCGAATGGGACCATATCAGCCAGCAGATCCTCGGCCAGGCGCTGCCCGACGTGATCACCGGAAGCAAGCCCGCCAAGCAGGCCCTGGATGCGGTGGTCAAGGACGCCGAGAGCGTGTTGCGCAGAGGCGGCTGGCTGAAGGCGTGAGATGAATTCCGCGCGCCTCGCCCGCTTCGTCCCCTACGCCTACATCCTGCCGGCGGTGCTGGTCATGGTGGTCGGCCTGGCCTACCCGATCATCGATGCGGTGCGGCTGAGCTTCTACGACTGGCCGCTGGGCACCGACTGGGAGACGGCCCGCTGGGTCGGGCTGAGGGCCTTCACCGACATGCTGGGCTCGTCGCAGGTGTGGACGTCGATGGGCATCACGCTGGCCTTCGTGGTCATCGCCGTCGCCTGCGAGATGGTGCTGGGCGTGGCGCTGGCGCTCTTCCTGGAGAAGCCGGTGCGCGGCATGCGCTTCTTCCGGACCATCTTCGTGCTGCCGATGATGATCGCGCCGATCTGCGTCGGCCTGATCTGGCGCTACCTGTTCGATGCCAACTTCGGGCCCTTTAATCTATGGCTCGACGCCATCGGCATCGAGCCGCGCGCCTGGCTCGCGGAGCCGGCCACCGCCTTCGGCGCGATGGTGCTGACCGACATCTGGCAGTGGACGCCATTCGTGCTCATCATGGTGCTGGCCGGGCTGCAGGGGCTCGATTCGAGCGTCATCGAGGCGGCACGCATCGACGGCGCCACGACCTGGCAGCAGATCGTGCGGGTGAAGCTGCCGATCATCAAGCCGATCCTGATCGTCACGCTGCTGATGCGCATGATCGACGGCTTCCGCGGGCTGGAGGTGGTCTACGTGATGACCTTCGGCGGCCCGGGCCTGAGCACAGAGCTTTTCTCGCTGCACATCTACAAGGCGGCGTTCATCAGCCAGAAGCTCGGCTACTCGGCGGCGCTGTCGATCCTGCTGCTGGTCATCGTGGGGGCGCTGTCGCTGGCGATTCTCCTCATCTCCAACCCACTGAAGAGCACGGCCCGTCGATGAGCACCTCCACAGAACTCGCCCCTCCGCGCGGCTCGCCGCTGCACTACACCGTGCTTGGCGTCCTGGCGCTCGTGTGCTTGATGCCGATGGTGATGATGGTCCTCGCGTCGCTCAAGACCGAAGCGCAGATCTTCGACAGCCAGTGGTCGTGGCTCTTCATGCCCACCATGGACAACTACCGCTCGGTGGTCGAAGACGGGCACATCGACCGCTACCTGCTCAACAGCCTGAAGATCTCGGTCGCCTCGACGCTCATCACGCTGATGCTCGGCACGATGTGCGCGTATGCGATGGCGCGCTTCCGCTTTCTCGGTCGCGATCCGCTCGGCCACGCCACGCTGATCCTGCGCACGCTGCCGCCGGCGGTGCTGGCCGTGCCGGTGTTCGTGATCTGGTCGGCCTGGGGCATTGGCGACACGCTGTCCGGCGTGGTGCTGGTGTACGTGGCGCTGAACCTGCCCTTCACCATCTGGCTCCTGTACGGCTTCATCGACCAGTTGCCGATCGAGCTCGAGGAGGCCGCCGCCATCGACGGCTGCGGGCCGTTCAAGGTGTTCTGGAAGATCGTGCTGCCGCTGCTCAAGCCGGGCCTGGCGGCCGCCTCGATCTTCACCTTCCGCCTGGCATGGAACGAGTTCATCCTGAGCTTCATCCTGACCAACCGCGTCACCCGCACGCTGCCCGCGTCGATCTCCAACTACATCACCGACACCGGCGTGGAGTGGGGAAAGATCATGGCCGCCGGCGTGCTCATCGCACTGCCGCCGCTGATCTTCACCTTCATGGCGGCCAAGCAGATCATCACCGGCCTCACGGCAGGCGCCGTCAAGGGCTGACCGCCTTTTCGTCCCCAAAGGAAAGCACTTCATGGACCGACAAACCCTCATCGATTCCTGGGCCGACAACGTTGCACCGTCGCAGCCCTGCTCGCCCGCGCAGATGCAGGCGCGCATTGCCCGCTGGGGCGAGATTCCGGCGAGCCCGCGCGCCTTCGTCGACACCTGGGTGCCGGGCCACGAGCGCACGCTCTACAGCGTGATCGGCTCGGGCGTCACCGACGACCCCAACTTCAGGCCGCGCATCGCGGCCGCCGAGAACTTCCACGTCGACTTCATCGTCGCCGGCAAGGGCAAGGGTGCCGCCATGCACTGGCACGACTCCGAAGAGGTCTTCGTGGTCCAGGCCGGCCGCTGGGAGGTCGACTGGATCGACGGCGCCACCGGCGAGGTGCACACCACCACGCTCGGGCCGCGCGACACCATCAGCGTGCCGCCGTTCGTGCATCGCGCATTCCGCAGCCTCGACGGCGACGATCCCGTCAGCGGCGGGCTGCTGGTGTCGGTGCTCGGCGGCAAGACGCCGGGGCGCGTGATGTGGGACGCCTCGGTGGCCGAAAGAGCCAAGGCGCTGGGCGCCGGCTTCGGCCCCGACGGCATGGCCCATCGCGCCGAGTGAGCGAACGATGACGCAGGCGACCTTCGTCCTGGTCCACGGTGCCTGGCATGGCGGCTGGTGCTGGGCCGCCGTGTGCGAGCGCCTGCAGGCCCTGGGCCATGCATGCCATGCGCCGACGCTGCGCGGACTGGCGCACCGGTCGGGGGAGTTGAGCCCGGTCCTCAGCGCCGACGACCATGTGGACGACATCGCCGATCTCGTCGAGGCGCTCGACCTGCGCAACGTGGTGCTCGCGCTGCATTCCTATGCCGGGCTGCTCGGTCCTGCGCTGCACGAGCGGCTGCGCCCCCGGTTGGCGCACATCGCATGGATCGAGGCCGTCGTTCCGCAGCCCGGGCGCGCCATGCTCGACATGGTGCTGCCCGAAGCGGCGGAACGCTACCGACGGCTGGCCGCGGAACGCGGCGACGGGTGGCGCATACCGCCGCCGGACCCGGCGCAATTCGGCCTGCAGGATGCCGGGATGCGAGACGAGGTCGCGCGCCGGCTCAGCGACCAGCCGCTGCGCACCTTTGCCGAGCCCGTGCGTGCGGCGCAGCCCGACGCCATGCGCGTTCCCTGCAGCTATCTGCTCGCCAGCGATCGCGCGGGCCAGCCCTACGCGCAGCATGTGGCGCGGGCCGAGGCCGCCGGCTGGCCTGTCGAGCGCATCCCGGGCGGGCATTTGCTCATGCTGACCCAGCCCGAGGCCGTCACCGGTTTTCTGCTGCGCGCCGCAGGCGCGTCCTCCATCGAAAAAAGGCATCCATGACCCGCAGAACCTTCATCGCCGGCGCCGCCGGTGTCGTCCTCGCCCATGCCGCATGGCCGCTGCACGCGCAGCCGGCCTGGCCGGCCCGGCCCATCCGGCTCGTGGTGCCCTTCCCGCCTGGCGGACTGATCGACAACATGGCCCGGCTGCTGTCGCCGCGCCTTGCCCAGGCGCTGGGCCAGCCGGTGGTGATCGACAACAAGCCCGGTGCGGGCGGCAACATCGGTGCGACCGAGGGCGCGCGCGCCACGCCCGACGGCTACACGCTGCTCATGGCTTCGCCGCCGCTGACCATCAGCCCGGCGCTCTACCGCTCGCTGCCGTACAAGCCCTCGCAGATCGTTCCGATCGCGGTGCTCGGCCGGGTGCCGAACGTGCTGATGGTCAATCCGGCCTCGGGCATCGGCTCGGTGGCCGAGCTCACCGCGCGCGCCAAGGCGCAGCCCGGCAAGCTCAACTACGCCTCGAACGGCAACGGCACCTCGCTGCACCTGAGCGCGGAGCTCTACAAGAACAGCACCGGCACCTTCGTTGCGCACATTCCGTACCGCGGCGCGGCGGCGGCGATCACCGGCCTGATTGCAGGCGAGGTCGACATGATGTTCGACAACCTGCCGTCGGCCATCGGCCAGATCCAGGCCGGCCGCGTGAAGGCCCTGGCCGTGACCACTGCCCAGCGCAGCCCGGCGCTGCCCGAGGTGCCGACGATGGTGGAGGCCGGCCTGGCCGACTTCGACGTGGGCTCGTGGTTCGGCGTGGCCGCGCCGGCGGGCGTTCCGGCACCGGTGCTGGCGGTGCTCTCGCAGCAGCTCGAACGCCTCGCCAAGGACCCCGGGGTCCAGGCCGCGATGCTGCGCCAGGGCGTGGTGCCCACCTACCTGGACGCGCGGGCGGCCGCGGCCTTCATGGCCGCGGACACCGCGCGCTGGAAGAAGGTGGCCGATTTCGCCGGCATCCGGCTCGACTGACGCGCACATGCACAACGACAACGGGAGACCCTCAATGAACACACAGAGAAAACTCGCCATGCATTGCATCGGCATCGTGGCCTCGCTGGCGTTGCTCGCGGGCGTTGCGCCTGGGGCGCACGCCGACGGCTATCCCACCCGCACGGTCACGCTCGTGGTGGGCAGCGAGCCCGGCGGCGCGCCCGACCTGATCGCCCGCATCATCGGCACGCGCCTGGGCGAGCAACTGGGGCAGACGGTGATCGTCGAGAACCGCGCGGGCGCCACCGGCACCGTGGCCGCAGGCTACGTCGCCCGCGCGCAGCCCGACGGCTACACCCTGTCGCTGGGCACGGTCTCGCCGCATGCCATTGCCAAGAGCGTCTATGCCGGCCTGAGCTACGACCCGGTGACCAGCTTCGTGCCCGTGGGGCAGGTCGCCTCGGTGCCGCTCATCCTCGTTGTGAAAATCGACTCGAAGGCGCGCACGCTTCAAGAGCTCGGTGCACTCGCGCGGGCGCAACCCGGCAAGCTCAACTACGCCTCGGCGGGACAGGGCGGGCCGCAGCACCTGGCGTCGGAGCTGTTCACCGCCGCCACCGACAGCCGGATCACGCACATTCCCTACAAGAGCGGCTCGGCCGGCGTTACCGCGGTGCTCGCGGGCCACGTCGACATGTTCTTTGCCGGCATGCCGCCCGCGCTGGCGCAGATCAACGGCGGAAAGCTGCGCGCGCTGGCGGTCACCACCGCCGTGCGCTTTCCGGCGGCGCCCGACGTGCCGACCGCGATGGAGGCCGGGCTGCCAGGCTTCGAGGCCGACAACTGGCTCGCGCTCTTTGCGCCGGCCGGCACGCCCGACGCGGTGGTCGCCCGCCTGAACAAGGAACTCGGCACCGTGCTGCAAGACCCCCAGGTGGTTGCGCAGCTGCTGAAGATCGGCGCGGTCGCCAAGGGCGGCAGCCCGGAAGACCTGACACGTCTGGTGGCCGCCGACAGCAGCAAATGGGCGGGCGTCGCGAAACGCACCGGCATTGCCGTCAACTGACGAGGACGCACCGATGGAACCGATGAACCTGCTCATCCTCATGGACGACGAGCACAACAAGAAGATGCTCGGCTGCTACGGGCATCCGGTGGTGAAGACGCCGCACCTGGACCGCCTGGCCGCGCGCGGCACGCGCTTCACCAACGCCTACACCAACTCGCCCATCTGCACGCCCGCGCGCGCGGTGTTCGCCACCGGCCGGCATGTCCACGAGACGGGCTACTGGGACAACGCCATCGCCTACGAGGGCAAGATTCCCGCCTGGGGCCATGTGCTGCAGGCGCACGGCCATCCAGTGGTGTCGATCGGCAAGCTGCACTATGCGAACGAGGAAGCCGACACCGGCTTCGACCGGCAGATCATTCCCATGCACATCGAAGGTGGCGTGGGCGACCTGCACGGCCTGCTGCGCGAGCCGTTGCCGGTGCGCCACCAGTCGAAGGACATGGCCGTGCGCATCGGTCCGGGCGACACCACCTACACCGGCTACGACCGCCAGATCGCCGACGAGGCCTGCCAATGGCTGCAGACCGAAGGCTGCCGGCCGCGCGACAAGCCCTGGACGCTCTTCACTTCGTTCATCTCGCCGCACTCGCCGCTGGTCGCGCCGCAGGCGTACTACGACATGTACCCGCCGGAATCGATCGTGCTGCCCAAGAAGCGGCCCGAGGGCTTCGAGCATCCATGGTGGGATGCGCTCAACCGGTGCTACATCTTCGACGCCAGCTTCCGCGACGACCATCAGCGCCGCATCGCCATTGCCTCGTACTACGCGCTGTGCAGCTACATCGACGCCCAGATCGGCCGGGTGCTCGACACCCTCGCGGCGGCCGGCCTCGAGCACAACACACGCGTGATCTTCCTGTCGGACCACGGCGACAACATGGGCGCGCGCGGGCTCTGGGGCAAGTCGAACATGTACGAGGAATCGGCAGGCATTCCGATGATCGCGGCGGGGCCGGGCATCGGGGCGGGAAAGCAGTGCGACGCGCCGGTCTCGCACGTCGACTTCTGGCCCACGATCCTGGAAGCCGCCGGCGTGCCGCCCGAAAGCCACGCGCCAGCGGACCATCCGGGCCGCTCGCTGTTCGCGGCCATGCGCGAGTCCGAGGCCGAGGCGCGCGAGCAGGTGGTGCTGAGCGAATACCATGCGGCCGGCTCGATCAGCGCCTGCTACATGATCCGCAAGGGCGACTGGAAGTACATTCACTACACCGGCTTTCGCCCCGAGCTTTTCAACCTGCGCGAGGACCCCGAAGAGCTCGTGGACCGGGCCGCCGACCCGGCCTGCGCCGGCGTTCTGGCGGCGTTGTCGCAAGAGCTCCATCGGCGCCTCGACCCCGAGGCCACCGATCGCCGAGCCAAGGCCGCGCAGGCCGAGCTCATCGAGAAGCACGGCGGCTACGAGGCCATCGAAAAGCGCGGCGGCGGCAGCTACACGCCGGTGCCCGGCGAAGAGGTGCAGTTGATCCGCGGGTAAGCCCCGCCCGGTCGCAATGTCAGGGAGAACAACAACATTTACAGAGCATCAGGAAAGAGCATTCAATGAATTCACCGCAAGCCGGCGTCATAGGCCTCGGCGCCATGGGCGCCGGAATGGCCGCCTCGCTGCGGCGCACCGGCTACCACGTCCATGTGTGCGATGCGAGCCCCGGCGTGGCCGAAGCCTTCGCCGCCGACGGCGGCACCGCCCATGCCACACCGGCCGCGCTGGCGGCATGCTGCGAGCAGATCGTCAGCGTCGTGGTCAACGCGGCGCAGACCGAACAGGTCCTCTTCGGCGAGGACGGCAAGGGCGGCGCGGCCGCGGCCATGAAGCCAGGCAGCGTGTTCGTCATGTGCTCCACCGTCGACCCCAACTGGTCGATCGCACTCGAGGCCCGGCTGGCCGCGCTCGGCATCCTCTACATCGACGCGCCCATCTCGGGCGGGGCGGCCAAGGCCGCGAGCGGCGAGATGACGATGATGACCGCCGCCACGCCCGAGGCTTATGCCAAGGCCGGCGCGCTGCTCGACGCGATGGCTGCCAAGGTCTACCGCCTCGGCGACCGCGCGGGCGCGGGCAGCAAGGTCAAGGTCATCAACCAGCTGCTGGCGGGCGTGCACATCGCCGCGGCGGCCGAGGCCATGGCGCTGGGCCTGCGCGAGGGTGTCGACCCCGCCGCGCTCTACGAGGTCATCACGCACAGCGCCGGCAACAGCTGGATGTTCGAGAATCGCATGGCGCACGTGCTCGCGGGCGACTACACGCCGCTGTCGGCCGTCGACATCTTCGTGAAGGACCTGGGCCTGGTGCTCGACGTGGCGCGCGCGAGCAAGTTTCCGCTGCCGTTGTCGTCCACCGCGCACCAGATGTTCATGCAGGCGTCGACCGCGGGCTTTGCACGCGAGGACGACAGCGCGGTCATCAAGATCTTTCCGGGCATCCAGCTGCCGGGCACGAAGAAGAAGTCCGGCGACTGAACCACCCAACACACACACAACGAACCTGCAGGACATCGACGACATGAACATCCTCATCACCGGCGGCTGCGGCTTTGTCGGCGCCCGCCTCGCCCGCACGCTGCTCGCCGGCGGCCCGCTCGCGCTGGCCGGCGGCGCGGCGCAGCCGATCGCCCGCATCACCCTGGCCGACCGCGTGCCGCCGCCGGCCGACCTGGCGGCCGACGCGCGCGTGCAGTTCCTGCAGGGCGACCTGCTCGAGCAGGCCGAAAGCGGCGCGCTGCCGATCGCCGACACGCAGCTCGTGTACCACCTGGCCGCCGCGGTGAGCGGCGAATGCGAGGCCGACTTCGACCTCGGCATGCGCAGCAACCTCGACACCACGCGCGTGCTGCTCGACGCCTGCCGCCGCGCGGGCCACGCGCCAGTGTTCGTCTTCTCCAGCTCGGTCGCGGTGTTCGGCGATTCGCCCGAGCAGCGGCTGCCCGCGGTGATCGAGGACACGACGCTGCCCACGCCGCAGAACAGCTACGGCATCCAGAAGTTCATCGGCGAGCAGCTGGTGGCCGACTTCGCGCGCAAGGGCTTCGTGCAGGGCCGCAATGTGCGGCTCATGACGGTGTCGGTGCGGCCAGGCCGGCCCAACGGCGCGGCCTCCAGCTTCCTGAGCGGCATGCTGCGCGAGCCGCTCGCGGGCGAGCGCGCGCGCTGCCCGGTGCCGCCCGAGACCGCGGTGGCGCTCGCATCGCCCGGCAACACGGTCGCGGGCCTCGTGCGCGCCGCCACGGCCAGCGCCGCCGAATGGGGCGCGCGCACGGCGGTCAACCTGCCGGCGCTGACCACCACGGTGCGCGAGATGGCCGCGGCGCTCGAACGCATCGCGGGCAAGGAAGCGACCGCGCTGATCGACTGGGAACCCGACGCGGCCATCGCGAAGATCGTCACCAGCTGGCCGAGCCGCGTGCATGCGGCGCGCGCCGAGGCGCTGGGCCTGAAAGCCGACGCGAGCTTCGACGCCATCCTGCGCGACTACGTGCGCGAGAACGCGCAGGCGGTCAAGCTCGCGGTGAAGGGCTGAGCGATGGCTGCCAAGCTGCTGCTCGGCTGCATCGCCGACGACTTCACCGGCGCCACCGACCTGGCCAACAACCTCGTGCGCGCGGGCATGCGCGTGGTGCAGGCCATCGGCGTGCCGTCCGGTCCATTGGACGCCGAGGTCGATGCGGTGGTGGTCGCGCTCAAGTCGCGCACCATCGCGCCGGCCGAGGCCGTGGCGCAGTCGCTCGAGGCGCTGCGCTGGCTGCAGGCGCAGGGTGCGCGGCAGATCTACTTCAAGTACTGCTCCACCTTCGACAGCACGCCCAAAGGCAACATCGGCCCGGTGACCGAGGCGCTGATGGACGCGCTGAGCTGCGACTTCACCATCGCCACGCCGGCCTTTCCCGACAACAAGCGCACGGTGTTCAAGGGCTACCTGTTCGCGGGCGACGTGCTGCTCAGCGAGAGCGGCATGCAGAACCATCCGCTCACGCCGATGACCGATGCGAACCTGGTGCGCGTGCTGCAGGCGCAGTGCACGCGCAAGGTGGGGCTCATCGACCATGCGGTGGTGGCGCGCGGTGCAAACGCCATCACGGAACGCATTGTGCAGCTCAAGGGCGAAGGCGTCTCGATCGCCATCGTCGATGCGGTCTCGAACGACGACCTGCTGCGGCTCGGCCCCGCGCTCGCGAAGATGCCGCTGGTCACCGCCGGTTCGGGCGTGGCGATCGGGCTGCCGGCCAACTTCGGCCTCGCGCCATCCTCGCAGGCCAGCGCATTGCCGGCTGCGGGCGGGCGGCGCGCCGTGGTCTCGGGCAGCTGCTCACTCGCGACCAACCGGCAGGTGCTCGATTTCATCCAGCGCGGCGGTGCGGCGATGGCCGTCGATCCGTTGCGCATCGCCGCGGGCGTGGACGTGGCGGCCGAGGTGCTGGCCTGGGCCGCACCGTTGGTCGGCCAGGGCCCGGTGCTCGTCTACTCCACCGCCGAGGCCGGCGCCGTGAAGTCGGTGCAGGGCCGGCTCGGCGTCGAGGAGGCCGGTGCGATGGTCGAACGCACGATCGCGGCGATCGCGCGCGGGCTGGTCGAACAAGGCGTGCGCCAGCTCGTGGTGGCTGGCGGCGAAACCTCGGGCGCCTGCGTGCAGGCGCTCGGCATCGCGCAGATGCAGATCGGCCCGCAGATCGACCCCGGCGTGCCGTGGTGCCATGCGCGCACCGGCGTCGCGGACGGGGCGGCGATGCACATCGCGCTCAAGTCGGGCAACTTCGGCGGGGACGATTTCTTCACCCGGGCCTTCACGGTGCTGGCATGACGGAAGAAGCCCGCGCCCGCGAAGAAATCTGCCGCGTCGGCCGCAGCCTGTTCGAGCGCGGCTACGTGCATGCCACGGCCGGCAACATCAGCGTGCGGCTCGACGACGATGCAGGCTTTCTCATCACCCCGACCGATGCCTGCCTCGGCTTCCTCGATCCGGCGAGGCTGGCTCGGCTCGATGTGCAAGGCCGGCAGACCGGCGGCGACCGCGCCAGCAAGACGATCGCGCTGCACATGCGCATCTACGCGGCGGCGCGCCGCTTCGAGGCCGGCACGGCCTGCGTGATCCACACGCACAGCACGCATTGCGTGGCGCTCACACTCGGCAAGTCCCAAGGCGAAGAGGGCGCCGAGCTGCTGCCCGCGCTGACGCCCTATTTCGTCATGAAGGTCGGCCATGTGCCGGTCGTTCCGTACCACCGCCCCGGTGCGCCCGAGGCCGCCGAGCGCGTGGCCGAGGCCATCGAACGCTTCGGTGCCGCGGGCACGCCGATCCGCGCGGTGATGCTCGCGCGGCTCGGCCCCAATGTGTGGCACGACACGCCGGCCGCCGCGATGGCCGTGCTGGAAGAACTCGAAGAGACCGCGCGGCTCCAGTTGCTCGCCGGTGCCGCGCGGCCCGCGCCGCTCGGTACCGAACAGATCGACGAACTGCGCCGCAGCTTCGGTGCGCGCTGGTAGCCGGCCGTAGTAAAAACACGCCATGCCTCAATTCGCCGCCAACCTCTCGATGCTCTATCCGGAGCTCGCTTTCCTCGACCGCTTCGAAGCCGCCGCGAAGGACGGCTTCAAGGCCGTCGAATACCTGTTCCCCTACGCCTTCGCCAAGGAAGACATCGTTGCGCGCCTGCGGCACAACGGCCTGGCGCAGGTGCTCTTCAACGGCCCGCCCGGCGACTGGGACCACGGCGAGCGCGGCCTCGCCTGCCTGCCGGGCCGCGACGCCGAATTCCGCGAGGGCATCGCCCGGGCCATCGACTACGCGGTGGCGCTCGACTGCCCGCGCATCCACGTGATGGCGGGCCTCGTGCCCGAAGACCTCGAGCGCGAGGCCGTGCAGCCGGTGTACGTGGACAACCTGCGCTGGGCCGCGGCCGAGGCCGCCAAGGCCGGGCGCGACGTGCTGATCGAGCCGATCAACACGCGCGACATCCCGCGCTTCTTCCTGAACCGCCAGGACCATGCACATGAGATCGTCGACATGGTGGGCGCGCCCAACCTCCAGGTGCAGATGGATCTGTACCACTGCCAGATCGTCGAGGGCGACGTGGCGATGAAGATCCGCAAGTACCTGCCCACGGGCCGCGTGGGCCACATCCAGATCGCCGGCGTGCCCGAGCGCCACGAGCCCGACATCGGCGAGCAGAACTACCCCTATCTGTTCGAGCTGATCGACACCGTCGCGGCGGAATGCGGCTGGCAGGGCTGGGTCGGCTGCGAGTACCGGCCGAAGCGCGGCGCCGAACCCGGCGGCACCTCGGCCGGGCTCGGCTGGCTGCGCGCCTGGCAACAGCGCGCATGAAGCTCGAATCGTTGCGCATCCCGCCGCGGCTGCGCGGCTTCGACGCGCATCAGGATGTGCAGCTCTTCGACGTGACGCTCGCGGGCGACCGCGTGCAGGCCATCGACGCGAGCGCTTCGCAGGCCCCGGCCGGCGCGCGCGGCACGCTGCTGAGCGCGCTGGTCGAGGCGCATGCGCACATCGACAAGAACTACACCGTGCAGGAAGTCGGCGCGGCCGAGGGCGACCTGTTCGCCGCCATCGCGCGCATGGACCGCCACCGCGCAGGCTGGACCGGCGAGACGCTGCGCCCGCGCATGGAACGTGCGCTGCACGAGGCCTGGCGTTCGGGCGTGCGGGCGCTGCGCACGCACATCGACTGGGTCGAGGCCGACGCGCCGGCCGCGCTCGCGGTGTTCGAGGCGCTGCGCGCCGAATGGCACGGCCGCGTCGCGCTGCAGTTCGTCTCGCTCACGCCGCTCGACGTGTTTGCCGACCCCGACGCGGGCGAGCGCATCGCCCGGCAGGTGAAGCGCGCGGGCGGCACGCTCGGCGCCTTCGTCTACCGCAATGAAGGGCTGGTGCACAAGCTGGGCCGCGTGTTCGATCTGGCGCAGGAGCACGGGCTGGGGCTCGACTTCCATGTCGACGAAGGGCTCGACGCCGATGCGAGCGGGCTGCGCAGCATCGCGCAGCTGGTGCGCGCGCGCGGCTTCGGCGGCGGCGTGGTCTGCGGCCACTGCTGCTCGCTGTCGGTGCAGGACGATGCCGTGGCGCAGGAGACGCTCGCACTGTGCGCCGGCGCCGGGCTCCACATCGTCGCGCTGCCGACCACCAACCTCTACCTGCAGGGCGCCTGGGACCGCACGCCGGTGCCGCGCGGCATCACGCGCCTGCGCGAAGCGGCGGCACGGGGCTTGCGTGCGAGCCTGGCCACCGACAACGTGCAGGACGCCTTCTATCCCTATGGCAGCTACGACCTTCTCGAAACCTTCGGCCTCGGCGTGCAGATGGCGCACCTCGCGCCTGCCGAAGACTGGCTCGACGCGATCACCGTCGCGCCGGCCAGGGCCCTCGGGCTGGCCTGGGACGGGCGCATCGCGCCGGGTTGCCCGGCCGACCTCGTGCTGCTCGCGGCCGTGGGCGAGCATGAACTCATCGGACCGCGTGGGCGCGAGCGCACCGTGATTCGCGCCGGTCGCATTCTGGAGACGACACCATGAGCATGGGCAAACCGATGGCCAACTATGCCGCCGCCAAGCGCGTCGGCGATTTCGTGTTCCTGAGCGGCGTGGTGGCGGTCGACCCGGCCACGCGCCGCGCGGTGGCCGGCTACGACGCGCTGCCCGACGAGGGCCGCACCGCGCTGCAGGGCCTGGGCTATGCCACGGGCCAGATGTCGGTCGACATCTTCGAGGCGCCGATCGTGGCGCAGAGCTGGTTCGTGCTCGAACGCATCCGCGAGATCGCGGCCGAGCATGGCGGCACGATGGAAGATGTGGTCAAGCTGGTGCAGTACTTCCGCCACCTGCCGCACTACGCGTTCTACAACCGCGTGCGCGGGCTGTTCTATCCGGGCGATCCGCCGGTCAGCACGGTGGTCGAGGTGTCGCGCTTCCTGCCGGGCGACGAGGTGCTGGTCGAGGTGGAAGCCACCATGTATTTGCCCCAGTCGCAGCAGCGCATCACCTGACGCCGGCGCCCTTCAGCAGGAAGTCGGTCACCTGCTCGATCAGGTAGCGCCGATCCTTGTCATCGCCCTGCTGCGCCGTGTCGCGGAAGTACGCAGCCTGCGTGGCGTGGTCGGCGTAGAACTGGGTCACGGCCCAGATGTGGAACAGCACCAACATCGGGTCGGCCTCGTCCATCAGCCCCTGGTTCATCCAGTTGCGGATCACGGCGGCGGCCTGGTCGGTGCGCTGCTTGCTCGTGTCCATCATGCCGCCGAGCACCGGCGCGCCGCGCATCATCTCGGCCGTGAAGATGCGCGAGCGCAGCGGATGCTCGAACGAGAACACCATCTTGCGCTGGATCAGGTCGCCGAGCACCTTGCGTGGGCCGAAGGCCTCGTCGGCAAAGCCGAACACCACGATCCAGTCGTTGAGGATGTCCTGCAGGATCTGCCGGTAGAGCGCTTCCTTGCTCTCGATGTAGTAGTGCAGCTGCGCCTTCGAGAGGCCCGCCTTGTCGGCAATGGCCTGTGTCGAGGCGCCCGCGAGCCCTTCGCTCGCGAAGACCTCGATCGCGGCCTGGTTGATGAGGCCGAGCACCTGCGTGTACTTGCGCGAACGGCCGCGCGTGGCGGGGACTTCCGCGTCGCCGCTTTCGCTCACAGCTGCAATTCCAGTTCGGTGCCGCTCGCGCGCGAGCAGCACAGCGCCACTTTGTGGCGGCGCTCGCTGGCCGTGAGACAGAAGTCGCGGTGTTCGGCCGCCGTGCCGTCGCCTTCCACCACGCAGGTGCCGCACAGGCCCTGCTGGCACGAGACCGGAATGTCGATGCCCACGTCGTGCAGCGCATCGACGGCGGTCTGGTCGGCCGCCACCGGCACGGTGATGCCGCGCCGCGCGAGCTTCAGCGTGAAGGGCAGGCCCGTGGCGGCGCCGGCGTCGGCCGGCGCGGCGAAGTACTCGGCATGCAGCGCGTCCTCGGGCCAGTGCGCGGCCGCCTCGCGCACCGCCTGCATGAAACCGCCGGGGCCGCAGACGTAGAGCTGCGCACCCGGCGCCCGCTCGGCGAGCAGCGCGCGCAGGTCGATGCGCTGCGCTGCGTCGCCCTGGTCGAGGTGCAACCGCAGGTGCGGCGCGAGCGCGGGCGCGCGCAGCGCTTCGGCAAAGGCCAGGTGTTCCTCGCTGCGCGCGAACACGCAGAGCGTGAACGGCGCGCCGCGCGCCGCGAGCGCCTGGGCCATCGCGAGCAGCGGGGTCAGGCCGATGCCGCCCGCGAGCAGCAGGTGGTGCAAGGCCGCTTCGCGCAGCGGAAAGGTGTTGCGCGGCGCACTGATCGCGAGCAGGTCGCCTTCGCGCACCCGCTCGTGCATCGAGGCCGAGCCGCCGCGGCTCTGGGCCTCGCGCTTCACGCCGATCAGGTACGGCGCGGCGGCGCCCGATGGCGCACGCGCGAGCGAGTACTGGCGCGAGAAGCCGCCGGGCATGTGCACGTCGATGTGCGCGCCGGCCTCGTAGTCCGGCAGCGGCCGGCCCCAGGGATGCGCCAGCGCGAAGGCGAGGATCTCGGGCGTCTGTCGCGTGATGCGTTCGACGCGGACGGTGAGGGTGCGTTCGAGGCTCATGATGGTGTGGGTGTCAGATGCGTTGCAGCTTGCGCGCAACGCGTTCGATGAAGTGCGTGCGGTCGTGTTCGGTGACGGCGTTCATGTCGTGCAGCTGCAGCCATGTGACCTTGCAGCGCCATGCGAACAGCGCCCGCAGCGCCCGCGTGAACAGCCGCCGGCCCGGATCGCCGATCAGCATCACGAACCAGCGCGGCGAGCCGCCCGTCGTCACCACCGTGAGCCGTCGGATGTGCCGCAGGCCCGACGACACGACCTGGCCCTTGCGCTCGGCCGGAAGGAAGGCCACGCCGGGCAGCCACACCCGCTCGAGCCAGCCCTTGAGCATCGAAGGCGGTCCATGGAACCAGGTGGGATAGACGAACACCAGGTGCTCGGCCCACAGCAACGCCTCGACGTGGGGCTTCACGCGTTCGCGGATCAGGTCGGGGTTGTCGAGGTAGGCGATGCGCTCTTCGCGCGTGAGCGTCGGGTCGAACCCCTCGGCATAGAGGTCGATCGCGCGCACCGGGTGCCGGGGTTCGAGCGCCGCGAGGGCGGTGCGGTAGAGCGCCTGGTTGAAGCTGTCAGGATTCGGATGGCAATGAACGACGAGCGTTTTCATGAGAAGGGCCGGTTCGCACAGCGTTTGCTGGCGATACGGGGTCAGAGCCCAGGAAACAAGGGCCGCGCCGTGCCTTATGGCAACCCAGGCGCCGGCATCTGACCCCGGCGCAAGCACCGCGCGGCCCGCGGAAAAAGTGACGGCGGCGCTTACTTGCCCGTGAGCTGCTTGCGCAGGTCCACGCCCACGCTCTTGTTGACGAACTGCGTCGTCACGACCTTCGAGAGATCGACTTCACCGGGCTTGTAGAGGCCGGCCTTGACCATCTTGTCGTAGAAGTCCTTCACGCGGGCCTCGTCCATGGCGCCGATGCCCTTGGTGAGCGACTCGCCGCTGTCGACGATGCCCATCTTCTTGATCAGCGCGATCGAGCCTTCGAGCGCGGGCACCGGCGAATCGGGGTTGGTCTTGGCGATCAGCGCGTTGGCGGCCTTGTTGTCGCCGTAGAGGTAGTTGTTCCAGCCGATGATCGACGCCTCGATGAACTTGCGCACGGTCTCGGGCTTGTTCTTGATGAGGTCGGCACGCGTTTCGATCGTGGTCGCATAGGTCGAGAAGCCGTTGTCGGCCAGGAGCTGCACCACCGGGTCGAAGCCGGCCTGCGCCTTGATCGATAGCGGCTCGGAGATCGCATAGCCCTGCTGGATCGACTTCTTGTCGGCCAGGAACGGGCCGACGTTGAAGGTGTAGGGCTTGAGCTGCGCATCCTTGAAGCCGTGCTCCGACTTCATCCATTGCCAGAAGCTGAACTGGCCATCCTTGCCGATGAAGGCCACGGGCGCCTTGGCCATGTCCTTGAAGGTGTCGAAGCCCTGCCCCGGGTGCGCGAACATGGCCTGCGGGTCTTTCTGGAAGAAGGCCGCCACCACCACCGTGGGCACGCCGTTCTTCACGTTGTCGAAGGACTGCAGCAGGTTGCCCGTCATGAGGAAGTCGACCTTGCCGGCCGGCAGCATCGGCCGGTTGTTGACCATCGGGCCGCCCTGCTGGATCTCGACGTCGAGGCCGTACTTCTTGTAGGTGCCGTCCACCAGCGCCTGGTAGAAGCCGCCGTGGCCGGCCTGCGCCTTCCAGTTGGTGGCGAACACCACCTTTTCCTGCGCCTGCGCGGCGAAGGCGGCACCGATGAGCGCGAGGCCGAGGGCCAGCGGGCGGAGGCGGGGAGCGGAAATTCGCATGGGAGTGGACTCCTTGAGTTGACGGACGAAAAGCGGGAACCCCGCGGAACCGGCTTTGCCGGGCCGCTGGGGTTGCCCCCGGCGAGGGGGTTGGCGAAGCGACACGAAGTGCGCGAAGACTGGGGGTGTGCTCATGTGATCCAGCCGCGGGTCTTGCCGGGGTTCATCAGCCCCATGGGATCGCTGCGCTTCTTGAACTCGATCTGCTGCGTGTCGATGGCCTTCATGCCGCCGTCCTCGATGGTGACCACGTGCGGATTGAAGATCTTGCAGCCGCCCTGCGATTCGATCTCGCGGATCACCTCGTACTGGTGGGCTTCGCCCTTCCAGCGCACCAGCAGGATGCCGAAGGTGCCGCATTCGCCGCCGGCGCGCGCGAAATCCTGGTGCTGCAGCACGTCGTCGCCGAAGATCGCGAGGTGGCGCTCGACCACGGCCGGATCGAAGGGCTGGGCATAGGCCACCTGCAGGTAGGTCCAGCCGCGGTCGGCCTTGAGCGCCTGCAGCGTCGTGTGGTTGAACGCGCACTCGTAGGCCGGCGGCAGGCCGTCGGCGAGCAGCTCGGCCTCGGTGCCCGCGACGGAGATCGTGCCGCCGTGCGCTGCGGCGAGCGCGCGGAATTCGGCCATCGATGCGGGCGACACCATCGTGAACACCGCATGCCGATCGGCCGGAAAGCGGTCGCGCATGGCGGTGTAGTAGGGCGAGAAGCGCGCCTCCACGGTCGAGAGCAAAAAGATGTCGAGCGTGGGCGCCTGCGCGGCGATGCCGAAGTCGAGCGCGCCGCGGTAGGTGTCGAACAGCGCCGTGCAGTGCACCCAGTCGACGGCCGGGCTCAGGGCCACTTCCACGTCGAGGATCACGCCGTTGGTGCCGAAGGCATGCTGCACCTGCTGGATCTCGTCGCCATGCAGTTCGATGACGCGCGGCTGGCGCTCCACCGTCATCACGCGCGCGTGCAGCATGTTGCCGGGGTCGCGCAGGATGCCGTGGCGGAACGAGCCGATGCCGCCGAAGCCGCCCGCGATGAAGCCGCCGATCGAGGCCACGTGCCACGTCGAGGGCCACATGCGCAGCGCCTGGCCGGTTTCGCGCGCCGCGAGATCGATGTCGTGCATGCGGGCGCCGGCCTCCACGCGCATGCGGCCCGGCTGGATGTCGAGCACGCGGCACATGCCGGTCACGTCGAGCACGATGCCGCCTTCGAGCGGCACGCACTGGCCGTAGTTGCCGGTGCCACCCGCGCGCACGGTGAGCGGCAGCTGCCACTTCGCGGCCACCGCCGCGGCCTGCCGCACATCGTCCTCGGTGCCGACCTTGACCACGAGGTCGGCCACGCAGCCGGCGAGCTGGGCCGTGAGGATCGGGCTGTACCAGTAGAAGTCCTTCGACAGCTGCTTGCGTTGCGCCGGCGCGGTGACGAGGTTGAGGCCGCGCAGGTCCTGCTGCACGGCGTCCCAGTCGACATTCTTCGACATGACAGCTGCGAATGTCATTGGACCCCCGCGTCCGGCATCGCACTGCCGTGGAACACCGCGGAACCGGCTTTGCCGGGCCGCTGGTGTTGCCCCCGGTAGGGGGTTGGCGTAGCGACACGAAGTGCGCGAAGACTGGGGGCGAGCCTACCTTTCACGGCGCATCTCGCTTTCATGCCAGTGGCCGAGAACGAGCCGCGACAGTGCCGCGAACACGATGAAGATGACGATGCCCAGCAGCGACACCAGCAACAGCGCCGCGAACATCATCGGGATCTCGGTGCGAAAGCTCGACTCGAGGATGCGCGATGCCAGGCCGGTCTCCTTGCCGGCCGTGCCGGCCGTGAACTCGGCCACCACCGCGCCGATCAGGGCCAGCCCGCCCGCGATCTTCAGGCCCGCCATGAAGTACGGCAGCGCGCTCGGCGCGAGCAGGTAGCGGAAGGTCTGCCACGGCGACGCCTTGTAGAGCTGGAACAGGTCGCGCAGGTTGCTGTCGGCGCTTTTCAGGCCGACCACGGTGTTCGACAGGATCGGGAAGAAGGCCACGATCCAGGCGCACAGCAGCAGCGCCGCGGTGGTGTTCGAGACATAGATCAGGATCAGCGGCGCGATGGCGATGATCGGCGTCACCTGCAGGATCACTGCGATCGGGAACAGGCCCACCTCGACCCACTTGAAGAGCGCGAACGCGATCGCCAGCGCCACGCCGCCGACGATGGCCGCCGCGAGCGCCAAGAGCGTCAGCCGCACGGTGAACCACAGCGCACTCGACAGCGACCCCCAGTTGTCGAACAGCGTGGAGAGGATCAGCGAGGGCGAAGGGAGGATGTAGTGCGGAATGCCGTTGGCGCGCACCATCCATTCCCACAGCAGCAACAGCACGGCGACCACCGCCGCGGGCACGGCGATGCGCAGCATCGACTCGCGCCGCCGGGCACGGTCTTCGTGGGCGCGCAGCAGTTCGGCGGAGGGCGCGGCGGCCTCGGCGACGGCGGCAGCACCGGCGGCGGGGCGTTCAGTGATCGACGTCATGCAATGCTCCATGCAGCGACTGCGACACGGCGGTGCAGTGCGCGTTGTAGCGGCTCGAGGTGCGGAAGTCTTCGCCGCGCGGATAGGGCTCGTCGATGCGGATCTCGTCGATCACGCGGCCCGGACGCGCGGCCATCACCACGATGCGGTTCGACAGGTACACCGACTCGTAGACGCTGTGCGTGACGAACACCACCGAGAAGCGGTGCTCGCGCCAGATCGCGAGCAGGTCGTTGTTGAGCTTGATGCGCGTCATCTCGTCGAGCGCGGCAAAGGGCTCGTCCATGAGCAGCAGGCGCGGATGGGTGACCAGCGCACGCGCGATCGACACGCGCATCTTCATGCCGCCCGACAGTTCGCGCGGGTAGACGCCCGCAAAGCGCGAGAGCCCGACCATCTCGAGCGCCTGCTCGACCACGGGCGCCGCCGCGTCGCGCGAGGTGCCCGCGAGCTTGAGCGGCAGCCACACGTTGTCGAACACCTTGGCCCAGGGCATGAGCGTGGGTTCCTGGAACACGAAGCCGAGGTCGCGGTCGCTGCGGCTGTGCTTGGCCACGCCGCTGTTGGCGCCCGACCACTGGATCTCGCCCGCGCTGAGCCGGGTGAGGCCGGCGATCAGCCGCAGCGCGGTGCTCTTGCCGCAGCCCGAGGGGCCGAGGAAGCTGACGAAGTCGTGCTCGCCGATGTCGAGCGTCATGCCCTCGAGCGCGAGCGTGCCGTTGGCAAAGCGCTTGCCGACCTGGCGCAGGCGCACCAGCGGCGTGGCGGTGGTCGTGGTGTCGTCGGGCGGGGTGCTGGGGGTCATTGCCATGCGGGCTGGTTGTCGAGGCGCGAGAGCGGGAAGCGGTCGACCTCGTGCAGCAGGTCGACGAAGCGTCGGCCGACATGGTCGAGCACCGCGGCGCCCTTCTCGGCGGTGGCGCGGGTGGCGTCGCCGGCGGCGCCCGCGGGGTTGATGTCGTGCATCTGCCAGCCGAGCTTGCCGCTGGGCGTGATCGACAGGTACTTGTTCTCGGCCGCGAGGTCCTCGGTCATCGAATGGAAGTTCTGGAACCGGTCCTTCTGCACATGGTCGGGCGTGAGGTGCAGCATGACCGAGCTCTCGAGGTCGCCGGCATGGATGCCGTGGCGCCCCTCGTGCGCGGTGAACAGGCCTTCGGGCAGGCCCAGCGTGTACCAGTTGGCGGCCACGACCATCATGCCGTGCGCCTCGCGCAGGTCGCGCGCCACGATGTCCATCACGCTCATCTGGCCGCCGTGGCTGTTGTAGAGCACCAGCTTGCGCACGCCGGCACGGGCCACGCAGGCGCCGATGTCGGTCCAGAGCGAGATCAGCGTCGTGGCCGACACCGTCAGCGTGCCCGTATAGCGCGAATGCTCGTTGCTCTTGCCGTAGGCCACGGTCGGCAAAAAGAGCACGGGCAGGTCGTCGGGCAGGTGCGGCAGCGTGGCGTGGACCATGCCGTCGATGGTGGCGGTGTCGGTCGACATCGGCAGGTGCGGACCGTGCTGCTCGGTGGCGCCGACCGGCAGCACGGCGATGAGCCGCTCGCGGTCGAGGCGGGAGAATTCTTCGCTGGTCAGGTCCGACCAGAAGCGGCTGCGCAGGGGGGCGGATTTCATCGTGGCGGTCCTCGTAGTCGAACGAGCGTGATGATGGGCTAAATTGTCCGATCGGTCAAAAAAACGTAGATCGGTATTTACCCGACGGGCGCGCGCGGCGGGCAGCCAAAGCAGACCGACCGGTCAAATTTCAGCGCCGCACCACGTACCGGGTCACGGCGGGCGGCGATTCGCCGATGTGGAACGCCAGCCGCCGTTCGCGCAGCGCCATGTCGGCCGCCGTGGCGCGCGTGAAGCGGCGCAGGTGGTCGGTCCAGCTTTCGTCCACGATCTGCTCGAGATAGCGCCCCGGCTCGGCGATGTCGTGCAGCAGCTCCCAGCCGATCGCGCCCTGGCCGAGCCGGGCGCGCCGGGTCTGCTGCATCACGAGGTGGAAGGCGGCCGCGCGTGCCGGGTCGATGATGTATTCGATGGTGATGATCACGCGCCCGCTTTCCTCGGGCCTTTCGGCCGGCGGGCCCGCCACCCAGCCGGCGCGCGCCGGGCTCATGTCGGCCTCCTCGCCCGAGACGTCGGTCACCCAGCGCAGCGCGGCCAGCATCACCAGCGTGCCGCTCACCGCGGCGATCTCCAGGCTGGTGCGCAGGTCGCTGACCGTGGCCACCTGGCCCCAGAGCGCCGCGCCGATCGCGCTCGCGCCCATGATCGCCATCTGGTAGGTCGACATGCCGCGCGCGCGCACCCAGTCGGGCAGCGCCAGCTGCGCCGACACCGAGAGTGAATTCGCCACCGTGATCCAGGCCATGCCGCCGAAGAACATGGCCGGCACGGCGACCCACGCATTGGGCGCGAAGGCCATCACCGCGGTGGCGGCCGACTGCAGCAGCGTGCCGCGCAGCACGAGCTGGTCGCGGCCCAGCGCCTGGCGCAGCCGCGGCAGGAACAGCACGGCGATGATCGCGCCCGCGCCCATCGCGGCCAGCAGCAGGGTGAAGGTGCCGGCACCGCCGCCCTTGAGGTTGCGCGCCAGCAGCGGCAGCAGCGCGAGCAGCGCGGTCGAGTGGAAGAAGAAGATGGTGATGCGCGTGAGCACCGCGCGCATGCGCTGCGACTGCCAGACGAACTGCACGCCCACGCGCATGGCGCTGATGAGCCGCTCGCGGCCCAGCGGGTTGGGCGTGTGCTCGCGCCGCCAGCGCAGCACCACGAAGCCCGAGGCCACCGACAGCACCGCATTGAGCGCGAACACCCAGACGCTGCCCGCGCTCGCGATCAGCATGCCGGCCGTGAGCGGGCCGATGATGCGCGAGGCGTTCATCGCGATGCCGTTCAGCCCGAGCGCGGCCGGCAACTGCGGCCGCGGCACCAGCTCGGGCACGATGGCCGAGAACACGGGCCAGCGCAGCGCCAGGCCGATGCCGTTGGCGAAGGTCAGCGCCAGCAGCAGCGGCGCGGTCATCACGTCGAGCGAAATGGCCACGCACAGCACGATCGCGGTGCCCGCAAGCCAGAACTGGGTGGCGACCAGCCAGCGCCGCCGGTCGAGGATGTCGGCCAGCGCGCCGCTCGGCAGGCCCAGCAGGAACACCGGCAGCGTGGAGGCCGACTGGACCAGCGCCACCCAGATCGGCGAGCTGGTCAGCGAGGTCATGAGCCACGCCGCCGCCACGTCGTTCATCCACATGCAGATGTTGGCGATCAGCCAGGTGCTCCAGAGCATGCGGAACACCGGCAGCCGGAGCGGCTCCAGCGCCGTCATCTTGGGCGGGCGCGGCTGGACGGCGGAGACAGGCGTTTCTTCGGGAGAAATGGGTGGCATGTGCCCCGATTGTGCCGGGCGCCCTGCCCGCGCCCGGTCAGCGCGCCAGATGCCCGAGCGGCCAGGCGCTGCTGGCCTTGACCTCACCGAGCGAGAAGCTGGTGTGCAGGTCCTTCACGTTGGGCAGGTTCATCAGGTGCTGGCGCGCAAAGGCCGAGAAGCTGTCGAGGTCCTGCGCCACTACCTGCAGTTCGAAGGTGCCGGTGCCGCTGATGTAGTGACAGGCCACCACCTCGGGCAGGCGGCGGATCGCCTCCTCGAGCTTGCGGGTGGCGTCCAGCGTGACCCTCTCGGTGTCGACGCGCACGAAAGCGAGCACGCCGAGCCCGATCTTGTGGCGGTCGATCTCGGCGTGATAGCCCTTGATGAAGCCGGCCTCCTCCAGCGCGCGCACGCGGCGCCAGCACGGTGCGGCCGAGAGGCCCACGCGCTGCGCAAGCTCGGCGTTGGTGAGGCGGCCGTCGGCCTGCAGTTCTTGCAGGATTGCAAGGTCGAACTTATCAATTCTTTCCATTGGACAGAATTTTAAGCAAGATTCTTTCTGGAACCCGGATTTCCGGGGCCAAGAACGCAAACACCTGTCGCGAACCCCGGCATACACTTTGCGTGATCATGGGCTCGCGCCCGACCCGGGCACAGACCCACACCCCAAGCCAGGCCCACAAAGCCCTGCCATACGGAGACAGACACATGAACGCCCCGCTGCCCGAACACATTCGCCGCGCGCTGGAAACCGTCACGCTCGACGACAAGTACTCCCTGGACTACGGCCGCGCGTTCATGAGCGGCGTGCAGGCCCTGGTCAAGCTGCCGATGCTGCAGCGCCTGCGCGACAAGCAGGTCGGCAAGAACACCGCCGGCTTCATCAGCGGCTACCGCGGCTCGCCGCTCGGCGGCTACGACCAGGCGCTCTGGAAGGCCAGCAAGTTCCTGAAGGAACAGAACATCGTGTTTCAGCCCGGCGTGAACGAAGAGCTCGCCGCCACGGCGCTTTGGGGCACCCAGCAACTGGGCTTTTCGCCCGCGGGCACCAACAAGTTCGACGGCGTCTTCGGCATCTGGTACGGCAAGGGCCCGGGCGTGGACCGCTGCTCCGACGTCTTCAAGCACGCCAACATGGCGGGCACCACCGAATTCGGCGGCGTGATCGCGGTGGCGGGCGACGACCACATCTCCAAGAGCAGCACGGCGGCGCACCAGAGCGATCACATCTTCAAGGCCTGCGGCACGCCGGTGTTCTTTCCGGCCAACGTGCAGGAGATCCTCGACCTGGGCATCCACGCCTTCGCGCTGAGCCGCTTCTCGGGCGTGTGGTCGGGCATGAAGACGATCCAGGAGATCGTCGAGTCGAGCGCCACCGCCATGATCGACCCGGACCGCGTCGAGATCGTGGTGCCGACCGACTTCGAGATGCCGCCCGGCGGGCTGCACATCCGCTGGCCCGACCATGCGCTGGAGCAGGAAGCCCGGCTGATGCACTACAAGTGGTATGCCGCGCTCGCGTACATCCGCGCCAACCGCCTGAACCACAACGTGATCGAAGGCCCGAACGACCGCTTCGGCATCATGGCCAGCGGCAAGGCCTACAACGACACCCGCCAGGCCCTGATCGACCTGGGCCTGGACGACGCCACCTGCCGCCAGCTCGGCATCCGTCTGCACAAGGTGGGCGTGGTGTGGCCGCTCGAGGCGCAGCTCACGCGCGAGTTCGCCACCGGCCTGCAGGAGATCCTGGTGGTCGAGGAGAAGCGCCAGGTCATCGAATACCAGCTCAAGGAAGAGCTTTACAACTGGCGCGCCGACGTGCGCCCCAACGTGCTCGGCAAGTTCAACGAGCTCGACGGCGATTTCTCGGGCGGCGAATGGGCCATGCCCAACCCGACGGCCAACACGCTGCTGCGCGCCAATGCCGACCTGAACCCGGCGCTGATCGCCAAGGCCATCGCGCAGCGGCTGCGCAAGCTCGGCATCCTCGACCATGCGGGCGCCGACATGCGCGCGCGCATCGACGCGCAGATGGCGATCCTCGAGGCCAAGGAGCGCTCGATGGAAGTGCTCAAGGTGGGCGGCGTGCAGGGCGCCGACCGCCAGCCGTGGTTCTGCTCGGGCTGCCCGCACAACACCAGCACCGTGGTGCCCGAAGGTTCGCGCGCCATGGCCGGCATCGGCTGCCACTTCATGGCCACCTGGATGGACCGCTCCACCATCGGCTTCACGCAGATGGGCGGCGAGGGCGTGCCGTGGGTCGGCCAGCAGCCCTTCACGACCGACCAGCACATCTTCGCCAACCTGGGCGACGGCACCTACTTCCACAGCGGCCTGCTCGCGATCCGCCAGAGCATCGCTGCGGGCGTGAACATCACCTACAAGATCCTCTACAACGACGCGGTCGCCATGACCGGCGGCCAGCAGGTCGGCGAGCGGCCCGAGGGCCACTCGGTGCTGCAGATCGCCGAGAGCCTGCATGCCGAGGGCGCCAAGAAGGTGGTGGTCGTCACCGACGAGCCCGAGAAGTACGAGGGCGTGAACATCCCCGGCCAGGACGTGAAGGTGCGCCACCGCGACGACCTCGACGAGATCCAGCGCGAGTTCCGCGAGATGGCGGGCACCACGGCCATCATCTACGACCAGACCTGCGCCACCGAGAAGCGCCGCCGCCGCAAGCGCGGCACGGCCGTCGATCCGGCGAAGCGTGTCGTCATCAACGAGTTGGTCTGCGAAGGCTGCGGCGACTGCAGCGTGCAGAGCAACTGCCTGTCGGTCGAGCCGCTCGAGACCGAATTCGGTCGCAAGCGCGCGATCAACCAGAGCACCTGCAACAAGGACATGAGCTGCCTCAAGGGCTTCTGCCCGAGCTTCGTGACCGTCGAAGGCAGCCAACTCAAGAAGAAGGCCAAGGACAAGGCGGCATCGCCGCTCGAACTCGGCCCGCTGGCCGAGCCGGCCGTGCCTGCGCTGGCGCCCGGACAGGTCTGGGGCATCGTCGTGGCCGGCGTCGGCGGCACGGGCGTCATCACCATCGGCCAGCTGCTCGGCATGGCGGCGCACATCGAGGGCAAGGGCATCGTTACGCAGGATGCGGCCGGCCTCGCGCAGAAGGGCGGCGCCACCTGGAGCCACGCGCTGATCGGCGACACGCAGGAGGCGATCCGCACCACGCGCGTCGGCACCGCCGCGGCCGACCTGATCCTCGCGGCCGATCCGCTGGTGGCGGTCAATCCCGAAACCCTGGCGCGCATGCGCGAAGGCCGCACGCACGTGGCGCTCAATGCGCACGGCACGCCGACCGCGGCCTTCGTGCGCAACGCCAACTGGGTCAATCCGCAGGACGACTGCGCGGGCGACATCGCAAAGGTCGTGGGTGCCGACGCGGTCGGCGCGTTCGATGCCGATGCCGCAGCCACCACGCTGATGGGCGACAGCCTCTATGCCAACCCGATGCTGCTGGGCTACGCCTGGCAGAAGGGCTGGATCCCGCTGGCGCACGAATCGCTGATGCGTGCGATCGAGCTCAACGCCGTGGCGATCGAGAACAACAAGGCCGCGTTCGCCTGGGGCCGCCAGGCCGCGGCCAACCCCGACGAACTGCAAAAGCGCGTGCGCCCGGGCCAGGTCATCGAGTTCAAGAAGCGCGAAACGCTCGACAGCCTGGTGGCGCGCCGGGTCGAGTTCCTCGCCGGCTACCAGAATGCCGCCTATGCCGATACCTACCGGCAGTTCGTCGGCAAAGTGCAGCAGGCCGAGTCGGCGCTCGGAAAGACCGCGCTGGCCGAGGCCGTGGCGCGCCAGCTGTTCAAGCTGATGGCCTACAAGGACGAGTACGAGGTGGCGCGCCTGCACACCGACCGCAGCTTCCTCGGCCGCGTCGAAGGCATGTTCGAAGGCGAGATGGGCAAGGACTTCAAGCTCAACTACCACCTCGCGCCGCCGATCGTCGCGAAGAAGAACGCCAAGGGCCAACTCCAGAAGCAGAAGTTCGGCCCGTGGATGCTGCCGGCGTTCCGGGTGCTCGCGCGCCTGAAGGGCCTGCGCGGCACGGCGCTCGACATCTTCGGACGCACCGAGGAGCGCCGCACCGAACGCGCACTGATCGGCGAATACCGCGCGAGCATCGAAGAAGTGCTGGCCGGCCTGCGCGCCGAGAACCATGCGCTCGCCCTCGAGATCGCCAGCCTGCCCGAGCAGATCCGCGGCTACGGCCACGTGAAGGAGCGCAACCTGGCGGCAGCGCGCGTGCGCTGGAGCGAGCTGATGGCCCGCTGGCGCGATCCGCAGCAGCAGCAATCGGCGCAGCGCGCGGCTGCCTGATTGCCGCGGTCCGGAGGGTGCCGGAGGTCTTCCGGCACCCTTTTGCTATTGAATCGGTAGCAGCCGTTAGAACCAAAGGCCTGCGCCGCGCGCCGGATAAGCGCGCGGCGCAGGCCTTTGCGACGAATACAATGCCCGCTGCTGAGCGCGGCAACACCGCTCCAGGCTTCTGAACGCGGCCTTTTTTCCCGGGCCGCGGAACCGCGGGCCCGACCCGCGCTTCTGACATTCCTCATACCCATCTCTCTGCTGGAGACTCCCTTGTTCATTTCCTCTGCTTTTGCCCAAACCGCGCCCGCTGCATCCGGTGGCGGCGACATGATGTCTTCGCTGGGCAGCATGCTGCCGCTGGTGTTGATGTTCGTGGTGCTGTACTTCGTCATGATCCGCCCGCAGATGAAGCGCCAGAAGGAAGCCCGCGCCATGATCGAGGCGCTCGCCAAGGGCGACGAAGTGGCCACGGTCGGCGGCGTGCTCGGCAAGATCACCTCGCTCGGCGACCAGTACCTGGGCCTCGAAATCGCGAACGGCGTCGAGATCAAGATCCAGCGCACGGCCGTGGTGCAGGTCCTGCCCAAGGGCGCGGTCAAGCAGTAATCGCCCACAAGATGGTGCCCGGGCCTTGCGCTTTGTCGTGCGGGGCCTCAAGTCACGCCGTGTCCTGTTTCTGAAAAGCGCTCTCTCATGAACCGATATCCGGTCTGGAAGTACGCGATCATCGTGGTCGTGCTGCTGGTTGGGTTGATCTATTCCCTGCCCAATTTCTTCGGCGAGGCGCCTGCTGTGCAGGTGTCCGCGGCCAAGTCGACCGTCAAGGTCGACGCGGCCACCCAGGGCCGGGTCGAGGAGGCGCTGAAGACGGCCGGGCTCGCGCCCGACCTGCTCACGCTCGAAGGCGGCTCGCTGCGCGCGCGCTTCGCGACGCCCGACGAACAGCTCAAGGCGCGCGACGTGCTCCAGCGCGCCCTGGTGCCCGACCCGGCCGATCCGGCCTACATCGTGGCGCTGAACCTGGTCTCGCGCTCGCCGGCATGGCTCACGGCGCTGCATGCGTTCCCGATGTACCTGGGTCTCGACCTGCGCGGCGGCGTCGACTTCCTGCTGCAGGTCGACATGAAGGGCGCCATCGACAAGAAGGCAGAATCTTTCGCGGGCGACCTGCGCACCGTGTTCCGCGACAAGGGCATCCGCGGCACCTCGGTGAGCCGCAACGGCCAGGCCATCGAGATCTCGTTCCGCGACGCCGCGGCGCGCGATGCGGCCCGGCGGCTGATCCAGGACCAGTTCCAGGACCTCGAGGCGGTCGACAGCGGCGAAGGCAGCAACCTTCGCCTGGTGGCGACCATCAAGCCCGAGGCGGCGCGCCGCCAGCAGGATGCGGCGCTCAAGCAGAACATCACCACGCTGCACAACCGGATCAATGAACTCGGCGTGGCCGAGCCGGTGATCCAGCAGCAGGGCCTCGACCGCATCGTCGTGCAGCTGCCCGGCGTTCAGGATACGGCCAAGGCCAAGGACATCCTGGGCCGCACCGCCACGCTCGAGATGCGCCTGGTGGACGAGAGCGCCGAAGGCCGCGCCGCCGAACTCAGCGGCGGACCGGTGCCCTTCGGCTCCGAGAAGTTCTTCGAGCGCGACGGCCGCCCGGTCATCGTGAAAAAGCAGGTGCTCGTCACCGGCGAGAACCTCACCGACGCGCAGCCCGGCTTCGACTCGCAGAGCCAGCAGCCCAAGGTCGACCTGACGATGGACGCCAAGGGCGGCCGGATCATGCGCGACGTGAGCCGCGAGAACTACAAGAAGCGCATGGCCATGCTGATCTTCGAGAAGGGCAAGGGCGAAGTGCTCACCGCCCCTTCGATCAATGGTGAGCTCGGCACCCGCTTCCAGATCTCGGGCTCGATGACGGTGAGCGAGGCCAACGACCTCGCGCTGCTGCTGCGCGCCGGCTCGCTGGCTGCGCCGATGGAGATCATCCAGGAGCGCACCATTGGCCCGACACTCGGCGCCGACAACATCGAGAAGGGCTTCAAGAGCGTGATGTACGGCTTCCTCGCGATCATGGTCTTCATGTGCCTGTACTACGCACTGTTCGGCCTGTTCTCGTCGATCGCGCTGGCCGTCAACCTGCTGCTGCTCGTGGCCATTCTCTCGATGCTGCAGGCCACGCTCACGCTGCCCGGCATCGCGGCCATGGCGCTGGCCATCGGCGTGGCCATCGACTCCAACGTGCTGATCAACGAGCGCATCCGCGAAGAGCTGCGCAACGGCGCGTCGCCGCAGGCGGCCATCCACGCCGGCTACGACCGCGCCTGGGGCACCATCCTCGACTCGAACGTGACCACGCTGATCGCGGGCATCGCGCTGCTGGCCTTCGGCTCGGGCCCGGTGCGCGGCTTCGCGGTGGTGCACTGCATCGGCATCGTCACCTCGATGTTCTCGGCCGTGTTCTTCTCGCGCGGCCTCGTGAACTTCTGGTACGGCCAGAAGAAGAAGCTCAAGACGGTGTCGATCGGTACCGTGTGGCGGCCCAAGACCGACGGCACGGCCGTGGCTGAAGGCAAGTAAAGGTCAAGGACAAGCGCCATGGAATTCTTCCGCATCCACAAGACCATCCCGTTCATGCGCCACGCGCTGGTGCTGAACATCATCTCCTTCGTGACCTTCGCGCTCGCGGTGTTCTTCCTGTTCCACCGCGGCCTGCACCTGTCGGTCGAGTTCACGGGCGGCACCGTGATGGAGGTCGCCTACCAGCAGTCGGCCGACATCGGCAAGATCCGCGAAGCCGTCAGCAAGCTGGGCTACCCCGAAGTCCAGGTGCAGAGCTACGGCACTTCGCGCGACGTGCAGATCCGCCTGCCTGCGCAAAAGGGCATGAACTCCGACCAGCAGAGCGCGCAGGTCATGGAAGCGCTCAAGTCGGTCGATCCGTCGGCCACCCAGCGTGGCATGGAGGTAGTCGGTCCGCAGGTGGGCGAGGAACTCACCACCAACGGACTCAAAGCCCTGGGCATGGTGGTGGTGGGCATCATGATTTACCTGGCGATCCGATTCGAATGGAAGTTCGCCGTGGCCACCGTGCTGGCCAACCTGCACGACGTGGTCATCATCCTGGGCTTCTTCGCGTTCTTCCAGTGGGAGTTCTCGCTCGCGGTGCTCGCGGCGGTGCTCGCGGTGCTGGGCTATTCGGTCAACGAATCGGTGGTGATCTTCGACCGGGTGCGCGAGAACTTCCGGCGCTACCGCAAGATGGGCACGACCGAGATCATCGACAACGCGATCACCTCGACCATCAGCCGCACCATCATCACGCACGGCTCGACGCAGCTCGTGGTGCTCTCGATGTTCTTCTTCGGTGGCCCGACGCTGCACTATTTCTCGCTGGCGCTGACGATCGGCATCTGCTTCGGCATCTATTCGTCGGCCTTCGTGGCGGCGGCGATCGCGATGTGGCTCGGCGTCAAGCGCGAGGACCTCATCAAGGGCACGCCGCCCAAGCGCGACGGCGGTTCGGAGGACGACCCGAACGCCGGTGCGGTGGTCTGAGGCACCGGGCCGGCCCAAAGGCAAGGACGTGGGAAGGCGATGCACCCTTGTGCTGCCGGCTTTCCCGATGCAAGCTCTCGCTTGTGACGCCCTGAGCGCCGAGCCTTCCTGCCTTCCCGATCCCTCCAATGAGCATCGCGCGGTCCGACACTTCCCTGCAGCTCGCACGCGAGACGCGTGAGCGTTTCGTGCTCGCCACCGGCGGCGTCATGGCGCCGCTGGCGCAAGCGATCCGGGACCGCCTGACCCAGCAGGCCGCCGAGGTCGGCAACGCGCGGCTGATGCAGGAACGCCGCGACGACTTCCTGGCGTTCCAGGCGCAGGCCTCGCAATGGGTCTCGCTCGCGCAGGCCGGCTGGCGCAGGTCGGCGAGCGCGCCTGCGGCGGCCGCTGCGGTTCCTGCTGCTGTGCCATCGGCTCCGAAGCTGCGGCTCGAACTCATGGGCGACGATGCGATGGAAAGCAACATCCTGTCGTCCCGCTTGGCGCAGATGCTCCACGAGCAGGCCAGCTTCGAACTCAGCGACCTGCGGCTGCGCATCCAGCATCTCGAAGGCACCGGTGAGCTCAACGCCAACGATGTGCTCCGGCCGGAGACCCTGGCCAGGCTGCTGGTGGACCAGTGGCTCGCGGCCGGGCTGAGCCGGGCGCTCTGGACGCGCGTGCAGGACACGGTGCAGCAGCGGCTCGTCGGCGTGGTCGTCAAGGCCTACGAGGACGCCAACGCCTTCCTGATCTCGCAGGGCGTGATGCCGGAGATCGACCTGAAGAGCTTTGTCCGGCGCACCGGCGGTGGCGGCGGCGGCGTCAGTGCCACCGGACCGGCCTCGGTGTCGGGCGCAGCGCAGACCGGCCGCGGCCCGGGTCCCGGTTCTCCGAACGGCGCGTTCAATGGTTCTTCTGCTTCCCCGCCGCCCCCGCAGCGGGTCTTTTCGCCGTCCACGCCTGCGCTGACCACCGGCGGCTCGCCGCTGCTGGTCGCCCGGCAGCGTGCCCAGACGGCACTGCTGAGCCTCAAGCGCTTCGTTGCCGCGCGCATCGGAACCGACCTGTCCGCCCCGCGTCCCCTGCAGCCGACGACCGGCATGGATGCCGGCGCAGGCCCGAATGGCGGCGCGGGCGCGCAGACCTTCGCTGGCATGGTCGCCGAGGCCGAAGCGGCCTATCGCGCATCGGCCACGCACTACATGCAGGCGGCTTCGGCAGAGCACCAGGCCACCCTGCTGCAGCAAACCGCGGTCGACCTGCGGCGGCGCAGCAGCGAGCTCAAGAAGAAGGCGCCCACCACCGCCGACAAGGCCACGGTGGAGATCGTCGCGCTGATGTTCCAGGCCATCCTGTCCGAGGAGCGCATCCCGTTCTCGGCGCGCGTGTGGTTCGCGCGGCTGCAGATGCCGGTGCTGCGCGTGGCGATCGCCGAGCCCGAGTTCTTCGGCAGCCTGCAGCATCCCGCGCGCATGCTGATCGACCGCATGGGTTCCTGTGTGATGGGCTTCGACGCGGCCGCCATCTCGGGCAGTGCGCTCGAAGGCGAGATCAAGCGCGTGGTGCAGGTGATCGAGCAGTACCCCGAGACCGGCCAGCGCGTCTTCAAGCTGGTGTTCGACGAGTTCGTGGCCTTCCTGAACCGTTATCTCACGCAGAGCGACACCACGCAGCGCGTCATGAGCGTGGCGCAGCAGGTCGAGCAGAAGGAGACGATGGCGATCCAGTACACCATCGAGCTGCGCAAGATGCTCAACGACATGCCGGTGCGCGATGAAATCCGCGAGTTTCTGTTCAAGGTCTGGGCCGAGGTGCTTGCGATTGCCGCGCTGCGCTACGGCGCCCAGGGCGAGCAGACCGTGATGCTCAAGCGCGTGGCCTCCGACCTGGTGTGGGCCGCGAGCGCCAAGCCCAACCGCGCCGACCGCGCTCGCGTGATACAGGACCTGCCGCAACTGCTGCAGCGCCTGCGGCTCGGCATGACCCTGCTCGGCATCATCGACGAGCCGCAGGAAACCCACATCAAGGCCATCGGCGCCACGCTGTCCGATGCCTTCCTGTCGAAGACCGAGGTGATCCCCGCCGCCAAGATCGAGGCCATGGCCGCGCGCTTGGCGCATCTGGAGGATTTCGTGAAGGACCATGGCGGCGCCTCGAACCTGCCGCTCGACGCGAACAGCATCGAGCTGCTGCTGGGCATGGACGCGGCCTCGATCGAGGTGGTGGCCGATGCGCCGGGCGGCGCCGCTTCCGAAGACATGCTGGCATGGGCCCATGCGCTCGAGGTGGGCAATTGGTTCATGCTCGATCACAACGACCGCGTGAGCCAGGTGCAGTTCGTCTGGCGCAGCGAGCGCAAGCAGCTGCACCTGTTCGCCTCGGCCGACGGCCGCAGCTTCCTGATCCAGGCCGGCCGTCTCGCCAGCTACCTGCAGGCGGGGCTGCTGGTGCCCGCCGAGGACGAGACGCTCACCGCGCGCGCCACGCGCGAGGCGCTCGCGAAGCTCGACGCCAATCCGGAGCGACTTCTGAACTAGGCGCTCAGTGTGCCGTGCGCCCTTCGCGGCTCTCGCAGAGTTCGTCGAGCACCAGCGCGTCGGGCTCGATGCCCGTGCTCCAGTGCACCATCAGCACGATGATCTTGAGGTCGTCGAGCGCGACCGGCGCATCGGGCGCCGCCATCGCGCGCTCGACCACGATCTCGCGCAGGCCGCAGGGCAGCAGCTTCGAGAGTTCGAGAAAGCGGATGAAGCCGAGGCACTCGGCACCGAGGTGCTCCTGCTCGGCCTGTGAATAGACGCGCATTGCGTCGCTCGACTGCGGCAGCGCCGCTTCAGGGGGGCCGCTCAGCGTGACCGTGGCGGTGTGGCTGTCGCCCGCATGGCGTTTGATCTGCAGTCCCTGAGTGGCCAGGCTCAGGCCGTCGAGCCATTGCAGCGCATCGTGGATCTCTTCGGGATCGAAGCCATGCGCGCTGAGCTTGCGCCCCAATTGTTCGGGTTCGGGGCAGGCATCGCCGCGCCAGTAGTTTTCGTAGACAAACACGAGCACTTCGAACATGAGGCCAATATAGCCGATGCGCGTGGCGCGCCTTCAAGGGGTTTTGCCCGGCAGCCTCTAGGCCGATGCCGTGCGCTGGAACAGGCCGCCGGGCAACCGCGCCACCAGCCCGTCGAGTTCGAGTTCGAGCATCCGGGCCTGGAGCTCGGCCGCGCTCCAGCCGGTGCGCGCGCTCAGCACGTCGAGGTGGACCGGGTCGAAGCCGAGCGCGTCGAGCAGCGGATGCGCAGGGTCGGCGCCATTGGCATCCGCAGCCTCCGCGGCCGAGCCGGAGCCCGCCTGCGCCATGCGCGGCGCGGGCAGTTCCTCGAGGATGTCGTGTACCGACTCGACCAGCTTCGCTCCCTGGCGGATCAGGGCATGGCAGCCGCGCGACTGCGGCGAGTGGATCGAACCCGGGATCGCGAACACCTCCTTGCCTTGTTCGGAAGCGAGGCGCGCGGTGATCAGCGAGCCCGACTGCAGCGCGGCCTCGACGACCAGCGTGCCGCGCGCCAGTCCGGCGATGAGGCGGTTGCGCCGCGGGAAATTCTGCGTCAGCGGCGGTGTGCCGAGCGGGAGCTCGCTCACGATCAGCCCCTGGCGCGTGATGCGCTGCGCGAGCTCGCGATGGCGCGCGGGATAGACGCGGTCGAGGCCGGTGCCGACCACCGCGACCGTGGCGAGCCGCGGCGCATCGCCCGCCGCATCGAGCGCGCCCAGGTGCGCAGCCCCATCGACACCGAGCGCAAGGCCCGACACCACCGGCAGACCGGCATCGCCGAGTGCGCGTGCAAAGGCGCGCGCATTGGCCGCCCCTTGCGGCGTGGGATTGCGGCTGCCCACCACGGCAATGCTTTGGCCGAGCTGGTTCAGGTCGAAGGCCGCAGCGCCCAGCACATAGAGCATCGGCGGCGGGTCGGCCATTTCGAGCAGTGCGGCGGGATAGCCCGCATCGCCGAGCGTGACCACCCGGCGCGTGACGTCCTCGTCCGGTGCCGATTGCAGCCATTGCCAGGCCTGGTCGATGTGGGCCTGCAGCCCTTGCGGCAGCTGCAGCAGTGCTTCGGCCTGCGCCTCGGACACCACTTCGCGCAGCGCATCGTGCCGCTGCGCGAACACGTTCTCGGGCAGGCCGAAAGCCGCCAGCAGCCGGCGCGCGGCACCGTCGCCGATGCCTGCCGTCAGCGACAGCCGGAGCCAGCCTGCGAGTTCTGCGCGGTCCACGCGGAAAAAAGAAGCGCCGAAAGCTTCAGGGGTTGACGAGGAAGTCGCCTGCCTTCGGCGTGTCGGAGATCTCGAGCACCAGCGCGTACGAGACCTTTTCGAACGTGCGGAACACCATCAGCAGCCCGATGCGCTCGTTCGGGAGCTTGAGCGTCTCCTTGCGTTCGCCGGTGCGGTCGACGATGGTTTCACCATTCTTCAGGATCGCCAGCACATGGCCGCTGTCGATGCCGTCGCGCGTGCCCTTGTTGATTGCCACCACCTGGTTCTGCGCCGCGAACTGCACCGCGTTGCCGTAGACCGAGATGATGCGGCCCTCGACCTGCGTCGAAGGGGCGCGTGGCGCATAGCTCACCAGCTGGCGCGGCGGTTCGGGCAGCAGCCGGTCGCCGGCGCGGATTTCCTCGCGCGACGCGATGATGTCGATGCTGGCCGGCACCACGGTGATGACGTCCTTTTCCTTGTCGGTCTCGACCGTGGTCGATTCGCCGCGCTGGAGCTGAGCCTTGCCGAGGTACTGTGCCTCGTAGCCGAGGATCTCGCCCGTGCCAGGGTCCTTGAGCGGCGTGGCATTGCGGAACACCCGAAAGCTCTGCAGCGGTCCGGGCTTCTCGACGAGCGGCGTGTCGGCATTGCCGCGCGCATAGGCGCGGTCGCCGCGCGACAGCAGCACGCGGTTGTCGTTGCCCGCGACGATGCGCGGCGCCTTCTGCAGCGTGTCGGCATCCACCACGATCGGTTCGCTGAGGAAGGGCTCGATCACGCTGGGGTTCAGCGTGGGCAGCGCCATGCCGGCCAGGGAATCGAAGCGCGTGCGCGGCGAGAGCTTGATCGTGCCGCCGTCGCCGCTCGCGCCCGTGCCGCGGCGCATGCTCAGGCGCGCGCGGCCGCCGCTCTTGTCGAGGTAGAGCACCTGCCCCGGATAGATGCGGTGCGGATTCGCGATCTCGTCGATGTTCATGCCCCAGAGCTCGGGCCAGCGCCAGGGGCGCAGCAGGTACAGGCGCGAAATGGCCCAGAGCGTGTCGCCGGACCTGACCGTGTACTCGTCGGGCGCGTTCGGCGAGAGTTCGGAGAGCGGCACGCCGGTCTGGGCGATCTGCTGCGCCGTGGCGCGCTGCTGCGCCGTGATCGGGTAGTTCTGGGCCCAGGCCGTGCCGCCGCCGCAGATCACCGCTAGGGCAGCCAACGTGGCGAGAACATGCGAGCGCTGGCGGGCAGGGATTCGGAACTTGTTGTTCATGTCTGGATGGGTGAGCGCCCGACGTATCCGGGCGCATACGAATCTCACAATTTGCTACGAATTCTGCGCCCGAAGCCCTTGGCAGGGCAACGTTTTCAGCCGATCCAGGCACGGGCCGTCGCGGAATTGGCGAAAATAGCGACAACTTCTTCCGTTTTCCATGGCCAAACGAATCATTCTGAGTTACCCGGACAAGCGGCTGCACACCGTCGCGAAACCCGTCCAGGGCGTCGACGCACGCATCAAGGCCCTCGTGGCCGACATGCTCGAAACCATGTACGACGCCAATGGTATCGGCCTGGCCGCGACCCAGGTCGACGTGCACGAGCGCCTTGTCGTGATCGACGTCTCCGAAGACCGCGACCAGCCGCTGGTGCTCATCAATCCCGAGATCGTATGGGCCAGCGACGAAAAGGTGCTGAACGAGGAAGGCTGCCTCTCGGTGCCCGGCATCTACGACGGCGTGGAGCGCTCCACCGCCGTCAAGGTGCAGGCGCTCGACGCCGACGGCGAAATGCGCACCATCGAGGCCGAAGGCCTGCTCGCGGTGTGCATCCAGCACGAGCTCGATCACCTGCTCGGCAAGGTGTTCGTCGAGTACCTGTCGCCGCTCAAGCGCAACCGGATCAAGAGCAAGCTGCTCAAGCAACAGCGCGAAGAGGCGCGGGAGGGCCGGGCATGATGCGCGCGGGCCGCCTGGCAACGCTTGGCTGCGTGTTGGCCGCAGCGCTGCTCGTGGCCGGCTGCGCGAGCGAGCCGACCCGCATCGCACCGGGCACGAGCGCGGCCGAAACCCTGCAGCGCCTCGGCCCGCCCACCGGACGCTACCCGCTCGCGGGTGGTGGCGAGCGGCTGCAGTATTCGCGCATGCCGGCGGGCTTCGAGGTGACCGACATCGACCTCGACGCCTCGGGCAAGGTCGTGTCGGTGACGCAGGTGCTCAGCGAGGCCCGCTTCGGCCAGGACATCCAGGTCGACCGCTGGCGCCAGAACGACGTGCTCGCGTTCTACGGCAGGCCGTTCCAGATCACCCGCGTGAGCTCGTTCGACGGCGCTGTCTGGACCTGGCGCTACAAGGCCGTGAACGAGCGGCGCATGCTCTACATCTACATCGATCCCACCGGCGTGGTGCGCCGCTATCACACGGGCGACGACCTCGAGTTCGATCGGATCCGGGATTGACCCCGCTGAAGGTCGTCTTTGCGGGCACGCCCGAGTTCGCGCGCGTCGCCCTCGAGGCGATCGCCGCGGCGGGCCATGACATTCCCCTGGTACTGAGCCAGCCCGACCGTCCCGCGGGGCGCGGCATGAAGCTGCAGGCCTCGCCGGTGAAGCAGTGCGCCGTCGCCCACGGCTGGCCCGTGGTTCAGCCGCGCAGCCTGCGGCTCGACGGCAAGTTTCCGGACGAGGCCACAGCCGCACGCGAAGCGCTTCTGGCCGCCCGGCCCGACGTGATGGTCGTCGCGGCCTACGGGCTGATCCTGCCGCAGTGGGTGCTCGACCTGCCGCGGCATGGCTGCCTCAACATCCATGCGAGCCTGCTGCCGCGCTGGCGCGGTGCGGCGCCGATCCACCGCGCGATCGAGGCCGGCGATGCGCAGACCGGCATCACCATCATGCAGATGGACGCCGGGCTCGACACCGGCGATATGCTGCTGCGCGAGGCCGTCGACATCGGCAGCGACAGCACCGCCCGGCTGCACGACCGCCTGGCCGAGCTCGGCGGACGCCTGATCGTGCAGGCGCTTGCGAACCTCGGCCATCTCGCGCGCACGCCGCAGCCGGCCGAGGGCGTGACCTACGCCCACAAGGTCGAGAAGCACGAAGCGCAGATCGACTGGAACCAGCCCGCCGAGGCGATCGTGCGACGCATTCGCGCGTTCGATCCGTTCCCGGGCGCCAACAGCCCGCTCGACGGCGAGATCCTCAAGCTCTGGGCCGCCGACGCAGTGGCCGGGGGGGGCGAGACGCCGACGCCGCCGGGCACGATCCTGGCCGTGACCGGCGAGGGCGTCGTGGTGGCGGCGCAGGGCTCGGTCGCAATGGTCACCGAACTCCAGCGCGCGGGCGGCAAGCGCCTCGGCGTGGCCGACTTCCTGCGCGGCTTCGAGCTGAAGCCAGGGCAGCGCTTCGGCTGATGTTTCTGTCCACGGCCATTCGCCGGCGCCCCGAGTTCCGCACGGGCATCCGCCACATGTCGTCGGCCGCGCTGGGCATCGGCGCGTGGGGGCTCATGACCGGCGTGGCCATGGTCAAGTCGGACATGAGCGTGGTGGAGGCGGTGGCGATGACGCTGCTGGTCTACGCCGGCAGCTCGCAGCTTGCGGCCATTCCGCTGCTCGTGGCGGGCGCACCGGCCTGGGTCGTCCTGGCCACGGGCTTCTGCGTCAACCTGCGCTTCGTGGTGTTCAGTCTGCACCTGCGGCCCTACCTCATGCACATGCCGCGCTGGCGCCGCATGCTGCACGGCTATCTCACGGCCGACCTCAGCTATGCACTCTTCACGCGGCAATACCCTGTGCCGCCCGTCGGCACCGATGCGCAGAAAGCCCAGGAGGCCTACCTCACCGGCAACTACTTCGTGACCTGGTGTTCCTGGATGGGCATGAGCCTGCTCGGCATTGCGCTGGCCAACTTCATTCCGCAGCACTGGGGCCTGGGCTTCGCCGGCGTACTGAGCCTGGTGGCGATCGTCTGCTCGATGGCGACCACGCGGCTGCGCGTTTTGGCGGCGCTGGTCGCGAGCGCCACGGCCGTGGCCGCCTATGCGCTGCCGCTCAAGCTCAACATCGTGGCCGCTATCGGCGCGGCGGTGCTGCTGTGCTTCTGGCTCGAGAAACGGGTCGGGCTCGATCCGGTGGCGGAGGACGACAAATGAGCGCAGGCGGCACCACCGACCTTTGGACCCTCGCCGTGATCGTCGGCCTGGCCGGCGTGACGGTGCTCACGCGCTGCTTCTTCTTCATTCTCGACCGCCCCTGGGGTCTGCCCGGCTGGGCGCACCGTGCGCTGCACTATGCGCCGGTCGCCGCGCTCGCGGGCGTGATCGCGCCCGAGATCGTGATGAGCAACGGCCAGCTGATCGCCACGCTGCACGACGCGCGCCTGTATGCCACCGTGGTTGGCGCCGCCTACTTCTACTGGCGGCGCGGCGTGCTCGGCACGATGCTCGCGGGCATGGCGGTGTACCTGCCGCTGCACCTGGGCCTCGGCTGGTAGGCGCGTTGCCCGTTGGCGCTCAGTCGAGCTTGACCCCGGCCGCCTGGATGATCTTGCCCCAGCGCTCGCTTTCGGCGCGCGAGAGCTTGTAGAAATCCTGCGGCGAGCCCGGCAGCGGCTCGAAGCCGAAGTCGGCGAACAGCTTCTCTACCTTCGGCGCCTTCATCGCCTTTCGCAGCTCGCTGTTGATCCGCGCCACGGCCTCGGGCGGCATGCCGGCCGGGCCGATCAGGCCGTGGAAGGCGTAGGCGTTGACGTCGCTGAAGCCGGCCTCGGCAAAGGTGGGCACGTCGGGCAGGGCGCCCGCGCGCTGCGGCAGCGCGATCGCGAGCACGCGCACCTTGCCGGCCTTGATGATCGGCAGGCCCGAGGCCAGGTCGAGCATCATGGTCGGCACCTGCCCGCCCATCACGTCGGTCATTGCGGGCGCGGCGCCCTTGTACGGCACGTGCGTGATCTGGATGCCGGCCTTCTGCTTGAACAGTTCCATCGCCATGTGGTGCGGCGAACCGTTGCCGGGCGAGGCGTAGTTGACCTTCTCGGGGTTGGCCTTCACGTAGCGCACGAACTCGGCCACGTTCTTGGCGGGAAAGTCCGGATGCACCACCAGCGCGACCGGGAAGCGGCCGATGGTGCCGATGTAGGTGAAGTCGCTCGCGGGCTTGTACGGCAGCTTGGCGAACATGTGCTCGTTGAAGAGCAGCGCTGCGTTCTCGGCCTGCATGATCGTGTAGCCGTCGGGCTTGGCCTGCATCATCGCCGCCACGCCGATGTTGGTCGACGCGCCGGGCCGGTTGTCGATGATGAGCGGCTGCCCGAGCGACGGCTGCATCGCCTCGGCCAGCGCGCGCGCGAGGTTGTCGGTGCCGCCGCCCGCCACGTAGGGCACGATCCATTTGACCGGCTGGCTCGGGTAGGCGGCCGGCTGCGCGCTGGCAAAAGGGGCGGCGCCGGCGAGCGCGAGCGCTGCGGCGAACAGGGGAAGGTGGCGTCTTTTCATCATGTCTCTCGTCTCCGTTGCTTGGCTTGTAGTGAATGCTTGAATTCCGATGCGGCTCAGGCGTCGCGCAGCGTCTGCCAGAGCGCGCGGTCGCGCTCCGCGGTCCAGACCACCGGGTGCTCGATGCCGCTCAGCTCGTCGTAGGCGCGCGAGACGTCGAAGGGCAGCACGTGCTGGAACACGGGCCAGCTGCCGAAGCGCGGCGTCATGGCGGCTTCCGCGCGCGCGAAGCAGCCCTTGAGGGTGTCGCCCGCGGCGATGCCGGCGCGCACGCTCTCGAGCAGCGTCGAGAGAAAGGCCTGGGTGAGCGCGATCGCTTCGGCGCAGGCCGCTTCGTCCTGCAGCACCGCGCCGCGTCCCGGCACCAGCACGCGCGGCTGCAAGGCCGCGACCGCGTCGAGCGTGCCGGCCCAGTCGCCGATGTAGGCGTCGCCGGCATACACGCCGCAGTGGTTCTCGACCACGTCGCCCGAGAACAGCACGCCGCAGTCGGGCAGCCAGGCCACCGTGTCGCCGCCCGAGTGGCCGCGGCCCAGCGCCATCAGCCGGAGCTCGCGGCTGCCGAGCCAGAGGCTCATCTCGCGCTCGAAGCTCAGCGTCGGCCAGGTCAGTCCGGGAATCTCCTCGACGCCCTCGAACAGGCGCGGAAAGCGGCCGACCTCCGAGTCGAAGTCGGCCTGCCCGCGCGTGCGGATCCAGTCGAGCGTGCCGTGGCTCGCGATGATCTGGTCCACCGCGTCGAAGGCGCTCGCGCCCATCACGCGCACTGCGTGGTAGTGCGTCAGCACGATGCGCTTGACGGGCTTGTCGGTCACGGTGCGGATGGCCGCGAGGAAGTCACGCGCCATGCGCGGCGTGGGCCGCGTGTCGATCAGCACCACATGGTCGTCGCCGACCACGAAGCCGCAGTTGGGGTCGAAGTCGCTGATGTAGCCGTACACGTCGCGCGCGAGTTCGCGCAGCTGCGGCTTCTGTTCGCGCGTGTCGGAGGCCGAGGCGAAGGAGGGAGGGGCGGTCATGGGGTTTCGGGTTTCGTGGGATCTGCTTCGGCGGCTGCGCGGATGCACGCCAGCAGCACGCCCTGGTCGCCGCACTGATTGGCCAGCAGCAGCACCAGCCGTGCGTTGAGGTCGGCGCTCTGCGCCTCGGTCCGGCCTTCGTGCGCGGCGAGCAGCGCGGCGTAGAAGCCGTCGGGGTCGGGGATGCGGGGTTCGGTGCTCATCATGGTGTGGCTTCGATGGCGAGGGCGCGGCGCACGGCCGCAGCGATGGCCTCGGGCGTGGCCTCGGACAGCGTTGCGGCGCGGTAGGCGTCCGGGCGCACGAGCACGAAGCTGCCGGGCGCGTGCAGGCCGAGGTGTTCGACGAGCCGGTCGTCGGCCTGCAGCGACGGCAGGCCGCTGTCGCCGCCGACCGCCAGCAGGCGCAGCGGCAGCGAGGCCGCGTTGGCTTCGGCTTCGGCGGCCTGTGCGCGCGTCGGCGCGCGCCAGAGCCCGAGGCAGCGGGTGCCTTCGGCCAGCAGTTGCATCAGCGTGGTCTCGCGGCCGCCGCCGGCCCAGCGCAACGGCAGGTTCTGCACGCTGCGCCCGCCTTCGGGCAGCAGCGGCGCCGCCGGATAGTCGTTGGCCACCGACATGCGGCCGGTGTTCACCAGCGCCCGTGCGAACGGGTGGCGCGCCGCCAGCGACACCACCGCGCGCCGCAGCGTGTGCTCGGCCGGCGAACGCGGCGCGAGAAAGCGTGCCGAGCGGCTCGTGACGGTGAGGTTTTCCTTTGCAGCGGGCTGGCGTTCAGCGTCGTAGCTGTCGAGCAGCGCGTCGCCCGCCCGCCCCTTCGCGGCCAGCGCGAGCTTCCAGCCCAGGTTCGCCGCGTCCTGGATGCCGGTGTTGCCGCCGCGCGCGCCGAAGGGGCTCACCACATGCGCCGCATCGCCGATGAAGAACACCCGCCCGTGGCGGAAGCTGTCGAGCAGGTGGTCGCGGTAGCCGTAGGGGCCGATCCAGACGAACTCGAACGCCACGTCGGGCCCGAGCTGTGCGCGCAGCCGCGCACCGGCCACTTCGGGGCGGCTGATGTGGTCGGTGTCGCAGTCTTCGGCCATCTGGTAGTCGATGCGCCAGACCCCGTCGGCCATCAGGTGCTGCCAGACGCCGCGGCCTTCGTTGAACGGCGCGTCGACCCAGGTCCAGCGCTCGGTCGGCAGCGGCTTCTCGAAGCGCACGTCGCTGATGCACCAGCGGTCGGTGCTGCGGGAGGCATGGGCCTCGATGCCGAGCTGCGTGCGGATCGGGCTGTTGGCCCCGGTCGCGTCGATCAGCCGGTCGGCCTCGAGGGTGTAGCGGCCGGCAGGCGTCTCGACCTCGAGGCGCACGCCGTCGGCCAGCGGCTCGACGTGCGCGACGCGGTGCTTCCAGCGCAGGTCGGTCAGGCCGAGTTCGAGGATGCGGTCGACCAGGAACCACTCGATGTAGAACTGCTGCAGGTTGATGAACGGCGGCTGCGCGGAGACGTTCGCGGCCTGCAGGTTGAAGCTGTAGACCTCGGCCTCACCCGAGAAGGTGCGCCCGAGCGACCAGGTGATGCCCTTGGCCGCAATGCGTTCGTAGATGCCGAGCCGCTCGAAGATCTCCAGGCTCTTCTGCGCGTAGCAGATGCCGCGCGACGAGGCGCCGCGCACGCCCACGGTGTCGTCCTCGTCGAGCAGCAGCGCGCGCACGCCGCGCTGCGCGAGGTCGCAGGCGAGCGTGAGGCCCGCGGGGCCGGCGCCGACGATCACGATCGGGTGCCGCACGACCTCTAGTCTTTCCAGTTCGGGCGGCGGCACGAAGGGCCAGCTCGGTAGTTCGTAGGCGGGTGCGAAGTTGAAGCTTTCCATGCTTTTCTACGGCGGCTACAGCGCGTGGGCGAACTCGGCGATCGCGTCGGCCGCTTTCGGCACCAGCGCGGCCTGGCCCGCGAGATAGTGGTTGCCGCCCACGATGTCGACGTTGCGGATGCGCGCGCCGCCCGCGGCCATCCAGGCATCGCGCGTGCTCGGGAAGGTCGACTGGTCGGCGGTGTAGGTCAGCAGCAGCGTCGGCACCGTGGTGCGCGCGAGGTTCGTCGGTCCGTCGGCCTGCGAGCGCGACGACCATTGCGAGAGAAAAGCGGTCAGCGACGTGGTGCGGCCCATCGCATTGGCCGAGTAGTTGACCTGCCGCGCATCGCCCCAGACGCTGCCGGCGAGCCGGTCGTTCGCGTCGAGCGAGAGGTCGACACAGCGCGGATCGGCATGCGTGCGGTAGATCACGAAGGCCTGGTCGCGCGGCGCACCCGGCGTGACAGAGGGATTGCGCAGCATCGCGAGCCGCGCCACGCACCATTGCTCGATGCGTTCGAGCCGCGCCTGCTGGGCCGCGCCGAAGCGCGCGAGGAAATCGCGGTCGTAGGGCACGCGATGGCGCGTGTCGTACATGTCGAGTTCGGGATCGACCGAGAGCGGATCGTGTTCGTCGGTCACCGACGGATCGATCCAGTCGCGCATCAGCCGCGTGCGGCCCAGGTGCGCGGCGCACAGCGCGATGCCGTCCACGGGCGGCAGGTCGTGCGGGTGCAGGTGCGTGGGGTCTCCATCGGGAAAGTGCGTGGCGGTGAGCTGCTCGGCCTGCGCCTGGTAGAAGCTCGCGAGCGCCGCGCCGCCCGAGTTGCCGACCAGCAGCACCTTCTCGTAGCCCGCGGTGCGCAGGTACTGCACGCCGGCGCCCAGGTCCTGGATCGCGCGCTCCATCAGCAGCACCGTGTCGTTGCCCACGTAGCGCGAGTTCAGGCCCATGCAGCAGATGCCGCGTTCGGCCAGCGGGCCGATCAGGTAGTGGCCCATGAAGTTGCTGGTCGGGTGCATCACGATCGCAGCAACTTTCTTCGGCCCCGGGGGCGCCCGGTAGGCGCCGTAGATGCGCGGCCGCAGCATCTGCAGGCCCGACTGGCTCTCGAGTGCCGCACCGGGCTTCACGTCGATGACGGCCAGCTGCGGTTCAGTCATGCGTCGCGTCCTTTGCCGTTGGCGCTGCCGTGCGCAGCAGCGCCTTGCGGGCGGTCCAGGCGTCGAGCGCCGCGCGCGCGCTGCGCGCATGTGCATCCATCTCGGCCTGCGGTACCGTGGGCGTGGTCAGCTCCACGCGGATGCCGTTCGGGTCGAAGAAATAGATCGACTCGATGATGTGGTGGTCGGTCACGCCGAGCACCTCCACCCCGGCCGCTTCGAGGCGTGCCTTGGCGGCCAGCAGGTCGGCCACCGAATCGACGCGCAGCGCGATGTGGTTGACCCAGGCCGGCGTGTTCGGCGAGGGCAGCGCCGCCGTGTCGTCGCCGAGGTCGAAGAAGGCGATGAACGAGCCGTCGCGCATCTGGAAGAAGATGTGCACGTAGGGGCAGTACTCGCCCGTGCTCGGCACATGGTCGCTCTGGATGATGTGGGCCAGCGGCAGGCCCAGCAGGTCTTCGTAGAAGCGGCGCGTCTCTTCGCTGTCGCGGCAGCGCCAGGCGAAATGGTGCAGTCCGCGCACAGGCGGCGCGGGCGGTGGGGCCGGATGGGCGGTCGTCGGCATGGCGTGTCTTTCGTGAAGCCGCTATTGGGCGATGCCGCCTCTTATGATGCAATCGAAATTAATTCATCCATTGATGAAATAAACATATGAATCTGACATTGCGCCAGCTGCGCGCCTTTGCGGCCGTGGCCGCGACCGGCAGCTTCACTGCCGCCGCGCAGCAGCTGCACCTCACGCAGTCGGCGCTCAGCGTGCTGGTGCGCGAACTCGAGCGCGAGATGGGCGTGCAATTGCTCGACCGCCACACGCGGCGCGTGCAGCTGTCCGAAGCGGGGCGCGAGTTCCTGCCCGCGGTGCACCGGCTGCTCGGCGACCTGTCGAGCGCGGTGGCCGGCGTGACCGACCTACGTGACAAGAAGAAAGGCCTGTTGCGGCTTGCAGCGCCGCAGCTCATGGCCTGCACGCTGATGCCGCGCGTCATGGCGGCTTACCGCGAGGCCTATCCCGACATCGACGTGCGGCTTGCCGACACGCTGCCCGAGCACCTGCTCGCGGGGGTCGTCGCGGGCGACGTGGAGCTCGCGGTGGGGCAGGACGTGGCGGTGGACGCCGCCATCGAACGCCGCGTGCTATTTCGCGACCGGCACTGGCTGATCTGCCCGCCCGACCACGCTTTTGCGAAGCGCCGCAAGGTGCGCTGGCACGAGCTCGAGCCCTACACGTTCATCGCGCCCACGCGCGATTTCCGCCAGCGCGTGCTGCCCGAGCTCGGCCCCGCGGAGCGCGCCTACATGCTGCGCCCGGGCACGCAGGAGATGTCGTACATGACCACCGCGCTCGGCATGGTTGCCTCGGGGCTGGGGCTCACCGTGTGCCCCACCTACTCGGCGCCGCTGGTGCGCGCGCACGGCCTGCAGATGGTGCGGCTCGAGGCGCCCGACTTCCACCGCGAGGTCTGCGTCTACAGCGCGGCGCGGCGTTCGCTCTCGCCCGCGGCGGCGAGCTTCGTCGGCATCCTCGAGCGCTTCGCGAAGGCGCAGCCCAGGGGTTGAGTGCGCACACCGAGCGAAACCTACAATGCAAGACGACCTGTTTTCCATCATCTCCAGAGACCCATGAACGTCATCCGATTCACCGACCTCTGCGCGCAGGGCCAGGCCGCCGGCCAGCGCGTTTTCATCCGTGCCGATCTCAACGTGCCGCAAGACGACGCGGGCCGCATCACCGAGGACACGCGCATCCGCGCCTCGGTGCCCTGCATCCGGCTTGCGCTCGATGCCGGTGCCGCCGTGATGGTTACTTCGCATCTGGGCCGCCCGACCGAGGGCGCCTTCAAGCCCGAGGACTCGCTCGCACCGGTCGCCAAGCGCCTGAGCGAGTTGCTCGGCCGCGAGGTGCCGCTGGTGTCCGACTGGGTCGACGGCGTCGACGTGCAGCCCGGCCAGGTCGTGCTGCTCGAGAACTGCCGCGTCAACAAGGGCGAGAAGAAGAACGACGAGGCGCTGGCGCGCAAGCTCGCCGCGCTCACCGACATCTATGTGAACGATGCCTTCGGCACGGCCCACCGCGCCGAGGCCACCACCTACGGCATCGCGCAGTTCGCCAAGGTGGCGGCGGCCGGTCCGCTGCTCGCGGCCGAGATCGACGCCATCACCAAGGCGCTGGCGCAGCCGAAGCGCCCGCTCGTGGCCATCGTGGCGGGCTCGAAGGTCAGCACCAAGCTCACCATCCTCAAGAGCCTGTCGGCCAACGTCGACCAGCTGATCGTCGGCGGCGGCATCGCAAACACCTTCATGCTCGCGGCGGGCCTCAAGATCGGCAAGTCGCTGGCCGAGCCCGATCTCGTCGATCAGGCCAAGGCCGTGATCGAGTCCATGCGTGCGCGCGGCGCCGACGTGCCGATCCCGGTCGACGTGGTCACGGCCAAGACCTTCGCGGCCGATGCGCCCGCGACCGTCAAGGATGCGAGCGACGTGGCCGACGACGACCTGATCCTCGACATCGGCCCGAAGACCGCTGCGCAACTGGCCGCGCAACTGCGCGAGGCCGGCACCATCGTGTGGAACGGCCCGGTGGGCGTGTTCGAGTTCGACGCCTTTGCGGGCGGCACCCAGGCCATCGCGCAGGCGGTCGCCGAAAGCAGCGCCTTCTCGATCGCCGGCGGCGGCGACACGCTCGCGGCCATCGCCAAGTACGGCATCGAGAAGCAGGTCGGCTACATCTCGACGGGCGGCGGCGCCTTCCTCGAAGTGCTCGAGGGCAAGACCCTGCCCGCTTTCGAGATCCTGTCCAGGCGCGCGGCCGGTTGAACCCGGCGGGCGGGGATCTCGTGCGGGGTGCTTCCGTCGGACACACAAAGTGTATACAGTAGCGAATACAAACGGAGACCCAATTTCATGAGCACGGACCGCATCCCCCGCCACGCCACCAAGATCGTCGCCACACTCGGGCCGGCGTCCAGCACCCCTGAAATGCTGGAGCGGATGATCCAGGCCAAGGTCAGCGTGGTGCGGCTCAATTTCAGCCACGGCACCGCGCAGGACCACATCGACCGCGCGACCATGGCGCGCGAAGCCGCCCGCCGGGCGGGTCGCGAGGTGGCGATCATGGCCGACCTGCAAGGCCCGAAGATCCGTGTCGGCAAGTTCGCGCAGGGCAAGGTCTGGCTCGAGCCGGGCACGAGCTTCGTGCTCGATGCCTCGCGCACCGAGCCGGGCGACGAACAGGCCGTGGGCCTCGACTACAAGGACCTGCCGCGCGACGTGCGCCCCGGCGACCGGCTGCTGCTGAACGACGGCCTCATCGTGCTGGTGGTCGACGCGGTCAAGGGCGAGGCGGTGCACACCACCGTCAAGCTCGGCGGCGAGCTCTCGAACAACAAGGGCATCAACAAGCAGGGCGGCGGCCTCACGGCGCCGGCGCTCACGGCCAAGGACATGGAAGACATCAAGACGGCGATGAGCTTCCAGGCCGACTACGTGGCGGTGAGCTTTCCGAAGAACGCCACCGACATGGAGATGGCGCGCCAGCTGTGCAACGTGGCCGCGGCCGAATACGGCCACAAGCCCGGGCTGATCGCGAAGATCGAGCGCGCCGAAGCGATCCCCAAGCTCGAGGAGATCCTGCGCGCGAGCGACGGCATCATGGTGGCGCGCGGCGACCTCGCGGTCGAGGTGGGCAACGCGGCCGTGCCGGCGCTGCAGAAGAAGATGATCCGCATGGCGCGCGACATGGACAAGGTGGTGATCACCGCCACGCAGATGATGGAGTCGATGATCACCAACCCGGTGCCCACGCGCGCCGAAGTGAGCGACGTGGCCAACGCCGTGCTCGACGGCACCGACGCCGTGATGCTCTCGGCCGAAACGGCCTCGGGCCGCTATCCGCTCGAGACCGTGCAGGAGATGAGCCGCATCTGCGAAGCCGCCGAGGCGGCCGAAGACCAGCAGCTCGACGCCGACTTCAGCGGCAAGTCCTACAGCCGCATCGACCAGTCGATCGCGATGGGCGCGCTGTTCACCGCGCACCACCTGGGCGCCAAGGCCATCGTCGCGCTCACCGAGTCGGGTTCCACCGCGCTGTGGATGAGCCGCCACCGCGCGCACATCCCGATGTACGCGCTGACCTCGCGCCTGGCCACCCAGCGCCGGATGGCGCTCTACCGCAATGTGCGCCCGCTGCTGATGGATTCGGAAAGCGACCGCGACACCGCACTGCAGCAGGCCGAGAACCACCTGAAGAAGCGCGGCATCGTGCAAAGCGGCGACGTCTACGCCATCACCTGCGGCGAGCCGATGGGTGCCCCGGGCGGCACCAACATGCTCAAGATCTGCCGGGCGAGTTGAGCCCACCCCCGTCCCTCGCGCACTTCGTGTCGCTCGACTCCCCCCTCAAGGGGGCGCACCCGGTGGCCTGGCAGAGCCAGTTCCACGGGTGCCTGGCCTGCCGCCGAGCCGCTCTCACCGTATAGCCGTCGTGTTCCGGCATCAGCCATTGCGGAACAGGAAGCTGTAGGCGTTCAGGGCCGGCACGCCGCCCAGGTGGGCATAGAGCACCTTCGAACCGGCGGGAAACTCGCCGAGCCGCACCTTCTCGATCATTCCGTGCATCGACTTGCCCTCGTAGACGGGGTCGGTCAGCATGCCTTCGAAGCGGGCGCAGAGGCGGATCGCATCGAGCGTGCCCTCGTTCGGCAGGCCGTACTCGGGGCCGCCGAAGCGGTGGTCGAGCACCACGTCCTGCGCGCCGATCTCGCGGCCGAGTTCGACGAGCTCGGCCGTGTTCTTCGCGATGCGCACGATCTGCTCGAAGGTCTGGGCGGGCTTGGCCGAGGCGTCGATGCCGATCACGCGGTCGGCGCGCCCGTCGGCCGCGAAGCCCACCACCATGCCGGCTTGCGTGCTGCCGGTCACCGAGCAAACCACGATGTAGTCGAACCTGAAGCCGAGCTCGGCCTCCTGCTGCCGCACTTCCTCGGCAAAGCCGACGAAGCCCAGCCCGCCGAGCGGGTGCTCCGAGCAGCCGGCCGGAATCGGAAACGGCTTGCCACCGGCCTTCCGCACATCGGCCATGGCTTCTTCCCAGCTCTTGCGGATGCCGATGTCGAAGCCTGCGCTGTCGAGCCGCACGTCGGCGCCGAGGATGCGCGACATCTCGATGTTGCCGACGCGGTCGTACACCGCATCCGAGTAGTTGACCCAGGTTTCCTGCACCAGCACGCACTTCAGGCCGAGGTGCGCGGCCACGGCAGCGACCTGCCGCGTCTGGTTCGACTGGATGCCGCCGATCGACACCAGCGTGTCGTAGCCGCCTTCGAGCGCTTCGGGGATCAGGTACTCGAGCTTGCGCGTCTTGTTGCCGCCGAACGCCAGGCCGCTGTTGCAGTCCTCGCGCTTGGCATAGAGCGCGACCTTGCCGCCCAGGTGCGCACTCAGGCGTTCGAGCGAGTGGATCGGCGTCGGGCCGAAGGTCAGCGCATGGCGGGGAAATTTCTTCAGGTTCATCGATGGACTCCAGGCTGGGGAATGCCATTGATCGTAGGAACAAGCCCCCGAAGGGTGGTTGCAAAGTTGGCGCGAAAACTGGCGCAAAACAGGGCAGGATGCGGTTGTTTGATCCGGTCTGTTTTGCAGGAGAGCCCATGCGCACAACAAAATTGCGTTCCCCGTCGCAGCCCGCCGATGCACTCGCGCCCGCGCTGGACCGTACCGACCGCGCCATCCTGCGTGCACTGCAGCGCGATGCCTCGGTGTCGAACGTGGCGCTCGCCGCCAAGGTCAACCTCAGCGCGCCGGCCTGCCTGCGCCGCGTCGAGCGGCTCAAGGCGGCGGGGCTCATCAGGGGCGTGGTCGCGCTGCTCGATCCCGATGCGCTCTCGCTCGGCATGCTGGTCATGATCGGCGTGGTGCTCGACCGCTCCACGCCCGAATCCTTCGCCGATTTCGAAAAAGCCGCGCAGAAGGTGTCGGGCTGCCTCGAATGCCATGTGGTCACGGGCGAATTCGACTATTTCATGCTCGTGCGCACGCGCGACAACGACAGCTTCAATCGGCTGCATGCCGAACAGCTGCTGTACCTGCCCGGCGTGCGGCAGATCCGGACCTTTGTGGTGCTCAAACAGGTGCTCTCGACCACGCAGCTGCCGATCTGAACCGCCGGCGTGCGCGTACAAGCGCGATGACCTCTCCGATCCTCGCGTCGATCCGCAAGCGCCGCTGCGCCATCGTTCCCTTGCTCGGCGCCCTGGCCGCGGCGGCCCTTTCGGCCTGCTCGCCGCTCAAGGTGCTAGACCGGCTGGTGCCCGAGGACACCTACCGCTTCCAGGGCGGGGTGCCCTATGCCAGCGCGCCGCGCCAGCTGCTCGACGTCTACCAGCCGCTCGCGGCCACGCCGCCCGCCGAGGGCGAGCGCCCGCTGGTGGTGTTCTTCTTCGGCGGCGCATGGACCAGCGGCGACCGCGCGAGCTACCGCTTTCTCGGCGAGGCGCTGGCCGCCCGGGGTGCGGTGGTGGTGGTGCCCGACTTCGGCCTCTCGCCGCGCCACACCTACCCGGTGTTCGTGCGGGACAGCGCGCTGGCGGTCAAGTGGGCGCTGGGCAATGCCGCCCGGCTCGGCGCCGACCCCAAGCGGGTCTTTGTGATGGGTCACAGCTCCGGGGCCTACAACGCCGCCATGGTGGCGCTGGACGCGCGCTGGCTCACCGAGGTTGGCGCGCGCCCCGGGCAGCTCGCGGGCTGGATCGGCCTGGCCGGGCCCTACGACTTCCTGCCGATCGGCGACCCGAAGGTGCGGGTCGCCTTTCACTGGCCCGACACGCCGCGCGATTCGCAACCGATCGCGCACGTGGGCGCCGCGTCGCCCCGGGCGCTGCTGCTGGCGGCCGCGAAGGACGACCTGGTCTACCCCGAGCGCAACACCCTGCGCATGGCCGAGGCGCTGCGCACCGCGGGCGTGCCGGTGACGGTGCACCTGTACGACAACCTCAGCCATGTCACGCTGATGGGCGCCTTCGCAAGGCCCATTCAGTGGCTCGGCGGGCCGGTGCTGCCGCCTGTCGTCGATTTCCTCGGGTTGCCGTCAGTCCCGTCCCACAAGGGCGGTCGATAGAATTGCGGCAGTTTCTCCCGTCTTTCCGTCTTCATTCTTCTTCCTATTTCCCCGCGAGGTAATCCCATGGCACTCGTCTCGATGCGCGAACTGCTGGACCATGCAGCCGTCAACGGCTACGGCATTCCGGCCTTCAACGTCAACAACCTCGAACAGGTCCAGGCCGTCATGGAGGCCGCCAAGGAAACCGGTGCGCCCGTGATCCTGCAGGCCAGCGCCGGTGCCCGCAAGTACGCCGGCGAAGCGTTCATCAAGCACCTGATCCAGGCCGCGATCGAGCAGTACCCGAACATCCCGCTGGTCATGCACCAGGACCACGGCCAGAGCCCGGCGATCTGCCAGGGCGCCATCGACCTCGGCTTCTCCTCCGTCATGATGGACGGCTCGCTCAGGGAAGACGGCAAGACGCCGGCTTCGTTCGACTACAACGTCGACGTGACGCGCAAGGTCGTCGAGCTCGCGCACAAGGTGGGCGTCACGGTGGAAGGCGAGCTCGGCTGCCTCGGTTCGCTCGAGACCGGCATGGCCGGCGAGGAAGACGGCATCGGCGCCGAAGGCGTGCTCGACCATGCGTCGCTGCTGACCGACCCCGAGGAGGCCGCCCAGTTCGTCAAGGCCACGCAGCTCGACGCGCTGGCCATCGCCATCGGTACCAGCCACGGCGCCTACAAGTTCACGCGCAAGCCTACGGGCGACATCCTGTCGATCTCGCGCGTGAAGGAAATCCACGCCCGCCTGCCCAACACGCACCTCGTGATGCACGGTTCGTCGTCGGTGCCGCAGGACCTGCTCGAGATCATCCGCAAGTACGGCGGCAACATGAAGGAAACCTACGGCGTGCCGGTCGAGGAAATTCAGGAAGCCATCAAGTACGGCGTGCGCAAGATCAACATCGACACCGACATCCGCCTCGCGATGACCGGCGCGGTGCGCCAGTTCCTGGCCGAGAACCCCGAGAAGTTCGACGCCCGCGAGTGGCTCAAGCCTGCGCGCGAAGCTGCCAAGCAGATCTGCAAGCAGCGCTACATCGAGTTCGGCTGCGAAGGCCAGGGCGCGAAGATCAAGGGCGAGTCGCTGCAGGTCGTGGCCACCAAGTACGCCAAGGGCGAACTCGCACAGCAGGTGGTCTGACGAGGGCGCGCGGCGGTCGTTTCATGGTGGCCGCGTTCCGCTACAAAATCTGGTGGAACCGCCTGCGCGAGCAGCTGTGGTTTCGCCCGGCGTTGTGGAGCCTGGCCGCGATCGGCGCCGCGCTGATGGCCGCACTCGCCAACGCGTTCATCCCGCCGGGCGTGCTGCCCGACATCGCGCACGACACGCTCGAAAGCCTGCTGTCCATCATCGCCGCGAGCATGCTCACGGTGACCACCTTCTCGCTCTCCATTCTGGTCAGCGCCTACGCGTCGGCCTCGTCGTCGGCCACGCCACGCGCCACGCGCCTGGTGATGGCCAACAACGATGCACAGAACGCGATTGCCGCCTTCGTCTCGGCCTTCATTTTCTCGATCATCGCGCTGGTGGCGTTGGGCGTGCGCTCTTACGGTGCCTCGGGGCGGTTCGTGCTGTTCGTCTTCACCGTCTGCGTGCTGGCCTACCTGATCCTCGCACTGCTGCGATGGATCGGCACCTTGTCCACGCTGGGCCGCATGAACCACACCATCGAAACGGTGGAAAAGGTGGCCACGCAGGCTTTGCGCGACTGGTGCGCATCGCCGGGGCTGGGCGCGCGCCTGGTCGCCGATCCGGCCGCCAACGACCTCGGCAAGCCGGTGCATGTGGCGTGGACCGGCTACCTGCAGCACATCGACGTGCCCGGCATCGAGAAAGCCGCCGAAGCCGCAGGCGCCAGGGTGCACGTGTGCGTGCGCCCGGGCAGCTTCGTGTCCCGCGCGACGGTGCTGGCGCGCCTGCTCGATGTCCCGGCCGGTCTGGACGAGCGCGCAGCGCTGTGCGACGGCGTGGCGCAGGCCTTCGTGCTGGGGCGCGAACGCACCGAGCGGCAAGACCCGCGTTTCGGGCTGATCATGCTCAGCGAGATCGCGCAGCGCGCGCTGTCGCCAGCGGTCAACGACTCGGGCACCGCCATTGCGGTGCTCGGCGCCATGACGCGCGTACTGGTCGAGGGATGCCGCCCTCGCGGCGATGACGAACCGCCGTCCGCGGCGCCGGCCGGCGAAGCGCGCCGCGTGAGCATCGTGCCGCTCGATCCGGTCGACCTGGTGCGCGATGTGGTGGAGCCGATCGCGCGCGACGGTGCGGGCTCGCTCGAAGTGGCGCTGCGCGTGCAGAAGCTGCTCGCCATCGTGGCGGCCAACACCGAAGGCGGCCTGGCTGCTGCCGCCCTCACCGAGATCGGGCATGCGCGAGACCACGCGCTTGCAGGCCTGCCCATTTCGCGCGAGCGGGAGTGGCTGCTCGCGCAGACGTTGCCGCCGCCAGCAAAGCCCTAAACTCTGCCCCCGACCCTCTCCCTCTTTCATTCCGCGTCGCCGACGCGCCAGCCGCCCCTGCCATGACCACCGTTCACACCTCCTCCATCCAGAGCCTGCCCCTGCTTGCGCGTGGGAAGGTGCGCGACAACTATGCCGTCGGCGAGGACCGCATCCTGATGGTCGCGAGCGACCGGCTCAGTGCCTTCGACGTGATCATGGGCGAACCGATCCCGGGCAAGGGCGAGATCCTCACGCAGATGGCGCTGTGGTGGTTTGACCGCCTCGGCCAGCTCTGCCCCAACCACCTGACCGGCGAGGCGCCCGAAAGCGTGGTCACGCCCGACGAGGTGCCGCAGGTCACGGGCCGCTCGATGCTGGTGAAGCGCCTGAAGCCGATCCCGGTCGAGGCGGTGGTGCGCGGCTACCTGGCCGGCAGCGGCTGGAAGGAATACCAGGAAAGCCGCTCGGTCTGCGGCGTGCCGCTGCCCGAGGGCCTCACCAATGCGGCCAAGCTGCCGCGCGCGATCTTCACGCCTGCCGCCAAGGCCGCTGCCGGCGAGCACGACGAGAACATCAGCTACGACCGCGTGGTCGAGATCGTCGGACCCAAGCTTGCGCAGCAGATCCGCGAGATCAGCCTCGAGATCTACGAGGCGGCGGCGCAGATCGCGCTCGCCAAGGGCATGATCATTGCCGACACCAAGTTCGAGTTCGGCCTCGACGAGGCTGGCACGCTGGTGTTGATGGACGAGGTGCTCACGCCCGACAGCTCGCGCTATTGGCCGGTCGAGGGCTATCAGGCCGCGCTGGCCGCGGGCACCAATCCGCCGAGCTACGACAAGCAGTTCGTGCGCGACTGGCTCGAGGCCACCAAGATCAACGGCAAGCCCTGGGACAAGACGCCGCCCGCGCCGCGCCTGCCGGCCGAGATCATCGAGAAGACCGCCGCCAAGTACCGCGAGGCGCTCGAGCGCCTCACCGGCTGACGCTTTTCGTTCCGGCTTTCAGCGGCCGGCGGCGTTGAGCGTTGCCACCGTGCGCCCACCCGCGTCGAGCAGTGCGAGCCGCCCGGGCCCGGCCAGCCGGTAGCTGGCCGTACGCTCCAGCGCCGAGATGAACTGCGCCTCGGTGGCGGCGCGCGCGGGATCGGTGCAGGCCATGCGCGTCGAGGCCAGCTGGCCGATGCGCAGTGTGATGCCGCTGCGCGTGAACGACCCCGACATGCGGTTGCAGCCGCCCGAGCCGCTCACGCGGCCGCTGGAGGCGTCGAACTGGACCTGGGCGTCGCTGCCGGGCGGCACGGGCTCGGTGCCGAGCTGCGCGAGGCGCCAGAGCGGGCCTTCGATCGGCTCGTCGAGGCTGATGCCGCTGCCGCAGCCGGCGAGGGCGGCGCCCAGAACCAGGGTCAGGGTCGCAAGGACGGGGCGGGCGAGAAAACGCATGGACGGTCTTTCCTTCTTTGCTCGAGAAATGCAACAAGTTGAATCGCCGCCATCGTATTCGACGCGGCGCTAGCCTGCCAATGCGACCGCGCCCTGCAGCCGCGCGGCCACGCAGCGCCGCACGCTCGCGGGCGTGGCGTCGTCGGCCAGCAGTGCGGGCCATTCGGCCTGCGCCTGGCGGACCGTGTCGCGCGCGATCGCCATCAGCCGCGCCGGCCGCAGCAGCCCTGCCGCGCGCAGCAGCGCGTCGAGCGCGGCCCAGTCGAAGGCGCGCAGCCTGGCGTCGATGGCGCGGTTGACCGCGTAGTCGGGTGCCGGCACGTCCTCGAAGAAGGCCGCGACGCACACCGGGTCGTACAACGGCGCCAGCACCGGTGCGACGCCGTCGGGGTAGCGCAGCGCCCAGTTCTTCAGGTGTGCGTCGCTGTTGCCGAGCAGGATGAAGGCGACGATGCGCCGCACGCATTCGCGCACGTCGCCCACCGGGTTCGGCGACAGCCGGTCCAGCACGCGCAGCATCGCGGGCCAGTCGACCGCGAGGCCGCGGCCGTATTTCTGGCGCGGCTCGTACTGCAGCACCTGCGCGAACTCCTCCATGTGGATGCGGCCACCATCGGCGCTGCGGTCGAAGCGGCGCACCGCGAGGATCTGGCCGAACGGCACCTGCTCGGGCAGGTCGGCATCGGCGCGGTCGATCACGCTGGCTTCGGCGCAGTCGAGCCCGAGCGCACCGCAAAGGCGGTAGCCCGTGTATTCGTTGGCCACCAGATCGGGATGCCGCGTGGTCGGCAGCTTCAGGATGAAGGAGCCGGCCGCGCCATGGCGCCGCACCACGTAGCGGCGGCCGTCCTGCACCGCCGAGAACTTGGTCACCACGCCCGGGATGGCCGCCGCGTCTTCGACCGGCAGCTCGACGAAACCTGGTTCGAGCACGTCGAGGCCGAGCGCGGTGTGCCAGTGCCGGACCGTCTGCGGAATGCCGTCGGCGGCCGGCACCGGCTCGACCTCGAGCGCGCCCATCAGGTCGTGTCCCGCGGCGGCCAGCAGCTCGAATTCGTCGTCGGCGCTGCAGCCGCGCTGCAGCGCCAGGCGCTCGCGGTTGTGGCCTTCGGGCAGCAGGTTCTGGAAATAGCTCGGCCAATGGCCGTCGCCGCGCGACACGCGTGCATCGCGCGCCGAAGACAGGATCGCGCGCGTGGCGGCCTCGTCGGCGCCGCGGTAGGCGAGCGACAGCGTTGGGCGCGCCGGATCGGCGATGTAGGCCTCGTCGAACGAGACGCGCAGGATGTCGCCGTACTGCGAGAGATAGCCGATGGCGCGCCGCGCCGTGCCCTCGGCGCCGCCGCCGGGCGCATGCAGGTACATCCGCAGGTAGCGGATGCCGGTGTTGAAGGCGGCGGCGGTGCTCACTGGTGCACCCTTGGCGCTGCGCGCCTTCCCGCCAAGCGGGAGCGAGCTTGCTTGGGGCGGCCCGGCGCGGTGCTCATCGGCGTTCGTCGGCGAGGCTCTGCGCGATGGACGGCGGCGCGCCCGCGCCCGGCGGCTGGCCGAGCAGGCGGCCGCCCGAGCGCACAAAGTCCTCGAGCTGCGGGCGCAGCTCGGCGGGCACGGTCATGAGTTCGAGCCCCAGCGCCCGCGCCATCTCGAGCAGGGTGGAGAGCCGCGGATCGATCTGGCCGCTTTCGATGCGCTGGACGGTCATGCGCGAGAGCCCCGCCTGCGTGGCCAGTGCGTCCTGGCTCAGGCCTGCGGCCTTGCGGGCATTCTGGAGTTCATCGGTCAAATTGCGCATCAACGTACTCTTTGTCGGAGATATGAGTATTTATGATAGCTAATTTGAGGCCGTTCAGCAAATAAAAAAGCGACTTAGAAGTCGCTTTTTATAAAGAATGCTTATTTATCTGCGCATTTTTGCCTGCTCAGCTTAGAACCACGCTGCTGAGCCGGCGCCGGTAAGTCGCCAGCACTGGATCGTCCGGCGGAATCTGTCCGTCGGCCACCTTCGGCTTCGGCTGCTCGATCAGATCGAGGACCGCGATGTAGGTCTTGCGTGCGAGCTCTTCGTTCCAGCCCTTGTCGCGCATCAGGATCTCGAGCAACTCGTCCATGGCGTCGGTCCAGCGCTGCGCATCCATCAGCAGCTGCGCGCGGCCGAAGCGGGCATCGAAGTCGCGCTTGCCGGCGGCGATCCGCGCGTCGAAATCGGCCAGCGACGGTGCGGCGCCCGAGGCCGGTGCCGCGAAATCGATGGCGTCCATCCAGCGCTGGAGCGAATCGAGGCGGCGCACCAGCGTGGTCTTGGCGATCACCGGCGCGAACGCCACCTTGGCGTCGTCGATGCGGCCCATCTGCAGCAGCAGCTTGACGTAGTCGAAGCGCGCATCGTCGTTGGCCGGATCGGCCGCCACCGCATGCTGCAGCCGCTCGAGCGCGCCCTCGGTGTCGCCTTCGGCCAGCGCCTCCTGCGCGGCGGCTTCCTCGGAGGCCGCCTCGACCTGCTCGGCGCCGGGCACATGCTTGTCGAGAAACTCGCGGATCTTCTCGGCCGGGATGGCGCCGACGAAACCGTCGACCGGCTGGCCGTCCTTGAACATCACGCAGAACGGGATGCTGCGCACGCCGAACATCTCCGACAGCTGCGACGAGATCTGCGGCACCTTGTCGGCGTCGAGCTTGGCCAGCGTGAAGCGGCCGGCGTACTCGACTTCGAGCTTCTCGAGCACCGGGCCGAGCTGCTTGCACGGTCCGCACCATTCGGCCCAGATGTCGAGCAGCACCGGTGTGGCCATCGAGGCTTCGATCAGGTCGGCCTGAAAATTTTCAAGAGTGATGTCGATCATCGGGAACAGCTGGGGGTGAAACGTAAAATTGAAACCATGAACGAAACCATTCAGGTCGGTGTGGTGATGGGCTCGAGCTCCGATTGGGAGACGATGCGCAACGCTGTCGAGATTCTCCAGCAATTCGGTGTCCGGCACGAAGCGAAGGTGGTCTCGGCCCACCGGATGCCCGATGCGCTCTTCGCGTACGCCGAAAGCGCCGCCGGCCGCGGGCTCACCGCGATCATCGCCGGGGCGGGCGGGGCGGCCCATCTGCCGGGCATGCTGGCCTCGAAGACCACGGTGCCGGTGCTCGGCGTCCCGGTCGCCAGCCGCCACCTGCAGGGGGTCGACTCGCTCTACAGCATCGTGCAAATGCCCAAGGGCGTGCCGGTCGCCACCTTCGCCATCGGCAACGCGGGTGCCGCCAACGCGGCGTTGTTCGCGGTGGCGATGCTGGCGCACGCCGATCCGGCGCTGCGCGCGCAGCTCGACGCCTTCCGGGCCGCGCAGACCGCCGCGGCCGAGGCCATGGCCCTGCCGCCGGCAGCACCCGGCACCGTCTCGCCCTTTTCGCCCCAGGGCGGGGGTGCGCTGTGAACGGCGCCGACGGCAACGGCTTTCCGCTCTTGCCGGGGGCCACGCTCGGCGTGCTCGGCGGCGGCCAGCTCGGGCGCATGTTCGTGCATGCGGCTCAGCGCATGGGCTATTTCACGGCGGTGCTCGACCCCGATCCCGACAGCCCCGCCGGCCGCGTGAGCCATCACCACGTCCACACCGACTACGCCGACGTCGACGGCCTCGCGCGGCTCGCGGGCCTGGCCGATGCGGTCACGACCGAGTTCGAGAACGTGCCCGCGCCCTCGCTCGAGAAGCTGGCGGTGGCGCGGCCCGTCGCGCCCGGCGCCCCGGCGATCGCGATCGCGCAGGACCGCATGGCCGAGAAGGCCCACTTCACGCGCTGCGGCGTGGCCTGCGCGCCCTACGCGGTGATCGAGACCGCGGCGCAGCTGGCCGCCATCGACGAGGCGCTGCTGCCGGGCATCCTGAAGACCGCGCGCCTCGGCTACGACGGCAAGGGCCAACTGCGCGTGTCGACGCGCGCCGAACTGGTCGACGCCTGGCAGGCCGTGGGCTGCGTGCCGTGCGTGCTCGAGAAGCTGCTGCCGCTCGAATTCGAATGCTCGGTGATCGTCGCGCGCGGCCGCGACGGCCATCTGGTGCACTTTCCGCCCCAGCGCAACCTGCACCGCGGCGGCATCCTCGCGGTGACCGAGGTGCATGCGCAGAACATGCCCAAGACCGTGGCGCAGGCGGTGGTCAATTCGGCCAAGAGCATCGCCGCCGGGCTCGACTACGTCGGCGTGCTCTGCGTCGAGTTCTTCGCGCTCGCCGACGGCTCGCTGGTGGTGAATGAAATGGCGCCGCGGCCGCACAACAGCGGCCACTACACGATGGAAGCCTGCGACGTGTCGCAGTTCGAACTGCAGGTGCGCACCCTCGCGGGGCTGCCGCTCGCTGTGCCGCGCCAGCACAGCCCGGCCCTCATGCTCAACCTGCTCGGCGACCTGTGGTTCCCCGACAGTGCCGAAAAGCCGGTCACGCCGCGCTGGAGCGAGGTGCTCGCGCTGCCCGGCGCGCACCTGCACCTGTACGGCAAGGTCGAGCCGCGCCGGGGCCGCAAGATGGGCCACCTGACACTCACCGGCGCCACGCTCGAGAGCGTGCGCGCCACCGCCGCCCAGGCGGCGCTGCTGCTCGGCCTGCCGGCGCTCTCGGCCGCCGATCTCGCATGATCCTCGACGGCCAGTCCCCCGACGCGCTCGACGAGGCCGTGCGCGTGTTGCGCGCGGGCGGCCTGGTCGCCTTCCCGACCGAGACCGTCTACGGGCTCGGCGCCGACGCCACCAGCGATGCGGCGGTCGCCGGCATCTTCCAGGCCAAGGGCCGGCCGGCCGACCATCCGCTGATCGTCCATGTCGCGGCCGGGCCCAAGGGCACCGAGGCGCTGTCGCGCTTCGCGCAGCCGCTGCCGCCGTTCGCGCAGAAGCTGGTGCAGGCCTTCTGGCCCGGTCCGCTGACGCTGATCGTCACGCGGCAGCCCGGCGTGGCCGCGGCGGCGGCCGGCGGGCAGGACACCATCGGCCTGCGCTGCCCCTCGCATCCGGTGGCGCAGGCGCTGCTCGAAGCCTGCGCCGAGCAGGGCGTGCCGGGCCTTGCGGGGCCCAGCGCCAACCGCTTCGGCCGCGTCAGCCCGACCACGGCGCAGCATGTGGCCGACGAGTTCGGCGATACGCTGCCCGTGATCGACGGGGGTGCCTGCGAGGTGGGCATCGAGTCGACCATCGTCGATTGCAGCCGCGGCGCGCCGGTGCTGCTGCGGCCGGGCCTGATCACGCGCGTGCAGATCGAGGCCGCGCTCGGCGAGCATCTGCAGGACCGCGAGGTGCTCGAGACCCCCGAGCCGCGCGCCTCGGGCACGCTCGAGGCGCACTACGCGCCGAATGCCAAGCTGCGGCTGATGGACGCCAAGGCGATCCAGACCGGGCTCGACGTGCTCGGCCCCGGCGCGGCGCACATCGCGGTGTGGGCGCGCACCGAGGTGCGCAACCGGTCGCAGCGCGTGCTGCAGCGGCGCATGCCCGACGATGCGGCGGCGGCGGCGCACCAGCTGTTCGCGGTGCTGCGTGAGTTCGACGCCGAGGGCGTCAAGCTGATCTGGGTCGAGATGCCGCCCGCCACGCCCGAATGGGAAGGCGTGCGCGACCGCCTGCAGAGAGCGGCCGCGGCCTGAGCCGCCGCTTCAACCGCCCGCCGCCAGCACCCCCTGGAAGAAGCCGCGCGCCGAGGCCAGGCAGAACGGCGGCGCCAGCGTGCCGTGGTAGGCCAGCGTGACCGCCTGTGCCTTGTCGGAATCGCTGCCCGGAGTGTTCTGCGCCAGCGTGCTCTTGGCCTGCGCGAAGCCCGCGCGCGCCGCTGCGTAGGCGTCAGTGGCGCCGGTGTCCTCGAGGTCGACCACCGCGAGCGCGGCCGCGGGCATGCCGCGGGCGCGGAAGTAGCCGGCCGTGGCACGCGTGCTCACGAAGTTCACCGTCGGATCGTTGGCACCGCCGCACATCAGCACCGGCCGGGCCGGCAGCCAGTTGCGCAGGTCGTTGGCGCGCGCGGCCTTGCGGAAGCCGATCGCGGGCCGGCAATCGAGCGGCGTGGCCGAATTGAGCGAGGCGGCAGTCGCGGGCAGCGCGTTGCCGGGGCACGGATTCGCCTGGATGTCGCTTGCGGCCTGCGTCAGGTAGCTCTGGCGGATCAGGTTGTCGGGGCCGTAGAAGATCGACAGCTCGGGGCTCACCGGCCCCGGCGTGGCGCCGGCCGGGAACAGCGCGAGCTGCGGCAGCTTGCCGTCGGCGATCAGCTGGGCCACGGGCGTGCGGCTCGGCAGCAGCGTGTCGATACCGTTCGCGTACCGCGCTTCGTAGATGTCGGCGGTGCTGTTGTAGACGTCGCCGAACTGCTGCTGCCAGCTGGTCGACAGCAGCGGGATGAACAGCGTGCTGCCGAGCGCGGGCCAGCCCTGGTAGGTGTAGTCGGCGAGCAGCCCGATGGCCGACGGCGCCGACAGCGGTGCCGAGGCCGTCACCGGCTTGCCGGTGGCCTGCATCTCGCGGTGCGCCGCCATCGCCACGTAGCCGCCCTGCGAATAGCCGGTGATCAGCAGCGAGCCGGCGTCGTTGGCGCCGATGCCGGCGAAAGTCTTGCGTGCCGCCGTGAGCGCATCGACCATGTCCTTGCCCTGCTGCTCGCCGTTGAGGTAGGGGTGGTACGGCAGCGTCGACCGGTCGTAGCCCGCATAGTTGGGCGCCACCACGATGTAGCCTTGCGCCGCGAACATGGCGGCGATCATCAGCCCCTCGCCGGCGGCCGGCTGCGCGGCATCGGTCCACTTCGCAAGGTTGTAGTCGCGCGCGGCGTTGGTGCCATGCGCATACAGCACAACCGGCCGCGGCCCGTTGCAGGCCACGTCGGCGCCGGAGGGCACCATGATCGCGGCGGTGGCGTTGGTGGCCTCGTTCTTGCCGCCGACGGTGCGGTATTCGAGGTAGCGCAACTCGAAGCCGCACTTGGGCGCGCCGGCCACCTGCAGCAGCGCCTTGCCCTGGTCGCTTGCCTGCAGGCTGGCGCGGAACTGGTCGGCCGAGAGCTTGGCGGTCTGCTCGGGCGGATCGGTCACGACCGAGCCGCGGCCGGTGTCGCCGCCGCCACCTGGCGGCGGAAAGACCACGCCGATGCCGCCGCCGCCGCCGCCCCCGCCGCAGGCCGAGAGCAGCAGAGCCAGCAGGGCGAATGGAAGTCGGGGCGTTTTCTTCAAGGCGGTCTCCTGATGATGGGCGTTGGAATCGAACGACCGTCCGATTCTGTGCAGCGCCCGTGCCGCACGCAAGCAGCGCCTACCCCGCAGAAGTTTTCAGTACACCGGCCCGCGGCGCCGCTCAGTTGTCCTGCGACGCCCAGTCGATCAGCGCATCGAACGCGGCCCGCGATGCGCCGGCGTTCTCGCCGTTGGCAATGGCCACGAGCACGTAGCGCCGGCCGCTCGCGCCATGCACGTACCCGGCCACGCCCGACACGTCGCGCAGCGATCCCGTCTTCAGGTGGGCCGCGCCGCCCGAGCGCAGTGCGCGCTTGCGCAGCGTGCCGTCGACGCCGGAGGCCGGCAGCGAGGACATCAGTTCGGGCATGACCGGCGAGCGCCAGGCGACCTGCAGCATCCGGCCGAGCGCTGCGGCGCTGATGCGCTCGTCGCGCGACAGCCCCGAGCCGTTGTCGAACACCGGCGGCGCCTCGCCAGTGCCGATGCGGTCGCGCCACCACTGGCCCATTGCGGCGCGCGAGGCTTCGAGCGTGCCGCGGTTCCTTTGGGTGAGCCCGAGCGTGAGGAACAGCTGCTGCGCCATCACGTTGTTGCTGAACTTGTTGATGTCGCGCACCACCTCCGCGAGCGGCGGCGAGGCGAACTCGAAGGCCGGCCGCAGGCCCGCGGGCACCCGGCCGTCGCGCATCTGGCCGCCGACGCGGCCGCCCATCTCGGCCCACAGACCGCCGATGGCGCGCAGCGCGTAGGTGCGTGGGTCGGCATAGGCGACGGCCCAGGCTTTCTCGCCGCAGGCCGCGGGCAGGCCGCCCTCGAAGCGGATGCGGTTCGGATCGCTGAAGTCGGGCCGGAGCGCGGCGCGCCAGTCGCCGCATTCGCCAGGCACGAGCGCGACCGTGGGCTGCATCGACACGCTCGCAAGCGGGGGCTCGTAGTTCACGCGCGCAACCTGTCCGCCGCGTTCGGGCGTGAAGGTCATGGCGACCGACTTGAAGTTCACCAGCAGCGCCTCGGGCGAGGCGTTGTAGGGGCGCAGCGGCTCGCCGTCGAAGGCGGCCGGGTCGGTGTCGGCCGTGCCCTCGAAGGCCGTGCGGTCGAGCACGATGTCGCCGGTCACCGTCGTGATGCCGAGGCCCTGCACGCGCCGCAACAGCAGCCATGCGCGCTCCAGCACCAGCTTCGGGTCGCCCTGGCCCTTGATGTAGAGGTTGCCGTTGAGCACGCCCCCGTACACGGTGCCTTCGACGTAGACCGGCGTGCTCCAGCTGTAGGCCGGTCCGAGCGTGTCGAGCGCGGCGTAGGTGGTGACCAGCTTCATGACCGAGGCCGGATTGACGGGCACCTGCGTGCGCCAGGCCAGCCGCGGCGGACGCTGCCCCTCGGCGTCGGCCACGAGCAGGGTGACCGAATCGCGCGGCACCTTGGCGCGTGCGAGTGCGGCCTCGACCTGGGGGGGGAATTGGGCAGGAAGCTGGGCGGCAGTGGGCGCAGGCGCTTGCTGGGCATGGGCACCCGCAGCGGCGAGCGTGGCCAGCGAAAAGGCGAAGGCGGTGTGGAGGAAGGCGGGGCGGAACAGGCGCATCGGCCGATTATCCCGGGCCGAAAAAACGGCCAGCGGCACGGTCCGGCCGCCGCGGCAAATCCCCGCCCCGGCGTGGGCGCCGGCGGCCCTCGATAATCGCCCGATGCCCGCCTTGCCCCGCTTCTCGCCCCGCACGCTCGGCATCGGCGCGGCCGTGGTCACCGTGCTGGTCTGGACCGCGTTCATCGTGATCGCCCGGGCCTCGGCCGCGCGCTCGCTCACGCCGTTCGACCTGGCGTTCGCGCGCATCACCGGCGCGAGCCTGGTGCTCGTGCCCTGGGGCGCCTGGCTGGTCGTGCGCAGCCGCAGGCAGCAGTCCGGCTCCGCCGACTCGCTGTTCGGGCTTTCGCCGTTGTCGCTGCGGGTCACGGCGAGCGCCGGCATCTTCGGCGGCGTGGCCTACGCCTCGCTCGCCTACAGCGGCTTCTTCTTCGCGCCTGCCGGCCATGCCGCGGTGCTGATGCCGGGCAGCCTGCCGCTGTGGACCACGCTGCTGGCCGCGCTGGTGCTGCGCGACCGCATCACGCCGGCGCGGGCGTTCGGGCTCGCGCTGATCGTGGCCGGCGCCTTCCTGGTCGGCGGGCGCAGCCTGCTGCGTGCCTTCGAGGGCGGCGAGGTCTGGAAGGGCGACCTGCTCTTCATGGGCGCGGCCTTCTGCTGGGCCTGCTACGGCGTGGTGGCGCGCCGCCACGGACTCGACGCGGTGCGCGCGACCATCGCGATCACCGTCTTCGCCCTCATGACCTACGTGCCGGTCTACACGCTGCTGGTCGCGTCGGGCGCGGTCGTTAGCCACATCGGCGACGCGCCCTGGGGCGAGGTCGCTTTCCAGATGCTGTTCCAGGGCGTGGGCTCGGTGGTGATCTCGGGCATCACCTTCACCCGCATGGTCCAGTACTTCGGGCCGGTGCGCACCACCATGATCACCGCGCTCGTGCCCGGCCTTTCGGCCTTCGGCGCGGTGATCTGGCTCGGCGAGCCGCTCTACTGGAACCTCGTGGCCGGCCTGGCGCTCGTGACCGCGGGCATCCTGTTCGGCGTGCACAAGGGTGCGGCCGGTGCGCGTGCGGCGCCGCCGGTCCCTGCGGTGCCTGTGGCGGGGCGATGCGATGCCTAGGCTCCTGGCTTTCGACACCAGCACCGAGCACCTGTCGGTCGCGGTGCGCCACGGCGAGCGCCTGTTCACGCACAGCGGCGCGGGGGGCGCGCAGGCGTCGAGCACGCTGATCCCGCTCGTGCTGCAGCTGCTGGCCGAGGCCGGGCTCGAACTCGCCAGCCTCGACGCGATCGCGTTCGGCCGCGGGCCGGGCTCGTTCACCGGCCTGCGCACGGCCTGCGCGGTGGCGCAGGGCCTGGCCTTCGGCAGCGGCGTGACGCTGCTGCCGGTGGACACGCTGCTGGCCGTGGCCGAGGAGGCGCGCCATGCCTTCGGCGCGCGCCAGGTGGTGGCCGTGCTCGACGCGCGCATGGACCAGATCTACGCCGCACGCTACGACTTCGAGGCGGGCGGCGCGCTCGGCGGCGACGCGGAAGAAGGCGATGGCGCCGCGCCGTTGCTGCTGGCGCCCGAATCGCTCGAGGTGCCTGCGGGCTGGTCTCTTGCCGGCAACGCCTTTACTGCCTACGGGCCGCGCCTTGCGCCCGCCGCTGCGCGCCACGAAGTGCTGCCGACCGCGGCCGCGATGCTGCGTCTCGCGCCGGCGCTGCTTGCCGCCGGCCGCACGGTCGATGCCGCGCATGCCTGGCCGCTCTATGTTCGCGATAAAGTGGCGCAAACGACCGAGGAGCGCGCGGCCATCAAGGCCGCCTCCGCCGCACCCCAGACCTGACCCATGAGCGCCGTTCTCCAATCCGTCGAAGCCCGCCTAGAGCCGCTCATCATCGAGCGGCTCGAGGCCGTCTGCGCGGTCGAGCAGACGGCCTACAGCCATCCCTGGACGCGCGCCAACTTCATCGATTCGATGGCCGTCGGCTACCACTGCCAGTGCCTGCTCGCACCGACGGCCGCGCCGGTCTCTGCCACGCCCGTGACCGGGCTCGGCGAAACCCTGATCGGCTACTTCGTGGCGATGAAGGGCGTGGACGAGGTGCACCTGCTCAACATCACCGTGGCGCCGGCCTTCCAGCGCCAGGGCTGGGCGCCGCTCATGCTGGAGGCGCTCACCGGCTGGTCGCGCGCGCAAGGGGCGCAATGGCTCTGGCTCGAGGTGCGCGAAAGCAACCGCCGCGCGCTCGACATCTACATGCGCCAGGGCTTCCGCAGCGTCGGCGTGCGCAAGGGCTACTACCCCGCGCTCGAGGGCCAGCGCGAGGATGCCGTCGTCATGAGCCTGCGGCTCAACGAGTCCGGCTCCGCCTGGGGGGCGCTGCGATGAGCGCCGCATCAAGGGTGCACCAATGAGCGCGGTGCAGACACTGCAGCTCGATGCGCGCCGCCGCGCGATGCTCGACGAAATGGGCGTGAAGGTCTGGTGGCCGATGCCCGCGGTCGCCGAAGAATCCGCGCCAGCACCGATCGAAACGGCCGCCGTGGCCGAAGAAGCCCCGCCCGTCGCGGCACCGCGCGAGCGTGCCGTGGCCGAGGCGCCTGCGCCCACTGCCAGGGCCGCCCCCGCGCCGCGCCCTGCACCCGCCGCGCAGCCGCTCGCCCACGGTGCCGCCGTGCTGGTCGAAGCGCCGCGCCGGCTCTATGCCGAAGCCGGCGCCGAAGCACAGCAGGGCGGCTGGCTGGTCGTGGCCGACATGCCGCCCGAGGCCGATGGCCGCCACGGCGAACCGTTTGCGGGCGATGCCGGCAAGCTGCTCGACAACATGCTGCGCGCCCTCGGACTGCAGCGCGGCGCCACGCCCGTGCACCTGATGCGCACGCACCGTGGCGTGGCCGCCGGCCAGCCCGGCAGCCCGCGGCCGATCGCCGAGGCCTTCGAGGAACATGCCGCCGCGCTCGCGCCCCAGGTGGTGCTCGCGATGGGCCCGCTGGCCGCGCAGAGCCTGATGCAGAGCGCCGATCCGCTCGGCAAGCTGCGCGGCCGCGCCCAACCGCTGCCGCTGGCCGGTGGCGCGGCGGTGGTGGTCGCCACCTACCACCCGGCCTACCTGCTGCGCAATCCGGCCGACAAGGCGCGCGCCTGGGCCGACCTGTGCCTGGCGGCGGAACAGCAGCAGCCGCCTGCGGCCTGAGCGCCGCGCCGGGCCGCCCCAAGCAAGCTCGTTCCCGCTTGGCGGGAAGGCGCGCCGCGCCAAGGGTGCACCAGTGACCCCGCGGGCGGGTCCGTAAAATCGGACCCATGACCTTCCTAGACCAGCTGGCCGCGGCACAGCAAAAAAACGGTTCGATGCTCTGCGTGGGGCTCGATCCGGAGCCAGCCAAGTTCCCCGGCCGACTGAAGGGCGACGCGAGCCGCATCTACGACTTCTGCGCCCGCATCGTCGACGCGACGGCCGGCCTGGTCATCGCCTTCAAGCCGCAGATCGCCTACTTCGCCGCCCACCGCGCCGAGGCCCAGCTCGAGCAGCTGATGGACCACATGCGTCGCAACGCGCCGCACGTGCCCGTGATCCTCGATGCCAAGCGCGGCGACATCGGCTCGACCGCGGAGCAGTACGCGATCGAGGCCTTCGAGCGCTATGGCGCCGACGCGGTGACGCTGTCGCCCTTCATGGGCTTCGACTCGGTGGCGCCGTACCTCAGGCACGAAGGCAAGGGCGCCTTCCTGCTCTGCCGCACCAGCAACCCCGGCGGCTCCGACCTGCAGGGCCAGCGCCTCGCGGATGTCGAGGGCCGGCCCTTCCTCTACGAGCACGTGGCCCGCCTCGCGCAGGGTCCCTGGAACCTCAACGGCCAGCTCGGCCTCGTGGTGGGGGCCACCTACCCGGCCGAGATCGAGCGCGTGCGCGCGCTGGCGCCGACCGTACCGCTGCTGATTCCCGGCGTCGGCGCCCAGGGCGGCGATGCGGTGGCGACGGTGCGTGCTGGCTGGCGCGCCGATGCGCCGATCATCGTGAACTCGTCGCGCGCGATCATCTACGCCTCATCGGACGATGACTTCGCCGACGCGGCCCAAAAGGCCGCGCGCAGCACACGCGACGCACTGGAAGCCGCGAAACTTTGACGCCCCCCGAAGCAGCTCACTTCGTGTAGCCGCCTCCCCCCACTGGGGGGCGCACCCGGTGGCCGGGCAAAGCCCGTTCCACGGGTGCCCTGGGTGGGCTGTCAGTTTCGGCGCAGGCGCGTGAACGCCTCGAACTCCCAGTTGCGCATGCCCAGCAGCAGCGTGTAACCCTCGCGGTCCTTGGCCGCGAGCTTCTGGTCGGTCTGGTGCTGCTGCGCAAAATCCTGCGCCACGCGCTGCAGCCGTTCCAGGAACGCCGGCGCCAGCGAGCGGCTGATCTGCCCGTGCACCAGCAGCAGGCCTTCGGCGGGGCCGTCGAAGCCGCCCGCGTAGTAGTCGAGCACCACGTTCTCGCGAAAGAACGACATCACCGGCCCGTGTGGGCGCCAGCGGAAGGTCTTGGCAAGCTTGAGCCGGTAGCGGTTGAGCGGCCGCAGCTCGATGATGCCGATGCGGTCGAGCTGCGCGAACAGGCCGATGCACTCCGCCTCGCTGATCCGGTAGGCCGCCACGATCTGCTCGAGCGTCCACTGGCTCAGCACGCTGATCGCCGCCAGCATCAGCTTCTTGTCCTTCACCACGGCCTTTTCCTGCTCGTGCGTGAGTTCCTTCAAGAGCGGCTGGGCGTCGGCCACGCGCCGCGCCAGCTCGGCGAAGTCGATCTTCAGCGCGTGGCAGATCGCATCGACGCGCGACAGCGGCATGTCGCTGCGGGCCAGCATGCGCTTGACGCTCGATTCGGCCATGCCGAGCGAGCGCGCCAGGTCGGCGTAGGTCATGCGGGCGCTCTTGAGTTCGTTCTTCAAGGCCTGGACGAGGTCGACGGTGGTGCTCATGGGCGGATGCGGCGGGGCCGGCAGAGGTATTAAGAAAAGATACCGAGAGGTGTGAATTCGTACCTCGTATCGATTCTGGATGCCTTCGACCGGGGCTGGCAACTAAATTCCGCCGCTCGTTCCAACCCTCTCCGAAGGCCTGCCATGCTCCTGCCCTCACTCAGCCGCCGCGAACGCGGACTGCTCTTCACCGTCCTGCTGCTCACCCTCGTGGCCTGCTTCGGGCCCGAGCTGCCGGCCGCCGATGTCGCGATCGCCGCGGTGTTCGCCGACGGCCGCAACTGGCACGGCCTGCCCAATGCGATGGACGTGCTGAGCAACCTGCCCTTCCTGCTGATCGGCGGCTGGGGCCTGTACCGGCTCAACCGCATCGACCGCACGCACCAGGCGGCGCTGGCCGTGTTCCCGCTGGCGCCGCCGGCCAACGACCCGCCGGACAACACGCTCGACTGCGCCTGGCTTTTCTTTGCGGGCCTGATCGCCACGGCCGCAGGCTCGGCCTTCTTCCACCTGGTGCCCGATGCGCCGCGGCTCGCGGCCGACCGGGCGGGCATGGCAGTGGCTTTCGCGGGGCTGATCGGCATGGCGGTCTGCGAACGCGTGAGCCAGCGCGCGGGCTGGCCGGCGGCCTGGTTCGTGCTGGGCGCGGGCCTGCTCTCGGCCGAGGTGTTCCACGAAAGCGCCAACGTGCTGCCCTGGGCGATCGTGCAGTTCGGCGGCATGGCGCTGGTGCTCACGCTCGCGCTGGCCCGGCCGATGCCGCACGCGGTCGGCCTCCGGCTCGGCGCTGTCATCTTCTTCTATGTGCTGGCGAAGGTGTTCGAACTCGGCGACCACGCGATCTACGAGGCGACGCAGCACCGGGTGTCGGGCCACACGCTCAAGCACCTGACCGCGGCGCTCGCGGGCCTGCCGGTGCTGCTGGCGCTCGGCGCGATGGAGCAAGGCTGGCGCACGCAGCTGCTGCGGCACAATCCCGACCCAGCCGCGGCCGCGGCATGAGGAGAAACCGTCGAATGACCGATCCCGCTGCTGCTGCTGGTGCCACCGCCGTTCCCGTGGCGCCCGAAGCGAACGCCCATGCCAATCAGTTCGCGCTTCTTGGGCAGCGGCGCTTCGCGCCCTTCTTCTGGACCCAGTTCGCGGGCGCGGCGAACGACAACCTCTTCAAGTTCGCCTTCACCGTCATGGTGACCTACCAGCTCCAGCTGAGCTGGATGCCGCCCGCCATGGCGGGCCTGGCGATTGGCGCGTTGTTCATCCTGCCTTTTCTGCTGTTCTCGGCCACGGCCGGCCAGCTGACCGACAAGTTCGACAAGACGAAGATGATCCGCTTCGTCAAGAACCTCGAGATCGCGATCATGCTGATCGCCGCCTGGGGCTTCGTGCGCGCCGACGCAGTGATGCTGCTGGGCTGCGTGTTCCTCATGGGGCTGCATTCCACGCTGTTCGGACCGGTCAAGTTCGCCTACCTGCCGCAGGTGCTCGACGCGCGCGAACTCACGGGCGGCAACGGCATGGTCGAGATGGGCACCTTCGTCGCCATCCTGCTGGGCCAGGTCACGGGCGGGCTGCTGGTGGCGATGCCGCAGGTCGGCCACACCGCGGTGGCCGTGGCCTGTGTGCTGCTCGCGCTGGTCGGGCGCGCCACGGCACAAGGGGTGCCGCCGGTGCCCGCCACCGACCCGGGGCTGGTGGTCAACTGGAACCCGTTCAGCGAGACCTGGCGCAACCTGAAGCTCGCGCACGGCAACATCGTGGTGTTCCGCTCGCTGCTCGGCATTTCGTGGATGTGGTTCTTCGGCGCGGTGTTCCTGAGCCAGTTCCCGAGCTTCGCGAAGGAAGTGCTGCACGGCGACGAGCAGGTGGCTTCGCTGCTGCTCGTGGTGTTCTCGGTCGGCATCGGCGTCGGTTCGCTGCTGTGCGAGACGCTGAGCCGCCGCCAGGTGGAGATCGGCCTCGTGCCGCTCGGCGCCATCGGCATGAGCGTGTTCGCGATCGACCTGTACTTCGCCTCGCGCGGGCTGCCGCCGTCGGGCGGCATGGGGCTCGCTGCCTTCGTGGGCCAGCCGGCGCACTGGCGCGTGATGGCCGACCTCGCGCTGCTGTCGCTGTTCGCGGGCCTGTACAGCGTGCCGATGTACGCGCTGATCCAGCTGCGCAGCCAGCCCACGCACCGCGCGCGGATCATCGCGGCCAACAACATCCTCAATGCGCTGTTCATGATCGGCAGCTCGGTGATCGCGGGCGCGCTGCTCGGCGCCGGCTTCACGATCCCGCAGATCTTCCTTTTCACCGGCATCGCGAATGCGGTGGTGGCGTTCTACATCTTCCTGCTGGTGCCCGAATACCTGCTGCGCTTCGTGGCCTGGGTGCTGTCGCGCTTCGTCTACCGCTTCGACATCCAGGGCGACGCGCACATTCCCACCGAGGGTGCGGCGGTGCTGGTGTGCAACCACGTGAGCTTCATCGACGCGGTGCTGCTGATGGCTGCGAGCCCGCGGCCGATCCGCTTCATCATGGACCACCGGATCTTCAAGGTGCCGGTGCTCGGCTGGCTGTTCCGGCTTGCCAAGGCGATCCCGATCGCGCCGCAGAAGGAAGACGCCGCGGCCTATGAGGCCGCGTTCGCCAAGGCGCTGGCCGTCCTGCGCGAAGGCGACCTGCTCGCGATCTTTCCCGAGGGCGCCATCACGCGCGACGGCACGCTGCAGCCGTTCAAGGGCGGCGTGATGAAGATCGTCGAGGGTGCGCGCGCCGAGGGCATCGAGCCGCCGGTGATCCCGATGGCGCTGACCAACCTCTGGGGCTCGTACTTCAGCCGCATCGAACTGCGCGGCGGCCAGAACGTGGCCATGGCCAAGCCCTTTCGCCGCGGCTTCTTCAGCCGCGTCGGCCTGCGCGTCGGCCCTGCCGTGGCCGCCCACGAGGTGCGGCCCGAGGCGCTGCAGCAGCGCGTGAGCGGGCTGCTGGCCGCCGGGTAAAAGTATCTTCTGGCGATACTACCGGCGTACAAAACCTGGACCGGTCGAAGAATTAGAGCCCCGCGGTGCGGGAGCGAACCATCATTCGCTCACCTTCACTACGCCGCGAGGCTTTCATGCAAACCACCCCTTCTTCCACCGTTTCGATCCAGCGCGACACGCGGGCCTGGCAGCTCCAGGTCTGGGCTTCGTTCGCGATCGCCGTGTTCCTCTGCGCCACCGGCCTGAGCTGGCTGCCGGGCGAGGCGCTGGACCGGGCCTTCATGGTGATGGGCTACGTGTTCTGCCTCAGCACCGCCTTCATGCTGGCCAAGTTCGTGCGCGACAGCCAGCATGCCAAGGACGATGCGGCCGCCGGCCGCGACGTGCCGATGTGGCGCCTGGTGGTCTGGGGCAGCTTCTTCACCGCCATGGGCCTCACGGGCTGGGGCTTGTTGCGCATGGAGATCAACGAGACCTACAAGGCCTTTCTCGGCGTGAGCTGGCTGTTCCTCATCAGCGCGGCCTTCACGCTCGCCAAGACGCTGCGCGACCGGCACGAGGCCGACCTGATCGAAGCGCGCCTGCAGGGCCGCCGCGCCGCCCGTGCCGAAGCCCTCACGGCGGCCGAATGAAGCCACGAAAGACCGCCATGAAAAAGTCGATGATTACCTTTCTACTGGCCGCCAGCGCCCTGTTCGCCGGCACCACGCTGCCCCTGCATGCCCAGGCCCACGACGGTGCGTCCGAGGCGTCCGCGGCCCTCTCGTTGATGCCCGTGGCGTCGGTGGTGGGAGCCGCTTCGGCCGTGGGTGCCTCGGCCACCGCGGTGGTCGCGCTGCCCGCCGCGCTCTCAGTCGGCGGCTCGGTGCTGACGGTGCTGGCCGTGGAGGCTGCGGTCGACGGCACCGTCTACCTGCTCGAGCGCGCATCGGACGGTGCGCGTGCCAGCATCAAGGTCGCGGGCCGCGCCGCCGGCGGCGTCTCGGCCGCAGTCGGCACGAGCGTGCTCGTGACCGCGATCGGCAGCGGCGCGGTGATCTCGGCCGCGGGCGAGGTGCTGGCCTTCGTGCCCAATGCCATCGGCCGCGCGCTGCTGCACAACGAGAAGCTGTCATGAAGCCGCTTGCTTTTCGCGCATTGCTGCCGCTGGTGCTCGCGATCGGGCTGCCGCTGCAGGCGCAGGCCGGCCGCTCGTGCCAGGAGGTGAAGCCGACCACCGCGATGCTGGTGCAGGGCCTGCAGCTGGCCGCGCGCACCTCGGAGCGGCTCGACGCCAGCGGCGCCCGCGTGGTGCTGCTCGCCCGCGCCGGGCAGGATCTGGGCAAGTACGGCCTGCGCTATTCGCACATGGGCATCGCCTACAAGACCGACGCCGGTCCGTGGCGCGTGGTGCACAAGCTCAACCAGTGCGGCACGGCCGTGGCCGCGGTCTACCGGCAGGGGCTCGGCGAGTTCTTCCTCGACGACCCCTGGCGCTACGAGGCAGCCTGGGCCGTGCCCACGCCGCAGGTGCAGGCACAGCTGTTGGCGGTGCTCCAGGCGCCGGCGGGGCGCATCACGCGGATGAACATCGCGCCGTACAGCATCGTGGGCTACGCCTGGGGCCAGAAGTACCAGCAGTCGAACCAGTGGGCGATCGAGACACTGGCCGCGGCCATGGAGCCCGCGACCATCGCGAGCCGGTCGCAGGCCCAAGCCTGGCTCCAGTTCAAGGGCTACGCGCCCACCACGCTGCGGCTCGGGCCGCTCGCCCGGCTCGGCGGCCGCGTGGGCTCGGCCAACGTGGCCTTCGACGACCATCCGAACGAGAAGCGCTTTTCGGACCGCATCGAGACGGTCACGGTCGATTCGGTGTTCGAATGGCTGCCGCGCGCGGGGCTCGCCGCGGCACCCACCGTGCTCGGGCTCTGACCCGCGGCGCTGCATATCCGAAAAGCAAGAACGAGGAAAAACAAATGAGCAAGTCATTGCGCCTTTCAGAGAAATGGTTTCGCCGCGGGCTCTGGCTCGTGGCGCTGGTGTTCGCGAGCTTCCTCATCGGGCTCGGCGGTACGCTGGTGGGCGATCTGCCGCAGGTCGAGCGCGCGCTCGAACTCGACGACTTCATCGACCGGCCCGCGGCCGAGCCGCTGCGCAACGCGATCAAGGCATCGGAAGAGGCCGAGCGGGTCGCCTCGCGCGAACTCGAGCAGGCGCAACTGCAGCTCAACATGGCGCGCCAGGCCAGCGCCAACGCGCGCGAGACCTTCGGCAACTGGATCGCCACGCGCCGCGCCACCGCCCAGCCCGACCAGGACCCGGAGCTGATCGCGCGCACCCGCGCGCTCGATGCGCTCAAGCAGAAGGAAGACGAGGCCCAGCGCAAGCTCAACGTGCAGCGCCAGGTCGCGCTCGACGCGCGGCAGGCGGACGAGCGGGCGCGCGAGTCGCTCGCGGTGCTCGAACGGGCGGCGCAGGAGAAGCTCGAGGCCGAGTACCGCCGCGTCGAGCTGCGCGTGTTCGGCTACCGCCTGGCGCTCACGCTGCCGCTGCTCGTGGTGGCCGGCTGGCTGTTCGTGAAGAAGCGCAAGAGCACCTACTGGCCCTTTGCCTGGGGCTTCATCCTGTTCGCGCTGTTCGCCTTCTTCGTCGAGCTGGTGCCCTACCTGCCGAGCTACGGCGGCTATGTGCGCTACATCGTGGGCATCGTGGTGACGGCGCTCGTGGGGCGCTACGCCATCGTTGCCCTGAACAGCTACCTTGCGCGCCAGAAGGCGGCCGAGCAGCAGCCCGACACGGTGCGGCGCCAGGAGCTCAGCTACGACACCGCGCTCGCGCGGCTGGCCAAGAACGTGTGCCCGGGCTGCGAGCGGCCGGTGGACCTGAAGAACACCGAGATCGATTTCTGTCCGCATTGCGGCATCGGGCTGTTCGACCACTGCGAGCATTGCCAGAGCCGCAAGAGCGCGTTCTCGCGGTTCTGCCACGCCTGCGGCACGGCGGCCGCGGCGGACGGCGCAGCGCCCCAAGCTGCCTGACGGCGCGGTTCAGGTCCAGCCGGCGTCGACCACGAAATCCTGCGCGGTGCACATGCGCGAGTCGTCGGCAGCCAGGAACAGCGCCATGGCGGCGATGTCCTCGGCCATCAGGCGCCCCGGCAGGCATTGCGCGGCCTCGATCTTGGCGCCGGACTCGGGCTTGACCCAGAGCTTGAGCTGCCGCTCGGTCATCACCCAGCCCGGCACGATCGTGTTGACGCGGATGCCGTCCTTGCCGAGGTCGCGCGCGAGCGAGCGCGTGAGCCCGCGCGCGGCCGCCTTGCAGGCCTGGTACACCGGATAGCCGGGGTCTTTGATCATCCAGCTGATCGAACCGAAGTTGACGATCGAGCCGCCGCCGAGTGCGCGCATGTCGTCGGCCACCGCCTGTGCGGCAAAGAACTGGTGCTTGAAGTTGACGGCCACGAGACGGTCGAAATCGGCGTCGGTCACGTCAGCCATGTCGTGCCGGCGGTCGTTGGCCGCGTTGTTGAGCAGCACGCCGACGGGGCCGAACTGGGTGCGCACGGAAGCGATGGCGGCGGCGAGCGCGGCGGTGTCGGTCACGTCGCAGGCCACGAAGCGCGCCGGGTGCTCACCGCGCAGCTGGTTGGCGAGCACGTCGCCAGCGGCGGCGTCGATGTCGCAGAAGCCGACCTTCGCGCCCTGTGCGTGGAAGGCCCGCACCAGCGTTTCGCCGATGCCGCTCGCGCCGCCCGAAATGAATACGGTGCGCCCCGCCAGCGAGGGGTAGCGGGCGGTGTACGTGGTGGAGGAGGGAGTGGTTGCGCCTTGGGTCATGGCACCAGCGTAGCGGATGCGGCTGCCCAAGTGAATCGGTGCGTGCCTACACCCCGCGCGCCCGGTCGGCCTTGAAGCGCGCGCGGAATTCGCCGAACGTGCCCGCCTCGAGCGCTTCGCGCACCTCGCGCATGAGGTTCAGGTAGTAGTGCAGGTTGTGGATGGTCGTGAGCATCGGCCCGAGCATTTCGCCGCAGCGGTCGAGGTGGTGCAGGTAGGCGCGGCTGAAGCCCTCGCGCCCGCCGTCGTTCCAGCTCACGCCCGAGGCGCCCGCGCACGCATGGCAGCTGCAGCTCGGGTCGATCGGCTGCGGATCGCTCTTGTGGCGCGCATTGCGCATCTTCAGGTCGCCGAAGCGCGTGAAGAGCGTGCCGTTGCGCGCATTGCGCGTGGGCATCACGCAGTCGAACATGTCCACGCCGTCGGCCACGCCCTGCACCAGGTCCTCGGGCGTGCCCACGCCCATGAGGTAGCGCGGCTTGTCCGCGGGCAGCCGGTGCGGCGTGTGGCCCATGATGTGGAGCATCTCTTCCTTGGGCTCGCCCACGCTCACACCGCCGATCGCGTAGCCCGGGAAGTCCATCTCGACCAGCGTCGCGAGCGATTCCTCGCGCAGGTTCTCGAACATGCCGCCCTGCACGATGCCGAACAGCGCGTTCGGGTTCTCGAGCCGCGCGAACTCGTGCTGGCAGCGCTTGGCCCAGCGCAGGCTCAGTTCCATCGAGATGCGCGCTTCGGCCTCGGTCGTGATGTGGCCCTGGGTGTCGTAGGGCGTGCACTCGTCGAACTGCATCACGATGTCGCTGTTGAGGATGGTCTGGATCTGCATCGAGACCTCGGGCGTGAGGAACAGCTTGTCGCCGTTGACCGGCGAGGCGAACTTCACGCCCTCCTCGCTGATCTTGCGCATCGCACCCAGCGACCAGACCTGGAAGCCGCCCGAGTCGGTCAGGATGGGCTTGCTCCATTTCTCGAAACCGTGCAGCCCGCCGAAGCTCGCCATCACATCGAGGCCCGGGCGCATCCAGAGGTGGAAGGTGTTGCCCAGGATGATCTGCGCGCCCATTTCCTCGAGGCTGCGCGGCATCACGCCCTTGACGGTGCCGTAGGTGCCCACGGGCATGAAGATCGGTGTCTGCACCACGCCGTGGTTGAGCGTGAGCGTGCCGCGCCGCGCGTGGCTTGCGGGGTCGGTCTTGAGGAGTTCGAAGGAGAGCATCAGGGCTTCGGAAAATATTTGACGCCGGGCAGGCCGTCGAAGTGCGCGTCTTGGGTCCAAAGTGCGGCGCCGCGCGCCAGCGCCGTGGCATAGATCAAGCTGTCTGCGAATGGCAAGCCGTTGTCGGCTGCCGAAAGGCACAAAGCCGCATCAAGCTCCACCACTTCACCCTGCTGCATGTAAGCCGCGGCACGCGATGCGATCGATGCGTCGCGAATGCGGCGCAGGGTCTTGTAGACCTCATACAGGACGACGACTGGGACGATCAGCAGGCTGGGCTCTGCTGCCGCGGATTGGTAAAGCTTGGCGCGGTCGGTGGAGCCGAAGACTTCGAGCCAGCACGATGAATCCAGGATCAGGGGCCCGAGGGGCGCTTTGGCGGGGGCGCGCGCCATCAGAAGCGCTCGGGGTCGTCGATGACCTCCGTCGGGATTCCACGCAATTCGGCCTGCAGTTCCTGCAACGTGGGAACGGGAATCAGTTCAATGGCCTTGCCGTGTCGCACCACGCTGAACCGTGCACCGGGTTCGATGGCCATCTGCTCGCGAATGGCTTGGGGAATCACTACCTGGAATTTGGACGAAACTGTGACGGTCGGCATATCGATCTCCATTTGGTAAGCGCAATTATATCGATCGTCAATTCGGGGTGTTTGCCCGTGCCAGCAGCATGGCATCGCCATAGCTGAAGAACCGGTAGCGCTCGGCGATCGCATGCGCATAGAGCGCCATCACGCGCTCGTAGCCGGCCAAGGCCGAGACCAGCATCATCAGCGTGCTCTTGGGCAGGTGGAAGTTGGTGACCAGCAGGTCGACGTGCGCGAACACGAAGCCCGGCGTGATGAAGATGCGCGTGTCGCCGCTGGCCTCGCCGCTTCGGGCCCACGATTCGAGCGTGCGCACGGTGGTGGTGCCGACCGCGACCACGCGGCCGCCGCGCGCCTTGCACTCGGCGATGGCGCGCTGGGTGGCCTCGGGCACCTCGTAGCGCTCGGCATGCATCTGGTGCTCGGCGATGTTCTCGGTCTTGACGGGCTGGAAGGTGCCGGCGCCGACGTGCAGCGTGACGCTGGCGCGCTGCACGCCGCGGGCCTCGAGCGCGGCCAGCAGGGCCTCGTCGAAATGCAGCGCCGCCGTGGGGGCGGCCACCGCGCCGGGCACGCGTGCGAACACGGTCTGGTAGCGGCGCTCGTCCTCGGCCGAATCGGTGTGGGTGATGTAGGGCGGCAACGGCACGTGGCCGCAGCGCTCCATCAGCATGTAGGGGTTCTCGCCCACGTCGCTCTCGAACGCGAAGCGGAAGAGGGCGCCGTCCTCCTCGGGCCAGCGGCCGAGCAGCGTGGCGCGAAAGCCCCCGGCCATCTGCAGCATGGTGCCGATGGGGGGCTTCTTGCTGACCTTCATGTGGGCGACCACCTCTTGTCCCTGCAGAACGCGCTCCACGAGCAGTTCGAGCTTGCCACCCGTGGGCTTTTCGCCGAAGAGGCGCGCCTTGACGACGCGGGTGTCGTTGAAGACCAGCAGGTCGCCCGCGCGCAGCAGCGAAGGCAGGTCGCGGAAGATGCGGTCGGCCGGCGTGGGGCCGGTGCCGTCGAGCAGGCGCGAGGCGGTGCGCTCGGGCGCGGGATGCTGGGCCACCAGATCGGGCGGCAGGTCGAAGTCGAAATCGGAGAGCGTGAAGTCGCGCATGGTGCTTGAGGGTCGGACGGACCCGTGCCAAGTGGCGGAAAGAAGGGAAACGGGAAAGCGGATGGCCGGAGCCGGGCAGAATTGTCCCATGCCCGCGTCCGCGAAATCCGCCCCGTCCCGAAAGCCCCCGGCCACCGCTGCGGGTGCCGCGGCCGGTGTGGCGGCGGCGCCGCCAGCCGGCCCGCCGGGCAGCGGCCTGAGCCAGGTCCAGCGCGCGCTGCGCAAGCTCGGCCTGGTGCGCGACATCGACTTCGCGCTCTACCTGCCGATGCGTTACGAGGACGAGACGCGCATCGTTCGGCTGTCCGACACGCGCGACGGCGACCTGGCGCAGGTCGAGGGCGTGGTGACCGAATGCGAGGTGGTGTACCGGCCGCGCCGCCAGCTCATCGCCACCATCGACGACGGCAGCGACACCTGCCAGCTGCGCTTCTTCAATTTTTATCCCTCGCAGCAGAAGCAGCTCGCGGTCGACGCCCGCGTGCGGGTGCGCGGCGAGGTGCGCGGCGGCTTCGTAGGGCGGCAGATGATGCATCCGACGGTCAAGGCCGCGGGCACCTCGCTGCCCGAGGCGCTGACGCCGGTCTATTCGACGGTGGCCGGGCTGCCCCAGCCGGTGCTGCGCCGCGAGGTGCGCTCGGGCCTTGCGCGTGCGGTGCTCGACGAGACCATTCCGGTGCAGATCGGGCTGCGCGGCGCCTGGGACCTGCGCAGCGCGCTCACCTTCCTGCACTACCCGACGCCCGACGTGGCCATGGCCACGCTCGAGGACCACAGCCATCCGGCATGGCAGCGCATCAAGGCCGAGGAACTGCTCGCGCAGCAGCTTTCGCAGATGCAGGCACGGCGCGAGCGGGCGGCGCAGCGCGCACCGGTGCTCGACGCGGCGGCCGCGCCCGCGGGCGGCAAGCGCTCGCTGCACGACGAACTGCTGGGCGTACTGCCGTTCGGCCTCACGGGGGCGCAGGGGCGCGTCGGCGAGGAGATCACGCGCGACCTCGAGCGCGAGGTGCCGATGCACCGGCTGCTGCAAGGCGACGTCGGCTCGGGCAAGACGGTGGTCGCCGCGCTCGCGGCGGCGCGCTGCATCGACGCGGGCTTCCAGTGCGCGCTCATGGCGCCCACCGAGATCCTCGCGGCCCAGCATTTCGGCAAGCTGGTCGGCTGGCTCGATCCGCTGTTGGCCGAGCGCGGGCTGCGCGTGGCCTGGCTCACCGGCAGCCAGAAGAAGAAGGAGCGCGATGCGATGGCCGCCGCGGTCGAGAGCGGCGAGGCCGCGCTCGTGATCGGCACGCACGCCGTCATCTCCGAGAAGGTGCGCTTCCACAACCTCGCGCTCGCCATCATCGACGAGCAGCACCGCTTCGGCGTGGCGCAACGCCTGGCCCTGCGGGGCAAGGCGCGCAACGGGCGTGAACCCCACCTGCTGATGATGAGCGCCACGCCGATCCCGCGCACGCTCGCCATGAGCTACTACGCCGACCTCGACGTCTCCACGCTCGACGAACTGCCGCCGGGCCGCACGCCCGTCGTCACCAAGCTGGTGGCCGAGCACCGGCGCGACGAGGTGGTGGCGCGCATCCAGGCGCAGATCACGCAGGGGCGGCAGGTGTACTGGGTGTGCCCGCTGATCGAGGAGAGCGAGGCGGTCGACCTGCGCAACGCGACCGCCACGCGCGACGAACTGGCCGACCTGCTCGGGCCGCAGGTCAACGTGGGCCTGCTGCATTCGCGCATGCCCACGGCCGAGAAGCAGGCGGTGATGGCGGCCTTCACCGCCAACGAGATGCATGTGCTCGTGAGCACGACCGTGATCGAAGTCGGCGTGGACGTGCCGAATGCCTCGCTGATGGTGATCGAGCATGCCGAGCGCTTCGGCCTCTCGCAGCTGCACCAGCTGCGCGGCCGGGTCGGGCGCGGTGCGGCGGCCTCGGCCTGCGTGCTGCTCTACGCGCCGGGCGACAGCGGCCGGGTCGGCGAGGCGGCGCGCGCGCGGCTCAAGGCGATGGCAGAGACCGGCGACGGCTTCGAGATCGCACGCCGCGACCTCGAGATCCGCGGGCCCGGCGAGTTCCTCGGGGCGCGCCAGTCGGGTGCGCCGCTGCTGCGCTTCGCGGACCTCACGACCGACACGCTGCTGCTCGACTGGGCGCGCGAACTCGCACCGCGCATGCTCGACGAGCATCCCGAACTCGCCCGGCGGCATGTGGACCGCTGGCTCGGCACCAAGGCCGAGTACCTGAAGGCTTGAGCTCGCCGCCCCTCCGGTCGCGCGTCAGCTCGGCCGCCGCGCCGGCGCGAGCGGGCAGCCCCCGCACTTCACAGGCCGCGCGAACCTCGCTACATTCGATGGCCGCTGACGCGCTCTGCGCCGGGCGCGCGCTTCCGGCACCGCCTGCAGTCCGATCCTCGGGGTCGCCCGCACTTCGACCAGCCGCCGATTCAAACCCAGCGTCCCTGCGCCATGCCGATGTATGCCGCAGGCGCCCCGTTCCTCTTCGAATCAAGGCTCACCATGATTGAAATCGATGCTGCCCATGCGCGGCAGTTCGCCCAGGCTTCGCCCGAGGTGCGTGCATGAAGACGCCCCAAAGACTTCGGGGCCTGGTCGACGAAGGCCTGATCGACAGCGTCGTTCGCCAGCTCATGAGCGGCAAGGAAGCGATGGTCTACGTCGTGCGCTGCGGCGAGGAGACGCGCTGCGCGAAGGTCTACAAGGAAGCCGACAAGCGCAGCTTCCGCCAGGCGGTCGACTACACCGAGAACCGGCGCGTGAAGAACTCGCGCGAGGCGCGCGCCATGGCCAAGGGCACGCGCTTCGGCCGCCAGGTCAGCGAGGCCAACTGGCAAAGCGCCGAGGTCGATGCGCTTTACCGCCTTGCCGCAGCCGGCGTGCGGGTGCCCACGCCGCACAACTTTCTCGACGGCGTGCTGCTGATGGACCTGGTGACCGATGCCGCCGGCGACGCCGCCCCGCGCCTGAACGACGTGGCCTTCTCGCCCGAAGACGCACTGCAGCACCACGCGAGCCTGCTCAAGGAAGTGATGCGCATGCTCAGTGCCGGCGTGGTGCACGGCGACCTGTCGGAGTTCAACGTGCTGCTGGCGGCAGACGGCCCGGTGATCATCGACCTGCCGCAGGCGGTGGATGCGGCGGGCAACAACCACGCCAAGCGCATGCTGCTGCGCGACGTCGAGAACCTGCGCAACTTCTTCGGCCAGTTCGCACCCGCGCTGCTGCACACGCACTACGGCGATGAGATCTGGCAGCTCTACGAGCGCGGGCTGCTGCGGCCCGAGACTGAATTGACGGGGTTGTTCGAGCGCGACGACCGCCCAGTCGATGTGGGCGCCGTGCTGCGCGAGGTGGACGATGCGCGCGCGGAGGAGGCGGCGCGGCTGCTGCGGATGCAGGCGCCGCGGCCATAGCGCACCTGAAGGCGGATTCGACGTTCGGCAGGGCGATTCCCGCGCTGGGGAACGCCGGTCACGCCCCTTGCGCATAATTGACGCAAGCTATGACTCTGACCGAACTCAAATACATCGTTGCGGTGGCCCGGGAGCGGCACTTCGGCAAGGCCGCCGAAGCCTGCTACGTCTCGCAGCCGACCCTCTCCGTGGCCATCAAGAAGCTCGAGGACGAACTCGAGGTCAAGCTCTTCGAGCGCAGTGCCGGCGAAGTCACCGTCACGCCGCTCGGCGAGCAGATCGTGCAGCAGGCGCAGAGCGTGCTCGACCAGGCCGCGAGCATCAAGGAGATCGCCAAGCGCGGGAAAGACCCGCTCGCCGGCCCGCTGAACCTGGGCGTGATCTACACCATCGGCCCCTACCTGCTGCCCGACCTGGTGCGCCAGGTGATCGCGCGCACGCCGCAGATGCCGCTGGTGCTGCAGGAGAACTTCACCGCCAAGCTGCTCGAGATGCTGCGCGCCGGCGAGATCGACTGCGCGATCATGGCCGAGCCCTTTCCCGACACCGGCCTGGCGATGGCGCCGCTCTACGACGAGCCCTTCATGGCGGCGCTTCCGGCGAAGCACAAGTTCGCCGACCGCGAGGCCATCACCTCCGAGGAACTGCAGAACGAGACCATGCTGCTGCTCGGCACCGGCCACTGCTTTCGCGACCACGTGCTCGAGGTCTGCCCCGAGTTCGCGCGCTTCTCGAGCAATGCCGAAGGCATCCGCAAGAGCTTCGAGGGTTCGTCGCTCGAGACCATCAAGCACATGGTGGCCTCGGGCATGGGCGTGACGCTGGTGCCGCGCCTGTCGGTGCCGGCCGAGGCGCTCAAGCCCAAGGCGAGGGGGCGCAAGGACAGCGAGCAGATGGTGCGCTACCTGCCGGTGCGCGACGCGAACGATCGTGATCCGCCGACCCGGCGCGTGGTGCTGGCCTGGCGGCGCACCTTCACGCGCTACGAGGCGATCGCCGCGCTGCGCAATGCCATCTATGCCTGCGAGCTGCCGGGCGTCAAGCGGCTGTCATAGGAAGTGCGCAGAACGCGAACTTTGCCTACGCCGGCACCGTTCGAATTCGTTGATCGCTGGGATAGAGTGACGCTGTTGCGAAGCTGCGCGCCGGCTTTCACAATCACGAGTCCCCTCAAAGCCTGAAGAAAGAGATTCACGCCATGGCAAAAACCCCCAAGAAAACACCGTCATCCTCCTCGTCGGGCAAGGTGCCCAAGAAGGGCGACGCCTCCGTGGCCCAGGAGTCCGGCAGCCGCAATGCGCCGATCATCAACATCGGCATCGAGCGCCAGGACCGCGCGGCCATCGCCGAGGGCCTGAGCCGCGTGCTCGCCGACACCTACACGCTCTACCTGACCACGCACAACTTCCACTGGAACGTGACCGGTCCGCACTTCAATTCGCTGCACGCCATGTTCATGACGCAGTACACCGAGCTGTGGGGCTCAACCGACGTGATCGCCGAGCGCATCCGCGCGCTGGGCCACTACGCGCCCGGCTCGTATGCCGAGTTCAGCAAGATCGCCACTGTGCCCGACGTGCCGCAGCAGCCGCCCAAGGCGATGGAGATGGTGCGCATCCTCGTGAAGGGCCACGAGACCGTGTCGCGCATCGCGCGCGAGTTCATCCCCGTGGCCGAAGAGGCCGGCGACGACCCGACGGCCGACATGCTCACCGCGCGCTGCACGGTGCACGACCAGACCGCCTGGATGCTGCGTTCGCTGCTCGAAGATTGACGACCCGGCCTGCACCCCACGGCCTCACGCCCGCGCCGCGCCGCGGGCGTTTTGCCGTGTACCTCGACCTGATCCGCTGGAACCGGCCCGCGGGCTGGCTGCTCCTGCTGTGGCCCACGCTCGGCGCGCTGTGGTTTGCCGCCGACGGCTGGCCCGGCTGGCACCTGCTCGCGGTGTTCGTGCTCGGCACCGTCCTGATGCGCAGCGCGGGCTGCTGCGTCAACGATGTGGCCGACCGCGATTTCGACCGCCATGTGAAACGCACCGCAGCGCGCCCCGTGACGAGCGGCGCGGTCTCGGTGCGCGAGGCGCTGGCCGTCGGCGCGGTGCTCGCGCTCGGCGCCTTCGCGCTGGTGCTCACGACCAACCGGCTCACCGTGTACGCATCGTTCGCGGCGCTTGCGGTCACGCTGATCTATCCGTATGCCAAGCGCTTCGTGTCGATCCCGCAGGCGGTGCTCGGCATCGCGTTCAGCTTCGGCATCCCGATGGCCTTCGCCGCGGTGCAGGCCTCGGTGCCGGCTTTTGCCTGGTGGCTGCTCGCGGGCAACCTGTTCTGGGTGCTGGCCTACGACACCGAGTACGCGATGGTCGACCGCGACGACGACCTCAAGATCGGCATGAAGACCTCGGCCATCACCTTCGGCCGCTTCGACGTCGCGGCGGTGATGGCGAGCTACGCCGTCTTCCTGGCTATCTGGGCCTGGGCCGGCGCCAGCCGCTCGCTGGGCGTGGCGTTCTTCGCAGGCATCGCCGTTGCCGCGGGGCAGGCGCTGTGGCATTGGCAACTCATCCGCGGGCGCACGCGCGACGGCTGCTTCAAGGCCTTCCGGCTCAACCACTGGCTGGGCTTCGCCGTGTTCGCGGGCATCGTGGCCGGCTATGCCCTCGGCTGAAACGGCCCCCATGCTTGAGCGTCTCCTTCAGAAGGTCGGCCGGGAAGGGAGTTCCGAATGGCATGCCATCAGCCAGGCCATGGTCGACCGGTACGCGGCGCTGTCGGGCGACGGCGAAGGCGAGTGGATCCACCTCGATCCCGAGCGCGCGGCGCGCGAGGCCGGCTACGGCGGCACGATCGTGCCGGGCTTCTTCCAGGTCTCGCACCTGATCCGGCTGACCGCCGAAGCCATGCGCACGCTGCTGCCCTTCGACGCGAACCATGCGCTGAACTACGGTTTCGACCGCCTGCGCTTCGTCCGGCCGATGCCGGTCGGCGCGCGCTTTCGGGCGCGGGTGCGCATTCTCGGCGCGACGCCCAAGGGCGACGACGGATTCCTGCTGAAGGAAGAGGTGCTGCTCGAGCTCGAGGATGGCACCGTCACGCTCGCGGCCGAGTGGCTGTTCTTTCTCGGGCCGGGCGCGCTGCCGGCGTGACCGGGCTCAGCTGCGCCCGAACTCCTCGCCGAGCTCGATGGCCCGCTGCTGCGCGGCCCGGATCGCGGTCTTGAATTGCGACTTGACGTCGGCGCCCTCCAGCGACGTGAGGGCCGCGTAGGTCGTGCCGCCCTTGGACGTCACGCGCTCCCGCAGCACCGAGGGCGGTTCGGTTGCGCTGTGCGCCAGCGCCGAGGCGCCAGTGAACGTGCCGATGGCCAGGCGCTGCGCCTGCTCGGGCGAGAGGCCCATTTCGACGCCGGCCTCGGTCATCGCCTCGATGAAATAGAAGACGTAGGCCGGCCCCGACCCCGACATGGCGGTGACCGCATCGAGCGCCGGTTCGGCGTCGACCCAGAGCAGCTCGCCCGTGGGCGCCAGCAGCTGGTCGACCAGTGCGCGGTCGTCCGCACTGACGCCCGCGCGCGCGTAGAGGCCGGTCATCCCCTGGCCGACCAGCGCCGGGGTGTTGGGCATGGCGCGCACCACGCGCTCGGTGCCGAGCCAGCGCGCGATGCTCCCCGACGGAATGCCGGCCGCCACGCTCAGGTGCAGCGCGTTCCCGGCGAAGGGCCGCACCGGCCCCGCGGCATCGGCGAAAGCCTGCGGCTTCACGGCCCAGACCACCACGGCGCAGCGCGCCAGGGCTTCGCCGGCCTCGGCCTGGGCCGCGATGCCGAACGACTGCGCGAGCTTCGTGCGCGCGGCTTCGAAGGGCTCGACCACCTCGAATGCGCCGGGCGACATGCCTTGCTGCACCAGGCCGCCGATGATGGCGCTGGCCATGTTGCCGCCGCCGATGACGGCGATCGGGGGAAGGGATGCTGGTTCGAGGCGCGAGAGGAAGGGGGCGGCGATGGTCATGGTCGATCTGAAGTGGCGAATGTGCCGCAAGGCGGGTTGTCTTCGGCGGATGGAAATTGTCGTCGCACCGGCCGCTTCTGCATCTGTTTGCCAGCGGACCGACGGGCGGCGAAGACGTCTGCAAGTGCACGCTTCTTCCTTTCGCCTTAAAATCTCGGGTCTTCTTGCCTTTCGAGCCCGTGGAATGCGCAAAGACGCGCAGCAAACGGGGGCAAAAGAAAAGTCCGCACAGAAGGCAGTTGACATGCCTCGTTGTGCGTGCCACAATCGTGGGCTTCGCTTCAAAAAGGCGAAGCTTTCAGCCCAAAGCGGAAATGCCTCGAGTGGTTCGAGGTGTGGACGACGGGCCCAAGACTGACCGAAGTGCATCCCTTTTGGATGTGCAACGGTACAAGTTGGGAACTACTAGCAATGATCCAAACTGAATCCCGGCTCGAAGTGGCCGACAACACGGGCGCGAAATCCGTCCTGTGTATCAAGGTGCTCGGTGGCTCCAAGCGGCGTTATGCCAGCGTGGGCGACGTCATCAAGGTCAGCATCAAGGAAGCCGCTCCGCGTGGTCGCGTCAAGAAGGGCGAGATCTACAGTGCAGTGGTGGTCCGCACCGCCAAGGGCATCCGTCGCGCCGACGGTTCGCTCGTCAAGTTCGACGGCAATGCCGCCGTGCTGCTCAATGCCAAGCTGGAGCCGATCGGCACCCGCATCTTCGGACCGGTGACGCGCGAACTGCGCACCGAGAAGTTCATGAAGATCGTGTCGCTGGCACCCGAAGTTCTCTAAGGACACAACGCCATGAACAAGATTCGCAAAGGCGACCAGGTCATCGTGTTGGCCGGGCGCGACAAGGGCAAGCGTGGCACCGTCACGCTGCGCAAGGACGATTCGCACGTGATCGTCGAAGGCGTGAACATCGTCAAGAAGCACGCCAAGCCGAACCCCCTCAAGGGTACAACCGGCGGCATCGTCGAGAAGACCATGCCCATCCATCAATCCAATGTGGCGATCTTCAATGCCGCGACCGGCAAGGCCGACCGCGTGGGCATCAAGGTCACCCAGGGTGCCGACGGCAAGCGCGTGGCTGTTCGCGTCTTCAAGTCGAGCGGCGACGAAATCAAGTTCGCCTAAGAGGTACTCACATGGCACGTCTCCAACAACACTATCGCGAGAAAGTCGCGAAAGACCTGACCGAGAAGTTCGGCTACAAGTCGCCGATGCAGGTCCCTCGCCTCACCAAGATCACCCTGAACATGGGTGTCGGTGAAGCTGTCGCCGACAAGAAGGTCCTCGACAACGCCGTTGCCGACCTGACCAAGATCGCCGGCCAGAAGCCCGTGGTCACCAAGTCGAAGAAGGCCATCGCCGGTTTCAAGATTCGCGAGAACCAGCCGATCGGCTGCATGGTCACGCTGCGTGGCGTGCAGATGTACGAGTTCCTGGATCGTTTCGTGACCATCGCGCTGCCGCGTGTTCGCGACTTCCGTGGTATCTCGGGTCGTGCCTTTGATGGCCGTGGCAACTACAACATCGGCGTCAAGGAACAGATCATTTTCCCTGAGATCGAATACGACAAGGTCGATGCCCTGCGCGGTCTCAACATCAGCATCACGACGACGGCCAAGACTGACGAAGAAGCCAAGGCGCTTCTCGCTGGTTTCCGTTTTCCGTTCAAGAACTGAGGCGCACCGTGGCTAAACAATCCCTGATCCAACGCGAACTCAAGCGCGACAAGCTGGTCGCCAAGTACGCTGCGAAGCACGCGGAACTGAAGGCAATTTCCAACGACGTGAAGAAGAGCGACGAAGAGCGCGCTGCTGCCCGCCTGGGCCTGCAAAAGCTCCCGCGCAACGCGAATCCCACGCGTCAGCGCAACCGCTGCGAAATCACCGGTCGCCCGCGTGGCACCTTCCGTCAATTCGGTCTGGCCCGCGCCAAGATCCGCGAACTGGCTTTCAACGGCGACATCCCCGGTGTCACCAAGGCCAGCTGGTAAGCCAGGCAGGAGCAAACAACATGAGCATGAGTGATCCCATTGCCGACCTGCTGACGCGTATCCGCAACGCGCAGATGGTGGCGAAGCCCACTGTGTCGGTCCCGTCTTCGAAGGTGAAGATCGCGATCTCGCAGGTCCTGAAGGACGAAGGCTACATCGACGGTTTCCAGGTCAAGACCGAAGACGGCAAGACCGAGCTTGTCATCACCCTGAAGTACTACGCTGGCCGTCCGGTCATCGAGCGCATCGAGCGCGTGAGCCGTCCCGGCCTGCGCGTCTACAAGGCCAGTGCTTCCATTCCGCAAGTCCAGAACGGCCTGGGCGTCGCGATCGTCACGACCCCCCAGGGTGTGATGACCGACCGCAAGGCGCGCGCTACCGGTGTCGGTGGCGAAGTGCTGTGCTACGTCGCCTAACCGAGACATCGAGGAGTCACTGAAATGTCCCGAGTAGGAAAAATGCCGGTCACCATCCCCGCAGGCGTGGATGTGTCGATCAAGGAAGACCAGATCAGCGTCAAGGGTGCGGGCGGCACGCTCAACCTGGCGCGCAATGCCCTGGTCAAGGTCGTCAGCAATGACGGCAAGCTGAGCTTCGAGCCGGCCGACGAATCGCGTGAAGCCAACGCGATGAGCGGCACGATTCGCCAGCTGGTGAACAACATGGTGGTTGGCGTGACCAAGGGCTTCGAGAAGAAGCTCAACCTGGTCGGCGTCGGCTTCAAGGCTGCAGCGTCCAACAACAAGTTGAACCTGCAAGTCGGCTATTCGCACCCGGTCAACATCGACATGCCGCAAGGCATCACGGTGGCCACTGCGACCCCGACCGAAATCGTGATCAAGGGTGCTGACCGTCAGCGCGTTGGTCAAATCGCCGCTGAGATTCGCGCTGTTCGTCCGCCTGAGCCCTACAAGGGTAAGGGTATCCGTTATTCGGACGAGAAGATCGTGATCAAAGAGACCAAGAAGAAGTAAGGGGCAGCAAAATGATGTTGACCAAAAAAGCACAGCGCCTTCGCCGCTCGCGCCAGACCCGCATCCGCATCGCGACGCAAGGTGTGGCCCGTCTGACGGTGAACCGTACCAACCTGCACATCTATGCCACCGTCATTTCCGACGACGGCACCAAGGTGATTGCCACCGCATCGACGGCCGAAGCCGAAGTGCGCGCTGCAATCGGCGGTTCGGGCAAGGGCGGCAATGCCGCCGCTGCAACGGCGATCGGCAAGCGCATCGCTGAAAAGGCGAAGGCTGCCGGCGTCGAGAAGGTCGCCTTCGATCGCGCTGGTTTCGCGTACCACGGCCGCGTCAAGGCGCTGGCCGACGCTGCCCGCGAAGCCGGCCTGCAGTTCTAAACGGACACGAGATTCAAAATGGCAAAGATTCAAGCAAGAACGCAGAACGAAGGCCCTGAAGACGGTTTGCGCGAGAAGATGATCGCGATCAACCGCGTCACCAAGGTGGTGAAGGGCGGTCGTATCCTCGGTTTCGCAGCACTCACCGTCGTGGGCGACGGCGATGGCCGCGTCGGCATGGGCAAGGGCAAGTCCAAGGAAGTGCCCGCTGCAGTGCAGAAGGCGATGGAAGAAGCCCGTCGCAACCTGGCCAAGATCTCGATCAAGAACGGCACGCTGCATCACCGCGTGACGGGCCATTGGGGCGCTGCCTCGGTGGTCATGATCCCGGCCCCCAAGGGTACCGGCATCATCGCCGGCGGCCCGATGCGCGCCGTGTTCGAAGTCATGGGCATCACCGACATCGTGGCCAAGAGCCATGGTTCGTCGAACCCCTACAACATGGTTCGTGCCACGCTCGACGGGTTGAAGAACTCGACGACCGCGTCCGCAGTGGCTGCCAAGCGCGGCCTGACCGTCGAAGAAATCTTCGCCTGAGCGCAAGCTCTCGCAAGGCTGAAGGAAGCATTCAAATGACGACGCAACAACAAACCCTCAAGGTGCAATTGGTCAAGAGCCCGATTGGCACCAAGGAATCGCATCGCGCGACGGTGCGCGGCCTCGGCCTGCGCAAGCTCAACAGCGTGAGCGAGCTGCAGGACACCCCGGCGGTGCGCGGCATGATCAACAAGATCAGTTATCTGGTCAAAGTTCTGTAAGAGAGACTGATATGGAACTCAATGGCATCAAGCCGGCAGCCGGCGCCAAGCACGCCAAGCGCCGTGTCGGTCGCGGTATCGGCTCCGGTATCGGCAAGACCGCAGGCCGCGGTCACAAGGGTCAGAAGTCGCGCGCAGGCGGTTTCCACAAGGTCGGCTTCGAAGGCGGTCAAATGCCGCTGCAGCGCCGTCTGCCGAAGCGCGGTTTCAAGTCGCACCTGCTGAAGTTCAACGCCGAAGTCACGCTGACTGCCCTCGAGCAGCTCGGCCTGGCCGAAGTCGACGTCCTGGCGCTCAAGCAAGCCGGCCTCGTGGGCCAGCTCGCCAAGGTCGTCAAGATCATTAAGACCGGTGAACTCACCAAGGCCGTCAAGCTGACGGGCGTGGGTGCGACCGCTGGTGCCAAGGCTGCTATCGAAGCAGCCGGCGGCAGCGTCGCCTGATCACACTGGACTGAAAGAAGTTCTTCGTGGCAACTAACGCGGCAACGATCGCAAAGACAGGCAAGTTCGGTGACCTGCGTCGCCGGCTCGTCTTCTTGCTGCTCGCGCTCGTGGTCTATCGGATCGGCGCGCACATTCCTGTGCCGGGCATCAACCCGGACCAGCTGGCAGCGTTGTTCCAAGGCCAGCAGGGCGGCATCCTGAGCCTGTTCAACATGTTCTCGGGCGGGGCGCTGTCGCGCTTCACCGTGTTCGCGTTGGGGATCATGCCGTACATCTCGGCGTCGATCATCATGCAGTTGATGACCTACGTGGTTCCTACCTTCGAGCAATTGAAGAAGGAAGGCGAGGCTGGCCGCCGCAAGATCACGCAGTACACGCGCTACGGTGCACTCGCCCTGGCGGTGTTCCAGTCGTTCAGTATCGCGGTGGCGCTCGAGTCGTCGGCCGGCCTGGTGATCTCGCCCGGTTTTGGCTTCCGCATCACTGCCATGGTGAGCCTGACGGCGGGTTCGATGTTCCTGATGTGGCTCGGCGAGCAGATCACCGAGCGTGGGCTGGGCAACGGCATCTCGATCCTGATCTTCGCGGGCATTGCAGCTGGTCTGCCGTCTGCCATCGGCGGACTGCTGGAACTGGTGCGCACCGGTGCCATGCATGTGATCGTCGCACTCCTCATCGTCGCGGTGGTGGCCCTGGTGACCTACTTCGTGGTGTTCGTCGAACGCGGCCAGCGCAAGATCCTCGTGAACTATGCGCGGCGCCAGGTGGGCAACAAGGTGTATGGCGGCCAGTCGTCGCACCTGCCCCTGAAGCTCAACATGGCCGGCGTGATTCCGCCGATCTTCGCGTCGTCGATCATCCTGCTGCCGGCCACGGTGGTGGGCTGGTTCAGCACCGGCGAAGGTGGTTTCAGCTGGATCAAGGACATTGCGAGCGCACTGCGCCCGGGCGAACCGATCTACGTGCTGCTGTACGCTGCTGCGATCGTTTTCTTCTGCTTCTTCTACACGGCACTCGTGTTCAACAGCAAGGAAACGGCCGACAACCTGAAGAAGAGCGGTGCGTTCATTCCGGGCATTCGCCCGGGTGACCAGACGGCGCGGTACATCGACAAGATCCTGGTTCGCCTGACGCTGGCCGGTGCGGTGTACATCACCTTCGTCTGCCTGCTGCCCGAGTTCCTGATCCTGAAGTACAACGTTCCGTTCTACTTCGGCGGTACCTCCCTGTTGATCATCGTGGTCGTCACGATGGACTTCATGGCTCAGGTGCAGAACTACATGATGTCCCAGCAGTACGAGTCGCTGCTGAAGAAGGCCAATTTCAAGACTTCGTAAGGCACAGGGCACTGGGCCCGCCGGGTTGAACAGAGTTTTAGGAGAATGAAATGAGAGTTTCGGCTTCGGTCAAAACCATTTGCCGTAATTGCAAGATCATCCGCCGCAAGGGTGTGGTGCGCGTGATCTGTACCGACCCGCGCCACAAGCAGCGCCAGGGTTGATTGAAAGAGTATTAGAGGACGCACATGGCACGTATTGCTGGCATCAACATTCCGCCGCACAAGCACGCTGAAATCGGCCTGACGGCCATCTTCGGCATCGGTCGCACCCGCGCCCGTCAGATCTGCGAAGCGAGCGGTATCGAATATTCGAAGAAGATCAAGGACCTGACCGACGCCGATCTCGAGAAGATCCGCGATCAGATCGCCTTGTTCACCATCGAAGGCGATCTGCGTCGCGAGACGACGATGAACATCAAACGCTTGATGGACATCGGCTGCTATCGCGGCTTCCGTCACCGTCGCGGCCTGCCGATGCGCGGTCAGCGCACGCGCACCAATGCCCGCACCCGGAAGGGTCCGCGCAAGGCTGCGCAGTCCCTGAAGAAATAAGGATAGACCAGCATGGCTAAAGCACCTGCAAACAACGCCGCACAGCGCGTTCGCAAGAAGGTTCGCAAGAACGTCGCGGACGGTATCGCCCACGTGCATGCCTCGTTCAACAACACCATCATCACGATCACCGATCGCCAGGGCAACGCCCTGTCGTGGGCTTCGTCGGGTGGCCAGGGCTTCAAGGGCTCGCGCAAGTCGACCCCGTTCGCTGCGCAGGTGGCTTCCGAAGTGGCCGGCCGTGCTGCGGTCGAACAAGGCATCAAGAACCTCGACGTCGAGATCAAGGGCCCAGGCCCCGGTCGCGAATCGTCGGTGCGCGCACTGGCTGCGCTCGGCATCCGGATCAATTCCATTGCCGACGTGACGCCCGTTCCGCACAACGGCTGCCGTCCCCAGAAGCGTCGCCGCATCTGAGCGTCAGTCCGCAAGGCGCAGCCGGCTTTTGAGCGGCTGCGCATTTGTTTTTTTACTAAGCCCACCGCCATCCGCGCCCGCGCCGATGGCTCCCGCAGGCAACTGCGGCAGATGACACAAAGGAAAACTCGTGGCACGCTACCTCGGCCCCAAGGCCAAACTCTCTCGCCGTGAAGGCACCGACCTCTTCCTGAAGAGCGCCCGTCGCTCGATCCAGGACAAGGCCAAGTTCGACTCCAAGCCGGGCCAGCACGGCCGCACTTCGGGCCAGCGCACTTCCGACTACGGCCTGCAGCTGCGCGAGAAGCAGAAGGTCAAGCGCATGTACGGCGTGCTCGAGAAGCAGTTCCGCCGCTACTTCGAGGAAGCCGATCGTCGCCGTGGCAACACCGGCGCCAACCTGCTGTTCATCCTCGAATCGCGCCTGGACAACGTGGTCTACCGCATGGGCTTCGGCTCGACGCGCGCCGAAGCACGCCAGCTCGTGTCGCACAAGGCCATCACGGTGAACGGCCAGTCGGTCAACATTCCGTCGTACCTCGTGAAGACCGGCGACGTGATCGCCGTTCGCGACAAGTCGAAGAAGCAGACCCGCATCGCCGAAGCGCTCCAGCTGGCCCAGCAGGTCGGCATGCCGGCCTGGGTCGAAGTGAACGCCGACAAGGCCGAAGGTACCTTCAAGAAGGTGCCGGACCGTGACGAGTTCGCAGCAGACATCAACGAATCGCTGATCGTCGAACTGTATTCGCGTTAAACGCACGACGACGGGCCGCTTCGCGGCCCGCACTTGTATTTTTTGTTCCCATCGGGAGGCCCCTTCTCCCGACGGGTGCTTCACCAGCCTTACCGGTGTAACGAGCCGGGGGTATTGAGAGGAAGTCTGCATGCAAACCACCCTGCTGAAACCCAAGACCATTCAGGTCGAGCAACTCGCCGCCAACAAGGCCAAGGTCACGCTCGAACCTTTCGAGCGCGGCTACGGCCATACGCTCGGCAACGCGCTGCGCCGCGTTCTGCTGTCGTCGATGGTCGGTTATTCGGCCACCGAAGTCACGATCGCAGGCGTTCTGCATGAGTACTCGTCGATCGACGGCGTCCAGGAAGATGTCGTCAACATCCTGCTGAATCTCAAGGGCGTGGTGTTCAAGCTCCACAACCGCGACGAAGTCACGCTGAGCCTGCGCAAGGACGGCGAAGGCCCGGTGCTGGCCTCGGACATCCAGACCCCGCACGATGTCGAGATCATCAATCCCGACCACGTGATCGCGCACCTGTCGCAAGGCGGCAAGCTCGACATGCAGATCAAGGTCGAGAAGGGCCGCGGCTACGTGCCCGGCACGATGCGCCGCTATGCCGACGAGCCGACCAAGTCGATTGGCCGAATCGTGCTCGACGCTTCGTTCTCGCCCGTCAAGCGCGTGAGCTACACGGTCGAAAGCGCCCGTGTCGAACAGCGTACCGACCTCGACAAGCTGCTGGTAGAGATCGAGACCAACGGTGCGATCTCGGCCGAAGACGCGGTGCGCGCCTCGGCTAAAATCCTGGTCGAGCAACTCGCCGTGTTCGCACAGCTCGAAGGTGGCGAACTGGCCGCATTCGATGCGCCGGCACCGCGCAGCGCACAGCAGTTCGATCCAATCCTGCTGCGCCCTGTCGACGAGCTCGAGCTCACCGTGCGTTCGGCCAACTGCCTGAAGGCCGAGAACATCTACTACATCGGCGACCTGATCCAGCGTACCGAGAACGAGCTGCTCAAGACCCCGAACCTGGGTCGCAAGTCGCTCAACGAGATCAAGGAAGTGCTCGCCTCGCGCGGCCTGACCTTGGGCATGAAGCTCGAAAGCTGGCCGCCGGCCGGCCTCGACAAGCGTTGATTTTTTAGAGGCCCTCCCAAAGGGGTCAGTGCACCGGGCAGTACCTGATACGGCTGCCTGTTTTTATAAAGTTAGGAAAAAGCACCATGCGTCACGGACACGGACTCCGCAAACTCAACCGCACCAGCTCGCACCGCCTTGCGATGCTGCAGAACATGATGAACTCGCTCATCGAGCACGAAGTCATCAAGACCACGGTCCCCAAGGCCAAGGAACTGCGCCGGGTCATCGAGCCGATGATCACGCTCGCCAAGAAGCCCACGCTCGCCAACAAGCGCCTGGCCTTCGACCGCCTGCGCAACCGCGACAGCGTCGTCAAGCTCTTCGGAGACCTTGGCCCGCGTTTCGCAGCGCGTCCGGGCGGCTACACCCGCATCCTGAAGATGGGTTTCCGCGTGGGCGACAATGCACCCATGGCGCTCGTCGAACTGGTCGACCGTCCTGAAATTAAAGAAGAAGCAGCCGAGCAAAGCGCTGCCGAATAAGGTATAATTCCATCTTGCCGCGCGATGGAGCAGCCTGGTAGCTCGTTGGGCTCATAACCCAAAGGTCGCAAGTTCAAATCTTGCTCGCGCAACCAATTTAAAAAGCCCTTTGAGAAATCAAAGGGCTTTTTTTCTTTGCAGGGCAGAAGGCGCCGAATTGCGCTTCGATTTGTCAAACAACAAGCCCTCGCAATGAGGGCTTTGTCATTTCCGACGGGCGTGGGCCGGGCTCAGTCCGGAACGACGGCCGTGACCTCGATCTCGACCTTGGCCCGCTGTTCCACCAGCGCCGCCACCTGCACACAGGTCATTGCCGGGAAGTTGCGGCCCATCGCGTCGCGGTACACCGGCCCGAGTTCGGCGAGACGGCGGCTGTACTCGTCGCGGTCGGTCACGTACCAGGTCATGCGCACCATGTGCTCGGGACCGGCGCCGCCCGCGCGCAGCACCTCGGCGATGTTGCGCAGCGCCTGGCCGCACTGGTCGATGAAGTCGTCCGACTCGAACTGCTGCTGGCCGTTCCAGCCGATCTGCCCGCCGACGTACAGCGTCGTGCCGCGCGCGGCGATGCCGTTCGCGTAGCCCTTGGGAGGCAACCAGCCCTCGGGCTGAAGAAGTGTGTGGATCATGGTGTGGTGTTGTTCAGTTGTCTCAGTTTGAATCGCTGGAGCTTGCCGGTTTCGGTGCGCGGCAGTACAGCCACGAACGCGATCTCCCGCGGGTATTTGAATGGCGCGATGGTTGCCTTCACATGGTCCTGCAGCGCCTTGACGAGTACCGCATCGCCCACGTGGCCGGGCTTGAGCACGCAGAACGCCTTCACGATCATGCCGCGGTCGTCGTCGGGCTTGCCGACCACGCCGCACTCGGCCACGGCCGGGTGCTTGAGCAGGGCGTCTTCCACTTCAGGCCCGCCGACGTTGTAGCCGGCCGTGATGATCATGTCGTCGGCGCGCGCCTGGTAGAAGAAGTAGCCGTCGTCGTCCTGCACGAACGAGTCGCCGGGGTAGTTCCAGCCGTTCTTCACGTAGTCGGACTGCCGCGGGTCGTCGAGGTAGCGGCAGCCCACCGGCCCCTGCAGCGCAAGCTTGCCGACGGTGCCGCGCGGCACTTCGTTGCCGTCGTCGTCCACCACCTTGGCGGTGAAGCCGGGCACCACCTTGCCGACGGCGCCGCGGCGCACCTGGTCGCCTGCGGCGGAGATGTAGATGTGGAACACCTCGGTGCCGCCGATGCCGTCGAGCATCTCTATGCCGGTGGCCTCCTTCCAGAGCTGGCGTGTCGCGTCGGGCAGCGCCTCGCCGGCGCTCACGCAGATGCGCAGGCCCGGCGCGCCGTGTTGGCGCACGAAGGGCGCCATCTGGCGATAGAACGTGGGCGCGGTGTAGCAGATGGTCGCGCCGACCTCGTTGATCAGCTTCACGAGCCCTTCGGGCGTGAACGGCGCATCGGCAAAGTACACCGACGCGCCAGCCCACATCGGGAATACCAGCAGCCCGCCGAGCCCGAAGGTGAAAGCCAGCGGCGGCGAGCCGATCACGATGTCGTCGCTGCGCGCTTGCAGCACATGGCGCGGCCAGGTATTGCACATCGCGAGCACGTCGCGGTGCGTCGTTACCGGCGCTTTCGGCTTGCCCGTGGTGCCCGAGGTGAACGCCAGCAGCGCAATGTCGTCCGCCGCCGTGGGGCAGGCCGTGAACACGCCGCTCTTCTTGGCTGCACGCGCCGACAGCGAATCCGGCGCGTCGGGCTGGTTGAACGCGATCACCGACGCGAGCACCGGATGCTCGCGCTGAGCGAGCACCAGTTCGTCGAGCAGGCGCGCGTCGCACAGCGCAGCCACGGGCCGCGCCTTCTCGATGATCTCGCCCAGTTCCTTGGCGCGCAGCAGCGGCATGGTCGCGACCGCGATCAGGCCGGCCTTGACCACCGCCAGCCACGCGAGCGCCATGGCCACCGAATTGCCGCCGCGCAGCAGCACGCGGTTGCCGGGCACCAAACCCAGGTCGTCGGTGAGCACCTGCGCGATGCGGTTGACCTCGATGGCCGCCTGCGAATACGTCAGCACGCCCGCGGGCGAGCGCAGCATGGGCCGGTCGCCGAAGCCCTTGGCGGGCGCCTTGTCGAGCAGTTCTTCGACCAGGTTCAGCTGGTCGGGCAGCTGCAGCTCAGGCAGCTCGTAGCGAAAGACCGGCAACTGCCCGGCAGGCGGCAGGCGGTCATGAACGAAGCGGTCGACTTGGGCAGACACGGCATCACCCCCGCAGCACGGACTTGCCGATGATGAGTTGCTGGACCTCCGTCGCGCCTTCGTAGATGCGCAGCGAGCGGATGTCACGGTAGAGGCTTTCGATCTTCGTGCCCACCTTCACGCCGAGGCCGCCGTGCATCTGCAGCGCCATGTCTATCACGCGGCTCGCGTTTTCAGTGGCGCACATCTTGGCCATGGCCGCGGCGGCCGACACGTCGCCCACGGCCGGTGCGCCACGCTGCTCGGCGTCGTCGCGCATCCATGCCGCGCGGTAGGTCAGCAGTGCCGCACCGTCGATCAGCGCGGCCATCTCGCCGAGCTTGGCCTGCGTGAGCTGGAAGTCGGCGAGCGTCTGGCCGAACATGCGCCGGCCCTTGGCATGCGATACGGCTTCGGCGAGCGCGCGGCGCCCCATGCCGAGCGCAGCGCCCGCCACCGAGGCGCGAAAGATATCGAGCGTGCGCATCGCAAGCTTGAAGCCGCCATTGAGTTCACCCAACTGCGCACTGCGCGGCACGACGCAATCGTCGAAGCGCAGCGTGGCGAGCGGATGCGGCGCCATCACGTCGATGTGCGCCGACGTGTCCAGGCCCTTCGCCGTGGCATCGACGATGAACGCGGTGATGCCGCGCGTGCCCGCCGTCGGCTCGGTCTTCGCGAACACGCAATAGAAGTCGGCAATGCCGCCGTTGCTGATCCAGGTCTTCTCGCCGTGGAGGCGCCAGCCGTCCGCGGTAGCTTCGGCGCGCATTGCCATGGCAGCCACGTCGGAGCCCGCCTCGGGTTCGCTCAGCGCGAAGGCTGCGATCTTCTCGCCCTTGCCCACCGCGCCGAGGTACTGCGACTGCTGCTCGGGCGTGCCCGCGAGCGTGATCGCGCCGCTGCCCAGCCCCTGCATCGCGAACGCGAAGTCGGCCAGCGGCGAGTGGTAGCCGAGCGTCTCGCGCAGCAGCACGAGTGCACGCGAGTCGAGCCGGTCGAGCGCGCCGCCCGCGCTGCCGGGCACGGCATAGCGCAGCCAGCCGGCGTCGCCGAGGCGGCGCACCCATTCGCGACAGGCCGCGCGGTCGTCGCGCTCGTCGATCTCCTGTGCGGCGCACCAGGGCAGCAGGTCGCGTGCGAGCGCGCGATGGGCCTCGTCGAAGAAGGGCAGCGCGAGGTGCGTCGTCGAGGGCGGCGCGGGAATCTTGGTCATCATGGTTTCAGTCCCCACCGAACACCGGCTTCTGCTTGGCCGAGAAGGCCTCGTAGGCGCGCCGGAAGTCCTCGGTCTGCATGCAGATCGCCTGCGCCTGGGCCTCGGCCTCGATCGCCTGGTCGATCGTCATCGACCATTCCTGCGCGAGCATCGTCTTGGTCATGCCATGCGCGAAGGTCGGGCCTTCGGCAAGGTCGCGCGCCACCTTGGTGGCGGCCGCGAGCAGCGCATCGCTTTCGTGCAGCGCGTTGAAGAAGCCCCAGGCATGGCCCTCTTGCGCGGTCATCGCGCGGCCGGTGAACAGCAGCTCCGACGCGCGGCCCTGGCCGATCACGCGCGGCAGCAGCGCGCAGGCGCCCATGTCGGCACCCGCGAGGCCCACGCGCGTGAAGAGGAAGGCTGTGCGCGTGGCCGGCGAGCCGTAGCGCAGGTCGCAGGCCAGCGCGATCATCGCGCCGGCGCCGGCGCACACGCCGTCGATCGCGCCCACGATGGGTTGCGGGCAGGCGCGGATCGCCTTGACCAGGTCGCCCGTCATGCGCGTGAACTCGAGCAGCTCGGGCATGCGCATGCCGGTAAGCGGTCCGATGATCTCGTGCACGTCGCCGCCCGAGCAGAAGTTGCCGCCTGCGCCGGTGACCACGATCGCCTTCACGTCGGTGGCGTAGGCCAGCGCGCGGAACAGGTCGCGCAGTTCGGCGTACGAGTCGAAGGTCAGCGGGTTCTTGCGCTCGGGGCGGTTCAGCGTGACGGTGCCCACGCCGTTCTCGCAGTGCCAGGCGAAGTGCTTCGCGGTATAGGCCGCCTTGGCCTCGAATTGCGCGCGCATGGGATTGCCTGCGCCGATGTAGTGCTTCATTCGGTCTCCACCAATGGGTTCTGTGAGTGTTGCTTGACCTTGCCGAGCAGCTTGTGAAGCTGCGCGATCTCCTTGCCGCTGAGGCCCGCGAAGGCATCGACGATCCAGTCCTCGTGCTGTTCGGCCATCTCGTTGAAGAGCTTGCGTCCGCGCGGCGTGAGCCGCACGCGCCAGGCACGGCGGTCGCCCTCGACGTCGACGCGCTCCACCAGCCCTTCGGTCACGAGCTGGTCGGTGATGCCGGTGACGTTGCCGCCCGTCACCATCATGCGGCGCGAGAGCTCGTTCATCTTCAGGCCATCGGGCGCGCGCTCGAGCTGCGCCATCAGGTCGAAGCGCGGCAGCGTGGTCGCGAACTGCGCGCGCAGGCCATTGCGCACCTGCTTCTCGACCAACTGGGTGCAGGTGAGAAGCCGCAGCCAGAGGCGCAGGGCCTCGGGGTGCTCGCTGTGGGCGCGTGCTTCGAGGTCCATGTCAGTGCCGCCCGGCCGCCCGTAGGCACTGACGCGCCCCCTCGGGGGGAAGCGATACGCGAAGCGATGAGCGTGGGGGCGTCATATCAGAGGGTCTCTTCGGCGTTCTGCGCGGCGATCGCGGCATTCGCCGCCGCAGCCATCTGCTGCTGCTTGGCGATCTCGCGGTACATCTGGTCGCGCCCGCTCAGGTACTGCTTCGGCCAGTCGACGTCGCGGCTCTGCAGCTTGGCGGCCTCGTGCAGCGTCCAGGCCGGGTCGGCCAGGTGCGGCCGCGCGATCGCGCAGAGGTCGGCGCGCCCGGCCGCGATGATGCTGTTGGCCTGGTCGGCCTCGGTGATCGCGCCGACGGCGATGGTCGCGATGCCGACCTCGTTGCGGATGCGGTCGGCGAACGGCGTCTGGTACATGCGGCCGTACACCGGCTGGGCGGCGCGCGTGGTCTGTCCCGACGACACATCGATGAAGTCGGCGCCGGCTTCCTTGAAGAGCCGGGCCACCGCCACTGCCTCGGCATCGGTGTTGCCGCCCGGCGCCCAGTCGTGCGCCGAGATCCGCACGCTCATCGGCTTGTCCTCGGGCCAGGCGGCGCGCATGGCGCGGAACACCTCGAGCGGATAGCGGCAACGCGCCTCGATGCCGCCGTTGTATTCGTCGGTGCGCAGGTTGGTGAGCGGGCTGATGAAGGACGACAGCAGGTAGCCGTGCGCGCAGTGCAGTTCGAGCCAGTCGAAGCCGCATTCGACCGCGCGGCGGGTGGAGGCGACGAACTGCTCGCGCATCTCGTCCATCTGCGCGCGGGTCATTTCGGCCGGCAGCTGGTTCTGGTCGCCGTAGGCCACGGCGCTGGCGGACAGCAGCGGCCAGTTGCCGCTCTCGAGCGGCTCGTCGGTGCCTTCCCAGCCCACGCGCGTCGAGCCCTTGGCGCCGCTATGGCCGATCTGGATCGCGATCTTCGCACTCGATTGCGCGTGCACGAAGTCGACGATGCGCCGGAACGCCGCCTGCTGTGCGTCGTTGTAGAGGCCGGTGCAACCGGGCGTGATGCGGCCTTCGGGTGTCGGGCTGGTCATTTCGACGAACACCATCGCGGCACCGCCGAGCGCGCGTGCGCCCAGGTGCACCAGCAAGAAGTCTTGCGGCACGCCGTCGACCGCGCTGTAGGTGGCCATCGGCGAGACCAGGATGCGGTTCTTCAGCGTGAGGCCGCGCACCTTGTAGGGCAACAGCATCGGCAGCGTCGGCTTGCCGCCCGCCAGCCACTGCTCGTAGCCGCCGAGCCAGGCGGTGTCGCGCAGCCGCAGGTTCTCGTGGCTGATGCGCTGCGAGCGCGTGAGAAGCGAATAGGCGAACTGCTCGATCTGCATGCCGGTGTAGCGCGGCACGTTCTCGAACCACTCGGTCGAGTTGCGTGCGGCATTCTGGATCTTGAGCACCTCGACGCTGCGACGCGCCTCGTAGCCTTCGAGCACATGGTCGACCGTGCCGCCCGCGGCAAACTCATCGGCCAGGTCGATGGCGTCCTCGAGCGCGAGCTTGGTGCCCGAGCCGATCGAGAAATGCGCCGTATGCGCCGCGTCGCCCATCAGCACCACGGGCACCGAGCGGCCTTCGACGTCGATGCGGTGCGTCCAGCGCTCGCACACCACGCGCGGAAAGCGGATCCAGTTGGCCGAGCCGCGCAGGTGCGTGGCGTTGCTGATGAGCGCATGGCCGCCGAGGTATTTGGCAAACAGCTTCTCGCAGAAGGCGACGGCCTCGGGCTGCTCCATCTGGTCGAGCCCATGGGCCTTCCATACGGCCTCGGGCGTCTCGACGATGAAGGTCGATGTCTTGTCGTCGAACTGGTAGGCGTGCGCCTGGAACCAGCCGTGCTCGGTTTCTTCGAAGGCGAAGGTGAAAGCGTCGAAGGTCTGGTGCGTGCCGAGCCACACGAAGCGGCAGTTGCGCAGGTCGACGTCGGGCTTGAACACATCGGCATAGCGCTGGCGGATGCGGCTGTTGAGGCCATCGCTCGCGATCACCAGGTCGGCGTTGTATTTGGCGGCCATGGCCTGGTCGTCGGCCACGTCGGTCTCGAAGACCAGCTGCACGCCAAGCGCGAGGCAGCGCTCCTGCAGGATGTTCAAGAGCCGCTTGCGCCCGATGCCGCAGAAGCCGTGGCCGCCCGAGCGCACCTGGCCGCCCTTGAAGAACACCTGGATGTCGTCCCAGTGGTGGAACTCGTTGCCGATGAGCTCCGCGGTGTCCGTGTCGGCGGCGGCCAGGTTGGCGAGCGTCTGGTCGCTGAGCACCACGCCCCAGCCGAAAGTGTCGAAGGGCCGGTTGCGTTCGACCACGGTGATCTCGAGTGCGGGGTTGCGTGCCTTCATCAGCAGCGCGAAGTACAGGCCGGCGGGGCCGCCGCCGATGCACAGGATGCGTTGGAGGTCCATGGCGGGGGCGGCAGAGGCGCCGGGGGCAAGGCTGTTCATGGTTGAATAGTTTAGGCATAAACAATCTGCTGTCAATCGGTGCACTCATCCGTGATGCTGGCGCGGGCAACTGCATGCAAAAGAATCAAAAAATCAATACCATGGCGCACCATGCAAAGCTTGATACCCAAGATCGAGTCGCAGCTTGCGTCGCTGCCGGTGCCTATCGCACTTGAATTGCCTGACGGGCGCAGGGTTTCCAAACCGGGGTCGCGTGTGACCCTGGCATTCAGGGAGTGGTCGGCCCTGGCCCAGCTCGCCGCGCGCCAGGTGGGCGCCATCGGCGAGGCCTATGTGGAGGGCAAGGTCCAGATCGAAGGCGCGATGCGCGACATCATCGATGCGACGGTCGGCATGCTGCCGGGCAACCCGGCCGAAACAGACACCATCTGGTGGACCCGCCTGCTGCGGCTCGCCAAGTCCCGCGGCTCGCATTCGCTCCACAAGGACGCGGAGCAGATCCAGTTCCACTACGACGTCTCCGACGATTTCTACGCGCTGTGGCTCGACCCGCGCCGGGTCTATTCGTGCGCCTACTTCCGAACGCCCGACCTCACGCTGGCCCAGGCGCAGGAGGCCAAGCTCGACCACATCTGCCGCAAGCTGATGCTGCAGCCGGGCGAGCGCTTCCTCGACATCGGCTCGGGCTGGGGCGGGTTGCTGCTCTGGGCGGCCGAGCACTACGGCGTGGACGCGACCGGCATCACCCTGTCGAAGAACCAGCATGCGCACGTGCAGCGGCTGATCGAAGAAAAAGGCCTGCAGCATCGCGTGCGCGTCGAACTGCGCGACTACCGCGAGCTTCCGCTCGACGCGCCCTTCGACAAGATCTCATCGGTTGGCATGTTCGAGCACGTGGGTTCGGCCAACATGCCGACCTATTTTCGCCAGGTCTACGCACTGCTCAAGCCGGGCGGCCTGGTGCTGAACCACGGCATCACCTCGGGCCAGCTCGACTACCGCCAGCTCGGGGCGGGCATGGGCAACTTCATCGAGAAGTACATCTTCCCGGGCGGCGAGCTGCTGCACGTGACGCACGTGCTGCGCGAAACGGCTGCCGCGGGCCTCGAGATGGTCGACACCGAAAGCCTGCGTCCGCACTATGCGCGCACGCTCTGGGCCTGGTCGGATGCGCTCGAGGCGCAGCTCGACACCGCGCTCGAGGTGCTCAGGCGAACCGGTGGGCGCCAGGGCGAGAATGCCGAGCGCATCGTGCGCGCCTACCGGCTCTATCTCGCGGGTTCGGCGATGAGCTTCGAGCAGGGCTGGATCTCGCTGCACCAGATGCTTTCCACCCGGCCCGACGGCAAGGTCGACCGCGGCGCGCTGCGCGGCGCGCAATCGGTGTACCCTTTTGCCCGTGACTACATCTACAAGTGATCAAGGAAGGACCTGCATGCTCTATCGATTCCAGTCCCGCGCCACGCCGGAGTTCGTGATGCTCGAGGCGCACGCGCGCCAACTGCTCGACGTCGTCGGCAAGCCGGCTGCGCCCCAGGGCGTCATCACTGTCGAACAGATCCCGGCCGCCATTGCCGCACTGGAGTCCGCTGTGGCCCGCGAGTCCGGCAATGCGCACAACCATGACGACCACGTCGTCGAAGGCCATGACGACGATGCCGAAAAGCAGCATGTCGGCCTGCACCAGCGCGCGGCCCCGTTGCTTCACATGCTCAAGGATTCACTCGCCGAGCAAAAGGACGTCACCTGGACGACCTGACGCGGGAAAAAGGCCCTCGCGCCGCGCAAGCCGCGGCCTGAGCCAGGGCACCCGTGGAACCGGCTTTGCCGGGCCACTGGGTGCGCCCCCCAGTGGGGGAGGCGGCTACACGAAGTGAGCCGCTTCGGGGGGTGTCCTTAGTCCACTTTCGCGCCGGAGTCCTTCACGACCTTTGCCCACTTCACGTGCTCGCTGGCGATCAGCTTCGTGAAGTCGGCCGGCGTGTTGCCGCTCGGGATTGCGCCCTGGGCGAGCATCTTCTCCTTGATGGCCGGCGTGGCGAGCGACTTCGCCACTTCCTGCTGAATGCGGTTCACGATCTCGGGCGACGTGCCGGCCGGTGCGAGCAGGCCGAACCACGAACTCGCCTCGAAGCCCTTGAGTGCCGGTCCGCCCGCCTCTTCGACGGTCGGAACGTCGGGCAGGGCCGGTGAGCGCTGCGCGCTGGTCACGGCCAGGGCGGTGAGCTTGCCGCCCTTGATCTGCGCCATCGATGAAGGCAGGTTGTCGAACATCACGTCGGCGTTGCCGGCCACCATGTCGAGCAGCGCCGGGCCCGAGCCCTTGTACGGGATGTGCGCCATGAAGGTGCCCGTCATGCTCTTGAAGAGTTCGCCCGCCAGGTGGATCGAGGTGCCGTTGCCGCTCGACGCCATGTTGAGCTTGCCCGGGTTCGCCTTGGCGTACTTGATGAAATCCTGCACGTTGCGGATGTTCAGTTCCTTCGCTTTCTCGGCATTCATCTCCATCACGTTCGGCACCGCGGCCACCAGCGTGACGGGCGCGAAGTCCTTGATCGGGTCGAACGCCAGCTTGGGATAGAGCGCCCGGTTGATGCCGTGCGTGCCCACGGTGCCCATCAACAGCGTGTAGCCGTCGTTCTGCGAACGAGCCACGATCTCGGCGCCCACGTTGCCGCCGGCGCCGGCACGGTTGTCGACGATGAACTGCTGGCCGAAGGCCTTCGAGAGCTCGGGCGCCACGGCGCGCGCGAGGATGTCGGTGGTGCCGCCGGCCGCAAAGGGCACGACGATGCGCACCGGCTTGGTGGGCCAGGTGCCCTGGGCCCACGAGGGCATGGCCACGAGGGCTGCTACGGCTGCGGCGGAGGCTGCAAGTGCAGCGCGGCGGGTCGGTTTGAATGAAAAAGTCATACGGCGTTTGTACAGGCTAACGATGGCAGGCGCCGCAGGTAAAACCCCGGGCGTCCGGTGGGAAATTCTTCTTCAGGCCGCGTGCATGCGCGCGGCGAAGCCTTCGCTTCGAAAGCGTTCCAGGATGAAGTCGATGAACACGCGCGTCTTGGCGGGCAGCAGCTTTTTGCTGGGGTAGTAGAGCCACAGCGCGCCCGCGTCGAAGTGCCAGGCGGGCAGCAGGCGCACCAGCGCGCCGCTTCGCAGGCCGCGCTCGACGAAGGGCATCGGCAGCATCGCCACGCCCAGGCCCATGAGCGCGGCATGCGCGATCGCCTCCGGGTCGTTGAAGATCGCGCGCGGGCGCGGCTGCTCGACCGTGGCCCGGCGGCCATCGGCATGCTGCAGCGTCCAGCTGCGCAGGCGGCCCGTCGGCGAGGAGCGGCGCACCAGCGCATCGAGCTGGGCAAGGTCGGCCGGCTCCGCGGGCAGGGCGCGGTTCGCGAAGTAGGCGGGCGCGGCCACCGCGACCACATGGATGCGCGCCAGCTCGCGCGCCACCAGCCCGGGCGGGAGCTCGATGCCGCCGCCGATCGCCGCGTCGAAGCCTTCGCCCACGAGGTCCACCTGCCGGTTGTCGAAATGCCAGTCGGGCAGGATCGCCGGATAGCGTGCCAGGAAGTCGCCCATCATCGGCAGCACATGCTCGCGGCCGAAGGCCTGGCCCATGCTGACCTTGAGCGTGCCGGCGGGTTGGCCGTCCTGGTGCGTGATGCCGGCCACCGCGTCCTGCAGCGTCGCGAGCGCCCCGCCGATCTGCCGCAGGAAGCGCTCGCCGCCTTCGGTCAGCGTGAGGCGTCGCGTGCTGCGCTGGAACAGCCGCACGCCGAGACTGGCCTCGAGCCGTGCCACGTTCTTGCTGACGGCGGCCGGCGTGAGCCCGAGCCGCCGCGCCGCGGCCGAGAAGCTGCCGCTATCGGCACTCTGCACAAAGGATTCGAGGTGGTTGAGAGGGGGCGCCATCACGCTATTTTTCAACCCTTGGTTGAATCTGATTGCGCTGATTATGGGCTACCGCAAAGGTAATCGAATGCCCAAACTGAGCCTGTCCATTCACAAAACAAGGAATCCACATGGCTCCCAATTCGACCCTTTCCCGGCCCCTTTCGGGCAAGACCGCTTTCGTGACCGGCGGCTCGCGCGGCATCGGTGCCGCCATCGTGCGCCGGCTCGTCCAGGACGGCGCGGCCGTCGCTTTCAGCTATGCCAGCTCGGCCGGCCCGGCCGAGGCGCTCGTGCGCAGCATCGAGGCCGAGGGCGGCCGCGCGCTGGCGCTCAAGATCGACAGCGCCGACGCCGCCGCGCTCACCGCGGGCATCGACGATGCCGCGCGCCGGCTCGGCCGCATCGACGTGCTGGTCAACAATGCCGGCGTCTTCCTGCCCGGCACCGTCGACGACATGCCGCTCGCCGATTTCGACCGCACCTGGCAGGTCAACGTGCGCGCGGTGTTCGTCGCGGCCCAGGCCGCCGTGCGCCACATGGGCGAGGGCGGCCGCATCATCAACATCGGCAGCACCAATGCCGAGCGCGCGCCCTGGCCCGGCTTCAGTGCCTATGCCATGAGCAAGTCGGCACTCAAGGGCCTGGTGCAGGGCCTCTCGCGCGACCTGGGACCGCGAGGCATCACGGTCAACAACGTGCAGCCAGGTCCGGTCGACACCGACATGAACCCGGTCGATGGCCCCAACGCCGCCGCGATGCACGGATTGATGGCCGTGGCGCGCCATGCGCGGCCCGAAGAGATCGCCGCGATGGTGGCCTACCTCGCAGGGCCCGAGGCGGGCTTCGTGACCGGCGCCAGCCTCAACATCGACGGCGGCTTCGCGGCCTGATCAACCGGCGCGCTGCACGGCCGCGACGAGCTTGTCGAGCGTGGCGTCGAGCCGCGCCAGCTCGTCGCCCGACACGCCCGCGAACAGCTCGGCCTCGCGCTCGCGCCCCAGCGCACTCACGATGGCATGCAGCGCCTTGCCGGCCGCCGTGAGGTGAAGCCGCGCGCGGCGCTGGTCGGTCGGGTCGTGGTGGCGCTGCATGCGCTTGTGGCGCCGGAGGCCCGCGAGCGCGCGGCTCACGGCCATCTTGTCGAGCCCCGTCAGTTCGGCCACCTGCGTGGCGGTGAGCCCGGGCTGCGCGCCGAGCACTGCCATCGCGCGCCATTCGTTGAGCGTGAGCTGGTGCTCGCGCCCCACGCGCTCATGAAAGGGCCGCGCGGTCAGGTTGACCACCCGCACCAGCTTGAAGAACAGCGGGTCCACGGCGCCACGGGCCTGTTCAGCGCCCCTGGCCGACCAGCTTCCTCGCCGCCGCCGCGATGGCTTCGGCGCCCACGCGCGACGCGGCCTCGAGCACCGGCGCATAGCCGACCGGGATGCGCGGCGCACCGAGCCGCGCCACGCGGCAGCCCGTCGCCTCGGCGGCGCTCGCGGCGATCTCGGCGCCGAAGCCAGCCACCTGCACCGCCTCGTGCACCACCAGCAGGCGCCCGGTGCGCGTGCACGAACCGAGCACCGTCTCGCGGTCCCAGGGCCAGAGGGTGCGCAGGTCGATCAGGTCGACCGCGATGCCTTCGGCCGCCAGCGTTTCGCAGGCGGCGGCGCAGGCCTGCATCTGGCGGCTCCAGCTCACGAGCGTGAGCGCATCGCCTTCGCGCACGCGGCGCGCCAGGCCGAGCGGCACGGCCAGATCTTCGTCGACCTCGCCGCGCAGGCCCCAGAGCGTCTTGTGCTCGATGTAGGCCACCGGATCGCCGCACTGCATCGCCGCGCGCAGCAGGCTGTAGTTGTCTTGCGGCGTCGAGGGGCACACCACCACCAGCCCCGGCAGGTGGGCGAACCAGGCTTCGAGCGATTGCGAATGCTGCGCGGCCGACGCATCCCAGATGCCGCCCGGCATGCGCGCCACCAGCGGCACGCGGCCCTGGCCGCCGAACATGAAGCGGTTCTTGGCGGCCTGGTTCACGAGTTCGTCCATGCCGCAGAGCGCGAAGTCGACCACGCGCATCTCGACCACCGGGCGCAGGCCCGCGAGCGCCATGCCGACGCCGGCGCCCATGATCGCGGCCTCGCTGATCGGCGTGTCGATCACGCGGCCTTCGCCGAAGCGCTGCTGCAGCCCCTTGTACTGGCCGAAGATGCCGCCGCGGCCCACGTCCTCGCCGAGCACCACCACGCGGGCGTCGGCCTGCATCTCGCGCGCCACCGCGCGCACCGCGGCCTCCGAATAGCTGAGTTCCTGCTTGTCGATCGTCAATGCCATTGCCCGGCTCCGGTGGTCTGCACGTCGGTGAATGCGGCGCCGGGCTCGGGCCAGGGCGCCGCGTCGGCCGCGGCCAGCGCGGCGGCGACCTCGTCGCGCGCCGCGTTCTCGATCGCGTCGAGCACGGCCGCATCGACGCCGGCCGCGAGCAGCCGGCCGCGGGCGCGCGCGATGGGATCGGTCTCGAGCGCCGCGGCCAGCTCGGCCGGGTCGCGGTACGCCGCCACGTCGACCGACACGTGCCCTTTCACGCGGTAGGTCAGCGCATGCAGCAGGCGCGGCCCGCCGCCGCCGCGCACCTCGCCCACCAGCGCCGCCGCGGCCTCGTGCACCGCGAACACGTCGTTGCCGTCGACCTGCGTGGCCGCGATGTCCATCGACGCCGCGCGCGCCGAGGCGCCGTCGCCGGCCCTCATCGGCCCGCTTGCCGTGGTGGCGCTCCAGCGGTTGTCCTCGCAGACGAAGAGCACGGGCAGCGCATACACCCGCGCCCAGTTCAGGGCTTCGAGGAACGGGCCGCGGTTGATCGCGCCGTCACCGAAGAAGCAGGCGGTGATGCCGCCGTCCACCGCGCCCAGCAGCTTCTGCGCATGCGCCGCGCCCACGGCGATCGGCAGGCCCGCGGCCACCACGCCGTTGGCGCCGAGCATGCCGACCGAGAAGTCGGCAATGTGCATCGAGCCGCCCTTGCCGCCGTTGAAGCCCGAGGCTTTGCCGAACAGCTCGCACATCATGCGAGAGAGGTCGGCGCCCTTGGCGAGCGTGTGGCCGTGGCCGCGGTGCGTGGAGGTGAGGTAGTCGCTTGTGCGCAGGTGCGCGCACACGCCCGCGGGCACCGCCTCCTGGCCGGTCGACAGGTGCAGCGGCCCGCGCACATGCGCGCTGCCGGCGGCTTCCTGGCCATAGGCGCTCACGCCGCCCTGGCTGGCCGTCTCGGCGGCATTCTCGAACGCTCGGATGCGCACCATCGTTCGGTAGAGCGCCTCGCCGGCGGGGATGTCGTTGCGCTTGTCCATCTTGTCTCCAGCGCCTGTGGGATCGGCGTTGCGGCAAAAATCGTATCAAGCGTGACGAGGTGGCGAAACCGGGCTTACCCCGTGCCCTTGCTGTTGCGGCCCGCTGCCGCCGAACCCTTGCGCACTGCCTCCTGCAGGCATTGCGCAAGCCGGCCCACCACGGCCGGGCTGGACTGCGGCGCGCGCTGCAGCAGGCCGACCTCGCGGTGGAAGGTGGCCTGGCCGAGCGAGATCGTGCGCACGCCGGCCGGCAAAGGCAGGTGCGCCTCGACCATCGGCACGAGCGCCACGCCCAACCCCTTGGCTGCCATGTGGATGAGCCCCGGGATCTCGTCGACCTCGATCGACTCGTTGACGGCGATGCCCTCGCGCCGCAGGAACCGCTCGACCATGCGCCCGCCGAAAGAGGCGCGGTCGTAGCGCAGGAAGGGCTGTTCCTGCAGCAGGCGTCGCCAGTCCCTTCCCGGCAGTGCCTCCGGTGCGGCGAGCACGTAGCGCTCGCGCACCAGCGTCTGCCAGCGCAACTCCGGCGGCATGCCGAAGGGCGGCCGGATGATCAGCGCCGCGTCGATCGTGCCCGCGTCGAGGTCGTCCATCAACCGCATCGACACGCCCGGCGACACGTGCACGCGCAGCGACGGCGCAGCCTTGCGCAGCTTCGCGAGTGCGCGCGCAAGGAGCGTCGACTGGGTCGAGGCAATGGCGCCGATCCGCAGCAGCCCGCCTTCTGCACCATCGTCCGCCGGAGGCTCGCCGAGTCGGTCGTACAGGGCACAGATCTCCACCGCACGCGCCAGCGTGCTCTCCCCGGCCGCATTCAGCGTGGCGGAGCGGCCGGTCCGGTCGAAGAGCGCGAAGCCGAGCGAGTCTTCGAGCCGCTTGATCTGGCTGCTGACGGCCGACTGCGTCAGCCCGATCCGCTCGCCCGCCGCGACGAAGGTGCCGTGGCGGCAGACGGCGATGAAGGTCTTGAGTTCACTGATCATCCACCGAGCATCGCAAGGATCGATGCCCAACTCAAGGATCGATCGACATGCATGATCGATGCGCCTCAGGTCGCGAACAGCGCATCGAGGTTGGCGAACGATTTCATCTCGATCGCATTGCCCGAGGGATCGAGAAAGAACATCGTGGCCTGTTCCCCGGGCTCGCCCTTGAAGCGGATGTAGGGCTCGATGATGAATTCGACGTGGCGTGCCGCGAGCCTGTCGGCCAGGGCCTGCCACTGGTCCATCGGGAGGATGGCGCCGAAGTGCCGCACCGGCACAGCGTGCCCGTCGACCGCGCCATGCGCCTTGTGGCCGCATTCGTCGGGCGCGAGGTGCGCCACGATCTGGTGGCCGTGAAAGTCGAAGTCCACCCATTCCGGCGCGCTACGGCCTTCGGGGCAGCCGAGCAGCCCGCCATAGAAGGCGCGGGCTTCGGCGATGTCGCGCACGGGAAAAGCCAGGTGGAACGGAATGCGGGCGGGGGAGGGGTGCATGGTTCGGCTCCTGTGTGGAATGCGGAAACCCGAAACTCTACGCAGCGCAAGGCATGAATGAAAACGATATGTTTCGTTGCTGAGCATCACCGATTTCGATGAAACGAAAGTTGGCGTGCGCCCGAAAACCGGGCACCGCCGCCCCGGGAATTCCCGGGTGCCCAGCACCTCCGCACGATGGGATAGTTAATTCGCCGGTCGAACTAACTAATTTCTTACATTGTTGGGCGCGCGCCCAAGGAGACACCGATGCACCTCAAGCACTCCCTGGCCGCCATGGCCTTCGGCCTCACTGCGGCGAGCGCGCTGGCGCAGACCGTGGTCGGCGTGAGCTGGTCCAACTTTCAGGAAGAGCGCTGGAAGACCGACGAGGCCGCGATCAAGGCCCAGCTCGAGAAGCTCGGCGCCAAGTACATCAGCGCCGACGCGGGCGGCTCGCCCGAGAAGCAGCTCGGCGACATCGAGGGCCTGATGGCCAAGGGCGCCAAGGCGCTGATCGTGCTGGCGATGGACAAGGACGCGATCCTGCCCGCCGTCACCAAGGCCACGCGGCAGAAGGTGCCGGTGGTGGCGTACGACCGCCTGATCGAGGCGCCCGGCGTCTTCTACATCACCTTCGACAACGTCGAGGTCGGGCGCATGGAGGCGCGCGAGGTGTTCAAGGTCAAGCCCAAGGGCAACTACGTGATCATCAAAGGCTCGCCGAGCGACCCGAACGCCGACTTCCTGCGCGCAGGCCAGCAGGAGGTGCTCGATGCCGCGGTGAAGAAGGGCGACATCAAGATCGTGGGCGACGAATACACCGAGGGCTGGAAGCCCGAGGTCGCGCAGAAGAACATGGAGCAGATCCTCACCAAGGTCGGCAACAAGGTCGATGCCGTGGTGGCGGCCAACGACGGCACCGCGGGCGGCGCAGTGGCGGCGCTCACGGCCAAGGGGCTGCGCGGCATTCCGGTGTCGGGCCAGGACGCCGACTTCGCGGCGCTCAACCGCATTGCGCTCGGCACCCAGACCGCGACCATCTTCAAGGACTCGCGCGAACTCGGCCGCGAGGCCGCCAATGCCGCGATCGCGCTGTCGCAGGGCAAGCCGGCCGAGAAGGCCGCGACCTGGAATGCCGGGCCGAAGAAGATCGCGCTGCAGTCGCGCCTGCTCACGCCGGTGCCGATCACGCGCGACAACCTCGACGTGGTGGTCAAGGCCGGCTGGATCAAGAAGGACGAACTCTGCAAGGGTGTGCCCGCGGCCAACGCGCCGGCCGCCTGCAAGTAAGCAGGCAGATGGGCGATCCAACGACGCCGGGCCTCTGGCGGCGCACCGGCATCGACCTGCGGCTGGCGCTGATGAGCGTGCTGCTGGTCGCGATGGGCGTGGTCTTCAACATGCTCTCGGGCGGCGTGTTCCTGTCGCCCGAGAACCTCTACAACGTGGCGCAGCAGACGGCGGTGGTGGGCATCGTGTCGACCGTGATGGTGCTGGTCATCGTGGCGCGCCACATCGACCTGTCGGTCGGCTCGGTGATGGGCTTCGTCGGCGTGCTGATCGCCTACCTGCAGTACACCTCGGGCTGGTCGTGGCCCGCGGCCTGCCTCGCGGGGCTCGCAGTGGCGCTCCTGGTCTCGATCTACCAGGGCTGGCTCACGGCGATGCTCGGCGTGCCCTCGTTCGTCGTCACGCTCGGCGGACTGATGTCGTTCCGCGGTGCGGCGTTCCTGGTGGCCGACGGCAAGACCCAGCCGGTGAACGACGAGTTCTTCCAGCGCCTGGGCGGCGGCTACGACGGCGGCATCGGTACCGCCGCCACATGGGCGCTCGCGGGCTTCGTGGCGCTGGTGCTGTTTGCGCGCATGCTGCAGAAGCGCCGCGCACGCGCGCACCACGGCATGCCCAACGAGCCGCTCTGGCTTGCGCTGCTGCTCACGGCCGTGCCGGCGGCGGTGGTGCTCGGGTTCGCGGCGGTCATGAACAGCTACCAGATCGCCTCCAAGGACGCGCCGCAGGGCCTGCCGATCCCGGTGCTGATCTGGGCCGTGGTCGCCGTGGTGCTGTCGTTCATCGTGCACCGCACGCGCTTCGGCCGCTACGTGTTCGCGATGGGCGGCAACCCCGATGCGGCGGCGCTGGTGGGCATTCCGGTCAAGCGCGTCACGCTGATGCTGTTCGCGCTGCTCGCGGTGCTGGTCACGGTGGCAGCGATCGTGTCGATCGCGCGGCTCAACGCGGGCACCAATTCGCTCGGCACCGGCATGGAGCTCTACGTGATCGCGGCGGCCGTCATCGGCGGCACGGCGCTCGCGGGCGGAACCGGCTCGATCTTCGGCTCGGTGCTCGGCGCGCTGATCATGCAGTCGCTCGACAGCGGCATGCTGCTGCTCGACGTGCCGATCGGCAAGCGCATGGTGATCATCGGGCAGGTGCTGATCGTGGCGGTGGTGTTCGACGTGCTGTACCGCCGCAGGTTCGGCGAGAACTGACATGATGGCCACCGATACATCCCGGCCGCTCGTCGAATTGCGCGAGATCCGCAAGGCCTTCGGCGGCGTGAAGGCCGTCGACGGCGTGAGCGTGAACCTGCATGCCGGCGAAGTGGTCGCGCTGCTCGGCCACAACGGCGCGGGCAAGTCCACGCTCATGAAGATGCTCGCGGGCGCCTACCCGGTCGATGCGGGCGAGACGCTGGTCGCGGGCGAGACGGTGCAGATCCGCACCCCCTCCGAAGCGCAGGCGCTCGGCATCGAAACCATCTACCAGACGCTGGCCCTGGCCGACAACCTCGACGCGGTGGCGAACCTGTTCCTGGGCCGCGAGAAGATGACGCGCTGGAACACGCTCGACGACCATTTCATGGAGGTCGAGGCGCGCAAGGTGTTCCAGCGCCTCAACCGCAACTTCAGCAACATCCGCACGCCCGTGCGGCGGCTCTCGGGTGGCCAGCGGCAGGTGGTGGCGATCTCGCGTGCGCTGTACTTCAACGCCCGCATCCTCATCATGGACGAGCCCTGCGCCGCGCTCGGCCCGGAAGAGACGGCGATGGTCGGCGGCCTCGTCAAGCAGCTCAAGGCCGATGGCGTGGGCATTTTCCTCATCACGCACGACATGCCCGACGTGTTCGCGCTCAGCGACCGCGTGGCGGTGATGAAGAACGGCCGGTTGGTCGGCACCTACCGCACCGCCGACGTCACCGAGGACGAGGTGCTCGGCATGATCATTGCCGGCAAGCGCCCCGAGGGAAAGGAACAGGCCCCGCGGTGAACCCTGGCCCTCCCGTGGAAGCGGCTCCGTGAACATCGGCGACCAGCAGCTGCTCAAGCGCATGAACCGCAGCGTGCTGCTGCGGTTGCTGCGCGCGCAGCCCGGCCTGTCGCGCGCGCGGCTGTCGGGTGCGAGCGGGCTCACCAAGTCCACCGTGAGCCTGCTGGTGCGCGAGCTGCTCGACGAAGGCTGGCTCAGCGAGGCCGGCGCCATCGCGGCCGACGGGCTCGGCCGGCCTTCGACGCCGCTGCGCATCAACACCGGCGTGCGCGCGCTGATGGGCGTGGAGATCGCGGTCGAGACGGTGCGCCTGGCCTGCGTGTCGCTGCAGGGCGAGGTGCTCCATGCCGAGCGCCAGGCGCTGGCCGACAGCGCGCCGGCCGGCGTGTGTGCGCAGGTTGCGCGCATGGCTGCCGCTGCGCACCGGCAACTGCGCCGGGCCGGACTGCAGCTGTCGAGCATCGGCGTGGGCGTGCCCGGCGCGGTGGACGACTGCACCGGCGTGGTCCGCTTCGCGCCCAACCTCGGCTGGCGCAACGTGAGCCTGCTGCCCGCGCTCGAGCAGGCGCTGGCCGAGGCGAAGCTGCCCGGCGTCACCGTGCAGCTGCAGAACGACGCCGACGCCGCAGCGCTCGGCGAGTACGAGTTCGGAAGCGATGGCAGCGATGGCGGGGGTGAGGGCGGCGAGCCGCTGATCTTCGTCAGCTGCGACGTGGGCGTGGGCGCGGGCGTGGTGCTCAACGACCGGCTCTTCACCGGTGCGCAGGGCATGGCAGGCGAGATCGGTCACACCATCCTGCAGCGTGATGGGCCGCGCTGCTCGTGCGGGCGCAACGGCTGCGCCGAGGCGTTCTTCGGATCGCGCGCGCTCGAGCGCGAAGCGCCCGGCGTGGCGCAGGCGGGCGCCTTTCTCGGCGTGCTGCTGCAGAACCTCTGGGTCACCTTCGATCCGCGCGCGATCGTGCTCGGCGGCAAGTCGTGCACCGGCGACGCGCGTTTCGCGGAGGCCGCCTTCGCGCAGGTGCAGCGCCATGCCGAGGCGGCCGGCATGCCCGCGCCCGCGCTGCGCATTGCGCGCTACGGCGAGCTGGCCGCGGCCGTGGGCGCCGCGGCGCTCGCATTGCATGAGTACCTGCGGCCGCTCCAGCCCGATGCGCGTGCGCGCCGGGCCCGCGCCGCACGCATCGCTGCGCCGGCCTGAGCAGCCATCCGCGCACAATTGCGCGCTCGGCCTACGCACAAGGCCCTGTGCTTTACCTAGTCTGGGGTGTCCATCAATGGCGCGCCCCGCCCTCGCGCCTGGCATCGAAAGCGCCTCGCCATGACCGACACTGCTGTGCATCCCCGTGCGTCTTCTTCCACATCCGAACCGCCACACACCAGGCGGTCGGCGTTGCTAATTGCCACGGCCGTGGTCATCGGCCTGGCCGGCCTCGGCCTTGCAGCCGCCGGCGCTTGGCTCGTCATGCTCGGCGGCTCGTGGTACTACCTCGTCGCGGGGCTGGGGCTGCTCGTGGCGGCGCTGCTGCTGCCGCGCGGCGGCGGCGCCGGCCTCTGGGTCTACGCCATCGTGGTCGCGTTCACGCTCGGCTGGGCGCTGTGGGAAGTCGGCTTCGACTGGTGGCCGCTCGCGGCGCGCGGCGATGTGTTCTTCGTCATCGGCGCGTTCCTGCTCACGCCCTGGGTCGCGCGTGCGTTGGCACGGCGCAGCACCGCGGGCGTGGCGCCCGCGCGCGGCTTTCTCGGCGTCGTGCTGCTGGTCTTCCTGGCTGCCGCAGTGGTGGCCATGACGCGCCAGCCGCATCGCATCGAAGGCACGGCCACGCCGCCCGCAGCAACTGCCGCGCCGGGCGTTGCCGCAGCTGCCGGCAGCCCGGCCCCGCCCGCGGACGACTGGACCGCCTACGGCGGAACCGGCATGGGCCAGCGCTATTCGGCGCTCGACCAGATCACGCCGGCCAACGTCGGCCAGCTCGAGGAGGCGTGGCACTTTCGCACCGGCGACGTGCGCGGCCAGCCCGGCGATCCGGAGGAGACGACCTTCGAGGTCACGCCACTGAAGATCGGTGAGCGGCTCTTTCTCTGCACGCCGCACCAGTCGGTGGTGGCACTGAACGCCACCACGGGCGAGCAGCTCTGGCGCTACACGCCCGAGATCCGGCGTCCGCTCGCGCTGCAGCACCTGACCTGCCGCGGCCTGTCTTACGACCCCGGCAGCGCCGTGCGCCCTGACGCCACAGCCAGCGCGGGCGCCGACTGCGATGCCAAGCTCTTCATGCCCACGGCCGACGGCCGCGTCATTGCGCTGAACCCCGAAAGCGGCAAGCCCTGCATGCGCTTCGGCGGCGGCAGCGGGCAGATCGACCTGTGGAAGAACATGCCCAACGTGAAGCCCGGCGCGTACTACTCGACCTCGCCGGTGGTGGTGACGAAATCGCTCATCATCGTAGGCGGCACGGTGCTCGACAACGTCTCCACCGAGGAGACCTCGGGCGTGATCCGGGCCTTCGACATCGACACCGGCGCACTGGTCTGGAACTGGGACGCGGGCAACCCCGACGAGACCGCGCCCATCGCGCCCGACCGCACCTACACCGCCAACTCGCCCAACAGCTGGTCGATCTCGAGCGTGGACGAGGCGCTTGGCATGGTCTACGTGCCCATGGGCAACCAGCCGCCCGACCAGTGGGGCGGCAATCGCACCGAAGGCGCAGAGCGCTATTCGTCCGCGGTGGTGGCGCTCGACCTGGCCACCGGCCGCGTGCGCTGGAGCTTCCAGACCGTGCACCACGACCTGTGGGATTACGACGTGCCGTCGCAGCCCACGCTCACCGACCTGCGCGTGGGCAACGACACCGTGCCCGCGCTGGTGCAGCCGACCAAGCAGGGCGAGCTGTTCGTGCTCGACCGGCGCAACGGCGAACCGGTGGTGAAGGTCTATGAGCGCCCCGCGCCGCAGGGCGCGGCCGAGGGCGACCACACATCGCTCACGCAGCCGGTATCGGCCCTGTCGTTCGATCCGCCCGCGCTCACGCCGGCCGACATGTGGGGCGGCACGGTGTTCGACCAGCTCGCCTGCCGCATCGCGTTCCACCGGCTGCGCTACGAGGGCCGCTACACGCCGCCGTCCACGCAGGGCTCGCTCATCTATCCGGGCAACTTCGGTGTCTTCAACTGGGGCGGCATCGCGGTCGATCCGCAGCGGCAGCTCGCTTTCACCACGCCGGCGTCGCTGGCCTTCGTGTCGAAGCTGATCCCGCGCGCCGACGACACCACGCTCTACGTGCAGGGCAAGGCTCGGCCGAGCGACAGCCTGCCCGCGCTCAACGAGAACTTCGGCGCGCCCTTCGCGGTGCAGCTGCGCGCGTTCACCTCGGTATTCGGCCTGCCCTGCCAGGCACCGCCCTGGGGCTATGTGGCGGGTGCCGACCTGCGCACCGGCCGCGTGGTGTGGATGCACAAGAACGGCACCGTGCGCGACAGTTCGCCGTTGCCGCTGCCCTTCGCGATGGGCGTGCCGAGCCTCGGCGGGCCGCTCATGACGGCCGGCGGCGTGGCCTTTCTATCGGGCACGCTCGACTACTACATGCGCGCCTACGACGTGACCAACGGCAAGGAGCTCTGGCGCAGCCGCCTGCCGGCGGGCGGACAGGCCACGCCCATGAGCTATCGCGGCGCCGACGGGCGGCAGTATGTGGTGGTGGCCGCGGGCGGCCACGGCTCGCTTGGAACGAAGACGGGCGACAGCGTCATTGCTTACGCGTTGCCGAAGCGCTCGAATTGATCGCCGTATTGAGCCAGCGCACCCGCGGAACCGGCTTCGCCGGGCCGCCGGGTGCGCCCCCCAGTGGGGGGAGGCGCCGAAGGCGCTTCGGGGGGCGTCTATCCTTCGCGCCAGCCGCGCAGCCGCCGGTAGAGCGTGCCGCGCGACACGCGCAATTGGCGCGCGGCCTGCGACACGTTGCCGCCGTGCGCGGCGAGTGTTTCCTCGATGAGCTTGCGGCTGTGTTCGCGCAGCGTGCCGGCCTGGGTGGATGAGGCCGGTGCGTCCTGTTCGTCCTCTTCCATTGCCGCCGCCATGTCGCCGTGCGGCACGCTCGGCGTCACCAGCGCCGGCGCCGCCGCATCGCCCGGCACCGCGACCGCATGGCGGAAGTCGGCGCCGTCGGCGGCCTTCAGGCTAGCCTGCACCCACACGCCCAGGCCGCTCGCAAGCCGCAGCGGCTGCGCGGCGTCGCGCCGCTGCAGCCGCAGCAGGCTCGCCAGGTCGTGGCCCAGCATCGACTCGACGTCGCGCTCGCCCGCAGCCTCGGGCAGGCGGCCGATCAGGCGCGCGCCGGCGCCGTTGAGCCAGGCGATGGTGCCGTCGGGCGCCACGCCGGCCAGTGCCTCCATCGGGGTGCCGAGCAGGTTCGGGCTGGCCTGGAAGCGCAGGATCAGGTGGTCGCGCGACTGCGCCTGCAGCAGGCGGTTCTCGATGATCGTGGCATAGAGCGCGACCATCGACGCGGCGTCAAAGCCGAAGCGCCGCGCCTCCGCCGTGAGGTCGAGCACGCCCGCGAGCCGGCCGCTCACGTCGCGGATCGGCGCCGCCGCGCACTGCATCTGCGACAGCACCTCGAAGTAGTGCTCCGCGCCGTCGACCGTGCAGGCTTGTCCCGTGGTCGCCACGATGCCGGGCGCCGTGGTGCCGACGATGCGTTCGGAGATGTTCACGCCCACGCGCGCCGTCTTGCGCAGCACCGGCTGGTGGGCCGCGGCGGGGTGCTGCGTCACATGCACCACCACGCCTTCGCGGTCGGTGAGGATTACGCGGCAGTCGGTGCCCGCGAGCGCGCTCTCCATGCTCGCGAGCTCCTGCCGCGCCACGTCGAGCAGCTCGCGGTTGCGTGCCAGCGTGGCATGCAGCCGGCTCGGCGTGACCGCGTCGAACGGCACGATGCGGCGGCGGTCGCTGTGGTTGCGGTTGCAGCGCAGCCACGACTGGATCACCGCCTCGCCGACCAGGCCCGAGGGGCGCACGCCTTCCTCGAAGAACTGCTGCCGCGCGAGCGCCACGCGCTGCGCCGGCGTGGTGGAGAAGAGTTGGCGCGGCGCATTCGCCGTGCCCAGCCTGTCGAATGCCATGGGGTTGCTGCTCCTCGTGGGGTTCTGCTTGCTGCTGCCCCGTCGAATGTGTTCCGCAATGGAACAGCGCCGGACTGGGGAAATCCCGAAGGTGAACGCGGACGCGACGCAAACGATCCTTGCGGCACAAAGGAGACCCACGATGACAAGAACGATCCACCCCGGGCTGCGTCTGCTCGCCGGCGCGCTGCTGTGCCTTGCCAATGCGGCGCCGGTTGCGGCGCAGCAGCAGCAACAACAGGGCACGGCCTCCGATCCGCAGGCGCGCGCCGCAGCCGCCGTGCAGCGCGTCGACGGCAACTTCATCCGCGCCAACGCCGCGCAGAAGAAGACGCCCGACTGGCCGAGCTACGGGCTGGACCACGCCGAGACGCGGTTCAGCCGGCTCGACCAGGTCAACGCCGGCAACGTCAAGCAGCTGGGCCTGGTCTGGTCGTACAACCTCGAATCCACGCGCGGCGTCGAGGCCACGCCGCTGGTGGTCGACGGCATCATGTACGTCACGGCCTCGTGGAGCGTGGTGCATGCGATCGACACGCGCACCGGGCAGCGCCTCTGGAGCTTCGACCCGCAGGTCGACCGCTCGAAGGGCTTTCGCGGCTGCTGCGACGTGGTCAACCGCGGCGTGGCGCTGCACCAGGGCAAGGTTTTCGTCGGCGCCTACGACGGCCGGCTCATCGCGCTCGACGCCGCCAGCGGTCGCAAGCTCTGGGAAAAGAACACCATCGAGGGCCAGAAGGGCAGCTACACCATCACCGGCGCGCCGCGCGTCATCAAGGGCAAGGTCATCATCGGCAACGGCGGCGCCGAGTACGGCGTGCGCGGCTATGTCACCGCCTACGACGCCGCCACGGGCGAACAGAAATGGCGCTGGTTCACCGTGCCGGGCGATCCCTCCAAGCCCTTCGAAGACGAGTCGATGGCGCGCGCCGCCAAGACCTGGGACCCGTCTGGCAAGTACTGGGAGGCTGGCGGCGGCGGCACCGCGTGGGACACCATGGCGTTCGACGCCGACCTCAACCTGATGTACATCGGCACCGGCAACGGCTCGCCATGGGCGCACAAGAAGCGCAGCCCGCAGGGCGGCGACAACCTTTACCTGAGCTCGATCGTGGCGCTCGACCCCGACACCGGCAAGTACGTGTGGCACTACCAGGAGACGCCCGGCGACAACTGGGACTACACCGCCACGCAGCCCATGATCCTGGCCGACCTCAAGGTCAGCGGCAAGCTGCGCAAGGTGATCCTGCATGCGCCGAAGAACGGCTTCTTCTTCGTCATCGACCGCACCAACGGCAAGTTCATCTCGGCGAAGAACTTCGTCGAGGTGAACTGGGCCACCGGCTACGACGCCAACGGCCGTCCCATCGAGGTGGCCGCCGCGCGCCAGAACCAGAAGCCCGGCGACAGCATTCCCGGGCCGTTCGGCGCGCACAACTGGCACCCGATGTCGTTCAACCCGCAGACCGGGCTGGCCTACATCCCGGCGCAGCATGTGCCGCTGAACCTCATGGACGACAAGGACTGGTCCTTCGACCAGAACGCGCCCGGCCGGCCGCATGCCGCGCTCGGCTGGAACACCGCCATGTTCCTCAATGCGGAGGCGCCCAAGTCGAAGCCCTTCGGCCGCCTCGTCGCCTGGGACCCGGTGAAGCAGAAGGAAGCCTGGGGCGTCGACTACGCCTCGCCGTGGAACGGCGGCACGCTCACCACCGCGGGCAACCTCGTGTTCCAGGGCACGGCCGACGGACGCCTGGTGGCCTACAACGCCAAGACCGGCGACAAGCTCTGGGAAACGCCCACCGGCACCGGCGTGGTCGCGGCACCGTCCACCTACATGGTCGACGGCAAGCAGTACGTGTCGGTGGCCGTGGGCTGGGGCGGCGTGTACGGCCTCGCGCAGCGCGCCAGCGACCGCCAGGGGCCGGGCACCGTCTACACCTTCGCGGTCGGCGGAAGCGCCAAGATGCCCGAGTTCGTGGAGTACCGGCTGGGCAAGCTGCTGCAGGGCGTCAAGTACGACCCCGCCAAGGTGCAGGCCGGCACCATGCTCTACGTGAGCAACTGCGTCTTCTGCCACGGCGTGCCCGGCGTGGACCGCGGCGGCAACATCCCGAACCTCGGCTACATGGACGCCGCCTACATCGAGAACCTCGACAAGTTCGTGCTCAAGGGCCCGGCCATGTCGCGCGGCATGCCCGACTTCACGGGCAAGCTCTCGGCCGACGACATCGAGAGCATCAAGGCGTTCATCCAGGGCACGGCCGACGCGATACGGCCGAAGTAGCAGGCGCCGTGCCAAAGAAAAAGCCGCCGGCCCGGGAGGGCGGCGGCTTTTTCGCCGAGGGGTCTTAGCTCAGAGGGCTTCAGTCTGCATAGACGCCGGCAGCCTTGATGATCGGGCCCCACTTGGCGATCTCGGCCGCGACGAACTTCTTGTGTTCGGCGGGGTCGGTGCGGTTGTCGGTGACGATCACGGCGCCGAGGCCTTCCTGGCGCTTGATGAAGCCTGGGTCCTTCATCGCGGCCTTGATTGCATCGTTGAGCTTCTTCAGCACCGGGGCCGGCGTGCCCTTGGGCGCATACACGCCGTGCCAGATCGACACTTCGAAGCCCTTCAGGCCGGCTTCGTCGAGCGTGGGCAGATCCTTCAGGGCCGGAGTCGTCAGGCGCTTGGCCGTGGTCACGGCATAGGCCTTGACCTTCTTGGCTTCGATCTGCGGCGTGGTGTTGGTGGTCTGGTCGCACAGCAGGTCGATCTGGCCGCCGAGCAGGTCGGCGATCGCCGGCGCGGTGCCCTTGTAGGGAACCGTGGTCATCTCGAGCTTGACCGCGCTCTGGAACAGCAGGCCGCACAGGTGCGAGGCGGCGCCCAGGCCGGCGTTGCCGAGGTTGATCTTGCCCTTGTTGGCGGCCATCCAGGCGGTCAGTTCCTTGTAGTTGTTGGCCGGCAGCGTGGGCTTGCCGATCAGCGTCATCGGAACTTCGTTGACCATGCCGAGGTATTCGAAGTCGCTCTCGACCTTGAACGGCAGCTTGCGATAGAGCGCGGGCATCGTCGACATGCCGATGTGGTTCAGCAGCAGGGTGTGGCCGTCGGCGTTGGCGCGCGCCACCTTGGCGGTGCCGATCGAGCTGCCGGCACCCGCGGTGTTGTCCACCACGATGGTCGTGCCGAGCGTCTTCTGCAGTGCTTCGGCCAGGTCGCGGGCGACGCGGTCGGTGGGGCCGCCGGCCGCGAACGGGACGACGAGCGTGACGGTCTTGCCTGCCGGGAAGTCCTGGGCAAAGGCGCCGACGGCGGCGGTGGCGATTGCCGTGAAGGCGATGAGTTTTTTCATGGGATCTCCCAAAACGGTTAGACAGTGAAAAGCGGGCGCGATCTTACTGGCTGGCGGGGGCTGGACTCATCCCCAATAGCCCTTAGTTCCACCATCAATGGCCCTTTTGTGGTGAATGCCACGCCAAATAGCGGTTCAATTCCTATTTTTTGGAGACGATCCCATGCCATTGAAGCTCAAGGACCCGACCCTGCTGCGCCAGCAAGCCTGCGTGGCGGGCGCTTGGGTGGACGCCGACGACGGCGCCACCGTGCCCGTGACCAACCCCGCCAATGGCGAGCAGATCGGCACAGTGCCGATGTGCGGCACCGCCGAGACCGAACGTGCCATCGCCGCGGCCGAGAAGGCGCAGAAACCCTGGGCCCGCCTGCCCGCGAAGGAACGCTCGGCCATCCTGCGCCGGCTCAACGACCTGATGCTCGCGAACGTGGACGACCTGGCGCTCATCATGACCACCGAGCAGGGCAAGCCGCTGGCCGAAAGCCGCGGCGAGATCGCCTATGCCGCCTCGTTCATCGAGTGGTTCGCCGAAGAGGCGCGCCGCGTCTACGGCGACACCATTCCCGCGCCGCAGGCCGATCGCCGCATCCTCGCGCTCAAGCAGCCCGTGGGCGTCACGGCCGCGATCACGCCGTGGAACTTTCCCGCCGCCATGCTCACGCGCAAGGCCGGCCCCGCGCTCGCGGCCGGCTGCTCGATGGTGGTGAAGCCCGCCACGCAGACGCCGTTTTCGGCGCTGGCCTTCGCCGAGCTCGCGCAGCGCGCGGGCGTGCCCGACGGGGTGCTGTCGGTGCTCACCGGTTCGGCCAGCAAGATCGGCGGCGAGATGACGCGCAGCCCCGTCGTGCGCAAGCTCAGCTTCACGGGCTCCACCGAGGTGGGCCGCACGCTCATGAAGCAGTCGGCCGACACCATCAAGAAGCTCTCGCTCGAGCTCGGCGGCAATGCGCCTTTCATCGTGTTCGACGATGCCGACATCGACGCCGCGGTCGAAGGCGCGATGGTCTCCAAGTACCGCAACACCGGCCAGACCTGCGTCTGCGCCAACCGTATCTACGTGCAGCGCGGCGTGCTCGAGACCTTCACGCAGAAGCTGGTCGAGCGCGTGCGTGCGCTCAAGGTCGGCGACGGCACCCAGCCCGGCGTCAACCAGGGTCCGTTGATCGATGACAAGGCGATCGAGAAGATCGAGCAGCATGTGGCCGATGCCGTGGCCAAGGGCGCCAAGGTGCTGGTCGGCGGCAAGCGCCATGCGCTCGGCGGCCTCTTCTACGAGCCCACCGTGATCGGCGGCGCCACGCCCGCGATGCTGTTCGCGCGCGAGGAGAGCTTCGGCCCGCTCGCGCCGGTGTTCGCCTTCGACACCGAGGACGAGGCCATCGCAGCCGCCAACGACACCGAGTTCGGCCTTGCCGCCTACTTCTACAGCCGCGACATCGGCCGCATCATGCGCGTGGCCGAAGCGCTCGAATCGGGCATCGTCGGCGTCAACACCGGCCTCGTCTCCACGGCCGAAGCGCCCTTCGGCGGCGTGAAGCAGTCGGGGCTCGGACGCGAGGGCTCGAAATACGGCCTCGACGACTTCCTCGAGGTGAAGTACGTCTGCCTCGCCGGGCTCGACAAGTAGCTGACCGCCTTGCAGTTCGTCTGCGCCGTTAATCTGCGTAAGCGGAAATTTCCGCCCGTCGAGCTGTCCGACAGGCAGCCCCGGCAACGGCCGATGGGTGGAGGACGGCAAGGGCATACGGTGGAACTTCGTTGTCTCGGAAAACCACCCGGAAAAGGAGTTCTTCGCCATGCCCACCATCACCTCTTCGCTCGACGGAATGAAGGTTGCCATCCTTGTCGCGGACGGCTTCGAGCAGGCCGAGATGACCGAGCCGCGCAAGGTGCTCGAAAGCGCCGGCGCCGAGACGCTGATCGTCTCGCCGCTCGATGGCAGCGTGCGCGGCTGGCAGCAGCTCGCGGCGGCGGACACCTTCGAGGTCGATGTGCCGCTGCAGGGCGCGAACCCCGACGATTTCGACGCGCTGCTCTTGCCCGGTGGCGTGGCCAATCCCGATTCGCTTCGCACCGACGCCCAGGCCGTTGCCTTCGTGCGCGCCTTCGTCGAGAGCGGCAAGCCGATCGCCGCGATCTGCCATGGCCCGTGGACGCTGATCGACGCGGGCGGTGCCAGGGGCCGCAGGATGACCTCATGGCCCTCGCTGCGCGCCGACCTGGAGAACGCCGGTGCGCAATGGACCGACAAGGAGGTCGTGGTCGACCATGCGCTGGTCACCAGCCGCAAGCCCGACGACCTGCCCGCCTTCAACCGCGAGATGGTGAAGCTCTTCGAGCTTGCGAACGAGCCGGCGATCCATTGACAGCGGCCGCCGCCATCGGCGCCTCGCGCGGGCCGGTGTAGCGCGCCCGCGGCCGTATCAGTTGCCCCGAGGCCTGCTGCTCGAGCACGTGCGCGGTCCAGCCCACGCTGCGTGCCAGCGCAAACAGGGTCAGCGGCGCATCGGCCGGCAGCTTGTGCGCAGCCGCGAGCGCGGCCAGGGCGAAGTCGATGTTCACCGGCTCGCCGAGCAGCTTCTCGCCTGCGGCGCGCAGTGAAGCGAACGCGGGCGGCAGGTCGAACGCGCCAGCCAGCAGCGCTGCGCAGCGCGCATCGCCCGCGGGGTAGAGCGGATGGCCGAAGGCCGCGAGCGGTCGGTCGTGCGCGAGCCATTCGCGCAGCGTCGCTTCGCTGCCGATGTAGTCGGCGCTGCGCACCATCGCCTGCACGGCCGCCGCCGCACCGCCGTGCAGCGGACCGGTCAGCGTGGCCAGCCCCGTGAGCAGGCAGGCCGAGAGCGATGCGCCGGTCGATGCCGTCACGCGCGCGGCGAAGGTCGAGGCGTTGAGTTCGTGGTCGGCCAGCAGCACCAGCGCGCGGCGCAGCACGTCGGCCGCGCGCGGACGCCGCCAGGCCGCCGCCAGGCGCATGTGCAGCGGCACGGCGCGCGCAGCCCGCATGCCGAGCAGTGCATCGGCGAGCGTGCCGATCACTTCGGCCGCCTCCGCCTGCAGCACCGCGGGCGAACGGCCGCGCGTCGGTGCGTCGTTCGCGGCGCGGGCCGCGAGCGCGACCAGCCCGGCCTGCAGCGGCATCGCATGGCCCGGCTGCGGCGTTGCCGCAGCACCAGCACCGCCGTCGAAGTGCGGCGGCGCGCAGGCCCACAGCAGGCCGGCTGCTTCCTCGAGCGTCGCGTGCTGCGCGAGCGCGCAGGCATCGTGCCCGCGGTACAGCAGCCGGCCCTCGGCCACGGTCGACACGGCGGAGGGCAGCACCGGCTCGCCCCACTGGATCGCCTCGCTCGCCACCGCCTCGCTGCTGCGCCGGCCGCGCGTGCGCGCCGCGATGCGCTGCACGTCGTCGCGGTGGTAGAGGCTACGCCGCGGATCGGCCACATCGGGGCGGGCGCGCACGCGGCCGCGGCTCACGTTGGCATAGAGCGTCTGCGGCCGCACCTGCATCAGCGCGAGCGCGTCGGCGGCGGGGAGCCAGAGTGGTGTCTTGGTGGTCATGTTGATGCAATAAATCAAGATTGACGTCAATGCCAGTGTGGCCAGAATCGTCTCATCGTGCAATCACAAGGAGCAAGAACGATGAACCAGGACGATGGCAGCCTCGAAGGCGTGGTGGCCGCCCACACCGTGTTGTCCGAGGTCGACGGCGCCGCCGGGCGGCTGGTGATCCGCGGCCATGAACTCGGCGAGATCGCGGGCCGCTGGCAGTTCGAAGATGCGGTGGCGCTGCTGTTCGACGGCTTCTTCGACGCACTGCCCAAGGCAGCGGCCCTGCGCACCGCGCTGGGCCGTGCGCGCCGCGATGCCTTCGAGCGGCTGCAGCCCGGCGACGACGCCGTGCTGCGCAGGCTGCCGCCCATCGAAGCGGTGCGCGCGCTGCTTGCGCGCCTGCCCGATGGCGACGACCTGGCCACCGCGCTGCGCCTCGTGGCCGCGCCTGCCGTGTACACCGCCGCCGTCATGCGCTGGCGCCTCGGCGTGCCGGCGCTGGCGCCCGACGAAGCGCTGCCGCAGGCCGCCGACATGCTGCGCATGCTGCATGGCCGCTTGCCGACCCCAGCGCAGGCTGCGGCGCTCGACGCCTACCTCGTCACCGTCAGCGACCACGGCCTCAATGCCTCGACCTTCGCCGCACGCGTGGTCGCATCGACCGGCGCGGGGCTCGCCTCGGCCGTGCTCGCGGGCATCAGCGCGCTCAAGGGGCCGCTGCATGGCGGCGCGCCCGGGCCGGTGCTCGACGCGCTCGATGCCATCGGCAGTGCCGAGCGCGCGCGCGCATGGCTCGAGGCCGCCGTGGCCGACGGCCAGCGCCTGATGGGCTTTGGCCATCGCATCTACCGCGTGCGCGATCCGCGCGCCGATGCGCTCAAGGCCGCGCTGCAGCGGCTCAGTGCCGAAGGCGGCGTGGACGCCGCGCGCTTCGCGCTGGCCGAGGCGGCGGAGCAGGCCGCGCTCGCGATCCTGCGCGAGAAGAAGCCCGGCCGCGCGCTCGAGACCAACGTCGAGTTCTATACCGCGCTGCTGCTCGAGGCGCTGGGCTTCGGCCGCGAGAGCTTCACTTGCGTGTTCGCCGCGGGCCGCGTGAGCGGATGGCTCGCGCATGCGCGCGAGCAGGTGCAGAAGGGGCGGCTGATCCGGCCGCAGTCGGTGTACATCGGCCCCGCGCCCGAGCCGGCCGCCGAAGCCGCGCTCGCCGACTGACCGGCCCGTCGCCCCCGCTGCGGGGGTGGGCCGCGGTGTTCCGGTACGCTTCGCCGGTCGATCCGCAACGCGAAAGCACCGTTCCAACACCATGGCGGCCTCACCAGTTCCTTCTTCTTCCTCCCTCGATCGCGCGCAGCGCCTGCCCGTCCGCTTCGCGTGGACCGTGATCGCCGTCCACGCCGCGCTGTTCGTGCTGGGCATGGTGCTGCAGCTGCTGCCGACCTCGCCGAACAGCGAGCAGATGCGCGGCGTCTATGCGCAGCCGGGCGTGTGGATCCCGTTGCTGTCGCGCACCGTGACGGTGTGGCTGCTGGCCGCCACGCTCGCGTGGTGCCATGCGCGCCAGGCGCTCGATCTGCGTGGTTCGGCGCGCGTGTCGCAGCTGCGCGGCCCCGGCCGCCGCTTTGCGGCCATGTACCTGGCCGCGATGGTCGTCAACTACGTGGCGCTGAGCCCGCTGCTCTACCAGGTGCAGGTGCTCTTCATGCCAGGCGGTGCGCTGCATGAGCATGTGGCGATGTACGGCCTGCGCTCGATCCTCGGAGCCTCGATGCTGGTGCAGTCGGTGCTGCAGATGCTGCTGCTCGTCGCCATCGTGTGGCTCGCGGCCTGGTTCGCGCTGCGCGAGCGTGGCGCCGCTGCACCGGCTGCGGCCCCAGCGGATGTCGCAGCACCGCAGGCCAACATCGGCGCATCGCCGCGCCGTGCCATCGCACTCGTGGTGGGCACCACCTTCGTCGCGCTGCAGATGTGGGTCGGCAACATCGCGAGCGCCTGGGTCGACACCTCGCGCGACACGAACCTGCTGCCGCTGCTGCTCGGCTGGTTCGCGGTGCCGCTGCTGGTCTGGGCGCTGGCCGCCTGGGGCGGCTGGCTCGGCGCCGCGCCGGGGCCGGCACGGGCCCGCCCGTTCCGCGCCGTGGCGGCGGCTTCGGCGACCTTCGTGCTGCTGCAGGTGATCTGCGCCGCGGTCGCGCTCGGCGGGCTGTTGTGGGTCGCGAGCATGGGCTATTCGAGCGCCAGCAGCGATGCGCGCGCGCTCGGCCTGGCGATCGTGCTGGTGGTGGTCTACCTCGTGCTGCTGGTGGTGCTGGCGCGCGCGATGGTGCGCGGCTTCTACCGCCGCTACTTGTAGCTGCGCGCGTCCTCGATCACCTTGCCGTCGTTCGGCAGCGTGCCCGGCGCCACCAGTTCGATGGTGCCGCGCAGCTTGGTCACCTCGCGCACCGCATCGGCAACGCGCGCCGCCATGCCTTCGGGCGCGGCCGCGCATTCGAGCCGGAGCGTCATCTGGTCGTCGCCCATCTCGCCCGACACCACGAGCCGCGCGCGCACGATCTCGGGAAAGCGGCGCGCGACGTCGGCCACCTGCGAGGGGTGCACGAACATGCCGCGCACCTTGGTGGTCTGGTCGGCGCGCCCGAGCCAGCCCTTGATGCGCTTGTTGGTGCGGCCCGTGGGGCAGGCGCCCGCCAGCACGGCCGACAGGTCGCCGGTGCCGAAGCGCACCAGCGGGTAGTCGGGGTTGAAGGTGGTCACCACGATCTCGCCCACTTCGCCGTCGGGCACCGGGTCGCCGGTGCCGGGGCGCACGATCTCCAGCAGCACGCCCTCGTCGACCACCAGGCCTTCGCGCGCGTTCGTCTCGTAGGCGATGAGCCCGAGGTCGGCGGTTGCATAGCACTGCGTGCCCCGCACGCCATGTGCGGCGATCCAGTCGTGCAGGCTCGGCGGAAAGGCTTCGCCCGAGACCATGGCCTTGGTCAGCGAAGGCAGCTTCTGCGACCTTTCTTCGGCTTTCTCGAGCAGGATCTTCAGGAAGCTCGGCGTGCCCACGTAGCCACTGGGCTTCAGGTCGACGATGGCCTCGAGCTGCTGTTCGGTCTGGCCGGTGCCGCCCGCGAACACGGTGCAGCCCAGCGCGAGCGCGCCGCTTTCCATGATCGCGCCCGCGGGCGTCATGTGGTAGCTGAAGCTGTTGTGGATGAGCTCGCCGCCGCGAAAGCCCGCCGCATGCAGCGCGCGCGCGGTGCGCCAGTAGTCGCGCGCCTCGCCTTCGGGCTCGTAGATGGTGCCCGGGCTCGCGAACACGCGCGGCATGCGCGCGCCGCGCGCAATGGCCGAGAAGCCGCCGAAGGGGTCGCTTTCGCGGTGCTGCTTCTGGCGTTCGAGCAGTTCCGACTTGCGCGTGACGGGCAGCTTCGCGAGCGCCTCGCGCGTCGTGATGTCCGCAGGCTTCACCCCGTCGAGGATCTGCACAAAGGCCGGCGCCGCGGTCTGCGCCTGCGTGAGCTGCTTCGGCAGCGCCGCCAGCAGGTCGCGCTCGCGCTCGGCCGGGTCGCGGATTTCGAGGGCGTCGTAGAAATCAGTCATGGATCGAGTGCCCTTCTTCAAGCCAACCACCGCTTGCGGCGCTTGTAGCTCTTCACGTCGCGAAAGCTCTTGCGGTCCGTGCCGCCCATGCCGAGGTAGAACTCCTTCACGTCCTCGTTCTCGCGCAGGCTCTTCGCGGCGTCGTCCATCACGATGCGGCCGTTCTCGAGGATGTAGCCGTAGTCGGCATAGCGCAGCGCCATGTTGGTGTTCTGCTCGGCCAGCAGGAAGGTCACGCGTTCCTTGGTGTTGAGGTCTTTGACGATCTCGAACACCTCCTCGACGATCTGCGGCGCCAGGCCCATCGAGGGCTCGTCGAGCAGCACCATCGTCGGGTTGGCCATGAGCGCGCGGCCGATGGCGCACATCTGCTGCTCGCCGCCCGAGGTGTAGGCCGCCTGCGAAGTGCGCCGCGTCTTCAGGCGCGGAAAGTACGCGTATACCTTCTCGAGCGTCTGCTGCACCGCGGCCTTGCCGTCGCTGCGCGTGTAGGCGCCGGTCATCAGGTTCTCTTCGATGGTCAGGTGCGCGAAGCAGTGGCGCCCCTCCATCACCTGGATCAGCCCGCGCTGCACCAGCGCGGCCGGCGACAGCGCCTCGATGCGCTCGCCACGCAGCTCGATCGTGCCCTTGGTCACCGCGCCGCGCTCGCCCGCGAGCAGGTTGCTCACCGCGCGCAGCGTGGTGGTCTTGCCCGCGCCGTTGCCGCCGAGCAGCGCCACGATGCCGCCTTCGGGCACCGTGAGCGACACGCCCTTGAGCACCAGGATCACGTGGTTGTAGATGACCTCTATGCCGTTGACGTTGAGGAGGATGTTGGGTTCGCTCATGGTGTGGTCCGAAGCATGTGAAAGGCTTTGGCGTGCGTTGGTGCGTGCCTGCCTGCCTTTCAGATGCCGGCTCGCAGGGAGCCGACGAAAGAGGGCGCCGCGCTGTGCGCAGGCCGCCCTCGACGCGATCAGCAGGCGCGTGGCTTGACGTTCTTTTCCTTCGCGTACTTCTCCGCGTATTCCTTGATCAGCGGATCGATGTAGGTCTTCTCGGACTGGTACCAGTCGGACTTGATCTGCCACTTGGCGCCGTCCCACTGGATGATGCGTGCCCAGTCGTCGCCCATGTGGTTGCTGCACGAGGTCTTGACCGGCCGCATGATCTCGCCGAAGCCCAGCGCCTTGAGCTTGTCGGCCGTGAGGTTCAGGTTCTCGAAGCCCCAGCGCACCTGCTCGGGCGTGAGCGCCTTGCCCTTGCCGTACTTCTCCTGTGCGGCGCGGATTGCTTCGACCTGCAGCATCGAGATCATCATGCCGCGGGTGTGCGCGATCGAGCCGATGCCTTCGGCCGAGCCCGTGCCCTGGCCCTTGTCGTACACCATCTTCTTCAGGTCGTCGTGGACCTTGTCCTTGGCCGCGCTGTTGTGCAGCGTGATCGCGTTGTAGCCCTTGGCGCCGGCGCCGATGTCCTTCACGTCATGGTCCGAGCCGGCCCACCAGATCGCGTAGATCTTCTCGCGCGGATAGCCGCTGGCCTGCGCCTCGCGGATGCCGGCGGGCGTCATCACGCCGGCCGACCAGAACAGCACGTAGTCGGGCTTCTGCTGGCGGATCTGCAGCCAGGTCGACTTCTGCTCCACGCCGGGCGGCGTGACCGGGAACAGCGACACCTCGAAGCCCTGCGCCGCGGCACGCTTCTGCAGCAGCGGGATCGGCTCCTTGCCGTAGGGCGAGTCGTGATAGACCAGCGCGATCTTCTTGCCCTTGAGGTTGCCCTTCTCCTTCTTGGCGATGTCCTGGATCATCACGTCGGTGGCGGTCCAGTAGGTGCCCAGGAGCGGAAAGTTCCACTCGAACACCGTGCCGTCGGCCGACTGCGACAGGCCATAGCCCGGCGTCTCGACCGGCACCTTGTCGACGAAGGCCTTGTCGGTCACGGCAAAGGTGATGCCGGTCGACTGCGTGTCGAAGCCCGAGGCGCCCGAGCCCTTGCCCTTCAGGCGCTCGTAGCACTCCACGCCCTTGGCCGCGTCGTAGGCGGTTTCGCATTCTTCGTACGTCAGCTTGACGCCGTTGACGCCGCCGTCGCGCGCGTTCACCAGCTTCAGGTAGTCCTGCTTGCCGTCGGCCCATGGAATACCCAGCGGTGCGAACTGGCCGGTGCGGTACACCAGCAGCGGCACGAACTGCTCGGCCGACTGGGCCTGCGCGAGCGAGCCCGCGACGACCATCGAAAGCCCCGCAGCGGCAAGTGCCGCGGTGCGTGCGAGATTCCTGAATTGCATGGCTTGTCTCCTTGTAATGAGCACGGGTGTGCGTAGTGAAACGGGTTCGGTCAGTGAGGGAAGGGCCACAGCCGCAGCTTCTGCCGCGCGGTGGACCACAGGCGCGCGAGGCCGTGCGGCTCGACGATCAAGAAGAACACGATCAGCGCGCCGAAGATCATGTGCTCCAGGTGCGATGCCGTGGCCGTGGAGATCGACAGCCCAAGCCAGTGCGGCACGTAGTTCAGGAACAGCGGCAGCAGCACGATGAAGGCCGCGCCGAAGAAGCTGCCGGCAATGGAGCCCAGCCCGCCGATGATGATCATGAACAGCAGCTGCAGCGACTTGTCGATGCCGAAGGCCGCCGGCTCCCAGGCGCCCAGGTGCACGAAGCCCCACAGCGCGCCGGCCACGCCGACGATGAAGCTGCTCACTGCGAAGGCCGTCAGCTTGGCGTACACCGGCCGGATGCCGATCACCGCGGCCGCCACGTCCATGTCGCGCATCGCCATCCATTCGCGGCCGATCGCGCCGCGCACCAGGTTCTTGGCCAAGAGCGCGAACACCACCACCAGGCTCAGGCACAGCAGGTACTTCTGCATCGGCGTGCTCAGCTCGTAGCCGAACATCTGCAGCGTGTTGACGCTCACCGAGCCCGACGACGAATCGTTGGTGACCCACTTCACCCGGTTGGTGAACCAGTCCATGAAGAACTGCGCCGCCAGCGTGGCCACCGCCAGGTACAGCCCGCGGATGCGCAGGCTCGGAATGCCGAACAGCACGCCCACCAGCGTGGCGGCCAGCCCGCCGCCGATCAGCGCCACCAAAAGCGGCATGCCCTCGATGCGCACCTGCAGGTTGTAGGCCGCATAGGCGCCCACCGCCATGAAGGCGCCGGTGCCCAGCGAGATCTGCCCGCAGTAGCCGACCAGGATGTTGAGGCCGATGGCCGCCAGCGCCAGGATCAGGAAGGGGATCAGCACCGCGCGGAAGCTGTAGTCGCTCGCCAGCATCGGCACCGCGATGAAGGCGATGGCCGCGAAGGCCAGCATGGCCCATCGGTCTTGTGCGATCGGGAACAGCGCGAGGTCGGCGCGGTAGCTGCTCTTGAATTGGCCGTTTTCTCTGTAGAACATGCCTATACCTTCAGACGCGGTCGATGATCTTGTCGCCGAACAGCCCCTGGGGCCGGATCAGCAGCACCGCCAGTGCCAGGACGTAGGCGAACCAGTTCTCGATGCCGCCGCCGAGGAAGGGGCCGAGGTAGATCTCGGAGAGCTTCTCGCCCATGCCGATGATCAGGCCGCCGATGATGGCGCCGGGCACCGAAGTGAGCCCGCCGAGGATCACCACCGGAAAGGCCTTGAGCGCCACCAGCGAGATCGAGAACTGCACGCCCAGCTTGCTGCCCCAGATCATGCCGGCCACCAGCGCGACAATGCCGCCGATCGACCACACGATCACCCAGATGCGCGCCAGCGGAATGCCGATCGACTGCGCGGCCTGGTGGTCGTCGGCCACCGCGCGCAGCGCACGGCCGGTGCTCGTCTTCTGGAAGAACAGCGTCAGCGCCACCACCAGCGCCGCCGCGATCACCGCCGCGTAGAGGTCTTCCTTGCTCAGCAGCAGGCCGCCCTCGAACATGCTCTCGAGCACCAGCAGCGGCTCCTTGGGCATGCCGATGTCGATCTTGTAGGTGGCGCTGCCGAAGATCAGCTGGCCCGCGCCGTCGAGCACGTGCGAGATGCCCAGCGTGGCCATCAGCAGCGTGATGCCTTCCTGGTTGACCAGCCGGCGCAGCGCCAGGCGCTCGATCAGCCAGGCCACGATCACCATGCACAGCGCCGCGGCGATGAAGCCCAGCACCGCGCCGAGCACCGCGTTGTCGAAGCCGAGCCAGGACGGAATCCATTCGGCGAAGCGCGCCATGGCGAGCGCCGCGAACAGCACCATCGCACCCTGCGCAAAGTTGAAGACACCCGACGCCTTGAAGATCAGCACGAAGCCCAGCGCCACCAGCGCGTAGAGCATGCCGGCCATCAAGCCGCCGAAAACCGTTTCGATGAAGAAACCCATGGGGCCCGCCGTTCCTAGTGTTCCGCGCCGAGGTATGCCCGGATCACGTCTTCGTTGCTGCGCACTTCGTCGGGCGTGCCGTCACCGATCTTCTTGCCGTAGTCGAGCACCACCACGCGGTCGGAAATGTCCATCACCACGCCCATGTCGTGCTCGATCAGCACGATGGTGGTGTTGAACTCGTCGTTCACGTCGAGGATGAAGCGGCTCATGTCCTGCTTCTCTTCCACGTTCATGCCGGCCATCGGCTCGTCGAGCAGCAGCACCTGCGGCTCCATCGCGAGCGCGCGACCCAGGTCGACGCGCTTCTGCAGGCCGTAGGGCAGCTGGCCCACCGGCGTCTTGCGGTACGACTGGATCTCCAGGAAGTCGATGATCTGCTCGACGAACGCGCGCTGCTGCAGCTCTTCGCGCTCGGCCGGCCCCCAGCGCAGCGCCTGCGCCAGCAGCCCGCTCTTCATCTTCAGGTTGCGCCCCGTCATGATGTTGTCGAGCACGCTCATGCCCTTGAAGAGCGCCAGGTTCTGGAACGTGCGCGCCACGCCCATCTCGGCCACCTGGCGCGAGTTCATGTGCTTGAAGGTCTGGCCGCGAAAGGTGATGGAACCCTGCTGCGGCCAGTACACGCCGTTGATGCAGTTGAGCATCGAGCTCTTGCCCGCGCCGTTCGGGCCGATGATGGCGCGCACCTCGTGCTCGCGCACGTCGAAGCTGATGTCCGTCAGCGCCTTCACGCCGCCGAAGCTCAGCGAGATGTTCTGCACGTCGAGGATGACGTCGCCGGTTTTTCTAGCCATGGAGTTGCCCCAGATTCATCTCACGCTGCCTTCGCCATGACGGGAAACCGATTCGCATCGACGATCGACAGCGTGGCGCTCACCATGCCCGTGCGGCCGTCCTCGAACTTCACCTGCGTCTCGATGAACTGCTCGGCCTTGCCGCCGTACAGCGCATCGACCAGCACCGCGTACTTCTCGGCGATGAAGCCGCGCCGCACCTTGCGCGTGCGCGTCAGCTCGTCGTCGTCGGGGTCGAGCTCCTTGTGCAGCACCAGGAAGCGCGCGATCTGCGTGTCGCCCATGCCGGGTTCGGCGGCCAGGTCGGCATTCACCTTGGCGAGGCACTCGGCAATCAGCGTCAGCACCTCGGGCTTGCCGGCCAGGTCGACGTAGCCGCCATAGGCCAGTCCGCGGCGCTCGGCCCAGTTGCCCACCGCTTCGTAGTCGATGTTGATGAAGGCGCAGACCTCGTTGCGCGCGTGGCCGAAGCACACCGCCTCCTTGATCTGCGGAAAGAACTTGAGCTTGTTCTCGATGTAGTTGGGCGCAAACATCGCGCCGTTCGACAGCCGGCCCACGTCCTTGGCGCGATCGATGATGCGCAGGTGCCCCTCGGCGTCGAGCACGCCCGCGTCACCGGTGTGGAAGTAGCCTTCGGCGTCGAGCACCTCGGCCGTGGCATCAGGGCGCTTGTAGTATTCCTTCAGCACCGACACGCCGCGCACCAGCACTTCGCCGTCGTGCGCGATCTTCAGCTCGATGCCGGGCGCGGCCGTGCCCACCGTCTGCAGCTTCACCTTGCCGTCCTGCTGCAGGCACACGTAGGCGCAGGTCTCGGTCTGGCCGTAGAACTGCTTCAGGTTCACGCCGATCGAGCGGTAGAAGCGGAACAGGTCGGGCCCGATGGCCGCGCCTGCCGTGTAGGCCACGCGGATGCGGCTCATGCCCAGCACGTTGCGCAGCGGCCCGTAGATCATCACGTCGCCCACCGCGTACTTGAAGCGGTCCCACGCGCCCACCGGCTGGCCGTTCAGGATGTCGGCGCCCACGCGCTGCGCAAGGCCCATGAACCTGGCATAGAGCCAGCGCTTGGGCGCGGCCGCGTCTTCCATGCGGATCGACACCGCGGTGAGCAGCCCCTCGAAGGTGCGCGGCGGGCCGAAGTAGTAGCTCGGGCCGACCTCGCGCATGTCGTTCATCACCGTGGCCGCCGACTCCGGGCAGTTGAGCGTGAAGCCGCCCACCAGCCATTGCGCCACCGAGAACAGGTGGTCGCCCACCCACGCCATCGGCAGGTAGCTCATGATGTTGTCGCCGGGCCCGAGCCGGTCGGTCTCGACCCCGCCGCGGCCCGCCGCGATGAAGCTCGCATGCGTCTGGCACACGCCCTTGGGCCGCCCCGTGGTGCCCGAGGTGTAGAGGATCACGCCCACGTCGCCCGGCTCGCCGCTGGCCACCGCGGCGTCGTACACGCCGGGGTTGGCCGCATCGAATGCGCGGCCCAGTTCGCGCAATTGCTCGTAGCTCATCAGGCCCGGCTGGTCGTAGTGCCGCAGGCCCTTGGGATCGTCGTAGACGATGTGGCGCAGGCGGTCGGGCCGGCCCGCTGCGGCCTGCAGCTCGCGGCATTCGAGCAGCTTGTCGACCTGCTCCTGGTCTTCGACGATCACGAAGTCGATCGACGCGTCGTCGAGCATGAACACCATCTCGTTGGCCACGGCGTCCTGGTAGAGCGGCACCGGCACGCCGCGCAGGCTTTGCGCGCCCACCACCGCCATGTACAGGTGCGGGCGGTTGGCGCCCACGATCGCCAGGTTGTCGAAGGCCTTGAAGCCCAGGCTCGCGAGGCCGCAGGCGATCTCGCGCACCTCCTGCGCCACATCGCGCCAGGTCCAGGTCTGCCAGATGCCGAGGTCCTTCTCGCGGATCGCGGGCGATGCGGGCTGCGCCTGCGCATGCGCCAGCAGCAGCCGGGGAAACGTGGGGGCGTTAGACGGTTTGTTCACAGTGCGCGGATCGTAGGCTTGCACTTTGACGTCATGTTGTCGTTCCGACGACAATCCTAGGGACAACACTCCCCGGAGTTTCCCGATGCAAAGCGCCCCACCCAGCGCCCTGACCCTGAGCGGGTCGAACTCCCTGCGCGACCGCGTGCGCCCGGCCGGCCCTTCCGAACTCGAAGGCATTCCGTGGCTGCCCGCGCTCACCCCCGCCGAGCGCCGCCGCGCCGAGGCCGCGCTGGTGGTGGGCGATGCCGAGGTCGGCGACCTGGTCTGCCGCATCGGCCGTTCGCCCACCTACTGGTTCGGCGTGGTCGAGGGCCTGCTCAAGATGAGCAACGACAACGCCGACGGCGGCTCCGTCACTTACACCGGCGTGCCGCCCGGCGGCTGGTTCGGCGAGGGTACCGTCATGAAGCGCGAGCCCTACCGCTACAACATCCAGGCCCTGCGGCGCAGCGTGGTCGCGGGCCTGCCGATCGAGAGCTTTCACTGGCTGCTCGACCATTCGATCGGCTTCAACCGCTTCGTGATGAACCAGCTCAACGAGCGGCTCGGCCAGTTCATTGCCGCGCTCGAGATCGACCGGCTCAACAACCCCGACGCGCGCGTGGCGCGCAACCTCGTCTCGCTGTTCAACCCCGTGCTGTACCCCGGCGTGGGCGAGGTGCTGCGCATCACCCAGCAAGAGCTGGCCTACCTGGTCGGCCTTTCGCGCCAGCGCGTGAACGAGGCGCTCAACATGCTGGCCGCGCAGGGCCTCATCCGCGTGGAGTACGGTGGCCTGCGCGTGCTCGACCTGCCCGGCCTGCGCGCCACCGCCATGAGCAGCCGCAAGGCCGCGCCCAGCGACGACCACCACCCCGACGACACACAGGACCACACCACGCCATGAGCCTCAAGGACCAGATCCAGATCGTGCCGGCCGATGCCGACGTGTCGCGCCTCGTGCCGCCGCCTGCAACCTCTTCAGCGCCGGCACCGAAGGCCGAAGACGCCGGCCCCACGCCCCAGCAGCTCGCCGAGCGGAACGACGCGCTCAGCGAGCGGCTCGCCGCCATGGACGAGCTGCTCGCCAAGCCGCTGAAGGACATCCTCGCCGAGCATGAAAAGGCCGGCGAATCCGCGCTCGCGTGGGACCGCTACGGCGCCATGTGGATGCTGTCGCAGCGCGCCATGCGACGCGTGGCGATGGACCTGGCCGCGCAGCTCGGCGTGAGCGAGCAGGAGATCGTCGCGCGCGCCATGGCGCATGCCAACGCCGTGCTCAACGGCGCTGACGAAGAAGACCTGGGCGGCAGCATCGCGCCGGCGCAGATGGCGCATATCGCGCGGCACAAGGCCTTCTTGCGCAGCCAGTTCCGGGGCGGCTGAGCGGTTGACATCGACGCTCGCGCAGGTAGGGTGTACCCCGCCGTCGCCGACAACGAACCGATCACAGCCATGACAAACGCCAACCCCGCGCAAGAACAACAACAACAGCCGCCGCGCCCCAAGATCACTTTCGCCGCACCCGTCGTCATTCCCGCACTGCTGGTCCTCGGCGCCCTGCTGGTCTTCTGCGGCGTCTACCCGGAGCGCGCCGACGTTCTCTTTCCGAGTGCGCAGGCCTGGGTGGTGCAGCATTTCGACTGGTTCTACACCGTCGCCGTCACGATCTTTCTCGTGTTCCTGCTCGGGCTGGCCGTCAGCAGCTTCGGCGACATCCGGCTCGGGCCCGACGACTCGGTGCCCGACTTCAACTTCGTCTCGTGGGCCGCCATGCTCTTTGCCGCGGGCATGGGCATCGGCCTCATGTACTTCGGCGTGGCCGAGCCGCTGCAGCACTTTCTGAAACCGCCCACCGCCGCGGGCGGCACCCCCGCCGCCGCCAGGGAGGCGCTCCAGTCCACCTTCTTTCACTGGGGCTTTCATGCGTGGGCGGTGTACGGAACCATGGGCCTTGTGCTTGCGTACTTCGGGTTTCGCTACAACCTGCCGCTCACCATGCGCTCGGGCCTCTACCCGCTGCTGAAAGACCGCATCAACGGCCCCATCGGCCATGCCGTCGACGCCTTCGCGCTCGTCGCCACCATCGCCGGCATTGCGACCACGCTTGGCTACGGCGCGCTGCAGCTGGCCGCCGGCCTGCACCTGCTGACCGGCTGGAACACCTCGGGCGCCGCCTTCCGCCTGGGCATCATCGTCGTCGTGGTCGGCCTTGCCGGCATCTCGGCCGTGACGGGCCTCGACAAGGGCGTGCGCCGGCTCAGCGAACTCAATCTTTCGCTCTCGTTCCTGCTGCTCGGCTTTGTCATCATTGCCGGGCCCACCGTCTTTCTGCTGCAGGCCCTGAGCGAGAACATCGGCGGGTACCTGTCGAACCTGGTCAGCCTCTCGCTGCGCACCTTTGCCTACGAGCCTTCCACCGAGCCCGGCTGGTTCGGCGGCTGGACCATCCTTTACTGGGCCTGGTGGATCTCGTGGTCGCCCTTCGTCGGCATGTTCATTGCGCGCATCTCGCGCGGGCGCACCATCCGCGAGTTCATCGTCGGCGTGCTGCTCGTGCCCACCGCCTTCAACCTGCTGTGGATGACTGCCTTCGGCAACGGCGCCATCTGGATCGACGTCAACGTTGCGCAGGGCGCCCTTTCGCAGACCGCGGGCAACGTCGACGCGCTGCTGTTCCGCTTCTTCGAATACCTGCCCGCCACCGCCGCCGTCTCGTGGCTGGCCGTGGTGCTGATCGCCGTGTTCTTCGTCACATCGGCCGACTCGGGCTCGTATGTCGTCGACGCCATCGCCTCGCGCGGCCATCCGCGCTCGCCCGTGTGGCAGCGCCTGTTCTGGGCCGGCGTGCTCGGCGTCACCGCCATGGTGCTGCTGCTCGTCGGCGGCCTGAAGGCGCTGCAGGCCATGACCCTGCTGGCCGCGCTGCCCGTCACCCTCATCATGCTGATGCTCTGCTACGGCCTGTGGCGCGGCCTTGCGGCCGACCGCGTGCATTCGATGCAAGACCTGGCGCCCGCCACCAACTTCTGGAGCGGCCAGCACTGGCGCCGCCGCCTCGAGCAGATGGTGCAGGACTCCACGCGCGACGACGTGCTGCGCTACCTGCGCGGCACCGTGCTGCCCGCGATGAACGAGGTGTCGGAAGAGTTCAAGAAGCGCGACGTGCTCGCCCACGTGCACGACGACCTGGACAACGGAGACGGCGATGGGGCGAGCACCGTGCGCATCAACATTCCCGACCCCGACCTGCGCGACTTCACTTATGGCGTGCGCATTGCGCACCGCATGCTGCCGGTGTTTACCGTGCATGAGGCCGCAGCGCAGACCGAGCCGCCGCAGGTGTACGAGCCCACCACCTTCTTCGAGGACGGGCGGCAGGGGTATGACATTCAGTACCTGCGCAAGGAAGAAGTCATTGCGGACATCCTGCGGCAGTACGAGCGGTATCGGTCGCTGAGTGCGAACCGGCGGACGCATCTGCTGAGCAGGGCGCCGGGGCATGCGGACCCGGTGCCTTGAGGGCCTTTTCCGGCTGTGGCGTCAGTGCCTCGCACTGGGCTTCGATCCGGGTTCGGTGGTCGTTGCGGCGAACCACCCGCAACCTCTTGCCGAGCGGAAGGAAAGGCTCCTGCCTCATTTTGTTCAATCAGCTTCGAGGCCAAGCGCCTCGTCGGACCGATCGTTCACCGGTACTGCACCATCTGCAGGAAGGCGCATGCCGCTGCGTTAACCTCGACGGCAGTCGTTTGCTGGCAACATTCAGTGGCTTTAGGGCGCGGAAGTGGTTGGCTCGTTGGAATCATCGCCGGGGGAGCTGCGCCATTTCTGCATTCGGTGCGGCGCGCAAATCTGGATGTCGCATGAGGCGCTTGACCGAACATCAAAGTGAGACGTCGTTGCCGCCGTCCTGCTGTTAGACGTGACGAAAGTTGGCCGATGCGGGCGGCCGACACATTTCCGTCCGTTCTTTAGAGGAGTGGACGTTTGCTCCAACTAGTTGGGGGCAGTGGACCTCCAGCCTTGGCGAAAACTGCTTGGCCTTCGCAAGCGACGACGGCGGCGAATGCTCTTCCTACATCCTCATTTCTCGGTGACAATTCCTTACGAACAAAAAGGCCGGCGCTTCGACATTCTGAGTCGGTTGCTGCGGCAACCGAGCAGTCGCCCTGCGAGCACTCGGGTCCAGAGGTGACGTGATGGATTTGAGAATAGAGGCAAGATGTAATGAGCGACAGTGAAACAGTTGAGCAATTGGTCGAAACCCTGCGCAAGTTCAAGCCTGGCGCGCCGCTTAAGAACTACATCACTCACCTAAGATTTCCGAAATTCAAGAGTATTGAGCCGCTCACTCAGATCGACTTCTCCTTCCCGCTCACCGCTTTGGTCGGTGCGAACGGTATAGGTAAAAGCTCGGTGCTTCACGCGCTCTGGGGTGCCCCCTTCGGCTACACGACATCGAAATTCTGGTTCGCAACGGATCTCGATCCAATCGAAGGAAACCGTAAGGATCCGCAAAGGTTCGTCTACGGTCATTGGAACCAGTCATTCAATGGGGTCGTAGAAACACGCAAGGCACGGCTGGGCAAGAAGCAGGACTATTGGGAGCCCTACCGTTGGAGTGTTAAGGATGGCATGGAGCCGGCTCCAGCGGGAAAGTTCGAGGGAAAGTCTGTCGACCGCTGGAATCCCGTGCGACGAAGCGTGGTCTATATCAATCTGAAGATGGCCTTCGGCTCGTTCGATCGATACTTTTACTTTGACGAAGGACTCAAGTCGGGTGACAAGCGCGAAGTCATGCTTCGTGAGGCGCGCCGACTTAAGTCAATAAAGGAAGGAGAGAAGGTCAGCTACAAGCTAGGAGGCTACGAACGATTGTTTGAGAATCGGTTGTTGACCGTGCAAGAGCTTTCTGCCGTATCGCGCATACTTGGCCGCGATTACGGGGCGGCGCGCCTCATCCGGCACTCACTTTATCCCGGCAATCGTGGACAGGACATGAGCGTGGTGTTTCAGAGAGGGATGGAGTACTCCGAGGCCTTCGCAGGTAGTGGAGAAATTGCAGCTGTGAGTGCTGTAGTGCAAATCCTCGCGGCGCCAGAATACTCGCTTATTCTGCTGGACGAGCCCGAAACATCATTACACCCTGGAGCTCAACGAGCGCTACTTCGCTTTCTGCTTAGCCAGATAAAGCTGAAGAAGCATCAGGTAGTCATCTCGACACACTCGTCTGACTTCATAGACGGGCTTCCGAACAATGCCGTCAAAGTGTTTGAAGACAATGGCAAGCGACAAGCTCGGGTGCTGCCGGAATGTTCGCCCTATATCGCATTTCACAGGCTGGGAAAGCGGCCCGAAAACAAGCGCCGAATCTTGGTCGAAGATCCGTTGGCGAAGTTGCTCGTCGAGCAAGCCGCGAAAGGAATGGATGCCGCGGAAGCGCAAGCGATTGAGGTGCGGGTGGCACCGGGCGGAGCCGAATCAATCATCGGGCACCACGGACCGAGTGCGATGGCTTCCGGCGACGAGGTTTTCCTACTCCTCGACGGTGACAAACAGAAGGTCCCCGCTTTCACCGATCCATCCACAGTAGCTCCTGCGGAGTACGCCGCGCTCGCAGACCTCGTAAAGGCTGAACTTGGCTGCAAGCCCACATTTCTGTTGGCTGGCGGCGATGACGTGACAGGACACGCGAATGCACTTATCCAGGAGCATCTCAAATACCTCGAATGGGTTCAAGAGCACGCGGCCTATTTGCCCAAGCGCTGTCCCGAGCAGATTCTCTTGGACGCGTTCTATCCACTCAAAGGTGCGATCTGCGCAACCTCCGAAGAGGCCAAAGATGCCTTGCGCGCCGAACTTGCAGGTGCAGCTGAGGTGAGCGGCGCCGAAATGGTTGTGTTGGAAAAAGTTAGCGTCGCAAAAATGCCATCCGACAATATCGATTTGGTTGCGATTCGCAGCCAACTGAAGCAATGGCTTCATGCCTAACGCCTGCAACCAACGCTACTTACACTTCATCCCGGAATTACGTTTTTGCGAACGATGCCAAACCAAGAAAAAGACAATGTGCGCCCTGCGCCTTCGTTGCACGTTGCCGTGGACCTCTTCAGCGGTTGCGGAGGACTCAGCCTCGGACTGCAGGACGCTGGCTTTCGCGTGGGCGCGGCGGTTGAGATTGACGCTAAGGCGCAAGCGACCTATCGATTGAACCACCCGGACGTCGTACTTTTCGACGAGGACATCAGGAAAATTGATCCGCTGGCAGTGCTGAAGCGTATGGGCCTGAAGGTAGGAGAGTTGGACCTTTTGGCCGGCTGCCCTCCTTGTCAAGGTTTCTCCCGGCTGCGTACGAAGAACCAGGCTCCCTCCGTGCATGACCCGAGAAACGACCTCGTGAGCGACTTCCTGCGCTTCGTCAAGGCAATGATGCCGAAGACGGTGATGATGGAAAACGTTCCCGCACTTGCTGATGACGGGCGCTTCAAGCGCGTGTGCACAGGACTGAAGAAGCTCGACTATCGTTACGTTGTACACATTCTCGACGCAGCTGACTATGGAGTCGCCCAGCGACGGAAGCGATTGATAGTTCTGGCATCGCGCGTGCATGAACCTGAGATCGCCGCTAAGGCGAGCGAGCGGTTGACAGTACGGAAAGCACTGGCTGGCGTCGGTGCTCCGTCGACGACTAAAGACGCGCTTCACGCGGTTCCGGAGAGGCGGACGCAGGCCGTTCGTGACCTCATCGCTTTGGTCCCAAAAAACGGCGGCAGCCAATCGGACCTACCCGCGGAACTGCAGCTCGATTGCTTCAAGCGAAGTCGCGGGTTCAACGACGTATACGGAAGGATGTCGTGGGATGATGTCGCTCCAACCATAACGAGTGGTTGCCACAATCCCTCGAAGGGACGATTCCTTCATCCCTCGTACAACCGAACGATCACGTTGCGTGAGGCGGCATTGCTCCAAGGGTTTCCTAAAGACTATAGGTTTGAGACTTCTCACGGGAAGGAAGCGATCGCTTTGATGATCGGCAATGCCTTGCCGCCACCATTCATTGCGGCGCACGCGCGAGGATTGCTGAAGGGTATTTTGGAGGGCCACTATCATGCCAAAACTGCTGACGGTCGAAGAACTTCGCGCTGAAGGGTTGACATCGGAGCAAGCCGCTGCAGCGGCAGATCCAGCTCGCGCGATTCTCTGTATTGCATGTGCGGGATCGGGGAAGTCTCAGACGCTGGCATATCGAATCGCACGCTTAATCTCTGAGGGTACTTCGGCGGCATCGATCGTAGCTATTACGTTCACTGATAAGGCGGCCGATTCGATAAAACGCCGGGTAGCAAAGGTTCTGGGGAAGACGGGATTCAGCCCAAGCCTCATCGGGCAGATGTACATCGGCACCATCCACGCGTTCTGTCAGAACGTGCTAGGGGATGCCGATGCGGTCTACCGTCAATACGACGTGCTGGACGATAACCGGTTCATGCTGTATCTGATGTCGCGGTATCCGGGGCTTGGCATAAGTCCACTACGGGCGCGGTTCAAAAATAGATATTTCGAGACGCTCGAGCAAGTGCAGCACGCGTGGGGGGTGTATCGCGACGAAGGCCTTTCGATCATTGAGATCACTTCCCGAGATCCCGAGATCCCGAGATCGGCCTCGTGCTGAAGGCCATCGAAGCCAGCCTCGTTCGAGATCAATTCTTGGACTTCCCATCCATGGTTCGCCTGGTCGCCGACAGAGCCAAAAGTGACCAGCGCGTCCGTGAACGGCTCAGCAGGGTTAAACACCTCTTGGTCGATGAGTACCAAGACGTTTCTGGCTCTCAGGAAGAACTTGTCGCGTCGATCCACGAACTCGGGGCCGACATTTTTGTGGTCGGAGATGACGATCAATCAATCTACGGATTTCGTGGTGCGCACGTCTCGAACATTCTTCATTTTCGACAGCGATACACCGATGTGGCCGAACACGTTTTGGCGACGAACTTCCGAAGCACGCGATCTATCGTTGCCGCTGCTAACGGGTTCGTTGCTAGTCAACTCGGGCCGCAACGGCTGCATAAAGAACCGAAGGAGCATCTCGACATTGGACCCAATCACTTGTGTGTCCATCACTTCGACGATCGCCCTGAAGAGGCCGAGTGGGTGGCACGAAGAATCCAGCTTCTTCTTGGGACTAGCTACCGACATGCCGATGGGACGGTGCGCGGATTAACGCCAGGCGACTTCGCAATTTTGATGCGCTCGACCAAGACGCCGGAGCAAGACGGGAACCCTCGCCACCACGCGTTCACCCGGGAGTTGGAAGGCCGAGGGATCAGGTATGCGCTCAATGCCGGTGGTTCGATCTTCGATCGGCCGCCGATAGCAGCACTCCGCGAGACATTCATTGCGTTGGAAACCGGACCGATGAACAGACCGGAAGCGATGCAGCTCATCGACACGCACATCCGGCCAGCATTTCCGAAGGCAATCGACAACAAAATCTGTTGAGTTCCATGCAATCCTGACCCGGCATTTCCATCCAATATTGACCCACCCTCTTTGCGAGCCTGGTGGCTCA
>NZ_JBDGJC010000007.1:0-335866 GCF_057657075.1 Variovorax sp. Soil_C_26
GCCGTGGTCGACGTGACCGATCGTGCCCACGTTCACGTGCGGCTTGGTGCGGGTGAATTTACCTTTTGCCATTTTTCGACTCCGAAAAGAACGATTTCAACGTATGCAGATGGGATGCAAACCGGCCGTTGCAACCCTCAAAAAACTGGTGCCCTTTGCGGGAATCGGACCCGCGACCTCTCCCTTACCAAGGGAGTGCTCTACCACTGAGCCAAAAGGGCTTTTGCTAACCAATCGCTTCCGGCGCCGAACCGGGTCTCTGGAGCGGGAGACGGGAATCGAACCCGCGTCATCAGCTTGGAAGGCTGGGGTTCTACCATTGAACTACTCCCGCATCGAGGGCACTCCAAGGCACCCAAAGCGCTAGATCCAATCGCTCTTAGAAACCAAATTCATCGCTGGTGGAGAGGGCTGGATTCGAACCAGCGTACTCGTTAGAGGGCAGATTTACAGTCTGCTGCCATTAACCACTCGGCCACCTCTCCGGCGAACCTCGAAATATAGCACGATTTTGTGACTACGCAGAACCCGCCCCGAGAAGAAGCAGGAAACCGTTCGAGGCGAGAAACCTGCCGCATTATCCGCGAACTTCACCACCCTCTTCTTCGTGCGCGAGCCGCCAGGCACGCGCTTCGCCGAAGTGCCCACAGCCGATGAACGGCACGGGCGGCCGCAGCGCCGACAGCGGCGACGGGTGATTCGCCATCAGCACCTTATGCCGCCCAACGTCGATCAACGCGCGCTTAGATTGGGCATGTGCACCCCAAAGCATGAAAACGACGGGCTTGGGACCCGCCGAAACATGGCGGATCACGGCGTCGGTCAGCGCCTCCCAGCCGCGCCCGGCGTGGCTGGCCGGCTGCCCCTCTTCCACCGTCAGGCAGGTGTTGAGCAGCAGTACGCCGTGCGTAGCCCATTTCACGAGGCTGCCACCCGGGTCGGGAAAAGGCGGCGGTGGCGTGCCGAGGTCGCGCTGGAGTTCCTTGAAGATGTTGCGCAGCGACGGCGGCAGCGGCACGCCCGACGCGACCGAGAACGCCAGCCCCTCGGCTTGGCCGCGCCCGTGGTACGGGTCCTGCCCGAGGATGACGACGCGCACGTCCTCCGGCGGCGTGAGTTCGAGCGCCCGCAGCGGCTGCGGCGGAAAGATCACCGCGCCCGCATCGAGCCGCTCGCGCAGGAAGCTGCGCAGCTTCTGGCCGACGATGCCGCCGAAGAAATCGTCGACCAGCGGCTGCCAGCCCGGCGCGACGGGCCATTCGGCCGGATCGCCGCCGGACAGCTGATCGGGCCGGTTCATTGGAACAGTGCAGCGAGCGCCTCGCCGGGTTCCTTGGCACGCATGAAGGCCTCGCCGACGAGGAAGGCATGGACACCGGCCGCCCGCAGGGTGGCCACGTCCTCGCGCGTGGCGATGCCCGATTCGGTGACGGCCAGCCGGTCGGCCGGCAGCCCGGGCAGCAGGTCGATGGTGGCCTGGATCGACACTTCGAAATTGCGCAGGTTGCGGTTGTTCACGCCAATGAGCGGCGTCTTGAGCTTGAGCGCGCGCTCGAGCTCGGCCGCATCGTGCACCTCGACCAGCACCGCCATGCCGAGGCCCCGCGCAATGGCCTCGAAGTCGGTCATCTGCACGTCGTCGAGGCAGGCTGCGATCAACAGGATCGCATCGGCGCCGATCGCGCGCGATTCGTACACCTGGTAGGCGTCGACGATGAAGTCCTTGCGCAGCACCGGCAAGTCGCACGAGGCGCGGGCCTGCTTCAGGTAGTCGATGCCGCCCTGAAAGAACTGCCGGTCGGTCAGCACCGAGAGGCAGGCGGCGCGGATCTCGCCGTCGCCCTCGGCGTAACTCTGCGCGATGTCGGCCGGAATGAAGTCTTCGCGCAGCACGCCCTTGCTCGGGCTGGCCTTCTTGACCTCGGCGATCACGGCCGCCTGCCCCGCGGCGATCCTGGCGCGCAGCGCGCCTTCGAAATCGCGCGTCAGCACGCGGCTTTCGGCGTCGAAGCGCACGGCCTCGAGCGGGCTTCTCTTCTGGGCCGCGGCCACTTCCTGGTGCTTGACCGCAACGATCTTGTCGAGAATGTCGGACATGTTCTGTGTTCCTGCCTGTTGTTGCCGCGTCAGACCGCAGTCGAGATCCGGACCAACTCGTCGAGCTTGGCCCGCGCCTTGCCGGACACCACCGCTTCGCGCGCGCGCTCGATGCCCGCGGCCATTGAATCGGCCACGCCAGCTGCATACAGCGCCGCGCCGGCGTTGAGCAGCACGATATCGAGCGCCGGGCCCGCCTGGTTCTCGAGCACGCCGATCAGCATCGCCTTCGATTGCTCGGGCGTTTCCACGCGCAGCGCGCGGTTGCTCGACATCTGGAAGCCGAAGTCTTCGGGGTGCAGCTCGTATTCGCGGATCTCGCCGCCCTTGAGTTCGCCGACCATGGTCGCGGCGCCGAGCGAGATCTCGTCCATGCCGTCGCGGCCATAGACCACCATCGCATGCTCGGTGCCCAGGCGCTGCAGCGCCCGCACCTGGATGCCCACGAGGTCGGGGTGGAACACGCCCATCAGGATGTTCGGCGCGCCCGCCGGGTTGGTCAGCGGCCCGAGGATGTTGAAGATGGTCTTGATGCCGAGCTCCTTGCGCACCGGCGCGACGTTCTTCATCGCCGGATGGTGGTTGGGCGCGAACATGAAGCCGATGCCGCAGGCCTCGATGGAGCGCGCGATCTGCTCGGGCTGGAGGTTGATGTTGATGCCCAGCGACTCGAGCACGTCGGCGCTGCCCGACTTGCTCGACACGCTGCGCCCGCCGTGCTTGCTGACCTTGGCGCCCGCCGCGGCCGCAACGAACATCGAACACGTCGAGATGTTGAAGGTGTGCGAGCCGTCGCCGCCGGTGCCGACGATGTCGACCAGGTGCGTGGTGTCCTTCACCGGCACCTTCGTCGAGACTTCGCGCATCACCTGAGCCGCGGCGGTGATCTCGCCGATGGTTTCCTTCTTGACGCGCAGGCCCGTGACCAGCGCCGCCATCATCACCGGCGAGCATTCGCCGCTCATGATGAGCCGCACGATGTGCAGCATCTCGTCGTGGAACACCTCGCGGTGCTCGATGGTGCGCTGGAGCGCTTCCTGGGGGGTGATCATGAACAGTCTCCTCGATGTTTGTTGTCGTCAGGCGCCGACGCGGCTGGCCGGCGCGTCCGTGAAAGCGAGCTTGAGGCCGAAGCCGATGAACAGCGCGCCCGCGACCCGGTCGAGCCAGTGCATGCCCTTCTGCACGGCGCCGCGGCGTGCCATCCATCCCGCCGCGGCGGCCCAGCCGATGACGATCGGCGCCGAATTGAAGATGAACAGTACGCCGAGCAGCACGAAGGAAAGCGCCTTGTTCTCCGCGCCGGGCGCGATGAACTGCGGCACGAAGGCGAGGAAGAACAGCGCGACTTTCGGGTTCAGCACGTTGGTCCAGAAGCCGCCCAGAAAGATCTGCCGAAGGCTGCGTTCTGCGCCTGTAGAGGCGGCGGCGGGCACCTGGCCCAGTGCGGCGGGCGGCCTCGCGCGCGACAGCACCATGCGCACGCCGAGATAGAGCAGGTAGGCCGCGCCGGCGTACTTGAGCACCGTGAAAGCCGCCGCCGAGGTGGCGAGCAGCGTGCCGACGCCCACCGCCGCTGCGAACACATGCACGAAGCAGCCCGCCAGAATGCCGAGCCCGCCGACGATGCCAGCGCGCACGCCCGAACGCAGCGAGTGGCTCACGATGTAGAGCACGTCCGGCCCCGGCGTCAGGTTCAGCAGCCAGCCGGCGGCGATGAAGGCGAGCAGGTGGGGAAGATCGGGCATCGCTGGCTCCCGAGGATTCAGGCCTTGAAGAAACCGCGGATGGCGGCCACGGCGCGATCGACGCCGGCCGCATCGACGTCGAGGTGCGTCACGAAGCGCAGCCGGTAGAGCCCCGTCGCAAGGATGCCCTGGCTGTTGAGGTGCGCGAGCAGTTCGGCCGACCGTGCCTGGGCTGCGCCCGTGAGGTCGACGAAGACGATGTTGGTGTGCGGCGCTTCGACCTTGAGGCCCTCGATGCCTTCGAGCCCCTCGGCCAGGCGCCGCGCCAGTGCATGGTCGTCGGCGAGCCGGTCGACGTGATGGTCGAGCGCGTGCGATGCGGCGGCCGCGAGCAGCCCCGCCTGGCGCATGCCGCCGCCCGCCATCTTGCGGATGCGGTGCGCGCGCGCGATGAACGCGCGCGACCCCACCAGCGCCGACCCGACGGGTGCGCCCAGGCCCTTGCTGAAACAGACCGACACGCTGTCGAAGCACTGCGCGATGCGGCGGGCTTCGGCGCGGATGTCGCTGCGCCCGTGCTGCGCGGCCTGCGCCGTGGCGGCGTTGAAAAGCCGCGCGCCGTCGAGGTGCCGCTGCAGGCCCTTGTCTTTCGCGAGGTCGGTCGCGGCCTGCACGTAGTCGAACGGCAGCAGCTTGCCGCCCAGCGTGTTCTCCAGCGCCAGCAGGCGCGTGCGCGCGAAGTGCGCGTCGTCGGGCTTGATGGCGGCCTCGATCTGCGCGAGCGGCAGCGTGCCGTCGGGCGCATGGTCGAGCGGCTGCGGCTGCACGCTGCCGAACACCGCGGCGCCGCCGCCTTCCCAGCGGTAGCTGTGCGCCTGCTGGCCGACGATGTACTCGTCGCCCCGGCCGCAATGCGAAAGAATCGCGCAGAGGTTGCTCTGCGTGCCGGTCGGCACGAACAGCGCCGCCTCAAAACCCAGCAGCGCGGCGATCTTCTCCTGCAGCGCATTCATGCTCGGGTCGGTGCCGAACACGTCGTCGCCGAGCGGCGCCGCCAGCATCGCCTCGCGCATCGCCGGCGTGGGTTGCGTGACGGTGTCGCTGCGCAGGTCGACGACGGAGGAGCGGTCTGCTGTCATGGCGGTCGGTCAGTTCAGAAAGTTCTTGAGCATCGCGTGGCCATGCTCGGTGAGGATCGATTCGGGATGGAACTGCACGCCTTCGATGCGCACCTCATGCGCAAAGCCGGTGTGCCGCACGCCCATGATCTCGCCGTCATCGGTCCACGCAGTGACCGCCAGGGCCTTCGGGCAGCTGTCGCGCTCGATCGACAGCGAGTGGTACCGGTTGACGGTGAACTTCTCGGGCAGCCCCGCGAACACGCCTTCGCGCGTGGTCGTGATCTCGCTGGTCTTGCCGTGCATGAGCTGCTGCGCGCGCACGATCTTGCCGCCGAAGGCGGCGCCGATGGCCTGGTGGCCGAGGCACACGCCCAGGATCGGCAGCTTGCCCGCGAACTCGGTGATGGCCGCCACCGAAACGCCCGCCTCTGCCGGCGAGCACGGCCCGGGCGACACCACGAGCCGCGTCACGCCGGCGGCGATCAGTTCGCCGATCTGCGCGACGGTGATCTCGTCGTTGCGATGCACCTGCACGTCCGCACCCAGCTCGCCGAAGTACTGGACGATGTTGTAGGTGAAGCTGTCGTAGTTGTCGATCATCAGCAATTTCATGGCTTGCCCACAATCCTGTGCACGCCCTTGACGACGGGGAACACGTTGAAGTTGATCAGAAGGCCCAGCTTCAGGCCCGACAGGCGCAGCGCTGCAAGCACCTGCGCGCGATGCAGGTCGGTCAGCACGTCGACCGCCTTGAGCTCGACGATGACCGACTGCTCGATCACGAAGCCCGCGCGGTACACCTCGCCGAGCGAGCGGCCCTTGTAGCTCGCGGACAAGGCCACGTCGCGCGTGAAGCCGATCTCGCGCTCGGCCAGCTCGATGGCCAGCGCCGCGGCGTAGGCGCTCTCGTCGAGCCCCGTGCCGAGCACGCGCTGCACCTCGACGGCGGCGCCGATGATCTCGTGCGAAAAATCGTTCTGTGTATCGGGTGCGGAATTCATCGTAGTACCTCCGTGCTGCGCACTGCGGTGCGAGCTTGCTTGGGGCGGCCCGGCGCTGCGCTCATTCCAGGCCTTCCTCGACCAGTTCGGCCGCACGCAGCAGCGCGCGCGCCTTGGCTTCCGTTTCCTTCCATTCCAGCTCGGGCACCGAGTCGGCCACCACGCCGGCCGCGGCCTGCACGTGCAGCATCTGGTCCTTCACGATGCCGGTGCGGATCGCGATCGCCACGTCCATGTCGCCCGCATAGCTGATGTAGCCGCAGGCGCCGCCATAGAGGCCGCGCTTGGTCGGCTCGAGCTGGTCGATGAGTTCCATCGCATGCACCTTGGGCGCACCGGTCAATGTGCCCGCGGGGAACGTGGCCTTGAGCACGTCGATGGCGGTCATGCCGTCGGCCAGCGTGCCTTCGACGTTGCTCACGATGTGCATCACGTGGCTGTAGCGCTCGACCGCGAAGGCCTCGGTCACCTTCACGGTGCCGGTCTTCGCGATGCGGCCGATGTCGTTGCGCGCGAGGTCGATCAGCATGACGTGCTCGGCGCGCTCCTTCGGGTCGTTGATGAGCTCCTGCTCGGCGGCCTTGTCGAGTTCGAGCGAGGCGCCGCGCGGCCGCGTGCCGGCCAGCGGGCGGATGGTGATCTTCTGTTCGCCGTCGGCGGTGTTTTCCTGCCGCACCAGGATCTCGGGCGACGCGCCCACCACGTGGAAGTCGCCGAGGTCGTAGTAGTACATGTAGGGCGACGGATTGAGCGAGCGCAGCGCACGGTACAGCGACAGCGGCGACTCGGTGTAGCGCTTGCTGATGCGCTGGCCCACCTGAACCTGCATGAAGTCGCCTGCGGCGATCATTTCCTTCGCGCGCTCGACGGCCGCGAGGTAGTCGGCCTTGGCGAAGCTGCGTTCGGGCGGATGCGCCTGCGTCGGCTTCACGACCGGCGCGCTCACAGAGTACTTGAGCTTTTCCTTCAGCTCGCGCAGCCGGCGCTTGGCAGCGGCATAAGCCTCGGGCTGCCCCGGATCGGCATAGACGATCAGGTAGAGCTTGCCCGAGAGGTTGTCGATGACGGCCAGTTCCTCGCACTGCAGCAACAGGATGTCGGGGCAGCCGAGCGCGTCGGGCGGGCAGCTCTTCTCGAGCTTGCGTTCGATGTGGCGCACGGTGTCGTAGCCGAAGTAGCCCGCGAGCCCGCCGCAGAAGCGCGGCAGCCCCGGCCGGAGCGCCACCTTGAAGCGCTTCTGGTACTGCGCGACGAAGTCCAGCGGATTGCCGGCGGCCGTTTCGACCACGCGGCCGTCGGTGACCACTTCGGTCACGGCCTCGGCGCCGAAGCCGCTCGCGCGCAGCAGGGTGCGTGCCGGCAGGCCGATGAAGCTGTAGCGCCCGAAGCGCTCGCCGCCGACCACCGACTCGAGCAGGAAGCTGTGCTTGCCGCCGCCCTGGGAATGGGCCAGCTTGAGATAGAGGGACAGCGGGGTTTCGAGGTCGGCAAAGGCCTCGGCCATCAGCGGAATTCGGTTGTAGCCCTGGGCGCTGAGGCTCTTGAATTCAAGTTCGGTGATCACGGATTCGTTCTCCAGTTGCCGGCCGGCGCGCTCTCTCGGCCGGGGCAAGGTCATTCACATTCATGGCCTGGTGCTGTGCTGCACCGGAACCGCGGGCGCACGGCGTGCGCCGTGCCAATCAAACAGGCAGCGATGTATGGCGACGCCAGGGCCAGGCTCCCCGGCTGCCTTCACCTGATTGAATGACGTGATGAACGAACATGGAACGCGGAGTTTAGCCCACGAAAACGCCGCAACATGCAATGGCCCGCGATTTGAGGGTTCCCCCGAAGTTGCGCCGCTCAGCCCGCCGCGCGGCCGAGTTCGGCCAGCGAATCGACGAAGCCGTCGGCATCGACCGCGCGCACCGGTTCGCCATGGTTGTAGCCGTAGGTGACGAGCACCACGGGACAGCCGGCAGCACGGGCCGCCTTCGCGTCGTTGCTCGAGTCGCCGATCATCAGCGTGCGCGACGGCAGCGTGCCCAGCGCCTCGCAGGCCTTCAAGAGCGGCAGCGGATCGGGCTTCTTGCGCTCGAAGGCGTCGCCGCCGAAGGCGAATTCGAAGAACCCGTCGAGCCCCTTGGCGGCCAGCAAAGGTTTCGCGAACGCGCCCGGCTTGTTCGTGAGGCACACGAGGCGCAGCCCGCGCGCGCGCAGCGCTTCGAGGCCCTCGCGCACGCCCGGGTACAGCGACGAATGCTGCCCGTTGATGGCAAGGTAGTGGTGCTGGTAACGCGTCCAGGCGCGCTCGAACAGCGCCTGGGCGCGCGCATGCAGTGCGTCTGCGCCGTCGCCGGCGAAGGCGCTGCCTGGCATGGCCAGCACATGCGCGAGCGCGGAATGGATCAGATGCTCCGACCCCTTGCCGACCATGCGCTCGATCGCGGCCGGCGCGATGGGCGGCAGCGAAAGGTCTCCGAGCATGTGGTTGAGCGACACCGCGAAGTCGCCCAGGGTGTCGACCATCGTGCCGTCGAGATCGACGATGGCCGCGTCGAAGCGGGTGCAATCGAAGCGAAAGGAGTTCAAGACGTTTCAGCGGTTGCGAAAAGAGGCGCCATGCTACCCGCGGCGGCACGGCAACCCGGCCCCGCGCTCGGCCCGGACTACCCTCAGGCGGCAAGCACCTCGAGGTTGCCGGTGCCCGGCAACGCGCGCAGCGTGGCGGCCGTTCTCGCCGAATAGTCGCGGCTCAGCACCGTGCTGATCTCGACGTACTCACAGCGCGCTTCGCCCGGTTTCAGGGTCAGAATGGCATAGCCGCGCTTGCTGGTTTCGGCGTAGCGCAGGTCTTCGACCATGCGCAGGAAGCCGTCGGACAGCAGGTCGTTGGCAATCAGCGGCAACGCTCGCTCGAAGCCGGGCGACGACACCGACGACGTTCCGAATTCCACGCCCGCCCGCTGCCCCGAGGCATCGGTGAGGTTGCCGGCCCACGCGTTGTGCGTATCCCCTGCCAGAGAGACCAGGTTCTTGCCTTGATTGCGCGCCATGGCGAGCACGGTGTCGCGCGCGGCCGGGTAGCCGTCCCAAGCGTCCATGTTGTAGGGCACATTCTGCTGGGCGAGCAAGGCCCTCTGGCTGTCGCTGCGCTCTGAGTCCGGAAGCGCCTTTGCGGCTACGTAGGCGGCCAGCGTCTCGGCGTCGAAGTCGGTCGCAATGCTCAGGGGAATGGTCATGCGCATCATCAGCACCTGCTGGCCCAGCACCTGCCAGGTACCGGCCGACGCGGCCATGCGCGCAGACAGCCAATCCACCTGCGGCTGGCCCAGCAGTTGCCGCGTGGGGGCGTCCGCCTCGCCGGCCAGGTACTGGTCGATCGTGAGCTGCCGCTCGCGGCCGATCAGCCGGGTGTCGAGCATGTGCAGCGAAGCCAGCGTGCCGATGTCGAACGAGCGATAGATCAGCAGCGGATTCGCCGGGTCGGGCAGCCGCGTCGGCAACCACTCGTGGTAGGCCTGCACGGCCGCCGCGCGCCGCGCCGCAAAGCTGCCTTCGTCTGCTTCGTCGTGGTTGGCGGCGCCGCCCGACCACGCGTTGTCGGCCAAGTCGTGGTCGTCCCACACGGCAATCATGGGAAACCGCGCATGCAGCGCGCGCAGGTCGCCGTCGGTGCGGTATTGCGCATGGCGCTGGCGATAGTCCGCCAGCGTCAATAGCTCGTGGGCGGGTGCCGACTCGCGGTCGATGGCGATCGCAAGCTGCGACGCATACCCCACCGGGCCGTACTCGTAGATGTAGTCGCCCAGGTGCAGAACCACATCGATATCGGTGCGCTTGGCAATGCCGGCATAGACATTGAAATAGCCGCTCGGAAAGTTGGAGCAGGACACTACCGCCAACTTGGCCTGCGATACGCCACCCACCGGCAGCGTTCGGGTGCGGCCGATGGGTGAGCTCTCGCTGCCCACCAGGAAGCGATAGAAATAGGTGCTGGCCGGCTGGAGCCCGGAGGCGTCCACCTTGACCGTGTAGTCGCGCTCGGGTCCGGCGCTCAGCGCACCGCGCGCAACGATGACGCCGAAGCGCTCGTCGCTCGCAACTTGCCATTCGACGTTCAGGGTGCCCGGTGCGGGCGCCGTCACACGGGTCCAGAGCATCACCCGGTCCGACAGCGGGTCGCCGCTGGCGACGCCGTGCTTGAACACCGGGCCGGTGCTCTCCGGCGGACTGCCGCCGCCTCCGCCGATGCCCCCTCCGATGCCGCCGCCGCCACCACCACCACCACCGCCACAAGCGGTCAGGCTCACCCCGCTGGCGGAGAACATCGCGAACAGCACGGCGCTGCGTATGAGCGAGCGTCGGGTGGTGCCGGTCAGGACTTGCTGGGGATCTGTGCCGCCGCCGTCATCGGCAATCTGGATTGCCTCGTCGTTCTTCTTCTCTTTCCGAGCGCGCATGGCTGTCTCCTGATCCGCCGAGGGTGAGACGCACGGCACGCCTCGATCGCCGCCCGGCGGCGGCGCCACTGAAGGAGAAGACTTTGCTTTCGGCGTAGGTTTGTACCTATGCGCGTGTCAGCCGGTAGCCAAGCCGCTGGGCGTTGCTTGCCTACCGGCCTGCCTGCTTACTTACTTGCACGCAGCTCGTCGCGCAGCCGCTTGATCTCGTCGTGGTTGCGCTGGGCACCATCGGCATGCTGCTGGATCACCGCGCGCACGTCGGCGGGCAGGTCTTCCTTCAGGGCTTTGCGGTAGCGCGCCACTGCCGCGTCCTCGCCGCGTTCGCACTCCTCGAGCATCGAGAGCGCGCTGTTGGCACCCACCGAGCCCTTCACATGCACCCAGCCGCGGTGCATCGCGCCGCTCACCGTGCCGCCGTCGTCGGGCGAGCCGCCGAAGCGGCGGATGAGCTGGACCAGTTCGCCGGCCGCGCGCGCGCAGTCGGCCGACCGGTTCTGGAAGACCTGTTTGAGCTGCGGCGATTCGACCTCCTCGGCGCAGGCGCGGAAGCCGTATTCGCCGTCGCGCGAGTTCTCGAGCAGGTCGTTCAGCACCTCGACGACGTTTTCGGCGTTCGCGGTGTCGGCAGTGTTCGTGTAGTTGGCCATGTCTGGAAACTCCTTCATTCGTTGGCCTCGGGAAGACGAGGCAGTTGGGAAAAATTAAAAACTCCCGGCACTGCGCCTGCGCCGGGTCAGCCACCCATGGTGGCCGCATGCCCGAGCACCTATGTCGGCGTCGCCTGACGTCGGGTGTAAGCGTTCTTCGAGCAGCGCCGCACAGGCGCCGGCAGTCACTCGTCGCGCACGGGCTTTTCGGGCAATCCGGGCTGGCTGTACGGCGAACTGCCGTGGTTGTCGGTCTCGCCGACGCCCGCATCGCCCGGGCGGGGCGGCTTTTTCTGCGGCGTGATTGCGGGGCCGTTATTCGGCCCCACCGGGTCGTCGTTTTCGTTCTCGTTCTCCGCCGCGGTCTTGGCTTCGCGCTTCATGCTGCGCTGCGCGGGCATCTGCTCGCCATAGGCGGGGGCCGTGCCGGGCGCGCTACTGTGCGCCGTTGGGGTGGATCTGGTCACGCTCGATTCCTTTCGAAAAAACCACCGTGACCCCGGCAATGGCGCTCCGGCGTAGGAATGCGGCCCGTCTTCGGGGCATTCGAGTTCGCGCGCGGGCAGGCGCGCCACCGGCGCCGGAATGCTGTTCCTGCCTACAAGCGCATCGCCTGGATCGGCGACAAACACATCTGGCTTGCATATTTCCCTGTTTTCTTTCGAGGACCTCACCGATGGCCAACGAATTTTTCACACACTTTGGTGCCCGCAGCCTGCGCTACGGGCTGGCAGCCGCCGCGCTGGTGTCGCTGGGCGCCGCGGCCCAACCGGCGGGCAACCCCAAGGGCACCGTCACGCCGCCCAGCAGCGACGCGGAAAAGGCCCCCGCCACCCGCCCGCCCGAACAGGCCCGCGGTTCGATGGACCAGGGCAAGCTCGGCGCCGACAAGGGCCCGGCCAGCGCCCGCACGCGGACCTCCCGGCCGCCTTCGTCGGCCACCCCCGGCGGCATCGCGCCCTCGCGCGACGGCGATCCCAGCAAGCAGCAGCGCAGCGACGGCAGCAACCGCCATGCGCCCCCTGCTCCACAATGACCGGCACCGCCACCAAGGAACAAGGCCCATGACCACCTCCACCCCGCAGCAGATCGACGCCCGCATCGCTGGTCCGGTTGAATTCCGCGCCGGCGATGGCCCGGGACTGACGATCCCCGAGGGCGACTGCCAGGCGATGGTGGCCGACGACAGCGTCGTGCTCACCTGGTCGGAAGAGGGCCAATCGCTCACCGCGGCGATCCCGAAGATCGAATTCGACCGCTACATCAGTTCGGGCGCGATCGTGCTCGGACGGAGCTGAGAAGCCGCTCCTATTCCTCGCGCAGGCTGCTGGCGCGCGCGTCGAGCGCCTGCGCGTACGAGGCGGCTTCGCCCGGCGTCATCGCGCCTTCGAGCTCTGCCAGCTCGAGGCGCTCGAAGTCGTACGCGATCCACTCGAACAGGTGCGACTTCGGCATGTCGTCCAGGTTGTCGCTGTCGCTCCAGCCCTGCAGGCGCATCGGCGCGCTTTCGAGCAGCATGCGCAGGTAGAGCGCACGCGCCACCTTGATCTGCGCGATCTGGCCCGGGTCGTGGATCAGCAGCCGCAGGCCCGCTAGCGCCTGCTCGCAGCGCAGCACGCGGCAGTGCGCCTCGCGGCTCCCGCCCTCGGCGGCCGCGGGGTCCACCTGCGCGTTCCAGGCGCGATGAAACTCGCGCACGATGCGCGCATAGGCCAGTTGCTGCAGGCTCTGGAGCACACATTCCAGATGGGCTTGCATGGTGTTCCGCACCAGCGGCGCCTCAGCTGCGGTCGTCTTCGTCTTCGTCGGCGTCCACCGGATCGCCTTCGTCCGTGTCCGCCAGCTCGCCGGCCTCGGCCATGCTGTCGGGCAGGATGTCCGCATCGTCCTGCGGCGCGGGCGAATCGGCAGAGGCGCGCTCGCCCGTGCCGGCGGCGTCGGTGCTGCTGTCGTGCGCGACCGGGATCGCCCCCTCGGCCGCGTCGTCGGGAAGTGCGGTGCGTTCGCGCGCGATGCGCACGTCGCTTCCGCTGTCGCTGGTATCGCTCGGGCCCAGGCTGTCGATGTCGGTGCCCTTTGGTTCCTCTGGCGGACGCGCGCCGCCCAGGATGCTGCTCGTGGCCATGTCTTCCTTCGATGGGTTCGTTGAGAAGACTTCAGGCTGCGCACCGGCGGCGTGCGGCTGCGTAGGAAAGGCGCGCATCCGGGCCGCCGTCATCGGCCGAGATTGCGGTTTGGGCGCCGGACCGGACTCGGTGGCGCGGCTCAGGCCTGCGCTTCGGTGAGCGCCTGCGCGGCCACCACCGCCTCGGTGCGATTGCGCACGTTGAGCGCGCGGAAGATCGCTGCCAGATGGATCTTGACCGTGCCCTCGCTGATGCCGAGGCTGCGGCCGATGAGCTTGTTCGGCTTGCCCTGCGAGAGCAGCTGCAGCACCTCGACCTGCCGCTCGGTGAGCACGCTGCGCAGGTGCTCGAGCGTCTGCGAGGAGGAAGCAGCCGCGGTGCGCGGCTCGCCTGCCGCGTTGGGCGCCACGCCGGCCACGATGCCGGGCGGCAGCGCCGCCAGCATCATCTGCGGCACGTAGACGCCGCCCGCGAGCACCAGCCGCACCGCCGACAGCATCACCTCGGGCGAATAGGCCTTCGGGATGAAGCCGAGCACGCCGCGCTCGAGCGCGCTGCGCATGATGGCGGGGTCTTCATAGCCGGACAGCACGATGACCGGCACGGCCGGATGGCGGCGGCGGATCTCGTCGATGTGGGCCTGGCCGTCGGCCCCGGGCATGTTGAGGTCGATCACGGCCAGGTCGAGCTCGTCGGTCGCGCTCGCGAGCAGTTCGTCGACGCTCATCGCCAGGACGAACTCGATGCCGGGTTCGAGCTCGGCCAACTTGGCCTTGACCGCCTCGATGACGAGCCGGTGGTCGTCGGCGATCAAAATTTTCATGGCATGTCCCAGCGTGCGGTGAATTCAGCGGATGCCGAAGATACCGGCGAATGCCCCGCGCAGCAAGGCTGTACCGCTCCACGAACGGCATAGGCCCCAAGCGGTATGGCGCCGCTCTCGCCTCCTTTGGAAGAATCGGCGTTCATTCGAAGGGGACATGGGCATGTGCCACAGCAGCAGACGCCGGTGCAAGGCATCCCTCCCGATGCGGCCGCGGTGATCGGGCGCAGTTCATGGCCCGGTTGCTCGACTGCTTCTCCGCCTTCGTTTCCTTCGGCCTCGCCCTCGATGCATCGATCGCCGCCGGCCGCGCCGAGCCGTCGCGTGCGGCGGCCCGGCAGCAGGCCCATCGCCTGCTCGATGCGGCACGCGCCAGCGCGGTGGGCAAGCCGCAGCCGCAGATCGAATCGGCCGCCTTCGCGATGGTGGCATGGATCGACGAGATCCTGGCGCGGCACCCCGACGGCCTGGGCGCGGTACCGCTCCAGGTAGAGCTGTTCAATTCCAATAACGCCGCGAGCGAGTTCTTCCATCACCTTTCCGCACTCGGGCCCGATGACGACGAGCTGCGCGAGGTCTACTGGCATGCGCTGGTGCTCGGCTTCAAGGGCCAGTACTACTTCGAAAGCGGCGACCGCGGCGAACTCGGCAAGCTCAAGGACCTGCATGGCCGGCAGCTGCGGCACGGCCCGCTGGCGCTCGGCAGCCTGGTGCAGGACCGCATCACGCCCCAGCCCTACGGCGTGCCCGATCCGCGCGGCCCGCCGGACATGCGGCGGCGCGACCGGGCGCTGCTGCGCGCGAGCGGCGCGCTCGCGCTGCTGCTGCCGCTTGCCTACCTGCTTTGGTGGATGTGGCTCGCAGGGCCACCCGCGCGCGAGCCGGGGCTGGCCCAGCGCATCGAGCAGCACCTGCAAGGCTATGCCTGCGCCGACCTGGCGGCGAGCGCCGGCCCAAACGGCAGCCTGCGCGTGAGCGGCTTCGTCTCGCTGCCCGCGGACCTGGCGCGCATCGAACGCGAGGTGGCCGCGATGCCGGGTGCCGGCGCCGCCTCGTTCGACATCGCGTTGCGCGCCTGGCCGCAATGCGAGGTGTTCGCGATCCTCAAGCCCTACCAGCAGCGCAACCGCGACAAGGCCCACGGGCTGGGGGTGCAGTCGCCCACGGCCCACGCGCAGCGGCTGCGCGAAGGCGACGGCGTGCGTGTGGAGATCCGCGCGCCGAGCCACGACAGCTATGTGTGGGTCGACTACTACACCGCCGACGGGGCGGTGATGCACCTCAATGCCGGCCCGGCCGCCACGCGGCTGCGAGGGGGCGCGGGGCTGGTGCTCGGCACCGACATCCCGTCGAGCTGGCTCGTGGGCCCGCCGTTCGGCAGCGTGCTGGTCACCGTGATCTCGTCGCCCGCGCCGTTCCCCGAGACCGCCGATCGGCCGCCATTCGAACTGGCCTCGGACTACCTGTTGCGCCTGCGCGAAGCGCTCGCGGCCAACCGCGGCGGCGAGCGGCTGATCGCCGACCTGGCGGCGCTCCAGACCGTCGCGCGCTGAGGCCATCGCCATGCCCCCCACGGATCTTCTCTCGCCGGCCCACCTGTTCTGGCTGCTGCTCGCGCTGTGCCTGGGCGGCTTCGGGCTGCTCTACGCCGTGGTGCGTGATGCCGGGCGCGGCGCGCGGCGCCGGGCGCTCAAGCGGCGCATCGCGGCGCTCGGGCCGCCTGGCGCAGAAGACGACGAGGCGGCCTTCGGAGCCACGCGCGAGGCCATGTCGCAGGCGCGCCAGATGCTGCGCCCGCGCGACGCGGCGGTACCGTGGTTTCTCTTCGCCGGCGATGCGCAGGCCGACCTGCCGTCCCTGCTCTCGACCGCGCGCGCCGAATGCGTGCAGCCCCCGGGCGGCGAGTCGCTCGGCGAACCGTACTGGCGCTGGTGGCTCGGCCGCTCGATGGCCGCCATTGCGCTGCATCCGAGCGCGGTCGGCGAGGCGGCCACCACGCCGCACGCACGCGCGCTGTGGCTTCATGCGCTGCTGGCGCTGGCCGAGCGGCGCGAGCGCATTCCGCTGCATGGCGTGGTGGTGTGCATGGCGGCCAGCGCGCTGCGCGACGCGAACGGCGACCAGGCCAAGCCGCTCGCGACACGCATGCGCCGCATGCTCGACGAAGCGGGCGACATGCTGCGACTGCAGATGCCGGTCTACCTGGTGGTGACCGGCCTCGAGCGCCTGCCCGGCTATGCCACGCTGCGCGGCGCACTCCCCCCCGAGGTGCTGGCCCAGGCCATCGGCCATCGCATGGCCGAGCCGATCGCATCGGGCGAAACGGCGGCCGCGCGGCTCGATGCCGTGTTCGGTCCCTTCGTGCAACAGCTGCATGCGCTGCGCATGGCGCTGCTGCGCGAACAGCCCGGACCGACGGGCCGTCTTGCGGTGCATGAATTCACGGAGGCGGTGCGTGCGCTGCAACCCGGGCTGCGCCAGGTGGCCGACGTGCTGTTCGGGCCCTACGCACGCGGTTCGCGCAAGCCGCGCTGGCGCGGCCTGTACTTCACGGCCGCTGGGTCCGAGGCGACCGGCGGCGCCTTCGTGAACGAACTGTTCGAGCGCTTCCTGCCGGCCGACCAGCCGCTGGTGCGGCCGGGCCGCACGCCGTCGGGCGCGCCGCCCTGACGGCGCGGCCTACTTGGTGTCGATGCGGATCGCGCGCGCGCCGAAGTTCACGTCGAAGGCCTGCGCCTTGCCGGTCTGCACAGGGCGCACTTCGCGCCAGCGTGCGCGGTCGAGGTCGCGGAACGCGGCCATCACGCCGATGGCCTTGGCATCGGCCGGCAGCGTGAGATCGAGCTTTTTGCTCTCGCCGGGACGCAGCAGCACTTCTTCGCGCTGCACGAGTTCGGCACCGAGCGTGGCCTGGTCTTTCTCGAACAGCGAGAAGAAGTCGGCACTCTCGAACGGACCCGGCGACTTGAGCACGTAGACGCGCACCGTCAGCGGCGAGGCGCGGCCGCGCGCATCGGGGTTGGCATCGGCCGCTGCGGCCAGGTTGATCGACACGGTCGTGACGACGGGCTTGGGCGCGCAACCGGCCAGCAGCACACCCGCGCATGCCAGGCCGCAGGCCAGCACCAGGCGCCGCGAACCCGCAGCAAGAGAGCGTCCATAGGACGAATGGCGTGTACCCAGCGTGCGCATGCTATTCCCTTCGTTGCATTGACCGGTTTGGAGGCATCTTTGATTATCACCAGCCAACTCGAACAGGCAACATGCTGACCAACGAACTTGTCGAAGCCCTGCTCACGCCCATCGGCGAGGCATCGCCGTGCGGCGACGATCTCGAATACGACGCGGCCTTCACAGCGCTCTCGGCCGCGTCGCAGGGCAAGCCCGAGCAGCAGTTCGGCGACACCGTGATCCCCGCGGTGGAGCCGGAATGGCGCGAAGTGGCCGAACAGTCCGACGCCATCCTGCGCCGCAGCAAGGACGTGCGCGCCGCGGTGCTGCTGCTGCGCGCCGCAACGCGCCTGCAGGGCGTCGTTGGCTTCGCCGCGGGGCTCCAGCTGTTGATCGGCCTGCTCGACCGCTTCTGGGACGGCATACATCCAATGCTCGATGCCGACGACGGCAACGATCCCACCATGCGCCTCAATGCGCTGGCGCCGCTGTCCGACGAGAACATGGTGCTGCGCGATCTCTACGAGGCGCAGGTCGGCGTCGCCGCGGGCGTCGGTCCGATCCGCGTGCGCGACGTCGCGATCGCGAACAACGCCCTGGGCGTGGGCGGCGACCCCACCTATTCGATGTCGCAGATCCAGGGCGGTCTCGAAGCCCTGCAGGCCGAACGGCCCGAGCTGCTGCAGGCCGCCATCGGCACGACGGCGCAGGTCGAGCAGCTGCAGGCCCTGCTGGTGGAGCGCACCGGGCGCGCCGACGCGATCGACTTGGGCGCACTGCGCGGCATCGCGCGCATGCTGCAGAAGGCCTGCAGCCTTGCGAGCGGTGTGCCCGATGACGCGCAGGCCGGGGACGCCGCCGCAGGCGACGAAGCGCAGGCCGCAGGCAACGCGCCGCGCATGGCCGCCGCGCGCGGCGAGATCCAGAGCCGGCAGGACGCACTGCAGATGCTCGACCGCGTGATCCGCTATCTCGAGCAGACCGAACCGGGCAATCCGGCGCCGCTCCTGATCGAACGCGCCAAGAAGCTCATCGGCGTGAGCTTCCTCGAGATCATGGCCAACCTCGCGCCCAACGCGCTCGACACCATCGAGACGGTGACGGGCAAGCGGGCGTCCGAATAAGCCTCTCCATTCAGAGTTTTCGTTTTTCCATCGACCCGCCCCATTCACACCCGCAAGGAGCATCTCCATGGCCAAGAGCAGTCAGAAATTCATCGCCAGAAACCGGGCGCCCCGGGTCCAGATCGAGTACGACGTCGAACTCTACGGCGCCGAGAAGAAGATCCAGCTGCCCTTCGTCATGGGCGTGCTGGCCGACCTGTCGGGCAAGCCCGCCGATCCGCTGGCGCCCGTGGCCGACCGCAAGTTCCTCGAGTTCGACGTCGACAACTTCGACTCGCGCATGAAGGCGATGAAGCCGCGTGCGGCCTTCGCCGTCGAGAACTCGCTGACCGGCGAAGGCGAGCTCAAGGTAGAGCTGACCTTCGAGAGCATGGACGACTTCTCGCCCGCCGCCGTGGCCCGCAAGGTCGGTGCGCTCAGCAAGCTGCTCGAGGCACGCACCCAGCTGTCGAACCTCGTCACCTACATGGACGGCAAGAACGGCGCCGAGGAACTGCTGGCCAAGGTGCTCGAGGACCCGGCGCTCTTGCAGTCGCTCGCGGCCACCCAGAAGCCCGTCGACGACGCCGCCACGTCGCCGCCCGCCGCCTGACGACACCCCTTTTTTTCCATTTCCGCACACCCGGTTCACGAGGAGTAACCCACCATGGCCGAAGCACTCGAACAGAGCGCGTTGAAAGACGTCGCCTATGCGGGCAGCGACTTTTCGTCGCTGCTGCAGAAAGAATTCAAGCCGCGCAGCGATGAAGCCAAGAGCGCGGTCGAAGCCGCCGTGCTCACGCTGGCCCAGCAGGCGCTGGTCAATACCACCGTCATCGGCAAGGACGTCACCAAGTCGATCCAGGCCATGATCGCCGCGATCGACGCCAAGCTGACCGACCAGGTCAACAAGGTCATTCACCACCCCGACTACCAGAAGCTCGAGAGTGCATGGCGCGGCCTGCACTACATGGTCAACAACACCGAGACCGACGAGCACCTGAAGATTCGCGTGATGGACATCTCCAAGCAGGAGCTCGCCAAGACGCTGAAGAAGTTCAAGGGCGCCGCCTGGGACCAGAGCCCGATGTTCAAGAAGGTCTACGAACAGGAATACGGCCAGTTCGGCGGCGAGCCCTTCGGCGCGCTCGTGGGCGACTACCACTTCGACCAGAGCCCGCCCGACGTGGAGATGCTCGGCGAGATGGCGAAGATCGCCGCCTCGGCGCATGCGCCCTTCATCACCGGCGCGAGCCCCAACCTGATGCAGATGGAATCGTGGCAGGAGCTCGCCAATCCGCGCGACCTGACCAAGATCTTCCAGACCCCCGAATACGCCGGCTGGCGCACGCTGCGCGAGTCGGACGACTCCAAGTACCTCGGCCTGTGCATGCCGCGCTTTCTGGCGCGCACGCCGTATGGCGCCAACACCAACCCGGTGGAGGAGTTCGACTTCGAGGAAGACGTGGCCGGCGCCGACCACAGCAAGTACGCCTGGGCCAATGCCGCCTATGCGATGGCCACCAACATCAACCGCTCGTACAAGCTCTACGGCTGGGGTTCGCGCATCCGCGGCATCGAGTCGGGCGGCGCGGTCGAGAACCTGCCGCTGCACACCTTCCCGAGCGACGACGGCGGCGTGGACCAGAAGTGCCCGACCGAGATCGCGATCAGCGACCGGCGCGAGGCCGAGCTGTCGAAGGCCGGCCTGCTCTCGCTGATCCACCGCAAGAACTCGGACTTCGCGGCCTTCATCGGCGCGCAGTCGCTGCACAAGCCGGCAGAGTACGACGACCCCGACGCCACCGCCAACGCCAACCTGGCCGCGCGCCTGCCCTACCTGTTCGCCTGCAACCGCTTCGCGCACTACCTGAAGTGCATCGTGCGCGACAAGGTCGGCAGCTTCAAGGAGAAGAGCGACATGGAGCGCTGGCTCAACAAATGGATCATGAACTACGTCGACGGCGACCCCGTCAACTCGTCCGAGGAGACCAAGGCGCGCAAGCCGCTCGCGGCCGCCGAGGTGGTCGTCGAGGAGGTCGAGGGCAACCCCGGCTACTACAGCTCCAAGTTCTTCCTGCGCCCGCACTACCAGCTCGAAGGCCTCACGGTCTCGCTGCGGCTGGTGTCAAAGCTGCCGTCCGCGAAGGGCGGCAAATAAAGAGAAGAGAAGAGAAAAGAAAACAGGCGCGCGGCCTTTGAAAAAAAGCCTGCTCGCTCGTTCTCAAGACAGCTCCCGGGCACCCACGCTGAAGCGACGCACGGAAGCCCCTTCATCTAGACCACCACTGACTCACACAACTGAAAGGTAAGCATCATGGCTGCAGACATGTTTTTGAAGCTCGAAGGCGTCGACGGCGAATCCAAGGACGACGGACACAAGAAGGAGATCGACGTGCTCTCGTGGAGCTGGGGCGCCAGCCAGTCGGGCACCGGCCACGTCGGCGGCGGCTCGGGCGCCGGCAAGGTCAACGTGCAGGACCTCTCGTTCACCAAGTACGTCGACTCCGCGTCGCACCTGCTGCTGCTCGACTGCTGCAACGGCCAGCACATCAAGAAGGGCGTGCTCACCGTGCGCAAGGCCGGGGCCACACCGCTCGAATACATCAAGCTCACGATGGAAGACATCCTCGTGACCGCCATCAGCACCGGCGGCAGCGGCGGCGAAGACCGCCTGGCCGAGACCATCACGCTGAATTTCTCGAAGTTCAAGTACGAGTACACGCCGCAGAAGTCGGACGGCTCGGGCGACGGCGTGAAGGAAACCGGCTGGGACATCGCTGCGAACAAGAAGGTCTGACGATTGGGGGGCTTTGGCCCCCCTTTATGAGTTCGCCGACGGCGGCCTGGTTGACACCGGGCCGCCGTTTTTTCTGGCTCTTCGCCGATCAGCGTGATCATGCGCGCCGCACTGGTTCACATTCTTGCCGCACTCGTAAAGTGGAGCTTAGTGGTTGCCACCCGCCTCGTGAACTAGTTCCTGGGTCCCAAGCTCGTGCCCTCACAGAATGACCGGCCGCCTCGCGTCACCGTCTCCCTTGCCTCGCGCAAGAAGAGACCGGGCCCGATGCGAACGGCACCGGCCGAACTGGCTCAGGTGAATACACAAGGTTTGCAACACAGGGAGAACGGTCATGACGTGCAGTTATCGGTTGAGGTCGAGCTTTTTTTATCTGGCGTTCGGCGCGCTGGTCGCCGGCTGCGGCGGTGGGGGTGGAGGCGGTGGCGGTTTCCCGTTTCCAGTCGCGGGCGTCCCTGCTCCCGCGCCGCCCGATTCAGGCACGCCGACTCCGGCTCCAGCCCCAGCTCCGGAAGAGCTTCCCGCTTGCCTGGCGATGCCGGGTGAAGGCATGGAGGTCGCGGTCAGCGTCTCGACGACGCTCGGCATTCCGCTGCCGCTGGGCGTTGCCACATTGACCAACGAAGGGCCGAAGGCCTTCGAGGGGCAATCCTTTCCGTCGCTGAGTGTCCGCAGCGTGTTCGAGCGCATGGCGGGCCGCGAGTCGCGCCATTCGCTTCACATGCTGGCCGATGCGCCTTTGCTGCCGGTTGGCGCTACGACTTACTCGGCCGACGATGTCTGGGGGAATCGGCGATACGCCTACACCTACGCCAACCTGACGCTGGCGCAGCTGAGTGCAAAGATCAAAGATGGCACAGCCAGCTTTTCGTGGGGTACTCTGGGCTCGGAGCCTAACTGGGAGTGGCTGAGTGGCCTGACCACGTGGGGTAACAACACGTACATTCTGCCGGACGGCGCGAGGTCGGAGATGCTCAATAACTATGGCGGCCTGTCGATTCCAGACTTGACCCCCGCCATGCCATCCCTGTCGATCTTCAACGCCGACGCGCCGACAACACTGCTCATGCTGGAACGCCGCGCCAGGGGATCGAGTCCGTTCCCCACGAACTTCAGGACTGGCGTCAAGGAACTTACCTTGACCAACGCCGGCCGTGAGGACGTGAAGGTTGGCGAGATCACGTATGCGAAGGCGTGCAAGGTCAACATCGTGGTTCGTCGCGCCGACATGTACATCTATAGCGCAAAGCCGGAGACTCTCGAAACCCGCACTGCCAGCGCATGGTTCGGCCCGTCGGGCCTGGTGAAGGTCGAACTGAACGCCAAGGCGCCCTGACCGCAGCGAGCGCCGGCATGCAACGCCGGCGCGCGCTACTCACTCCGAGGCCACCGGCTCCGCCATGAGCCGCGTGGCCTCGTCGTCTTCTGCATCGGCGATCACCCACAGCGTCAGCGCCGTGTAGTTGTCATGGCCGGGCTTGGCGCGCGCCTTGATCTGGCCGTCGAGCTGCTCGGTCCACTGGCTTGGGGTGCGCGAGGCATGCAGGGTTTCGACCAGGCATTCGTCGCCGAGCGGCTCCCAGACGCCGTCACTGCACAAGAGCAGCACATCCCCAGGCTGCAGCCGCATGCGGTCGGACACCGCGATGTCGGGCGCCTCCTCGAGCGAGCCCAGCGCCGACAGCAGCATGTTGCGCTGCGGATGCAGCCGCGCGCCTTCCTCGTCGAGCATGCCGCCCGCCACCATCTGTTGTACCAGGCTGTGGTCGGTGGTGCGCGCGACGATGGCGCCGCCGCGAAACAGGTAGGCGCGGCTGTCGCCGCTGTGCACCCAGGCGAGCGCATGGTCCTCGAGGTCGATGGCCGCGAACACGACGGTCGAGCGCATGCCCGCGAGCTTGCCGCCCTCGGCCTGGCGCGCCACCACGTCGCGGTTGGCCTGCTCCACCAGGATGCGCAGCACGCCCGCATCGAGGCTCGGTCCGGCCGAGAACGCACCGAGCACGCTCGCGCGCACCGTGGCCGCCGCCACGTCGCCGCCGCCGTGTCCGCCCGCGCCATCGGCCACCAGGCAGGCGACAAAGCGCTCGTCGTGCCAATGGCCATGCACGTCTTCGTTGTAGCTGCGGCCGCCCTGGCGGGACAGCGTGACGATTTCGATTTCCAAGCGGATGCCTCTTGCTTGTCTGGTTGCTGTGCTGCAAAAACTCAGCGGCCCGGGGGCGTGGCGGCGTCGGCCTTGAGCCGCGCCATCTGTTCTTCGTACGCTTCGAGAAAGGCCTTGCCGAAGAGGTTGTGAAAGTCGTCTTCCGCTTCGCTCGCGATGCCGCCGTAGAGCGCCACGAACTGGTCCCAGAGCTTGGCCTTGCGGTTGGCGGCGAACAGCGAATCGAGCGCCGACCTGGCGCTGATCTTCTTTTCGAGCTCGTCGGGTTCGAAACGCGCGATCACGTGCGCGAGCGCCGCGCGCAGGCCCACCATCACGCCGAACTGGTGCGCGCGCAGGTCGTCGAAGGCATCGCGCATCGCGGCTTCGGCCGGCATGAAGCCGCGCACGCCGGGCCCCAGCAGGTGCGCGAGCGCGACCTCCACCGTGGGCGAGAACTTCAGCGGGTTGTTGGCCTGCGATGCGATCATCGTGACCTCGGCGCGCACCTCGCGCTTGAACTCCTGGCGCGTGAGCAGCAGCTGCAGCGTGCCCTCCGTGGTGCTGCGCAGCAGGGTGCCGATGCGCTCCATGAGGCCCGGCGTGAGCACCGCGGGCGGCTGGTGCAGGTTGCCGAGGCCGCGCAGCAAGGCGGCGAGCAGCTCGTCGTCGGTGGCGGAGCGCTCCGTGGCGGCCGCAACAGGACGCTGTGGCACCGGCGCGGGCGCGAACACCGGCGGTGGCGCTGGCGGCAGCTCGCGCGCCGGGGTGTCCGGGCCGCTGATGCGGATCGGCTGGTCCGCAATGTCGTCGAACGCGGGCAGCAGCGGTTCGGCCGGCGCGGGCGGCGGCGTCACGGCCCTGGGTGGCGTGAAGCCGAAATGGTCGATCGGCAGGTGGTCGGCGCGTGGGGTCGGCGTGGCTGGCGCCGGGCGCTGCAGCGCCGCGAGCGGGTCGGCCGACGATGCGGTGTTCGGCTGCAGCAGCGGATCGGCGAGCGGCGACAGGGCCAGCGGATCGCCGCCGATGCCGCCGGCACCCGCCGTGCCACCGAAGAGCGCGTCGATGCCCTCCGCCTTGCCGTGCGCGGGCGGCGCGCCGAGGTCGGAAAAATCTTCGAGCGCGCCCATGCCCGCGGCCGGCGCCGACGCCGCATCGGCGCCGAGCAGGCCGGCGAAGGGATCGACCTGCGCTGCCTGCGCATTGCGCGAGCCGGTGGCCATCGGGTCGGGGAAGAGCAGCGGGTCGGCGGACGCGGGCGCCTTCGCGTGCGGGGCGGCAGCGGGTGCGGCGGCCGGCGAGCCCAGGCCCGCGAGCAGGTCGGCGAACGGATCGTCGCTGCTGCTGGCCGGCGCTGCCGGTGCGGGCGCACCCGGTGCCACGGTGTGGGGAATGGCAAGTGCCGGCGGCATCGCGGCCGTCACGCGCACGCCGAGTTCGAAGCTGCCGATGACGAGCCGCACGCCATCACTGAGCGGTGCCTCCTTGCCCGCGCCCAGCGACACGCCGTTGCACTGCATCGGGTTGCTGCCGCGGTCGATGATGAAGTACTGGCCATCGCGGCACAGCACCTGCGCATGCACGCGCGAGACGGTGCGGTCGGGATCGTCCAGCACGAGCGTGTTGGTTTCGGCGCGGCCGATGGTGCCGCCGTTGGGGCCGAAGTCGGCGGCGATGGCCGGGCCTGCCGCAGCGCCTTGCCGGGTGATGACAGCGATATGGATCATGAATCGGCCCTCGGGGCAGCTAGGCCCGAATACAGCCCGTGCGCGCGCGGGCGAAGATGTCCGAAGGAGTATTCATTCCAGTGCGCGGATTGGCAATCTCGCCGGAAGAGATATGCCGTGGCCGCGATGACGTGTGTGCCTCAAGGCGCCAGCAGCAGCACGAGCGTCTGGCTCGGCACGGTGCGCACGCCGGGACAGTTGGTGCTGTTCTGCAAGGAGGTGCTGGTCAGGCGGGTGGCGGGCATGCTGTTCAGCAACACCGTGAACGCACCCGTCAGGTGCCGGCTCGGGCCCATGACGGTTCCCGAGGCCACGCCGAGCAGCACGCCCGCGTTGTCGCCGTTGGTCATCGGAATGGTCGTGCCGAGGTTGTGGGCCGGCGTGCCCATGAACAGGATGGTCGGACAGTTCGGAATGGCCATCGGCCCCATCGCGATGTTCGGATAGGGGACCGGAATCGGCGATGGCGCAGCGGGCGTGATGCAGACGTCGGGGAACCCCATGTCCGTGCCCATCATCTGGCAGTTGGCGAACATGCGCGTCCTCAGCCGAAATGGATTTGCGCGCCGCGCGTCTTCACCAGCTTCGCGCCGTTGATGAGCGCATGCTCGCCGCGCAAGTGGAGCAGCTGCGCGGCATCGCATTCGATGTGGTCGGCGCTGACGCGGTCGAGCCCGCGCGTGGTCCGCAGGTAGTGCTGGCTGAAATGGTTGACGCGGTCCATCACGGTGCTGAGCACGCTTCCGACCAGCTTGACCGTGCCGGCAATCAGGCGCACGCGCTCGCCGACGTACTCGGCCGCGTCGATCGACACGGCGGCGGTGTCGGCCCGCATCTCGAGGCGCGAAGACTTCATCTGCAGCTGCTCGGCCTCGAGCGCGAGCCGGCCACCTTCCACGACGAAGCGCGTGTCGCCGCTGCACTGAAGCAGGCGCTCCTGCGCGCCGGCGCAGCGCTCCAGCACGCCCAGCACCCAGACGTCGTCCGGCGCAGCGCCGAAGCACAGCACGGTGTCCCCGGCGATGGGCGCGAGCAGGCAACTGGCCGCCGTACGAACGCGCGTGAATGCCTCGCCGTTCCGGATGCATGGCTGACCGTCGTCGCCTGCTTCCAGCAGCGCGGTCCAGCAGTGCTCGGGATGGCCGGCGTGGGGCGGTTGGACGGCAGCAGCGGGGCGGCTTCGGTGCAGCGCGGCGTCGGCCCTGCGAGGTGTGTGGCGAGAGGTGGTCTTCATGGCAGCACTTCCATCAAAAGAAATCGAGCGGCATCGGCAGGCGAACATCAGACCGGGACAGGCCGCCAGTCCTCGGCCTGCGCGAGGTCGGCGTCGGTCTCCAGTGCCCGCGCGCGGTCGTCCATCCGGGCGTCGTCGGTCTTCGCGCGGTGCAGGCAGGCACGGGCCAGGGTCGCGTCGCTCAGGTCCGCGCGCTGGAGGTTGGCGTGGCGCAGATCGGCATAGGTCAGGTCGGCGCCAACGAACCGTGCGCCGTCAAGGCTCGCGCCTGCAAAGTGCACCTGGTAGAGCTGTGCAGCGCTGAAGTTGGCTTGCGGCAGGCGGGCACCTGTGAACAGCGCCTGGGCCAGCTTGGCGTGGCTGAAATCCACGCCCGCCCCCTCGGCTTCGCAGAAGAGTGCGAGCGGCGCATCGATGCGGTCGAAGCGGGCCTCGTCGAGCTTGGCCGATTGGAAGTTGCACTGGCGCAGCGCGGCGCCGCTGAAAAGCGCGCCGCGCAGGTCGGCGCCTGCGAACTGGCAGCTCTCGAGCGCCACGCCCTCGAACGAGACGCCCGCGAGCTGGGTCGTCGAGAACGCGGTGCGCAGCAGGGTGGCGCCCTGCCATCCGACATGGCGCAGGTCGCAACCGGCGACCGTGGTGTGGACCCAGCGCGTGTTCTCCGCCCCCACGTCGAGCAGGCTGCTCTCGGTCAGCACGCTGGCATCGAGCAGCGCGCCGCGCAGCATCGCGTGGTCCAGGCGTGAGCGGGTGCAGGCGAGCATGCTCAGGTCGGCATCCGTGAGGTTGACATGCGATGCGTCGCACTCGCTGAGCACGGCCGCGTGCAGGGCCGCCGCGCGCAGATCGGCGTGCGCCATCTGGCATTGATTGAAGACGGCGCGCTGCAGCCGCGCACCGCCCAGCAATGCCCCTCGCAGGTCGCACTGATTGAAGACCGCCTCGCGCAGGTCGGCCCGGCGCAGGTCGGCCTTGGAGAAATCGGTGCGATCGAACAAGGCACCGGCCAGGCTGGCGTTCGCGAAGTGGCCGCCCGAGAGGTCCAGGTCGGGAATCGATTCGCCGAGCAGCACGGCAAGTACCAGCGTGGTCGCGTTCATCTTGATTTCGAGGTCCTCATGCGCCGGCAGCGTGCTGTTCGGGCGTGAGCCGCGGCCAGGTGCGCGCGCGCTTCAGCAGCGCGCCTTCGAAGCGCACGCCAGCATCGAGCCGGGCACGCGACAGGTCGGCCCCGAAGAGATTGCTGTTGCGCAGATCGGCGCCGCGCAGATCGGCATGCTGCAGGATCGCGTCGCTGAAGTTCACACCCGCGAGGCGCGCGCCCTGCAGCGCGGTGCGGCGCAGCAGGGCGCCTTTGGCCGAAGCCATGCGCCAGTCGCTGTCCGGCAGGAGGGCTTCGCAGAAGTTGGCGCCGTCGACCACGCTGCCGACCAGGCGCGCACGGGACATGTCCGAGCCGCCGAAATTGACACCCTGCATCCGCGCCCCGGAAAAATCCGCGTCGGCCAAGGAGCAATGCTGCGCGAAGACCATGCCGCCGCCGGTCGCGCCGCCGAAGCGTGCGCCTTCGAGCTGGCAGGTCACGAGATTGGCCTGCGCCAGATTCGCTTCGCGGAAGTCCGCCCCGGTGAGGTCGCACTCGACGAACTGACACCCCGCCAGCCCGGCTTCGCCGAGCCGCAGGCCCGGCAGCGCCAGGCGATAGAAAAGTTGCTCCTGGGCCTGGAGGCCGTGCGCATCGGCGCCCTCCCAGCGCGTGCCGATGAGCATTGCGCCCTTGATGCGAGCACGGCGCAGTGCCAGGCCGCCGAGGTCCGCTTGCGAGAGTTGCGTGTCGCTGAAGTCGGCCTCGTCGAACACCGCGCCCTGCCACCGGGTACGGCCCAGGTTCGCACCGCGCAGCACAGTGCCAATGCCGATGGCACCGTCGAGCCTGGCATGCGCCAGGACCGCCGAAGTGAGGTTCGCGCCCGACAGGTTGGCCTTCGTGAGGTCTGCGCTTTCGAGCCAGGCGCCCGCGAAGTTGACGCCGCGCAGATCGAGGCCCGAGAGATCGGCACCGGTGAAGTCCATGCCACTGAAGAAGCGCAACCCGCCCGCAAGCGCCTGCTTCAACCCGTCGCGCAGGGTGGCCGCCTGCGCTGGCGCCATGGCAGGTGCGGGCGACTGCTCGTGCGCGCCTTGCAGGTAGCCCACCCGCTCCATCGCTTCCTGCTGCAGCAGCTTGGCGCGCGTGGCTGACAGATCGAAGGTGCCGGTCGCCCCGGCGTTGGCCGCCTGCAGTCGCTCGAGCGCCACGTCGGCGTTGAACGTTGGCGGCCCGCGGTGCGGCAACGGCTTCATCGCCTTATGCGCCTTGGACGAGGCCGCCGCCCTTTCGAGGGCATCGAGAACGTCGTCGATGGCCGCCAGTTGCTGCTGCTCGGCTTCGACGATCTTCTTCTTGAGAAAAGGGACGCGCTGCGCCGGCGTGGGCAGCGTCTCGCGCGGGGGCATGACCACGCCCAGGGCGTCCGGGTCGCGGCCGCTGGCGCGCAGGTCTTCGCGTGCCAGTGCCACGTCGACTTCCGCACGGCGGCGTTGTGCTTCGGCCTGCAGGCCCTGGCTCGCGAATGCCTCCGCAGCGCGCTCGGCTTCCGGGTCGACGGCATCGAGGCCTTCGGGCAGCAGGTCGCTGTCGTCCAGGCATTCGATGCCGCCCCAGCGCGGATCGGCGCGGCGCGCGAGCGCGTCGAGGTAGTGGTGATCAGGGCGCGGCGCGTCGAGCCGCTCGACGGCGCCGAGCAGTCCGTGCACGTCGCCGCCATCGTCCCGCGCCACTTCGGCCAGCCCCTGGAACAGCAGCAGCGCCCGCTCGGCATGCGGAAAGAACCAGGCCGTCGTCAGGCGCAGCGGAACTTCGCGCAGGCGCGGCGCGGTGGCGCCCGCGGCGCGATAGTCGGCAAACACGCGTGCGCGCAGGCCGGGCAGACGCCCCTCGACCGACGCCTTCTGCGGGTGCATGTGATCGAATGCGAAGGGCTCGTCGCCGCGCAGAGGCGCATCGAACCACTGGTCCGCCGGTGCAAGGTTGAAGTAGCGCCAGTCCAGGTCGGGCGCGAAGCCTGGCGCGTGCATCTTCAGATAGTCCGCGTCATAGGTGCCGCGATAGCGTGCACGCTCGGGATGCATCGGCCCGCGCGCGCCGAAGCCTGCGGGCACCACGCGCTGGTCGGGGTGGCGCAGCGGATCGCCGGGCAGCTCGATGTTCGGCAGCCGGTGGACCCCATCCTGCGGCGCCGCCCCGACGCCGTCCGGATTGCCCGGCTCCGGGGGCCCGCCCCAGGCGCGCGCCCATTCGATCGGCATCTCGTCGAACGCGGCGGGCGCGGTCGCGTTCACGCCCTCCCACCGGCGGTCGCCGAAGACCAGCAGGCTCTTGCTGCGGCTGCCCACGCGCGCGCGCACGGCACATGCGCCCCGCGCGTCCTTCGGCGCGAAGGCCTTGCCGTGCACCAGGAACTCCGACGTGAGCTTGGCCACCCCCTCGTCCACCAGCGGCACCGACATCTCGTGGCCGATGAAGTTCCATGCCGACTGCTCGCCCCAGAGCGTCCCGCCGGCGGCCTGAGCAAAGGGAACGTGCAGCATCGCTGTCACGCACAGGCCGAATCGCTTGCGGTACTCGATCGGACGGGTGGTCAGGCAGACTGCCTGGGGTTTGACGACTTGCATGGTGGCCTCGCGCGGTGGAGCTCGCGTCACTCCTGCGTCGGATTGCCGGCGTCGTCGCGGTCCAGCAGGTCGCCGGCCTCGCGCTCGGTGCCGATCGCATTGGGGAACAAGCCAAGGGCCGCGTAGATCACGCCGCCCGCGCCCAAGGTCCCTACCGTCACCACTGCATCGTCGCGGTTTTCGCCCACCATGCTGCGCATGCGCGTGAGACGCCCGCGCATGCCCGGAATCTTGTCGATGTCATTGCTCGACAGGATTTCCGTCAGGAGCTTGTGCGCATCGTTGTATTGCTCGCCGAACGACGCGGCGCCGCTGAGATAGGACACGGCGCCGTAGCCCAGGCTTGTGACCGCCCCGGCAGTCCCCGCTTTCGCCATCAAGGCGGTCGCCGGGTCGCCGTTGCCGGCGCCAGCGCCGGGCATGATCGAATGCAACGGCGCCTGCCGCACCGAGGTTCCGTCGCGCTGGATGTTCAGTCCCGCCACCGAGCCCATGCTGATGGCCAGCGTGTTCTCGACCTTGAGGCCCAGGAAGTTCGACATGGCGACGCCCAGCGCGTTGTCCATGCTCAGGCCCATGAAGGTCGATCGGGTCACACCGAGATTGAAGTCGGTGTTGATGCCCATGTACCCACTCGAGTTCGGGCCCAGCACCGTGGTGTTCGAGCCCACGGAAACGGTGTTGATGTTGCCCACCGCCACCATGTTGAGCTCGGTGTTGCTCACCAGCGTGTACTTCTGGAAGGCCGCCGCATAGGGTGCGGCGTTGGCATCGATCTTCATCGAATTGGCGCCCGTCACCTTGAACTCCATGTGGCCGGCTTCGAACAGCATGGTCGGTGCCTTGTACTTCACCCCGCCCTGCACCGTGACCGTCTGCGTGCCGATGACGGTGCGGGTCTCGTTGCCGCCCGTGATGTCGGTGCGGTTGCCGTCGGCCTGGATCTTGTGATGGCCCTTCACCAGCAGCGCATGGTCGATGTCGACGTTCGTGGTCTGGTAGCCGACGATGTGGTTGTCCTGGTTCTTGCCGACCGTGAGTTTCTGGAACTGCCGAATCTCCGTGGTGTCGTTGTTCTCCACCGTCGTCTTGCGGTTGCGCACGATGGTGGAGGTCTGGTCGCGCTTCACCGTCACCGACTGGTCGCGGTCCACCGAGGTCGAGTCGTCGAGCTCCACGCTGCGGCTCATGTTCCGCTCGGCATGGATGTTGATGTTCTCGGCGCCCTTCTTGTCCTCGAACATGATCTCGTTGTAGTTCGCGGGGCCGCCGCCGGGCGTGGAGCGGGTCTTGAAGCCGCTCTGCGTGGGCGACTTGTAGGGAATCGGCTGGTCGTCGTTGTAGACGCGGCCCACGATCACGGGCCGGTCGGGGTCGCCGTTGAGGAAGTCGACGATCACCTCCTGGCCGATGCGCGGGACGAAATACCCGCCCCAGCCCTTGCCGCCCCACGGCTGTGACACGCGCACCCAGCAGGTCGACTTCTCGTTGCTCTCGTCGTAGCGGTCCCAATGAAAGTGCACCTTCACGCGGCCGTGATCGTCGACGTGCAGTTCGTCGCCCGCCGGGCCGACCACGATGGCGGTCTGTGGCCCCGGCATGGTCACGCGTGGCGTGAGGCGCGGCGGCCTGAAGGCGCGCTCCATCGGCAGCGCCGTGATCAGGAACGCGCTGGCGCCCGGCTGCGCGGTGTTGAGCACGGGCGTGCCGGCGATCAGGTCCTCGAGCACCTCCAGCGTGTCGGCGTTCACCGCATCGTCTCGCAGCGCTTCGGCCAGCACCGCATGCACATGGCGGGGCGCCGCGGCACTGGCGTCGACGCTCTCGTAGCCGTGGTGGCTCACCATGAAGGTGCAGGCCGCAATGACATAGTCGCCGTTGCGGGTGCCGTCGGGATCGCCTTCGAACTTGAAGCTGCGCCCCGCGGCCACGTCGGGCCAGCTGGTGAGGGCCCAGTGCCGGTCGCGGCGCGCATTGAGCTCTTCGCCGCGCCACTTGGTGCGGTTCTCGCCGTCGTCGCCGTTGAAGTAGCCGCCGGGAAATTCGAATTCCTCGAAGTCGGCGAGTTCGTGGTCGTCGCTCGCATCGATCTCGAGGTTGAGCTTCTTCTTGATCGCCTTGAAGTCGCTGTCGCGCGACGCCTGCTTGCCGGTGTCGAACTGGCGCGCGCTCACCCAGCGCGTGATCTCTGCGTGCCGCGCCTCGCTCGCGCCGTCGAGCGCGTAGTGCAGCGTGTCGACGACCGGCAGCTTCTCATGCGCCAGGTCGCTCGCGTCCGACAGGTGCATGGTGCCCGGCGCATCGTGCGCATCGAACCAGTAGTAGATGCCCTCGTCCTCGAGCAGGCGCGACAGGAACTGGTAGTCGCTCTCCTGGTGCTGCACGCAGTAGCGCCGCGGCGTGTGGGTGCCGATCACGTTGCCGGCCTTGGTCTTCTTGAAGCGCTTGATCGGGCTGTCCTCGAACACCGCGTCGAGCACCTCGAGCACCTTCTTGTCCTGCAGGATGCGCGAGTTGGTGCGCTTGGTCAAAAGCCAGAACCACGAGCGCAGCGTGATGCGGTATTCGAAATGCCGGCCCACGTGCCCGCTGCGCACGAAGCGCACCGCATGCCCCTGGCAGTGCCGCTCGTGCCCGCCGCCGTCGGCGTCCTCGAACTCGATCACCACGTCGAACGCACGCCCGAGAATGTCCGTGGCATCGATCGCCTTGTTCGTCGACAGCACCGTGAGTTCGTAGGTCGAAGGGCGCGCCAGCGCCTCGTGGCCCACGATGCGCCAGAACATCAGGTCGTCCTTGGCGGGTGAATCGGATTCGATGCGGAACGCGTGGTCGGCCATGGGGTTCTCTTGTGGGAAGCCTCGGAAGCTGCGAATCAGTCGAAGGCGTAGGTGAAGTCGGCGTCTTTCACGTCCAGGGCCACGCGGCGGATCTCGCCGCCCGACGCCAGCCGCTGCAGGTACTCGACCGAGATGGTGGGCAGCACGGTGTTGGTCAGGATCGCGTCGATCACGCGCCCGCCCGACTCCGGGTCCTGGCAGCGCGCGACCACCTGTTCGACCACCGCTTCGCTGTACTCGAAGGGCACGCCGTGGTTCGTCTCCACGCGCTTCTTGATGCGGCCCAGCTGCAGCCGAACGATCTTCTTCATCATCTCGGGCGACAGCGGGTAGTACGGAATGGTGACGATGCGCCCCAGCAGCGCGGGCGGGAACACCTTCATGAGCGGCGCCTTCAGCGCATCGGCCAGCGCGTTCGGCTCGGGCAGCAGCTCGGGGTCGCGGCACATGCTCATCACGAGCTCGCTGCCGGCGTTGGTGGTGAGCAGGATGATCGTGTTCTTGAAGTCGATCATGCGGCCCTCGCCGTCCTCCATCCAGCCCTTGTCGAAGACCTGGAAGAAGATCTCGTGCACGTCGGGGTGGGCCTTCTCGACCTCGTCGAGCAGCACCACGCTGTAGGGCCGGCGGCGCACCGCCTCGGTCAGGATGCCGCCCTCGCCGTAGCCGACGTAGCCCGGGGGCGCGCCCTTGAGCGTGGAGACGGTGTGCGCCTCCTGGAACTCGCTCATGTTGATGGTGATGATGTTCTGCTCGCCGCCGTAGAGCGCCTCGGCCAGCGCGAGCGCGGTCTCGGTCTTGCCCACGCCCGAGGTGCCGCAGAGCATGAACACGCCGATCGGCTTCTGCGGGTTGTCGAGCCGTGCGCGCGAGGTCTGGATGCGGCGCGCAATCATCTCGAGCCCGTGCTTCTGGCCGATGACGCGCTGGTTCAGCGTGTCGGCGAGCTTGAGCACCGCCTCGACCTCGTTCTTGACCATGCGGCCGACCGGGATGCCGGTCCAGTCGGCCACCACCGAGGCCACGGCCTGTTCGTCGACCGAGGGCAGGATCAGCGGCGACTCGCCTTGCACAACGTGGATCTTCGCCTGCAGCGCATGCAGCTCTTCAAGCAGCGCCGCGCGGTTGTCGCTTCCACCCCCACCCTCCCCCGGTGGGGGAGGGAGTGAAGCGTCCACCGGCTTGTTCCCACCCCGCAGCTTCGCCCGCAGTTCGAGCAGCCGGTCGACCAGCCCCTTCTCCTCCTGCCAGCGCGCATTGAGTGCCACGAGCTGCGTCTTCGACTCGTCGAGCAGCGTCGCCACCTGCGCAGCACGCTTCGTCACGTCGATGCCGATGGCCTCCTCGCGGCCGATGATCTCCTGCTCGACCGTGAGGCCCTCGATACGGCGCATGCAGTCTTCCACCTCGGGCGGCGTGGCGTGCTGCGACACGGCCACGCGCGCGCAGGCGGTGTCGAGCAGGCTCACGGCCTTGTCGGGCAGCTGGCGCGCAGGAATGTAGCGGTGGCTCAGCTTCACGGCCGCCTCAATGGCCTCGTCGAGCAATTGCACGCGGTGGTGCTTCTCGAGCACGCTGGCCACGCCGCGCAGCATCAGGATCGCCTTGGTCTCGTCGGGCTCGGGCACCTGCACCACCTGGAAGCGCCGCGTGAGCGCCGGGTCCTTCTCGATGTACTTCTTGTACTCGGCCCAGGTGGTGGCGCCGATGGTGCGCAGGTTGCCGCGTGCGAGCGCGGGCTTCAGCAGGTTGGCCGCGTCGCCGGTGCCGGCCGCACCGCCCGCGCCCACCAGCGTGTGGATCTCGTCGATGAAAAGGATGATCGGCGTGGGCGAGCTCTGCACCTCGTCGATCACCTGGCGCAGCCGCTGCTCGAACTCGCCCTTCATGCTTGCGCCGGCCTGCAGCAGGCCAAGGTCGAGCGTGAGCAGCTTCACGTCCTTGAGCTGCGGCGGCACGTCGCCGCGCGCCAGGCGCTGCGCGAAGCCCTCGACCACCGCCGTCTTGCCCACGCCGGCCTCGCCGGTGAGCAGCGGGTTGTTCTGGCGCCGGCGCATCAGGATGTCGACGATCTGGCGGATCTCCTCGTCGCGCCCGGTCACAGGGTCCATCTCGCCCTTCTTCGCCTTCTCGGTGAGGTCGACCGCGAACTTCTTGAGCGCGTCGCCCTTGCCCATCGCGGCCGGCGCCATCGCGCCGGTATCTTCGCCGGGCGCCCCTTGCCCCAAGCCCGTGCCGTCCTGCGCGCGCATCTGCGCTTCGGGCGAGGCGTCGCATATCTTCGCGAAGTTGTCGCACAAGTCCTCGAGCTTGATCTTCTCGAACTGCTTCGACAGGTTGAACAGCGGATTGCGCAGGCTCTGCGTCTTGAGCATGCCCACAACGAGGTAGCCGGTGCGCACCTGCGCCTCGCCGAACTGAAGCGTGGCATAGGTCCAGGCGCGCTCGATCGCGTTCTCGATGTGCGGCGAGAAGTCGCTGATCGCGGTGGCGCCGCGCGGCAGGCGGTCGAGCGCGGCCGTCATGTCCTTGGCGATCACCGACACGTCGAGGCCGTAGTGCTGGATCACGCGGTGCAGGTCCGAGTCCTGCGCCTGCAGCAGCTGGGCGAACCAGTGCTCGAGTTCCACGTAGGGGTTGCCGCGCATCTTGCAGAACACGGTCGCGCCCTCGATGGCCTTGTAGGCCAGCGCATTCAGTTTGCCGAAAAGGGCTGTGCGGCTGATTTCACTCATGGAGGACTCCGTATCTCTTCAAGACGAACGAAAGGGGTTTCATTGAAAGGCCAGCGGCGCGGATTCGCTTTGTCGTCCGCTGCGGGCAGGGGTTCGGCTCGCGATGCGCACGTCCGCCGCGTCGCGCGAACGCGTGCGTTCGCCGAGCCACGCGATCCAGCCCAGGCGCGGCGCGTTGCCCTGGTGCTGGCCGAGCCGCGCGGGCGGCACCTGCTCCTTCTGCAGCACGAGCTCGGCATCCCATTCGAGTTCGTCGCCCAGCAGTTGCGACATCCAGCGCTGCAGCACGGGCTGCGCATCGCCGGTCGGCAGAAACATGCGGTACTGCGCCAGATCGAGCGGCCCGATGTGCAGCCGCACGCGGTGCTGCCGGTCCCAGGCGCGCGTGCCGAGCATGGCGCCCAGGCCCATCGAACGCGAACTCTCGCCGCGGCCCAGCCGCGTGAACTCGCCGGCCGGCAGCGCCATCCAGTGACCGACCCAGCGCTCGAGCTTCACCGGCACGCCGAAGTAGCTGCACAGCACCGCCTCGACGCTCTCGGCGTTGTGCACGCGGCGCGCGAGCCAGCCCGAGAAGTGCAGCCGCGCGTCGTCGTGGATTTCGTCGCGGCCGATGCGCCCCGGCGTGCCGACGCCCACGAGCGCGCCGACCTGCAGCCGGAAGCGGTCCTCGTGCGGCCGGTCGAGCGCCACCGCGGGCCGAGCCTGCGCCCAGGCGCGGTAGAAGTGCAGCGAGAAGCGATGCAGGAAGCTGTCGAGAAAGGCGAGCCAGGTCGGGTCGCCATGGTTCAGGCTGCGCTCGCGGATGAAATCGCTCAGGTGCACCGGCAGCGGCCCGTTGGGACCGATGTAGGCAAAGAAATGCTGCCGCAGCCGCGGCGGCGAATGCGCGGCCGCCGGTTCGAAGCGGCTGAACGCGGCCGGCGCGAACGACAGCGACGGCTCCTGCCCCACGCGCACCGGCTCGGCGCCCGGCAGCAGCGCACGGCCCCAGCGCGGCGTGGTCGCGGCGGCGGCCTCGAGCCGGCGCAGCACCGCGAAGTAGTCATACGCCCAGGGCTGGTCCGAATACTGGCCGAGCGCCGCATCGACGCGCGTTCGCACCGCGTCGTGGGTGGCCGACGCGCCCGCGGCGCCGGCCGCTAGAGGATCTGGCGTGTCCCGCACAGCGGCCTCCAGCGCATGTTCTCGCCCTTGCCCGCCACGCGGACCACGGTCTCGACGAAATGATTGACCTCGACATGGCGCGCGAGATAGCGCGCCAGCACCGCGCCGAACAGGAACACGCTGTGGCCGTGGAACGCATCCTTGTCGACCTCGAGCGTGACCTCCAGCCCGCGGCCGAAGGCGATCGGCCCCTTCATCGGCAGCCGGCGCGCCACGGGTTTGGCCTTCACCGACAGCAGCCCGCGCACCTGGCCCTGGCGCATCTCGTCGCCATGCACCGCGTAGAGCATCAGCGTCTCGCGCAGCGCCGCGGCGCCCTGCTGCGGCGTGCTGTCGGACAGCGACAGGTAGTTGAGCGCGAGATGGTCGAGCACGCGCCAGCCCAGGCCCTGGCTCACCACCGGCGACACCGGCCGCGACGGGCCGCGCACCATGCGCACGCGCTGCGCGGGAAAGGAGTCGACGCAGTCGAAGTCGTTCTCGCGGCCCAGCGGCAGCAAGAGCGGCAGGTCGCGGTTGGTGCACAGCGCCGACACCGCGAGCTGGCGCAGCGTGCCCGCGTACGGCGCCTGCTGCGGATCGACGATCTGCATGTAGACCTCGGAGCCGATATGGCTGCTGCGGTTGCCTTCGGTGCGCTGGCGCACCGACAGCATGCGCGGCTCGCGCGTGGTCGTGTAGTAGGCCGGGTGGCTGTGGCGCGTGCCGTGAAAGGCCGAATAGAAGGGCCGGAACAGCTGCTCGGCCGCAGCGGCGTCCGCCCCCGGCGCGCCGTGGCCGACGACCTCGTTGACGGTGTGCACCTCGAAGTCCTGCGGCCGCGTGCGGTCGGGCACCAGGTGGAACTGGCTCACGCCCTCGCTGAGCGGCACGCGGTCGAGCCGCTTGTGGAACAGGTTGACCGCGGGCACGCAATGCAGCTGCACGTTCTCGGCGCTCACGAGCTTTTCGAGCGCGGCGTCGCCGCGCGAGAACAGCAGCACGATCTCGACCTGCCCCACCGGCATCGACGACAGCACCGGCTGCAGCCCGCCGAGCTTGATGAACTGGAAGCGCTGCGGAAACGCGAAGTACTCCTGCAGCAGCCGAAAGCCAGAAAAACCCGTGGCCGTGACCGGCAGCAGCGCCTCTTCGTCGTCGAAACCCACCGCGCCGATGGCGCTCGCGGGCAGGCTGCGCACCTCGCCCTGCAGCGCACCGCCCGCGCCGAGCGGACGCACCAGCACGCCGATCGGCCGGCCGAGCGCGCATTCGTGCAGCTGCCAGGCCACGTCTTCGGCGCCCCCCAGGTGCAGCACCAGCTCGTCGAGCGCGATCTGGCTGAAGTTCAGGCCCGCGGTGGTGCGCAGCTGGATGCGCAGGCCGCCGCGGATCGCGCGTGATTCCGGGTGCGTGGCCAGCGGCAGGTCGGGCGCATAGCTGAAGTACTGCGCGCGCTGCACTTCGAGTGGCCACAGCCGCATTGCGGCCGCGGTGCGGAATTCGCAATACGTGTTCTGGCCCACGGCCTGGCGTGCGCGCAGGCCCGCACCGCGCGGCAGCGTCGGGCCGGTCGCGAGGTTGGCGTCCTCGGGATCGTGCGCGAACGAGACCACGGCCATCGCAGGCGTGGGCGCGAGGAAGTGCGGATAGACGATGTCGAGCAGGTGCCCGGTGAAGCGCGGGTACTCGGCGTCGAGCTTGAGGTTGACGCGTGCCGACAGGAAGGCCGTGGCCTCGATCAGCCGCTCGACGTACGGGTCGGCGACTTCCTGGCCCTCGATGCCGAGGCGGTGCGCGATCTTCGGGAAGGCGCGAGCGAACTCGGCCGAGCTTTCGCGAAAGTAGCGAAGCTCCTGCTCGTACAGGTTCAGCAGCCGGGGGTCCATGCGCGGGCGCTACCGGTTGGACATGTCCTCGATCTCGATGCGTCCTTCTTCCAGGTCGACCCGGCTGCGCATGAGGAACTCCAGCGGCACGGGCTGCGCCCACAGCATGCCGCGGATCTGCAGGCCGATGCTGTTGTGCGAGTCGAGGGCGGGGCCATCCATGACGAGTTCCACTTCGAGAGTGCGTGACAAGATGCGGGGCTCGAACTGCAGGATCGCGTTCTTCAGAGCCTGTTCCATGCTGACACGCTGGACCGACGAGGTGAACTGGCCAGACAGCATAGGCAATCCGTAGTTGAGGACCGAGCGCGCCGCGTTCGGGTACTGCCGGTCGTCCATCGCGAGGCCGTAGCCGGTGGCATTGAACAACCAGCTCAGGTCGCGCAGCACCGCCGCGCGCAGCGCCTGCTTGGTGAGCGTGCGCTTCTCGTCGCTCTCGCGTTTTTCCCCGGGCGCCTCGTCGACCAGCCGGTCGAGCAGCGAAGGCTGCAGGCGCTCCTGCGCGCTGAGGTCAGCCACCGCCCGATCCTTCGGCCGCCGGCGCGAAGACGATCTCGCGCACATCCATCAGCGCGTACTCGCCCTGGTCGCTGCCGAGCACGCGCTGCCCGTGGCCGGCCCAGACCTCGGGCCGCAGTTCGCGCCATGCGGTCTTGCGCGCAAGCCGCAGCTCGCCGTCGTCGCACTGCTCGCTGCCTTCGTAGCGCGTGGGGATCAGCGCCAGCGTCTCGCCGCCGTTCTCGAACGCAAGGTGCGCGGGCATCCACACGCAGTCGCGCAGGTCCTCGGGCGGCTCGATCTTGATGTGCGACAGCCGCGCGTACGGAATCCAGTAGTACTTGCCGTTGACGAAGGCCTCGAGCACCGGCCCCAGGCGCATGTCGGCATCGGCCAGCCATTCGAAGGGAACGCCGTCGATGCGCCCGCCGACCGCGGGCGCCGCGTCGAACGCGCGCTGGCGCAGGTCTTCGGCCAGGTCGGCCTCGCCGCGCCCCTGCCGCAGCAGCGACTCGATGAGCAGCGCCAGCCATTCGTCGGGCTGCCCGAAGATCATCGGCGTGCGCGTGCCGGCGAACACCTCGGCGCGCAGGCCCTCGCAGCGGATGGCCTCGCCATACACCTGCTTCATCGGCACCGCGAGCGCATCGAGCTCGGCGGCCACCGTCAGCTGGTTGAGCGCACGCTCCCACTGCCCGAGAACGCACAGAAGCTGCGCCATGAACACGCGCGGCTTGCTGTCGGAGGGCTTGGCGCGCACGTCGTCGCTCAATGCCTTGAGGGCGCCGACGGGGTCGGCGGACTTGAGGAGTTCGGCGGCAGTCATTTTGTCGGTTCCTCGCATGGATTCGAGAGGCCCGCGACAGCGAGGCCCGTTCGGGAGCACCCGCGGAACCGGCTTTGCCGGGCCGCTGGGTGCGCCCCCCAGTGGGGGGAGGCGTCGAAGGCGCTTCGGGGGGCGTTCATACCTATGCCTCGACGAAGGTACAAGTTCTGACGGCGCCGCGCGCGCCGGTCTGCTGCTGCGGTGCCGAGCGCATCTCGAGCTTGCGGTAGCTGAAGAAGATGATGTCGCAGGGCCGCTTGGGCGAGCCGCCGGTGACGATCGCATGGCACTGCACGCGCGCGCCCTCCATCACGAACTCCAGGTGCGACTGCATGTCCTTCGAGCTGTCGCCGCCGGCCTTGAAGACCGAGACCGTGACCTTCAAGTCGGCGTCCTGGCTCTTGAGCAGGCTCGCGATCGAGGCGGTGGCGGCGTCGCAGTCACGGATCACGATGAACGGGTAGTTGCGCAGCTTGCCCTTGCTCGCGCCCGGCGGCACGATCACGTCGGTCTTGTACGAGTAGCCGCCGATCTCCATGCGCTGCTTGCCGTCCTCGTAGGTGCGCTTGGATTCACCCTCGATCGCCGAGCCCTTGCTCTCGATCATCATCGCGAAGTCGTTGCCCGACTGGCCCGAGAGGTGATCGAGCAGGCGCAGGGCCTCATCGGGGTCCAGTTTTCCGTCGTAAGTCCAGCTCATGTCGATCTCCTGATGGCAGAAAAGTAGGTGGGTGCGGTCATCGCGCGGCCGGGCCCTCGCCCGGCCAGCGCACCAGGGCGGCATAGGTCTGCCGCGCCTTGTCGGGCGCGGGCTGGCCGCGAAGCCGAAGCCCCGCCAGCCCGCCCGTGGCGGTGTCGAGCGGCGCGGCGCCGAAGAGCCGCGGCGCGGTGTGGGGGCCGGCCACGGTCGCGAGCACCAGCAGGCGCGCGCCGCCGGCCGACGCCAGCCACGGCAGCTCGAAGCGCTTGGCCGCGGGTGCCTCGCGCGTGCCGCGCTCGAAACGGTTGGTCGCGCCGGGGTCGTCGGGGTAGACCGCGCGCAGCGCCCCGTCGGCGTCGACGCCGACCACCACCATGTCGACCGAATGGCCGCTGGCATTGCGCACATGCAGCGCGGCACGCTCGCCGTCGCCGAGCGGCAGCAGGCCGCCTGCGCCCGCACGCAGCGCCGATTCGCTGCGCAGCAGGCGATCGCCCTGCCACACCTCGAGCACGGCGTCGAAGCCTTCGACCGGCGTGGCGCCCGCCTGGCCGATGGCGACCAGCCGGTTCCACCACTTGAGGCGCGCGAGCAGCGCGATGCGCCTGCGCGCTGCCGCGGCATTGGGCAGCAGCTGCGTGCCGGCGCCGAGCGCGGGCGAGAGCACCTCGATGCTGTGGCCGGCGGCGCCGAGGTCCGTCCAGCGCACCTCGGGCGCCTCGGCCGCATCGCCGCCCGCGCTGCCGAGCAGTGCGACCGAGGCGGGATAGTCGAGGTTCAGCCGCTGCTGCAGCTGCGGTTGGCCGCGCACGCGCAGTGCGAACGCGGCCGGTGCGGCGAGCGGCGACACGTTCCAGAGCGCGCCACCCGGCACGTCGCGCAGTGGCGCGGGCACCGGCAGGCGCGCGCTGTCGATGTCGGCCTGCGCCAGCCGCGACGGGGCGCTGCGCTGGGTGCCGTCGTCGAGCGTGGCGCTCACGCGCAGTTCCTGCGATGGCTGCACACCATCGATCAGTCCCGCCTGCAGCACGAGCTGGTCGCCGCTGCGCTGCGCGCGCCAGGCCGGGCGCGTGGACGCCGCGCCCGCGCCGTTGGCGAACAGCGGTGCATCGAGGTTGCCCTCGGCCACTGGCGAAGGCAGTTCGCGCGTGGGAAAGCGCTGCGCAAGCTCGTCGATGACCGGCGGATAGACCGAGAGCACGCCATCGAAGAGTTCGCGCCAGGTCGCGGGCCGGCGCTCGAGCGCGCCCGCCACGGCCCAGGTCAAAAGGCCCTGCGACCGCGCGTGGCGGCCCTGGCGCGGCAGCCGGAGCTCGGGCGTGATCTGGTGGCTTTCCGATGCGAAGAAGGCGACGTAGCGCGCCCGTGGCACGCGCTCGGACGCGGGCGGCGCGGGCACTGCAGCGACGGCGGGCGATGCGGCAGCGGCAGCGGCCTGCAGCTGCGCGGTGCGCAGCCCACGCCAGCGCACCTCGTCGTCGGGCGGGCCTTCGGCCACGGCCGGCGCGGCCGCGGTGCTGCGCGTCATCGAGGTGGCGGCGCAGGTGTCGAACACCGACCACACGAACACGTCGCGCGCGAGGAAGGCCTCCACCCAGGCGTCGAAGTCGACGTCGCGCATCCCGCCCGAGAGCGCGGCCTGCGCGCCCACGGTGCCGCGCACGTCGCGCGCGAGAAAGTTCTCGGCCAGGCCATCGGGCTCCTGGTAGCGCTTGGCCGCATCGCGCCAGCGCGTGCCATGCCCCGAGAAGTAGAGGAGCACGAAATCGCCGCTCTTCGACTGCGCGAGCAGCCGGCCAAGCGCCTCATGGATGGCGTGCGACGCGGGCAGCGCCGCGCCCTCGACGCCGTCGGCGAGCAGCACGATGTCGTTTGGCGCAAAGCCCTGCTTGAGCAGCGCGTCGCGCATCAGCATCACGTCGTTGCGCGGGGCCTGGAGCCAGAGCGATTGCGGCTGGTTGACGAGCTCGGAGACGCCGACGAGCAATGCGCGCTGGGCGGCGGCGGCCTGCGGTGCGAGGAGGAGCATGGCGGCGATCAGCAGCAGGCATTGCAGGAGTTGCGAAGCGATCGAGCACCGCGGGCCCCCACCCCTGCCCTCCCCCAGAGGGGGAGGGAGCAAGACGGGGAGCCGTGCGCCACGGGTCATGGCCGCTCCGTCGCGCGTGCGGCAGTCTCGACGAGCGGCGACGCAGCCAGCAACTGCAGGCTCTGCTCGACATCGGGCACGCGCAGGCGCCAGACGCCGTTGCTGCCCGGCCCACCCACCACTTCGGCCGACACCGCCTGCAGCAGCCGGTCGGCCTCGTCCACGCGCACGCCGTCCTTCCAGCGCACGACGAGGTCGGCACTCGCGGCGGCGGGCGCGGAGGGCAGGTTGCGGAAGCGCACCGCGTCGTCTTCATCGCCACGGCTGCCGAAGAGGCCAACGTTCTGCACCACCACGACCAGCGCGAGTACGCCGAGCGCGGGCCGCATCCAGCCCTCCGTACCGAACCAGCGGCGGATGCTGCCCCACCAGCCGCCTTCGGGCCGCGGCTGCGGCCTGGCGCGCGGCGTGCCCTCCACGGCCTGCGGCTGCAGCGCGGTGCCAAGCTGCGCCGCGGCGGTGCGGTAGAGCGCCTGGTAGTCGGCGCGCGGATCGTCGGCGCCGAGGGGGGTTCCGCACAGCACCGAAAACACGCCCCCCGCGGTGCGCAAGGCGATGTGGCCCGGCGCCGGCGCGATGCCGAGCGGCGCCTGGGCGGCCCATTCGTCGTGCACCGCGCGGATGGCGGCGAGCCGCGTGGCCGAAACCTCGCCGAGCACGCGCGCGCAGAGCTGCGGGCTCGGTTCGAGCGTGACCACGTTCCAGGCCTGGACCAGTCCGAAGGCGGGTTCGAAGGGCTCGTCCCCGGGCTCGAGCAGCACGTCGTGCGCGCCGGCCCAGTCGGCCTCGCTGGCGGCCATCCAGCCCTGCCACACGCTGCCCTGCACGCAGCGGTCGAGCAGCACGCCGAGCAGCCGACCTTCGTGCACCACGCTCACCAGCCGGCCTGGCGCCCAGCGCGCGGTGAAGGCGCGGCGTGCGACGGCCTCGCGGCGCGCCGCCAGTTCGGCGAGCGGCAGCAGCAGGTCGAGCACCGCGCGCGGCGCATCGGGCGGCGGCGCGGGCGTGGCGCGGTGCGGTATCGCGACGACGGCCGCCGTGTCGGCTGCAGGCGGCGCGGGCACGGCACCCGGCGCCTCGAACGCGCTGCGGATGACGCTGAGGGGGGGCCAGAGTTCGGTGGTCGGCATGGCGGTCTGTTCCTGAATGGCTATGTCTTCAGGCATAAGACGCTTCAGCGCCGAGGATTTTGAAAACCTGCAGGATCGCGGCCATGTTCTCGCGCTCGATCGCGATGCCCAGCGTCTGCTGCAGCCAGCCGCCGAGCCGGGTCTTGGCGTAGTCGGCCGTGAGCGCCTCGCGCTTGTGCACCAGGCCGAGCCGGCCCGCACGGTAGTGGTACGACGCAATGGCGTGGCGCGACGCGATGCCCGAGAGCCCGCCCTCGGCCTCCCTGCCGAAGCCTTCGCAGAGCAGCAGGCGTTCGGGTTCGTCGAGTTGCGCAATGAAGGCGCGTGCCGCCTGCTGCACCGCGGCGGCGCTCAGGCCGTGCTCCGCGAGGCAGGCGTCCATGTCCTCGTCGGCGCCGAGCGCCTCCTCGAGCTGTGCCTCGGTGACCTGGTCGCCGATCGAGAGCTTGCGCCGGAACGAACTCGCACGCGTGCAGTCGATCAGGTAGCGCCGGAAGTACGCGCACAGCGCGAAGGCGCTCGACGGCGCGCTGTGGCCCGCGCGCTCGTCGGCCTCGTCGGGATCGGCATCGAGCCGCAGCACCTTCACGTAGATGAATTGCGCCACCAGCTCCTGGCGGCCTTCGCCCAGCACCTGCAGCTCGGGCGGATTGCAGGCCACGAGCGCATCGCCCACGATGCGGTACATGGCGCCCATGTCGCTTGCGGACAGCGTCTGGCGCCGGCGCCAAAGGCGCACGAGCTCGGTGCTTTGCGCGGACGACAGCGTTTCCTGCATCACTGGCTCTCCCCCAGGCTTCGCGCACTGCGTGTCGCTTCGCCCTCCCCCTCTCCGGGGGCAACACCAGCGGCCCGGCAAAGCCGGTTCCGCGGTGTTTCCCGAAGGGGCCGCGCTGCGCGGGCCGCTGCAGGGACGGACTGGCAGGCGTTGTGCATCAATCGTCGACGCAAATGTCTTCAGTGGGCACCAGGCATTGCGGCAGGTCCGCGCCCACGGCCGCGCCGCGCGTGCGGATCCCCGAGGACGCGGCCGCCTGCGCCACCGCGAGTCCGCGCGGCAGCAGGATCCAGAGCTGGCCGCGCTCCTTCATGCGGCGCGCATTGGCTGCGGCCTGCTGGCCGTTGCCGAAGAAGTAGTCGGCCCGCACCGCGCCGCGGATCGCACCGCCGGTGTCCTGCGCAATGGTCAGCCGCTGCATCGGCTCGCCCGTGCGCGGCGTGCGCGTGGAGATGAACACCGGATAGCCGAGCGGCGTGCTGCGCGGATCGACCGCGATCGATCGGCCGGCCGACAGCGGCACGCCGAACGCGCCCACCGGGCCACCCTCAGGCGACTGCGACTCCTTGAAGAAGACGTAGCTCGGGTCGGTGATGCCCGAGCCGGCGACGCGGCCGGTCGCACGGCGCCCCGGCACCACCACCGCGCCGCTGGTCACGGGCCGCGCCAGCGTGAAGCCGCGGGTGCGGATCACGCCGGTCTCGACGCCATCGGTCTCGTCGTCATCGCCGTCATCGAGCTCCAGCTCGATCGACGAGCCGCGCACCTTGACCGCGCTGCGTGGCTTGCCGTTGGGCGCCTTGGCGATCGTCGGGCGGAAAGGCTGGCCGTTCTGCTCGGCATAGGCCACGCGCACGACCTCGCCGCTCGGCAGGCGGATGCGGCCCGAGCCCTGGATCTGCATCTCGTAGAGGGCGGTGGCGCTGCTCACGAAGGCCAGCACCTTGGCGTTGGGCGCGCCCTTGGTCTCGATCTCTTCGCGCGTGTAGTAGGGCAGCAGCTGCTTGCCCTCGACGCGCAGGCGCACCTTGCGGTCGAGCGTGTCGCGCGTGATCGCCGAGAGGTCGAGCGCATAGAGACCGGGCGCGCCCATGTCGCGCGTGCTGAGTCCCGTCTGCACCAGCACGTTGCGGCCCTGCACTCGCGCGGCGACCGTGCCGTTGCCGCGCGGCAGCTTGCGCGCGTCGGCGAACAGCATGTCTTCGGGCTGGCCGTACACCGGGTAGATGTAGGGCGGCGCGTAAGTGCGGCTGCCCGCGATCTCGGGCTCGAAGTAGCCCGTGACCACGCCGTCGGGCCGGCGGTCGTCGTCGCGGATCTGGTAGGCCGAGAACTCCTGCTCGAAGAAGCCGCGGATCGCGACGTCGTTGCGGCTGTCGACCCGGAGCGCGCGCGCACACACGTCTTTCCATTCGGCGCCGCGGCCCGTGAGCACCTTGCAGCTCGTGAGGAAGGCGGGCCAGCTCTCCGAGAAATCGTCGCGCCGCCAGCCGGGCACGGCATCGAAGCTGACCGCCGTGTAGGTGGCCAGCTGGGTGGAGAAGGTGCGCGCCTGGCCGGCCACGCTTGCGCCTGGCGGGGGCCGCGCGGGGGCGGGTGCAGGCGCAGGTGGGGCGGCGGCCACCACCGCGGACGCGGCGGGCGCGCTGGCGGGAGCAACAGCGGCCCCGTCGGCGCTGCGCCCGAAGTACGGCAGGTTGGCGCAGCCTGCCGCGAGCGCGGCGGCGGCCACGGTGGCCCAGCGAAGCGCGGGAACGAAGATCGGCGACCGTGTGTTCATGAAAGCCTCCATGTCGGCAGAAGAGGGCCCGGCGGGCCCTCCTCCTGCAGACGATTACTTCTCGACGATTTTGAAATTCGCGACGCCGTACGCGTCGTTGCAGGGGACGCCGGGCGCGCACATCGGCTTGCCCAGCAGTGGCGACGGTCCGGTGCCGCGGTTGGCCTCGAGCGCTGCCAGCACCGGCAGCGGGAACTGCGGGAACACGCCGTCGTTCTGGACGCCCGCGTTGCCGAAGTCGCGCTCGTGCTCGCTCACGAGCACCGCGAAATGGTTGGTGCCCGCGGGTCCGCCCGCGTTCATCGGCCAGGAAGCGCGCGGCAGCGAGAGCGCGTTGCCGGCCGTGAGCTTGTTGTGCTTGTCGAGCAGGTTCGGGAACAAGAGGAACATCTCGCCCCCGCTGGACAGCAGGAACACGTAGGCAAAGCCGTCGCGCTGGCTCTTGATCTCGAAGCCGAGGCGGTCCTTGCCGATCGCGACCTCGGCCTTGGCCGGCACCGCCGCCACACCGAAGCCCGGCGCCGCGCCGGCCGCGAGCGATCGCAGCGACTCGAGCGGCGTGCGGGGCTTCGGTGGAGGGGGCGGTGGCGGCGGCGGCGGCGGTGGGGCCTCGACGGCGCTGTCGCCCGTGTCGGCCGGCGGCGCGGGCGCCACGGCAACGGCCTGTCCTCCGCTGCCGCCATCGGCAGGCGCGTCGGCTGCGCCGCGCAGCCACCACCAGCCACCGGCACCCACCGCGGCAAGCAGCGCGACCGAGGCGATCGTGGCCACGGTCTTGCCGCTGCCGCCACCGCCGTCGGCGCGGCCTTGCGGCCGGGGTGCCGGTGCCGGTGCCATCGCCTTGCTGCCACGCCCGATGGTGGTCGGCAGATCGGCCTGGGCCATCGCGCCCGCGCCGGGCGATGCCGGCGAGGTGCGAGGCGTCGGCGCGATGCTGGTGCCGACTTCGAGATCGAGCGCCGCGCGCAGTTCGGCCATCGACTGCGGCCGCGCCTCCGGCCGCACGCCCAGCCCCGCGTCGATCGCCTGCAGCAGCCGCAAGCTGTAGCGCTCGCGCAGGATCTCGTTGCCCGCGAGCGGCACGTAGCTATCGGAAAGCAGCCGCGCCACCGAAGGCGGCGGCGCGCGACCGCAGACCGCCACGTGCATCACCGCCGCCAGCGCATAGACATCGGTCCAGGCGCCCTGCGACATGTCGGGCATTTCCGCGTACTGCTCGATCGGCGCGTAGCCCGGCTTGAGGATGACGGTGATCGCCTGCGTCTTGTCGGTGATCACGCGGCGCGCGGCGCCGAAGTCGAGCACCACGGGCCGGCCCGAGCCTTCGAGCAAGATGATGTTGTCGGGCGCGATGTCGCGGTGGTAGCAATTGGCACCGTGCATCACCGCGAGCGCCTGCGTCACGCCGTCCATGATGCGGATCAGCCAGGCCTCGTCCACGCCCGCGGGAATCGACACCAGCGCCTGGCGCAGCGTGTCGCCGCGGTAGAACGGCATCACCATGTAGGTGGTGCCTTTCTCCTGCCAGAACCGGTAGACCTTGAGCAGCGACGGATGGTCGAACTGCGCGAGCAGGCGCGCTTCGTTGATGAAGCTGCGCATGCCGAGATCGAAGGTCTCGCGGTGCCGCTCGGACAGCGGCACGACGGTGCCGTCCTGCTGGCGCGTGGAGAGCGAGGTGGGCAGGTATTCCTTGATGGCGACGACGCGCTCGAGCGTGTGGTCCCAGGCTTCGTAGACCACGCCGAAGCCGCCTTGGCCGATGACGCGCGTGATCTCGAATTCGGCGAGGCGGCTGGCTACGGGGAGGAGGCCGGCTTCGTGGGTGCCGGTGGCGGGGGCTGTGACGGGTGTGCCGGCGGTGATGACGGTGGCTGCGGTGTCGCCCAGCGTGGTCGGCGCGTCGGTCCGGCTGCTGACGACGCGGGTGCGGTCTTCTTCGTCTTTGTTGGAGTCGGTCATGGACGGGCTCCTTGTTGGCGCAGGCTGAGCGGTTGTTTCCCGGGGCCGGGGTGTCCGCCCGACGGCGGCCTCACTTTCTTTTGCTTCGCCAAAAGAAAGTAAGCAAAGAAAAGGCGACCCCGCTGTCTGCGACCCCTTCGCTGCGCTACGGGGCAACCTGCGGTGCTCGCGTTTCGCGGGGTCTCGCAGAACTCGCTTCGCTCAAACAGCTGCGAGCCCTGATCCGCGAAACACTGCGCTCCTCGGCGCAGCCAGAGGGGACTTGGAGACCATGCGGGCCGTCGCTGCGCTCGGCCCCCGGCGCAAGCGAGCACGCTGCGCGCGCTCGCGTTGGTGGCCGAGCGCAGCGATGGCCCGTCGGTTCCCCACCCCCTTCTGGCTGTGCCGAGGAGCGCAGGTGGAGGCGGGATCAGGGCCGCAGCTGTTTGAGCGAAGCGAGTTCTGCGGACCCCCGCCGGAGCCGAGCACCGCAGGTTGCCCGTAGCGAAGCGAAGGGACACAGACAGCAGGGTCGCCTTTTCTTTGGCTACTTTCTTTTGGCGAAGCAAAAGAAAGTAGCTCGCCCGCCGGGGCGAGACCCGGCCCCGGCAACGAAAACGAGCAACCCGCCTCATTCCCGCCCCCCGAGAAACAACGCCTCGAAGGCCTCATCGCGCGGCAACCCCCGAACCAGCATCCGCATCGAATCGTCTACAGCAGGATCCGCCATCCAGAGCGACTCCCCCGCTGCAGGCATCGCCAGCGAACCAGCCGCCGCCCCCGAGACGAAACCCGAAGCAAACACCCGCCCCAGCACGGCATCGAACCGCAACGCATCGAGGTCGCCGTCGAGCCCTTCGAGCGCGGCCCGCGTCGCACAGGCCCACCATGGCAGCCCCGCCGCGAGCGACGCAGACGGCACCGCGACGGTGAACGGAAAGTACCGCCCCACCCCATCGACCGACGGCATCATCACGCCGATCCAGCCGTCCTCACCGGCCACCCCCGGCCCGAGCGCAAAACACCAGACCGGCGCCTCGAGGTAGTGCGATGTCCAGTCCGAATGCCGGTCGCGCAGCCGCGCGAGCCCCTGCTGCAGCCACGGGTCCCACGCATCGCGAAACGACGCGGGCAGCCGGCGGTGCGCGAAGTCGCCCATGCCCGGCAACTTGCCGAACCATCCGGGCAACGCTGCGGCCTCCATCGTCATCATCAGAGGCCCTCCGGACAGGAGAACTCGCGCAGTTCCTTCAAGCGGATCGGATGCTGCACGCTGTTGGTCGTCACCTCGAAGCGCGTCTTGCGCGGGCCGATCTGGAAGGTGATGAAGAACTTCTCGGGCGCATCGCCGGCCTCGAGCTGGCCGTCGTCGAGCGCGCGGAACAGCGCCCACGGCCCGTCGACCGCCGCGCCCGAACTTCCGGTGGCCGAAGGCGGGCTGACCTGGATGCGCACCTGGTTGCTGCCCTTCGGGCCGGGCCACTGCACGGCCATCGGCACCACGGGGCCGTGCGCGTACTTCACGAGCTGGCCGTCCACGTCGAGGATGAACTGCGTGATGCCGGCGTCCATCTCCACCGGCTTGAAGTCGAGCCGCATCGACGGCCCGCGGCCGCCGGCACGGAAGAAGATGTCCTTGATGCGCGCGGCGCGCTCGAACTGCGCCAGCGCCTGCGTGGTGATGGCGCCGCGCTCGGCCACGGGCTTGTAGCGCCACGGCCGGGTGCTGGTGTCGACCAGCGATGCGAGCCGCTTCTGGAAGAAGTCGTCCATCAGCCCGCCGGCGCCGAACATCTGTCCGAAGTCCTCGGGCAGCACGTCGCGCTTGCTGCTGCCCACGAACGGATAGCGCCCGGCGATCGCGCGGTTGCAGAACTCGGTCACGGGGCGCAGGTCCTGGCTCAGGTTGCCGCGCTCGGCGACCTGCGCCTGCGCGGCGCCGGTCTGGCTCAGGTTCTCGACCATGGTGCGCACCGGCTCGGGCAGGCGCCCCGCATCGGACTTGAGCTTGCCGGCCACGTCGCCGGGCGGCGGCGAGGTGCGGCCCTTCACGGCCGTGTCGACCGCGTTGAGGTACACGTAGACCTCGTTGAAGAGCTTCAACGCATCGTCGAGCGGCGCGGGCTGGCCCGGCGCCACGGGCGTGACGAGGCGGCGCAGCGGCTCGAAGCGGTCGTCGACGATGCTCTCGATGCGCTTGCCGCTGGCCACGGGCCGGGTCGGATCGCCGCCGAACAGGTCTTCGAGCCCCTTGCGCGTGCTCGCGACGGTGGCGCTCGCCTTGCTCACCACGTCCTTGGGCTGGTCGGCGGGGATCAGCGTGGTTTCCTTCACCACCGCGCGCAGGAAGTTCGCAAGCGGCGAGCCCACGCCGGAGAGGATGCGCGCGGCCTCGATGTTCTTCTCGAGCCCGGTGACGCGGATCAGCCGCACGTCGGCCAGCAGCGCCTCCCACTGCTTGACGTACTCGGCCAGATACAGCCGGCGCACGCGATCGGTCAGCGCGCCGATCGCCGCCGCGTCGCGCAGGCGGTCGGTGGCGCTGCGGTCCTGGCCGAGCACCCACGGGTCTTCCTGCGCGAGCAGGCCGGTGAGCACCACCACCTCGTTCTGGAAGCGCTTGTGGTAGCCGTCATAGGTGAACATGCCCGGCACGCCTTCGGTCAGCGGCTTGCCGCTGATGCGTTCGAACACCAGCGGCGCCGAGGGGCCTGCGGCGGCGGCGATGCTGAACGCCGGAATGTCCTTGGTGGCGCGCTGGCGCTTGAGGCGGCTGAACACGCGCTGCTCGAGCGGGTAGCTTGCAAGCATCGCGCGCACGCTGCGCACCAGGTTGTCGTCGATCTTGAGCGGCGAGCGCGGCGGGCCCTGGGCGATCAGCACGTCGAGCTGGCTCTCGAGCGCCAGGCGCTGGTCCTCGGGAATGCCGCGGTCGAGGCTGCGCGCCCAGTCGAGCGTGATCCAGGCCTTGAGCGCCTCGGCATCGAAGTGCTCGGGCTGGTAGAGCATCAGGTAGCTCTTGAGGGCCTCGTAGGTGTATTCGAGGTTGTCCCGCTGCGCGGTGCGCAGCTGGTCCTCCACACGCTTGGCGATCTGCGGCAGGAAGGCGTCGTTGAGCGCGCGCTGGTGCGTGAGCATGGCGGCGGCGTCGAGCTTGTCGCCCTGGTACAGGCCCAGCGTCATCGCGAGCGGTGCCTCGCCCTGGCGGTTGTCGGGCGTCTTCCAGATGTCGCGCAGGCCTTGCAGCACCGGCGCCACCTCGACCAGGTTCTGCACCCGCGACGGCAGCGCCGCGAGCGCCTGGCGCGCGGGCTCGACGCGTGCCTCGACCGAGCGCAGGTAGTCCATGTTCTTCATTGCGCTCCACCCCCAGCCCGCGAGCAGCCCGAGCGTGACCAGCGTCATGGCCGCAACGCCGGCCATGCGCAGCGTGTGGCGGCGGCGCTCGAGCTTCACGTTGGCGCCGGCCAGGCGCTGCTCGGGAAACACCACGTCGCGCAGCAGCGCGGTCAGGAAGTAGCTGCGCCCGCTCGACTTCTGCGGCGCGAGCATCGCGCGCTCGATGCCGAAGCTGCGCGAAAGGCTGCCCATCACGCGGTCGATCGGGCTGCCCTCCTGCGTGCCGCTGGTGAAGTAGACGCCGCGCACCCACGGCGGCTGCGCAAAGCGCGAACCGGTGAACACCTGCTCGAGCAGGTCCGACAGCATTCCGCCGACCGAACCGAACTGCGCCGGAAAGCCGAAGATCGCGGCGCGGCGCGTTCCGTCGGTCTCGCGCTGCATGCGCGGGATCAGCCCGTCGTTGATGCGGTTGTGCAGCAGCCCGAACTCGCGGTGGAACGCGGCGGACAGGCCCTTCTCGTCGGCCTGCACGTTTTCGTCGGCCGCGAGCGTGAAGCCGAAAACCTGCGCGCGCTGTTCCTTGCCGAGGTCGTCGAAGTAGTCGGTGAAGCCGTAGAGCAGGTCGCTCTTGGTGACGAGCACATACACCGGCAGCCGCGTGACGAGCTTCTCGTCGAGTTCGAGCAGCCGCGCCCGGATCGACGCGGCGAGCTGGCTGCGCTGTTCGGGCCCCTGGCTCAGCAGGTCCGCGACGCTCACCGTGAGGAACACGCCGTTGAGCGGGCGACGCGGCCGCACCTTGCGCAGCAGGCCCAGGAAGCCCTCCCACGCGCTCTTGTCCTCGGCCTGGTGGCTGTCCTGCGTGGTGTAGCGGCCCGCGGTGTCGATCAGCACGGCCTCGTCGGTGAACCACCAGTCGCAGTTGCGCGTGCCGCCCACGCCGCGGATCGCGCCGGGGCCGAACTTCTCGGCGAGCGGAAAGCTCAGGCCCGAGTTGACCAGCGCGGTGGTCTTGCCCGCGCCCGGTGCGCCGATGAACACGTACCACGGCAGGTCGTACAGGTAGCTGCCGCCCGAGATCGAGAGCCAGTCGCGCCAGCCGGGCTTCTTGCCCGCAGCATGCAGCCGCATCTGCTTGAGCGTGGCCACGGCCTCGGTGAAGCGGGTGTCGAGGATCTTCTGCTCGCCGTCGACGGGCGCGCCGGCCTTGGGCGCAGGCGGCTTCATGAGGCCATCGGTCAGGAACTGGCTCGCACGGCGCGCGCGCCAGCGACGCCACAGCACGCGCAGCACCACGGCGAGCACGACGAGGCCGATCAGCACGCCGCGCGAGAGCTCGGTCTCGAGCGGCGCCAGTTCGCCGATGCGCACGAGCGGGCCGATCCACCAGATCAGCAGCGCGACGACCACCAACGCCACCAGCGTCAGCAGCAGCGGGCTGAACACCAGACCGAATAGCTTCTTGATCATTTCGTCACCCCCGCCGCAGCCACCTGCTCGGGCCCGGCCAGCAGCACGATCTCGACGCGCCGATTGCGCGCGCGGTTCGCCGGCGAATCGTTGGGCGCCACCGGTTCGGCATCGGCCTTGCCGTCGGAGCGCATGCGCGCCGGCTCGACCAGCGTGGTGAGCGCGCCGCGCACCGCATCGGCGCGGGCCGCCGACAGATGCCAGTTCGACGGATAGCGTAACGACCGGATCGGCTGGTTGTCGGAATGCCCGGTGATGAGCACGTCGCCCTTCACCTCGGCCAGCGCCTGGCCGATGCGGCGCAGCACCGGCAGCGAACTCGCCATCGGCTCGGCGCTGCCGGAGCCGAAGAACGAATCGCCGCGCAGGCGCACCGTGCTGCGGTCGGCCTCGTCGGTCACGGTGACCAGGCCCTGCTTGATCTCGGGCTCGAGAAAGCGCGCGAGCCGCGGTGCCTTGGCCGGCGTGGCCGGCGGCGCGATCTGGATGTTGGGAACGCGCAGGCTCGAGACGGCCGCATAGGTGGTGTCGGAGCGGTGGTTGAGCGCGAGCCGCAGGCCGAACCAGGCCAGCGCGAGCAGCAGCGCGAAGCCGGCCGCGAACACCCACAGCGGCAGCGATTCGCGCAGCCGCACCATGCCCGCACCCTGGCCGCGCCAGTGCGGCGAGAGCTCGGCCTCGAGCGGCGGACGGTCCTTGGCGATCAGGTCGGCCAGGCGCTGGCGCACCGAGTCGAGCTGCGCGCGGCCGTTGTCGACCACACGGTAGCGGCCTTCGAAGCCGAGCGCGAGCACGCTGTAGATCAGCTCGAGCAGATGGCGGTGCGTGGGCACGTCCTGCGCGAGCTTGGCGAGCAGCTGGAACACCTTCTCGCCGCCCCAGGTCTCGTTGTGGAACTGCACCAGCAGGCTCTGCTTGTTCCAGCCGGCCTGCACGCCCCAGGGCGTGTTGGCGACCGCCTCGTCGAGCGAGGTGCAGAGCACGTAGCGCGCCGCCAGCACCGTCTCGTTGGCGATGCCCGCGCGGCGTGCCGCGGTATCGAACCGATTCACCTCCTCGGCGGTGGAGGCCCTGAGCGCGGGCACGTTGGGCGGCTGCGCCAAGTTGCGCAGCTTGGCCGTAAGCACCAGCAGCTTGCCCGCGGCCGAGACCAGCGGATTGAGCAGCCCGATCTCGCCGACCTCGGCCGGTGCGGGATCGCTCGCGGGCATGAATGGCGGCGGCGCGGCCGCGGCCGGCGCACTGCCCGCCGGCGTGCGCGGCTTGGGCTTGATGACCGTGCGCTCGGACTCGAACGCCGCGAAGGGGTCGGGAGTGGTCATGATCTGATGGCCCAGAAAGCCAGGTCGAGGCCCGGAAAGTCGCCCGCGATGTGCATCGCGATGCCGCCCGACTGTTCGAGCTGGCGCCACAGGTCGCTGTTGCGCGTCTCGAGCTCGAAGTAATTGGCGCCCGCATGGAACGGGATCTGGCGCGGCGCCACCGGCAGCGGCGTGAGCGTGACGCCCGGCAGCGCGAGGTTCACCAGGTCGCGGATGCGCTCGACCGGCCCGATCTTGACCTGCGTCGGAAAGCGCGCGCGCAGCGCCTCGCTCGGCATGTGCGCGTTCACGGCGAGCACGAAGGTGGCGTTGCGCTGCAGCTCCACGTCGGCCACCACCGCCACGCGCACGCCGTGCTTGCGGTCGTGCAGGTCGATGCGGATCGCCGACTGCTCGAGCACCATCGAAAGGCTGCGCCGCAGGTCGTCCATGAGCGGACGGAAGCTCATCGCAAGGTCGTCGTGGACGTAAGGGCCGAAGCGCGTGACGCGGCGCGAATCGCGAAAGCTCGCGAGATCGCCGGCCAGCCCGAGCGCCTGCGCGAAGAACTCGCGCGGATGCAGCATCGCGCTCTTCGCCAGGTGCGCGAACACCGCCTCGTTGCGGTTCACGGTCTGCAGCAGCATGAAGTCGGCGATCTCGGCCACGCCGCCGGTTCCGCCCTGCGTCATGCGCCCGGCCAGCGCCTCGCCGCGCTGGCGCAGCAGGCCCAGCAGTTCGTCGAGCCAGGAACGGATCACCGCATGGGCCGCCACGTCGAGCAGCGGCGGCAGCATCGCGCGGTCGAGCTGCACCTGGTTGTCGACGCGGCGCTCGACCACGCGCGCCACGCCCAGCGTGGTCCAGGCATCGGTCGCCTCGCTCGCCCGCATCAGGCGCGTATGCAGCTGTCCGAGTTGCAGCATCGCGGTGCGCTCGCCGGCGGTGTTGGAGTCGGGCACTTCCGACTCGAGCACGCGGTGGCGCACCAGCTCCTCGTATTCCTCGGCATCGGCCTCGCGCGCACCGGCGCGGCGCAGCGGCAGCGCAAGCACCACGGCCTCGTCGCGCATGGTGGATGGAATGTCGATCGGCTCGGGCAGCGGATCGACCGCCGGCATGTCGAACACCGTGCCGTCGCCGAAGATGCCGACCGCGCGCACCAGCGCGAGCTTGCCGAGCGTGAGCGCCGCGGCATCGATCTCGACCTCCGCAAAGCCCCAGGCGTACGGCGTGGTCGAGCGCAGCAGCACATGCCGCGCATGGTCGCCATGACGCTCGCTTTGCTGCAGGTGCTGGGGCTGCAGCAGCATCCCCTCGCTCCAGACCACTTTTGTTCGCCAACTCATCCGCACTCCGTCAAAGGCAAGGGCTGCCCGAAGAGCTGGGAGTTTCCGGCGCGGCGCGCGGCGGGCAAATCCGCCTAACGGCCTAGACGCCGGGTTTTGGAGCTACGGCGAAGGGAGTAGTGGCGGCGTTTTTTTGGGGCTCAGCGCGCTGCGGTGTCGGTGCTCGCCGCGCCGAGCCGCTCGCGCCGGCTGCGGTAGGTCTGCTCGATGCGCTGCAGGCGCCGCGAGCGCGAGGCCTCGTCGACCCACGCCGCGGCCATGGCGTGCTGCCTGCCGAGCTGGTGTTCGAGCTGCGCCTGCGGCAGCAGTGCGCTGTTGTCGGCCGCGGCGTAGCCGTAAGCCGCGCGCAGGTTCTTGAGCACCTCCTGCTCGGGCTCGGCGCGCGGCCCCTTGCCCTGGCCATAGTTCACCAGGAAGGCCTGCACCCTGGCCTGGAATGCGGCCGGGTAGCTGCGACGCAGCACCATCAGCGCGCCCGGCGGCGGGCCCGATTCCCACACGACGTGCAGCCGTGCGGCCTCGACCGGAAACTGCTCCCTGAAGCGTTCGAAATCCGTCGTGTTGTTGGTCGCCACGTCGGCATCGCCGTTGGCGACGGCCAGCGCCGTGGCCTGGTGGGTGCCGATGATCTCGCCGCGAAAGCGGGTTTCCATCGCGATGTCGTGCGGCAGGAAGAGCTGGCTTTGCGGCACCTGAAAACCGGTGACCGACCGGCTGTCGCCGCGCGCGAGCCGCCAGCGCTCGGGCTCGGCGAGCACCGCCTCGAGGGTGCGGGGCTCGCCGCTGCGGCGCGTCAACAGCACCGCGCGGTGCGTCGGCATGCCGGGGCGGCGCGCGATCTGCGCCACCACCGTCATGCGCCGCTGCATCACCGCGTCGAGCGCGATCTTGGCCGACAGGAACGCCATGTCGATCTCGTCGCGCTGGATGGCCCGGTCGAGTTCCGCGTACGACGCGACCGAATGCACGCTCACGGGCACGCCCAGCGCGCGTGTCATGTCGTCGAGCAGCGGCATCCACAGCGCCCGCGACTCGACCGCGCCGCCGAGCGGCAGCACGCCGAAGCGCACCGGGCGGGCGGGCACTTCCGTGCGCTCGGCCTGCGCCGCCGGTGCCGCACAGGCCGCCACCAGCGCGAGCCCCGCCGCCAACAGGCGCGGGGCGAGCAGAAAGCGTCGCAAGGCCGAGCCCGGCATGGTCATCGACCGGGGAGCGCGTCCTGAAGGGCGGCGGACTGCTCGGCGTAGCTGCGGTCCAGGCGCAGGAGGCGTGCCTGGCGCGCGGCCTCGTTGACCCATTGCGCGTTCATGGCGTTCTGCTTCGCGAGCTGGTGGGCCAGGTTGGCGGCGGGCTGCAGCGAACTGTTGTCCGCGGCCACGAAGCCCGCCAGGTCGTGCAGCGACTTGAGCACCGCGCGCTCGGCATCGCCCTGCGGCCCTTTCGCGCGGCCGTAGCCGACGAGGAACGCCTGCACCCGGCTGCGCAGCTCGGGCGGGTACGCGCGCCGCATCACGATCTGTGCATGGGGAATGAGGTCCGACTCCCACAGCACCTGCAGCCGCTTGGCCTCGGCCGGAAAGCGCTGCTTGAAGCGCTCGAAATCGGCCGTGTTGTTGGTGGCCACATCGGCCTCGTTGTTGGCCACCGCGAGCGCCGTGGCCTGGTGGGTGCCCACGATCTCGCTCAGGAAGCGCGTCTCCATGGCGATGTGGTTGGGCAGAAAGAACTGCAGCTGCGGCACGATGAAACCCGACACCGATTGCCGCTCGGCGCGCGCGAGGCGCCAGCGCTCCGGTTCGGCCAGCAGGCTCTTCAGGGTGTTGAAGGGCGGGGCGCGGCGCGCCAGCAGCAGCGCCCGGTAGCCGGGCAGGCCATCGTGGCGCACCACCTGCGCCACGACCTTCATGCGGCGCTGGGTCACGGCGTCGAGCGCCATCTTTCCAGACAGGAACGCCATGTCGACCTTGTCGTCGCGGATGGCCTGCTCGAGCGCCTCGTACGAATTGACCGAAAGCACGCTCACCGGCCGCGCGATGGCCCGGCTCAGCTCGGCGAGCAGGGGGTCCCAGTCGCTGCGCGACTCGAAGGCACCGCCGAGCGGCAGGATGCCGAAGCGCACCGGCGACTCGGCTGGCTGCACGGGCTCGGCCGCGGCCAGCAGCGGCAGGCCGGCCGCGAAGGCGATCGCTGCGGCGCCCCGGCGCAGCCAGGCGGCGGCCTGCCCTAGGAGGCAGCGGCGACGGCAACGTGGGAAGGCCAGCATGATCGGACGGGAAGACAACGTGGCGCCAACGCGGGTCAGCGGTCTAACATGAGCGGAAGCGGACGCAATTAGATATCAAATACACAAATAGGCGGCATTTTCGCGATGTTTTTCCTCCTTTCTGCCCAACCAAGGTGCCCATGGGCTTGACTTCCAGGCGCTGGATACACCCATGAAATGGAACTTCCGCGTCCTGCGCGGGCTGGCCCGCCTCACTTTCGCGCAGCAGCTGATCCTGCTGGCGATGGTGCCGGCCACGGCGGCCACGCTCGCGGCGATCACGGTGCTGACGCGGCAGCACCTGGACAACCTGACCGAGTTGATGCGTGCCAATGCGCAGACGGTGGCGCTTCAGGTCGCCACGGCCGCGCAGGCGCCGCTGGTGCGCATGGATCGCCGAGCGCTGCAGCGCACGGCCCAGTCGGGCACTTACCAGCCGCATGTGCAGCAGGTGCAGATCTGGTCCGAGGACGGCGAGATCGTCGCCAACTCCGAAACGGTCGACCGCGCGCGCGGCGATGGCCTGCAGGTGGTGGTGCCGATCGTGAGCGACGAAGGCCAGCCGGGCGGCAAGGTGATGGTCGAGATGAGCCTCGAAGCGGTGCAGCAGGCGCGGCGCTCGGTCTGGCTCAACGTGGTGCTGGTGCTGGCCACCAGCCTGGTGGGCGTGGGCCTGGCCGGCTGGTGGGCCGCGCGCCGCATCAGCGAGCCGATCCGCGCGCTCGGCAAGGCCGTCGACCGGCTCGGCGCGGGCGAGTCCGCGAGCGTGACGATCGAAGGCACCTCCGAGGTACGGCATCTGCAGCACGGCTTCAACCAGGCCGCGCGTGCGCTCGCCGAAAGCCACCGGCTGCTGCAAAGCCGCATCGCCGATGCCACCGCCGAACTCGCGCGCAAGAACCAGCAGCTCGAGGTGGCGAGCCAGGCCAAGACCCGCCTGCTGGCCGCAGCCAGCCACGACCTGCGCCAGCCGCTGCACGCGCTCACGCTGTTTTCCGACGGGCTCGCCAACGGCGAGACCGACCCGGTGCGGCTGCAGCGCATCGGCCACATCCGCGAATGCGTCGATTCGCTCGACCGGCTGTTCTCTGAACTGCTGAACCTTTCGCAGCTCGACGCGGGCGTGCTGCAGCCGCAATGGGCCGAGTTCGCGCTCGACCAGCTGTTCGACGAGATCAGCCGCAACTTCCGCCCGGTCGCGGAGCAGCAGGGCCTTCGCCTGGTGGTGCGCAAGACCGACCTCTGGGTGCGCTGCGACTACGTGATGCTCTCGCGCATCCTCAACAACCTGGTGTCCAACTCGCTGCGCCACACGATCGAAGGCGGTGTGCTGGTCGGTGCGCGACGGCGCGGCAAGGGCGTGCGCATCGAGGTGGTCGACACCGGCGTGGGCATCGCACCGCAGCACCAGGCGCGCGTGTTCGAGGAGTTCTACCAGGTCGAGCCCACCGGCCGCAATGCGCCGCGCGGCCAGCGCGGCATGGGCCTCGGGCTCGCCACGGTGCAGCGGCTGGCCGAGCTGCTCAACACGCGCGTCGAACTCACGTCGCGGCCGCAGAAGGGCACCTGCGTGCGGGTGCTGGTGCGCTCGGCACCGGCCGCGCTCGCGGCACCCGTTGCGCCCTCCGCGACGGGCGCGGCCGAGGACGACGACGCCGGCCTCGCACCCCTGCGCATTCTCGTGATCGACGACGAGCGCACCATCCTCGAAGGCCTCTCGGTGGTGCTGACGAACTGGGGCGCCGAAGTGATGGCGGCCCAGACCCGCGCCGAGGCGCTCGCGCTGGCCGACACATGGGCCGAGCCGCCCGACGTGGTGGTGAGCGACCTGCTGCTGCAGGGTGGCGACAACGGCCTCGGCGTGATCGCCGCGCTCGAGCGCCATCCGCGCGGCATCGGCGCCGCCACCGCACGCCTGCTCGTGACCGGCGAGACCAAGCCCGACCGGCTGCGCGAAGTGGCGGAGGCCGGCATCGCGGTGCTCTACAAGCCGGTCTCGCCGCGCGTGCTGCGGCAGGCGATCCTGGCGCAGCGGGCGGCGGTGATGCAGCAGGCAGGCCGAGGCAGCGGCTGACCGTCGGGCATAGGCCAGGCGGCCGATGCGGCGCGGCCTTCCGTCACGCTCCCGCCGCACGCCGGGCGTCGACATAAGCCCTCCGCCTTATCGCGCGAACCAGGGGCCTTCCGTACATTGGGGTTCTGCCCTTGCCGCAGAAGTCATCCCCATGCCTGTTGCCGTGAACCCTTTCATCTCGTTCCTCCGGAAACGGCTGCGGCATTGGCGCGTCCGCCTCGCGCTGGCCCTGTGCATGGCGCCGTTCGCCGCCGTGGCCGCGGGTGCCGCCGGGCTCACGGTGCTGATGGGCGACGAGGTGCCTGCGCATACCGAATTCGTGCAGCACATGCGCGCCGCGCAGGCGCCCGGCGGGCGCTTCGAGCTGGTGCGGCTTTTGCCCGGCGCGGCCGATGTAGCGCAGTCGGGCGTCGAGAGCGCCGTGGCCGCAGCGGGCGCCGAGCCCGAGCGCGCGGTGAACGCCGGCGTGCGCACGCGCAGCCTGCGCACGGCCACGCCGGCCCCGGCCGACACGAGCCTCACGATGGCCGTCGGCGCGCCCGCTGCGCGCGCCGCGCTCGATCGCCCGGGCCAGCAGCCGCTGCTGCTCGCGATGCTGAGCCGGCTCGAGTACGAGAACCTGCGCGCCAGCGCCCCGGCGCTGCGGCGCGGCGACCGGCGCGTGGGCGTGCTGCTGCGCGACCCGGCCATGGCCGACCAGTTGGCGCTGGTGGCCGCAGTGCTGCCGAACAAGCCGCGCCTCGGCGTGGTCGCCACGCCCGAATCCGAACCGCTGGTGCGCGATCTGCAGCGTGCCGCGGCCCAGGGCGGCCAGCCCGCGTGGGACCTGCAGGTCGAATACGCGCCCGACGCGCGCTCGCTGGCCGCGGCGCTGCGCGCGGTGGTGCCGCGCAGCGACGCTCTGATGGTGCTGCCCGACCTGATCGGCGACAACCAGGCGGCCACGCTGGCGGTGCTTCGCGCGGGCGCGAGCGCGGGGCTGCCGGTGTTCGGCGCGAGCGAAGGGTTGGTGCGATCGGGCGGTCTGGCCGCGGCCGTCTCGACGCCCGCGCAGCTGGCGCAGCAGGCGCAGCTGCTCGGGCAGAAGCTCGCGGGCCACGGCAGCAGCGCAAGCAACCACGTCCCGCTGGTGGAATCGGCCGCGCCGCCGTCGGTGCGCGTCAACGCCACGGTGGCACGCGGACTCGGGCTTCGCTTGCCGCAGGAGCGCGACCTGACCGAGCGGATCACCGCCACGCGATGAGCGACGTGGTGCCGTCCGAAGGCGCGCAGTCCGCGCACCCGCCGCCGCCTGCTTCACCATCGTCCGCGCCCACGCTACTGGTGCGCGGCAACCTGCAGCGCGACCTGTTCCGGCTCGGCGTGGTGCCGTGCGCCGCAGTGGCGCTGGCGCTCACCGGCTGGTTCACCCACCACCGGCTGCAGACGCTCGAGGCGGCCTTCGACGCCGAGGGCCAGGCCGTGGCACGCCAGGTGGCCGCGATGTCGGACCTGAGCCTCTATGCGGGCGACGTGCCGGCGCTGCAGAACGTGGCGAATGCTGCGTTGCGCGGCGGGCAGGTGATGCGCGTGGAGATCAGCAACAGCGCCGGCGTGTACGTGACGGCCGGGCCCAGGACCTCGCCGCTCGCTCAGCTGCGCATGTTCACGTCGCCGGTCACGCTGCGCGAAGCCTCGCGCGCCAGTGCCTTCGCGCCCGCAGGCTCGACGGCCGCCGGCGACACCCCGATCGGGCTGGTGCAGACCTTCCGCGACACCACGGCCTATGCGCGCGAGCGCAGCCGTTCGCTCATCGCCGGCATCGGCATCGCGCTGGTCGCGCTGCTCGCGGCCTGGGCCTCGGTGCGCCACATGGCGCGCACCGTGGCGCGGCCGCTGCGCCGCGTGTCGCGCACCGTGGCCGCGCTGGAGGCAGGGCATTTCGAGGCGCGCTGCGGCGTGGGCGACGGCGGCGGCATCGCGTCCGCACAGGCGCCCTCCGCCGGTGCGCACGAGCTCGCGGTGCTCGCGCGCGACATCGACCGCCTGGCCGAGCGCCTGCAGCACAACCGGCAGGTGAGCGAGGAACGCGTGCGCGAAGCCACCGCGGTGGCGCTGCAGCGCATGGCCGAGGCCGAGCAGGCGGCGCTCTCCCGCGCGCGCTTTCTCGCCGCTGCGAGCCACGACCTGCGCCAGCCGCTGCATGCCATGGGCCTGTTCATCGACGGCCTGCTGCCGGGCGCCAGCGCGGCGCAGCGGCCGGCCATGATGCGCCTGCAGGAGAGCACAGAGTTCATGGGCGTGCTGCTCGACGACCTGCTCGAGATCTCGCGCCTCGATGCGCAGGTGCTGACACCCGCGATCACCCGCGTGTCGCTGGCCGCATTGTTCGACCAGCTCGATGCGCAGCATGCCGCCACGGCCGCCGAGAGCCGCGTGCGGCTGCGCTGGAGCGACCGCGGTCTGGCCGTGCGCAGCGACGCGGCGCTGCTGCAGCGGATCGTCGGCAACCTGGTGTCCAACGCATTGCGCCATGCGCCGCCGGGCGGCACGGTGCTGGTGGCTGCGCGCCGCGGCCGTGCCGACGATGGCGGCGACGGCGTGCGCATCGAGGTGCGCGACAACGGCGTGGGCATCGCGCCCATCCACCAGGGGCGCATCTTCGAGGAGTTCTATCAGGTGGCCAACACCGAGCGCGACCGCCGGCGAGGCTTCGGGCTGGGGCTGGCGATCTGTGCGCGCATCGCCACGCTGCTCGGCACCCGCATCACCGTGCGCTCGGCACTGCAGGCCGGCAGCACCTTCGCGCTGACGCTCCCGGCGGTGCAGGCCGCCGAGGCGAGCACGCCCGAGGAAGAGCCCGCACCGGTGCCCGCGGCGCCCCTTGCGGGGCTGAACTGCATGGTGGTGGACGACGATCCGGCGATCCTCGACGGCAGTCGCGCGCTGCTCGAGCAGTGGGGCTGCCGCGTCGAGTGCATCGCCACCGGCGCCGAGGCGATCGCGCGGCTCGGCACGGGCGACCTGCGCTTCGATGCGGTACTGTGCGACCTGCAGCTCGCGGGCGACGGCGACGGCATGGACGTGATCGCGGCGGCGAAGCGGCTGCAGCCCGATGCGCTCGCGGTGCTGGTCTCGGGCGCCACCGGCCCCGAGGTGCTGCAGCGCCTGCGCCGCGGCGGCGTGATGCTGTTGACCAAGCCGGTCGCGCCGGCCAAGCTGCGGGCGCTGCTTTCCACGCGGCGCCACGCACCGGCCTGAAAGGATCGCCATGCTCGACACCGACGCGCTGAAGACCATCCGCCCCTTCATCGCCACGCCGAGCCACAGCGGCTCGATGACGAGCGACTACGTGCGCAGCCTGCTCGGCCTGGTCAATGCCGCGTGGCAGCACGGCTTCGCGTTGCAGGCACGCTTTCTCGATGGCGACAGCCTGATTCCGCGCGCGCGCAACCGGCTGGTGGCGGAATTCATGGCCGACGCACGCTGGACGCACCTGTTCTGGATCGATGCCGACATCGGCTTCGCGCCCGAAGACGCGCTGCGCCTGCTGTGCGCGGGCCGACCGGTGGTGGCCGGCGTCTATCCGCACAAGGACGACGGCTGGCCGCGCGCCGGGCTGGCGGCGCCGCTGCCGGCGGGCAGCACGCGCGACGACTTCGAGGCGCGGCATGCGGTGTTCCCGGTCAACCTTGCCGCGCCGGGCACGGCCGCACGGGTCGAGCCCGACGGCTTCCTCGAGGTGCTCGACGCACCCACGGGCTTCATGCTGATCGAGCGTGCCGTGTTCGAGCGGCTGGCCGAAGCCATGCCCGAGCTGCGCTACACGCCCGACCGCATGGACGACCCGGTGGCCGCGGCGTGGCCGCACTACCGCTTCTTCGATGTCTGGGCCGAGCCCGGCCATGGCCGCTACCTCAGCGAAGACTTTGCGTTCTGCCGCCGCTGGCAGTCGATCGGCGGCAAGGTGCATGTGGACACGCGCTCGCGCCTCACGCACACCGGCACGCACACCTACCGCGGCGACTTCGCGCGCACGCTGTCGGCAGGGGTGCCTTGAGCAGCCTCGCCTGCCTGCAGCGCCGGCGGCAGCGTCGCCATGTCGTAGCCGCGGCCGGGCGCTACCAGCGCGAGGCAGAGCGCCGGTCCTTCGTCGGCGAGATGGTCGTAGCCCATGGGCTGCAGCCGTGCGCCGGGGTCGAGCGCACGGTGGCGCTCGCGCCGTGCGATGCGGTCCTCGCGCCGCACCATGCGCAGGTGGTAGACGCGGTAGTAGCTGCGGTACATCGCACCATGCCGTGCCACCGCATCGGGGAACCGCTGGCCGTGCAGCGCGGGCGCGGCGTCGAACGCGATCTGCTGCGGCAGCCGGAACAGCATCGCGCGCGTCTGGCGTCCCCAGTCGCCGTCATCGCGAAAACGGTCGGGCGCATCCCACAGCTCGCGCAGCGACAGCGACAGGCAGGCCAGCCGGTCCTCGGGCAGCGAATCGACGATCGCATGCAGGTGGCGCAGGAACAGCGTCTCGAAGCGCTCGTCCGCGTCGCAGGCAAGCACCCAGCCTGCACCGTGGCGGCGCGCGCATTCGAGCAGGCGGCGGCGGTTGCCGGGCTCGTCCCAGTGGTGCGGCTCGGCTGGCGGGTTGGCGAGCAGTTCGAGCAGCTTCGGCTCGTTGCGAAGGATGGCGGCGGTGCCGTCGGTGGAACCATCGTCGAGCGCGATGAAGCCGTCGACGTGCGGGCGCAGGTGGTCGAGGCAACCCTCGATCCAGCCCGCCTCGTTGCGCAGCTGCATCACGCAGACGATGCGCGGGCGCGCAATGAGCCGCTCGGGTGCGCCGCGGCTGCAGTACGGGCAGAAATACGGCGGCGCCGGCTCGTGGTGCAGCATGCGTGCGCAGACCTCGCACTGGCGGCGCGACCCCATCGCGAAGCTCGCCGGCGCTGCGCCCAGCCACGCGGGCGCAGCCTCTCGCCGTGCGGCGTCCGGGTGCGGCGCGTGCGCGGTGTCGTCGCGCGCGACGCGGCCGAAGTCGCGGCCCCAGGCGTCCTCGCGCCCGTCGGCCGCGAGGTTCGCGCGCGGCGCGCCCGGCGTGCAGCGGCGCCAGTCGTTGTCGGGGTCGAAGCGCTCGGCGCCGTTGCGCGGCTCGAACGACAGGTGCAGCAGCTTGAGCGATGCGCAGGCCTGCAGCTGCCAACCCGCCATTTCGAGCCGCACGCGGAAGTCGTCGTCGTCGCCACCCCAGATGTCGAAGCGTTCGTCGTAGCCCCCCACCGCGTCGAAGGCCACGCGCGCGCAGCACAACGACCCGTAGAAGGTGCGCAGGTAGAGCGCCTCGGGCACCTGCTGCGCGAAGGCCGCGTCCAGGTTGCCGTCAGCCGCGTCGAGCGCATCGAAGCGCGCAAAGCCCACGCGCCCGATCGCCACATGGCGTTCGCCCGCCATTGCCGCGTGCAGCGCGACCGCGGGCGCATCGCCGACGTAGGCCGATTCGGGCGAATGCACGAAGACGAAACGGCCGGTGCTGAGGCGCACGCCCACGTTGATCGCGCGGCACGGCGGGCGCCATTCGTGCGGGCGGTCGTTGACGAGCAGCTTCCAGCGCACCTGCGCGAACCGGTCGAGCAGCCGCCGCAGGCTCTCTTCTTCCGAAGGCTCGTCGAGCGCGATCACCACCTCGATGCCGGGTCGGGCCCAGAACGGCGCGTTGCGCGCGGCCACGCGCTCGAACTCCGCGAGCTTGCGGTAGAACGGCATCACCACGCTGAGCCAGGTTTCGGTCATGGGCCGTACCACCACCACAACCCCGTCGCGAGGTCACGCGCATGAACGGCTGCTTCATCAACCTGCAGAAAAGCACCGCCCGGCGCGACACCATGGCGGCGCAGCTGCGCGCGCTCGGCCTGCACGGCGCCATCGCGCGCTTCGAGGCCACCGGCATCGAGGACCTGCCGCCTGCCGGCGCGGTGAGCCGGCGCGAGCATGCGTGCTTCCGCTCGCATGTGGCGGCGATCGAATCGGCCCCCGCCGACGGCTTCTTCCTCGTGCTCGAAGACGATGTGCAGTTGAGCCGCGCGCTGCCTGCGCTGCTGCGCGACGAGAACGCGCTCGCACGCCTCGCGGGCTGCGACCTGGTGTTCCTGGAATGCCTGCCGTATGCCTCGGCGCCGGCCCTTCTCGGGCTCTGGCAGAGCCTGCAGAAGCACCTTCCGAGTGACCCGCAGGCGCCGCGCGATGCCATCGGCGGCATCGAGATCCTCGAGGCGGCGGACCTCTACAACTGGGGCGCGACCGCCTACCTCGTGACGCCGCGCGGCCGGCGCACGCTGCCCGCGCTGCTCGGCGAAGCGCTGGCCGAAGGCCCGGCGCTCGCCTTCGACATGGCGCTCAACCGGCTGATCGCCGCGGGGCGGCTGCAGGCCGCGGTGCTCGCGCCCTTTCTCGCCACGCCCAGGATCGGCAGCGAAGCCACGAGCACCATCGACGACCGCGCGCGCGTGCCCGCCTACGACGCGCTCGGCGGAGCGCTGCGGCGCATGTTCTTCGCCGGGCCGCTCGAGGACATCGAGGCCCGTGCAGCACCCTATCGCCATGCGCCGCTGGCCGAAGGCGATGCGCAGCTGCAGCTGCTCGCCGACCTGATGTCGCAGCTCTTCATCGTGAGCGCGCGCGGGCCGCGCTGAGCGCTGCGCGCGCGCTCAGCGTCAGAAGTCCGCGCAGCCATTGCGCCGCTCGGTGTTCACGCAGCTCAGCAGGTTGGGCCGCGAGCGCACGCGGGTCCATTCGCGCGCGAGCACGTCGCCGTCCTGCGACGCGCGGTCGCCGTCGAGCGGGCCGGTCGCAAGGCAGATCGGTGCCGGGCCGATGTTGCGGTCGTACAGGTAGGTCGATGGCAATTCGCGCACCACGTCCACCGAGGGCAGGTCGGGTCGCTCGAAGACCACGGGCGGTGGCGGCGGCGGCGGTGGCGGTGGCCCCGGATCGACGCGCAGTTCGCCCGGCACCACGTTCACCGCATAGCCGGCGGCCGAGGCGAAGGCCCCGTCGATCGGGTAGGTGCCCGGCGGGCTCGCGCCATTCGCCGCTGTGCCGGGCGTGCCGCTGAAGCTCGATGCGTCGTCGCCGAGGATCAAGCCGGTCACGCTGTAGGTGAAGCTCGGGTTCGGCGCGCCCGCGGGCCGCGAGGCATCGCCGATCGTCACGGTCGCGACCGGTTGCCGGGCGTAGATGAAATGGTTGTCGCCGGCCGGCACGGTCACGGTGCACAGGCCCAGGTAGGCGCAGTGGTACAGGTTGGGCAGCGGGCCGGAGCCCGCGAGGCCGCCGCGCGTCTCGCCGATCCAGGTGTCGGCCCAGACGCGCCAGTTGCCGCCGCCGATCGCGAAGGCGCCGGGGTTCTGGAAGCGCGCGGCCGCGACGAGGTCGGTGCTGGCCGCGTTCACGTTGGCGCCGAGCGTGAGGTCGCCCGAGAGCGTGCGCACGAAGACCGTGCTGGCGGCCATGGAGCCGGCGCTGGCGACGGTCGGCAGGTTGGCGGCGGGGTCGAACCCCGCGGCGGCCACCGGACCGATGGTGACGGCATTCGCATCGACGTAGCGGAAGCCGCCCTCCGCGCCGCCGCCGACGGTGCCGACGTCGTTCGCCGCGGAGTCCAGGGCCACCGAACCGCCGTCCGAGCGCGCCAGCAGCGTGCCCGCGGTGATCGCCCCGGCCGCAGACTGCGCGATGTTGCCGCCCGCGAGCAGACCAACGGTGGCGGCCGTGACCGCGCCGTTCAGCGCAATGCTGCCGCCGCCCTCGTTCTGCAGCGTGAGCGCGCCCGGCGTGGCAATGGCGCCGGCCACGGTGATGTCGCCCGCGTGCGTGCTGCTGCCGGCCACGATCGTGGGGGCCGAGAGCTGCGCGAACTCGCCGCTCGACACCGAGAAGCCGCCGCCGCCCGCGCCGCCGAGCACGATCGGTGCGCCGGTCGCATCGAAGGCCGCGAAGTTCGCATCCATGCCGCCCGGGCGCAGGTTGATTGCATTGGCGGCGCTCACGGGCGCGCCGATCACGATCGCATCGGCGCTGCCGTCGTTGATGGCGCGCAGCACCACGTTGCCGCTGCCTTGCACGCTGGGCGGCGCGCCGGGGCCGCTGACGCCGCCGCCGGCTTCGATCGAGACGCCCGCCCCTCCGTTCTGCGAAGCGCCGCTGATCTCGATGTCGCCGCCGCCGGTGGTGGCCAGGCGCGCGCCGTTCTCGAGCCGCACGCCGGTGTCGCCGGTGGTCGGCGCATTGTTGAAGTTGTAGCCGCGCAGCACGATGTCGCCGCTGCCGCTCGTGATGCTGCTGCCGCCGTTGACGAGCACGCCGTGCGCGCCCGCGAAGGTGGACGAGGCCTGGCGCCGCGCCACGCCCTGCACCGTGATGCTGCCGGTGGTGGTCGAGATGGTCGACGGCGCGCGGCCATCGGTGATGACCACGCCGCTCTGCCAGTCGGCCGAACTGCCGCGGATGTCGATATCGCCGGTCGAGGTGGCGAGGTTCACGCCGGCCAGGGTCACGTTGCCGCCCGCGATCTGCAGGTCGCCGCCGGCGCCGGCATCGCTCTGCCCCACGCGCGTGTCGATGACGGTGTCGGCCAGCGTGATGTAGCCGGTAGGCGCGCCGGGCTGGCCGGCGAACAGCGTGACGGCGCCGCCGTCGGTCTGCACCTGCGCATCGCCCATGAAGATGGCACCGCTCGTGGACGTGCCATTGCCGTGCGCCGTCATCGTGACGTCGCCGCCGCGGGTGTCGATGCTGCCGTTGTAGACGATGAAGCCGCTGTTGCCCGACGGCGTTCCGTCCGCGTTGACGCCCGCGTCGAACACCACGTCGAGCGCACCCGCGCCGGACGAGCGGATCACCGTGCCGGTGCCGTTGGCCTGGATGCTGCCAGCCGACGCCAGCTCGAAGGTCCGCGGCCCCGACGCGCCGTCGTAGTCGACGAGCACGTCGTTGGCCAGCGAGATGCTGCCGCTGCCGGCACCGCCGGTGCCCGTGGTGATCTTCACGTTGGCGCCGCCATTGAGCGCGGCATTGATGTCGCCGTCCTGGATGACCGACGCGGCCACCGGATCGAAGGGGTTGGTCGGCAGCGAGCCGGCGGCGGTGCCGCTGACGATGGAGATCGCGTACGGATCGATCAGCCACTGGCCCGCGAGGCCCGCAGGTGCCGCCGCATCGACGCGGATGCCGCGCAGGTCGAGCGCCGCACCCGAGGTCTCGATGAAGCCGCCGTTGCCGCCGCCCGCGCCGGCCCGCGCCGAAAGGCTGCCGTGCGCGCGCAGGCTGTTGCCCGCGAGCAGCACGATGCTGCCGCCGTCGCCCGCGGCCGAGGTGTTGTCGGCGCGGATCGCGAGGCTGGAATCGACCGAGAGCATGCCGCCGCTGTTGTCGGCGCTGCGCACCGTGGCTTCGAGGCGCACGCTGCCGCCGCCGGCCGCGCCGCTCGCGTCGGCCAGTGTGCCCTCGCCATCGGAGAAGCTGCCGGCGTAGATGTTGCGGCCGGTCACGCTGACCGAGCCGCCCGCACCGGTGGCGCTCGCAGCGCTCAGCAGGGCGTTGGATTGGTTGCCGCGCTCGAGCAGCACGTCGCCATCGCGGCCGTCGACGACCACCTGGCCGCCGTCGGCGCGCAGCCCTTGGCCCTCGCCATCGGCGCGGATCCAGACAGCCGCCGCGGTCAGGTCCTCGTCGAGCCCGGCCGGCGGCGGCACCGGCACCCCGAGGAAGTCGAGCTGCAGGCCCGCGCTGCCCATCGTGCCGCTCACCGAGAGGCTGCGGCCATTGCCGGCCACGACCGAACTGCCGTCGATCACCACGCCGTGCGAGGCATTGATGGTGGCGGAGGCCGCCAGCTTCCGGAACTCCTCGTTCGCCAGCAGCGCATCGAGGTTGGCGCCGCGCCCGTCGATGGCCACGTTGCCGCCGGTGGCGATGTCGGCATCCTGCAGCGCGACGCCGCCGCCGGTCGCGCCGAAGCCGAAGGTGCCGATCGGGTCGGTGGCTTCGTTCCATCCGCGCGTGCTGCCGCGCAGCACGATGTCGCCGCTGCCCGAGACGATGCGGCTGCGCGAGCCGGGCGCGGGGGCGAGTGCGCTGAAGTCGTCGCTCGGCCGCACTTCCACGCCGCGCGCCATCAGACCGCCCACGCCGTCGACCTCGATGCGGCCAGTGCCGGTGAGGAGTTCGGCGCTCGCCAGCACCACGCCGGCGCTGGCCGAGAAGAAGCCGCTCGCGACCTGGGTCTGGCCCTGGCCACGCAGGCTGATGCTGCCGCCGCTGCCGCTGCAGCCGGTCGCGTCGGCTGCGCAGGTGGAGATGCGGCTGTCGGTGAGCTGGATGCCGGCCGTGGGTTCGTCGAAGCGCGGCGCATGGCCGATGGCGCGGCCGTTGACGGCGTCGCTCTGGCCATAGAGGCGCACGTTGCCGCCGTTGGTTTCGATGACCGCGCCGTCGAGCCGGATCGGCGCGCCGATGCCCGAGGCCAGCGGCGCATCGCCGGGGCCGGGCACGGTGCCGTAGGCGTCGGCGTTGAAGTCGACGTGCAGCGCGCCCGATTTCGACTGGATCGCCGAGCCCGTGAACATGCCGATGCCCGTGGCCGAGTCGACGCGCAGCGCGGCGTCGCGCCCCTCGCCCTTCACCACCTGGCTGCCGGTGTCGAAGTACACGCCGTACATCTGGCGCCCGACCTCGGGATCGTCGGCACTGCTTTGCAGCAGCACGTCGGTGCCGCGGCCCAGCGCCGCGCCGATCGCGCCGCCATGGACCTGGCTCGCACCGCTGGCAGTGCCGTCGAAGAAGCCGCCGGGGTCGTAGGCCGGGGCATCTTTCGACACGACCATCTGCCGCCCGGAGCGCAGTTCCCAGCGGCCGTTGGCGCCGCCGCCGGCGCCGCCCGACGCCGAGACCGCGAGGTCGCTGCCGACCGCCACGGCGGTCGCGCCGGCGCTCACGAGACCGCCCGCGCCGCTGCCCGACCCGTTGGCCGAGAGGGTGCCCGACAGGTGCATGCCGTCGAGCGAAGTTTCCGAGTTGGTCGCGCCGAGGCGGATCTCGCCGCCGGCCGCGTTGCCGGTGCGGCCATCGGCGCGCACGATGGCGTCGGGTGCCACGGCGAGCCCGGCGTTCGCCGCGACTCGCACCGTGCCGCCGCCCGCGTCGCCGCTCGCATCGAGCGTGGCGCCTTCCACGCGCACCCTCCCCCCGGTCACGTCGATGCGGCCGCCCCGCGCCGCGGTGCCGGTGGCATCGAGCGTGCCGCCGACGCGCACGTCGTTGCCGGCGCCCGCACCGAGCACGATCTCGCCGTTTTGCAGGCCCACGCTGCGCGCACGCACCGTGCCGGCCTGGTTCACCACGAGTTCGTTGAGCGTGGTCGACTGGCCCACCATCACGACGCGGCCGCCATCGGCGCGCAGCGTGCCGGTGTTGGCGACCGAGGCGTTGGTGGCCATCGCGCTGGTGTCGATCGCGATGTTCGTGAGGCCGTCGCCCACGAGGTCGAGCGTGATCCTGCGGCCCGAGGCGAGCGCGATGGACTGGCCGTCGGCCGTGATGCTGGCGCCGGCGCCTTCGTTGGCCACGCCCGCGCCCATCAGCACCACCGGGCCGCCATTGGCCTGGATGCTGCCGAGGTTGCGCACGGTGGCGCCATTGGCATCGGCGCGTTCGAACACCAGGTTCGTGGCGCCGTCCATGAAGCTCTTGTCGCTGGTGGCGAGCGCGAGCGTGGAGGCGACGAGGCCGCCGACATTGACCTGCGCGCTGCTGTTGAAAAGCACGCCGTTGGGGTTGACCAGGAACACGCGGCCGTTGGCATTGAGCTGGCCGGCGATGGACGAGGTCTCGTTGCCGGTGACGCGGTTGAGCAGCACGCTCGCGGCGTTCGGCTGCTGGATGTTGACGATGCCGCCGGCACCGATCGAGAAGGTGGTCCAGTTGACGATGCCGCGCTGGGTCGATTGCGCGATGTTCATCAGGCCGCCAGCCTGGGTCATCGCGACATTGCCGCCGACCACGGTGAAGCCGGTGGGCAGCACCTGCGCCATCGCGGGCGCAGCGCCCGCACAGATCAGCGACAGTGCCACGGGCCGCAGCCGCAGGCGGCGCGCGGCCGTGCGAAGAAGGTGCTGGGAGGTGCGGGGCTTCATGGTCAGAATGCCTTTTGAACCTGGATGTAGAAGCGCGGGTTGCGCCCGCCGCCATCGGTCTGCGCGCGCGGCGTGCCGTCGCGCCAGGCCAGCGTGGCATTGACCGAGAAGTTGCCGGGCCGCGCCCAGCTCACGCCCAGGCCGAAGCCGCGCAGGCTGTGGGTGTTGTCGCCGTCGAAGAGCGTGGGATGGCGCGCGATCTTTCCGCGCGCGGCGTCGTAGAACGCGAAGGGCGTGAACGCCTCGTTGACCGACCAGCGCCATTCGAGCGTGCCGATCACGCCCTGGTCGACCAGCAGCTCGCCCGAGGGATAGGCGCGCACCGCGCGCGCGCCGCCGAGCGCGAGCTTCTCGGACGCGTCGAGGTTCTTGCTGGCCCACTGGCCGCCCACCGAGAGGTAGAGGGAGTGTTGCGGCACGATCGACTGCAGGCGCGAGAGCTGGAAGCTCATCTTGGTGAAGCCGCCCTCGGTGCGGCGGCCGCCGAAGCCCTGGTCGGCCTCGCGGCTGCCGGGGTCGTGGATCGACAGGTCGCCGTGGTAGACCGTGCCCGAACTCGCCCAGTAGCCGCCGCCGAGCAGCTCGTCGCGCCGCTCCCAGGTCCAGCCGACGCCGAAGCCACGCACCCGCTTCTTGGCGCTGAAGCCCACGCCGCGCAGTTCGTCGGTCAGGTCCTTCACGTCGGCGGTCAGCCGCAGAAACAGGTTCTGCTGGCGCTGGCGAATCAACGGATAGCTGAGCGACACGTCGAAGACGTCGGCCTGGCCCTGTGCCTCGAGGTCGGCGAACTGCCCGCCCAGTTCGTAGTTCACGCGCGCCAGGCCCATGCCGGCGCGCAGGCCGTTGGTGCCGATCGGCGCCTCGTACGACACGCGGCCGAACTGCAGCGCGTTGCTGTCGGACACCATGAGCCGCATGTCGAGGTTGTCGCCGATGCCGAACGGGCTGAGCCAGCGCGCGGTGCCGCCGAAGCGAAAACGCCCCGACTCCTTCGTGCCGTGGTTGTCGGCTTCGGCCGAAAAGGCCCAACGCGAAGCCGCGGCCACTTCGACCGACAGGTCGGTGGTGCCGGGCTGCGTGCCTTCCTGCAACGCGGACGAGACCTTGAGGCCGGGCTGGTCCGACAGCAGCAGCATCGCGCGCTCGTACGCCGGCGCGTTGACGGCCTCGCCGGGCGCGAGCGGCGCGAGGAAGCCGCGCACGCGCGATTCGGCGACCGGCGCATCGGGCGCCACCACCACGTCGACGCGGCCGAGCCGGCCCTCGATCACGCTGATCTCGACGATGCCGTCACGCACGGTCTGCACCGGCACCACGGCCTGCGCAAGGAAGTAGCCACGCGCCTTGTAGTGCGCGGTGATGGCCTGCGCGAGGCCTTCGAGGTCGCCGAGCGTGACGTTGCGGCCGATGTAGGGTGCCGTGATCGCCTGCAGCTCCTCGTTGCTCAGCGCCTTCACGCCGTTGAGGCGCAGGTCCTCGAGCTTGAAGGAGGCCTGGTTCGGTGGCGGGCTCGCCGGCAGGCTCTGCGGCGCGGCGCTGCCGCCGGCCTGGGCCAGCGGGCGGTCGCAGGCGGCGCAGGGGTTCTGCGTCGGCAGCAGCGTGGTGCTTTCGGTCTCGCTGGCCTGGGCGCTCTGGGCGGCGACGAACAGGGTCGCGCCGAACAGCGCCGACACCGCGAGCGCGACGGGGGTGGAGCGGGGACTAGAGCGCATGTGCAGCATCCACGGTGAGGCGCCAGTTGCCGATCAGATTGAACGGGGCCCAGAAGAACGGATGGGCCATCTTCGGGTCCTTGAGCACCGCGAGCTGGCCGGCCTGCACGGCCTTCTGCAGATCGCGGCCCTTGGCGAGCTCGCCGTAGAGCGTGCCCATGAGCACCGCGGTCGCGTCGTCCGACACGGGCCACAGCGATGCGATCAGGCTCGAGCTGCCGGCCGAGAGGAACGAGCGCGTGAAGCCCAGCACCTCGTCGCCCTGCGCGATGCGCCCGAGCCCCGACTCGCAGGCCGAGAGCGTGACCAGCGCGGTGCCCTCCATCGGCAGGCCGAGGATCTCGTGCGCTTCCAGAAAATTCTGCCGGCCGCCCTCGTTCGCAAGCAGGATGCGCGAATACAGCGGATCGACCGCATCGGCCTCGGCATGGGCCGCCACGTGCATCAGCGGCGAACGCGCGGCCACGTCGCGGAACTGCGTCTTGGTGGCCGCGGAGCCCATGTAGACCGTGTTGCGCGGGAACAGCTGTGCGAGCTGCTTGACCTCGACCTCTGCGCCCGGCAGGTCGTACTTGTCCTCGATGCGCGGATTGCCGAAGGCGGTGAGCGCGGCACTCACGCGCGGCGTGCGCTGCGCCAGCTGCACCGCGATGCTGATCGAGGGCGCCACCGCCACCGGATGGCGCTCGATGAGGTAGCGCCCGTCGGTGCGCAGCGCCTGGAACGGCAGGTAGTGCAGCGCACCGTGCGGCACGACGACCAGCCGCTGCCCCGGCACCAGGCCCAGCGGCGCAATCAGCGCCGCGCCGAGCTTGTCGGCATTGGCAACCGCCGCGCGGCGGCCGCGCACGATCGAGTTGCGGAACACCTCCACCAGTTCGGTGAGCTCCTCGCGCGGCAGCGCCACGGTGCTCGCCTTGATGCCGGCCGGGCCGACCACCCAGACGAGCAACCGGTCGGGCAGCGAGTGGAACTGCAGCACGCGCTCGTCGGGCGCGAGCGCCGCCTGCAGCGTGGCGAGGTCGATGGTGGTCGCGGCGCGCTCGTGGATCTTCGCGCGGCCGCGCACCGCATCGAGCAGCGCGCGCGAGCGGCTGCGTTCGCTGACCTCGAAGGCGCGGCCGGCATCGCCCGCATCGCTGTAGATCGCCACGGCGCGCTCGAACACGGTCTGCAGGTCGGAGAACAGCCCCATCTTGAATTCTTCGCTGCGGAACCTGGCGCGCACGCGGTCCACGCTGCCGAGCGCCTGCGCGGCGGCCTCGGCCGCTGCCTGCTTGTCGCCCAGCGCGAGTTCGCTGCGCGCGAGGCCGTCCCAGGCCCAGAGGCGGTAGTAGTCGGCGTCGGTGCCGGCCTGCCGCACCGTGAGCGTGCGGTACAGGTCGCGGGCCTCGGCGGGTCGGTTCTCGGCCAGCAGCAGGCGGGCGCGCGTGCGGTCGAGCTGTGCCGCGAGCGGTGCGTCCTTCGGCGGCGCGATGGTGGCGAGCACCTCGCGGGCGCGCGCCGCGTCGCCCGATTCGATCAGCGCATTGACGAGCGAGGCCTGCACCAGCGGCGCGTAGCGGGCCGAGCTGCCGGCCAGCGCCTCGTCGTAGCTGAGCACCGCGCCGGCATGGTCGCCGCGCCGCGTGCGCGCGTCGCCGATCACCTTGTGCACCGGGCCGACGACGAGCTTCGGATCGCGGGCCGGATGCCGCAGCGCCTCGCGCGCGAACTGCTCGGCCTTGTCGAGCTGCCCCGAATAGCTGTAGACGATCGCCAGGTCGCGGTGCGCCATGGCGAGCAGGTTCGGATCGCGCGTGGCATCGGCCAGGTGCAGCGCCTTGCTCGCGGCGCGCACGCTCTGGCGGAATTCGCCGGCCTCGGCCAACGCCACCGCCTGGCTGCAGTACTGGTAGCCCGAGAGCTTGACGCTGTCCTGCCCGTAGAGCACCGCGCCCTCGCTGGTCAGCGCAAGCAGGGTGTCGGTGTCGGCGAGCCGCGCCTGCTCCATCCGGCCGGCTGCGGCCTCGGCGTTCGGTGCCGCCTGGGCCCTTGCCGAAGGTGAGTGCACCGCCAGCAGCAGCACCGCGAGGCCCACCGCGCCGAACGCGGCCGCGAGCCTTTCACCACGACGGGCCGAGCGCCCCCATCCCGTTCTCGAAAACCACGTCATTGGACCCCCGCGTGCGGCCCATGCACCCGCGGTTGCGGGAAGCGGCGCGGCAGGAATGCGCGCCTTCGGGCCTCGTGCGGAAAGTCTAGGAGCGGGCCCGCGCGGCGCCTATTTGCAGGACGGCCTAGCGCGAATGGACTAGGGTCGCCCTGCGGTGCTCAGGCGGGGATCGAATCGATGTCGGTCCGGTCCCAGTGCCGGTGCTTCGCGATCGCGGCAATGAAGGCCTGCGCGATCTGCGTCGCCGCGGTCGTGTCGCCGAGGTTGGTGACCGGCGTCGCCGCGATCACCACGCCCGGCGGCGCTTCGGCCTGCTGCGCATCGGCGGCGATGCCGAGCCTGGACAGCAGCTGGACGCCCTCGCCCACCGTGCAGATGGCCTTGCAGTGCTTGTAGGCCTCCAGCACGAAATGCACCGCGTCGCCCGATGCCGCGAGCGCCGAGATCCCGAGGCTGCCGCCCGGCACGAGTACCGCGTCGAACACCACCGACGGCGCATTGGCAAAGGTCATGTCGACGTCGATCTGCCGCTTCGATGCGCTCGCGATGGTGCCCAGGCGCGCGCCGACCACCTTGCACTGCGCACCCGACTGCTCGAGCGCATCGCGGATCGGCTTGAGCGATGCGGAGTCGATGCCGTCTGCCGCGAGGATCGCGATGCGGCGCGTGCGCACCGTGCCGTCGCCGGTGTCGGCCATGCTGAGCGCACGCGACTCCTCGATCGGCAGCGTCATGCGGTGCTCGCGAAATCCGGCCCGGCCGGCGGCCGCCTTGGCGTCGGGTGCGCCGATGCCCAGCGGCTCGGCCACGCGCCGCGCGAGCTTCTCGTCGACGTGCGCGAGGTTGTCGACCATGCGCTGGCGGATGGCGGGCACGTCGACCTTCGAGAGCTCGAAGCGGAACGCCGCGACGATGTGCTCCTTCTCGGCCGCGCTCTGGCTGTTGAAGAACAGCCGCGCCTGCGTGAAATGGTCGTCGAAGGTGGGGCTGCGCCGGCGCAGCTTGGGCGACTCGATCTCTTCGGGGTGCGACTGGAAGCCCACGCTGCCGCCATCGACGCGGAACTCCTTGCCGTCGCCGAGCGAGTTGGGCTCGTACGACACCTGGCCGCGCGCGATGGTCTGGCGGTGCATGCCGTCGCGCTGGAAGTTGTGGAACGGGCAGACGCTCTTGTTGATCGGCAGCTCGTGGAAGTTCGCGCCGCCCAGGCGCGAGATCTGCGTGTCGGTGTACGAGAACAGCCGGCCCTGCAGCAGCGGATCGTTGCTGAAGTCGATGCCGGGCACCACATGGCCCGGGTGGAAGGCCACCTGCTCGGTCTCGGCAAAGAAGTTGTCGGGGTTTCGGTTGAGCACCAGCCGGCCGATGCGCTGCACCGGCACCATTTCCTCCGGAATCAGCTTGGTGGGGTCGAGCAGGTCGAAGCCGAGCGACTGCGCGCGGTCGGCCGGCACCAGCTGCACGCCGAGCTCCCACTCGGGAAAGTCGCCATGCTCGATCGCCTCCCAGAGGTCGCGGCGATGGAAGTCGGGGTCCTTGCCCGCGATCTTCTGCGCCTCGTCCCAGGCCAGGCCATGAATGCCGAGCTTCGGCTTCCAGTGGAACTTCACGAAGTGGCTCTCGCCACGGTGGTTGATGAAGCGGAAGGTGTGGACGCCGAAGCCCTCCATCATGCGGTAGCTGCGCGGAATGGCACGGTCGCTCATGGCCCACATCAGCATGTGGGTGCTCTCGGGCATCAGCGAGACGAAGTCCCAGAAGGTGTCGTGCGCGCTCGCGGCCTGCGGCATCTCGTGGTGCGGCTCGGGCTTGAGCGCATGCACCAGGTCGGGGAACTTCATCGCGTCCTGGATGAAGAACACGGGGATGTTGTTGCCGACGAGGTCGTAGTTGCCCTCGCGCGTGTAGAACTTGACGGCGAAGCCGCGCACGTCGCGCACGGTGTCGGCCGAACCGCGCGAGCCGGCCACGGTGGAGAACCGCACGAACACGGGCGTCTTCGCGTCCGGGTCCTGCAGGAAGTCGGCCGCGGTGAACTGCGACATCGACTTGTAGACCTGGAAATAGCCGTGCGCCGCCGCGCCGCGCGCATGCACCGCGCGCTCGGGAATGCGCTCGTGGTCGAAGTGCGTGATCTTCTCGCGCAGGATGAAGTCTTCGAGCAGCGTCGGCCCGCGCAACCCCGCCTTGAGCGAGTTGTGGTTGTCGGGAATCTGAAGACCCTGGTTGGTCGTCAGCTGGGGCGCCTGGTCGGTCGTGAAGCCGTCGAGTTGCTGCTGCTTGGCGTTGCCGGCGTCCGAGGCCTTCGAGCGGCGCCCGGCGGCGGCCTTGTTCTGAGGCGTCATCGAGGGTCTTTCACGGGAGGGTCAACTTCATTGTCGAGGAACATGTCGAGCACATTCACCACCGCGATCAGGCAGATGAAGCCGGCCACGGCGGCGACCACCCAGAACAGGATTTCATCCCCCCACGCGCCGGTGAGTGAATCGAACAGCGACGCAAAATCCATGATTGCTCCAGCAGATCAGTGTGAAAACTCGGTGCTTGCGCCGCAGCCTCCTGAGGTCCGCGCAGAGATGGCGGCGGGGGCGAATGCGAGCGTGACAAAGATTAAGTTTTTCTCACACTGTTACCCGTAGTGGCGGCTCGCCCGCGCATGTCGGAAAGCGTGCGCCCCCGGAGTAGGAGCGCGCCGACAGCGTGCCGCCTACGTCGCTTCGCGTCTCTGCCCCCGCCGGTCGGGCGCGGCCGGCCCTTAGGATCGGTGGTCATACACATCCAACGGGGGATCGTCAAAATGCAGATCAGGATCGGCTTCGACATCGAGCTGGCGGTCACTGCACCGACAGCGCTGATCTACATGCTGCAGGTGCATCCCACGCGCGCGGGCGATCTGCAGGGCGGCGAGAACATCAGCATCAGCCCGCCGCTCGTCACCGACCACTACCTGGACAGCTACGACAACCACTGCGCCCGGGTGCAGGTTCCACCGGGCGTGGCAAGCGTGCGGCTGCACAACCATGCCGTGATCTTCGATACCGGCACCCCCGATCCGGTGGACCTCAGCGCGATCGAGCACACGGCGGCCGACCTGCCGACGTCCACGCTGCGCTTCCTGCTGCCGAGCCGCTATTGCGAGGTCGACAGCGAACTGCTCGCCTTCGCCTGGAACAACTTCGCCAACCTGGCGCCGGGCTGGCCGCGCGTGAAGGCGATCTGCGATTTCGTGCACGGGCACCTGCGCTTCGACTACGGCCGGGCGCGCCCCACGCGCACCGCGCTCGACGCGTTCCGCGAGGGCACCGGCGTGTGCCGCGACTTCGCGCACCTCGCGATCGCGCTGTGCCGCTGCATGAACATCCCGGCGCGCTACGCAACTGGCTACCTGGGCGACATCGGCGTGCCGCCGGTGCCGTACCCGATGGATTTCAGCGCCTGGTTCGAGGTCTACCTGGGCGACCGCTGGCACACCTTCGATGCACGCCACAACACGCCGCGCATCGGGCGCGTGCTGCTGGCACATGGGCGCGATGCGGCCGACGTGCCGATCACGATGGTGTTCGGCGCCAACACGCTGCAGCGCTTCGAGGTGACGACGCAGGAAGTGGCCTAAAGTGGCCTAAGGCATGTAGCCGAGCATCTCCATCGCGCGGCGCAGCCCGGTGCGGCGCTTCTCCATCGCGTCCCACGGCGCATTGCCGACGGTCAGGCGCTCAGCGGCGTTGGCCACGGTCCAGTGCGCCGGACCGGCAAGGTCGGGCAGTTCCTCCCAGTCGAGCGGCACCGAAATGCCCATGCCGGGGCGGGCGCGCGCCGACCAGGCAGCGGCCGTGGTGGCGCCGAAGCCGTTGCGCAGGTAGTCGGCGAAGATCCGGCCCACACGGTTGCGCGGTCCGCTCTTGGCGACGAAGCGTTCGGGCACGATGCGCGCGAGGTGCTCGACGATGGCGCGCGAAAAGCCCCGCACCTCGTCCCAGCCGAAATCGCGCCGCAGCGGCACCACCACGTGCAGGCCCTTGCCGCCGCTGGTCTTGAGGAACGACGGCAGGCCGAGCTCGTCGAGCAGCACGCGCACCAGCAGCGCGGCCTCCTGGATCAACGGCCAGTCGACGCCCTCGCCGGGGTCGAGGTCGAAGGTCATGCGGTCGGGCTTGGCCAGCGCGCGCGAGGTGGCGTTCCAGGTGTGCAGCTCGACCGTGTTGAACTGGGCCGCGCCGAGCAGCGCGCGCGCCGTGTCGATCTGCAGCAGCGGCTCGTGGCCCGGGTCGAGCGCCGGATCGAGCAGTTTGATGCCGGCGATCTCGCTGTGCTGCGCGTGCTTCTGGAAGAACAGCTCGCCGTCCATGCCGTCGGGCGCGCGCACCAGTGCGACCGGCCGGCCCTTGAGGTGCGGCAGGATCAGCGGCGCCACGCTGGCGTAGTAGGCCACCAGATCGCCTTTGGTGATGCCGGTGGCGGCGTCGATCACGCGCTCGGCGTGGGTGATGCGCGGCAGCTGGATGCCGGCTGCTGGCGACGAAGGGCCGTTGATGGAAGCTGCCATGCGCCCGAACTCTGCGCGCGCGTCGTATGCAGGGTGTAGGAGCGCGGCGGCGCCGGCCGTAGGGTTCAGGCGGCGGCGGCGGGGCCTGCCGGGCCGAGCACACGCTCGCTCGGGCGTGCGAAGTAGAACCATTCGGCACCCGGCTGCGCGAGCGCGTTGGGAAAGACGATGAAGCCGTCGTCGGGCGCGTTCACCGCTGTGCCGTCGTGGCGCATGCCGATCGGCTCGCCGCGCTGCACCGCATCGAAGGTGGCCCAGTCGCGCACCAAGCGGTCGTGCTCATGCAGCCGATAGTCCACGCTCGCGAGCCGCAGCAGCAGGCGCGGCGGTGCGGGCGGGGGGCCGGGCGGCGGCTCGGCCATGCCGAGCAGCGCGAGCGCACGGCGGATCGCGCGCCACGCCACCTCGGGCGCCTGCGGGTCCTGGTGCTGGCCGCATTCGAGCGTGACGCCGTAGCCGCCGCAGTTTCGGATGTACTCGTTGGTACCGCGGCCGAAGTCGATCTCGTGCTCGGTCACCGCCCCGCCCGCGGCGCGCTGCGCGAGTCCGGCGGCATAGATGTCGAGCCAGCCCTCCACCACGATCGGCGTGCCGAGGTGCAGCGCGAGCAGGCCTTCCTCGGTGGCGCGCGCGAACGGCTCGAGCGGACCGGTGTTGTCGCGCGGGCCGATCATCGCGAAGGCCTCGCCCGCGCTCTGGAACGAATGCAGGTCGAGCAGCACGTCGTGGCGCTCGATCAGCGGGCACAGCAGGTTGGTCACGCGCGCCTCGTAGTCGGACGGCGAGGCACTCGGCTTGAACAGGCGGTTGAGGTTGCGCTGGCCCTCGCGCTGCAGCCGCCGCCGCGCGAGCGGGTTGGCCACGGGCACCAAGGTGAGCTGGCCGCGCTGCAGCCGCAGCGCGCCGCCGTCGAGTTCGGCCAGCACGCGCTCGATACCCGCCGTGCCGCAGGTTTCGTCGCCATGCACGCCGCCCACGACGAGCAGCCGGGGGCCGGGGTTCAGCGAGGCGAAGGCATGGATGCGCAGGCTGTCGGTCGCCGCGGCGGCGTCAAGGGGATCGGAAGACATCCGGGGAATTATTGCGGAGCGCCTGGCCGCGCGCAAAGACGCTCTCGATTCGATAGCGCCGCGCGGCACCTACAGCGCGTGCCTCGCGTGTCCTACCGCGCAGGGCACGGCGCCGATGCAGCCTTGGGCGAACACCAGCTACCGTGCGAAGGAACCATGCCATGAGCAACAACAACAACAGCAGAAGCCCGGCCCGCCCCGACGATCCGCTGCGCGATGCCGGCGGGGGCGACACCAAGGTCCAGCAGGGCGGCGACTCGGCACCGCGCCTGCCGCACGAGCGCGACCAGTCGTCCGACAGTCAGGAGCCGCAGGACGGCCAGCAGGTGGAGGTGGGCCGCAAAGGCCATGACGACGTGGAGCGCGGCGTGGTCGACACCAGCCGCGGCGCCGAAACCGACCGCGTCTACAACGACAAGGTCAAGCCCTGACCGGCGCGGCGCTCAGCGCGGCGCCACGCCCGCGAGCTGCTCGCGCATCTGCGCGATCACCGCAGCGTAGTCCTTGGCATTGAATATCGCGCTGCCGGCCACGAAGGTGTCGGCACCGGCCGAGGCCACGCGCGCGATGTTGTCGGCCTTGATGCCGCCATCGACCTCGAGCCGGATGTCGCGCCCGCTCTGCTCGATGCGCCGGCGCGCAAGCTCGATCTTGCGCAGCGCCGAATCGATGAAGCTCTGCCCGCCGAAACCCGGGTTCACGCTCATGATCAGGATCAGGTCGATGTCGTCGATCGCCCAGTCGAGCGCCTCGAGCCCCAGCCCCGGGTTGAACACGAGCCCGGCCTTGCAGCCCGCGGCCTTGATGGCCTGGATGCTGCGATGGGTGTGCGGCGACGCATCGGGGTGGAAACTGATGTAGTCGGCCCCGGCTTCGGCAAACGCTGCGGCCAACGCGTCGACCGGCTGGATCATCAGGTGCACGTCGATCGGCACCGGCTCGCCGTCCGCTGTCTTGGCGTGGGGCCGCAGCGCCTTGCACACCATCGGGCCGAAGGTCAGGTTCGGCACGTAATGGTTGTCCATCACGTCGAAGTGGATCCAGTCGGCACCGGCGGCGATGACCCGGGCCAGTTCGTCGCCGAGGCGCGCGAAATCGGCGGAAAGAATGGAGGGGGCGATGCGGAACGGCGTGCTCATGGCGGCAATTGTCGCAGCCCGACGCCGGATCGGGAAAGCCGCCGGCCAGTTACCATCGCGCGCATGTCGAACAGCCCCTTCAGCGTCCAGGTCGAGCCGCGCTACCTCGCAGACCAGTCCTCCCCCAAGGACAAGGTCTACACCTTTGCCTACACGGTCACCGTGACCAACGTGGGTCGCATGGGCGCCCAGCTCATCGCGCGCCACTGGCTCATCAACGATGCCTCCGGCCATGCCCAGGAGGTCAAGGGCCTCGGCGTGATCGGGCAGCAGCCGCTGCTCGCGCCGGGCGAGAGCTTCCGCTACACCAGCGGCTGCCGGCTGCAGGCGCCGAGCGGCACGATGCACGGCAGCTACTTCGTGGTGACCGAGGACGGCGAGCGCTTCGACGTGCCGATCCCGATGTTCGTGCTCGAGGCCGATGTCGGCGGCGCGCCGGTTTCCCGCGTGCTGCACTGAGATACCACACCCCCGGGGCTGGACAGAAACCGCCTTTGTCCTGCACTCTGCGGTCACCGCCATGCGGTACAAACCCGGAGCGGGCGATTTCCAGGCGCCGCACGCGACCGCCGCGGGTCCACCTAGCGCGCAGGCCCCTCGGGGGCTTCGCTTCCCACCGACCGCCGGGCCCGCCATCCGTTTCTTCCTGACTGCATGAACCTGACGACGAATCTAATCAACGACCTGCTGGGTTTCTGGTCCGAGTGGCTGCGCCCCTCGGCCGGGCTGCCCACGGTGCTCTGGTCGCTGCTGCTGGCCGCGGCCGCAGCCTCGGGCCACCTCGTGCAGCGCTACCTGGGCTTTCCCAAGGTGGTGGGCTATTCGGCCGTGGGCGCGTTGTTCGGCTTCGCAGGCTTCGAAGGCGCGATCTGGCCGCTGCGCGGCATCAGCCTTTTCCTGCTCGAACTCGGCGCCGCCGTGGTGCTGTTCGAGGCCGGCGGCCGGCTGCCGCTGCGCTGGTTCCGCCACAACCCGATGGTGCTGGTGCAGAGCCTGCTCGAAGCCACGCTGACCTACTTCGGCGTGCTCTGGATGCTGCAGCTGCTGGGCCTGCCCGATCCGGTGGCCAACCCGATCGCGCTGATGGCGATCGTGGCGTCGCCGGCGGTGCTGAGCCGCGTGATCATGGACACCCGCGCCTCGGGGCCGGTGACCGAGCGCGCGATGACGCTCGCCACGCTCAACACCTTCTATGCGCTCGCGCTCGGCTATGCGCAGGCGGGCCTGATCGAGCGCGCGCCGCAGACCCTGCTGCAGAAGCTCTACCCGGTGGCGGTGGTGCTCGGCCTCTCGTTCGTGATCGGCGGCATCCTCGCGCTCGCGCTGCGCATGGCGCTGCGCTTCATGAGCCCGACGAGCGAGAACACCTCGATCCTGCTGATCGCGCTGATCGCGGCGGGCACCGCGCTCACGGCCCACTTCGGCGGCTCGGCGCCGCTGGCGGCACTGATCGGCGGGGTGCTGCTCAAGTCGCTCAATCCCAAGCCCTGGGCCTGGCAGCGGCAGCTCGGCACGGCCGCGTCGCTGCTCACCATGCTGATGTTCGTGCTGGTGTCGATGGTGGCGGCGCAGGCCGACTGGACGCTGCCGGTCGCGAGCGTGGTGCTGGCTGTGATCGGCATTCGCCTGGTCGCCAAGATCGCGGGCGTGGCGATCGCCAACCCGGGCAGCGGGGCCAGCTGGAAGCAGGCATTTTGGGTCGGCTGCGCGATGTCGCCGCTCTCGTCGATCGCGCTTTTGATCGCATCGAACTTCACCAGCGCCTCGCCGCTGCTCGGCACCATGATCACGCAGGTGGCGCTGCCCTCGATCCTGCTGATGGAAGTGCTGGGCGCGGTGCTCGCCACCGTGGCCATCCATGCGGTCGGCGAGAGCTCGGTGCCCTGGACGCCGCAGGCCTTCAGCACCACGGAGGACACGCAGCGATGAATGCCGCCATGCCCCCCGATCAGCTCAACCTGCACAACATGATCGACAGCGACGACGTGCGTTCGGCACCGCTGGCGGCCGACCCCGACAGCCGCGTGGTGCGGCTCGAGCCCTTCAACCGCTCCGAAGCGCTGTCGCTCGGCGTGGAGCTCGAGCTGCAGCTCGTCAACACGCACGACTACGACCTCGCGCCGTACGCCGAAGACATGCTGCGGCTCATGGCCCAGACGCCGCTGCCCGGCAGCGTGGTGCCCGAGATGACCTCGAGCATGATCGAGATCTCGACCGACATCTGCCATTCGGCCCAGGACGTGATCACGCAGCTCTCGCCGATCCGCGAGGCGCTGATCCGCAATGCCGACAAGCTCAACATCGCGGTGGTCGGCGGCGGCACGCACCCATTCCAGCAGTGGCACGAGCGGCGCATCTACGACAAGCCGCGCTTTCGCGAACTGTCGGAGCTGTACGGCTACCTGAGCAAGCAGTTCACCATCTTCGGCCAGCACGTGCACATCGGCTGCCCCGATGCGGACGCGGCCCTGCTGATGCTGCACCGCATGTCGCGCTACATCCCGCACTTCATTGCGCTGTCGGCCTCGTCGCCGTTCGTGCAGGGGCAGGACACGCAATTCGACTCGGCGCGGCTCAACTCGGTTTTCGCATTTCCGCTCTCGGGCCGCGCGCCGTTCACGCTGAGCTGGAAGGAGTTCGAGGCCTATTTCGAGCGCATGACCCGCACCGGCGTCGTGCGCAGCATGAAGGACTTCTACTGGGACATCCGTCCCAAGCCCGAGTTCGGCACGATCGAGATCCGCGTGTTCGACACGCCGCTCACGGTGGAGCGCGCCGCCGCGCTCGCGGGCTACGTGCAGTCGCTGGCCGCATGGTTCCTGCAGGAGCAGCCCTTCGAGCCCAGCGAGGAAGACTACCTCGTCTACACCTACAACCGCTTCCAGGCCTGCCGCTTCGGGCTCGACGCGGTGTATGTCGACCCCGCGAGCGGTCAGCACATGCCGCTGCGCGACCACATCCTCATGACCATGACCCAGCTCGAATGGCACAGCGAGGCGCTCAACGCCACCAAGGCGCTCGGCGAGTTGCGCACCAGCGTGGAGGCCAACCGCAACGATGCGCGCTGGCTGCGCGAGAAGCAGGGCAAGGAGCGGCTGCTCGCCGAGGTGGTGCGGCAGTCGGCGCTGCGCTTCCGCGGCGCGGACTGACCGCCCGGATTCAGCCCGCTGCGGCCTGCAGCGAAAACTGCCGCCGGTAGGCCGCCGGCGACACCTTGAAGGCCGCCGTGAAGTGCTTGCGCAGCGACACCGCCGAGCCGAAGCCGGCATCGGTCGCCACGCGCTCCACCGGCCGGTCGGTGGTTTCGAGCAGCCGCTGCGCGAGCGCGAGGCGCTGGTTCTGCAGCCACTGGCCGACCGTCGTCCCGGTGGCTTCGCGAAAGCGCCGCGTGAAGGTGCGCCGGCTCATCAGCGCACGCTTGGCGAGCGCGTCGAGCTCGTGCGCGGCCTGCAGGTGGCGCCCCAGCCATTCGAGCAGCGGCGCGAGCCCGTTGCCGCCCGCGACCGGCGGCACCGGCTGCTCGATGTACTGCGCCTGCCCGCCCTGCCGGTGCGGCGCCACCACCATGCGGCGCGCCGCACGGTTCGCGGCTTCGGCACCGTGGCGCACGCGCAGCAGGTGCAGGCAGCAGTCGATGCCCGCCGCAGTGCCGGCCGAGGTGAGCACGTCGCCGTCGTCGACGTACAGCACCTCGGGGTGCAGCTGCACCTTCGGGTACTTGCGCGCGAAGGTGTCGGCCAGCTTCCAGTGCGTGCTGGCCGGGCGGCCGTCGAGCAGGCCTGCCTCGGCCAGCACGAAGGCGCCGAGGCACAGCCCCACGACGATCGCGCCGCGGCGGTGCGCGGCCTGCAGCGCACGCAGCAGCGCCGGCGGCGCGGGGCTGCCGTCGTCGCGCCACGAGGGCACGATCACGATCTGTGCCTGCCGGATGGCCTCGAGGCCGTGCGGCACGTTGAGCGTGAAACCCGCGTTGGTGCGCAATGGCCCCGGCTCGAAACCGCACACCTGCAGCCGGAAGCGCGGCACCCCCGCTTCGGTGCGGTCTTCGCCGAAGACCATGCACGGCACCGAGAGGTGAAAGGGGCTGATGCCGTCGAAGGCCACGACGGCGATGGTTTCTGCAGGGGTTCGCGCCATGGCCCGATTTTATCGATGAATGGCATTCGGGCCACTTTTCCGCACGCGCCGCGCGGGCAAGAATCGGTGCAACCCAACCTACAACCTACGGAGCAAGCCCATGAACGCAAAGACCGCACCGCGCCGCGCCCTCGTCGTGATCGACGTGCAGAACGAGTACTTCGAAGGCGGCGGACTGCCGATCGAGCATCCGCCGGTCGAGCAGTCGCTGCCGAACATCACCCGCGCGATGGACGCCGCGCGCGCCGCCGGCACGCCCGTGGTGGTGGTGCGCCACCATGCGCCGGCCGGCGCGCCGGTGTTCCAGGCCGACGCCCACAACGGCCAGCTGCATCCCGAGATCGCGAAGCGGCCGCACGACCACCTCGTGACCAAGGCCTTCCCGAGCGTCTTCACGGGCACCGACTTCGCCGACTGGATCGCGCGCACGGGCATCGACACGCTCAGCATCGCCGGCTACATGACGCACAACTGCGATGCGTCGACCGTGTTCGAGGCCATGCACCGCGGCCTGAACGTGGAATTCCTCTCCGACGCGACCGGCGCCCTGCCCTACGCCAACGCGGCGGGCCGCGCGAGCGCGGAAGAGATCCACCGCGTCTTCAGCGTGGTGTTCCACAGCAACTTCGCGGCGGTGGCGACCACCGAGGCTTGGATCGCCGCGCTGCAGGCCGGCGAGGCGATCGAGAAGGACAACGTGGTCATGTCGAACCGGCGCGCGCGGGGCTGAGCGCGCGCCAAGGTTGCATTTCGCGCGCACCGGAGCCCTTATGCTCGCCGCATGGGTGAATTCGACCTGATCGCACGCTACTTCCACCGCCCCGCCAAGCGCTCGCCGCTCGGCGTGGGCGACGACTGCGCGCTGCTCGCGCCCGCGCCGGGCATGCAGCTGGCGGTGTCTTCCGACATGCTGGTCGAAGGCCGGCATTTCCTCTCGACGGTCGATCCGGTGCGGCTCGGGCACAAGGCGCTGGCGGTGAACCTCAGCGACCTGGCCGCCTGCGGCGCGAAGCCGCTGGCCTTCACGCTCGCGCTGGCGCTGCCGAGCATCGATGCGCCGTGGCTCGAGGCGTTCTCGCGCGGGCTGCTGGCGCTGGCCGACGTGCACGGCTGCGAGCTCGTGGGCGGCGACACCACGCGCGGGCCGCTCAACATCTGCATCACCGTGTTCGGCGAGGTGCCGGCCGGTGCGGCGCTGCTGCGCTCGGGCGCGCGTGCCGGCGACGACATCTGGGCCAGCGGCACGCTCGGCGATGCGCGGCTCGCGCTCGAGGTGTTCCGCGGCACCCTCGCGCTCCCGGCCGAGGTGTTCAAGGCGGCGCGCGCACGCATGGAGCAGCCCACGCCGCGCGTGGCGCTGGGCCAGGCGCTACGCGGCACCGCATCGGCCGCGGTGGACGTGAGCGACGGCCTCGTCGGCGACCTGGGCCACATCCTTGCGGCGAGCGGGGTCGGTGCCACGCTCGACGCCGATGCGGCCGCGAGCCTCGTGGCCGCGGCCGACACGCCCGGCATCGGCACCGAGACGCTGCGCGGCTGCGCGCTTTCGGGCGGCGACGACTACGAGCTGGTGTTCACCGCCCCGCCCACGGCGCGCGCCGCGGTGGCGCAGGCCGGCCGCGAAAGCGCCACGCGCGTCACGCGCATCGGCCGCATCGAGGCCGAAGCCGGACTGCGCATCGTCGATGCGGGCGGTGCACCGGTGGCGCAGCGCTTCGGGTCGTTCGACCACTTCGCCTGATCAACCCCTGCGCGCGGCAACGAAGCGGGCCACCAGCCACGCCGCCAGCGCCGGCGCGAGTGCGAAGCTCGCGAACAGCCAGGCAGCCGCCGAGCGCGCGCCGGCCGCGCCACCGGGTTCGGTGAGGCCGGCCGCATTGGCCACCAGCCCCGCCACCGCTGCGCCCACGGCCATGCCATAGAGCTGCACGGTGGTGATCGAGGCCGAGGCCAGGCCTTCCTGGCCGCCGGGCGCGAGCGACATCACGCGCGTGACCAGGTGCGGCCATCCGATGCCCACGCCAACACCCACGACGGCCAACGCGACGCCTGCCAGAAACATCTCGAGCCCCGGCGCGAAACGCCCGGGCGCCGGCAGCAGCAGCGCGAGCGCGACGAGCCCCAGCGTGCAGGCCACCGGCCCGGCGCGCAGCATGCGGTCGGCGGCGCGGCCGCTGCGGCCCGACGACAGCAGCGACCCCGCGCTCCAGCCACCGGCCATCGCGGCCGTCAGGTAGCCGGCCGACAGCGGCGAATGGCCGTGCAGCAGCTGCAGGAAATAGGGCACGAAGATCTCGGTGGTGGTGCCGACGAGCAGCAGCACCACGCTCGCATAGATGGCCCCCATCGGCGCGCGCACCGCGTAGGCGCCGGTCGGCAGCAGCCGCACCGCGGCACGCCGGTCGACCCGCGTGGCGAGCAGGCCGAGTCCGAGCCCGAGCGCCACGCCGGCGGCCTGCCAGGCCAGCGCCGGCCAGAACCCGCTCGCCGCGATCACCAGCACCGAGGCGGCGAGCAAGCCGATCTGCGGCGCCGGAATGCGCGGCATCTGCGCCGGCCGCTGGTGCCGCACGCCCGCCGCGGGCCGCAGTTGCACCGCCACCAGAAGCGCCTGCGCCGCAGCCAGCGGCAGCAGCGACCAGAAGGCCCAGCGCCAGTGCCCCGCCTGCGCGAACAGGCCGCCGACCGCCGGCCCGCAGAGCGTGGCCACGCCCCACATGCCCGACACCAGCGCCACCGCACGCGGCCACAGCCGCGGCGCGAACACCAGCTGGATCAGCGCATAGCTCAGGGCGGCAAGCAGGCCGCCACCCAACCCCTGCACCGTGCGGCCCGCGAGCAGCCAGGCCATGGCCGGTGCAAGCGCGCACGCCATCGAGCCCATGGTAAAGATCGCCAGGGCGGCCAGGCAGGCGCCGCGCGGCCCAAGCCTCGCCAGCAGCCGCACCGACAGCGTCGCGCCCAGGATCGATCCCACGACGAATAGCGTGGTGCTCCACGCGTACCAGTCGAGGCCGCCGATCTCGTTCACCACCGACGGCAGCACGGTGGTCACGATGTGCACGTTGACCGCGTGCAGCGCCACACCGCCCGTGAGCGCCACTGCACGCCAGCCGTTGCGGCCGCTGAACAGCTCGCGCCAGCCGGGGGCGGGCGGTGGGGACGGCAGCGGGGAAACGCCGGTGGCGGAGGGAATGGTCGAAGAGGCAGCGGGCATGGCGCAAGGGCGGAGCGAGAGGAAGGCCTCGATCGTAGGCCGGGTCCATCAATTAAACAAGTAATTGCTTTGATAAATGCAAGATCTTGGCCGCCCTCGAATGCGCGACACTCCTGGCTCGACCCCAGCCGTTTTCTCTTCCGCAGGCCCGATGTCCCCCGCCACCCCGCTCCGCCCCACCATCGCTTTTCTTCGCGCGCATCCGGCGCATTTCATCGCGCTCGGCTTCGGCTCCGGGCTCGGACGCATGGCGCCGGGCACCGTCGGCACGCTCTGGGCCTGGGTGGCGTTCGCGGTGATGCAGCTGTGGTTCACGCCCGCAACGATCGGCTGGATCATCCTGGCCGCGCTGCCGATCGGCTGGTGGGCCTGCAGCCGCACCGCGCGCGACCTCGGCGTGGCCGACCCGGGTTGCATCGTCTGGGACGAAGTGGTGGCGTTCTGGATCGTGCTCTGGCTGGTCACGCCCGCGGGCCTGCTGGCGCAGGCGGTGGCCTTCGGGCTGTTCCGGTTCTTCGATGCCGCCAAGCCCGGCCCGGTGGGCTGGGCCGATGCGCTGTTCAAGCCGCGTGCCGGTGTCGAGACGCGCTGGTGGCGCGCAGGCTTCGGCATTCTTTTCGACGACCTGGTGGCGGCCTTCTGCACGCTGCTGGTCATTGCGCTGTGGCGCGCCTGGTGAGTAGGGCCTGTTCACACTATTTACGGGGTCGCGAAGGCATGCCAAAGCGGACAAATCAAGGCGCACGACGCAGTGTGTGCGTCGGCACACACAAGGCGTGCAACGCGGAGTTGGCCGCTTTGGCATGCCTTCCCTTCGGGTTGGCCCGCATTGGGGCCGTCTGCGGCGTTGCCCGCGCTTGCAATGCTCCAGCATTGCTGCGCACGGGCGCCTTGCAGCCAGCCCCGATGCGGGCCAACGCGATCCCCGTAAATAGTGTGAACAGGCCCTGACCATGACGAACCCCCTGCTTCCTCCGCGGCCCCTGCTCGCCGACAAGGCCACGCCCGCGATCGTCGCGGCCTTGGCCGACCTGCTGCTGCAGAAGGGCTGGATGCTGGCCACGGCCGAAAGCTGCACCGGCGGCCTGATCGCCGGCGCCTGCACCGACCTCGCGGGCTCGAGCGCCTGGTTCGACCGTGGCTTCGTGAGCTATTCGAACGCGGCCAAGACCGACATGCTGGACGTCGACGCGGCGCTGATCGCCACCGATGGCGCGGTCAGCGAACCCGTGGCGCGCGCCATGGCCGTGGGCGCGGCGGACCGCTCGGGCGCCCGCGTCGCGGTGGCAGTGACCGGCGTGGCCGGCCCGAGCGGCGGCAGCGCCGACAAGCCGGTCGGCACGGTGTGGTTCGGCTGGTCGGTCGATGGCCAACTGCGCACCGAGCGCCGGCGCTTCGAGGGCGACCGCGCGGCGGTGCGCGCGGCCACGGTGCACTACGCGCTGCAGACGCTGGTGGTGCTGCTCGGCCCGCAGGGCAACGCCTGAAAAGCCGCACGGCGCGGTCCACTATGATCTCGCGCCGCGCACCGTTCCATCCGAAGAAAGAGGCCTCATGACCGCAGCATCAGCCAATGCCCAGACCATCGAGCGCTTCTACCAGGCCTTTGCGCGGCTCGACGGCCCCGCCATGGCCGCCTGCTACGCGAGCGATGCGGCCTTCGACGACGAGGCCTTCTCGCTGCGCGGGCGGCGCCAGGTCGGCGGCATGTGGCGCATGCTCTGCGACGCCACGCGCGCCAGGGGCGCCGACGTCTGGAAGCTGAGCTGGCGCGACGTGGAGGCCGACGACACCAGCGGCCGGGCCCACTGGGACGCGCACTACCGCTTCAGCGCCACCGGTCGCCTGGTCGACAACCACGTCGATGCGCAGTTCGGCTTCACGCCCGAAGGCCTCATCGCCACCCACCGCGACAGCTTCGCGTTCTGGGCCTGGGCGCGCCAGGCGCTCGGCGCGCCGGGGCTGCTGCTCGGCTGGACGCCGATGCTGCGCAACAAAGTCAGGGCCACCGCGGCCGCCAACCTCGCCACTTACCTCGCACGCGAACCATGAACGACAAGACCTCCCTCGCCATTGCCGACAACCCCGCCCAGCACCGCTACGAAGCCATGCGCGACGGCCGGCTCGCGGGCTATGCCGAATACAACCTGCTGACCGACGCGATCCTGTTCTCGCACACCGAGGTGCTGCCCGAGAACGAAGGCAAGGGCGTGGGCTCGGGCCTCGCGCGGCATGTGCTCGACGACGCGCGCGCCAGGGGGCTGCATGTGATTCCGGTGTGCCAGTTCATCGCGGGCTACATCCGCAAGCACCGCGAGTACGCGGACCTCGTGCGCCCGGACGTGCAGCGCGCGTTCAAGATCTGAGCCGCACGCTCAAGACCTGAGCAGCGCCTTTGGCGCGGGCAGCCACGCGAAGGCCGCGATACCGAGCACCAGCAGCGCCGCGATGACGGCCATCACGGCCGTGAGCGGATCGCCGCCGTGCGCGACGGCCACCGACGCCGCCAGGCCCGTGGCCCACTGCATGAGCGCGACGCCGAGGAACATCGCCATGGTGAACACCGCCATGGCCCGGCCGGTGAGCGTGGCCGGATAGGCCACGCGCACGTCGGCGTACTGCCAGACGATGAAGCCCGAGAGCACGCCGATCATCAGCAGGCCCGCGATGTCGAGCCACGCCGCGCGTGTGAAGGCGACCAGCGCGAAGAGCGCCGCATAGCCGAGCGCGCAGCCCACGATCCGGCGCCGGCGCAGCGCACCGTCGCGGTCGAAACGGCCGAACAGCGGCGCGCCGACGAGCGAGATCACCGACATGGCGATGGCGACATTGCCGCTCTGCACCAGCGAGAAGCCGTGGCGCTCCATCATGAGCGGCCCGAGCCAGAGGCCGCGCAGCGAGATGAAGGCCGCATACGTCACCCCGCCGAGCAGGACGATGCCGAGCGTGTGCGGCATCGCGAGCAGCACGCCGAACTGGCGGATCGCCTCGGGGATCGACTCCTTCGCCTTCGGCACCGCCGAGGCGGGCTCGCGCACCCAGTGCCAGATGGCGAGCCAGGCCAGCGCCGAGACGACGGCCAGCACCACGAAGCCCGCGCGCCAAGAGAACGCCTCGACCAGCCACGCGAGCGGCGTGCCCGTGACCAGCATGCCGACCCCGCCGATCGCGAGCACCAGGCCCGAGACGGTGGCGAAGCGTGCGGCGGGAAAGTGCCGCGCGACGAAGACGGTGCACACCAGGAAGGCCGGCGCGCAGCCGATGCCGATCAGCGCCTGGCCGGCCACCAGCACTGGGTAGCTCTGCGCCAGCGCCGAGAGCAGCGCGCCCGCGATCGCGATCGGAAACGCCACCAGCACGGTGCGCCGCACGCCATGCAGGTCGATGCCGATGCCCATGAACAGCTGCATCGCGCCGAATGCGAAATGGAACGCACCCGAGAAGATGCCGAGCGCCTGCGCCGAGAGCCCGAAATCGGCCTGCAGCGGGCTCGCCATGATCGCGCCGACGGTGCGGAACGCCTGGCTCAGCGCCACCCCGGCGCACAGCGCCAGCACCATGACCCACGCGGCGCGCGGGCTCAGCCTTGCACCGGCGTCGCTGCTGGCGCCGATGCTGCTGTCAGGCACCGTGGCACTTCTTGTATTTCTTGCCGCTGCCGCAGGGACAGGGATCGTTGCGGCCCGGCTCGGCCTCCTTGCGGACCGTCTGGACCTTCGGGCCCAGGCTCTTCCAGAGCTGGCGCAGGTCGTACACGGCCCAGATGGCAGCGCCGAAGTCGTCGAGCCGCTGCTGGCTCACGCTGGGCGGGCCGTCGTCGCTGTACATCGAGACCGTGGGCTTGGCGGTGTCGTTCTCGGTCAGCGCGACGATGTTGTCGAGCGCATCGTCGAGCATCTGTGCGGCTTCCTTGTCGCGCGGCGCGGCCCAGTCCTCGGGCCAGTTCTCGACCGCGTACATGAAGCCGAGCGCCCAGACCTGGGCGAACGAGGGGATCTCCTCGCCCTCGACCTCGGCGCGCTCTTCCTCGGGCAGCGAGGCGATGGCGCCGCGGGTGTCGAGCACCTCGGGCTGCCAGCTGCGCTCGTCGTCGAGCGACTGCACGTCGGCGTCGAGCCCTTCTTCGATCTCGCGCCAGCGGCGCTTCCAGTTCCAGACGAACTCCATGTGCTGGGCCGGAACGAAGCCGTCGCCGAGCAGCACCGGCCAGTATTCGGCCGGCTCGATCGCGCGGCGGGTGCAGATCAGCGCGGCCATGAAGCCTTCGCAGAATTCCCACTGTGGGATTTCGTCGTCGTGCTCGCGCATGGCGTCGAGCGCCTGGTCGAGCACATCGAAGTCGTCGGGGCCCAAGGGTTGCTGGGCGGGGGCGGGGGTCGGGGGGATGATGTCGGGGGAAGTGGTCATGGCAGGTCCGAGGCAGGCCTCTATGATGCAGCAGGCCGGCAGACCTCACTTTTCCACGCCCACGATGATTCCTTTCCCGACGCGCTTTACCGCCTTCGCCCTGTGCGTGGCCGGGCTCGCCGCCAGCCTGGCCGCGGTGCTCGTCGCGCCGCATCTCTGGGGCGCCTGGCTTGCGCTCGTGGTCTTCGCGGTGCTCGCCGCGACCGGCGTGCACGACCTGCGCCAGACCCGCCACGCGATCCTGCGCAACTATCCCGTCATCGGCCACCTGCGCTTCCTGCTCGAATTCATCCGGCCCGAGATGCGGCAGTACTTCATCGAGAGCGACTCCGAGGCGGCGCCGTTCTCGCGCGCCCAGCGCTCGCTGGTCTACCAGCGCGCCAAGGGCGAGCCCGACAACCGGCCGTTCGGCACGCAGCTCAATGTGACCATCGCGGGCTACGAGTGGATCAACCACTCGATGCAACCGACGAAGCTCGACGACCACGACTTCCGCATCGTGATCGGCAACGCCTCGGCATCGGCCGGCCAGGCCGGGCATCCCTGCACCCAGCCCTACAGCGCGAGCGTGTTCAACATCTCGGCCATGAGCTTCGGCGCGCTGTCGGCCAATGCCATCCTCGCGCTCAATCAGGGCGCGAAGATGGGCGGCTTTGCGCACGACACGGGCGAGGGCTCGATCTCGCAGCACCACCGCGTGCACGGCGGCGACCTGATCTGGGAGATCGGCTCGGGCTACTTCGGCTGCCGCAACGACGACGGCACCTTCAATGCCGAGCGCTTCAGCGCCAATGCGCGCGATCCGCAAGTGAAGATGATCGAGATCAAGCTGAGCCAGGGCGCCAAGCCCGGCCACGGCGGGGTGCTGCCGGCGCCCAAGGTCACGCCCGAGATCGCGGCCGCGCGCGGCGTGCGCGTGGGTGTCGACTGCATCTCGCCGTCGTCGCACAGCGCCTTCGACACGCCGACCGGGATGATGCATTTCATCGCCGAGCTGCGCGCGCTGTCGGGCGGCAAGCCCGTGGGCTTCAAGTTCTGCCTCGGCCATCCGTGGGAATGGTTCGCGATCGTCAAGGCGATGCAGGCGACCGGCATCACGCCCGACTTCATCGTGGTGGACGGCGCCGAAGGCGGCACCGGCGCTGCGCCGGTGGAGTTCAGCGACCATGTGGGCGCGCCGCTGCAGGAGGGCCTGCTGCTGGTGCACAACACGCTCGTCGGCGTGAACCTGCGCCACCACATCAAGATCGGCTGCGCGGGCAAGGTGATCACCGCCTTCGACCTCGCGCGCATGATGGCGCTGGGCGCCGACTGGTGCAATGCGGGCCGCGGCTTCATGATGGCGCTCGGCTGCATCCAGGCGCAGAGCTGCCACACCGGCCACTGCCCCACGGGCGTGACCACGCAGGACCCGGTGCGCCAGCAGGCGCTGGTGGTGCCCGCCAAGGCCGAGCGCGTGCGCAACTTCCACCGCAGCACGCTGCATGCGCTGCAGGAACTCGTGCAGGCCGCGGGCCTCGACCATCCGCAGCAGATCACCGCGCACCACATCGTGCGGCGCATCTCCGACACCGAAGTGCGCCTGCTGAGCAACCTGATCATGCAGGTGCAGCCGGGCGCCCTGCTCGGTGCGCTCGACGGGCAGCACAACGTGTTCCGCACCTACTGGCCGCTGGCCAGCGCCGAGAGCTTCCAGCCGCTGACGCAGGCGCCGCCGCAGGCTGCGGCGCAGAACCTCGCCATGGCCGCATGACGCCTTTGCAACAGCAGCCGTCCGTGCCAGGGCCAGGCGACTACGACAGCTTCCTGCGCCTCACTCTGGCCCGGCAGCAGAAGAACGTGGCGAGCCACCGCCTGGGCAGCGAACGCGTCTGGATCAAGAAGGCCGGCCCGCGCCACGGCAAGTGGGGCTACCGCGTGATGGCGGCGGTGGCGCGGCTGGCCGGGCTCGACATCCTCAAGCCGGTGCCCAACCCGGGCGGCGCGGCGGCCATCGCCACCGAGGCACGGCGGCTGCGGCAGTTGGCCGCGGCGGGCCTGCGCGTGCCGCGCGTGCTGGCCGAGCAGCCCGAGGGCCTGCTGATCTCCGACCTCGGCGAAAGCGGCCGTGGCACGGTGGTGCTGCAGGAGCGGCTCGATCAGGCGGCCGCGGCGGGGCCCGCGGCACTGCTCGCCGTGTGGCGCGAGGGGCTCGCCGCGATCGCGCAGGTGCATCTGCGCGGACAGCACCTGAGCCAGGCCTTCGACCGCAACCTCGTGCTCTGCCCCGACGGCGTGATCGGCTACATCGATTTCGAGGACGATCCGTCGGAGGTCATGACGCTGGCCGAATGCCAGGCCCGCGACTGGCTCAGTTACCTGCATTCCACGGCCATGATGCTCGAGGCCGCGGCGCCCGAAGCCGCGGGCCAGCACTGGCAGGCCGCGCTCGCCGAGGTCGGCGGCGAGGTGCGCGTGCGCATCGCCGAGGCGGCGCGGCGCATGAAATGGGCCCAGAAGCTGCCCGCCAGCCGCCGCTGGGGACGCGACACCCAGCGCGTGCGCGCGGTGGCGCGGCTGCTGGGGCGCTGGTACCTTGCCGCTTAGGCGTGCAGTGCCGAGCGCACCGCCACGCCGCGCAACGCAAGCCGCTTCTTCATCGACAGCACCGCGCGGTCCTTGCTGAGCAGCAGCGCGCCGTGCGCCACAGCCAGGTCGATGAAGACCTGGTCGTCGGGGTCGCTGCAGACGCAGGGTGCGCGCGGCGGAAGGACGTCGACGTGGCGCACGCGTGCATCGAAATCCGCGAGCACGGCCTGCACTTCGAGCCCGCGCTGCAGCATGCGCCGCGCGACCAGCGGGTAGCCGAGCACGCGTTCGAGCTCGACGCGCATGGCCGCCGTCGCGAGCCAGCACAGCTCGCCCGCGGCCAGCGCGGTGGCGAGCGGAGCGATGTCGGGGTTCTCGAACACCAGCAGGTCGAGCGCGATGTTGGTGTCGATCACCACCAACGCGCCGGCTTCCGCCGAAGGGGCGGGGTGTTGGCTGCCAGCAGTCACGCTACGCGGGCTTGCGCGCCGAGCCGGCCACCATGTCGAAGCGGAACAGCCGGCACTCGATGGGGCCGTTCCACATCGGCACGCGGCGCGACTCCTTCAGGCGCATGCGCTTGGGCAGCTTGAGGTCGGGCGTGAGCACCCAGGCGGTCCAGCCGGCGTAGTTCTTCTTCCAGTGCGAGGCGAGCTGCGGAAAGAACTCGCCGCCATCGCCTTCCTCGGTGCCGTCCTCACCGCCGGTCTGCGCCGCTTCGCGCGCGCCGAAGCGCGCCACCCCACCCACCTCGATGCGCTCGCCGTAGGGCGGGTTGAGCATGATCACGCCGCCCTCGGCCGGTGGCATGCGCTGCAGCGCATCGCCGCCGCGGAACTCGATCGCCTCGGCCACGCCGGCACGCTCGGCATTGCGCTCGGAAAAGTCGACCATGCGGTGCGACACGTCGGAGCCGAAGATTGCGACCTCGCGCGGCTTCGCGGCCGCTTCCGCCTCGCTCTTGAGCGCATTCCAGACATGGGCCTGGAACGGCAGCAGCTTCTCGAAGCCGAAGCGCCGCAGCCAGCCGGCCGGAATGCCGCGCGCGATCTGTGCCGCCTCGATGGCGATGGTGCCGCTGCCGCAGCACGGGTCGTAGAGCGGCTCGGCGGCGACCTCGCCGGTCTCGGGGTTCCACCAGCCGCTGGCGGCCAGCATGGCCGCGGCCAGCGTCTCCTTGAGCGGCGCGTCGCCCTTGTCCTGGCGCCAGCCGCGCTTGAACAGCGGCTCGCCCGAGGTGTCGATGTAGAGCGTGCAGGTGTCGGTGGTCAGGTGCGCGAACACGCGGCAATCGGGCCACTGGGTCTCGATGCTCGGGCGCACGCCGGCCGCCTTGGCGCGGAAGCGGTCGGCGATCGCGTCCTTGATGCGCAGGGTGGCGAAGTTCAGGCTCTGCAGCGGGCTGTGCTGCGCGGTTGTCTCGATCTTGAAGGTCTGCTTCGGCGTGAACCAGATCTCCCAGGCCACGCCGCTCGCGATGGCATAGAGGTCGTTCTCGCTGCGGTACGGCGCCTGCACGAGTTCGACCAGCACGCGCTGCGCCAGCCGGCTGTGCAGGTTGAGCCGCAGCGCGTCGCGCCATTCGGCGCGCACCCGCACGCCGCCGCGCAGCATGAGCAGGTCGTCGCCGGCGCGGCCGGTCAGTGCATGCACTTCGGCCGCGAGGAATTCCTCGACGCCGGCGGCGCAAGGCAGGAAAAGGGAAAGATCGTTCACTGGAGCGCCTTTGTCTTCTACAGCGCCTTGCGCAGGTTGGCCGGCGCGATGCGCAGGGCCTCGCGGTACTTGGCCACGGTGCGCCGCGCGCATTCGATGCCCTGCTCCTTGAGCATCTCGGAAATCTGGCTGTCGGACAGCGGCTTCTTCACGCTCTCGGAACTCACGAACTGCTTGATCAGCGCGCGCACCGCGGTGCTCGACGCATTGCCACCGGTCTCGGTGCCGAGCGCCGAGCCGAAGAAGTACTTGAGCTCCACGGTGCCGAATGGCGTGGACATGTACTTGGCGGTGGTCACGCGCGAGATGGTCGACTCGTGCAGGCCCAGCTCGTCGGCGATCTCGCGCAGCACCAGCGGACGCATTGCCAGCTCGCCATGCACGAAGAAGCTCTTCTGCCGCTCGACGATCGCGTTCGACACGCGCAGGATGGTGTCGAAGCGCTGCTGGATGTTCTTGATGAACCAGCGCGCCTCCTGCAGCCGCTGCGACAGCGCCTGGCTGCCCTCGCCCTTGTGCGACTTGAGGGCGCCGGCATAGATGTCGTGCACGCGCAGCCGGGGCATCACCTCGGGGTTGAGCATGACGCGGAACTTGGCGTTGGTGCCGCGGCCGACCTTGGTGACGATGACGTCTGGAATGACGATGTTGCGCTCGACGTCGACGAAGCGGCGCCCCGGCTTGGGCTCGAGCCGCGAGATGACCTGCAGCGCCGAGCGCACGAGTTCCTCGCTGCTGCGCGTGAGCGTGGCGAGCCGCTTGAAGTCGCGCCGGGCGAGCAGCTCGAGCGGCTGCTTGCAGATGGCGAGCGCGGTCTTGCGCACGAGCGCCTGCTGCTCGGTCTCGCGCTCGCTCGCCATGGCACGCAGCTGGATGCTCAGGCATTCGCCAAGATCGCGCGCGCCGACGCCCGTGGGCTCCAGGCTCTGCAGCAGGCCGAGTGCGACCTGGAAGTGATGCACCAGCTCGTCGAACTGGTCGTTGTCGTCGCCGGCAAGTCCCGAGGCCAGCGACGGCAGCGAGTCTTCGAGGTAGCCGTCGTCGTTGAGCGACTCGATCAGGAAGCGCAGCGCCGCGCAGTCGTTCTCGTTGAGCCGCAGGCTCAGGGCCTGGCGGTGCAGGAACGACTGCAGTGATTCCTGGCTGCGCGCGAGTTCGGTGGCGTCGGGGCGCTCGTCGTCGCTGAGGTTGTTCTTGCGCGCGGGTGCATCGCCACCCCACTCGCTGTCGTCGGGCGCCATGTCGACGGTGCCGTCGCCTTCCCAGTCGGGCTCGCGCTCGGCAACCTCGGCGGCAGGGCCGTCGGTGTCGGTGGCCGGTGCCGTGCTCTCGGCCGGCGCCGTGGCGGCCGCACTGGCGGCGGGTGCCGCGGTGAACTCGCCCTCGCCCGCCTCGGCAAACTCGTCGCGCGGCACCGGCGTGTCGATCGCGTCGAGGCCGAATTCCTCGCGCGCCGCTTCTTCGGCCGTGCGTTCGAGAAAAGGGTTCTCGTCGAGCATCTGCTCGACCTCCTGGCTCAGTTCGAGCGTGGAAAGCTGGAGCAGCCGGATCGACTGCTGCAGCTGAGGCGTGAGCGCCAGGTGCTGCGAAACGCGAAGGGACAGCCCTTGCTTCATGGAGACCGGCCCCTCCCTTACATCCGGAAGTGCTCGCCGAGGTACACCCTGCGTACTTCGGCGTTGTCGACGATCTCCGCGGGTGTGCCTTGTGCCAGCACATGCCCGTCGCTGATGATGAAAGCGTGGTCGCAGATGCCCAGCGTCTCGCGCACGTTGTGGTCGGTGATGAGCACGCCGATGCCGCGCTCCTTGAGGAAGCTGATGATCCGCTGGATCTCGATCACCGCGATCGGGTCGATGCCGGCGAAGGGCTCGTCGAGCAGGATGAAGCGCGGCTGCGTGGCGAGCGCACGGGCGATCTCGACCCGGCGCCGCTCGCCGCCCGAGAGCGCGAGCGCGGGCGAGTCGCGCAGGTGGTCCACTCGCAGGTCGGCCAGCAGGGCCGAGAGGCGCTCTTCGGTGCGCTGCTTCGACAGCGGAGCGGGCTTGCCGTTGGCGTCGGGCTCGCGCTGGAGCTCGAGCACGGCGCGCACGTTCTCCTCGACGCTGAGCTTGCGGAAGATCGAGGCTTCCTGCGGCAGGTAGCTCAGGCCCATGCGCGCGCGCCGGTGGATCGGCATGTGGGCGATGGGTTCGCCGTCGATGGAGATCTCGCCCGCATCGGCGCGCACCAGGCCCACGATCATGTAGAACGAGGTGGTCTTGCCGGCGCCGTTCGGTCCGAGCAGACCGACGACCTCGCCCTTCTGCACCTCGAGCGACACGTCTTTGACGACCTTGCGGCTGCCGTAGCTCTTCTGCAGGCCACGCACCACGAGACGGCTGCCGGGCGCCGCTTCGGCGGCCTGGGTTCCAGCGGTTTCCGTCACTTACTTGCGCCCTTCGCCGTCGAGGGTGGTGGACGAGCGCAGGCCGGTGCCGCGGGCAGGCTGCGGCGCCGTGGGTGCGCCGGGCGCGGGCGCCGTGGCCGACTTCGGCGTCAGGATGGTCCGCACGCGGCCGCCCGACGACGCGTTGACGGCGGTGTTCGGCGGCACGGTGGAGCCATTGACGGTGTAGGTGTCGTTGCTCTGGTCGTAGACGATCAACGCGCCCTGGCTCTCGTCGTTGGGCGTTGCACCGACCAGCCGGCGCATCACCGCATTCCGGATGAACTTGACGTTGTCGGCGCGGCTGTCGTATTCGATCACCTCGGCCTCGCCCTCGATCCACTCGTTGGGCGCATTGCGCTTCTGCTTGTAGTACGCCCGCTTGCCGGGCGCCGCCGTGACCACGCCGTACTGGTAGCCCTCGGCGTCCTGGCGCACGTCGATGCGCGCGCCGCGGATGATGATCGTGCCCTTCGTGACCACCACGTTGCCCGTGAACACGCTGGTCTGCTTGAGGTCGTCGTAGCGCATCGCGTCCGACTCGATGTTCATCGGCTTGGTGCGATCGGCGGTTTCAGCCTGCGCACCCGCGGCGAGGCCAGCCAGCAGCAGCACGCCCGCGGCCAGCCGGCCGAGGCGACGAAGAAGGGGTGTGGTGTGGGGGTAGGAGTGCAATGTCATAGAGGCACGAAACTTGCTCTGCATTGTATGGCCGGATGGCGCCGACCTCGCGCGCAGCGATGAAAAAGCCCGCGGGTGCGGGCTTGGCATTGGATCGGGAACGCAGCGCCTGCGCGGGAGCAGGGCTCAGCCCTTCTTCGCTTCGCCGACCAGGTATTCGGCGACCTGCAGCGCCCGCGTCATGTTGCCGGCGGTCTCGCCGTCCACATACCAGCGCCCGCCGACGGCCAGCGCCGGCACGCCGGCCACGCGGTAGGCGTCGGTCAGTTGCGCGGCGCGCTTCGCCTTGCTGGCCACGCCGAACGAGGTGAACACTTCCTTGAACTTGGCGCCGTCGATGCCGTTGGCCGACACCCAGGCAACGATGTTGGCATCGCCGGTGAGGTTCTGGCGCTGGCGGTGGATCGCGGTGAAGATCTTCGGCTGGAACTCTTCCACCTTGCCAAGCGCCTCGAGCGCGTAGTACAGGCGCTGCTTGGCTTCGACGTCGTTGCCGACGAAAGGCACCGGCACGCGACGGAAGGCCACTTCCTTCGGCGCCTTCTTGAGCCAGGCCTCGAGGTGCGGCTCGAAGTCGCTGCAGTGCGGGCAGTTGTACGAGAAGAACTCGACCACCTCGACCTTGCCCGCCGGCGCGTCGACCGGCACGCGCTTGTCGAGCACGAGGTACTCCTTGCCGGCCTTCGGTGCCATCGCCTGGGCATGCGCGGCGTTTCCGGCCAGCGAAAGGAGGCCGAGCGAACTGGCGGCCAGCGAAAAGTCACGACGTTTCATGAAAGGGTTCTCCTGTGGTACGGCTGTACTGAGCCTGCATGCGGCGGGGAGTTCCCTCGCCGGCCGCGCGCCTGGGCGTGAATGGTGCCGGCGAATGGCGCGCGGCGGAGCTTAAGGGCTATTCGTGACGGGCGCGCGGGGCTTCTCAGCGCTGGACGCGCACGAGCGCGGATTCGAGGCCGCCGCCGTCGAGCCGCTCCTTGAGGCGGTCGGCGTCGTCCTTCTTGCTGAACGGGCCCGCGCGCACGCGGTAGACCGTGCGGCCCGCCTGTTCGCGCTCGGTGACCCGGGCCTCGACGCCCATCAGCGAGAGCTTGGCGCGCTGCGCCTCGGCATCGTCGTTGGTGCGGAAGGCGCCGGCTTGCACGAAGTACATGAACGGATCCGCGCCCGGGGTGCTGCTGCTGCTGCTCGGCGCTGCCGAGGCGACGGTCGTGCTGCTGTTGCTGCTGCCGCCGCCGGCGCGTGCGCGGGCCAGGTCGCCGAGCGGATCGTTCGACGGCGGCAGTGCGTTGGCCTCGGCCGGCAGCGGTGCCGGGCGCACAGGCCTCGGCGCCACCACCACGGGCACCGGCGGTGCGGGCGGGGCGGCACCGGGCGCCACCGCGGCGTTGTTCTCGCCGCCAGCCGGCGCCACCGGACCGCTGGCGGCCGGGGGCTTGGGCGCCGAGCCTGCCTTGCCGGCCAGCGGCGCGTTCGGGTCCCAGTCGCGGTTCTTGCGCGCCTCGGCTTCGTCCTGCTCGGCACCGCCGCGCTGCGTCTTGGTCACGAACGGAATCGGCACCTTGGTCACGTAGACCGCAATGCCGAGCGCCACGCCGAGCCCGAGCACCAGGCCGACGATCAGCCCGATGACGATGTTGCCGCGGTGTCTGTTTCTCTTCTTCTGCTTCATGGTGAGGGAGTTACATCTTGCTCGGCGCACTGACGCCGAGAATCGCGAGGCCATTGTGCAGCACCTGCGCGCAGGCCTTGACGAGCGCAAGCCGCGCCAGCCGGACCGGCTCGTCGTCGACCAGGATGCGCTCGGCGTCGTAGTAGCTGTGGTAGCTGGCGGCCAGTTCGCGCAGGTAGAAAGTGACGTCGTGCGGCGCGAAATCCTTCGCCGCGGCCGCGAGCATGGCGGGGTACTTGGCCAGCTGCAGCATCAGCGCCTGGGCCGCCGGGCTTTCGAGCGGCGACAGGTCGACATCCGCGAGCGTGGCCGCATCGCCGCCCCAGGCCGCCAGCACCGAGTGGATGCGCGCATGCGCGTACTGCACGTAGTACACCGGGTTGTCGTTGTTCTTCGCCACGGCCAGGTCGACGTCGAAGGTGTATTCGGTGTCGGGCTTGCGGCTCAGGAGGAAGAAGCGCACCGCGTCGGTGCTGGTCCACTCGATCAGGTCGCGCAGGGTGACGTAGCTGCCAGCGCGCTTGCTGATCTTGACCTCTTCGCCGCCCTTCATGACGCGCACCATGGTGTGCAGCACGTAGTCGGGGTAGCCCTCGGGAATGCCCACGCCCGCGGCCTGCAGGCCCGCGCGCACGCGGGCGATCGTGCCGTGGTGGTCGGTGCCCTGGATGTTGATGACCTTGTGGAAGCCTCGCTCCCACTTGGCGATGTGGTAGGCGACGTCGGGCACGAAATACGTGTACGTGCCGTCCTGCTTTCGCATCACGCGGTCCTTGTCGTCGCCATAGTCGGTCGACTTCAGCCAGAGCGCGCCGTCCTGCTCGTAGGTCTTGCCGGCGGCCACGAGTTTTTGCACCGCGTCCTCGACGCGGCCGCTCGTGTAGAGGCTCGATTCGAGGTAATAGTTGTCGAAGCGCACGCGGAAGGCCTGCAGGTCGAGGTCCTGCTCGCGGCGCAGGTAGGCCACCGCGAACTCGCGGATCGAGTCCAGGTCGTCGATGTTGCCGCTGGCGGTGTATTCGCGATCGTCGGACTTGACGGTCTTCTTCTCTTTGAAGTCTTCGGCGATGTCGGCGATGTAGTCGCCGTTGTAGGCGGGCGCCTTTTCGCCGCTCGGCCATTCCGCATCGCCGGGCTTGAAGCCGCGCGCGCGCAACTGCGTGCTGTGGGCGAGCGTCTGGATCTGCACGCCGGCGTCGTTGTAATAGAACTCGCGCCAGACCGTTTCGCCCTGCGAGGCGCGCAGGTTGCAGATCGCGTCGCCAAGCGCGGCCTGCCGGCCGTGCCCCACGTGCAGCGGCCCGGTCGGGTTGGCCGAAACGAACTCGACCAGCACGCGCTCGCCGGTCGCCGGCTGCCGGCCGAAGGCTTCGCCCGCGGCCAGCACCTCGCGCACGATCTGCTGCTTGGCGGCGGTCTTGAGGCGGATGTTGAGGAAACCGGGGCCGGCGATCTCGATCGCTTCGACCCACTGGCCGAAGATCGGCGTGGCGAGCAGTGCCGCGCTGAGTTCTTCAGCCAGTTCGCGGGGCTTGCGCGCTAGCGGTTTGGCAAGCTGCATCGCAGCCGTGGAGGCGAAATCGCCATGGGCCGCCACCTTGGGCGACTCGAAAGCGGCCTTGGCGCCGGCGCCGGGCGAGAGTGATTCGAGCGTGTTCGCGAGCGCCGCGAGCAGCTCCTGTTTGACCAATAGCATCGCGGGATTTTACCGGGGGCAAACCCGGACCCGGGTGACATTCGTCATCCAATTGATACCTACTCCCGTTAGGATGGCCGGCCCCCGGGTCGGGGCGCCTGCCGCAACACCATTCAAAAGGACGTACCCCATCATGAAGAAGCTCATTTCCCTGGTCGCCTCCGCTGCTGTGCTCGGCGCCTGCCTCTCCTTCGGCGCCGCCGCCCACGCCCAAGACAAGGCCGCCACGCCGGCCATGCCCGCCGCCACCGCGCCGGCCGCTGGCGCGAACTGCGAAGCCAAGGCCGTGGACAAGAACGGCAAGGCCCTTGCGGGTGCCGCCAAGAACAGCTTCGTCAAGAAGTGCGAGAAGGATGCGCAGGCTGCCGCCGCGCCCGCCTGCGCCGCGAAGGCGGTCGACAAGAACGGCAAGGCCCTCGCCGGCGCCGCCAAGAACAGCTTCATGAAGAAGTGCGAGGCCGACGCGAAGGGTTGACCACCCCCGTCCCTCGCTCACTGCGTGTAGCTCGACTCCCCCCTCGAGGGGGCAACACCAGCGGCCCGGCAAAGCCGGTTCCGCGGTGTTCCCCGGCTTCTCTGCCGCTACGCGGCAGCTACTTGCCGAAACCGCGCGCGAGGAACACGGCGACCAGCGGGATCAGCGCGATCAGGTGCGCCTGCACCATCACCAGCTTGCGGGTCTTGCGCACCTCGGCCTCGGCCGGCAGCGTTCCGCTGGCGCGCAGCGTCTTGCGCCAGCGCAGGTAGGTCAAGGTCGGAAAGATCGACAGCACGCCGACGACGATGAACAGGCTGAGCTTCACGTGCAGCAGCGGGTTGGTCCAGTACCAGGCGGTGCCCTTCACGCCCCACCAGGTGCGCGCGATGCCGGTGGCGAGCACCGTGATCGAGGCGATGCCGTAGACCATGTCGACGCGCGCGAGCCGTTCGACCACGGCGGCGTTGAGCCACTCGATGCGGCACAGCGCCGCTTCGCTCGAAATGAAGACGACCATCGTGAGGATGGCCAGCAGGTGCACGTAGGCGAGGATGGCTTCGAGGGTCATCGTGGCTTTCTTCTTTTCTTCGTCGTGGTTGCGGGATGTGTTTGCAAAAAATGCGAGCGGATTGTGCCGCGAGTCCGCGGGCTCAGCGCCTTCCGCCCCAGAATTCGGGCCGCCCGTACTGCTCCTTGAGGAAATCCAGCCACAGCCGCACGCGCAGCGGCAGGTGCTTGGTGCCGGTGAAGACGGCGTAGATGCCGTTCGGCGGCGCGGCGAACTCGTCGAGCAGCGGCACCAGCAGGCCGGCATCGATCTCGGCCTCGACTTCCCAAGTGCTGCGCCACGCAATGCCGTGGCCCGCGAGGCACCAGTCGTGCAGGACCTGGCCGTCGGAGCAGTCGAGCGGGCCTTCGGGCCGCAGGTGGATCAGCTCCTCGCCGCCGCCTTCGGTGGCGACGCGAAACGCCCAGCCGCGCGTCTGCGAAGCGTCGCTGGACAGCGCGAGGCAGGCGAAGCGCGACAGCTCGCTCGGGTGGTTCGGCTTGCCGTGGCGGCGCACGAACTCGGGCGTCGCGACACAGCGGCGGCGGTTGTCGGCCAGCCGCACGCTCACGAGCGACGAGTCGGGCATGTCGCCCACGCGCACCGCGCAGTCGAAGCTCTCGCCGCGCACGTCGACCACGCGGTCGCTGAGGTTCAGCGAGATGGTCACCTCGGGGTGCAGCGCATGGAAGCGCGGCACCAGCGGCGCGACGTGGCGCCGCCCGAAGCCCGCCGGCGCGGTGATGCGCAGGTGGCCGCTGGCCTTGACGCCGCCGGCGCTGACGCTGGCCTCGGCATTGGCAAACTCGGTCAGCAGGCGTTGGCAATCTTCGAGGAAGGCGCTGCCCTCGTGCGTGAGCGTGATGCGCCGCGTGGTGCGCACCACGAGCTTGACGCCCAGCCGCGCCTCGAGCGCATCGAGCCGCCGGCCGATGATGGCGGGCGCCACGCCCTCGGCCTTGGCCGCGGCCGTGAGACCGCCGCGGGTCGCCACCGAGACGAAGGATTCGAGTTGCTTCAGGCGGTCCATGGCGAGCGAACTATATCGCCGGACTTTCGCGCACTCAGGCTGCCCCGTCTTCGCGCCGTGCCTCGAAAGCCGCGATCTCGGCCTCGCCGTAGCCCACTTCGCGCAGCAGCTCGGCCGTGTGCTCGCCCACGGCCGGCGGCTGCAGCCGGATGCCGGGCCGCGCGCCGTCGAGCGTGAACGGCATCAGCGGCACCTTGGCCATGTGGCCGTCGTTCATGCGCACCGGCGCGAGGCCGCCGGTGGCGTTCAGGTGCGGATCGTCGAACAGGTCCTGCGGCTTGGTGATGGGCGCGAAGGGCAGCTCGTTGCGCTCGAACACGGCGCTGAGTTCGGCCGCGCTGTAGCCCGCGAGGTGCGAGCGCAGCATCGGCATCATCCAGTCGCGCGCGCGCACGCGGTCGTTGTTGGTGGCAAGGCGCGGGTCGGCGAGCATCTCCGCAAGGCCGAAGGCCTTGCAGAAGATGGCCCATTGCTTGTCGCTCACCGCGGCCAGGAAGATCTGCTCGCCGTCCTTCACGGTGAAAACGTCGTACACGGCCCAGGCCGAGATGCGGCTGGGCATCGGATCGGCGGCCTTGCCCGTGGCGGCGAACTGCATCATGTGCTGCGCCACCAGGAACACGTTGTTCTCGAACAGCGCAGCCTGCACCTCGCAGCCCTTGCCGGTGAGCTCGCGCTGGCGCAGCGCGGCCATCGCGCCGATGGCGCCGAACATGCCGCCCATGATGTCGTTCACGCTGGTGCCGGCGCGCAGCGGATCGCCCGCGCGGCCGGTCATGTAGGCCAGCCCGCCCATCATCTGCACCACTTCGTCGAGCGCGGTCCGGTGCTCGTAGGGGCCGGGCAAAAAGCCCTTGTGGCTCACGTAGATCAGGCGCGGGTTGAGCTTGCTCAGGCTGTCGTAGTCGAGCCCGAGCTTCTTCATCGTGCCGGGCTTGAAGTTCTCGCTCACGATGTCGGCGGTGGCCACGAGGCGCAGCGCAGCCTCGACGCCTTCGGGCGACTTCAGGTCGAGCGCGATGCTCTTCTTGTTGCGGTTGAAGGCCGGAAAGAAGCCCGAGCCCGAGCCGAGCAGCCGCCGCGTGCTGTCGCCTTCGAGCGGCTCGACCTTGATGACCTCGGCACCGAGGTCCGCGAGCAGCAGCCCGCAGGTCGGCCCCATCACCATGTGGGTGAACTCGACGACGCGGATGCCGGCGTAGGGCAAGGGGAACGAACTGTCAGTCATTGTGCGGTGGTGGTTTGCGGGACGAAGCCCTTGGGCAGGCCGGCCTCGGGCGTCATGCCGTAGACCGGTTCGCCGGGCAGGCCGGCCATGACCGGCGCGCGTGCCGCGATGAGTTTCTCGATGTCGATGCCGGTGCGCACGCCCATGGCCTCGAACATGAAGACGAGGTCTTCGGTGACCGCATTGCCCGAGGCGCCGGGCGCATAGGGACAGCCGCCGAGGCCGCCGAGCGAAGCGTCGAAGGTGCGCACGCCCTCGTCCCACGCGGCCAGGCAGTTGGCAATGCCGAGGCCGCGCGTGTTGTGCATGTGGGCCGCGCCCGCGTGGTCGCCGAGTTCGGCGCGCAGCCGCCGGAACAGGCGCCGCACCTGGGCCGGGTTGGCATAGCCCACGGTGTCAGACAGGCCGGCCTCCTGGGCGCCGGCCGCGATGCACTGCGCCGCGAGCCGGATCACGTCGTCCTCGGGCACCAGGCCCTGCAGCGTGCAGCCGAAGGCGGTGGAAATGCCGGCCTCGAGCTTCACCTGCGGCGCGATCGCGTCGCGCAGTTCGGCGATGGCGCGTACTTCGTCGACCATTTCGGCCGGCGTCTTGCGCACGTTGGCGAGCGAATGCGCCACGCTGGCGGAGACCGGCATCGTGAGCTTGTGCACGCCGGCTTCGAGCGCGGCCTGCGCGCCCTTGCGGTTGGGCACCAGCGCCATCACCGTCAACCCTGGCAGGGTGGCCGCATGGCGCACCACCTCGGCGGCATCGGCCATCTGCGGCAGCAGCTTCGCGGGCACGAAGGACGCGACCTCGATCTCGCGCAGGCCCGCGGCATGCAGCGCGTCAATCCAGCGCAGCTTGGCGGCCGTGGGCATGGTGGCCGCGACCGATTGCAGGCCGTCGCGCGGGCCGACCTCGCTGATGAGGACGTCGGGGGATGTCATCGGCTGGGTTCCTGGGGAATGAGGAGTCACGGAGAAGCAGGCGGTCGGCTTGACCGTTCTGTCTTGCAGAACTATATTCTGCCAAACAGAATTACACCGCCGAAGCGGATTCACTGTCAAGCCGAAGGTCCACCATGCCGCGAAAAGCCCAGACCGAATCGATGGCCGACCGCCACGCCGCACCCGGCGGTGCCGCCGCGGTCGACCGCGCGCTGAGCCTGCTCTCGGCTTTCGGGCCTGGGGACGAAGCGCTTTCGCTCGCGCAGTTCGCCGAACGCACGCAGCTCTACAAAAGCACGGCGCTGCGCCTCTTGGCCTCGCTCGAGCATGCGCGCTGGGTGCGCCGGCAGGACGACGGCCGCTACGCGCTCGGACCCGAGATCGCGCGGCTGCACGGCGTGTATGCCGCGGCGCAGTCGCTCGACCGCACCGTGCTGCCGGTGCTGCGCACGCTGGCGGCGGCCACCGGCGAAAGCGCGGCGTACCACGTGCGGCAGCCGCAGGGCGACGGCTGGGTGCGGCTGTGCCAGTTCCGCGTCGATTCGACGCAACTCGTGCGCGACCACGTGCGCGCCGGCGACCTGTTGCCGAACGACCGCGGTGCGGGTGCGCGCGTGCTGATTGCCTGGGGCCCCGAGGCCGAATGGCCGCCCTTGGGCAGCAGCGAGCGCGCGCTCTGCGAAGCGGTCCGCGCGCAGGGCTATTGCGCGCTCGTGGGCGACCGCACGGCCGAGCTCGCGGGCATTTCGGCGCCGGTGTTCCATGCCGACGGCCGCCTCGCCGCGGCGCTCACGCTGACGATGCCGGCCCACCGCTACGACGCGCGCCACATCGCGCCGGTGTGCGCGGCGGCGCGGGAGCTCGGCGGAACGGTCTGAGTGAGACCGCTCGATTACCGTCATTCAAGTCATCGATAAATCCCACTTTCAGCTATTACTCTCCATAGCAGTATCGAATAAAGTGAAGGTTATGGATGGCCCCACGCGCCCGCGTCCGCCGTTCCCCCCACGTATCACCGCAACGACCGCACTCGTTTCCAAGGAGAAAAGAACATGACCCTCGCCCGTACCACCGCCCACCGGCTCGAAGTGGCGACCGAGCTCCACCGCTTCATCGAGGACAAGGTCCTGCCCGCCAGCGGCGTGGCGAGCGACGTGTTCTGGAAGGGCTTCGACGCCATCGTGGCCGACCTCGCGCCGAAGAACCTGGCGCTGCTCGCCGAGCGCGACCGCCTGCAGGCCGAGCTCGACACCTGGCACCAAAAGAACCCGGGGCCGATCGCCGACATGCCGGCGTACCGCGCCTTCCTCGAGAAGATCGGCTACCTGCTGCCGCAGCCCAAGGGCACGAAGGCCACCACCGCCAACGTCGACGACGAACTCGCGCTGCAGGCCGGTCCGCAGCTGGTGGTGCCGATCCTCAATGCGCGCTATGCGCTCAACGCGGCGAACGCGCGCTGGGGCTCGCTGTACGACGCGCTCTACGGCACCGACGCGATTCCCGAAACCGACGGCGCCGACAAGGGCCAGGGCTACAACCCGGTGCGCGGCGCCAAGGTGATCGCGTTCGCGCGCAACGTGCTCGACCAGGCCGCGCCGCTCGTCAACGGCTCGCACAAGAACGCCACCGGCTACAGCGTGAAGGACGGCCAGCTCGTGGTCGCGCTGCAAAGCAGCAACACCGCGCTGGCCGACCCGTCGCAGTTCATCGGCTACCAGGGCGACGCCACGGCGCCGTCGTCGGTGCTGCTCAAGCACAACGGCATTCACCTCGACATCCGCATCGACCGCACCACGCCCATCGGCAAGAACGATCCGGCCGGCGTGAGCGACCTGGTGCTCGAAGCCGCGCTCTCGACGATCCTCGACCTCGAGGACTCGGTGGCCGTGGTCGATGCGGCCGACAAGGTGACGGCCTATGCCAACTGGCTCGGCATCGTCGACGGCACGCTGACCGAACAGGTGGCCAAGGGCGGCAAGACCTTCACGCGGGGCCTGAACCCCGACCGCGAATACACCGGCGCCAACGGAAAGCCGCTGAAGCTGCACGGCCGCTCGCTGATGTTCCTGCGCAACGTGGGCCACCTGATGACCAACCCGGCCGTGCTGTACGACGGCGGCAAGGAAATCCCCGAAGGCATCCTCGATGCGGTGGTCACCACCACCATCGCGATGATCGACCTGAAGCGCAAGGGCAACTCGCGCGCCGGCAGCATCTACATCGTCAAGCCCAAGATGCACGGCCCGGCCGAAGTGGCCTTCGCGAGCGAACTCTTCGGCCGCGTCGAGCAGCTGCTCGGCCTGCCGGCCAACACGGTGAAGCTCGGCATCATGGACGAGGAGCGCCGCACCAGCGTGAACCTCAAGGCCTGCATCGCCGAGGCCGCCGCGCGCGTGGCCTTCATCAACACCGGCTTCCTCGACCGCACCGGCGACGAGATGCACACCGCCATGCAGGGCGGCCCGATGATCCGCAAGGGCGATATGAAGGCCAGCGCCTGGATCGGCGCTTACGAGAAGAACAACGTGCTCGTCGGCCTCGCGTGCGGCCTGCGCGGCAAGGCGCAGATCGGCAAGGGCATGTGGGCCATGCCCGACCTGATGGCCGCCATGCTCGAGCAGAAGATCGGCCACCCCAAGGCCGGCGCCAACACCGCCTGGGTGCCCTCGCCCACGGCCGCCACGCTGCATGCGCTGCACTACCATCAGGTGAACGTGGCGGCCGTGCAGCAGGCGCTCGAGAAGACCGACGCCGATGCCGAGCGCGACAACATCCTCAACGCGCTGCTGCAGGTGCCGATCGCGGCCGAAGCCAAGTGGAGCGATGCCGAGAAGCAGCAGGAGCTCGACAACAACGTGCAGGGCATCCTCGGCTACGTGGTGCGCTGGATCGACCAGGGCGTGGGCTGCTCGAAGGTGCCCGACATCCACGACGTGGGCCTGATGGAAGACCGCGCCACGCTGCGCATCTCGAGCCAGCACATCGCCAACTGGCTGCTGCACGGCGTGGTCACGAAGGCGCAGGTCGACGAGACCTTCCAGCGCATGGCCAAGGTGGTCGACCAGCAGAACGCGGGCGACCCGGTGTACCAGCCGATGGCCGGCCATTTCGACACCTCGGCCGCGTACAAGGCGGCGCAGGACCTGGTCTTCAAGGGCATCGCGCAGCCGAGCGGCTACACCGAGCCGCTGCTGCATGCGTGGCGCCTCAAGGTCAAGGCTGGGGCCTGATCGCCTCTTCGCCGGCTTGTGAACCACGGCGCCCTCGGGCGCCGTTTTTTGTTGGCCGTTAGGATGCGGATCGCTTTTCGCCTCCGGTTCCCCGCTTTCCCATGACACTCTCCACGGCCCCCGCACGCTCGGCCACATCGATGCTGATCGTGCTGGCCTCGGCCTTCGCGCTGAGCCAGGCCTTTCGCACCGTCGGCGCGATGATGGCCACGCCGCTCGGCGGCCACTTCGGCCTCTCGCCCCAGCAGATCGGCCTGTGGGCCGGCACCTTCCATTTCATGTTCGGCGCGACCCAGCTCGCGATGGGCGTGGCGATCGACATCTACGGCGTGCGGCGCACCGTGCTCAGCGCCTTTCCGCTCGCGGTCGCGGGCGCGGTGCTGTGCGCGGTGGCGCCGAGCTTCCATGCGCTGCTGCTCGGGCAGGCCCTGATCGGCGTCGGCTGCGCGCCGGCGTTCCTGGCCTGCACGGTGTTCATCGCGCGCCATTTCGAGGCCGCGCGCTTCACCGCGATGTCGGGCCTCGTGATGAGCATGTCGGGGCTCGGCATCCTGTTCACCGGCACGCCGCTCGCGCTGTTGATCGACGCGGCGAGCTGGCGCGCGGGCTATGCCGCGCTGGCCGGCTTCGCGCTGCTGTCGTGGGGCTTCGTGTTCTGGCGCGTGCACGAGCCGCCGCAGGCGGCTTCGCAGGAACAACGCCCATCGCTCGGCCGCGCGGTGCGCGAGCTGCTGCCGCTGTTCGCGATGCCGCACACGCTGGGCCTGCTGTGCTTCGCCTGCGTGTCGTACGCCGCGTTCATCACGCTGCGCGGCCTGTGGCTCGGTCCGATGCTGCACGACCGGCACGGGCTGTCGCTGGTCAACGCCGGCAACGTCGCGGTTGCGATGACCATCGCCGGCATCGCCAGCCCCGCGATCTTCGGCCGCCTCGACCCCGGCGGCGCGGGCCGGGGACGCTGGCTCATGGGCTGTGCCTTCACGGCCGCCGCCATCTTCACGCTGATGGCGCTGACGCACTCTCTGTCGCTCGACATCGGCCTGGCGATCCTCTACGGCCTGCTGTCGGGCTATTCAGTGCTGCAGTACTCGTACACGCGAGCAGCCTATCCCGCGGCCATGACGGGACGCGCGCTTGCGCTGCTGAACATGGCGATCTTCCTCGGCGTGTCGCTGATGCAATGGACCACGGGCGTGGCCGCCTCGTGGGCCGCGGCCAGCGGGGTGGAGCCGTTCCGCGCCGTGTTCCTCACGATCGCGGGCATGGTCGCGGCAGGCACCACCGCGTTCATCCTGCTGCCGCGGGCGCCGGGGCGGCCGGCCGCGAATTGAGCCGCCGTCGAACGAGCGGCTGCCGTTTCATTCGGCCTGGCCGACCACCAGTTCCCGCAGCGCGGTCATCAGCGGCGACCATGTCGCCTTGGGACGGCTGATCAGCATCCATTGGCGCCGCGTGCGCAGGTCCGCGAGCGGCAGCGCCTGCAGCTGTTCCGGACGCCGCTGCAGCAGGTACGTGGGCACGAAGCACAACAGGTCGGCGCTGCCGACGATGTCCATCGCGGCATCGGTGTTGTGCTCGATCTCGAGCACCACCACCGGGGCGCCGAGACCGCGATCGGCAAAGGCCTGGTCGACGACCCGGCGCGCGGCGGTGTGGCGGCTCGGCAGCGTCCAGCCATAGGGCTGCAGGTCCTCGAGCTGCAGATCGGTGCCCCGGCGGCTGGCCTGCAGGAAGAGCGGATGGCGCGGCCGCGCGGCCACTTGCAGTTCGTCCCCGCCGATGGGCGTCTGCGTGCATGTCGTGACCTGGCCCGGATACGAAGGCACCACCGCCAGGTCGAGCCGCCCCTGAAGCAGCGCGCGCTCCAGGTCGTCGGATTTTCCGACCTCGAGCAGCACACGCAGCCCCGGACGGTTCCGGATCAATTCGGAGACCGCCTTGGCCGCGCGGCTTTCGGATGTGGCGAGCGTCATGCCCAGGCGCAGCAAGCCTGCGTGCTGCGCCTGGATGTCGCGCGCGGCGCGCAGCGTCTCTTCGTGTTGCAGCACCAGTTGCCGCGCCGACTCGAGGAACAGCTGGCCGCTGCTGGTGAGGATCACGCCGTGCGCGCCGCGCTGGAACAGCGGCGTGCCCACGGCCTCCTCGACGCGCCGGATGATCTTGGAGACCGCGGGCTGCCCCAGTTGCAGCGCGGTCGCGGCCCGGCCGATGTGGCCATGCGCGACCACGGCCTGCAAGCACACGAGGTCGGTGTAGGCAAATCCCATAGGTGGCACCAGCATAGGCCAAAAGGCGCACTTTCATTCCAGCGCGGAATCGATTCGGAGATGCCCGGGAATGGGTTTCGACGGGGTTCTGACTAGAGTTTGTGCATCCACAGACACATCCGCAGGCCCTCGTGAAACAACCCAACATCGTGCTGATCGTGGCCGACAACCTCGGCTGGGGCGAACTCGGCTGCTACGGCGGCGGCAGCCTGCGCGGCGCGCCCACCCCGCGCATCGACGCGCTCGCGCGCCAGGGCCTGCTGTTGCAGAACTTCAACGTCGAAAGCGACTGCGTCCCGACGCGCTCCGCGCTGATGTCCGGGCGGCACCCGACGCGCACCGGGTGCCTCCAGTCGGTGCCCCCAGGCCTGCCGCAGGGGCTGACACGGCGGGAGGTCACCCTGGCGCAGGTGCTGTCGCAGGCGGGTTATGCCACGGCGCACTTCGGCAAATGGCATCTGGGCGACATCGAAGGCCGCTTCCCTTCGGACCGCGGGTTCGACGAGTGGTACGGCATTCCGCGCACCACGGACGAGAGCCAGTTCACGTCGACGATCGGGTTCGACCCCAGCGTCGCCGACATCCCCCACATCATGGAGGGCCGCGCCGGCGAGCCCTCGCGCAACGTCAAGGTCTACGACCTCGAAAGCCGGCGGCGCATCGATGAGGAACTGGTCGAGCGCTCGCTCGAATTCATCCAGTCGAACCATTCGCAGCAGAAGCCGTTCTTCCTTTACCTGCCGATGGTGCACCTGCATTTCCCGACACTGCCGCACCGCGACTTCGAAGGGCGCACGCAGGCCGGCGACTTTGCGGACTCGATGGTAGAGATGGACCATCGCGTCGGCCAGGTGGTCGACGAGATCGACCGGCTTGGCATCGCCGAGGACACGCTGTTCGTCTTCTGCAGCGACAACGGCCCCGAGTTCCGCGTGCCCTACCGCGGCACGGCCGGGCCCTGGAGCGGCACGTACCACACCGCGATGGAAGGCTCGCTGCGCGTGCCGTTCATTGCGCGCTGGCCGGGCAAGATCGAGCCCGGCCGGGTCAGCAACGAGATGGTCCACGTGACCGACCTCTTCACGACGCTGGCAGCCGTGGCCGGCGGCCGCATTCCGGCGGACCGCCCGATCGATGGCGTCGACCAGTCGGGCTTCTTGTTCGGCAGGCAGGCGAAGTCGGCGCGCGAAGGCTTCCTGTTCTACATCAAGGGCGACCTTCGCGCGGTCAAGTGGCGCGACTGGAAGCTTCACTTCTACTGGGAGCCCCAGGTCAACGAAGGCAAGGGCAAGCTCGAGACGCCTTATCTCTTCAACATCACGCGCGATCCCAAGGAAGAGACCGACGTGCTGATCTACAACACCTGGGTCCTCGGCCCGGTAATGCGCATGGTCCAGGCGTTCAACCAGAGCTGTGCGGCGCATCCCAATACGCCGCCGGGCGCGCCCGACTGAAGACGAAGGCCGCTCGCTTTCGCCCGCCCCTTTCGACCCCCTCATCCACCGGACCATCACCATGTCATTCGACACCTCCCTCGCCCGCCGCAGCGTCGTGCGCGCTGCCCTCCTCCTGTGCGCGCTGGCCGGGGTCGCCGCTCACGCGGCCGACGACGAGAAGCCGTGGCCCGCGGCGAAGCCGATCAGCTGGCTCGTCGGCTTCTCGCCTGGCGGGAGCCTGGACGTGCTCACGCGCACTGCCGCACGCAAGCTCAGCGAAAAGACAGGCCTGCCGGTGGTGGTGGAAAACCGCCCCGGCGCGTCGGGTGCGATCGCGCTGCAGGCGTTGGTCAAGGCGGCGCCCGACGGCTACACGCTGATCTCCATCCCTGGCCCGATCCTGTTCAACCAGCGCGTCCCGGAGCTCGGCAACGAGCTCATGGCCGTGGCATCGCTGGCGCAAGGCCCCATGGTGCTGGTCGGGCCCGCGTCGGCCGCACAGGCCACGGTGGCCGACCTCGTCGAGGCGATGCGCAAGGAGCCCGCGCGGTGGAGCTACGCCAGCTCCGGCACCGGCAGTTCGCAGCACCTCGCAGGCGAACTGTTCAACGTGACCTCTGGCACGGCCATGGCGCACGTGCCCTACAAGGGCGGCGGCCAGGCGGTGGCCGACGTGGTGGGCGGGCAGATTCCGCTGGGCATGCTGGGCGTGACGCCCGTGCTGCCGCACATCCAGTCCGGCAAGCTCAAGGCGTATGCCGTGACCACGCGCTACCGCATCGAGAGCCTGCCCGACGTGCCCACGATGCAGGAGGCGGGCCTGAAGAACTACGACGCCACGCAGTGGTACGTGGTCGGCGTGCCGGCCGGCACGCCCGATGACCGCGTGGCGCTTCTGAGCCAGTGGATCAACGAGATCATGGCGTCCGTCGACCTGAAGGCGGTGTTGATGGCGAGCGGTTCGGTGGCCGGCAAGGGTGGCCCGAAGGAGACGCAGGATTTCGTGGCGAACGACACGCGCAGGTGGAAAGAACTGGCGCGCAAATCGAAGCTCGCGCTGAACTGATTCGCGCGCCAGGGGAAAGCCGGCGCGCGGTCAGCCGGCAGGCGTAGCGACCTCGCACCCCAGCCGCGTGAGCGCCGCGTCGATCCAGCTGCGGTCGTCCTTGCCCGCCAGGATCGCGCTCATCTTCTGCTGCTCCTGCTGGTGCTTGGCCGTGGCGGCCTTGAAGACCGCGTCGGCCTGGTCGAAGGGTACGCACAGCACACCGTCGTCGTCGCCGAGCAGCAGGTCGCCCGGCTCGATCACCATGCCGTCGATCGCGATCGGCACGTTGATCTCGCCGGGGCCGTCCTTGTAGGGGCCGCGGTGGCTCACGCCGGCGGCGAAGATCGGCAGCGTCTGGGCGCGAATCCAACCCAGGTCGCGCACCGCGCCCCACAGCACGATGCCGGCCACGCCGCGCACCTTGGCGTGGCTGATCATCAGTTCGCCGATCAGCGAGTTGCTCAGGTCGCCGCCACCGTCCACCACCACCACGTCGCCGGGCTGCGCGAGGTCGAGCGCCTTGTGGATCATGAGGTTGTCGCCGGGCCGCGTCTTCACGGTGAGGGCCGCTCCGGCCATGGCGCCGCCGCCGTGCAGCGGACGCAGGCGCGCGCCGCCGGCGGTCATGCGGTTCATCACGTCGCTCACGTTGGCCACGGGCAGGTCGCCAAAGCGGGCCACGGTGTCGGCGCGCACGGTGCGTTGGCGCTGCAGGATTCGGAATCCGATCATCGAGAAATCTCCAGGAAAGATGGAACAGGAAAGAGGGAGAAAACGGAAGCGACCGCTTCAGGGCGCTGCGGCCGCCTCGACGGCTGCCACGGCACCGCGGCGGCGCCGGCGCGGCAGCAGCGCCGCCAGCAGCAGCAGCGCCGTCACCACCAGGAAGCCAAGGCTGATCGGCCGCGTGAAGAAGACCGAGGCATCGCCCGCCGACAGCAGCAGCGCGCGGCGCAGGTTCTCTTCCATCATTGGACCGAGCACATAGCCCAGCACCAGCGGCGCCGGCGGGCAGTCGAGGCGCGCGAACACGTAGCCGAGCACGCCCACTCCCGCGCACAGGTACACGTCCATCGCGTTGCCGTTGACCGTGTAGTTGCCAAGCGCGCAGAACATCACGATGGCCGGGAACAGCCAGCGGTACGGCACGCTCAGCAACCGCACCCACAGGCCCACCAGCGGCAGGTTGAGTGCCACGAGCAGCGCGTTGCCGATGAACATGCTCGCGATCACGCCCCAGAACAGCTCGGGGTTGCGGGTCATCACCGTGGGGCCGGGCTGCACGCCGTTCATCACCATCGCGCCGAGGATCAGCGCCATGGTGGCGCTGCCCGGGATGCCGAGCGTCAGGGTGGGGATGAAGGCGGTCTGGGCCGCGGCGTTGTTGGCCGCCTCGGGCGCGGCCACGCCCTCGATCGCGCCCTGACCCAGCCGCTCGGGATGGCGCGCGAGCTTCTTCTCGACCATGTAGGCGGCGAAGGTGGAGATGGTCGGGCCGGTGCCGGGCAGCACGCCGAAGAACGCGCCGAGTGCGGTGCCCCGCAGCGACGGCGCGATGATCGCCTTGAACTCCGAGGCGCGCAGCCACATGCCCGACAGCGGCGTGCTGAACACGCTGCGCTCCTCGGGCTCGGCCAGGTTCTTCAGCACCTCGGCAATGGCGAAGAGCCCGACCGCCAGCACGGTGAAGCCGATGCCGTCGGCCAGCTCCGGCACGTCGAAGGTGTAGCGCTCGATGCCCGAGTTGACGTCGGTGCCGACCAGCCCGACGAGCAGGCCCACCACCACCATGGCAATGGCTTTGAGCGCGTCGCCGCTCGACAGCACGGTGGCAGAGACCAGGCCCATCAGCATCAGCGAGAAGTAGTCCTCGGCACCGAACTCGATGGCCCAGCCCGCGAGCGGCACGCCGAGCAGCGCGATCAGCAGCGTGCCGATGCAACCCGCGATGAAGGAGGCCAGCGCCGCGGTGGCGAGCGCGGCGCCGGCACGGCCCTGCCGCGCCATCTGGTAGCCGTCCAGGCAGGTGACCGCCGAAGAGGTCTCGCCCGGCAGGTTGACCAGGATGGCGGCGGTGGAGCCGCCGTACTGCGCGCCGTAGTAGATGCCCGCCAGCATGATCAGCGCCGACACGGGCGGCAGCCCGAAGGTGAGCGGCAGCAGCATCGAGATGGTGACCAGGGGTCCCACGCCGGGCAGCACGCCGATCAGCGTGCCCAGCAGCACACCCATGAAGCAGTAGCCCAGGTTCTGCAGCGTCATCGCGACGCCGAAGCCCAGGCTGAGATGGTCGATGAATTCCATGGCTAGAACCTCCACGCGAAGAGCGCGTAGGGCAGCTGGAGCCCCCAGATGAACACCGCGACCGCGCCGAGGTTGAGCACCACCGTGAGCACCAGCACCTCGAGCAGGCGGAATTCCCGGCCGGCAAACGCAGCGATGCCCACCAGCAGTGCCAGCGCGGGCACCAGCCCGATGCGCTCGATGCCCGCGCCGAAGGCCAGCATGGCCCCCGTGAGCAGCGCGAGCGCGCCCCAGTCCCAGCGCCCCTGCATCGGCTGGAGGCTGCGCAGCCCGCGCAGCAGCACCGTGCCGCCAATCAGCATCAGCAGGCCGCCGAGCGCGCGCGGGAAGTAGCCCGGGCCCATCTCGCCGAGGGTGCCGACCGGGTAGTCGCGTGCCGCGAAGAACGCGAAGGCGCCGATCGAAACGAAGAGCAGCCCCGCGAGCGCGTCGCGGTTGCCGAAGAGTTGCAGCTTCATGCCGTGCTCCGGACCGCCGTTACGGCGCCACCGGCAGCTTGGCGGCCTTGACCACCGCGGTCCACTTGGGCACGTCCGACTTCACGAGCGCGGCAAACTCCTCGGCGGTGCCGCCGAGCGCCTCGGCACCCGCCGCCTTCAGCTGCGCCCGCACACGCTCCTGCTGCAGCAGTGCGTTGATGCGCGCGTTGAGCAGTTCGATCACGGCTGGCGGCGTGCCGGCCGGCGCCGCCACGCCCCACCATGTGACGGCCTCGGAATCCTTCACGCCCAGTTCCTCGAGCGTCGGCACATCGGCCAGGTCTGCGCTGCGCTTTTTGGCGAACACGGCGAGCGGGCGCAGCGTGCCTTCCTGGATGTGGGACATGGCCGAGGGCACCGAAGAGATGTACACGTCGACCCGCCCGCCGAGCAGTTCTGGCAGCGCCTGGCCGGTGCCCTTGTAGGGAACGTGCAGCAGCTTGATGCCCGAGCGCTGCTGGAACAGCTCGCCCGCGAGATGCGAGCTGGTGCCCACGCCCGGCGTGGCGAGCCGCACCTTGCCGGGGCGTTCCTTGGCCTGCGCCAGCAGGTCGGCCACCGAGGCGATCGGCGAATCCTTGCGCACCACCATCACCTGCGGCGCCGATGCAACCAGCGCCACCGGCGCGAAGTCGGCCACGGGGTCGTAGTTGCCCTTGCCGAGGATCGGATTGATGACCATGTTGGCGTTCTGCGCCATCACGATCGAATAGCCGTCGGGCCGGGCCTTGGCCGCGAGGCTCAGGCCCAGGCTGCCGCCGCTGCCGGCCTTGTTCTCGGGCACCACGGTCCAGCCGTTCTGCTTGCTGAGTTCGTTGGCGATCACGCGCGAGACCGTGTCCGTGCCACCGCCCGGGGGGAAGGGCACGATCATGCGGATCGGCTGGTCCGGGTAGGCGTCGGCGTGGGCCGCACCGGCGCCGGCGAAGGCGAGCCCCAGGACGATGGCGCCGAGGGCGCGATGGGTGATGATGTTCTTCATTCTTTTGTCTCCTTGATGTGGTCTTTTTGGATGCGGGCCGGCGTGCGCCCGCGGCTTTGTCATTCAATCGGCGGCGAGCTCGGCCACACGCACCAGGTTGCGCGCATCGGGTTCGCCGCCGTCGAGGATGTCGATCACCTGCTGTGCGGCCATTTGCGCCATGGCGCGGCTTGCGCCCGCCGTCACGCCAGCGATGTGCGGCGTGGCGATCAGGTTCGGCGCCGACCACAGCGGGCTGCCCGCGGGCGGCGGCTCCTCGGCGAAGCTGTCGAGCCCGGCGCCGCCGAGCTGGCCGCTGTGCAGCGCCTCGCACAGCGCCTCTTCGTCGATCAGCGGGCCGCGTGCGGTGTTGATGACGCAGGCGCCGCGCTTCATCAGCGCGATGCGCGTGCGGTCGAGCAGGTGACGCGTCTCGCGCGTCAGCGGGCAGTGCAGGCTGACGATGTCGCTCTCGCGCAGCAGGTCTTCGAGTTCACGCTCACAGGCGGCGTCGAAGCCGCGGATCGCATCGCGGGCATGCGGATCGTGGATGCGCACCTGCAGGCCCAGGCCGCGCGCCATCCGCGCCGCCTGCTGGCCGATCGATCCGAAGCCGACCAGCCCCAGCACGGTGTCGCCGATGTCGCGGCCGATGAAGGTGGGCTTGGGCCACTCGCCGCGCTTGACCGCCGCGTCGAGCCACGGCACCTCCTTGAGCAGCGCCAGCGCCAGCGTGATCGTCAGCTCGGCCACCGCCTGCGAGTTCGAGCCCATGCCGCGCACCACCGGGATGTTGCGCGCTGCGGCGGCATGCAGGTCGATGTTGTCCACGCCCACGCCGTGCTTGGCGATCACGCGCAGCCGCGGCGACGCGTCGATCACCGCCTGCGTCACGCGGCCCTGCCGCACGATCAGCGCGTCGACCTCGAACTCGGCGACCCGCGCCGCCACCTGGTCGGGCGGCGAATAGGCGGGCGAGAAGATCACGTCCACGTCATGGGCCTGCAGCATCTCGACAGCGCAGCCGGCCAGGCGGTCATGAGTCACCAGCACACGGCGGCCGCGGGTGTAGGTGCGCTTGTCTTCTTCGTTCAATCCGTGTCTCCCTGAAATCGGGCCCCCGATATGGCGGCGAGTCCCGATGCTCTGCCCATCGTATTGATTTGGGAACTGCAAGAATCGCAAATGTCTATGATCTTCAGTCATCAATAGAGAGGCAGTGGCATGAAGTACCCCATCGACGGTCTGGAGGCCTTCATCGAGATCGTGGACCTGGGCAGCTTCAACAAGGCCGCGCAGAAGATGCATCTCACCCAGACCGCGCTGACGCGCCGCATCCAGCGGCTCGAGTCGCAGCTGGGCCTGCGGCTCCTGGACCGCACCACGCGCTCGGTCAGCCTGACCACGCTGGGCCGCGATTTTTTGCCCGAGGCGCGGCAGCTGGTCGAGGACGTGCACCGCAGCTTCGAGCGACTGCGCAACATGTCGCGCCTGTCCGATGGCGACGTGGTGATCGCCTCGGTTCCGTCGCTGATGTTCGGCCGCCTGCCGCGCGTGCTGCACCGCTATGCGCTCGCGCATCCCGGCAACCGGGTCGAGGTGCTGGACCGCAACAGCACGCGCGTGCTCGAAGCGGTGCGCCAGCGCCATGCCGAGTTCGGGTTGCATGTGCACCTGCCGAACCAGCCCGAGCTGCACCACGAGGCGGTCTGCCGCGATCCGTTCGTGGCCTACTGCCGCGAAGACCATCCGCTGGCCGGGCGCGCCGAGGTGTCGTGGGCCGAGCTCGCGGCCTTCGACCTGATCACGCTCGGCGGCACCAGCGGCAACCGCCAGCGCATGGAGGCGCAGCTCGCAACGGCGGGCATCGACATCCGTACGCGCTTCGTGGTCGAGTACTACTCCACCGCGCTCGGCCTCGCGAGCGAAGGACTCGGCGTCGCGATCCTCGTGTCCTTCGGCTCGGAGGTGCGGCCGCCCCTGGTGCAGGTGCCGCTGGTGGGCCCGGTGATCGACCGGCCGCTGTCGCTGGTGCGCCGGCGCGGCGAGACGCTCACGCCCGCGGCGCAGGCGCTGTACCGGCAGATCCTTGGCGAGCTGTCGCCGCCCGCCGCGGTTTGATGAAGCACGGCGCCTTCATGCGCTGAATCCAGCGGCGCGACCGGTGCGTACAAGAGGCAAGCGCATTGCGCCTCCGCGCCGTGGCGGTTTGCACGGGTCTCTCTACAAACCAATCTCTCCAGGAGCCTTCCATGAAAAAGATCGTGATCGCAGTCGGCGTGTCGGTACTGCTCGGCGCTTGCGCAGGCGGCATGGGCATGAGCGGCAGCAATGCCAACTCGCCCAACCCGATGGTCGGCGGCGCGGCGATGTTCCCGACCAAGGACATCGTCGACAACGCGGTGAATTCGAAGGACCACACGACGCTGGTCGCGGCAGTGAAAGCAGCCGACCTCGTCGGCACGCTCAAGAGCCCCGGTCCGTTCACCGTCTTCGCGCCCACCAACAGCGCCTTTGCCGCGCTGCCGGCCGGCACGGTCGACACGCTGCTCAAGCCCGAGAACAAGCCCACGCTGACGAAGGTGCTGACCTACCACGTGGTGCCCGGCCGCATGGACGGCGCGGCGCTCGCGAGCGCGATCAAGGCGGGCGGCGGCAAGGCGATGCTGAAGACCGCGAGCGGCGGCACGCTGACCGCCACCATGAGCGGCAGCAAGGTGATCGTGACCGATGCGAAGGGCGGCGCCGCGAGCGTGACCATCGCCAACGTCTACCAGTCGAACGGCGTCATCCACGTCGTCGACAAGGTGCTGCTGCCGGGCTGATCGCCCCATTGCGCGCGTGGCTGCGCGTTCAGCCGCGCTGCGCCGCGTCGGCCTCGTCGCGCAGCCACTGCGCGAAGTCCTGTGCATCGCGGTTGGCCGCGGCGCGGCGCGAGGTCTGCACGAAATAGCCGCGCTGCGAGGCCGTGCCCTCGCCGAGCGGCGTCACGAGCCGGCCTTCGCGCAGCAGTTCGCGCAGCAGCGGCAGCCGGCCGATGACCACGCCCTGCCCCGCCACGGCCGCGGCGACGGCATCGGCGTACTGCGTGAAGCGCAGCGTGCTCTTCATCCGCAGGTCGTCGAGGCCCATCACCTTGAGCCAGGGCTCCCAGTCAGCGGTGGGCGCCTCGCCGTGGTCGGGATAGTCGACCGTGAGCAGCGTGAGCTTCGACAGATCGGGCAGCGCGCGCAGCGACGCCGCGAGTTGGGGCGCGCACATCGGCACCACCGTTTCCTCGAACAGCGCCGGCCCCACGCCGCGCGCAATCGGCATCAGCCGCACCGCGACGTCGATGCGGCTGCGTTCCATGTCGAGCACGTCGAGCGTGGCCGACACCCGCACGTCGACCTGCGGATGCGCGCCGGTGAACCGCGCGAGCCGCGGAATCAGCCAGAGCGACGCAAAGCCGGGCGTGGTGGTGATCGCCACCTGCCGCGGCGCCGACGCCGCGCGCACGCGGGCGGTGGCATCGCGCAGGCGTTCCAGGCTGTCGGTCACTGCGCGCTGCAGCACGCCACCGGCCTCGGTGAGCGCCAGCGCGCGATGCCGGCGCTCGAACAGCAGCACGCCGAGGCTGGCTTCGAGCTGCTGGATCTGCCGGCTCACGGCCGATTGCGTGAGGTGCAGCTCACCCGCCGCGAGCGTGAAGCTCAGCCGGCGGGCCGCGGCCTCGAAGCTGCGCAGCAGCTCGAGCGGGGGCAGCTCGCCGGCAGCACCGGTGGCGACGGCCTTCACATTCTCTGGATGCATGCAATGAGTTCCGAATGACCGCGTGTAAGAAGGAAGCGTTCTCACTATATTCATTCGCATCACGAATGCAATGGAGCTTGCCATGCGCCCCCCGATTTCTTCCTTCGCCCTGAGCCTGCCGGTCCATTCCGTCTTCGCCGTGCCCGACGGCGCGGGTGTCGGCATTGAATGCCGCAGCGGATCGGTATGGGTCACGCTCGACCGCGATCCGCGCGACGTGGTGCTCGCTCCCGGCGAGCGATTCGTCGGCACCGGGCACCGCCGCATGCTGGTGTCGGCGCTCGAGGCGTCGTGCATCGCAGTGCGCGATGCACAGCCCGCAGCGATGCCGCTGGCCGCACCGGCGCCCCGCCCGTCGCGCTGGCGCCTGCCCGCGCTCGGGTTGTCCCCGGCTTGACCTGGCCCGCGGCACTGGCGCCGCCCAAAGGGGTGCGGGACAATGACCGCATGCCCATCCTCAATGCCTTCTACGCCCAGTCCGGCGGTGTCACCTCGGTCATCAACGCGTCGGCCTGCGGCGTGATCGAGACCGCGCGCAAGCACCCCGAGCGCATCGGCGCTGTCTACGCCGGGCGCAACGGCATCATCGGCGCGCTGACCGAAGACCTGATCGACACCGGCGCCGAGCCGGCCGAGGCGATCGCGGCGCTTCGCACCACGCCGGCCGGCGCGTTCGGCTCGTGCCGCTACAAGCTCAAGTCGCTCGAGAAGAACCGGCGCGAGTACGAGCGGCTCATCGAGGTGTTCAAGGCGCACGGCATCGGCTATTTCTTCTACAACGGCGGCGGCGATTCGGCCGACACCTGCTTCAAGGTGAGCCAGCTCTCGCAGTCGCTCGGCTATCCGCTGCAGGCCATCCATGTGCCCAAGACCATCGACAACGACCTGCCGCTGACCGACTGCTGCCCGGGCTTCGGCTCGGTCGCCAAGTACGTGGCCGTGTCCACGCTCGAGGCCTCATTCGACGTGCGCTCGATGGCTGCCACGTCGACCAAGGTGTTCGTGCTCGAGGTGATGGGCCGCCATGCGGGCTGGATCGCGGCGGCAGGCGGCCTGGCCGCGGACCACGGGATTCCGGTGGTGGTGCTGTTCCCCGAAATCGCGTTCGACCAGGCCCGTTTTCTCGCGCGCGTCGGCGAACTGGTGAAGCAGCACGGCTACTGCTCGGTGGTGGTGTCCGAAGGCTGCCACCATCCCGACGGCAGCTTCCTGGCCGAGCGGGGTTCGCGCGACGCTTTCGGCCATGCGCAGCTCGGCGGCGCGGCACCGGTGGTGGCGCAAATGGTGAAGGACGCGCTGGGCCACAAGTTCCACTGGGCCGTGGCCGATTACCTGCAGCGCGCCGCGCGGCACATCGCCTCGGCGACCGACGTGCGGCAGGCCTACGAACTCGGGCAGCGCGCGGTCGAGCTCGCGCTCGAGGGGCAGAACGCGGTGATGCCCACCATCGAGCGCACGTCCGATGTGCCGTATGCCTATCGCATCGGCAGCGCGCCGCTCGAGCAGGTGGCGAACGTCGAAAAACCGATGCCGCGCGACTTCATCACCGACGATGGCTACGGCATCACCGAGAAATGCCGGCGCTACCTGCTGCCGCTGATCGAGGGCGAGGACTACCCGGCCTACCGCAACGGCCTGCCGGTGTACGCCACGCTGCAGAACGCGGCCGTGCCGAAGAAGCTCGCGGCCTTCGAGCTCGCCTGATGCACGCCACGGCCGCCACGATCGACGCCACGCGCTGCCCGCTGTGCGGCACGCGCAACGGCTGCGCCATGGAAGCGGCGCGCGAAACGGGCGAGGCGCAGCCGCCCTGCTGGTGCATGGCGGCCGACTTTTCCCTTGCGCCGCTTTCGCGGCTGCCGCCGGAACTGCGCGGCAAGGCATGCCTCTGCGCGCGCTGCGCCGCGGGCCTGCCGGCCGCAGCGCCGGCTCAGGACTGAACCGGCTCCGGCGGCGGCGCGGGTTCGGGTGCCGGATCGGGCGCGGGCACGCCCTGCGGCGCCACCGGCGCGGCCGCATGCTGGCGCTGTTCGGTGATCACGCAGTGGATGAACTGGAGCTTGCCCACCGCGACGCGCGGCAGCACGAAGGGATAGCCGTCGGGCTGCCCCATGCTGCGCGAAAGCTCGTTCAGCACGTTGGTGAGCAGCACCCATCCGTTCAGGAACTCGAGAAAACGCTCGGCATCGGGATGCTGGGGCTGCCAGAGATCGTCGATGGTGAACAGGTCGCTCGCCAGCTCCACGTTGGTCGCATCGATCCCGAAGCTCATCGCCGTGTCGGTGGTGTCGGCCATGTGCAGGTAATGGGCCCAGGTCTCGGCCCAGTCCTCCCACGGATGCATGCTCGCGTAGCCGCTCACGAAGCGGTCGGGCCAGTCGGGCGGCGGGCCTTGCTCGTAGTGCTGCTGCAGCGCGGCCGCGTAGTCGGCGCGCTCGTCGCCGAAAAGTGCGCGGAACGGCTCGAGCCATGGCGTGGGCTGCACCAGCAGGTCCCAGTAGTAGTGGCCGACCTCGTGGCGAAAGTGGCCCAGCAGCGTGCGGTAGGGCTCGCGCATCTCGGCGCGGATGCGCTCGCGCACCGCGTCCTCGGCCTCCTCGGCGTTCAGCGTGATGACGCCGTGCTCATGGCCGGTCATCACGCGCGGGCCGCCCGGCACGTCGCCGAGAAAGTCGAACACCAGGCCGTGCGCGGGGTCGGCATGGCGGCTCACCACCGGCAGCCCGAGCGCCAGCAACTGCGAGATGAGCCGGCGCTTGGCATGCTCGAGCCGGCGCCAGCGTTCGGCGTTGGCCTCGATGGTCAGGTCGGGGATGGTGCGCGTGACGCTGCACGAGAGGCAGTAGCCCGGCGCGAGGCCGTCGGCATCGGCGCCGGCCTCTTCGCCCTCGCGCAGCAACGGCACCATCCAGTTGCAGCTCGCAGGCGTCAGAAAGTTGGCGCAGCGGCGGTAGGTCCTGCCGTCGGGGTCGCCGAACACGGTGAAGGTGTCGGGCGCCGGCGCTTCGCCGCCCTCGCCCGCCCCATCGGCCGTCGGACCAGGGTCGACCAGCGCCAACGGCATCACGCCGAGCCGGTCGGTCACGTAGCCGAGCGGCGTGTGGCAGGCCAGGCACTGGCTGTTGCGCAGGAACACGGGCCGGCCGCATTGACAGCGGTAGGCGCGGCTGACCGTCGGCGCGGCCAGCTCGGAGGCCAGGCTCGGCGGTGCCGCCGCAGGCGCGGAGGCGTCGGCGGGAATGTCGGCGTGAAGGTCCATGGGGAATCGATCTGAGGGTGCGCGCCACGACGGCCAATGCATTGTGCGGCGCGCAGGCGTCAGGCCGGCCATGCAAAGACCGATATGCTTGTAGGACGACGGACCCGCACCGGCGGCACACGCCGCGCTGCCAGCGCCCATGACCACGCCGCCCACGCCAGAACAACAAACCACCGCCCCACCCTCCCTCGGCACGCTGCGCGAGCGCTACGGCCCGCGCTACCGCTGGTACCTGCTGCTGACGGTGATGGTCGGCGTGATGGCATCGATCATGTCGTCGACCATCGTCAACGTGGCGATCCCCGGCATGAGCCACCATTTCGCGCTGGGCCAGGAGCGCGCGCAATGGGTGAGCTCGGGTTTCATGGTGGCGATGACCGTGTCGATGCTGACCACGCCCTGGCTGCTCGCGCGCTACGGCTACCGGCGCACCTACGCGGGCACGATGGTGCTGCTGCTCGCGGGCGGCATCGCAGGCGGCGTGGCGAACGACTTCTCGCTGGTGCTGCTCGCGCGCGTGGCCGAGGGACTGGCGGCCGGCGTGGTGCAACCGATCCCGGCGATCATCATCCTGCGCGCCTTCGAGCCCCACGAGCAGGGCCGCGCCAGCGGCATCTTCGGCATGGGCGTGGTGCTCGCACCGGCCATCGGCCCGAGCATCGGCGGCGTGCTGGTCGACCTGTTCGGCTGGCGCTCGATCTTCTTCATGGTGGTGCCGTTCTGCCTGGCCTCGCTCTGGCTGGCCTACAAGTTCGTGCCCACCACCGGGCCCGGCGGGGTGGCCGCCACGCGCGGCAGCGGGCTCGACTGGCGCGGGCTGACGCTCGGCACGCTGGGCACGCTGTGCCTGCTCAACGGCCTGGTCGAACTGCGCGGCGACTCGCCGCTGCAGGCCTTGCTGCTGCTCGCGGGCGCGGCTGCTTCGTTCGCGGCCTTCGTCTGGTGGCAGCGCCGGTTCGCCGCCTCGGGCGGCACGCCGCTGATGAACCTCGAACTGTTCCGCTACCGCCAGTTCGCCATGGGCAGCGTGGTCGCCTTCATCTATGGCACCGCGCTGTTCGGCTCGACCTACCTGCTGCCGGTGTACATGCAGGTCGGGCTGCAGCTGTCGGCCTCGCACGTGGGCGCCATCCTGCTGCCCGCGGGCTTCGTGCTGGCGCTGACCATCGCCGGCGTGGGCCGGCTGGCCGACCGGCAACCGACCTGGCTGCTCGTGAGCGTGGGCCTGGCGCTGCTGGCGGCCTCGTTCGCGCTGATGCTGGTGCTGCGGCTCGACAGCGCGCTGTGGCTGCTGGTGATCTTCGCGATCATCGGGCGCATCGGGCTCGGCTTCATCCTGCCGTCGCTCAACCTCGGCTCGATGCGCCCGCTCGCGAAGCCGCTGATCCCGCAAGGCGCGAGCGCGATCAACTTCCTGCGCATGCTGGGCGGCGCGGCCGGCGTGAGTCTGTGCGCCATCGTGCTCGAGTGGCGGCTCGCCGCGCATGGCGATTCGCTCGCCAATACCGCCACCAGCGCGGCGCGGCTCGCGGCCTTCGACGAGGTGTTCGCGATGCTGGCCGGGCTGTGCGCGCTGGCCATTTGCGCGGCCTGGCAACTGCGTGAGGGCGCCGCAAGCGACGCGCGCAAGAGCGGGTAAACCCCGGCCGTCATCAGACCGGATTTCGATTTCAATTGTTATCAGTTGTATCAAATTCGAAGACGGGGTTCCATGCATCGCAGAAGTTTCATTGCCGCCGCGTCGGCCGCAGCGGCCGTGGCCGGGTTCGGCCGCGTCGGCAGCGCGTGGGCAGCCGATGGCGTCACCGACTCAGAGATCGTGCTCGGCCACACCGGCATCCTCAGCGGCCCGCTGGGCGCGCCGATCAAGGTGGTGATGGCCGGTGCAGGCCTGGCCTTCGACGCGGCCAATGCGCAGGGCGGCATCGCAGGGCGCAAGTTGCGACTGGTGTCGCTCGACGACGAGCTCTCGCCCGAGAAGGCGGTCGCCAACTACGAAAAGCTGCTTTCGGAGCACCGCGCCTTCGCCTTCTTCGGCTGCGTCGGCTCGGGCACCACGGCCGCGGCCGCGCGCGTGCTGTCGCAAAGCGGCGCGCCGATGATCGCGGGCTATGCGGTGTCCGATTCGGCGCGCGAGAAGGTGTCCGGTTCGGGCTACTTCGTGCGCGCCACCTTCGCGCGCGAGGCGCAGGCGCTGGTGCAGCACCTGACCACCATCGGCGTGACGCGCATCGCCTCGGCCTGCCTCGACAACCCCGGCGGGGCCGAGGTCGCGCGGCTGGTGGAAGCGGCCTTGGCGACGCATCAGCTCAAGCCGGTGGCGGCGGTGGCCGTCAAGGGCGACGGCTCGACCAACGCGGCCATGGGGAAGGCGCTGGCCGAGAGCAAGGCGCAGGCGGTGATCATGTACCTGGGCGGCGCCATCGGCGGCGAGGTGATGAAGAGCGCCTGGGACGCGGGCGGACGCCTGATGTTCTACGGCATGTCGATCGTTCCGGGCGACCTGACGGCCAGGCTGGTCGGCAACAAGGCCAGCGGGCTCGCGATCTCGCAGGTGGTGCCCTATCCGTGGAGCGAGGTCGACACGGTGGCGCGCGACTACCGCCAGCTCGCCGAGCGCGCCAAGGTCGACGTCGGCTACCTGAGCTACGAAGGCTACGTCAACGCGCTGGTGGCGATCGAGGCGCTGCGGCGCGCCGGCCGCGACCTCACGCGCGCCAGGCTGCATGCCGCGCTGAAAGCGATGAAGCTGCGCATCGCGGGCATGGAGATCGACTTCACGGGGGCGAGCAACACCGGTTCGCGCTTCATCGAAATGGTGCGGGTCACGAAGGAGGGCCGCTTTCTGCGCTGAAGGCCAGCGCCGTAGCCGCGGCGCAACCGGCAAAGCCCTTGAGCTCCGCGAGTTCGTCGAGGATCGGGCAGTCCGGGCGCCGGTCGCCGCCGCAGCAATGGGCCAACCGCTCGAGCAAGCGCTTCATCTGCGCGAGCTCCTCGATGCGCTCGCCCAGGGCCTCTGCGCGCGCGAGGGCAACGCGCTTCACATCGACGCTCGCGCGGCGCTCGTCGCGCCAGAGCGCGAGCAATTCCACGACATCGGGGGTCTCGAAGCCGAGCGCCTGCGCCCTGCGCACGAAACGCAGCAGCGGAACCGCGCGCGCCGCCTCGTCGAGCAGCCCCAGCGCTTCGCAGTCGCGCATCAGGCGGTCCGACGCGCCCGAGCGCGCGGCGAGCTGCGCGCGTGTCAGGCCTGTGGTGGCGGCGCCATGCGCCAATGGGTGGTCCATGCAGAACTCCTTTCAAACGGATGACCGCAGTCTTGGGCTTCACACCATCGGAAGGTCAACAGAAGGGACATTGCTTCGTGCCGGCGCGGCGTCGCCCGGGCGAATCGCGGTCTAATCGCCCCCATGTGCCAATTGCTAGGGATGAACTGCAACACGCCGACCGACGTGACCTTCAGCTTCACGGGTTTCGCGCAGCGCGGCGGGCGCACCGACCACCATGCCGACGGCTGGGGCATCGCCTTCTTCGAGGACCGCGGGCTGCGCCATTTCGTCGACCACCTGCCGGCCTGCGAATCGCCCGTGGCCGAGCTGATACGGCGCTACCCGATCCAGAGCCGCAACGTCATTGCCCACATCCGCAAGGCGACGCAGGGCGCGGTCAACCTGCAGAACTGCCATCCGTTCGTGCGAGAGCTCTGGGGCCGCTACTGGGTGTTCGCGCACAACGGCGATCTGAAGGATTTCCGGCCGCGGCTGCACGGCAACTTCCATCCCGTGGGCAGCACCGACAGCGAGCATGCCTTCTGCTGGCTGATGCAGGAACTGGCCAAGTCGCATGCGGGCGTGCCGAGCGTCGAGGAACTCACGCTCACGCTGCGCGAGCTCGCGCCGCAACTCGCGCGGCACGGCACCTTCAACTTCATGCTCTCGAACGGACAGGCGCTCTGGGCCCATGCCTCGACCCACCTGTGGTACGTGGAGCGGCGCCATCCGTTCGTGACCGCGCAGCTCGCCGACGAAGACCTCGAGATCGACTTCGCGCAGCACACGACGCCGACCGACCGCGTGGCGGTGGTGGTAACCGCGCCGCTCACGAACAACGAAGACTGGACACCGTTCGCGCCGGGCGAGCTGCATGTGTTCGTCGACGGGCAGCGCCTCCGCAATTGAAACGTTTTACTGACACATTTTTGCAACAGCACGAGAAAGTCTCGGCAAACCGGTTCAATGGAATAACAATAATGGTTCTCATTAGCGCTCTCCCGGAACCATTCCATGCCTTCTTCCTCCCGCTTCCTGCGCGCCAACCTGCGCCCGACCGCCTCCGCGACGCTGCTCGTGCTGCATGCCCTCGCGGCTTCGGCCCAGACCGCGGCAACGCCTGAACCCGCTGCCGGTACGCCCGGGACCCTGGCCACCGTCACGGTCGAGGCCAGCGCCGATGCGTCGGCCGAAGGCCTGACCAAGCCCTTTGCCGGCGGCCAGGTGGCGCGCGGCGGCCGCGTGGGCATCCTGGGCAACCAGGACATGATGGCGACGCCGTTCTCGAGCACCAGCTACACCGCGGAGCTGATCCAGGACCAGCAGGCGAAGAGCGTGGCCGACGTGCTGCAGAACGACCCGTCGGTGCGCGTGGCGCGCGGCTTCGGCAACTTCCAGGAGCTCTACGTGGTGCGCGGCTTTCCCGTGTACTCGGACGACGTGGCGTACAACGGCCTCTACGGCATGCTGCCGCGCCAGTACATCGCCTCCGAGTTCTTCGAGCGCGTGGAAGTGTTCCGCGGTGCCAACACCTTCCTGAACGGTGCCGCACCGGGCGGCAGCGGCATCGGCGGCGCCATCAACCTGCTGCCCAAGCGCGCGCCCAACGAGCCGCTCACACGCGTCGGCTTCGGCGTGCAGACCGGCGGCCAGGGTTACGTGAACCTCGACCTGGCGCGCCGCTTCGGCCCCGAAGACAGCCTGGGCGTGCGCGTGAACGCCGTGCGCCGCGAGGGGGGCACCGGCGTGTTCAAGGAAAGCCAGCAACTGAGCGCCTTCGGCGTCGGCCTCGACTGGCGCAACCGCAACGTGCGCTTGTCGGCCGACTTCGGCTTCCAGGACTACACACTGCAGGACGGCCGCCCGAGCCTCACGCCGTCCTCGACGCTGCCGATCCCGCGAGCGCCCGACGCCAAGATCAACTTCGCTCAGCCCTGGAGTCACTCGAAGGAAAAGGACAAGTTCGCCACCTTCCGCGGCGAAGTCGACATTACCGACAGCATCACGGCCTGGGCCGCGGGCGGCGTGCGCCGCAGCGACGAAGACAACATCCTGGCCAACCCGACGCTCGCCGACGCGTTCGGCAACACCAGCGGCACGCGCTTCAGCAATACCCGCAAGGACCGCATCGGCACCGCCGAGATCGGCGTGCGCGGCACCTTCGCCACCGGCCCCGTCAAACACACCGTGGTGGCATCGGCCGCCACGTACAGCAACGACCGCGACAACGCCTACACGATCTCGCGCGACAGGCTCTACAACAACATCTACATGCCGTACGCGTCGCCGTATCCGCTGGCGAACAGCTTTACCGGCAACACGCTCGAAGACCCGCGCCTGACGGACCAGATCGAGACCTCGAGCATTGCGGTCGCCGACACCATGTCCTTCATGGACGACCGCCTGCTGGTCACGCTCGGCGCGCGCCGCCAGACCATCAAGCAGACCAGCTTCGCCTACAACACGATCAAGGAAACGAGCGCCTACGACAAGAGCAAGACCACGCCCGTGGCCGGCGTCGTGTTCAAGATCACGCCGACGGTGTCGGCCTACGCCAACTACATCGAAGGCCTCGTCAAGGGCAACGTGGCGCCCGGCACGGTGAACAGCCGGCCGGTCACCAACGCTGGCGAGGTGTTCGCGCCGTACCAGGCCAAGCAGAAGGAAATCGGCATCAAGTACGACGGCGGCACGCTCGGCGCGAGCGCGGCATTCTTCACCACCGACCAGCCGACCTACCAATACGAGGGCCAGACCTACGGCCTCTACGGCAAGCAGCGCAACCAGGGCCTCGAGTTCTCGGTGTTCGGCCAGCCGGCCAAGGGCCTGCGCCTGCTTGGCGGCCTGACACTGATCGATGCCAAGCAGAAAAACACGCAAGGCGGCGCCACCGACGGCCGCACCGCCATCGGCGTGGCCAAGCAGCAGGCCAACATCGGCGCCGAATGGGACGTGCCGGGCGTGCGCAGCCTGTCGCTGAATGCGCGCCTGCTCTACACCTCCAAGCAGTACGCCAACGCCGCCAACACGCAGCAGATCCCGGGCTGGACCCGCTTCGACGTCGGTGCGCGCTACCTGGTCGATCTCGGCAACGGGCGCCTGCTCACGCTGCGCGCGCGCATCGACAACCTGTTCAACAAGTCGTACTGGGCATCGGTGGGCGGCACGCAAGGCTCCAACTACCTGGTGCTCGGCGCGCCGCGCACCTTCGCCGTCAGCGGCACCATCGACTTCTGATGCGCACGTTCTGGACCGCAGTGCACCGCTTCGCGGGACTCGCGGTCGCGCTCTTCCTCATCGTCTCGGGCCTGACGGGCGCCGTGATCTCGTGGGACCACGAGATCGACGGCTGGCTCAACCGCAAACTCTACGACACCGCCGCGCGCGGCCCGTTCAAGGACCCGTTCGACCTCGCGGCCGCGGTCGAGGCGCACGATCCGCGCGTGCGCGTCGCGTACCTTCCGCTCGGCTTCGAGGAAGGCCACGCGGCCGGCTACTTCGTGCAGCCGCGCACCGACCCGGCCACAGGCAAGCCCTACCCGCTCGACTACAACCGCGTGTACGTCGACCCGGTGACGGCCGAGATCCGCGGCAGGCGCGACTCGACCGCGATCTCGCTCAGTCCCGAGACGCTGATGCCCTTCCTGCGCAAGCTGCACTACACGCTGCATGTGCCGGCCGTCTGGGGCACCGACCGGCTCGGCCACTGGATCATGGGCACGGTGGCGCTGGTGTGGCTGCTCGACAGCTTCGTGGCGCTTTACCTCACGACGCCCCGGCGCCAGCGCCTGCCCGCGCATCCGTCGCACCGCGCGGCAGGCGAATGGTGGCAGCGCTGGAAGCCGGCCTGGGCGGTGCGCTGGGCGGCCGGCGGCTACAAGCTCAACTTCGACCTGCACCGCGCGGGGGGGCTCTGGATGTGGGTGCTGATCATCATCATCGCCTTCACCTCGTTCTCGTTGAATCTCTACAAGGAGATCTTCCACCCGATGCTGTCGCTGGTGTCGAAGACCACGCCCGGACCGTCATCCCTGGTGCCGCTGGCGCCGCTGGGCGCGCGCATCGAGCCCACGATCGGCTTTCGCCAGATCGTCGCCGATGCCGAGGCCGAAGCGCGCCGGCGCGGCTGGACCGCGCCGCTCGGCGGCGTGTTCTACAACCAGCGCGGCGGCTTCTACAACGTGTCTTTCTTCGACCACGCCTCGCACGACGACAGCGACGGCATGGGCCTGTCGAACCTCTACCTCGACGGCCGCGACGGCCACGTGATCAGCCACAACCGGCCCTGGCACGGCACCGCCGCCGACGTGTTCGCGCAACTGCAGCTGCCGCTGCACGGCGGCCGCATCCTTGGCATGCCGGGGCGCATCCTGATGTCGCTGATGGGGCTGGCGGTGGCGGGCCTGTCGGTCACGGGGATCGTGATCTGGTGGCGCAAGCGGCGCGCGAGGCTGGTGCAGGCCAGGCGCCAGCGCGAGACGGACGTGCAGGCCGGGGCCGCCTTCGCGCCGCGCTGAAGGCGGACGCGGAAGAACTCAGCGACTCAGCGTGCGGCGGTCAGGTGCGCCTCAAGCGCATCGATGAACATCTTCGGCACGTCGAAGCCCGTCTGCTCCGTGATCTCCTGGAAGCAGGTCGGGCTGGTCACGTTGATCTCGGTGATCGAATCGCCGATCACGTCAAGCCCGATCAGGAGCAGCCCGCGCGGCGCGAGGGCGCGGCCCACGGCTTCTGCGATCTCGCGGTTGCGCGGCGTGAGCGGCTCGGCCACGCCCTTGCCGCCGGCCGCGAGGTTGCCGCGCACCTCGGTGCCCTGCGGAATGCGCGCCAGCACGAAAGGCGCGGGCTCGCCGGCGATGATGAGGATGCGCTTGTCGCCCTGCGACACCTCGGGCACGAAGCGCTGCACCATGATGGTTTCGGCACCGTCCTTGTTGAGCGTTTCGACGATGGAGCCGAGGTTCAGCGCGTCCTGCTTCACACGGAAGATGCCCATGCCGCCCATGCCGTCGAGCGGCTTCAGGATGATGTCGCCATGTTCGGCATGGAAGTCGCGCACCGCCTGTGCGCTGCGCGTGACCAGCGTGGGTGTGGTGAACTGCGGAAACTCCATGATCGCGAGTTTCTCGGGATGATCGCGCAGCGCCCGCGGCTTGTTGACCACGCGCGCGCCCTCGCGCTCGGCCTGCTCGAGCAAGTGGGTCGCGTAGATGTACTCGGCGTCGAACGGCGGGTCCTTGCGCATCAGCACCGCGTCGAAATCGGCCAGCGCCTTCGATTCGACGATGTCGACCTTCCACCAGTCCCCGGGATCACCGGTCAGCGTGATCTGCTGCACCGTGGCCGTCACCTTGCCGCCCGACACCCACTGCAGGTCCTGCGGCAGGCAGGCCGCGATGCGCCAGCCGCGGCGCTGCGCCTCGCGCATCATCGAGAACGTGGTGTCCTTGTAGATCTTGAAGTGGTCGAGCGGGTCGGCGACGAAGAGGATGTTCTTGTTCATCAGGGAGTCTTTCGGCCGCCCGGTGGCGGCGCCATGTTGCTGCTGTCCGGCGCCATGTTGCCGGAAGCGGCGATGTCCTTGCCGGCGGAGGCCTTTGCGGCCCGGCGGCCCAGCTCCTGCACGGCGAGCGCCAGCGCACCGGCCACCACGCCCCAGAAGGCCGAGCCGATGCCCGCCAGCGTGACGCCCGAGAGCGTGACCAGGAAGGTGATCAGCGCCGCTTCGCGGTGCGATTCGTCGCGCACCGCGGCCGCGAGCCCGCTGCCGATGGTGCCCAGCAGCGCCAGGCCGGCGATGGCCGCGACCAGCTCCTTGGGAAAGGCGGTCAGCAGCCCGGTGACCGCCGCGCCGAACAGCCCGATCACCACGTAGAGGGCGCCGCAGCTCACGGCCGCCGTATAGCGCCGCGCCGGGTCCTCATGCGCCTCGCGGCCCATGCAGATGGCGGCGGTGATCGCGCTCAGGTTCAGCGCGAAGGCGCCGAAGGGCGCGAGCACCAGCGTGGCAACGCCGCCGATGGTGATGAGCTTGCTGACCGGCAGCTCGCCATAGCCGGCGGCGCGGATGGCCGCCACGCCGGGCAGGTTCTGCGAGGCCATGGTGACGACGAACAGCGGCAGCGCCAGGCTGACGATCGCCTGCCAGGTGAAGGCCGGCATCGTGAACACCGGCCAGGTGAGCGAGAACTGCACCGCCGACCAGGCCAGCTCGCCGCGCGCGGCGGCGAAGGCGATCGCCACCAGCAGCGTCAGCGGCACCGCATAGCGCGGCAGCATGCGCCGGGCCAGCAGATAGGTGCCGAGCATCAGCAGCACCAGCGGCAGCGCCGTCTGCGCAGCCGTGAAGGCCGCGAGGCCGAAGCGCGTCAGCACGCCCGCGAGCAGCGCGGAGGCGATGGCCATTGGAATGCGGTTCATCACGCGCTCGAACCAGCCGGTGGCGCCCGCCAGCACCATCAGCACCGCGCAGACGATGAAGGCGCCGACCGCCTCGTTCATGCTGTAGCCCGCGCCTGCCACCGCGAGCACGGCCGCGCCCGGCGTGCTCCAGGCGATCATCACCGGCTTCTTCCACCAGAGCGAGGGCAGCGCCGAGGCCAGGCCCATGCCGATGCCGAGCGCCCACATCCACGAGGCGGCGATCTCCGGCGTGGCACCGAAGGCCTGCGCAGCCTGGAACACGATGGCCACCGAGCTCGTGAAACCCACGAGCACCGCGACGAAGCCCGCGGTGAAGGCCGAGAGGCTCAGATCCTTGAAAAACGACATCGCGCGATTGTGCCGGCTGGCCGGCGCCACCGCTCGCGGCGGCAGACCGTGCCTTCAGCCCGCGCCCAGGTAGGCCCGCGCCAGCGCGCCGTCGGCCGCGATCTCAGCGGCGCTGCCTTCGGCCACGATGCGGCCGCCCTCGATCACATAGGCGCGGTCGCACAGCGCCAGCGCGAGCGCGGCCATCTGGTCGACCAGCACCACCGTCAGGCCCTCGGCGCGCAGCGTGTCGAGCGCCTCGAACAGCTCGGCGATGATCTTCGGCGCGAGGCCGAGCGAGGGCTCGTCGAGCAGCAGCACGCGCGGCTTCGACATCAGCCCGCGCGCGATGGCCAGCATCTGCTGCTCGCCGCCCGAGAGCAGGCCCGCACGCTGGTGCAGCCGCTCACGCAGCCGCGGAAAGCGCCCGAGCATGGCCTCGGCGCGCGCATCGATGTCGCGGCCGTCGAGAAACGCGCCGAGGCGGATGTTGTCGCGCACGCTGAGCTCGGGAAACACCTGCCGGCCCTCGGGCACCAGCACCAGCCCGCGCGCCACGATGCGCTCGGCCGCGAGGCCGGCCAGCTCGGCGCCGTCGAGGTGGATGCCGCCCTGCACCGGCCGGTGCAGGCCCGCGAGCGAGCGCATCAGCGTCGACTTGCCCGCGCCGTTCGCGCCGAGCAGCGCGACCAGCTCGCCGCGCCGCACGCGCAGGTCGATGCCGTGCAGCACCGGTTCGGCGCCGTAGCCCGCGATGAGGCCGCCGACGCCGAGCAGCTCGGGCGCATCGGCCGAAAGCGGCTTGCGCGGCGCACGCGCGGCCGCCGGTGTTGTTTCGTCGCTGTCCACCAGCGCTTCGCCAAGGTAGGCCTTGCGCACCGCGGGATCGGCCTGCACGGCGGCCACGTCGCCGACCGCGAGCCTTTGGCCGGCATCGAGCACCACGATGTGGTCGGAGATGCCCATGACGAGTTCCATGTCGTGCTCGACCAGCAGCACGCCGATGCCCGCCGCCGCGATGCGCTGCAGCAGTTCGGCCAGCCGCGCCTTGTCCTCGCGCGAGAGGCCGGCCGCGGGCTCGTCGAGCAGCAGCACCTGCGGCGCGGTCGCCAGCGCACGCGCGATCTCGACCAGCCGGCGCTCGACGTGCGCGAGATCGGACGCGCGCCGCTGCGCCGTGCCCGCGCAGCCGCAGAAGGCGAGCAGCCGCCGCGCCTCGGCGCGTGCAGAAGCCGAGCGGAAGCGCCGCGCGCCGAGCAACGGCCCGAGCGTGCCGCGGCCGAGCGCGAGCGCCACGTTGTCTTCCACGCTGAGGCTGCCGAAGAGCTGCGAGGTCTGGTAGGTGCGCGCCACCCCGGCGCGCGCGATGCGGAACGCGCGCCGCCCCTGCAGCGGCACGTCGCCGAGGCGGAATCCGCCACCCGTGGGGCGGTAGAAGCCGCTCAGCATGTTGAGCACGGTCGTCTTGCCCGCGCCGTTGGGCCCGATCAGGCTCGTGATGCCGCCGGGCTGCGTGGCAAAGTCCAGGTCGCCCACGGCGCGCACGCCGCCGAACTGCATCGTGAGGCCCTTGGTGCGGATCGGCGCGCCGGCTGCGCGTGGCGGCAGCTGGCCCGCATCGGACTCGGCCGCCACGGGCGCCTCGGCGCGCCGCGCACCGAAGCGCGCTGCAACGCGCCGCCAGAGCCCGGCCGCACCTTCGGGCGCGGCCCACAGCACCAGCAGCAGCAGCAGGCCGAAGATCAGCAGGCGGTACTCCTCGAATTGCGAGAGCAGTTCCGGCAGCAGGCCCACCACCAGCGCGCCGACCAGCGGCCCCGCCACGGAACCGGCGCCGCCGATCATCACCACCAGCACGAACAGGATCGACTGCCCGAAGCCGAAGGTGTGCGGCGTGACGAAGCCCGAGAGCGGCGCGAACAGCCCGCCTGCCGCGCCAGCGCAGAACGCCGAGATCGCGAATGCCACGGTCTTGATGCGCAGCGGATCGAGGCCGATGGACTCGGCCGCGGTGTCGCTGTCGCGCACCGCGCGCATCGCCGCGCCCCAGCCGCCGCGCGAGAGCATCGCAAAGCCCGCGAGCGCCACGCCGGCCGTGAGCACTGCGAGCATTGCCGCCGCGCGCTCGCCCTGCGCAAGGGAGCCGAGCACCGGGGCGGCGATGCCCATGATGCCGTTCTGGCCGCCCGTGAGGTCGCGCGCCTCGACGATCGCATGCTCGACGATGAAGCCGAACGCGATGGTGATCATCGCGAGGTAGGGCCCCCGGGCGCGCAGCGCCGGCAGCGCGAGCAGCGCACCCATGGCGCCGGCGAGCAGCGCGCCCGCAGGCCAGGCGGCCCAGAAGCTCCAGCCGGCCTTGCCCGTGAGGATGGCGACCGCGTAGGCGCCGATGGCATAGAAGCCCACATGGCCGAACGACATCTGCCCCGTGAGCCCCAGCAGCACATTGAGGCCGACACCGACGATCGCGAACAGCGCGACATTGGCGAGCACGAAGACGTAGTAGCCGTTGACGGTGGCCGCGAGCGCCACGCCCACGGCCATCAGCGCCACCAAACCGGCGAGCGAAGGCCAGCGCGTGCGTGAGTCCATGGCGCTCATACCTTCTTCACCGCCGCGCGGCCGAACAGGCCCTGAGGCCGCAGCGCGAGCACCGCGATCACCAGCGCGAAGGTCAGGATCTGCGTGTAGCCCGAGCCGAGCGTGGCGGTGATCAGCGCCTCGGCCAGGCCGAACAGCAGGCCCGCGCCCATCACGCCCCAGGCGCTGGTGATGCCGCCGAGGATCGCCACCGCGAAGGCCTTGAGGCCGAACAGCGTGCCCATGTCGGCCTGCACGTTGTAGAGCGGCGCAATGAGCACGCCCGCCGTGCCCGCGAGCACGGCCGAAAGTGCGAAGGCCGCGGCCACCGCGCGCCGGATCGGAATGCCCATGAGCCGCGCGGCCGCGGGATTCTGCACCACCGCGAGCATGCCGATGCCCCAGCGCGTGCGCCGTGCCACCAGGTGCAGCAGCGCCGCCAGCGCAAGGCCCGCGAGCGGGATCAGCAACTGCAGCGGGTACACGCCCAGCCCCACCTCACCGACCTGCAGCGGCGTGACGGCCAGCGACGAGGGCAGGCTGCGCGGCTCCTTGCCGAAGGTGAACATCACGAGGTTGTCGACCACCATGCCGAGCGCGACCGTGGCCATCAGCCAGGCCTCGGAACCGCGGCTCGCGAAAGGCCGCACGGCCGCGAACTCGACCACCAGGCCGTAGGCGCCGCACAGCACGAGCGCCAGCAGCACCGCGAGCGGCATCGGCCAGCCCAGCGTCTGCGCGAACCAGAAGGTGAAGACGGCGCCGAGCATCATCGCGCTGCCCTGCGCGAAGTTGACGGTGCCCGAGACGGCATAGGTGACGTGGAAGCCGAGGGCGATGAGCCCGTACATGCTCCCGAGCCCCAGCCCGCTGATCCATGCGGACAGCAGCATCATTTGGCCGCGGCCATGGCCACGGGCAGGATGCGGTTGTCGATGAACTGGGCCCAGACGTAGTCGTTCGCGGTCACCGCGTCATGCACGCCGGGCGAGAAGGGCTTGTCGTAGGTCTTGATGAGGCCTTCGTACCTGCCGATCTTGTAGAAGCCCTGGCGCACCGCGTCGCCGTCGGTCGAGCCCGCGGCCGCGATGGCCAGCGCGGCGAGCTGCATGCCGTCGTAGGCATTGGCCACGCCCACGGCCGGCGTGATGTCGTCGGGGCCCTTGATGGCCGGGTATTTGGCCTTGAGCGCCGCGATCACCCGCTCGCCCACCGGCGACTGCTTGCCGAAGAAGCTGTAGGTCTGCACGAAGTGCACGTTCTTGCCGTTCGGGCCGGCCAGTTCGGTGAAACGGCCGCCGGCCGGTCCCCAGTGCGAGACGATCGGCACCTGCCAGCCCATGCGGTCGAGCGACTTGACCACCTGCGCCGACGGGCCGACATTGCCCACCATGAAGAGCGTGTCGGCGCCCGCGGCCTTGAGCCGCGTGAGCTGCGGCACCACGTCGACGTCGTTGCCGTCGAACTTCTCCACACCCACGGCCTTCAGCCCCTTGGCCGCGAGCGCGGCATGCAGGCCCTTCTCGTTCGATTCGCCCCAGGGGTTGTTGACGAGGATCATGCCGAACTTGCCGCTCTTGAAGCTCTTCTGCGCGTAGTCGAGCATGCCCACGTTGACGATCTCGTCGACCGCCGAGACACGGAAGGCGAAGTTGGGATTGGCGCCGTTCTTGGTGATCGGCGTGCCCGCGGCCCACGGCCCCATGAACGGCGTCTTCTCCTGGTTGGCGATCGGCACGATGGCCATCGACACTGGCGTGTCGAGCCCGCCGAACAGCACCGCCACCTTCTCCTTGAAGATCAGCTCGCGCGCAGCCACCACGCCCTTGGCAGGATTGGCCTCGTCGTCGCGGCGCACCAGCTCGAGCTTGCGTCCGCCGAGCAGGCCGCCCTTGGCGTTGATCTCGTCGATGGCGACCGTGAGGCCGCGGCTGATGGCTTCACCGGCCAGCGCCGACTGGCCCGAGAGCGCGGTGACGAGGCCGATCTTGATCGGCTCGGCGGCGAGAACCGAGCCCGCGGCGAGGCAGGCGGCGGCTGCAATGCAGAGCGTGCGGCGGCGAAGAACTGGAAGGCGAACAGCGGTGCGGGTCATGGCGGACTCCTGGGTCGAAGAGGACAACAACAAACGGGGCGGCACCCAACAAGGTGCATCGGGCATCCGCCGAAGCGGCTGGCTCGTTCCGGATGCAAGCGCCATGCCAAGTCGACACTTTCATTTCGAAATTGTCGACAATCTCTTAGAGTTCACGTTGACAATTCGGCACGAGATTTGCTGTGCATGACGCACGCACCTTTGCCATGCACCGCCTTGGCCCCCAACAGATGGAGAACCCATGGACACCCCCACATCGACCGCCCCTTCGCCCACGCATGCCGACCCGGCCGCCGTGGTCGACGAGTTCCTTCGCCTGGTGATGATTCCCGACCCCGCTGCGGCGTCGCACTACACCGCCCCCGGCATCCGCATCCGCTTCACGGGCAACCGCCCGATGCATGCGCCCGGCGACACCTCGGCCTTCAATGCGAAGCGCTACGCCTGGGTCAAGAAGAAGATCGAGCGCACCGAAACGGTGGCCGGCGGTACGCCCGAGGAGACCGTGGTCTACAGCCTCGGCACACTCTACGGCGCCTGGCCCGATGGCACGGCCTTCGAGGGCAACCGCTATGTCGACCGCTACGTGGTGCGCCACGGGCTGATCGTGCAGATGGACGTGTGGAACGACAGCGCCGAATGGCTGCTCGTGCGCGCCGGCCTCGCGGTGCTGTGAGGCCGGGCGCATGACGGCCCGCTGGCCCGAGCTGCTGCCCTCGCACGGCCGCTTCGACTACTGCCCGATCACGCGCCGGCCCGATTACGCCTGGCCCAACGGCGCGCGGCTGGCGGTGTACCTGGGCTTCAACATCGAGCACTTCGCATTCGGCGACGGGCTCGGCGCCTGCATCGGCCCGGCCTCGCCGCAGCCCGACGTGCTGAACCACGGCTGGCGCGAGTACGGCAACCGCGTGGGTGCCTGGCGCTGCCTCGAGCTCTTCGACGCGCTCGGGCTTCCGACGGGCGCGCTGGTCAACACCGCGCTCTACGACCACTGCCCTGAACTGGTGCAGGCAGTGGTGGCGCGCGGCGACGAACTCATCGGCCACGGCCACAGCAATGCCGAGCGCCAGGGCGCGCTCGACGAGGTGCACGAACGCGCGCTGCTGGTGCGCTGCCGCGACCGCATGCTGCGCGAGAGCGGGCAGGCGCCCGCGGGATGGCTGTCGCCGTGGATCTCTGAAAGCGCGGTCACGCCCGACCTGCTCGCGGAGTCCGGCTACGGCTATACGCTCAACTGGTGCCATGACGACCAGCCGGTGCGCATGCGCACGCGCTCGGGCGCCGCGATCTGGTCGGTGCCGTATCCGCAGGAGCTCAACGACATTCCGATGATCGTGGGCCGGCTGATGGACGCGAAGGACTTCGCCGCCATGGTGATCGACAACTTCGACGAGATGCGCGAGCAGTCGCGCGCGCAGCCGCTGGTGATGGGCCTCGCGCTGCATCCGTACATCGTCGGCCAGCCCTACCGGCTGCGCCACCTGCGCACCGCGCTCGCGCACCTCGCGCGGGCGCGCGACCGCGGCGAGGTCTGGTTCACCACGCCGGGCGAGATCGCCGCGCACATGCAGCGGCTGGCGGCCGAGCGGCCCGGCGAGTTCGGTGCCTGACGATGCGCGGCACTCGATAATCGGCGCGTTCTCGTCCACGCCCCGACCGCACCTCCTCCCGCTCATGGCCCGCACCCCCGCCTCGAAGAAGCCCACCGCTGCACGTCCGCCGCCCGACGACGCTGACGTCGAGGAACGCATCTACCGCTCGGTGTTCGAGGGCGTGACGCACCAGCGCCTCGCGCCCGGCACCAAGCTGCCCGAGGCGTCGCTGTGCGCGTTGTTCGGCGTGAGCCGGGCGATGGTGCGCAAGGTGCTGCAACGGCTGGCCCACGACCACATCGTGGAGCTGCGGCCGAACCGCGGCGCGATCGTGGCAATGCCCTCGCCCGAGGAGACGCGGCAGATCTTCGAGGCCCGCCGCGCGCTCGAGGCCGCGCTGGTGCGCATGGCGGTGCGCAACGCCACGCGCACCGAGATCGCCGAGCTGCGGCGACACCTGAAGGAAGAACATGCGGCGATGCACCGCTACACGCAGCCCGAATGGGCGCGTCTCGCGAGCTCGTTCCACCTGCGCGTGGCACGGCTCGCGCGCAACCCGATCCTGGAGCGCTACCTGAGCGAGCTCATGTCGCGCTGCTCGCTGATCGTGGCGCTCTACGAGCCGCCCGGCAATGCCGCCTGCGAGCACGACGAGCATGCGGAACTGGTCGACGCGATCGCGCGCGGCGACGCAGACGAGGCCGTGCGTTTGATGGAAGCGCACCTGCTGGTGCTCGAACGCAACATCGCGCTCGACCGGCCGGCTGCAGCACGCAGCCTGGGACAGATGCTGGGCCTGGGCTGAGGCCTCCGTGACTCAGTCTTCCATGTCGCTGCGCACCACTGGCAGCACTTGAAACGCCACAGGTTCAGCCCAGTGCACCCGCGGAACCGGCTTCGCCGGGCCGCCGGGTGCGCCCCCCAGTGGGGGGAGGCGCCGCAGGCGCTTCGGGGGGCGTCTCAGATCTCGATCTTGGAGCCCAACTCCACCACGGCATTGTTCGGCAGCCCGAGGAAGGCCGCCGCGCCGCTCGCGTTGTGGTGCATCGTCGCGAACAGCTTCTCGCGCCAGGGCGCCATGCCGCTGGCGAGCGTGGGAATGACCACGTCGCGCGAGAGAAAGTAGCTCGTCGACATGGGCTCGAGCTGGCAGCCGCGCAGGCGGGCGTTGTCGAGTGCGCGCGGCAGGTCGACGTCGTTCTTGAAGCCGTAGTGCACGATGACCTGCCAGCAATGGTGGCCGAGCGCCTCGATCTCGATGCGCTTGTCCATCGGTATCCATGGCACCTCGTGGTTGCGCACCGTGACGAACAGGTTCTGCTCGTGCAGCACCTTGTTGTGCTTGAGGTTGTGCAGCAGCGCATTGGGCACCACGCCAGGTTCGGCCGTGAGGAACACCGCGGTGCCCTCCACGCGCGCGGGTGGGCTCACGAACACGGAGTCGAGAAACTCCTTCAGCGCGATCGCATCGGCGCGCTGCACCTCGCCCATGAGGCGGCGGCCCTCCTTCCAGGTGATCATCAGCGTGAACACCGCGCCACCGATGACGAGCGGAAACCAGCCGCCTTCGAACAGCTTGAGCAGGTTCGAGGCAAAGAACATGAAGTCGACCGCGAAGAAGACCGCGGTCGAGGCAATGCACACCGCCAGCGGCAGCTTCCACGCGTAGCGGATCACGAAGAAGGTCAGCACCGTGGTGATCAGCATGTCGGTGGTCACCGCGATGCCGTAGGCCGCGGCCAGGCTGCTCGACGAACGGAACATCAGCACCGCCAGCACGATGGCCGCGAACAGGCCCCAGTTGACGATCGGGATGTAGATCTGGCCCGCGGCGCGCACGCTGGTGTGCTCGATGTTCATGCGCGGGAGATAGCCGAGCTGGATCACCTGGCGCGTGACGCTGAAGGCGCCGGTGATGAGCGCCTGCGATGCGATCACCGTGGCCAGGGTGGCCAGCAGCACCAGCGGGATCAGCGCCCATTCGGGTGCCATCATGAAGAACGGATTCTTCACCGCCTCGGGGTTCTCGAGCAGCAGCGCGCCCTGGCCGAAGTAGTTGAGCGTGAGCGCGGGCATCACCACCGTGAACCACGCCACGCGGATCGGCCGCTTGCCGAAGTGGCCGAGGTCGGCATAGAGCGCCTCGGCGCCGGTCACGCAGAGCACCGTGGCGCCCAGCAGGATGAAGCTCGTGCCCGGGTTGTCCCAGATGAACTTCATCGCATACCAGGGGCTGATCGCCTTGAGGATCTCGGGGTGCTGCACGATCTGCGTGACGCCGAGCACCGCGATGGCCGCGAACCAGGTCAGCGTGATCGGGCCGAAGAACTTGCCGATGCCCGCGGTGCCGCGCTTCTGCACCACGAACAGGCCGAACAGCACCACCAGCGTGATCGGCAGCACGTAGTGCTTGAAGTGCGGCGACACGACCTCGAGGCCCTCGACCGCCGACAGCACCGAGATGGCCGGCGTGATGACGCCGTCGCCATAGAAGAGCGAGGTGCCGAAGATGCCCACCAGCAGCAGCACGTTGCGCAGCCGCGGCTTGTCGGCCACGGCGCGCGAGGCCAGCGCCAGCATCGCCACGAGGCCGCCCTCGCCTTCGTTGTCGGCCCGCAGCACCAGCACCACGTACTTGATCGACACGATGACGGTGAGCGTCCAGAAGAACATCGACAGGATGCCGTAGACGTTCTCGATCGTGAACGGCAGGTGCCCGTGGTTGAACACCTCCTTGACGGCATACAGGACGCTGGTGCCGATGTCGCCGTAGACGACACCGATGGTGCCGATGATCAGGGCAGCGGCGGAAGAGGCTTTGGGTGGGGACACGAAGTCGGTGGAAAAAGGACGAACCGCGCGCGTGCAACCAAGTCACACATGCAAGGATGCGCCCGTCGCGGCCCTGCGGCCGCCGCGCACATCCCCCCGCCCTCTTGTTTCCTTTTGCTGTGAGGCCGCTATTTTGCCGCTGCCCGCCGCCGCCGCAAGCCGCCCCCGAAAATCATTATTCGTAGACTTCGGCGTCCGGGTCGGTGGCTTCCAGCTCGTAGCTCGCGGCCACCATGGCCAGGCGGCCGACCACGCCGTACATGTAGAAGCGGTTCGGCGCGCTCGCGCCGGGCTTGGCGCCGGGCTGCGGCAGGTGCGCGCTGTCGGAGAACGCCAGCGGCACGAAATTGGCGCCCGGCAGCTTGAGGTTCTCGTCGGGGTTGCGCTCGGCATGCACGCGGTAGAAGCCGCCGACCACGTAGCGGTCCATCATGTAGACCACGGGCTCGGCCACGCCGTTGTGTACCCGTTCGTTGGTCAGCACGCCTTCCTGCACGATCACTTCGCCGGGGCCGCGCAGCGCCCGGGCCGCGGCCCCCGCGCGCGTGGTGGCCGCTGCCGCGCGCGGCTTCGTGGCGCCCACCAGGGCTTCGACCTCGCGCGCATCGCGCACCGTGATCACGCCGGGCCCGTCACCGCCGACATGGCCCTTGACGATCACGAAGGGCTTCTCGTTGATGCCGTATTCCTTGTATTTGCGGCGCACCTTGGTGAGCACCGCGTCGACGTGGCTCGTGAGCACGTCGATGCCGCGGCCTTCGGCGAAGTCGACGCCCTCGGCGCGGGCGTAGATCGGGTTGATGAGCCAGGGATCGATGCCGAGCAGCTTGCCGAAGCGCTTCGAGAGCTCTTCGTAGCTGTGCAGGTGGTTGCTCTTGCGGCGCACCGACCAGCCCGCATGCAGCGGCGGCAGCAGGTACTGCTCGTGCAGGTCCTCGAGGATGCCCGGCGTGCCCGCCGAGAGCTCGTTGTTGAGCAGGATGGTGCACGGGTCGAAGTTCTTCAGGCCCAGCCGGCGCTTGGTGCGCACCACGGGCTCGAGGCACACCGTCTCGCCGTTGGGCAGCTCGATCTTCTTGGGCGACTTGATGGCCGGATCGATCGAGCCGACGCGCACGTTGAGTCCCGCCATGTGGAAGATGCGCACCAGCTGCGCCACGTTGGCCAGATAGAAGGTGTTCTTCGAATGGTTCTCGGGAATGACGAGCAGGTTGCGCGCCTCGGGACAGATCTTCTCGATCGCCGCCTGGGCCGCCTGCACCGCGAGCGGGAGCATCTCCTTGGTGAGATTGTTCCAGCCGCCCGGGAACAGGTTAGTGTCGACCGGCGCGAGCTTGAAGCCGGCATTGCGGATGTCGACCGAGCTGTAGAACGGCGGCGTGTGCTCCATCCATTCGAGGCGGAACCAGCGCTCGATCGCGGGCGTCGAGTCGAGCACCCGCTGCTCCAGTTCGTTGATCGGGCCGGTCAGGGCGGTGACGAGATGCGGAACCATGCGGCGGCCTTGTTGGTTTTGTACTTGGAGAGCTAGAGCAGAATTGTAGGATTTGGGGATGGCCGCCCCGATGACAAGACCCGCGAAAGGCCAGGCGGCCGGTGCAGGCCCCCGCCGCCGGCGCCTCAGCCGCGGACTTCGCCCTGCCCGAGCACCACGTACTTGAGCGAAGTCAGCCCCTCGATGCCGACCGGCCCGCGCGCATGGAATTTGTCGGTGCTGATGCCGATCTCGGCGCCGAGGCCGAACTCGAAACCGTCAGCGAAGCGTGTGCTCGCATTGACCATGACGCTCGCCGAATCGACTTCGCGCAGAAAGCGCTGCGCATGCACATGGTCGCGCGTGACGATCGCGTCGGTGTGGTGGCTCGAGTAGCGGTTGATGTGTGCGATCGCCTCGTCGAGGCCCTCGACCACCTTGATGCTGATGACGGCCGCGAGGTATTCCTCCGACCAGTCGGACTCGACCGCATCGACGACCTGCGCGCCGGCGCCGGCCAGCGCCTCGTCCGAGCGCAGGATGCGGGCCGCAGTCGGGTCGCAGCGCATCTCGACGCCCTTGGCCGCGAAGATCGCGGCGATGCGCGGCAGGAAGTCGTCGGCCACCGCGGCCGAGACCAGCAGGCCCTCGGCGGCGTTGCAGGGGCTGTACTTCTGGGTCTTGGCGTTGTCGACGATGCGCAGCGCCATTTCGAACTCGGCCGAATCGTCCACGTAGACATGGCAATTGCCGTCGAGGTGCTTGATGACGGGCACCTTGGCGTCGCGGCTGATGCGCTCGATCAGGCCCTTGCCGCCGCGCGGGATGATCACGTCCACAAACTCGGGCATGGCGATCAACTGGCCCACGGCCTCGCGGTCGGTGGTCTGCACCAATTGCACCGCATCGACCGGCAGGCCGGCCTCCTCGAGCGCGCCGGCCACGAGCAGCGCCAGCGCCTTGTTCGACTCGATCGCCTCCGAGCCGCCGCGCAGGATGGCCGCGTTGCCGCTCTTGATCGCGAGGCTGGCGGCCTCGATGGTCACGTTGGGACGGCTTTCGTAGATCATGCCGAAGACCCCGATCGGCACCCGCATCTGGCCCACGCGAATGCCGCTGGGCTGCTGCTTCATGCCGATGATCTCGCCAATCACGTCGGCCATGCCGGCGAGCTGCTCGCAGCCGAGCGCCACGGTCTCGAGGACCTTGGGCGTGAGCTTGAGCCGGTCGACCATGGGCGCGGGCAAGCCGGCCGCGGTGGCGCGCTCCAGGTCCTTCTGGTTGGCTGCCGCGAGCGCCGGGCCGGCCTCGCGCAGGCGCTTGGCGAGCGCCTTCAGCGCTCTGTTTTTTGTAGCTGCATCCGCACGTGCCATGAGGAATGCGGCAGTTTTGGCCTGCAGCCCGAGGGTCTGCATGTGCTCGCTGACGTTGAAGGCGTTCATGCGCGGCATTTTCCCACGCCAACCCTGCGCGCGGCTGACACGGGCTTTTCCGCGTTGCGGGCTGGCGCCGCTCAGGCCCGCCGCGCTGTGCTGGCGTTGTTGCTGTTGCCGCTGCTGCAGGCGCGGCAGAGCATGAGCGCGAGCCGCTGCAGCGCCTGCCAGCCGCTCGCGGGCCAGTCGGGCTGCTTGAGCCCCTTGCAGATGCCGTCGACCACGTGGGCCGCGCGCAGCAGCCGCGCGAGCATGCGGTCGTCGAGCCGCGGCAGCACGCGCTCGAAGGCCCGTTCCTTCGCGCCCCAGACGCGGTTCTCGCGCAGCGCCATGGGCAGCGGGCGGCCCGCCGCCATCGCATCCTTCACGCGCTTGAGTGCGCGGATGTCCTCGGCCAGCGTGTAGTGCACCAGCACCTCGGCCTCGCCCTCGGCCTGCAGCCCGTCGAGCATGCGCGCCACGCGCTGCGGGTTGCCGGCGAGCACGGCTTCCGAGAGCTTGAAGACGTCGTAGCGCGCCACGTTGTTGACCGCGGCCTCGACCTGCTCCCAGGCCAGCTCGCCCGCGGGGTACAGCAGCGCGAGCTTCTGGATCTCCTGGTGCGCGGCCAGCAGGTTGCCTTCGACGCGATCAGCAAAGAACTGCAGCGTGCGCTGGCCCTCGTCGCCGGGCATTACGCGCTGGCCCTGCAACCCCAGGCGCTGCGCGATCCACTGCGGCAGCGCGGCGCGCTCGACCGGATCGACCTGGATGCTCACGCCGTTGTTCTCGAGCGCCGAGAACCACGCGCCGGTGCGGGTCGCCTTGTCGAGCCGCGGCAGCATCACGAGCGTGAGCGTGCTGTCGTTGCCCTGCGCCGCTTCGGCGAGTTGCTGCAGCGCCGTGCTGCCGTCCTTGCCGGGCTTGCCCGAGGGGATGCGGATCTCGACGATCTGCTTGTCGGCGAACAACGAGAGCGAGCCGCCGGCCGCGAGCACCGCGCTCCAGTCGAAGTGCGCGCCGGCCACGGTGTACGAACTGCGCTCGGTGTAGCCCTGCGTGCGCGCCGCGGCGCGGATCGCGTCGGCCGCCTCCTGGGCCAGCAGCGGCTCGTCGCCGTGGATGGCGTAGAGCGGCTTCAGGCCCTTCTGCAGATGGGCGCCGAGCTGGGCGCTGGCAAGTTGCATGCTGCTGCGGCCGTCTTCAGAGTTGCTTGACCGCCGCGAGCCGGCGCAGCATCTGTTGCGCGATGTCGGACTGCATGTCGCGGTAGAGCAGCTCGGCCTCGCCCTCCTTCGCGAGCGCGTTGGTCTCGTTGAAGCTCAGGTCGCGCGTCTGCGCCACTTCGGTCGGCGGCAGCAGGGCCTTGCCACCTGGCGTGCGCAGCGCGAAGCGCACGCGCAGCTGCAGCTGCAGTTCGCGCAACAGGCCGGCCGAATTGGTCGAGATCACGATCCGGTCGCGGCTCTCGCCGAGCATCTCGAGGATCGCGTCGGCCGTCTGCGCCTCGGCGGGAGGCACCAGCGTCACGGTGCCGGCGGCGCGCAGCTCGCGCCGCAGCCGGTTGATCAGTTCGGAGTTGCCCGAGAGCGACAGGGTCTTGAAGGCGAACACCGGCGCACGGCGCAGCTCGAAGCCGCAGCCGGCCAGGCCGAGGCCCGCGCTGGCGGCGGCCAGGCCGAGAAGGAAGCCGCGGCGCGGCAGCGAGGCAGTGCGATGGTTCATGCTTCTTTCGTTTTACTCAACGTCTCAGAGGACCACGTTGACGAGGCGGCCCGGCACCACGATGACGCGCTTGGCCGGTGCGCCCTCGGCGAACTTGACGAAATCGTCGCAGGCGAGCGCGAGCTTCTCGATCTCGTCCTTCGAGGCCTCGGCGGGCACCAGCAGCTTGCCGCGCAGCTTGCCGTTGACCTGCAGCATGAGCTCGACCTCGTCCTGCGTGAGCGCGCCCACGTCCACCACGGGCCAGGGCGCATCGAGCAGGTCGCCCATGGCCTTGTCGTAGCCCAGGCCCTGCCAGAGCTGGTGCGTGAGGTGCGGCGTGGCCGGGTAGAGGCAGCGCAGCAGGATGCCGAAGCCTTCGCGCACCGCGGCGGCGTCGCCGGGGCTGCCGTCAGTTTTGAAACCTTCGACCGCGTTCAAGAGCTTCATCGCGCCCGACACCACGGTGTTGTATTGCATGCGCTGGTAGTCGTAGTCGATCTGGCGCAGCACCGTATGCACCTCGCGGCGCAGGGCCTGGGCTGCCTTGCCGAACGACTGGCCGGCGATCTCCACGGGCTGCGCGTCGGCCTGCGCCAGGCCGAAGTTCCAGACCCGGCGCAGGAAGCGGAAGCTGCCCTCGACCGCGGCGTCGTTCCATTCGAGCGTGGCCTCGGGCGGCGCGGTGAACATGGTGTAAAGGCGCGCGGTGTCGGCACCGTACTTTTCGATCAGGTCCTGCGGATCGACGCCGTTGCGTTCGCTCTTGCCCATCTTGCCGACACCGCCGTACACCAGCTGCGTGCCGTCGGCCAGCGTGCCGCCGGTGATGCGGCCCTGCGCGTCGAGCACCGGCGTCACGTCGGCCGGCGGGAAGTAGTCCTTGCCGCCCTTGTCGCTGCGCCGGTAGTAGATGTGGTTGAGCACCATGCCCTGCGTGAGCAGCTTGCTGAAGGGCTCGTCGACCTTCACCAGGCCCAGGTCGCGCATCACCTTGGTCCAGAAGCGTGCGTAGAGCAGGTGAAGAATCGCGTGCTCGATGCCGCCGATGTACTGGTCCATCGGCATCCAGTAGTCGGCGCCCCCGGCGACCATGGCCTCGTCGTTCTTCGGGTCGCAGTAGCGCATGAAGTACCACGAGCTGTCCACGAAGGTGTCCATCGTGTCGGTCTCGCGGCGCGCGGACTTGCCGCACACGGGGCAGACGACGCCGGCATGAAAGCCCTCGTGCTTGGCGAGCGGGTTGCCCGAGCCGTCGGGCACGCAGTCGGTCGGCAGCACCACGGGCAGGTCCTTCTCGGGGACCGGCACCGCGCCGTGCTCGTCGCAGTGGATGATCGGGATCGGCGTGCCCCAGTAGCGCTGGCGGCTCACGCCCCAGTCGCGCAGGCGCCAGGTGGTCTGCAGCCCGCCCAGGCCCTTCTGGCCGAGCGCATGCGCCACGGCGGCCACGGCCTCCTTGTGGCGCATGCCGCTGAAGTTGTCGGAGTTGATGGTCACGCTGCGCTGCCCGGATTCGTCCTTCAGCGCGTACCAGTCCTGCCACCGGTGGTAGTCGAAGTGCGGCTCGTCGTCGACCAGCACCACCTGGATGATCTCGAGGCCGTACTTGTTGGCGAACGCGAAGTCGCGCTCATCGTGCGCGGGCACGCCCATCACGGCGCCGTCGCCATAGCTCATGAGCACGTAGTTGCCCACCCACACCGGCACCAGCTCGTCGGTGATCGGATGCCGCACGCTGAGCCCGGTGGGCACGCCCTTCTTCTCCTGCGTGGCGAGTTCGGCCTCGGTGGTGCCGCCGGCCTTGCATTCCTCGATGAAGTCAGCGACCTTGGCGTCGAGCGTGGCGGCATGCATCGCAAGCGGATGCTCGGGCGCGACGGCGCAAAAGGTCACGCCCATGATGGTGTCGGCGCGCGTGGTGAACACGTACATGCGGCCGTCCTGGATCAGGCTGCCGCTCGCGTCCTTGATGTCGTGCGTGAAGGCGAAGCGCACGCCCTCGCTCTTGCCGATCCAGTTCTCCTGCATCAGCTTGACGCGCTCGGGCCAGCCCGGCAGCTTGTGCTGGGTGTGCTCGAGCAGCTCTTCGGCGTAGTCGCTGATCTTGAGGTAGTAGCCCGGGATCTCGCGGCGCTCGACCGTGGCACCGGTGCGCCAGCCCTTGCCGTCGATCACCTGCTCGTTGGCCAGCACGGTCTGGTCGACCGGGTCCCAGTTGACGACCTGGGTCTTGCGGTAGGCAATGCCCTTTTCGAGCATCTTCAGGAACAGCCACTGGTTCCACTTGTAGTAGCTCGGGTCGCAGGTGGCGACCTCGCGGCTCCAGTCGATCGCCAGGCCCATGGCCTGGAGCTGGCCGCGCATGTAGTCGATGTTCTCGTAGGTCCACTTGGCCGGCGGCACCCCGTTCTTGAGCGCCGCGTTCTCGGCCGGCAGGCCGAAGGCGTCCCAGCCCATCGGCATCAGCACGTTGTAGCCGCTCATGCGCAGGTAGCGCGTGAGCATGTCGTTGATCGTGTAGTTGCGCACATGGCCCATGTGCAGCTTGCCGCTCGGGTACGGCAGCATCGAGCAGGCGTAGTACTTCTTGCGGCTCGCGTCCTCGATGACGCGGTAGGCATCGGCGGCGCTCCATTGCGCCTGGGCAGCGGACTCGACGTCGCTGGGTTTGTAGCTGGGGTTCATGACGGTTCGGCAAGAGCCCGGCGCGGGGCGGCCGGGGAAGGCGGATTATCGCCCTGGCGCCGGCCGCTCGGCCGGCGGCGGCGCGGGCACCCATTCGTCGCCGAAGAGCTCGGGTTCGGCAAAGGCCTGGAGCCTGGCGAAGTGGTGCTCGAAGTCCTCGCGGTAGAAGAGGCCCGCGATGCCGCCCGCCAGGCGCCGCGCACCGTCACTGATCGCGGGAATGTCGCCCGAGACCGTGCCGTGCGACAGCGCCGCGGGGTAGCAGAAGCAGTGGACCCGGTCCAGCCCCGGGCAGGCGCCCGGGGCGCGCTCCTGCAACTCGAACACCGGCCCGAGGTCGGGCGAATCGGCCAGTTCCTGGTCCTCGTCGCCGGGCGCGGGCACGAAGCGCTCCTTCCAGGTGCGCACGTGCGCCGCGATGGCCGCGAACTCGGGGCGGTGCGCCCAGTCGACCTTGAAGCCGGTCGAGACGATGAGGAAGTCGACGACGAAGTCGCCCCGCGGCGTGACGACGCGCATCGCTTCGTCCTGCGGCTCGACCGCCTGCACCGGGCAGCCGAAATTGAAGAAGGCGTTGGGATGGCGCGACACGCGCAGCGTGCTGCCATGCGGCGGCGGCACGTTGAGCACATTGATGTAGTGGCGCAGGCGCCATTTGGCTTCGTCGGGCAGGTCGTAGTGCCCCTGCGTCAGGCCGGGCACGCCGGCGCCCTTGGCCTTGTTGACGCGCGGCAGGTCGGGGCGGCGGATCAGCAGCTCGACGCTGTGCGCACCGGCCTCGAGCGCCGTGGCCGCGCTGTCCATCGCCGACGAGCCGGCGCCGACGATGCCGACCCGCAGTCCTGCGAGGCGGCCGTAGTCCATCTCGTCGGACGAGTGCGCCCAGCGCTCGCGCGACAGCGCCGCCACGAAGGCCGGCACCGCGGGGCCGCCGAGCCCGTCACGCCCGGTGGCGAGCACCACGCGGCGCGCGAGCACATGCTGCGGCATGCCCGCGGGCGCGCGCAGGTCGAGCCGCACTGGCCCGGCCGCCGCCAGCGGCGCGATGCGGGTGACGGCCGTGTCGTTGCGCACCTCCACCGCCATCACGCGCCGGTACCAGCGCAGGTAGTCCATCCATTGCAGGCGTGGGATCTTGTCCAGCCCGCCCCAGGCCTCGGCGCCGAATTGGGCCTCGAACCAGGCCCGGAAAGTCAGCGCCGGCAGGCCGAGCGCGGGGCCGGTCAGCTCCTTGGGCGAGCGCAGGGTTTCCATGCGCGCCGTGGTGGCCCACGGCCCCTCGAACCCGGCCGGCGCGCGGTCGAACACCACCGCGCGGATGCCCTGCTGCGTCAGCGCCGCCGCCGCGGCGAGCCCGGCCTGGCCGCCGCCGACGATCGCCACCTCGAGCACCGCCTCGCCCTCGTGCGCGCAGGCTGGCATCCAGGCGCGCGCGGGCCAGCCGAGACACTCCAGGTCTTTGGCTAGCCGGCGCTCGAGCGCGGCAAGGCCTTCCGGCCGGTCGGGGATGGAGGGAGCAGAAAAAGAAGCAGCGTCGGTGGTCATCTGACAGGCAAACGGGATCGGCGGGGACGCCATCGCGTGGCGGGCCCGTGCAGTGTAGAAAGCTTCGTCGTCGTCATGCGGCCGGGCCCGGATCTCGCATGGCACGATGATTCTCTTCAGACCAAGGACAGCATGCATCTCCCCGAACGCGAGGTCCGCGCCCTGATGCGCGCCGAACACGGTGATCCGTTTGCCGTGCTGGGGCCGCACCAGACGCGCGACGGCCTGCAGGTGCGTGCGCTGCTGCCCGGCGCCAAGAGCGTGGCCGTGGTGCACACGCGCACCGGCTGGCCGCTCGCGATGCTGGCCCGGCACGAGGAGTCCGACCTCTTCACCGGGCTGGTGCCCGCGGCCGAGGCGCTGCTGGGCTATTCGTTCGAGGTCGACTGGGGCGCGCACAGCGCGCGGCTCGAAGACCCCTACCGCTTTCCGTTCGTGCTCGGCGATACCGACGTGTGGCTGCTCGCCGAGGGCACGCACCTGCGGCCCTGGGAGCGGCTCGGTGCGCACCTGCGCGAGATCGACGGCGTGAAGGGCGTGGCTTTCGCGGTCTGGGCGCCGAATGCGCGGCGCGTCTCGGTGGTCGGCGACTTCAACAACTGGGACGGCCGGCGGCACATGATGCGGCTGCGCCGCGAGTGCGGCGTGTGGGAAATCTTCGCGCCGCAAGTGGCCACCGGCGACGCCTACGAATTCGAGATCCTGTCGGCCGAGGGCGAGCTGCTGCGCAAGGCCGACCCCTACGCCTTCTCGGCGCGCCTTCGGCCCGAGACCGCCTGCGTCGTGGCGCCGCTGCCCGCGCCGGTGCCGCTGCCGCCCGGCCGCGCCGCCGCCAACGACCGCCATGCGCCGATCAGCATCTACGAAGTGCACCTCGGCTCGTGGCGGCGCAAGAACGACGGCCGCGACTGGCTCGACTACCGCGAGCTGGCCGACACGCTGGTGCCCTATGTGCGCGACATGGGCTTCACGCACATCGAGCTGCTGCCGGTCAGCGAGCATCCGTTCGACGGATCGTGGGGCTACCAGCCCATCGGCCTGCATGCCCCGAGCTCGCGCTTCGGCACGCCTGGCGATTTCCGCCATCTGGTCGAGGCCGCACATGCCGCCGGCCTCGGCGTGATCCTCGACTGGGTGCCCGCGCACTTCCCGACCGACGCGCACGGCCTCGGCCGCTTCGACGGCACCGCGCTGTACGAATACGCCGACCCGCGCGAGGGCTTCCACAACGACTGGCAGACGCTGATCTTCAACTACGCGCGCACGGAGGTTCGCAACTACCTCGTCGGCAATGCGCTCTACTGGCTCGAGCGCTATGGCGTCGATGGCCTGCGCGTGGATGCGGTGGCCTCCATGCTCTACCGCGACTACAGCCGCCAGGCCGGCGAATGGGTACCCAACATCGACGGCGGGCGCGAGAACCTCGAGGCCATCGACTTCCTGCGGCGCATGAACCATGTCGTGGGCACCGAGCGCCCCGGTGCCTTCACCGTCGCCGAGGAATCGACGAGCTTTCCCGGCGTCACGCGGCCGCCCGAGGCGGGTGGGCTGGGCTTTCACTTCAAGTGGAACATGGGCTGGATGAACGACACGCTGGCCTATGCCGGCACCGACCCGGTTCACCGCAGCCACCACCACGAACAGATCACCTTCGGCCTCATGTATGCGCACAGCGAGAACTTCGTGCTGCCGCTGTCGCACGACGAGGTGGTGCACGGCAAGGGTTCGATGATCACGCGCATGCCCGGCGACGCCTGGCAGAAGTTCGCGGGCCTGCGCAACCTGTACGGCTACCTCTGGGCCTACCCGGGCAAGAAGCTGCTCTTCATGGGTGGCGAGTTCGCGCAGGAAGCCGAGTGGAATGCCGACCGCAGCCTCGACTGGCATCTGCTCGCGCACGCGGCGCACCAGGGCGTGCGGCGGCTGGTGCGCGACCTGAACAACGTGTACCGGCACTTTCCGGCCCTGCACGAGCTCGACGCCGAGCGCGCCGGCTTCGAGTGGACGGTGCATGACGACCGGGCGCAGTCGGTGTTCGGCTTCGTGCGGCGCGGGCGCGACGGATCGTTCGTGGTCGTGGCGTGCAACTTCACGCCGATGGTGCGTGAGGGATACCGGCTGGGCGTGCCTGCGGCGGGGGACTATCGCGAGGTGATCAATACGGATGCCGTTGTGTATGGGGGCAGCGGGGTTCACAACGACGTGGTTCGGGGCGAGGCTGTTGCGTGGCATGGAAAATCGCACTCGATGGAAGTGAACTTGCCGCCGCTGGCGACTGTGATGTGGGTGTTGGTTTGATGCTTTTGTTTTTGTGTTTCGAAGGCCGGGTCTCGCCCCGGCGGGACCCGGCCCCGGAAAACACCACGCCAAAGACCACATGCTGACCCCAGGCTCGTCATACCCCCTGGGCGCAACCCCCACGCCACACGGCGTGAACTTCGCCCTCGTCGCCCCGAACGCCGAGGCCGTCGACCTCTGCCTCTTCGACAGCACCGGCCAGCACGAACAGCAGCGCCTGAGATTGCCCGCCTTCACCGACGGCGTCTGGCACGGTCAGCTCCCCAGCGCGCGCCCTGGGCTGGTCTATGGTTACCGGGTGCACGGCCCCTGGATTCCGCATGAAGGCCATCGCTTCAATCCCGCGAAGTTGCTGCTCGACCCCTACGCCCGCGAGATCGTCGGCCGCTACGACGGCAGCGACGTCTTCCTCGGACACGACCCCGCCAACCCGCTGCGGCGCGACACGCGCGACAACGCCGCCGTCGCGCTCAAGGCCCGCGTCGCCGCGCCGGATCTTGCGTTGCCCTCGCTCGGCCATGCCCGCATTGCGCCCGGCGACCGGGTGCTCTGCGAAATTCACGTGCGCGGCCAGACGCGGCTGCACCCGGCCGTTCCCGAACCATTGCGCGGCACCTACGCCGGCCTCGCCGAACCCGCGGTGCTCGACCACCTGCAGCGCCTCGGCGTCACCACGCTGAGCCTGATGCCGGTGCAGCACCGTGCCGACGAAGAGCGCCTTCTCAAGATGGGGCTCAGCAACTACTGGGGCTACAACACCATCGGATGGTTCGCGCCCGAGGCGCGCTACTGGAGCGGCAGCGCCGGCAGCACACCCGCAAGCGAATTCCGCGCGCTCGCCGATGCCGTGCATGCGCGCGGCATGGAGCTCGTGATCGACGTGGTCTACAACCACAGCGCCGAGACCGACGAGTTCGGTCCCACGCTGTCGCTGCGCGGCATCGACAACGCGCTGTACTACCACCTGCTTGCCGACGACCACGCGCGCTATGCCAACTGGACCGGCTGCGGCAACTGCCTGAAGCTCGCAGAGCCGCGCGTGCTGCAGCTCGTGATGGACAGCCTGCGCCACTGGGCCTGCACGCTCGGTGTCGACGGCTTCCGCTTCGATCTTGCGCCGGCGCTCGGGCGCGGAGCCGACGGCGAGTTCGACCCCCGTGCACCCTTCCTTGCCGCCATCGCGCAGGACCCGGTGCTTTCGCGCACGCTGCTGATCGCCGAACCCTGGGACATCGGGCCGGGCGGCTACCGGCTCGGCGAGTTCCCGCCGGGCTGGCTCGAATGGAACGACCGCTACCGCGACACGCAGCGCGGCTTCTGGCTGCGACAGGGCCGCGACGGCGCCACGGGGCTCGGCGATTTCGCGCACCGGCTCACCGCGTCGAGCGCAGAGTTCGCGCACGACGGGCGCGCGCCCACGGCAAGCGTCAACTTCATCACCGCGCACGACGGCTTCACGCTGCGTGACCTGGTGAGCTACGACGAGCGACACAACCTCGCGAACGGCGAGGGCAACCGAGACGGCCATGCGCACAACCTCAGCAACAACTGCGGCGTCGAGGGACCGAGCGACGACCCTGCCGTGGAGGCCGAGCGCGGCCGCTTGCAGCGCGCGTTGCTCGCGACGCTGCTGCTGTCGCAGGGCACGCCGATGCTGCTGGCCGGTGACGAACTCGGCCACAGCCAGCAAGGCAACAACAACGCCTACTGCCAGGACAACGAAACCACCTGGCTGCGATGGGACGACACGGCGCGGTTGAGCACTTTCGTGGCAAGGGTTGCGGCCCTGCGGCGCGAGGCGTCCGTGCTGCGTCACGCCAGCTGGTGGCCGGCCCAGGCGCCGCCCGGCGCGCCAGCGATCCGCTGGCTGCGGCCCGACGGTGAGCCCATGGCAGAGGCCGATTGGCGCGCCGGCACGGCGCTTGCAATCCGGTTCGAGGCGCCCACGGCGTCGGAGGCCGGCTGGCTCGTGCTCGTCAACGTGGGGGCGCAGGCCACATCGTTCGTGCTGCCGCCGGGCAACTGGCACCTGCGTCTCGCGACCGATGCGCCCGACGGCATCGGCGCCGCGACCGGCATCGGGTCCGGCATGGTGGAAGTGCCCCGCGGCAGCCTGTGGGTTGCGGCAACGCATGCGGCGGCAGCGCAGCACGGTGCTAGGCTGGATGCCGGCGACGGCGACAAAGCCAAACAGCATCCGATGAACCCAGACGAACAGACGCACGGAGACCCGACATGAACAACTACAACAACAGCAGCAACAACAACGCTTCGCAGGCGGCACCGCTCCAGGCCCACCAGCTGGTTCGCCGCACCATCGCGCTGGTACTGGCCGGCGGCCGGGGCTCGCGCCTCAAGCAGCTGACCGACCGCCGCGCGAAGCCGGCGGTGTACTTCGGCGGCAAGTTCCGCATCATCGATTTCGCGCTGTCGAACTGCCTCAACTCGGGCATCCGGCGCATGGCGGTGGTCACGCAGTACAAGTCGCACTCGCTGATGCGCCACCTGCAGCGCGGCTGGAGCTTCCTGCGCGCCGAGCTCAACGAGATGGTCGACGTGCTGCCCGCGCAGCAGCGCACCGGCGACGAGCACTGGTACCGCGGCACCGCCGACGCGGTGTTCCAGAACCTCGACATCCTTCAGACCCGCTCGACCAAGCACGACTACGTGGTGGTGCTGGCTGGCGACCACATCTACAAGATGGACTACTCGATCATGGTCAAGGACCATGCCGAGCACGGCCTGGGCTGCACGGTCGGCTGCATCGAGGTGCCGCGCATGGAGGCCACGGCGTTCGGCGTGATGGCCGTCGACGGCGAGCGCCGGATCACGGACTTTCTCGAAAAGCCGGCCGACCCGCCCGCGATGCCGGGCCATCCCGACACGGCGCTCGCCAGCATGGGCATCTACGTGTTCGACTCCGCCTACCTCTACCAGCTGCTCGAGGAGGACGCCGCCAATCCCGATTCGAGCCACGACTTCGGCAAGGACATCATCCCGCGCGCCGTGGCCGAGGGCCGCGCGGTGGCGCACCCTTTCGGGATGTCGTGCGTCACGCGGGCCTCGCGCGGACCCGACGCCAAGGCCTACTGGCGCGACGTGGGCACGATCGATGCATTCTGGGCTGCCAACCTCGACCTGGCCTCGATCACACCCGAACTCGACATCTATGACACGGACTGGCCCATCTGGACCTACCAGCGGCAATTGCCGCCGGCCAAGTTCGTGCTCGACCGCGACGGCCACCACGGCATGACGGTCAACACCATCGTCTCGGGCGGCTGCATCGTCTCGGGCTCCAAGGTCAGCAGCTCGGTGCTGTTCTCGGGCGTGCGCATCCATTCGTTCTGCGAGATCCACGAGGCGGTGCTGCTGCCCGACGTGGAGGTGGGCCGCGGCTGCCGCCTCACGCGCGTGGTGATCGACCGCGGCTGCGTCGTTCCCGACGACATGGTGATCGGCGAGGACGCCGCTGCCGACGCCGCGCGCTTCGAGCGCACCGAGGCCGGCGTGGTGCTGGTCACGCGCGAGATGCTCCAGCGCCTTGCGACTTCTGCCGCCTGAACATCCGCAGAATGCGTATTCTCCAGGTCAGCGCCGAGTTCTATCCCCTGCTCAAGACCGGTGGCCTCGCCGACGTGGCGGGCGCGCTGCCGGTCGCGCTGAGGGCCGCGGCACAGGACGCGCGCGTGCTGCTGCCGGGCTTTCCGGCGATCCGCGCCGGCGTGCGCGGCCTCGCGCCCGTGGCCGAGTTCGCGGCGCCCTGGGGCGAGCGCTGCATGCTGCTCGCCGGCGAGATCGCCGCAGCCGATGCGGGGGCGTCGATCCCGGCCTACGTGGTCGATGCGCCCGCGCTGTACGACCGGCCCGGCAATCCCTACGAAGACCCGTCGCGCCGGCCGTATGCCGACAACCACCGGCGCTTTGCGCTGCTGGGCTGGGCGGCGGCCCGGCTCGCGCACGGTCTCGATGCTGCATGGCGGCCCGAAGTGGTGCATGCGCACGACTGGCACGCCGGCCTGGCGCCCGCCTACATGGCCTTTGCGCGCAGTGACGGCGGGCCGCGCGTGGGCAGCGTGTTCACGGTGCACAACCTCGCCTACCAGGGGCTCTTTCCGGCCGCGGATTTCGGCGAGCTCGGCCTGCCCGCGGCCGCCTTCCATTTCGACGGGCTCGAATACCACGGCCAGCTCTCGTTCATGAAGGGCGGGCTTCATTTCGCCGACCGCCTCACGACCGTGAGCCCCACCTATGCGCGCGAGATCCAGACGCCCGAACAGGGCTGCGGCCTCGACGGCCTGCTGCGCCGGCGCAGCAACGTGCTCGACGGCATCCTCAATGCAGTCGACGAGAAGGTCTGGAATCCCGCGCACGATGCCGCGCTGGTGCAGGGTTTCCACACGCCCGAAGGCCGGCACATGGCCGGCAAGGCGCGCTGCAAGGCGGTGCTGCAGCATCAGTTGGGGCTCGCGCAGCGCAGCGATGCGCCGCTCTTCATCCTGGTGAGCCGGCTCACAGAGCAGAAGGGCCTGCACCTCGTGCTCGAGGGCCTCGACGCGCTCTTGGCCGAGGGCGGCCAGCTCGCGCTGCTCGGCAGCGGCGAGGCCTGGCTCGAAGAGGCTTTCCGCGCACGCGCGGCGGCGGCTCCGCAGGCCGTGAGTGTCACGATCGGCTACGACGAGACGCTCGCGCACCAGCTCTTCGGCGCCGGCGACGTGACGTTGGTGCCCTCGCTCTACGAGCCCTGCGGCCTGACCCAGATGTACGGCCTGCGCTACGGCAGCCTGCCGCTGGTGCACCGCGTCGGCGGCCTGGCCGATACGGTCGTCGATTGCACGCTCGAGGACCTGGCCAGCGGCGACGCCACGGGCTTCGTTTTCGAGCGCTTCGAGGCGGGCGACTACCATCGTGCGCTTCGCCGCGCGTTCGCCCTCTACCGGCGCGCACCCGACTGGCGGCGCGTGCGCGGCAATGCGATGCGCAGGCCCGCCGACTGGGCCGCCGCGGCGGCCCGCTACATCGACGTCTACCAGAAGGCAATGGAATAGCGCTCCAACCACATGCCTCGACTCAGGGAGAACAACACGAAACCACGGACACCCAAGACGCCCATGACGATCAAAGACTTCGCCTACGACCATCCCGACCGCGACGTTGCCGCGTTCAAACGTGCGCTCGCGAACAAGCTGATCTATGCCGTCGGCAAGGACCCCGTCGCGGCGAGCCAGGACGACTGGCTGCACGCCACCGCACTCGCCGTGCGCGACCAGCTGGTCGAACGCTGGATGGCCACCACGCGCGCGAACTACGCGCAGGACCTCAAGCGCGTGTACTACCTCTCGATGGAGTTCCTCATCGGGCGGACCTTCACCAACGCACTGCTGGCGGTCGACCTGCACGACACGGTGCGCGATGCACTGGCCGACTTCGGCGTCGACATGGCGCAGCTCGCCGAGCGCGAGCCCGACGCGGCCCTCGGCAACGGCGGCCTGGGCCGGCTCGCGGCCTGCTTCCTCGATTCGATGGCGACCCTCGGCGTGCCCGGCATGGGCTACGGCATCCGCTACGAATACGGCATGTTCCGCCAGCGCATCGTCGACGGCAAGCAGGTCGAGACGCCCGACTACTGGCTCACGCGCGGCAACCCCTGGGAGTTCCAGCGGCCCGAGGTGAACTACCGCGTGCGCTTCGGTGGCCATGTGCAGAAGCGCGACGGTGCCGGCGGTGCCGAATGGGTCGACACCCACGACGTGCTCGCGGTCGCCTACGACACCATCATTCCGGGCTACGGCACGCAGGCGACCAACACGCTGCGCCTGTGGTCGGCGCGCGCCACCGAGGAGATCGACCTTTCGGCCTTCAACCGCGGCAACTACATGCAAGCGGTCGAGAGCAAGAACCATTCCGAAAACGTGTCGCGCGTTCTGTACCCCGATGACTCCACGCCCTCGGGCCGCGAGCTTCGGCTGCACCAGGAGTACTTCTTCTGCAGCGCGAGCGTGCAAGACCTGCTGCGGCGCTACCTGCGCACCCACGACAACTTCGACGCGCTTGGTGAAAAGGTCAGCATCCACCTCAACGACACACACCCGGTGCTCGCGGTGCCCGAGCTCATGCGGCTGCTGCTCGACGAGCACGGCCTGTCGTGGGACGAGGCCTGGACCCAGACCCAGAAGGTCTTCAGCTACACCAACCACACGCTGATGCACGAGGCGCTCGAGACCTGGCCGGTCGAGATGCTCGGGCGCATCCTGCCGCGCCACCTGCAGATCATCTACGACATGAACGCGCGGTTCCTCGCCACGGTGACGCAGAAGGCCGGCGATGACGTCGAGCTGCTGCGCCGGCTCTCGCTCGTCGACGAGACCGGCGAGCGCCGCGTGCGCATGGCCTACGTGGCGGTGCTCGCGAGCCATTCGATCAACGGCGTCTCGGGGCTGCACTCCGAGCTGATGAAGCAGTCGATCTTCGCGGACTTCGCGCGGATCTTTCCCGAGCGCTTCAACAACAAGACCAACGGCGTCACGCCGCGGCGCTGGCTCGCGCAGGCCAATCCGCCGCTCGCGAGCCTGCTCGACCAGCGCCTGGGCAAGGGCTGGCGGCGCGACCTGTCGCAGCTCGAGGCGCTCCGGCCGATGGCCACGCAACCCGCGTTCGCACGCGCGTTCCGGCACGCCAAGCGCGAGAACAAGCTGCGCCTGGCCAACTGGGTCGAGCAGAACATGGGCATCGTGCTCGACACCGATGCGATGTTCGACGTGCAGGTCAAGCGCATCCACGAGTACAAGCGGCAACTGCTCAACGTGCTGCACGTGATCACGCGCTACCACCGCATCCTCGATGCGCACGAGGCCGGCCGCCCGCTCGACATCGTGCCGCGCGTGGTGGTGTTCGCCGGCAAGGCGGCCTCGGCCTACCAGGTGGCCAAGCTCGTGATCCGGCTGATCAACGACGTGGCGCACACGGTCAACAACGATGCGCGCGTCGGCAAGCTGCTGAAGGTGGTGTTCCTGCCCAACTACAGCGTGAGCCTGGCCGAGATCATCATGCCCGCGGCCGACCTGTCGGAGCAGATCTCGACCGCCGGCACCGAGGCCTCGGGCACCGGCAACATGAAGTTCGCGCTCAACGGCGCGCTCACCATCGGCACGCTCGACGGCGCCAACGTGGAGATGCGCGACAACGTGGGTGCGGAGAACATCTTCATCTTCGGCAACACCACGCCCGAAGTGGCCGACATCCGTGCGCACGGCTACCAGCCGCGCGAGATCTACGAGAACGACCCCGAGCTCCTGCGCGTGCTCGATGCGATCCGCGACGGCGCGTTCTCCCCCGGCGAGCCCTCGCGCTACCAGGGTATCTACGACGCGCTGGTGAACTGGGGCGACCACTACCTGCTGCTGGCCGACTATGCGAGCTACGTCGCCAAGCAGGCCGAGGTCGACGCGCTCTACCTCGACGCCGAGGCCTGGACGCGCATGACGATCCTCAACGTCGCGGGCATGGGCGCGTTCTCGTCGGACCGCACGATCGCGCAGTACGCGCACGAGATCTGGCGGACGAAGCCAGTGGTGCTCGACTGAGTGTTGCCGCGGGCGGGGTCAGCGCGGCTGCGCGGCCGCGTCGGCCTCGGTCACGAAGCCGATGCGGCTCAGGCCCGCCTTGTTGGCGATGCCCATCAGCGCTACCACCCGGCCGTAGGGCACGGTCTGGTCGGCGCGCAGCTGGACCTCGGTGTCCTTGCTGTCGGCCGCGGCCTGCTGCAGCCGCTCGGCCAGTTGTTCGTCGGTGACCGGCCGGTCGTTGAAGAAGACCTTGCCCGCGGCATCGACCGAGACGCCGACGAACTTCGGCGTGTCGTTCGGCTGGCCGGCATCGGTCTGCGGCAGGTCGAGCTTGATCGAGCTCGCCATCAGCGGCGCGGTGATGATGAAGATCACCAGCAGCACCAGCATCACGTCGACCAGCGGCGTCACGTTGATGTCGGACAGCGGGCGCTGCCCGCCGGCGCCCGTGGCACGCCCGCCGCGGGCGGCGCTGCTGCCGAGCGAAGTGCGACCGAAGGCCATGCTGCGAACGCTCCTAGACCGGCATCGGCCGGGCGGGCGGCGGCGCGGCGGATGCCGGCGGGCTGCCGAAGCTGCCGAGCAGGTCGTGCGCGAAGCCCTCGAGCTCGGCTTCGATGCGGCCGATGACGCGGCCGAACACGTTGTAGGCCAGCACGGCCGGTATCGCCACCGCGAGGCCGAAGGCCGTCATGACCAGCGCCTCACCGACCGGCCCGGCCACCTTGTCGATGGTGAAGCCGCCCGCCTGGCCCGCGATGCCCGAGAGCGCGCCGTAGATGCCCCAGACGGTGCCGAGCAGCCCCACGAACGGCGCCGTGGCGCCGACGGTGGCGAGCAGGATCTGGCCCGACTGCAGGCGCCGGAGCGCGCCGTGCAGCGCGCCGCGCAAAGCGCGCGTGAGCCGCTGGTTGCGGTCGCCCACGGTCGCGCCGAGCGTGCCGCCGGCCGCATCGGCCGCATCGGCCGCCATGGTGCGCAAGGCCTCGACGGCCGGCCCCACGAGCGCGGCACGATCGAAGGCGCGCAGCTTCTGCTCGGCGTCCGCCAGCGTGGTGGACTGCCAGAAGGCCGCGATGCCGCGCAACACGTCGCGCGTGCCACCGCGCAGCAGCCAGGCCTTCCAGAGGATCACCACCCAGCTCGCGATCGACATCGCGAGCAGCAGCGCCGCCACCGAGCGGCTGACGCCGTCACCCTGGGTCAGCAGCTCGAGGACGCTCATCGGACGGCCTTTTTATTGGTTTTTTTCAGCGAAGCCCGAGCACGTCGAACATGTCGAACAGCCCCGCCTTCTGCCCCGCGAGGAAGCGCACCGCGCGCAGCGCACCCTGCGCATAGGTCGAGCGGCTCGCGGATTTGTGCGTGATCTCGATGCGCTCTCCGGTGCCCGCGAAGAGCACCGTGTGGTCGCCCACGATGTCGCCGCCGCGGATGGCCGAGAAGCCGATCGTCGACGGGTCGCGCTCGCCCGTGATGCCTTCGCGGGCATAGACGGCGCACTCCTTCAGGTCGCGGCCGAGCGCGTCGGCGATGACCTCGCCCATCTTGAGCGCGGTGCCCGACGGCGCATCGACCTTGTGGCGGTGGTGGGCCTCGATGATCTCGATGTCGTAGCCGGTCGCGAGCGCCTTGGCCGCCATCTCGAGCAGCTTGAACGTGACATTGACGCCCACGCTCATGTTGGGGGCCAGCATGATCGCAACGTCCTTCGCGATCTCGGCGATCTCGGCCTTCTGCGCGTCGCTGAAGCCGGTGGTGCCGATCACGGCCTGCACGCCCAGCTCGCGGCAGATCTCGAGGTGCGCGAGCGTGCCTTCGGGACGCGTGAAGTCGATCAGCACCTGCGCATCCTGCAGGCCGGTGCGCAGGTCGGACACGATGGGCACGCCGCTCGTGAAGCCGAGGAAGGCCGCCGCATCGGCGCCGATCGCCTCGCTGCCGGCCATGTCGAGCGCGCCGGCCAGCCGGCAGTCGTGCGCCTCGCGCACGGCTTCGACGAGCATGCGGCCCATGCGGCCCGAGGCGCCGGCGATCGCGACGCGGCGCAGGGCCGGGGAAGAGGAGGTGGAAATGGATTCAGTCACGCGGATTCAGCCTTTTGAACTTGGCATGGGAACGGCAGGCCCGCCCGGAAGGTGTGAGGGAAACCGTCGCGGGCGCCTGTCGCGCAGCAGCAGCTTCCGTCGCACCTTCTTTGTCAGCGCGACGCTTCGAGCGGAGGATAGGCGGCGGGCAGCGGCGGCAGGTTCGCGGCCGCGGCGCCGGCATCGGCCTTTTTCTCGTCGGGCTTCGGCGCGAATTTCTTCAGTTCTTCTTCCGTGGCCTCGAGCTGCGGAACCTTGCTGCTCTTCTTGCGCGTGTCGAGCGTGGCGACGAATTCTTCCTCGCTGGGCATCGGATCGCCCTCGAAGCGGTCGAGCACCTCGCCGTTGAAGAACACGGTCAGCCGGCGTTCCTGCGGATCGACGCCCTGGCGGCGAATCGTGAAGACGTAGTCCCAGCGGTTGGTGTGGAAGACGTCCGTCAGCAGCGGCGTGCCGAGGATTTCACGCACCTGCTGGCGAGACATGCCGGGCTTGAGGGCCTCGACTTGCTGCTTCGAAACGAAATTGCCCTGGACCACCTCGACCTTGTAGGGCGTGATGGATGCGAGCGCACCCCGCGTGCGCTCGCTGAAGCCGCTGCAGGCGCTGAGGCTGAACGTCGCTGCGACGGCCGCGGCCAGCAGCCAGAAACGGCGTGGAAGGATGGCAGGCATGGGAGAGAAAAGAGGGGTAGCGATATGATCGGCCATTGTAGCGGCAGCCCCCTCGGGGCCGTCCCGCCGCCCAGGCGCAGGAATCCATCATGGCCAACATCGACGAACTCAAGAATACCGGCCTCAAGGCCACACTGCCGCGACTGAAGATCCTCGAGATCTTCCAGACCGGGAGCCAGCGCCACATGACGGCCGAAGACGTGTTTCGGGTGCTCCTGAACGAGCACTCCGACATCGGCCTGGCCACCGTCTACCGCGTGCTGACGCAGTTCGAGCAGGCCGGCATCCTCGAGCGCAGCCACTTCGAAAGCGGCAAGGCCGTGTACGAGCTCAACGAGGGCACGCACCACGACCACCTGATCTGCACCTCCTGCGGCAAGGTCGAGGAGTTCTACGACGCCGAGATCGAGCGCCGCCAGCAGATGATCTCGAAGGACAAGGGCTGGATCCTGCAAGACCACGCGATGTCCCTCTACGGCCTGTGCGGCGACTGCGCCAGCAGGAGATGAGCCCACCCCCGTCCCTCGCTCACTTCGTGTAGCTCGACTCCCCCTCAAGGGGGCAACACCAGCGGCCCGGCGGAGCCGGTTCCGCGGTGTTCCTGGCCCACCCCCGAAGCGGCTCACTTCGTGTAGCCGCCTCCCCCTCAAGGGGGCAACACCAGCGGCCCGGCAAAGCCGGTTCCGCGATGTTCTTGACCCACCCCCGAAGCGGCTCACTTCGTGTAGCCGCCTCCCCCTCAAGGGGGCAACACCAGCGGCCCGGCAAAGCCGGTTCCGCGGTGTTCCTGGACTGCGCTGCTGTGTCTTTCGCGAAGCGGATCAGTCCTGGCCGGCTTCCATGGCCTTGTGGTGGCGGGCGACGAAATCGGCGTAGGTGTCGATGCCGCGCAGCTGCAGGATCGAATTGCGTACCGCGGCCTCCACCAGCACCGCGATGTTGCGCCCGGCCACCACCTGGATGATGACCTTGCGCACCGGAATGCCGAGCACGTCCTGCGTGAGCGGGGCCGAGGGCATGCGTTCGTAGTCGCGCTCGAAGCTGTCGCGCCGTACCAGGTGCACGATGAGCTTGAGCCGCATCTTCCGCCGCACCGCGGTCTCGCCGAAGATCGCGCGGATGTCGAGCAGGCCGATGCCGCGCACCTCGAGCAGGTTCTGCAGCAGGTCGGGGCAGCGCCCCTCGATGGTGTTCTGGTTGATGCGGTAGAGGTCGACGGCGTCGTCGGCCACGAGGCCGTTGCCGCGCGAGATCAGTTCGAGCCCGAGTTCGCTTTTGCCGAGCCCCGATTCGCCGGTGATCATGACGCCCATGCCGAGAATGTCCATGAACACACCGTGCATCGAGGTGCGTTCGGCGAAGTGCTTCGACAGGTAGGCGCGCAGCAGGTCGATCACGAAGGCCGAGGACTCGCGCGTGGCGAACAGCGGCAGCTGTGCGCGCTCGCAGATCGACAGCAGCTCGTCGGGCGCGGCCTGGCCGTCGGCCAGCACCAGCATCGGCGGCTCCAGCGTGACGATGCGGGCGATGCGCCGGGCGCAGTCTTCCTGGCTGCCGCGCGTGAGATAGGCGACCTCGCGCGCACCGAGGATCTGCACGCGGTAGGGATGGATGTAGTTGAGGTAGCCGACCAGGTCTGCCGCCGACTGGGCGCGGCTGATGACGTCGGGGTCGAACTGGCGCTCCGAGGCGCCGAGGCCGGCGAGCCATTCCCAGCGGAGCGAGCCACGGAACTCCTCGAACATGGCGTCGGCGCTGATGACGGTGGGCTTCATGCGTTCAGGGCAAGGCGCTCATCGGCGCTGCGGTGGGGGGCCGGCCAGAATACCAAGGAACCGACCGGGCGGGCCGGCGCGGCTCACGCGACTTGCGTCGACTGCCAGCTGGCAATGAGCCCGTGCAGCTCGGCTGCGTCGGTGCTCGACTTGATCCGCTCGCGCAGCGACGCGTCGCTGAGCAGTTCGGCAATCTCGGAGAGGATCTCGAGGTGCTTCTGGGTCGCGGCCTCGGGCACCAGCAGGAAGATCAGCAGCCCGACGGGTTGCTCGTCGGGTGCGTCGAAACCGATCGGATTCGCCAGCTGGAACACCGCGGCCATGGGCGCCTTGAGGCCCTTGATGCGCCCGTGCGGGATCGCGACGCCATGCCCCAGGCCCGTGGAACCGAGGCGTTCACGCGCGAAGAGGCTGTCGGTGATGAGCGCGCGGCCCAGGCCATGAAGGCCCTCGAACAGCAAGCCGGCTTCCTCGAAAGCACGTTTCTTGCTGGTGGCGTCGACGCTCACGAGCACTTGAGCGGGCGGCAGGATGGACGCGAGTCGGTTCATAGTGGGAGCGGGGGCGATTATGCACCCGCTCGGTGAAAACCCCCAGTCCCCCTGGTTACTTTCTTCCTACAAATCGTCGAAAGTGGGCGCGGATTGTGTAAAGAATCCCTTCAAGCCGACAGCAAAAAGCCGCCCGGAGGCGGCTCGGCGACACGGGCCGCGGGCCCGTTTGCGCAGGACTACATCAGGCGCTTGGGCGCAGCGTGATGGTGGTCCTGCAACCGGTCCTTGTGGCGCACGACCTGGCGGTCGAGCTTGTCGACCAGATCATCGACGGCCGCATAGAGATCAGCATGGCTCGACTCCGCGAACATGTCACTGCCCTTGACGTGAATGTTGCACTCCGCCCGTTGGCGGCGTTCCTTTTCCTTCTGCTTTTCCACCGTGAGGATCACCTTCACGTCGACCACCTGGTCGAAGTGCCGCGTGATCCGGTCCAGCTTGCTGGTGACGTAGGTGCGCAAGGCAGGCGTGACGTCGAGGTGATGACCGCTGATCGTCAAATTCATGAAAGACCTCCTGAGAATTGACGGTTGGGAAAATGGCCACGCTGCGGAATGAAGCGTGACCGACGGAAATGAGTTAGGTGCGGGAGTCGGGAAAGAGAAGAAGGTCGATTCACTATGCCGAAGCTGTCACACCATTGCAATAGCAGAGTTGCCCGGGTGGCGGTCTGGCGCCGGCCGTGGCCCAATCCGCTATGGATCGGATAGCTGCCAAGCCTGCCACCCCAACGCCGCGGCGATCGGCAGGTCACGTGTTTCAAGCTGTGAGGGGGCGCTCAGTGACCCCTGCGCACGAAGGGCCAAAAGCGCGCCAGCCCCGCGACGCTCACTGCCAGGCGGCTCGCATGCGGTTGCGCAGGTCGATCACGGCCGCGGGCGGCGGCACCGCGGGCGGGCGCACCGGCGGCGGGGGCCAGGTCTGCTGCTCGAAGCCTTCGAGATCGCGGTCGGAGATGAAGCGCGTTCGGTTGGCGTAGAGGTGCCGATCGCCGCGCACCGCCTGCTGCGTGACGTAGAAGCGCTGCGGCACCAGCAGGTGCAGGTGGTCGCGGGCCCGGGTCATGGCCACGTAGAGCAGCCGCCGTTCCTCTTCGAGTTCGTGCGCGCCCTGCGCCACATCGGCAGGCAGGCAGCCGTCGACGACGTTGAGCACATGCACCGAGTTCCATTCCTGCCCCTTGGCCGAATGGATGGTCGACAGGATCAGGTAGTCCTCGTCGAGCAGGGGCGGACCGGGCCGGTCGCTCGTGGCCTCGGGCGGATCGAGCGTGAGCTCGGTCAGGAAGCGTTCGCGCGAGCCGTAACCCGACGCCAGCCGCGCCAGCTGCTCGATGTCGGCGCGCCGCACGCCGGACGGGTCGTCATAGAGCCGCTCGAGATGCGGCAGGTACCAGCGCGCCGCCAGGTCCACGTCGGCAGGCCAGGACAGCCACGGATCGCGCAGGGCCGCGTAAGCCTCGGCGAACACGGCCCATTCGGCGCGCGCGGCGGCCGGCGGCACGAAGCCGCGCACCACCGCCGCCGGATCGGCCGCGCCCTCCATCGCGTCGAGCAGCCGGGCGCCCGTGGCGGGCCCGATGCCCGGGATAAGCTGCGTGACGCGAAAGCCCGCCATGCGCCCGCGCGGGTTCTCGGCGAAGCGCAGCACCGCGAGCAGGTCTTTCACATGGCCGGCCTCGAGGAACTTGAGGCCGCCGTACTTCACGAACGGAATGTTGCGGCGCGCAAGCTCGAGTTCGAGTGCCGCGCTGTGCGTGGAGGTGCGAAACAGCACCGCCTGCGACTTGAGCGCGAGCCCGCCCTCGCGGTGTTCGAGCACCTTGTCGGCCACCCACACCGCCTGCTGCGCCTCGTCGGGCACGAGCACCAGCTGCGGCCGCCCGGCCGAGGGCTTGTCGGTCCAGAGCGTCTTGGCATGCCGCTCGGCGGCCTGCGCGATGACACGGTTCGACACGTCGAGGATCGGCTGCGTCGAGCGGTAGTTGCGCTCCAGCGTGACCACGCGCGCGGCCTGCGAGAACTGCGACGGGAAGTCGAGGATGTTGCGCACCGTGGCGCCGCGGAACGAGTAGATCGACTGCGCATCGTCGCCCACCACGGTCACGCCGCGCCCGTCGGGCTTGAGCGCCTGCAGGATCGAGGCCTGCAGCAAGTTGGTGTCCTGGTACTCGTCGACCAGCACATGGTCGAAGCGTGCGCCGATCAGCGCTGCGAGCGAGGGCTCGGCCACCATCTCGGCCCAGTAGAGCAGCAGGTCGTCGTAGTCGAGCACGTTCTGCTGCTGCTTGGCCTCGACGTAGGCACCGAACAGGCGCTTGAGCTCTGCCGCCCACTCGGCGCACCAGGGAAAGGCCTCGGCCAGCACGCGCTCGATCGGCGCACGCGTGTTGACGCAGCGCGAGTAGATCGACAGGCAGGTGCCCTTGCGCGGAAATCGGTTGGCGGTGGACGACAGGCCGAGCGCGTGGCGCACCAGGCCCATGAGGTCCTCGGCATCGCCGCGGTCGTGGATCGTGAAATGGTCGTCCAGGCCGACGTGGGCCGCATATTCGCGCAGCAGCCGCGCGCCGATGCCGTGGAAGGTGCCGGCCCAGGGCAGCGCGGGTGGCTTTTCGGAACGCAGGCCGAGCACGCGCGCCAGCACCTGCCCGGCGCGCCGTTCCATTTCCTGCGCCGCACGGCGCGAGAAGGTCAGCAGCAGCAGGCGCTGCGGATCGACCCCATCGGCGATCAACCGCGCCACCCGGTGCGCGAGCGTGCTGGTCTTGCCGGACCCGGCGCCGGCGATCACCAGCAGCGGCCGGTCGTCGCGCCCCGCGACGGCGCCGACGCCGTGCTCCACCGCGGCGCGCTGCGCGTCGTTGAGGGCCGACAGCGCGGCAGCGAGGCGCTCGGCCTGGGTGGCGGCGGTGGCGGGGAGGACGGGAGGCGCAGTGGTCTGCATGGGTGCAACTCTACTGTATGTCCATCCAGATCGCCCGCGTCGTGACACAGGGCCGATGACATAATCGCGGCCTTGCTGCCACCCGAGACCGCACCATGGAAACCGCTCCGTCTCTGCAGCTTTCAACTCCCACCTGCTGACGCCTTCTGCGAAGCGCCGGCGCGGGGCCGGGATTTGAAAGCGCCCCTTCCCTGCCCCTCCGCCACAGCCATTTCAAGGGAGTGAGCCCATGCTCAATATCTTCACGCTCGCCAACGGCCGCCTTGTCCAGGAAGAGATCGAGGCCCTCGAGGAGCTGTCCAAGTTCCAGCCCATCTGGGTCGACCTCGAGTCGCCCACGCTCGAGGAAAAGCGCTGGATCAAGCAGTACTACGGCCTCTCGATTCCCGAAGACGCGATGGACGAGGACATCGAGGAGTCCGCGCGCTTCTACGAGGAAGACAACGGCGAGCTGCACATCCGCTCCGACTTCCTGATCGACGACGACGAGGATCCGCGCTCGGTGCGCGTGGCCTTCATCCTGAACCAGCACAACACCGAACTCCGCAGCTGCGGCGTGCTGTTCTCGATCCACGACGAGGACGTGCCGGTGTTCCGCCTGCTGCGCATGCGTGCGCGCCGTGCGCCGGGCCTGATCGAGGACGCGAAGGAAGTACTGCTCAAGCTCTTCGACGCCGACGCCGAATACTCGGCCGACACGCTCGAGAACATCTACGACGAGCTCGAGATCGCGGGCAAGAAGGTGCTCGAAGGCAACGTCAGCGACGAGCTGGCCGGCGAGGTGCTCGGCGCCATCGCGCGCCAGGAAGACCTGAACGGCCGCATCCGCCGCAACGTGATGGACACGCGCCGCGCAGTGAGCTTTTTGATGCGCAGCCGCATGCTCAACGCCGAGCAGTTCGAGGAAGCGCGGCAGATCATGCGGGACATCGAATCGCTCGACAACCACACGGCCTTCCTGTTCGACAAGATCAACTTCCTGATGGATGCGACCGTCGGTTTCATCAACATCAACCAGAACAAGACCATCAAGATCTTCTCGGTCGCGAGCGTCGCATTGCTGCCGCCGACGCTGATCGCGAGCATCTACGGCATGAACTTCAAGTTCATGCCCGAGCTCGACTGGGCGATCGGCTACCCGTATGCGCTCGCGCTGATGGCCGCGAGCGCGCTGGGGCCGATGTGGTACTTCCGCCACCGCGGCTGGCTCAAGTAGGGCCTGCTAACCCTGGGCAAGGGGTCGCGCTGCGAGCCAGCCGCTGACGAGCGCGAGGCTGTAGCGGCTCGCCACCTCGGCGACGAAGCGCGCGAAGTCGCCATGCGCCGCGTCGTCGGCGCGGTCGGATATGGTGCGCACCGCTGCGAAGGGCACGCCGTGGTCGTGGCACGCCTGGGACATCGCTGCGCCCTCCATCTCCACCGCCAGCGCCTCAGGCAGGTCGCGGCGCAAGGCGGCGCTCTCGGCGCTGGTCGACACGAAGCGGTCGCCGCTCACGACCAGGCCGCGGTGCAGTTTCGGCGCACGCAGGCCGAAGGCATCGACCGCATGCCGCCCCAGCAGCGCCACGGGGTCGCGCAGCATGCCCTCGGCCGCCGCGGCAATGCCGTCGCTGATCGACGCATCCGCGGCGAAGCGCGACAGCCCCATGAGCGGCACTTCGTACTTCGGGAAGATCGGCGAGGCATCGAGGTCGTGCTGCAGCAGTTGCGTGGCGACGACCACGTCGCCCACCGCCACGCCCGGTGCCAGCCCGCCCGCCACGCCCGTGAACACGATCGCGCGCACGCCGAAGCGCTCGATCAGCACCGTCGCGGTGATCGCCGCGGCCACCTTGCCGATGCGCGACAGCACCGCGACGACCGGTTGGCCGTGCAGATGGCCGAGCCAGAAATCGCGCCCGGCCGCGCGCACGCGCTGTTCATCGGGCATCTGCGCGAGCAGCGCGCCGAGCTCCTCGTGCATGGCCGCGACGATGGCGACGGGGCCGCTCATCGGTCGGCGGCTACTTTTTCGCGTCGCGCAGCTCGCGGCGCAGGATCTTGCCGACGGGCGTCTTCGGCAGGTCGGTGCGGAACTCGATCACCCGCGGCTGCTTGTAGCCCGTGAGGTTGGCGCGGCAGTAATCGCGCACCTGCGCCTCGGTCAGCGACGGGTCCTTCTTGACGATCACGAGCTTCACGGCCTCGCCGGTCTTCTCGTCGGCCACGCCCACGGCCGCGCACTCGAGCACACCGGGTATCTGCGCCACCACGTCTTCGACCTCGTTCGGATAGACGTTGAAGCCCGAGACCAGGATCATGTCCTTCTTGCGGTCGACCACCTTGAAATAGCCGCGCTCGTCGACCATGCCGATGTCGCCGCTCTTGAAGTAGCCGTCGGCCGTCATGACCTTGGCCGTCTCGTCGGGACGCTGCCAATAGCCCGCCATCACCTGCGGGCCCTTGATGGCGATCTCGCCGGGCTGGCCCGGCGGTACTTCGCGGCCCTCGTCGTCGAGCAGCTTGAGCCAGGTGCCCGGCAGCGGCAGGCCGATGGTGCCGGTGAAGGCCTTGCTGTCGGTCGGGTTGCAGGTGGCCGAGGGCGAGGTCTCGGACAGGCCGTAGCCCTCGCAGATCGGACAGCCGGTCTTCTCGAGCCACAGCTTCGCGACCGCGGCCTGCACCGCCATGCCGCCGCCCACCGACACCTTGAGGTTCTTCCAGTTGACGGTGTTGAAGTCGGGGTGGTTCGCGAGCCCGTTGAACAGCGTGTTGACGGCCGGAAAGCTGTGGACCGTGTGCTTCGAGAGTTCTTTGAGCACGCCCGCGAGGTCACGCGGATTCGGGATCAGGATCAGCTTGCCGCCCGTGCGCATGCTCAGCATCATGCCCACGGTGAACGCGAAGATGTGATACAGCGGCAACGCGCAAACGCCCGTGGGCTGCTCGCCCGCCGGCACCTGCGCCATCACGGGCTCGTTCCAGGCTTCGGACTGCAGCACGTTGGCGATCACGTTGCGGTGCAGCAGCACGGCCCCCTTCGAGACGCCCGTGGTGCCGCCGGTGTACTGCAGCACGGCCACGTCGTCGGGCCCGATGGCGGGCACCTGCAGCGTGCGGCTCGCGCCCTGGTCGAGCGCGTCGTTGAAGCGCACCGCGCCGGGCAGGCTGAAGTGCGGCACGAGCTTCTTCACGTTGCGCACGACGTAGTTGACGATCGCGCCCTTCAGGAAGCCGAGCCGGTCGCCCATGGCGGCCAGCACGATGTGCCGGACCGGCGTGGCCGCGATGCACTGCTGCAGCGTGGTGCCGAAGTTCTCCATGATGACGATGGCTTTCGAGCCCGAATCCTTGAGCTGGTGCTCAAGCTCACGCGGCGTGTAGAGCGGATTCACGTTCACCAGGATCAGGCCCGCGCGCAGGATGGCCGCCACGGCCACCGGGTACTGCGGGCAATTGGGCATCATCACGGCCACGCGGTCGCCCTTGGCGAGCCCCAGGCCCTGCAGGTAGGCCGCGAAGGCCTTGCTGAGCTTGTCGGTTTCGCCGAAGCTGACGTCCTTGCCCATGAAGCTGTAGGCCGTGCGGTCGGCGTACTTGGTGAAGCTCTCTTCCATGAGCGCCACCAGCGACGGGTACTGCGAAGCATCGATATCGGCAGGCACGCCTTGCGGGTAGCTGCTGAGCCAGGGACGGTCGGACATGGACTTGTCTCCTCCAAATCGGGTTATCTGAGATGGCAACGAAAAGCGGCGCACTGGAGTGCGCCGCAAAGATCTTGCGCGGATGGGCCTATTCGATGGCCTTGCCCATATCTTCCACTACTTTCTTCGCGTCCCCAAAGACCATCATGGTCTTGTCCATGTAGAAGAGCTCGTTGTCCAGGCCCGCATAACCTGCCGCCATCGAGCGCTTGTTCACGATCACGGTCTTGGCCTTGTAGGCCTCGAGGATCGGCATGCCATAGATCGGGCTGCCCTTGGTGTGGGCGGCCGGGTTCACCACGTCGTTGGCGCCGAGGATGATCGCGACGTCGGCCTGGCCGAACTCGCCGTTGATGTCTTCCATCTCGAACACCTGGTCGTAGGGCACCTCGGCCTCGGCCAGCAGCACGTTCATGTGGCCCGGCATGCGACCCGCGACCGGGTGGATCGCGTACTTCACGGTGATGCCCTTTTCGGTGAGCTTGGCCGCGAGTTCCTTCACCGCGTGCTGCGCGCGTGCCACCGCCAGGCCGTAGCCCGGCACGATCACGACCGTCTCGGCATTGCCGAGCACGAAGGCCGCGTCGTCGGCGCTGCCGGTCTTCACGGGGCGCTGTTCCTTTGCGCCGCCCGTGGCGGCTGCGGCATCGCCGCCGAAGCCACCGAGGATGACGTTGAAGAACGAGCGGTTCATGGCCTTGCACATGATGTAGCTCAGGATCGCGCCCGAGGAGCCCACCAGCGAGCCGGCCACGATCAGCATCGCGTTGTTCAGGCTGAAGCCGATGCCCGCCGCCGCCCAGCCCGAATAGCTGTTCAGCATCGACACCACCACCGGCATGTCGGCGCCGCCGATCGGGATGATGATCAGCACGCCCAGCACGAAGGCCAGTGCCAACATCGCGAAGAATGCGGGCCAGTTCTCGGTGAACATGAACACCAGGCCCAGGGCCACCGTCGCGAGCCCCAGCACGAGGTTCAGCATGTGCTGGCCCGCGAACTGCACCGGGGCGCCCTGGAACAGGCGGAACTTGTACTTGCCCGAGAGCTTGCCGAAGGCGATGACCGAGCCGCTGAAGGTGATCGCGCCGATCGCCGCGCCGAGGAACAACTCGAGCCGGTTGCCCGCGGGGATCGGGTCGCCGCGCAGCGTGATGCCGAAGGCGTACGGCTCGGCCACGGCCGCAACCGCGATGAACACCGCGGCCAGGCCGATCATGCTGTGCATGAAGGCGACCAGTTCGGGCATCTTGGTCATCTCGACCTTGTTGGCCATGAAGGTGCCGAGTGCGCCGCCGATGACCAGCGCGACCAGCACGTAGCCCAGCCCGCCGAGGTTGCCCGCCGAGAGCTTGTAGATCAGCGCACCGGTGGTCAGCATGGCGATGGCCATGCCGGTCATGCCGAAGACGTTGCCGCGGATCGAGGTGGTGGGATGCGACAGGCCCTTCAAGGCCTGGATGAAGCAGACGCTGGCAACGAGGTACAGCAGCGTGACGAGGTTCATGCTCATTGGGCGGCTCCCGACTCGGCCTTGGGCGCCGCGGGCGCGACCTTCTTTTCCTTCTTCTTGAACATCTCGAGCATGCGCCGCGTGACCAGGAAGCCACCGAACACGTTCACTGCCGCGAGCGCCACCGCCAGCACGCCCATGGTCTTGCCGAGCGGGGTTTCGGTCAGCGCGGCCGCGAGCATGGCGCCCACGATCACGATCGCCGAGATGGCGTTGGTCACCGCCATGAGCGGCGTGTGCAGCGCGGGCGTGACGGTCCAGACCACGTGGTAGCCCACGTAGATGGCCAGCACGAAGATGATCAGGTTGATGACGGTATGGGAAACGATGTCCATGGGCTTCTCCTGGGCCGGCGTTGTTGTTTACTTCTTCGTGACCTGGCCGTCGTGCGCGACGCGGCAGGCAGCGACGATGTCGTCCTCGAGGTCGATCTTGAGCGCGCCCTCCTTGGTGACGATCAGCTTCAGGAAATCGAGCACGTTGCGCGCGTAGAGCGCCGAGGCATCCGCCGCCACCAGCGCCGGGAGATTCGTCTCGCCCACGATCGTGACGCCGTGCTTGACCACCGTGCGGTCGGCTTCCGAGAGCGGACAGTTGCCGCCCACGCCGTCGGCGCCCTTGCCGGCGGCGATGTCGACGATGACCGAGCCGGGCTTCATCGACTTCACCATCTCTTCGGTAATGAGCGTCGGTGCCGCGCGACCGGGGATGAGCGCCGTGCTGACGACCACGTCGGCCAGCGCCACGCGCTTGGCGACCTCGGCCTGCTGGCGCGCGAGCCAGCTCGGCGGCATGGGCCGCGCGTAGCCGCCCACGCCTTCGGCCGCGTCCTTTTCTTCCTGCGTCTCGTAGGGCACGTCGATGAACTTGCCGCCGAGCGACTCGATCTGCTCCTTGACGCTCGGACGCACGTCGGAGGCCTCGATCACGGCGCCGAGGCGCTTGGCCGTCGCGATCGCCTGCAGGCCCGCGACGCCAACCCCCAGGATGACCACGCGCGCCGCCTTCACGGTGCCCGCGGCGGTCATCAGCATCGGGAAGAAGCGCTGGTACTTGTCGGCCGCGATCATCACGGCCTTGTAGCCCGCGATGTTGGCCTGCGAGCTCAGCACGTCCATGCTCTGCGCACGCGTGGTGCGCGGCGCGGCCTCGAGCGCGAAGGCCGTGAGGCCGGCTGCCGCCAGGCGCTGCAGGCCGGCCGCGTCGAACGGGTTGAGCATGCCGATCACGACCGTGCCCGGCTTCATGAGCGCGGCTTCGTCGTCGCCGGGCGAACGCACCTTGAGCACCATCTCGGCGCCGAACGCAGCGGCGCGGTCGACGATCTCGGCGCCGGCGGCCTGGTAGGCCGCATCGGTGACGCTGGCCGCCACCCCGGCCCCTGACTGCACCCGCAGGGCATGCCCCGCAGCGACTAGTTTCTTCACCGTCTCGGGCGTGACGGCCACGCGGGTTTCGCCGGCCGTCGTTTCGGCTGGCACGCCTATCAGCATAGAGATCTCCTCAGGGCAGGGGGCAATACGGAACGCGGGCTGAGCTTACAGCAAGATTACACCGATCACTGTCGCTTAAATCTACCGTCTGTTCCGGCGTTGATGACCGCAGTCATTGCGTTTGCAGCTACATAAATGCTAGCGACTTGATGCGCGCGACGACCGCCGAGGTGCCGCCCAGGCCTGCGCTGCCATCAGCCCCGGGGCGCGAGTTGAACTGCGCATTTGTTTGCAGTGATATGCAAAAACTCTGTTACCGAGGCCGAAATTCCCAAAATTGCGAATTAGTTGCGGGCCGCATTTACCCCTCCAGATGCAGATAGATACACTCCGCGCTGAAAAGCCCGTAGAGGCAGGATTGCACTAGAAAAAGGGGACGGAATGCGCATCGCAGTACTTGACCAAGAGTCCGATCAGCGCCAGCTGATCAACGAGGCTATTGGCGGCCTCGGGCACGAATGCCACAGCTACAGCGAAGGCGGGCAGTTGCTGCAGATCCTTCGGCGACAGACCTTCGATCTCATCATCCTCGAGCGGTGTCTGCCCGATATCTGCGGACTCGAGGTCGTCCGGATCGCGCGCACCGAACTCAAGAGCCGCGTCCCGGTCCTCGTCGTGACCAGCCGCTGCGGCGAGGCCGATGTGGTCGAAGGTCTCAATGCAGGCGCCGACGATGTCATGGCCAAGCCGGTGCGCGCGCACGAGCTCGAGGCGCGGGTCACGGCCCTGCTGCGCCGCTCCTATCCGGCGCAGCACGAGCCCGAACTCGTGTTCGGCCCCTACCATTTCTACCCGCCCTCGCGCACCCTCAAGGTCAGGGGCCAGCCAGTGGCACTCAAGAACCGCGAATACGAACTCGCGCTGTTCCTGTTCCAGAACCTCGGGCGATTGCTGTCGCGCGAATACCTGCACGAAGCGGTCTGGGGCGTCGGCGTGGAGGCGCTCTCCCGGTCGCTCGACACCCATGTCTCGCGCCTTCGGACCAAGCTCGGCCTGCGCCCGTCGAGCGGATTCCTGCTGCTGGCCATCTACGGCCTGGGCTACCGGCTCGAGATGGTCGACGCCAAGTCGCTGCCCGGCAGCTTCGCGCGCTGAGCGCGCCACGTCCGGCCTGCAGCCGGCATCTCCGTCGCGAATGGGTTCCAATCGGTTTCGGCCACGGGGGCCACCAAGGAACGGAGCCGAAATGACATCGCGCTGGAAACCCAACGTCACCGTCGCGGCGGTGATCGAACAGGACGGCCGCTTCCTGCTGGTCGAGGAACACACCGCCGACGGGCTGCGGCTCAACACGCCGGCCGGACACCTCGACCCCGGCGAATCGCCAGCCGAGGGCTGCGCGCGCGAGGCGCTCGAGGAAACCGCCCACGCCTTCGAACCGACCGCGCTGATCGGCATCTACATGGCCCGTTCGCGCCGTGCCGGCGACGAAGAAGACGACGAAGACCCCGTGGACGTGACCTACATGCGCTTTGCCTTCACCGGCAACCTGGGCCCGCGCGAAGCGGGCCACGAGCTCGACACCGGCATCGTGCGCACCCTCTGGATGAGTGCCGACGAGATCCGCGCCAGCGTGGCGCGCCACCGCAGTCCGCTGCTGCTGCAATGCGTCGAGGACTACCTGGCCGGCCGGCGCTTTCCGCTCGACCTGGTGCACGTCGACCCGTCGGTGCGCTGAGGGACCCGGCGCCCGCGCGTCAGACGATCACGCCGCCGCCCAGGCAGCGCTCGCCGTCATAGAGCACCGCCGACTGACCCGGCGTGACGGCCCACTGCGGCGCGTCGAAGCGCAGCATGAAGCCCGCCGCAGCCTCGCCACCCTGGGGCGCCGCATCCATTTCGCATCCCGCGTCCGCCTGTCGATAGCGTGCCTTCGAACCGTAGCGGCCCGGCGCGGGCGGCTCGCCCGCGGTCCAGCTGACGTCGCCCGCCACGAGCGACGACGACAGCAGCCAAGGATGGTCGTGGCCCTGCACCACCCAGAGCGTGTTCTTCTCGACGTCCTTGCGCGCCACGAACCACGGCGAGTGATCGCCCGCACCGCGCTGTGCGCCCTTCTCCTTGACGCCGCCGATGCCCAGGCCCTGCCGCTGGCCCAGCGTGTAGAAGCTCAGGCCCTGGTGCTCGCCGAGCTTGCGGCCGCGGTCGTCCTTGATCGGACCCGGTTCTTTCGAGATGTAGCGGTTGAGAAACTCGCGGAACGGGCGCTCGCCGATGAAGCAGATGCCGGTCGAATCCTTCTTCTTCGCATTGGGCAGGCCGATCTCCTCGGCGATGCGGCGCACCTCGGTCTTGTGCAGTTCGCCGACCGGGAACAGCGTCTTCGACAACTGCGCCTGGTTCAGGCGATGCAGGAAGTAGCTCTGGTCCTTGGCGGGATCAAGCCCCTTCCGCAGCTCGTGGCGTCCCGAGGCCGCATCGAAGCGCACGCGCGCGTAGTGGCCGGTGGCGATCTTCTCGGCGCCCAGGCGCATCGCATGGTCGAGGAAGGCCTTGAACTTGATCTCGGCGTTGCACAGCACATCGGGGTTCGGCGTGCGGCCCGCCTTGTATTCGCGCAGGAACTCGGCGAACACGCGGTCCTTGTAGTCGGCTGCGAAATTGACGTGCTCGATCTCGATGCCGAGCACGTCGGCCACGCTCGCGGCGTCGACAAAATCGATATTCGACGAGCAGTACTCGCTGTCGTCGTCGTCTTCCCAGTTCTTCATGAAGATGCCGACCACTTCGTGCCCCTGCTGCTTGAGCAGGTGCGCCGTGACGGCGGAGTCGACCCCGCCGCTCAGTCCCACCACGATGCGTTGCTTTGCTGCTGCCATAAGCGCGCCATTGTCCCAGCCCCGCGCCAGGGCCCGGCGGCGTGGGGGAAATCAGCCCTGCGCGCGCAGGCCGGCCAGCAGCTCGTAGGAGCGCAGCCGCGCCGCATGGTCGAAGACCTGCGAGGTGATCATCAGCTCGTCGGCCCCCGTGCGCTCGATGAACGCGCGCACGCCTTCGCGGACCGTGGCGGGCGATCCGACGGCCGAACACGACAGCACCGAGTCGAGCAGCGCGTTCTCGGCCGGGCCCACCTTCTCGCGGTAGCCCTCCACGGGAGGCGGCAGGCGCCCGGGGCGGCCGCTGCGCAGGTTCACGAAGGCCTGCTGCCACGAGGAGGCGCGAAATTCGGCTTCGGCATCGGTGTCGGCCACGAACACGTTGAAGCCCAGCATCACGTACGGCTTCTGCAGCTGCGCCGACGGCTTGAATGTCTCGCGGTAGATCTGGATCGCCTGCATGAGCTGCTGCGGCGCGAAGTGCGACGCGAAGGCGTAGGGCAGGCCCAGGTGCGCGGCGAGCTGCGCGCCGAAGGTGCTGGAGCCGAGGATCCACACCGGCACCTCGAGCCCCGCGCCCGGCACGGCGCGCACGGCCTGCTGCGGATTCTTCGACATGAAGTCCATCAGCTCGACCACGTCCTGCGGGAACTGGTCGGCGTCGGACTCGAGGTTGCGCCGCAGCGCGCGCGCGGTGCGCTGGTCGGAACCCGGCGCACGGCCCAGGCCGAGGTCGACGCGCCCCGGGTACAGCGACTCCAGCGTGCCGAACTGCTCGGCGATCACGAGCGGCGAATGGTTCGGCAGCATCACGCCACCGGCGCCGATGCGGATGGTCGAGGTGCCCGCGCCGATGTACGACAGCAGCACCGCCGTGGCCGCGCTGGCGATGCCGGGCATGCCATGGTGCTCTGCGAGCCAGTAGCGTGCGTAGCCGAGCGCCTCGCCATGCTGCGCCAGCGAGAGCGAGTTACGGAACGACTGCGCAGCGTCGCTGCCTTCGGTGATGGGCGAGAGGTCGAGGATCGAGAACGGGATCATGCGCCCGATGATCGCGCGAACGCGCGACCCTTGCTGGCGCAGGCCATTGCCGCTGCGCCCGCAAGGGCCACGCTCAGGCCCGCGGGCTGCGCTTGCGCCACTGGCCGAGGTCGGCTTCGATGCGCTCGCTGACGTTGCCGCTCCAGCGCGCCTCGAAGCCCGCCGACTGCAGCAGCTCGACGATGCGCCGGCCAACCGCCACGGTGTTCGCCTCGCGCTGCTCGAGCTCGGGGATCATGCCGCCGCTGAACGCCAGGTGGAGCCTTCCTGTGCGTACCGCCGTATCGAGGTCCTGCGCGTGATAGAAGCAGCACCCGCGGATGCCGGAGTCCATGCGCCCCGCCGCGCGCCACTGCTCGCGCACGTCGTCGTGGCCGTCGGACAGCGTGTTGCCCGCGCGGTGCAGCGCGATGATCTTCTCGGCGCGCAGCTGCGCGAACACGGCCTCGAGCCGGTCGTACTCGGTCTGGGCGGGCCAGCCGGCCTCTGCAGCGTGCTTCTCGGCGCAGGCGCGCGCGGCCTCGGCCTTGATCCAGGCGCGGTCCTCGACCGTGAGCTCGTCGGGATCGAGGTACTCGTCGGTGACCATCCACTCGACGTCGGCATCGGGATGAAAGCCGCACCACACCAGGTCGTGGATGCGCGCGCGTGTGTCTTCGGGGTCGAGAGTGAGTGCCATGCGTGTCGGAGCGCCACCGGTGCGGCGACGGATCATGCTTTCTTTCTTTTTTCGCAGCGGAAGCAGTCCGGCATTCTCGCGTGAGCCGGGCACCACGGCCTATAAGGCGAAAGCATGCGTTGCGCGATACCCAGCGGCGCACAGGCATGAAAAAGCCGGCCCCGCTTACGCAAGGGCCGGCTTTCGGGGGCGGGCAGCAGGTGCCCGGGCCTGCCGTGGATTACAGCGGCAGCGCGTCGCCGTGAGCGGCAGCGCGGGCTGCGGCACGCACCGTGGCGCGGTCGACGGTGCTGGCGACGAGCGGTGCCACGCCGGACGAAGCGCCTTCGGCATACGGGTCGGCGCTGCGTGCGGCGGCCACGGCTTCGGCGCGGACTGCGTCAACGCTGGCGGTCGAGATGAAGGCGCGGGCCGGGCCGGCCTGGGCACCGGTGGCGTACGGGTCGGCGCTGTGCGCAGCGGCCACGGCTTCGCTGGCGACTTCGGCGCGGCTGACGCCCGAGGTCAGGGGGTGCACGCCTTCATAGGTTTCGGCGTGGGCGGAACCGGCAACGGCCATGAGGGCAACGGCAACGGCGGAGAGGATCTTCGAGGCGGTCATTTTGATTTCCTTCAGTTCAGTTCAGTTTTCGTCTGGATGATTCGAACCGGTCTTGGGTAGGTCACCGCCCCTTGCCGGGGCAGGCACCTCGCTCGGGGGCCTTGTTCACCCAGGTCAGCGGGTGGCTGGCCTGTGAGATGAATTGTGCGCCGATCCCTAGGTAAAAACCCTCATCAGAACGAACCACGGTGTTCACGGAATCGAAACAATCACAGCAAAAGGAAGGGGCGATGCGGTCCAGCTTAGAGTCTGGCCATGTCATCGGCTTCCTTATCGACTTCCGCGGCCTGGGGTGCGCCCGACCAGATCTTCGACCGCCTGGAGGGTCTCTGGACGCTGGGCCGCACGATCGTGGGCCAGGCCACGATGCAGGGACAGGCCGACTTCAGGCGCGATGCCACCGGCCGGTTGGCCTACCGCGAGGCCGGGCGGGTGCAGTTGCTCGCCACCGGGCAAAGCTTCGAAGGCCGCCGCGACTACCTGTTCGAGCGCAGCCCCGGCGGCTTCTCGGTGTTCTTCGCCGAGACGCCGCCGCGGCTCTTTCACCGCATCGCGCTCGCGCCCGATGGCGGCGCGCTCGTCGGATCGGCCGGGCACCTTTGCGTGGCCGACCAGTACGACAGCCGCTACCGCTTTCGCGCCGACGGCACCTTCGAGGTCGAGCACACCGTGGCCGGCCCGCGCAAGGACTATCTCTCGCGCACCGTCTTCACGCGCGTCGGATAACCGCGAATACAACCCAGTGCACCCGTGGATCGGGCTCCGCCCGTCCACCGGGTGCGCCCCCAGTGGGGGGAAGCGCCGCAGGCGCTTCGGGGGGCGTCTCAGTCCTTGTCCAGCCGCCAGTGCGGCAGGCCGCTCATCACCGTTTGCACGAGCAGCGCGCAAAGGCCGCACTTGATCAGGTCGCCGGGAACGAAGACCAGCACCGCGAGCGCCGCCTGCGACAGCGACATGTGGGCCACGAGCGAGAGCCCCGCGATGCCGAAGGCATAGACCACGAGGATGCCGCCGACGAAGGCCGACAGGAAGGCCGCGGCCAGCAGCCCCTTGCCGGTCGCGCCGGCCATGCGGCGCATCAGCAGCCCGCAGGCGAAGGCGCCGAACATCCAGCCGAACAGAAAGCCCGAAGCCGGCGCCACGAACACCGCGAGGCCGCCGCGGCCGCCCGGCAGGAGCGGCAGGCCGAGCGCCACCGCGAGCAGGAACAGCGCCATGGCCAGAAAACCGCGCCGCGGCCCGAGCAGGCAGCCGGCCAGCATGACGCCGAGCGACTGCAGCGTGATCGGCACCCCGAACGGCAGGTCGACCTTCGGGATCAGGCCGAACACCGCCATCAGTGCCGCGAACAGCGCGATGTACGACAGGGAACGGGACGAGTGGGCGGAGCCGGAAGAGGTCATGGCAAGGCGGTGTGGGTGGATGGATGGAGAAAGCGACGGTGCCTCGCGCGGCCGGTCAGCGACCCATGCGGGCCGCGAGGGCATCGGCCACGCGCTCGGCGGTCTGCAGCGTGCGGATCGTCAGCGGTGCGAGCAGCCGCAGCCCGCCGCCCTGCCCGCTGCGGGCGCGGTGGGCATCGTCGAGGCGCTGCCACTGCACGTAGAAATTCTCGGCGAAGCGCAGCATCAAACCGATGCCGAGCGCGATCCGCTCGGTCGGCACGCCGAAGCGCTGCAGGGGCTGCATCAGCGTTTCGAGCAGCGCCAGCAGGTCCTCGAAGCGCGTGGTCAGCGTCAGCATCAGCGCGAGCACCGCGGCGCTCGCGAGCCGCAGCGCGCTTGCGACGCCGAGCGGCAGCGAGCCCAGGAACGCATGGAACACGACGATCAAGGCACCCGCCACCGCAATGCCGACGAGCATGCGCACGCGGCGCCAGGCGACCTGCCCGAGCGACGCAAAAAGCAGCAGCACCACGGCGCATGCCGCGGCCAGGAGAAGCGGACTGTCGACCAGCACCAGCAAGGTGCCGCAGGCCGACAGCGCCGCGAGCTTGCACCAGGCGGGCAGCGCGTGCATCCAGGTGGCGTGCGACGAATAGAGGCTACGCATCGGCGGCCCCCGGCTGCTGCGCCTGCGCGCGCCGGCGCACGTCCTCGGCATAAGCCGCGCAGATCTCCCGGCCCGGGCCGTCGCCACGCACCCGGCCGCCGTCGAGCCACAGCACGCGCTCGAAGCCCCGCACATGCGCGAGCAGGTGCGTGGAAAGAATCACCTGCTGGTCGGTGGCCGCCAATTGCGCCGCGAGCCGCGCCTGGCTCGGCAGGTCGAGGCTTGCGAAAGGCTCGTCGAGCAGCAGCGTGGCCGGCTGGCCGATCTGCAGCGCAAGCAGGCAGACCTGCTGGCGCTGGCCCTGGCTCAGTTCGCCGACGGCGCGCCCGGCCCAGGCCGCGAGGCCGTGCTGCGCGAGGAAGTCGTGCGCCTGGCGGCGCGCCGCCTGGCGCGATTCGCCGCGCGCGCTCAGGCTGAACGCGAGCTCCTCGGCAACGGTCGGGAAGATGATCTGGTCGTCGGGGTTCTGGAACATCAGCCCGACGTGCTGCGGCAGTTGCCGGCGCTCGGCGCGCGTGTCGCAGCCGTGCACCACGACCCGCCCCTGCTGCGGCGCATCGAGCCCCGCGAGCAGGCGGAACAGGCTGCTCTTGCCGGCGCCGTTGTCGCCGACGAGGCCGATGCGGGCTTCGTCGAGGCGAAGCGTCAGCCCATCGAAGACGCGTTGGTCGCCGCGGACCAGCGTGACCGCCTCGAGGCGGATGCTGCGCGGTGCGGCAGAAGAGGGAGCGGTGGGTGTCGGCAGCGGCAAAGGGTCGTCAATGTACCCCAATGCGCTGCAGCGGCAGCCACAGCGTGAAGACGGTGCCCTGCGGCCCCGATTGCCAAGAGACGCTGCCGCCGACCGCCAGCGCGCGGCGCATCTGGTTGTGCATGCCGCGCCCGCCGCTGCCGCTCAGCGCCTTCTCGACGTCGAAGCCCTGCCCGTTGTCCTCGACTGTCACTCGCACGCCCGCGGCCTCCGGCGCGGTCGAAAGCCGGACCTCGGTCGCGCGGGTGTGGCGCAGGATGTTGCCGATGCTTTCCTGCACGATGCGCAGGATGTGCAGCGCGCTCGAGGGATCGAGCCAGTCGAGCGGCGGCAGCTCCTGCACGTTCCACTGCAGCGCCACGCCCGAACTCTCGAGCCGCGGCGCGAGCCGGTAGCGCAGGGTGGCGAGAAGCAGCAGCAGGTCGTCCTCGAGCGGCTCCATCGAGTCGATGGTCAGCTTCAGGTCCTCGAGGCAGCTCTTCAGGAGTTCGGACACCTGCTCTTCCTTCATGCCGCCGCCCTCCACCGAGCGGATCGCGCTGATCAGCGAGGAGCCGAGGCCGTCGTGCATGTCCTGCATCAGGCGCCGGCGCTCGGTGCCGATCGTCTGCAGCCGCTCGACCTCGCGCAGCCGCTCGTGGCTCGCATCGAGCTCGGCCTCGCGGACCTGCAGGCGATCGGCCAGGCCGGCGTTGACGCGTTCCACCTCGCCGATGGCGTTGACGTAGCGGCGGTACATGAGCACGCCGAAAACGCTGAAGGTCACAGCGTTGGTGTAGGCCCCCATGTACCAGCCCTCGGGGCTCGAGAAGTTGTTCTGCAGCAGCCAGTCGGACGCGCCCAGCAGCACGCACAGGGCGATGCCGACGGCCACCAGCCGCCCCTCGTTCGAGCGGCGCCACGCGCTGATGCCGCCCACGAGCGCCACCGCCGCGCCCATCGCGCCACCGGCAAAATAGATCAGCGGCGTGACCTGCGGCGGATGCCGCAGGATCGCAAGCGCCGGCAGGGTCAGCACGCCGACCAGCACGGTGAGCACCACCACGGCGGTCGTCATCCAGCGCAGCCGGCGCCCATGCAGCTGGCGCAGCGCGAAATGCACCACCGCCACCAGCCAGAACAGCGAGTTGACCGTGAGCCAGGCAAACCAGTCGTTGGCGATCGGAACTGCCACGTAGAAATGCAGCCCGCGCAGGAAGGAAGTGATCGCGAGGTTGAAGAACAGCAGGTAGATGGTTTCGCGGCGCCGCCGCAGCCACACGAACAGCGCGAACATGCCAAGGGCCAGGAAGGCCGCGTTGAGCATGGCCGGCAAGTCCTGCTGAAGCCACTGGCGCCTTTGGTAGCGGTCGCTCAGCGCTTCCTCGGGCCCGGCCCACAGCGAGGAGACCGCCACCTGGGTGTTGCGCGTGTGCTCGAGTCGCAGCAGGATCTCCTCGAGCCGCGCCTCTGCCGGCATGCGCTCGATCACCACCCAGAGCGGCGTGCGGGTGCTGTTCCAGAGCGGGCCTTCCTCCTGCGCGCGATGGACCAGTTGCCCGTTCGCGTACACGGCCACGGTGCCGTCGGTCTTGATGCGCCGCGCGAACAGCGCGATCGCCCCCGCGTCGGACGCCAGGCCCGGCGCGGCGATGCGCAGCCACGAAATGCGGGTTGAACCGGCCAGGGACCGGTCCCTGGCCTGGCGAACCAGCGCGATCGGCGGTGCGAACGGCAGCTCGGCCGGCTGCCAGGTCCCTGGCAGCGTGCGGCTGTCGAGCGTGCGCGGCGGCTCGCTGAAGCCCTCGGCCTCGGCCAGCAGCCACTCGGCTTGCGTGAGGTGCAGGGCGCCGGATTCGGCGGGCGACTGCCGCAACCCGAAGGTCGCGATCATGCCCGCGAGCAGCGCGAGGGAGGCGACCAGCACCGTCGTGGTCCAGAAGGCCGCGGCGCGGTCGCCGGAGAGGCTCCTGGACAGCCACCCCTGGCGCCGAGGCGGCACAGGGGCGCTCACTGGTTACCCCCGGCTGGAACGACCTCGATGGCGATTGCGGTCAAGAGAAGATGGCCTTGTCCCTTTTTGATGGCGCCCGCCCCGTGGCATGCGGGCGGGTTCGTACCTTGTGGGTGGCGAACATTCTCCCCGTCCCAACAAAAAAGGCCAGCCCTCGAAAGAGCCGGCCCTTGCCTGCGAAACCGAAGGATCGGCTTCAGAACGGAATGTCGTCGTCCATGTCGTCGAAGCCCGACGACGACTTGGCCGGCGCCTGGCGTGGCGCGGGTGCCGGCGCGCGCGGTGCCGCAGCAGGCGCGCGGGGCGCGTAGCCACCACCGCCACCGCCACTGCCGCCACCACCACCTTGCGAATAGCCGCCACCGCCCTGCTGCGAATAGCCGCCGTCGTCGTCGCCGCCGCCCGACGCAGGGCCGCCCTGGCCCTGGCGGCTGCCGAGCATCTGCATCTGGTCGGCGCGGATCTCGGTGGTGTACTTCTCGATGCCGTCCTTGTCGGTCCACTTGCGCGTGCGCAGGCTGCCTTCGACGTAGACCTGCGAGCCCTTGCGCAGGTACTGGCCGGCGATCTCGGCCAGGCGGCCGTTGAAGACGATGCGGTGCCATTCGGTGGCTTCGCGCATTTCGCCGCTCTGCTTGTCTTTCCAGCGATCGGTGGTCGCCACGGTGACGTTCGCGACCTGGTCGCCGCTCGGGAAGGTACGCATTTCGGGATCGCGACCCAGATTGCCGACGACGATGACTTTGTTGACCGATGCCATATGCACTGCCCCTGATGAGTAGATGAAGGAGGAGGAAAAAAGGAACCCCGGATTGTGCCCGATGCCCGCCCAGGGCGACGCCACGGGCGTGGGCCAATGTCAGAATGCCTTCACATGAACAGGGAGCCGGACTTCTTCGCGCATTTGCGCACCGAACTGTCGAGCGGCCGGGTCTGGCTCGATCGGGCGATCGTGCTGGGCTACGCCATCGCGGCGGGGCTGTTCGTGGTGGGCTTCACGATCGCGAGCGACTGGATCTTCGAGCGCTTCCACCATTTCTACAGCGAATGGCCGTGGGCCGTGCTGCTGACGACACCGCTGATCACCGTCGCCATCGTGTGGTGCACGCTGCGCTTCTTTCCCGGCGCGGGCGGCTCGGGCATTCCGCAGATCAAGGCCGCGCTGCATCCGGCGCTGCCCGAAGAACGGCGCTTCCTTTTCGCATCGCTGCGGCTCACGGTCGCCAAGATCGGGCTCGGCGCAGCGGGTTTCGCCGCCGGCCTGTCGATCGGGCGCGAAGGACCGTCGGTGCAGGTGGCGGCCGGCGTGATGCAGCATGCGCGGCGCTGGCTTTCGCCCGGCACCACCATCGACAGCCGCGCGCTGCTGGTGGCGGGCGGGGCGGCGGGCATCGCCGCCGCCTTCAACGCGCCGCTCGCGGGCGTGGTGTTCGCGATCGAGGAGCTGTCGGGGCGCCTCGAGGCGCGCTCCAGCGGCCTGATCATCACCGCCATCGTGCTGGCGGGCCTGGTGGCGGTGTCGGTCTTCGGCAACGTCAGCTACTTCGGCGTGATCCATGTCCCGCGGCTCGGCTGGGACGCGCTCGGCCCGGGCCTGGTGGTCGCACTGCTGAGCGGCGTGGCGGGCGGGCTGTTCGCGCGGCTCCTGATCGCCTCGCTCACCGGCACCGCCGGGCGCATCCAGCAATGGCGCGCGCGCCATCCGCTGCGCTTCGCGGCCGCGGCCGGCTTCGCGATCGCCGTCATCGGCCTGGCCACGGGCGGCGTGACCTTCGGGGCCGGCTCCGAGTCGGTCAAGCAGATGCTGCAGGGCCACGACGAGCTCACGCCGCTCTACACCGCGCTCAAGTTCATCGCCACCTGGCTCACCGCCTGGTGCGGCGTGCCGGGCGGCATCTTCGCGCCGTCGCTGTCGATCGGCGCGGGCATCGGCGACGCGGTGGCCGCCTTTGCGAGCAGCGACCTCGGGCCCGCGCTCATCGCGATGGGCATGGCCGGCTTCCTGGCGGCCGTCACCCAGGCGCCGCTCACGGCCTTCATCATCGTCATGGAGATGGTCAGCGGCCATGCGATGGTGCTGAGCCTCATGGCCGCCGCGATGCTCGCGAGCCTGGTCTCGCGCATGATCAGCCGGCCGCTCTACGACACGCTGGCCGAGCACATGGTCGGGCGCGCCATCGGCAGCACCGAACCGGTGCATCCGGCGCCGGAAGCCCCCGCGCCGGAGCCGCCGCCCCAACCCACCCGCTCGCCATGAAATCGACGGCGGTCTATCATGTCCGGTTGCCCTCGGACGATCGCCCCCTTGAACCAAAGAGCCACTGACACAGAAGAAGCAGAGCGCGACGCCTACCTGGGCGCGGTGCTCGCGCAGCAGCGCATCAGCATCCGCGGTGCGCGCACCCACAACCTGAAGAACGTCGACCTCGACATTCCGCGCAACAAGCTGGTGGTGATCACCGGCCTGTCGGGCTCGGGCAAGTCGAGCCTGGCGTTCGACACGCTCTATGCCGAAGGGCAGCGGCGCTACGTCGAGAGCCTGTCGGCCTATGCGCGGCAGTTCCTGCAGCTCATGGACAAGCCCGACGTCGACGTGATCGAGGGCCTGTCGCCCGCGATCAGCATCGAGCAGAAGGCCACGAGCCACAACCCCCGCTCGACCGTGGGCACCGTGACCGAGATCCACGACTACCTGCGGCTGCTGTACGCACGCGCCGGCACGCCCTTCTGCCCCGAGCACCAGCTGGCGCTGCAGGCGCAGACGGTGTCGCAGATGGTCGATGCCACGCTGGCGATCCCGAACGAGCCCCGTTTGATGATTCTGGCGCCCGTGGCGCGCGAGAAGAAAGGCGAGTTCCTCGAGCTCTTCGCCGAGATGCAGGCCGCCGGCTACGTGCGCTTTCGCGTCGACGGGCAGACCTACGAATACAACGACTTGCCCAAGCTCAAGAAGACCGAGAAGCACGACATCGACGTCGTCATCGACCGGCTGCGCGCGCGCCCCGACATGCAGCAGCGCCTGGCCGAGAGCTTCGAGGCCGCGCTGCGCCTGGCCGAGGGCCGCGCCATCGCGCTCGAGCTCGGCGCCGAGGGCACGCCCGACCGCGAGCATCTGTACAACGCCAAGTTCGCGTGCCCGATCTGCCACTACTCGCTGTCGGAGCTCGAGCCGCGCCTCTTCTCCTTCAACTCGCCCGTGGGCGCCTGCCCGAGCTGCGACGGCCTCGGCCACCGCGAGGTGTTCGACCCGGTGCGCGTGGTGGCCTTCCCGTCGCTCTCGCTCGCAAGCGGCGCGATCAAGGGCTGGGACCGCCGCAACGGCTACTACTTCAGCATGATCGAGAGCGTCGCGAAGCACTACAAGTTCGACGCCGACGCGCCCTGGGAGTCGCTGCCCGCCTCGGTGCAGCAGGTGCTGCTCTACGGCTCGGACAGCGAGGAGATCAAGTTCAACTACACCATGGAGTCGGGCAACTTCGCGGGCAAGAAGCTCACGAAAAAGCACCCCTTCGAAGGGATCATCCCGAACATGACGCGGCGCTACCGCGAGACCGATTCGGCCATGGTGCGCGAAGACCTGGCGCGCTTCCGCAACCTGCAGCCCTGCCCCGATTGCGGCGGCTCGCGCCTGCGCCCCGAGGCGCGCAACGTGTTCCTGGTCGACGAGGCGAACCGTCCCGCCGACGGTGGCGATCCCCCGCGCATGGCGATCTTCGAACTGAGCCACCTCACGCTGCGCGAAAGCCATGCCTGGTTCCAAGGCCTGAAACTGCGCGGCGCCAAGGCCGAGATCGCCGACAAGGTGGTGCGGGAGATCGGCCTGCGGCTCAAGTTCCTCAACGACGTGGGCCTCAACTACCTGAGCCTGGACCGCAGCGCCGAGACCCTCTCGGGCGGCGAGGCGCAGCGCATCCGGCTCGCATCGCAGATCGGCTCGGGCCTCACGGGCGTGATGTACGTGCTCGACGAGCCCAGCATCGGCCTGCACCAGCGCGACAACGACCGCCTGATCGGCACGCTCAAGCATCTGCGCGACATCGGCAACAGCGTGATCGTGGTCGAGCACGACGAGGACATGATCCAGGCCGCCGACCACGTGATCGACATGGGCCCGGGCGCCGGCGTGCACGGCGGACGCGTGATGGCGCAGGGCACCTGCGCCGAGGTGGCGGCCAATCCCGGCTCGCTCACCGGCCAGTACCTCTCGGGCACGAAGAAGATCGAGGTGCCGAAGCACCGCACCGCCTGGCTGCCGGTGGTGAAGCAGCCCGCCTTCAACGAAGGCAAGAAGGCCTCGCGCTTCCCGCCGAGCCCGGCGGCCGAGCGCCGCGCGGCACGCGAGGCCGCGCACCTCGCCTCCCAGAGCGCGCTGCAGGAGATCCGCGTGGTCGGCGCCACCGGCAACAACCTGCGCAACGTGAGCGTCGCCTTCCCGGTCGGCCTGCTGACCTGCGTGACCGGCGTCTCCGGCTCGGGCAAGTCCACGCTCGTGAACGACACGCTCTACGCCGCCGTGGCGCGCACGCTCTACCGCGCGCACGAGGAGCCGGCGCCGCACGAGGCGGTCGAGGGCATCGAGTACTTCGACAAGGTCATCAACGTCGACCAGTCGCCCATCGGCCGCACGCCGCGCAGCAACCCGGCCACTTACACGGGCCTGTTCACGCCGATCCGCGAGCTGATGGCCGAGACCAACACCGCGCGCGAGCGCGGCTACGGCCCGGGCCGCTTCAGCTTCAACGTGGCGGGCGGGCGCTGCGAGGCCTGCCAGGGCGATGGCGTGGTCAAGGTCGAGATGCACTTCCTGCCCGACGTGTACGTGCCCTGCGAGGTGTGCCACGGCCAACGCTACAACCGCGAGACGCTCGAGGTCCAGTACAAGGGCAGGAACATCGCGCAGATCCTCGAGATGACGGTGGAGACCGCGCACGAGTTCCTGAAGGCCGTGCCGACCATCGAGCGCAAGCTGCGCACGCTGCTCGACGTGGGCCTCTCCTACATCAAGCTCGGCCAGTCGGCCACCACGCTGTCGGGCGGCGAGGCGCAGCGCGTGAAGCTCGCCCTGGAGCTCAGCAAGCGCGACACCGGGCGCACCCTCTACATCCTCGACGAGCCGACCACCGGGCTGCACTTCGCCGACATCGAGCTGCTGCTCAAGGTGCTGCACCAGCTGCGCGACGCGGGCAACACCATCGTCGTGATCGAGCACAACCTCGACGTGATCAAGACCGCCGACTGGCTCATCGACATGGGCCCCGAAGGCGGTGCCGGCGGCGGCCTGGTGGTGGGCGAAGGCACGCCGGAGGACATCGCGGCCAACGCGGCGAGCCACACGGGGCGGTATTTGAAGCGGTTGTTGTAGCCCGATTGAGCAGTGGCCCGCGCTCTGCTCAGGCCGGTGGGAGCAGATCTCGCTGTCCGTTGTCGAACCAGGCCGGATCGAACCCCTCGGCCAGCAGGATCGGCTGAACAGCGCAGGCGCCCGCCTTGTTCAACCGGCGCAGGTACTTCACCAGCGTCTGCGCATCTTCCGTCAGGATGTGGGTCAAGGATTCGCAGATCGATTGGGCGATCAGCTTGAGATCGTCTTTCACGGCGCTGCGATCGTCGGCCGCATCACGCCGGAGGTTGCGCATCAGCAGCCCGGCTGTCATCGCATGGTCGATGTTGAAAGGCAGCACTTCGAAATTGCGCAAAGGCAGGTCGGTCACGGCTTGCTTGACCTGGAATTCCGAGGCCGCCACCGCAGACAGATAGAGCGGCACGCCACGATGCAAGGCTTCTCGCAGGTAGCTCACCGCCGTTTGATGATGCGCACGCCCGGGATCGGCAAGCGAGATCAGGTAGCTCGTATCGAGCAGGATCGCACTCACTCCTTGCTTCCCCGCAGTTCGTCGATCCAGGTGCCTGCATCCGGAACATCGCGCCACGCCTTCGCACCGCGCTCGGTCAGGCGCCCCAGTTCCTTCTCGTCGAGCCGGCTCTCATGCTCGACAAACTCGAGCAATCGCGCACTGCGGTACTCGCGTGTCACGACGTTGTACTCGGCAACGATCCGGATCATTGCCGGCTTGTAGAGGCGATTGACCTTTTCGTCGCGCAACATCTCGCGCGCCGCGTCGACCAGCAGTGTCTTTCCATCGGGCAGGCGAATGTGCGCGTTCGGCTTGTTGTGCCCCCCCATGTCCTCCACTTCGCCCCGAACATATCGCTCGACGCGAACCCACTGGTCGGCATCGTCGGCCCTGAAATCAGAGTCGGCACTGACGATGATGGCCGTGCGCAGGAAATCGGCAGCGATGCTCACGCGCGAGCCCCGGCTGCCACGCACGCGCTTCTGCCACCGCTCGACGACGGCACGCCGCTTCGCGGAAATCCCCTCCATCAGCTGATCGCTCGCAAGCCTCTGCAAGTCGTTCATCAGAACAGGATTCGCCGTGGGTGCCGTGCGGATGCCGAGCGATCCTTTGACAACGGAGATCTCCAGTGCAGTGGTATCGACATCGTTGCCGTCTCCGCGCAAGAACTCGTCGACGTCCTTGGCGAAGCTGCGAAGCACGGACAGCGGCACCCTGTCCGGCGAGATTTCATACCCCGCCGATTCGTCATGAAGAGTGATCAATAGCGCCTGCGCTTCCATCGGATCATTCTAGGACGCCAGGTGCTTTTTCTGGAGCAGTCGTTCGCACCCCGTTCGCCGCACGCCTGCACGATTGCGCGCACCGCGCCACAATCGCGCCCCATGCCCTCCTTCACCCCGCGCCAGTTCGCCCTGCTCGTTCTCCTGACCCTGGCATGGGGCCTCAACTGGCCGGTGATGAAGCTCGGCGTGGCCGACCATCCGCCGCTGGCCTTCCGGGCCATCTCGATCTGGCTCGGCCTGCCGGTGCTGGCGCTGGCGCTGGTGTGGATGAAGGTGCCGTTCCGCGTGCCGCGCAGCGCCTGGCCCGAGCTGCTGTGGCTGGCCGCGACCAACATGTTCGTCTGGCATGCCTGCATCATCCTTGCGGTGAAGGCGCTGTCGGGCGGGCGGGCGGCGATCCTGGGCTACACGATGCCGGTGTTCTCGGCCGTGATCGGTGCGCTGCTGTTCTCCGCGGTGCTCACGCGCCGCGCATGGGTCGGCGTGGGCGCCTGCACGATCGGCGTGGGCCTCTTGCTGTGGCACGAACTCACCGGCCTGGCCGGCCGGCCAGGCTACGTGGCGCTGGCGCTCGTGGCGGCCGCGACCTGGGCGCTCGGCACGCAGCTGCTGCGCCACACGCGCATCGGCCTGCCCACGCTCACGCTGTCGTTCTGGATGACGGCACTCACCGCCGTGGTGATGACGGTGCTCTCGCTGCTGTTCGAGCAAGAGCCGCTGCGCTGGCCCAGCGCGGTGGCCTGGGGCGCGATCGGCTACAACGCGGTGTTGATCTTCGGCTTCGCGCATGCCGCATGGTTCTACCTCGCGCGCGGCCTGCCTCCCGTGGCCTCGACGCTGAGCGTGATGTTCATTCCGGTGCTCGGCGTCTTCAGCGGCGCGGTGTGGCTCGGCGAGGTCGTGCACTGGCAGGACGGCGTGGCCGTGGCGCTGATGATGGTGGCGATCGCGTCGGTGCTGTGGCCGGCGCGCGCTTTGAAAGCCTGAGCATCCGGCTCAGGCCACCGCCTCGTCCGCCGCCTGCCGGCCGCGGTAGTGGCCCGGCGCCTGCCCGGTCCACTTGCGGAAGGCCTTGCGGAAGTTGGTCGCCTCCGAGAAGCCCACGCGCTGCCCCACCTCCTCGACCGACAGGGTGGTCTGGGTCAGGAACTCGATAGCGAGCGATGCGCGCACCTCGTCGACGATGTCGTGGTAGCGGCGGCCCAGCTCGGTCAGCCGGCGCTGCAGCGTGCGCACAGACAGCCCCAGCCGCACGGCCATTTCGTCGAGCCCCGGAAAGTCGCCGCAGCTGTTGAAGCAGGCGGTGCGGATGCTGCGTTCCAAATCCGACTCCTCGGGCAGGCTGCGCGACAGGCGCTCGCACATCTGCACGCAGAGCTCGGCCGTGATCGGGTTGGCGTTGGGGCACGGGGCACCGAGTACCGCGGCATCGAAGTGCCACTCCATGGTGCCGGCGCCGAAGCGCACCGGGCAGCCGAACAGCCGCTCGTAGGCCCGCGCATGCGCCGGGCGCGCATACGGCAGCATCAGCAGGCGAGAAGGCAGCGGCGCCTCCAGCACGCAGGTGCAGAGCTTGTGCACCGAGGCGAACCAGTATTCGGTGACCATCGGCAGCAGCTCGCCCAGGTCGACCACGTCGTGGCCCTCGAAGATGGCGGTGTCGCCCTCGACGCGGAAGCGCTTCTCGAGCACCGGCCCGGCCAGCTTGATGTGGCTCACGCCCAGCGCCACCGCGGCGCCGAAGGTGGGGCTGCTGGCCAGCGCATAGCCATAGACGCCGAAGTCGCTGAGCCGCTGGCGGGCGCCGGCGCGCAGGCCGAGGTCGGGCTCGGGCGACAGGCGGCGCGCGTTGCGGAAGATGGTGATCTTCTGCGCCTGCGACATCAGCGCCTGCGGATCGACGAGCTGGCGCGGGCTGAGGCCGGTGCCCTGCAGCAGCGCCTCGGGCGCCACGCCGTGGTCGCCCATCTCGGCCACCAGCGCGCCCAGGCCGAGCATGCTGTGCGCCGCGGCCTGCCAGTCCCGGCCGTGGCCGTGGGCAGATTCGGAAGCCGTCAGGTCCATCGGGTTTTCACTAGTTTTGGCGGTGTTGGCGGTGTTGGCGCATTTTCACCTGCCGCTGGCGCGCATCAACCTCGTGAAAGCGCGAGGGGCGCGCACACACTGCGCGACCATGAACGACCGCTCCCTCCCCGCGCATTCCGCTGCCGAAGCCACCTCCCGCCTGCATGCCCTGCTCGCGGCCCAGAGCGCGGCCTGTGCGCGCGCGCCCTACCCCGCTGCGAACGAACGCCAGGCCGGCCTGCGGCGCCTGAGGCAGCAGCTGCACCGCTACCAGGACCTGCTGGCCGAGGCGATGAGCAGCGACTTCGGCTTCCGCTCGCCGGCCGAATCGAAGATGCTCGACGTGCTCGGCGCGACGCTCGAGATCAACCACTCGCTGTCGCACCTGGCGCGCTGGATGCGCCCGCGCCGGCGTCGGCCCGAGCTGCTCTTCCTGAGCAACAGCCTGAAGGTCACGTACCAGCCCAAGGGCGTGGTCGGCGTGATCGTGCCGTGGAATTTTCCGGTGTACCTGGCGCTCGGCCCGCTGGCTGCGGCGCTGGCGGCGGGCAACCGCGTGATGATCAAGATGCCCGAGGTCACGCCGGCCACCAATGCGGTGCTGCGCCGCATGCTGGCCGAAGCCTTTTCCGAGGACGAGGTGGCGCTGGTGGGCGAAGAGCTGGAAGACCCCAACGCCTTCACTTCGCTGCCGTTCAACCACATCGTCTTCACCGGCTCGCCGGCGGTGGGCCGCATCGTGATGCGCACCGCGGCCGACAATTTGACGCCGGTGACGCTGGAACTCGGCGGCAAGTCGCCGGCGCTGGTGGCGCGCGGCTTTCCGCTGGCCGAGGCGGCACGCCGCGTGGCGCACGGCAAGGGCACCAACGCCGGCCAGATCTGCGTCGCGCCCGACTACGCGCTGGTGCCGCGCGAGGGCGTGGACGAATTCGTCGCGCAGGTGAAGGCCAGCTTCGCCGCGATGTTCGGCACCAGCCTCGCGGGCTCGCACGACTACACCGCGATCGTCAACGACCGCCAGGCCGCGCGCCTGCAGGCACTGCTCGACGACGCGCGCGCCAAGGGCGCCCAGGTCGAGGCCTGCGCCCTGCCCGGCGCCGGCCGGCAGATGCCGCTGCACATCGTCACCGGCCTGGCACCCGGCATGCGGCTGATGCAGGAGGAGATCTTCGGGCCCATCCTGCCGGTGCTGCCGTACGACGACCTCGACGACGCCGTGGCGCACATCAACGCCGGCCCGCGTCCGCTCGCGCTGTACTGCTTCAGCCACGACGCGGCCGAACGCGAGCGCGTGCTGCAGCGCACGCACTCGGGCGGCGTCACGCTCAACGACTGGGGCTGGCACACCATCAACCACGACGCGCCGTTCGGCGGCATCGGCAACTCGGGCATGGGCACCTACCACGGCGAGGAAGGCTTTCGCGAGCTCTCGCATGCCAAGACCGTGTTCAAGCGGCACCGCTTCTATCCGATCGGCCTGTTCTACCCGCCCTACGGCAACTGGGTACAGCGCCTGGCGCTGAAGTACTTCCTGGGCCAGGCCGATCCCGCGCTGGCATCCGTTCCACCACCACCACAACAACAAGCACAAGCGGCCAAGCCGCTGAAGGAGACCGCGCCATGAGCCATCCCGAAGAAGCGTTCGACTATGTCGTGGTCGGCGCCGGCTCCGCCGGCTGCGTGCTCGCCGCGCGCCTGAGCGAACACCCCGGCATCAGCGTCTGCCTGCTGGAGGCCGGCGGTCCGGACCGCAGCGTGCTGATCCACGCGCCGGCGGGCGTGGTGGCGATGATGCCCACCAAGATCAACAACTGGGGCTTCGAGACCGTGCCGCAGGCCGGCCTCAACGGCCGCCGCGGCTACCAGCCGCGCGGCAAGACGCTGGGCGGCTCGAGCTCGATCAACGCCATGCTGTACGTGCGCGGCAACCCCTGGGACTACGACCACTGGGCCTCGCTGGGCAATGCCGGGTGGTCGTATGACGACGTGCTGCCGTACTTCAAGCGCTCGGAGCACAACGAGACCTTCGGCAGCGACGCGCGCCACCATGGCACCGGCGGTCCGCTCAACGTGACCTATGCGCAGCACGTGAGCCCGCTCAACCAGTGCTTCCTCGACGCCGCGGCCGCGCAGGGCATCGCGCTCACGCCCGACTACAACGGTGCGCAGCAGGAAGGCGCCTTCATCTACCAGGTGACGCAGAAGAACGGCGAGCGCTGCAGCGCGGCCAAGGGCTTTCTCACGCCGCACCTGTCGCGGCCGAACCTGGCGGTGCGCACGCATGCGGTGTCGGCGCGCATCCTCATGCACGAGGGTCGCGCCACCGGCGTGGCCTACCACCAGGGCGGCGAACTGAAGCAGGTGCGCGCGCGCCGCGAGGTGATCGTGTCCTCGGGCGCCTTCGGCTCGCCGCAGCTGCTGATGCTGTCGGGCATCGGGCCGGGCGAGCATCTGCGGCAGATGGGCATTCCGGTGCTGCAGGACCTGCCCGGCGTGGGCCAGAACCTGCAGGACCACATCGACTACGTGCAGAGCTGGCGCGTGGCCAGCCACACCGCGAGCTTCGGTGTCTCGGCGCGCGGCGGCGCGAGCTTCGCCTCGGCGATCCTCGAGTGGAAGAGGAAGCGCACCGGCATGGTCACCAGCCCCTTCGCGGGCGCGGGCGCCTTCATCCGGTCGAGCCCCGCGGTGAAGGTGCCCGACCTGCAGCTGGTGTTCGTGATCGCGATCGTCGACGACCACGCGCGCAAGCTGCACCTGGGCCACGGCATCTCGTGCCATGTGGACGTGCTGCGTCCGCACAGCCGCGGCGAGGTGCGCCTGCGCAGCACCGATCCGCGCGACGCGCTGCACATCGATCCGCGCTTCCTCAGCGACGACCGCGACCTCGACCTGCTCGTCAGGGGCGCGCAGATCCAGCAGCGCATCATCGAGTCGCGCCCGTTCGACGGCGTGCGCGGCAAGCAGCTCTACCCCACCCGCGCCGACGACCCGGCCGGCCTGGCGCGCGACATCCGCCACCGCGCCGACACGCAATACCACCCCGTGGGCACCTGCCGCATGGGCGCCGACGGCATGGCGGTGGTCGACGCCCGGCTGCGCGTGCACGGCGTGCCGGGCCTGCGCGTGGTCGATGCCTCGGTGATGCCGACCGTGATCGGCGGCAACACCAATGCACCGACCCTCATGATCGGCGAGAAGGCGGCCGACATGATCCTGGAGGATGCGCGCACGGCCGACCGCGCCATGCCAGCCTCCCAGCCCACGGCCACTTCCGTGCCGATGCCCGCACTCGCCTGACCTGTCGCACGCACCACGACTCTTTTCCGTTCCGATCACAGAGACACCATGTCCATCAAGCCCATCGTCTTCGCCGCAGCCCTGTGCGCCGCACTGTCCGCGCAAGCGCACGATCCCAAGCCGGCCACCGCCACCACCGCCCAAGCCAACCGGCAGTTCGGTGCGGCGCTGTCCCTCGCCGACCCGCAGGACTTCGAGGACGCCGCGCGCGGCCTCGTCGCGCGCCTGCCCGACACGCTCGTCAAGGACGCCCAAGGCAACACCGTCTGGGACGGCAACCAGTTCGGCTTCATCCAGGGCGAAGCGCCGGCCTCGGTCAACCCGAGCCTGTGGCGCCAGGAGAAGCTCAACAACGAGGCGGGCCTGTTCAAGGTCACCGAGGGCATCTGGCAGGTCCGCGGCTACGACCTCGCCAACATGACGCTGGTCGCCGGCAAGACCGGCTGGATCGTCATCGACCCGCTGCTCACGGCCGAGATGGCCAAGGCGACGCTTGCGTTCGCGATGGAGAAGCTCGGCAAGCGGCCGGTGGTGGCCGTCATCTACACCCACAGCCACGTCGACCACTTCGGCGGCGTGCGCGGCGTGGTCGACGAGGCCGACGTGAAGGCGGGCAAGGTGCCGGTCATCGCGCCCGAGGGCTTCATGGACCATGCGGTGGCCGAGAACGTGCTGGCCGGCAATGCGATGTCGCGGCGCGCGCACTACCAGTTCGGCACACCGCTGCCCTTCGGCGAGCGCGGCGGCGTCGGCAGCGGTCTCGGCAAGGGGTTGAGCATCGGCAGCATGGGCCTGATCGCGCCCACCGACTACGTCAAGAAGACCGGCGAGGAACGCGTGGTCGACGGGCAGCGCATCGTGTTCCTGATGGCCAACGGCTCGGAGGCGCCATCCGAGTTCGCCTTCTACTTCCCCGAGCTGAAAGCACTGTGCCTGTCGGAGGTGGTGACCGCCAACATGCACAACATCTACACGGTGCGCGGCGCCAAGGCGCGCGACGCGCTCGGCTGGAGCAAGTACATCAACGAGATGATCGACTTCGCACCGGAAGCGGCGGTCGCGTTCCGCAGCCACCACTGGCCCGTGTGGGGCACGGAGCGCATCCGCAAGCACCTGGCAAACCAGCGCGACATCTACCGCTACATGCACGACGCCGCGCTGAACCTGGCGAACAAGGGCGCCAAGATGAACGACCTGGGCAACGTGGGCTACATCCCGCAGGGGCTGCGCAACGACTTCTCCACGCGCGGCTACTACGGCACGCTGAGCCACAACCTGCGCGGCGTCTACAACTACTATCTCGGCTACTACGACAGCAACCCCGCCACGCTCGACCCGCTGCCGCCGGCCGAGAACGCGAAGCGCTACGTCGCGGCCATCGGTGGCGCCGAGGCCGTGATGGCCAAGGCCCGCAGCGCGTATGACGCAGGCGACTACCGCTGGGCCGCCGAGCTCAACAACAACGCCGTGATGGCCGAGCCCGGCAACGAGAAGGCGCGCCTGCTGCAGGCCGACATCCTCGAGCAGCTCGGCTACCAGGCCGAGTCGGGCGTGTGGCGCAACGCCTACCTCGTGGGCGCGCAGGAGCTGCGCAACGGCATCCGCAAGATCCGCCTGTCGAGCCAGGGGCCCGACATGGTGCGCGGCATGACGCCCGAGCTGATCTTCGACTTCCTCGCGGTGCGGTTGAATCACCGCAAGGTCGACGGACTGAACCTCGGCGTGCAGGTGAACTTCACCGACAGCCAGGAGACCTATGCGCTCGAGCTGTCGAACGCCGTGCTCAACAACACCAAGGGTCGCAAGCTCGCGGCGCCGCAAGCCACGCTGTCGCTCACGCAGCCGGCCTTCTTCAAGATGCTGCTGGCCAAGGTGCCCCTGCCCAAGCTGGTCGAAAGCGGCGAGGCGCGGCTCGAAGGCGATCCAAAGGCGCTCGGTGCAATCTTCACGAACCTCGAGGAGTTCGATCCGCTGTTCGGTATCGTCACGCCCTGAAGACAGAAAACAATCCGAAGGAGACATCCCATGCAACAACGCCCCTGGCTCGCGACCTACCGAGAGTTCGGCATCCCGGCCGAGATCGCTCCCGAGACCCACGCCAGCGTCACCGCGATGATGGAGTCGGCCATGACCCGCCACGCCGCGCGGCCGGCGTTCCGCTCGCTGGGCCAGACGCTCACCTACGGCGAACTCGACCGGCTGTCGCGCAACTTCGCGGCCTGGCTGCAGGCGCAGGGCGTGAAGCCGGGCGACCGCGTGGCGGTGATGACGCCCAACATCCTGGCCTTTCCGGTGATGCTGCTCGGCATCCTGCGCGCGGGCGCAGTGCAGGTGAACGTCAATCCGCTCTACACGCCGCGCGAACTCGCGCACCAGCTCGCCGATGCCGATGCGCAGACGCTCGTCATCTTCAATGGCGCCACGCCCACCTTCGCCGAGGTCGCGAGCGCCACGCCGGTGCGCCGCGTGGTCACCGCGGGCCTGGGCCTTGCCGCCGACAGCCCGCTGCCGAGCCCGCCGGTCGATGCGCGCCTGACCGATGCAGCGAGCCTCGCCGAAGTGCTCGCCGCTGGCGAGACGCTGCCGTTCACGCCCGTGAAGGCCGCGTCCGACGACCTGATCTTTCTGCAGTACACGGGCGGCACCACCGGCGTGTCGAAGGGCGCGGCGCTCTCGCACGGCAACCTGCTCGCCAACTGCGCGCAGTTCGCGCTCTTCATGCCGGCCGCGCGCGCCGAAGGCGAAGAGGTTGTCGTCACCGCGATCCCGCTCTATCACATCTTCGCGCTGATGGTGAACTTCATCAGCTACTTCAGCATCGGTGCCGAGAACTGGCTGGTGGCCAATCCGCGCGACATGGACGGCTTCGTCGCCACGCTGCGCGCTGCGCGGCCCACGGTGATCACCGGGGTCAATACGCTCTACGCCGGGCTGACGCTTCATCCGCAACTGCCCGAGGTCGACTGGTCGCGCCTGAAGCTCGCGGCCGGCGGCGGCGCGGCCATCGTGCCCACCGTGTCGGCGCGCTGGCAGGCGATCACGGGGCAGTTCATCCGCGAGGGCTACGGGCTGTCGGAGACCTCGCCGATCGTCACGTTCAACCCGGCCGCGGTGAACGAGTTCACGGCCACCACCGGCCTGCCGCTGCCCTCGACCGACGTCAAATTGCTCGACGACGCGAGCCGCGAGGTGGCCGGGGGCGAGGCCGGCGAGGTCTGCGTCAAGGGCCCGCAGGTGATGCGCGGCTACTGGGAGAAGCCCGAGGCGAACGCCGAGGCCTTCACCGCCGACGGCTACTTCCGCACCGGCGACGTGGGCGTGTTCGACGCGCGTGGTTTCCTCAAGATCGTGGACCGCAAGAAGGACATGATCCTGGTCTCGGGCTTCAACGTGTACCCCAACGAGATCGAGGCCGTGGCCAGCGCCTGCCCGGGCGTGGCCGAATGCGCCTGTGTCGGCGTGCCCGACGAAAAGATGGGCGAGACGGTCAAGCTCTTCGTGGTGCGCACGCCGGGCGCCAGCGTGACCGAGGACGAGGTGGTCGCCTTCTGCCGCACGCAGCTCACCGGCTACAAGCTGCCGCGCCAGGTGCAGATCGTGGAGGCACTGCCCAAGTCGACGGTCGGCAAGATCCTGCGGCGCGAACTGCGCGGCAGCTGACCGCGCCGGTCAGCCGGTTTTCTTCATGCGAGGCATGACCTCGCAGGTCATCGATTCGGTGCGCCGATTGCGCGACAGTCGGTCCATCGATCAACCACCCAGGAGAAAACACCATGACCACCGGCTTCAACATCCTCCCACTCGCCGTCGCGCTGCTGATCGGCATTGCCGCGCTCGGCTCGTGCATCGGCATTGCCCTCGTCGGCCAGAAGTTTCTCGAAGGCACGGCGCGCCAGCCCGAGATGGTCGACCTGATGCAGACCAAGTTCTTCCTCGTTGCAGGCGTGACCGACGGCGCCTTCATCATTGCGACCGGCATCGGCCTGTGGTTCGCGACCGCCAGCCCCTTCGGCTGAGCCGGGCGCGGCGGCGCCCCGATCGGGCTCAGACCGAGCGCGTGATGCCGCCGTCGACGCGCAGGTTCTGCCCCGTGATGTAGCCCGCGCCCTCGGAGGCGAGAAAGCCGATGGTCGCGGCGATCTCGTCGCTGCGGCCGTAGCGCCCCATCGGAATGCGCGCGCGGAACGCTTCCTTCTCGGGCAGGCTGTCGATGAAGCCCGGCAGCACGTTGTTCATGCGCACGTTGTGCGGCGCGTACTGGTCGGCGAAGAGCTTGGTGAAGGCCGCGAGCCCGGCGCGGAACACACCGGAGGTCGGGAACACCGGGTCGGGCTCGAAGGCCGCGAAGGTCGAGATGTTGATGATCGCGCCGCCGCCCTGGCGCATCATGTGCGGCGCCACGAGCCGGCTCGGGCGCACCGCGCTCAGCAGGTACACGTCCATGCCGCGGTGCCAGTCCTCGTCGCTGATGTCGAGGATCGCGGCGCGCGGGCCGTGGCCTGCGCTGTTGACCAGCACGTCGATGCGGCCCCATTCGGCCACGACGCGGTCGACGAGCTTCGTCAGGTCGTCGTTCGACTGGTTGGAGCCGGTCACGCCGATGCCGCCGAGCTCTGTGGCGAGTGCCTCGCCCTTGCCCGAAGACGACAGGATGGCAACGCGGAAACCGTCCGCTGCGAGCTTGCGCGCCGCGGCGGCGCCCATGCCGCTGCCGCCGGCCGTGACGATGGCGACCTTCTGCTGTGGCTGTTCGGAATTCATAGGGTGTCCTTCTCGGGGGGATGGCCGGTGTCGGGCTTCAGCGCCGCACGCGCACCATGCCTTCCTGGACGGCCGAAGCCACCAGCCGGCCGTCGCGCGTGTAGAGCGTGCCGCGGCAAAGGCCGCGCGCGCCGCCCGCGCTCGGCGAGTCGATCACGTACAGCAGCCAGTCGTCCATGCGGAAATCGCGGTGGAACCACATCGCGTGGTCGAGGCTCGCGGGGCGCACCTTGCCGCTCATGAAGCTCAGCCCGTGCGGCAGCATTGCGGCGCGCAGCAGGCCATGGTCGGACGCATAGGCCAGCAGCGCACGGTGCACCGTCGGATCATCGGGCAGCGGCGCGATGGCGCGCATCCAGATCGCGCTCTGCGCGGCGACCGGGCGCCGCTGCGGCGTGATCAGGTCTTCGGGGTCGACGCGCCGGTACTCGATGCCGTGCGGCTGCGTGCCCTTGTCGCGCCAGCGCTCGGGCAGGCGGTCGCCGAGCGCGATGCGCAGGTCGAGTTCGCTGACGAGCCCCTCGGGGCCTGGGAAAGACGGCATCTCGAACTGATGCTCGACGCCCTCGTCCACGGTCTGGAACGAGGCCGACATCTCGAAGATGATGCGCTCCTGCTGGCGTGCCACCACATGCCGCGTGGTGAAGCTACGGCCATCGCGGACGCGGTCGACGCTGTACTCGATCGGCGCGTGCTCGCCCGGCAGCAGGAAATACGCGTGCATCGAATGCACGGGCCGGTCGGCGGCCACCGTGAGGCTCGCGGCCATGAGCGACTGCCCGAGCACCTGGCCACCGAAGACGGCCGGCGTGCCGAGGTCTTCGCTCTGCGCAAGAAAGCGGTCGTCGCCGAGCGGCGCGAGCTGCATGAGCGCGACGAGTTCGTCGATGAGGCGGGCGGCGGTGGCGGTATCGGTCGTCATGGGCGTGCAGGGAACGTGGGAGCCGCTGACGATAGCAAACATGCGGCGGGCGGGGTGTCGCGCGTGAACGCGACAGCGCCCGCCATCGGCTTCATCAGCGGTCCAGGTCGGCGCCGTCCGCCACGAGCTTCTGCTGCAGCGCCGGCACGTCGACCGCGGCGAACCGCCCGCCGCCGAGCGACGCCGCGGCCGTGCCCGCGGCCTGGCCCATGACGAAGCAGCCGCCGCTTGCGCGCGCGGCCGACTGGCCCTCGTGCGTCATCGCGGCGCAGCGGCCGGCGACGAGCAGGTTGTCGACGGTGCGCGGCACCAGCATGCGCCACGGCAGCTGGTTGTAGGTGCGGTTCTCGTCGCGCGGGAAGGCCCATTCGATGCGGCCATCGGCATGCATCTCCATCGGCCAGGCGTTGACGCCGATGCTGTCATCGAAGCGCGCCGACGAGAGGATGTCCTCGCCTGTGAGCGCATAGAGGCCCTCGATGCGGCGGGTCTCGCGAATGCCCACCTGCGGCGCGATCTCGACGATGGCCGATTGCGCGAAGCCCGGCACCTCGGCCTTCATGAAGCGGAAGTATTCGGCGATCTGGCGCCGGCCTTCGAGCTCGCCTTCGGTGAGCTCGCGTGCGTCGACACCGTTCATCGCGCGGCCCGCGGCATTGCGGATCTGCGTGACGTTGGCACGCCATTCGCGCGGATCGATGTTGGGCCGCAGGATCGCGCCTTCGCGCGGAAAGCGGTAGGCGCCGGGCTTCTGTTGCTGCACGCGCGCCATCAGGTCGTTGATGGCCTTGAACTCGCCCACGGCGTCGAGCGCCGGCTTCGCATCGACCTGGCCGACGCGGAACATGGTGGTCGGGAACAGCCCGCTGCCATGGCCGTCGCCGACCTCGAACGGCACGCCCGCGAAGGCCGCCACGTCCGCATCGCCGCTCGCATCGATGAATGCATTGGCACGGATCGCCTGCCGGCCCGACTTGGTCTCGACCACGAGCGCCGCGATGCGGTCGCCGTCGCGCACCACCGCCGCGGCCCAGGCATGGAACAGCAGGTTCACGCCGGCATCGACCAGCAACTGGTCGGCGGCGATCTTGTAGGCCGAGGTGTCGTAGGAGCGCACGCGGATGCGGCCCTGCATGCCGTCCTGCGGCTTGTTGAGGCCGCCGAGTGCATCGATGCGCGCGAGCAGTTCGTCGGCGACGCCGCGCACCAGCAGCGTCATCTCGCCATCGCGCTTGCCGTACAGCCCCGCAAAGTTGGTTACGCCACCCGCGGTGCCCATGCCGCCGAGGAAGCCGTAGCGCTCCACCAGCAGCGTGTTCGCGCCGTGGCGCGCCGCGCTGACGGCGGCGGCAATGCCGGCGGGGCCGCCGCCGACCACCACCACGTCGTATTCCCCGAACACCGGCAGCGCGCGCGCCGGCTCGTTCACGGTCATGGTCGAAGCGCTCATTGCAGCTTGATGCCGCGCGTGGAGATGATCCTGGTCATGATTGCGGCCTCTTCCTTCACGCGCAGGCGCATGCCGTCGGGCGAAGTGCCCACGGCCTGCCAGCCCTGCTCGAAGAGCCTGCGGCGCACGTCGGGGTCCTTCATGACGACGGCGAGTTCGCGGCTGATGCGCGACTGCGCCGCCTGCGAAAGATTGGCCGGGCCGAGCAGGGCCACCCACACTTCGAGATTGAAGTCCTTCACCCCGGCATCGGCCAGCGGTGCGAGCTCGGGCACCAGCGCGCTGCGTCCGCCCGTGAGGCCGATGGCCTTGAGCTTGCCGGCGCGAACCTGCGGCATGGCCACGCCCGGGGGAATCAGGCCCATCTGGACCTGGCCGCCGAGCATCGCGGTGACGACCTGCGGGTTGCCCTGGTAAGGGACGTGCTCGGGGTTGAAGCCCGCGACGCGGCTCTTGAGCAGTTCCATGCCGAGGTGCCCGACCGAGCCTACGCCCACCGAGCCGTAGTTCCACTTGTCGCCGCCCTTGCGCGCCGCGTCGAAGAAGGCCGTGCCCGAAGGCAGGTCGTTCGGCGCCACGAGCACCAGCGGCGCGGTCGCGATCAGCGAAAGGTAGGTGAAGTCCTTGACGGGGTCGTAAGGCAGCTTCGGGTAGAGCATCTTCGACGAGGTGAGATTGCCGTTGATGACGATGCCGATCGTGTGGTCGTCGCTGGCCTTGGCCACCTGGTCGGCCGAGATGTTGCCCGAGGCGCCGGGCTTGTTGTCGACCACCACTGGCTGGCCGAGCGCCTTGGACAGCGGCTCGGCGATGGTGCGTGCGGCGATGTCGGGCGTGGAGCCGCCCGGGAAGCCCACGAGCAGGCGGATGGGACGGGTCGGCCAGGCGGCGTCTTGGGCGCTGGCAGCGAGGGGCAGCGCTGCGGCGGCGGCCAGGCCGCAGGCGATCAGGAGGGCTCTCTTGGTGGCTTGCATGGTGAAGGTCGAAGTGTGAAAAAACGTAATGATGACAGCCGAACGTGTTCGTTCTACGAACAGCTGCGGCTATTCGAGGCTGATGTTGCCGCGGCGCACCAGATCGCCATAGGTCTTCGACTTGGCCTCGGCGTTGCGCTGGATCTCTTCGGGCGACCAGGCCAGCGGCTCGAAAGCAAAGGTGTCGAAGCGCGCGCGAATCTCGGGATCGGCGATGACCTTGGCGACGTCGGCGTTGATTTTCGCCTTCACTGCCGCGGGCACGCCCTTGGGCGCGAGCAGCGAGACGAAGGAGTTCACCTCCAGCGACGCCGGGCCACCCGCTTCGGCCATGGTCGGCACGTCGGGCAGCTGCGGAATGCGCTTTGGCGCCGCCACCGCGATGTAGCGCAGCTTGCCGGCCTTGTAGATGCCCTGGCTCGACGGAATGCTCGCGAAGGCCCATGGCACGTCGCCGGTGCCCACGTTCGAATAGAGCTGCGAGACCTCGCGGTACGGTGCATGGCGCATGCGGATGCCCGTGAGCGCCTCGAGCTGCTGCGCGCCGAGATGGCCGGGGCTGCCGACGCCCCACGAGCCGTAGACGATGGCCTCGGGCTCGGCCTTGGCCGAGGCGATCAGGTCGCCCATGGTCTTCCATTTCGAGTCGGTGCCCACGGCCACGAAGAACGGCGTGCGGAACAGCGAGGCCACCGGATCGAAATGCTGCAGCGTGACGAAGTTGCGCGACTTGTACAGGTGCGGCAGCGCGGCCACGTGCTCGCTGTCGAGCTGCAGCAGCGTGTAGCCGTCGGGCGCGGCGCGGCGTGCCTGGTCGATGGCGATGAAGCCGCCGCCGCCGGGCTTGTTGTCGACCACCACGCGCTGGTTCCACAGCCGCGAGAGCTTGTCGGACACGAGCCGCAGCACCGCGTCGGGGCCGCTGCCGGCGGCGAACGGCGTGACCAGCGTCACCGGCTTGCGCGGGAAGTCGGCCTCGGCCTGCGCCAGGGCGGCGGTGGCGGCGCCGAGGCCGAGCACGGTGGCCAGCAATGTGCGCGAAAAGTTTTTCATGGTGTCTTGTCTCCTGGGCCTTGGGCCTCGAATGGTGATGTTGTCAGTGCGACGACGCCGCGGCAACCGCATCGTCGAGGCAGCGCTCTGGCCGCCAGGCATAGAGCCACTCGACCGCATCGTAGAAGCGTTCGGGCGTGCGGCCGGCCCAGAGGCTGTTGCGCACCAGCCGCTCCACGCCCTTGGCATGGTAGAGCCGGCCCATCTCGCGCACCGACAGCACCACGCGCGCGGTGCGCGCGGTGCGCGCCGATTCGTAGAGCCTGAAGGCGGCGGGCATGTCGAAACCGCAGGCCTTCACGGCCTCGCCGAGCGTCACCGCATCTTCGAGCGCCATGCAGGCGCCCTGTGCGAGGTACTGCATCATCGGATGCGCGGCGTCGCCGAGCAGCGTGGCGGGGCCGTCGCTCCAGCGCTCGACCGGATCGCGGTCGGCCGTGCTCCAGCGGCGCCACGAGGTCGGCCGGTCGAGCAGTTGGCGCGGGCGCGCATGCACGCCCTCGAAGTACGAGAGCACCTCGTCCTTGCTGCCGTCGGTCACGCCCCACTCCTCCTGCTCGCGGCTGTGGAAGGTGACGACCAGGTTGTACTGCTCGCCATGGCGCAGCGGGTAATGCACCAGGTGGCAGTTGGGCCCGGCCCAGACCACGGGCGCGTTCCAGCGCAGGTCGGCCGGCATGTCGGCCACCGGCACCACGGCGCGGTAAACCACATGGCCCGACACCCGCGGCGCATCGCCCACGATCTGCGCGCGCACCACCGACTTGACGCCGTCGCAGCCGACGATCGCGTCGGCCTGGAAGCGCCGGCCGTCGCGCGTGACCGCGGTCACGCCGCGCGCGCCGCTGTCGATGGCTTCGACCTGCGCCGAGGTGTGGAAGCGGATCAGCGGATGGCGTTTCACCGCCTCGTGGATCGCGCCGTGCAGGTCGGCCCGGTGGCTCACCGCGTACGGATTGCCGAAGCGCGCGCGGAACCCCTCGCCCACCGGCACCGAGGCGACTTCGCTGCAGTCGACGGCGTCCATCATCACCAGCCGGTCGGTGAACACCGAGTCGCGCCGCACCGCCTCGCCCACGCCGAGTGCGTCGAGCGCCGCAAACGCATTCGGGCCGAGCTGCAGGCCGGCGCCGATCTCGCCGATGGTGGCGCTCTGCTCGAGCAGGTCGATCGACACGCCGAGCCGCGCGAGCGCCAGCGCCGCGGCCATGCCGCCGATGCCGCCGCCAACCAGCAGCACGGTGGGAGGGTTCTTCTGCGAGCGGGTCATGGCCGGTCAGTCGATGCGCACGGTGAGCGAGGGCAGGCGGTCGATGCCGACCTTGATCGTCTGCCCGGGCTTCACCGCGCCCACGCCTTCGGGCGTGCCTGTGAAGATCAGGTCGCCGGGCTGCAGGGTGAAGAGCGTCGACAGATTGGCGATCACTTCGTTCACCGACCAGATCAGGTGCGTGATGTCGCTCTTCTGGCGCACCTCGCCGTCGACCTCCAGCACGATGGCGCCATCGTTGATCTCGCCCACGTCGGCCAGCGTGCGCAGCGGCGCGATGGGTGCCGAGAAGTCGAAGGCCTTGCCGATCTCCCACGGGCGGCCCTGTTCGCGCATCTTCATCTGCAAGTCGCGGCGCGTCATGTCGAGGCCCACCGCATAGCCGTGGATGTGGCTCGCGGCCTGCTCGACCGGAATGTCGCGGCCGCCCTTGCCGATGGCGACGACGAGCTCGGCCTCATAGTGGTAGTTGCTGGTGAGCGGCGGATAGGGAATGGCGCCCGTCTGGCCTTCGGCCACCGGCACCACCGAGGCGTCGTCATTGGGCTTGCAGAAGAAGAACGGCGGCTCCCGGTCGGGGTCGAAACCCATCTCGCGCGCGTGCGCCGCGTAGTTGCGGCCCACGCAGTAGACGCGGCGCACAGGAAACTGCTGGTCGCTGCCCACGATGGGCAGGCCGACGATCGAAGGGGGCGTGAAGACGAAGGACATGGGGAACTCCTGCCGCTCGGGGCGGCACACGGTCGAACAAGAAAATAACGGAAGCGGTCGCCGCGCTTCAGGCGTCGTCGAGGAAGGCTTCGCGCAGCACGCCCATGGCCTGCTGCACCGGACGGTCCGAGAAGCTGAACAGCACCACGTCTTCGCCCGGCGCCAGCAGGCGCAGCGGCGCCCACGAGGGCACGACGAAGGTGTCGCGCGGCGCGAAGTCGAAGCGCTGGCCCGCGATCTCGGCCGTGCCGCGGCCCTCGACCACGCTGTAGACGGTGCCGTCGGTCGTGCGATGCGATCGGCCCGCAAAGCCCTTGGGCAGCAGCTGCAGCTGGGGGCCGATGGTCGGCATCGGCGCGCCGCCGGTCAGCGGGTTGATGTAGCGCAGCTTGTGGCCGAGCCAGGCATCGGGCGCCTCCTGCTTCTGCAGCAGGGCCAGCGCCTCGCGGCTGCGGGCGTAGGGATAGTTGAAGATCGGCGAGGTCGGCGACACATGGTCGTGGCGCACCGGCACCATGTTGTGGCCGAAGCGCGCGAGGCTGTTGCCCTCGGGGCGTGCCACATGCTGCACCTTGGCATCGTCGTTCTCGGCGAAGCCGGCATCGAAGAAGCGCAGCATCGGGATGTCGAGGCCGTCGAGCCAGACCACCGGCTCCACCGTGCCACCGATGCCCTCGTTGCCATGGTCGTGCCAGGCCCACGACGGCGTGATGATGAAGTCGCCCGGGAACATGGTGGTGCGCTCGCCGCCCACGGTGGTGTAGGCGCCCTTGCCGTCGACGATGAAGCGCAGCGCCGACTGCACATGGCGGTGCGACGGTGCGACCTCGCCCGGCATGATGAGCTGCAGGCCGGCGTAGATCGACTGCGTGATCGACGAGTTGCCGGGCAGCGCGGGGTTCTCGAGCACGAGCACGCGGCGCACGGCCTCCTCGGCGGTGATGAGCTCGGCCGACGCCATCAGCAGCGGCCGGATCTCGTCGTAGCGCCAGAGCGCGGGCACGCACGGCGTAGCGGGCTCGCGTGGCACCAGCGCATGCAGCGACTCCCACAGCGGCGTGAGGTTCAGTGGGCGAATGCGCTCGTAGTAGGCACGGCGCTCGGCCGCATTGGCGGGAGCCGGGGCGGCCGGCTTGCTGGCAGTGGGGTTCATTCGTGGTCTCCGGCGGCGTGTGGCCGTGGCTCCTGGGCAAGCGGCGATCTTGCGCCGGCACTACTATTGGCGCAACAGGTCTCGGGCGATAGGCCCGATCGCATTTTTCGATAATGGTGGCTTCACACGACGCACAGGAGTGGCGACATGGCCCAGCTCGATCTCGAATGGCTGCTGGTGTTCGACGAGGTCTACAAGACGGCCAACGTGTCGAGCGCCGCCGAGCGGCTCGGCCTTTCGCAGTCGGCCGCAAGCACCGCGCTGGCGCGGCTGCGCACGCATTTCGGCGACCGGTTGTTCGTGCGCACCTCGCGCGGCATGGAGCCCACGCCCTATGCGCGGCAGATCCAGCCGCTGGTGCTCGACATCCTCGACCGGCTGAACCGCGCCAAGGGCGGGCGCGCCAGCTTCGATCCGGCCACCGCGCAGCGCAGCTTCCGCATCTGCATGACCGACATCAGCGAGGTGGTGCTGCTGCCGGGCCTGCTCGACCACCTGCGGCAGGCCGCGCCCGGGGTGCGCATCGAGACCGAGATCATCTCGACCGAGAGCGCGCGCCGGCTCGAGGACGGCGCGGTCGACCTGGCGGTGGGCTTCATGCCGCAGCTCGACGCGGGCTTCTACCAGCAGACGCTCTTCATGCAGAACTTCGTCTGCCTCGCGGCGCGCAACCATCCGCGCATCGGCGCGCGCCTCACGCAGAAGCGCTTCGAGACCGAGGCGCACGCGGTGGTGGCCTCGTCGGGCACCGGCCATGCCATCGTCGACAAGACCATCGCGCGGCTCGGCCTGCGGCGCCACGTGGTGGTCAGCCTGTCGAGCTTCCTGAGCGTGGCGCGCATCGTGGCACACACCGAGTTGATCGTGATCGTGCCGGCGATCCTCGGCAAGGTGCTCGTCACGCAGGAGCCGGTCAAGTTGCTGGAGCCGCCGTTCGAACTGCCGGCCTACGCGGTCAAGCAGCACTGGCACGAGCGCTTCCATGCCGATGCCGGCAATGCCTGGCTGCGGCGCACGCTGGCCGAGCTGTTCGGCCGCGGCTGAACGCGCCTGCCGGGCCGACCGGCGGTGCATTCCGGCGGCGGGCGCCTCGCATAATTGCGCTCCCCAGATTTAACAGTTGCAAAGGCGGCGCATGTCTTCCATCACCCTCCGGTTCCTGGCCGAGCCCAGCACCGTGAACTTCGGCGGCAAGGTCCATGGCGGCACCGTCATGAAGTGGATCGACGAGGCGGGCTACGCCTGCGCCACCAGCTGGGCCAAGCGCTATTGCGTGACGGCGTTCATCGGCAGCATCCGCTTTCACCATCCGATCATGATCGGCGACCTGGTGGAGGTCGAAGCGCGGCTGGCCTATACCGGCAAGACCAGCATGAACATCTCGGTCGAGGTGCGCAGCGGCGACATGAAGGGCGGCTCGATGGACAAGACCACCGAATGCCTGATCGTCTTCGTCTCGGTCGATTCGCATGGCCGTCCGCTGCCGGTGCAGCCCTACATCCCGCAGACGCCGGGTGAGATGGCGCTGGCCGAGCGCGCGAAAACCCATCTCGAAGCGAGCCGCGCCGCTGGAGGATAGGTGCGCGGCTCTAAAGGTGGAGGCGGCTTCCGGCTAGAGTGGCCCGACCCTTTGCTTTCACAGGAACACCCCATGGCGACCCAGGACGACGACGAACAAGGCGGCAAGAACGCCGACCGCATCAAGGATTCCGCGCAGCAGATCTGGCTCGCAGGGCTCGGCGCCTTCGCCAAGATGCAGCAGGAAGGCAGCAAGGCCTTCGAGGCGCTGGTGAAGGACGGCACCGGCATGCAGAAGAAGACGCAGCAGGCGGCCGAGGAAACGCTTGCGCAGGCCCAGGCGCGCATGACGGGATTTGCCAGCGAGTTCGGCACCAAGGCCGCAGGCCAGTGGGGCAAGCTCGAGAACATCTTCGAAGAACGGGTGGGACGCGCCCTCGAAAAGATCGGCTATCCCTCGCCAGCCGAGCACGCCGCACTGCAGGCCCGCGTGGCAGCGCTCGAGGCCGAGCTGCAGCGCGCCGGCAAGGCCGCCGCACCGGCGCGCGGCGCGAGCCGCAAGACCGCTGGCCGCAGCGCAGCCCCCACGGCCACGGCCGCCAAGAAGACCGTGCGGCGCGGCACCGGCAAGGCCGCGTAGGCGACCGTCTTCTTCTTTTTGCGGCGGTGCACAAAATGCGCGCTGCCGCAAAACATGGCCCTGCCGGTTCATGCTGCAGCGCACATGCGCTAGAGTGTTCCCAAGAGACAAACCTGGGGACCGACATGGCCAAGAAGGCGCCACGCCGAACCGCGCAACGCATCCTCGAAGCCGCACTCGCGCTTTTCAACAGATTCGGCGAGCCGAACGTCTCCACCACGCTCGTGGCGGGCGAACTGAACATCAGCCCGGGCAATCTCTACTACCACTACCCCGCCAAGGAAGAGCTGATCAACCGGCTTTACGAAGGCTATGAAGCCGAGCTCAACGAGCTGCTGCACGCGAGCGAAGGCGTGCACGACGTGGAGGACGCCTGGTTCTTCATGCACAGCTTGTTCGAGCTGATCTGGCGCTACCGCTTCCTCTACCGCGACCTCAACGACCTGCTGAGCAAGAACCGGCATCTCGAGACGCAGTTCCAGCTCGTGCTCAAGAACAAGGCGCGCGCGATCCGCACGCTGGTCGAGGGGCTCGGGCGAGCCGGCCACCTCGACATCGATGCCGACGAGATCGACACGCTGGCGCAGAGCATGGTCGTGGTGCTGACCTACTGGCTCAGCTACGAATACGTGCGCAATCCGCGTGAGGCGCTCGAACCGAGCCATGCGCAGGGTGCGCTGATGCGCGGCGCCCAGCACACGCTGCACCTGCTCGCGCCCTACCTCGGACGCGAACAGCGGCGGCATTTGCTGACACTGAGCCACGCCTACGGCGGCGAAGATCACGATGAGAACGCCGCCGCCGCGCGGCCCTCGGCAGCCTCCTCCCGCGTGGCTGCCTAGCGCAAGTGAAAGCCATGCCCGACTTCAAGCCGCTCTCGCTGATGTCCGCCGGTCCGGTTGCTGCTGCGGCGGCGGAACCCTGGACGCCGCTGCCCTACCCCGACGTGCCGCGCTACGACGCCCACAGCCTGCTCGACCACTGGCACCGGCTGCATGCCGGCCATGCGCTACCGCCGCCCGCCGCGGGCGACCCGCTGGCCGAGGGCTGGGCGCTGTACCACAGCGGCCAGTTCGAGCTGGCTGCCGCGCTCGGCCTCGCGCACGGCGCCGACGGGCTGCTGCTCGCCAACCAGGCCACGGCCGTCTACGCCAACTACCTGGAGCCGCGCGAATCGGTGCGGCTCGCGATGTTCCGCCATGTGATCGAGCGCGCGGGCGCGCAGGCGGAGGCCGAACCCGACAACTGCCATGCGCTCTACTGGCAGTCGTATGCGCTGGGCCGCTACAGCCAGGGCATCAGCGTGGCGCGCGCGCTGGCGCAGGGGCTCGGCAGCAAGCTCAAGCATGCGCTCGAGCGCGTGATCGAACTGCAGCCCGCCCATGCCGACGCGCATGTGGCGCTCGCCGCCTTCCATGCCGAAGTGATCGACAAGGTCGGTGCGCTGGTGGGCCGCATGACCTACGGCGTGCGTGCCGAGACCGCGGTCGAGCTGTTCGAGCGCGGTCTCCAGCTGAACCCGCATTCTCCGGGCGCGCTCATGGAATACGGCCGCGCGCTGCTCATGCTGCACGGCGACGGCCGCATGGGCGAGGCCACGCGGCTGTACGAGAAGGCCGCGGCATTGACGCCGGCCGATGCCAAGGAACGCCTCGACGTGGAGCTGGCCCGCGCCGGGCTGTCCGAGTGAACCACGGCGCGGTACCAAGGCGTACCGCGCCGTAAGATGCGCCATCCGACCCAACTTCTTCAGATTGACCGCCAATGTCCGACGACCTCAACGCCCGATTCGAAGCCGCCCAGGCCAATTCCAAGCTCCTGGCCGAGCGCCCCGACAACCCGACGCTGCTCAAGATCTACGGCCTGTTCAAGCAGGCGACCGAAGGCGACAACACCGCCAAGAAGCCCAGCTTCAGCGACATCGTCGCGCGCGCCAAGTGGGACGCCTGGACCGCCAACAAGGGCACGGGCGGCGACGAAGCCAAGCAGAAGTACATCGACCTCATTGAATCGCTGCGCGGCTGAGGCCCACCTTCAGCCGACGATGCCGCGCGCATGCAGCGCGGCGATCTGCTCGGCGCTGAGTCCGATCTCCTTCAGCACCGCGTCGGTATCGGCACCGAGCGCCGGTGCGTTGCGCCGGTGGCCGGCCGGCGTGAGCGACAGCTTGGGTACGAACCCGGGCACCGCGAGCGCGCTGCCGTCGGGCATGCGCACCTGCTGCAGCATGCCGCGCGCCGCATAGTGCGGATCGGCAGCAATGTCGGCGATGGTGTAGATGCGCCCGGCCGGCACCTGCGCCGCCTCCAGCGCGGCGAGCACCTCGTCCACCGTTCGCGCGGCGGCCCAGTCGCCGATCGCGGCATCGAGCATCTCGACCTGCGCGACCCGGCCCGCGTTGCTCGCCAGGGCCGGATCGGCCGCCAGTTCGGGCCGGCCGATGCAGGCCATGAGGCGGCGGAAGATGCTGTCGCCGTTGCCCGCCACGATGGCGTAGCCGCCGTCGCCGCAGCGGTAGGCATTCGTCGGCGCGATGCCCGGCAGCGCGCTGCCGGCCGCCTCGCGCACCGCCCCGAAGGCGCTGTACTCGGGCAGCAGGCTTTCCATGCAGTTGAAGACGGCTTCGTAGAGCGCCACGTCGACCACCTGGCCGCGGCCTTTCGGATGCGCGGCGCTCACGGTGGCATGGCGGTGCTGCAGCGCCATCAGCACGCCGATGACGCCGTGCAGCGACGCCAGGGTGTCGCCGATCGACACGCCCACGCGCACCGGCACGCGGCCCGGCTCGCCCGTGAGGTGGCGCAGTCCGCCCATGGCCTCGGCCACCACGCCGAAGCCGGGCCTGTCGCGGTAGGGGCCGGTCTGGCCGTAGCCGCTGATGCGCAGCATCACGAGCGCGGGGTTGGCGCCCAGCAGCGCGTCGGGGCCGAGCCCCCAGCCTTCCATTGCGCCGGGCCGGAAGTTCTCGACCAGCACATCGGCCTCGGCTGCGAGCTGCCGCACGATCGCCTGAGCCTCGGGCTGACGCAGGTCGAGCGCGAGCGAACGCTTGTTGCGCGACTGCACCTGCCACCAGACCGAGGTGCCGTCCTTCAGCAGCCGCCAGGTGCGCAGCGGGTCGCCCGCGCCGGGAGGCTCGATCTTGATCACGTCGGCGCCGAAGTCGGCCAGCGTGCGCGCCGCGAACGGCCCGGCGATCAACTGGCCGAGCTCGACGACCTTGAGGCCGGCCAGCGGACCCGCAGGGGAAGAAGAGGAATCGGGATGGGTCATGGCACGAGAGTGTGCCCGGCCCGTTCAGGCAAAGCGCGTGGCGCCGGGGCTGCCCAGCAGCGCGTCGAGCTTGCCCGCGATCTTCTGCTCGATCTGCTGGCTGAAGCTGCTGAACAGGAAGCCCAGCGTGGCCTCCAGCCGCAGGCTGTCGGCCGTGACCTCGACCTTGCCGTCGATGCCGGCGCGGCTGAACTCGGCGACGTCGCAGGTCTCGCCCTCGGTGTAGCTGCAGGCAAGGCCGTACTCCTGCTCGACCTGCCGGACCCACCGGCGCGCGACCCTGCGGGCGCCCGCGATGCCGAGCGCGTGCTTTCTTTCGATTTCAATGTCAGGCACCGTGCTGATCTCCGTGGTTGTGCTCTTCGTGTCGTGTCTGTTGCACGCCGCTCGCGGCCTGCAGGGCCTGGCGGCGCTCGGCGTCGGTGGGCAGCGCGGCGATGCGGCGCACCTCCTGGTAGAAGCGCGGCCACTGCCGGCCCTGGCGCTCGAACAGCGCCTCGAAGGCCGGCACCAGGTCGTCGTAGGCGCCCTGCGCCGCAAAGGCCGCGTTGTTCGCGCGCGCCACCCAGCCGTCGTAGGCGCCCTGGCGCGGGCCCTGCCAGCCGGCGCGCAACTGCGCATAGCGTGCGCGGAAGTCGTCCATGGCCGCCTTCTTCATCGCGTCGACGGCCACCCAGTCGCCCGCCTTGGCTTCGGCCGAGGCGTACACCGCGTTGAGCGCGCGCCGCGTCGAGAGCGCCAGCGCGCGGAATTGCTGGCGCTGCGCGTCGAAGCGCGCGTATTCGGTACGCGCCGCCTCGCCGGCCTCGCGCGCGAGCCAGGCCGCGCCGCCGATGCGCTCGACGGCCGTGGCATACGACTCGTTGAAGACGGTATCGCCCGGCACGTAGAGCACCTGGTGCGCAAGCTCGTGGAACACGATGCGCGCCAGCTCGCCCTCGGGGTAGCCGATGAAGGTGGACAGCAGCGGATCGCCGCCCGCCCAGTTCATCCAGCCGAGCGTGGAATAGGCCGGCACCGGGTACACGGCGGCCTCGAGGCCCTTCGCGCGCTGCGCCTCGGCTTCGGCGCTTGCCGCGGCCTCGTCGTAGTAGCCGCGATAGCCCACGCAGCCCGCCACCGGGAAGCACCAGGTCTCGAGCGTGAGCGAGTACGGCGGCGCGGCCACCACGTTCCACACCGCGGCCCGGCGCTGCAGGTCGGCGTACGAGGTGTAGCTCGGGTTGTCGGGCAGCGCCAGCTCGGTCACCGCGAAGCGGCGGATGCGCTGCGCGAGTGCGAGCTTGGCCTTGAGCGCCTCGGAGGCGGCCGGGTCCGCGAGCCAGTCGGGCACCGGCCTGGCGGCCCGCATGATGCCGAGGTGGCCGCTCGCCGACTGCCAGTAGTAGCCCATGTCGGCGCAGCCCCCGAGCAGCAGCGTGCCGGCGAGCGCGACGGCGGCGGCAGCGACCGGCCTCACGCGCGCTCCACCTCCACGAGGCAGTCGTAGAAGGTCGGGCCACGGCCGATGTCGGTCAGGCGCTGGCTCGTGAGCTGGTTGACGTTGGTGCCGTCCAGGCCGAACTTGCGCCACCAGATGCCCATGCCGTGCACCACCCCGGGCCGCGCCCGGCGCGAGACCTCGGCGCGGCAGCGGTGCTCGCCGCGCTGGTTGAACACGCGCACGATGGCGCCGTCCTCGATGCCGCGCGCGGCCGCATCGGCCGCATGGATCTCGAGCAGCGGCTCGCCCTCGATGGCGCGCAGGCTCCGGACGTTGACGAAGGTCGAGTTGAGGAAGTTGCGTGCGGGCGGCGAGATCATCGCGAGCGGAAACGCGGCCGAACTGCCTGCCGGCTCATGGTTGGGCACATGGTCGGGCAGCCCGTCGAGCCCCTGCGCTTCGAGTCGCGCACTGAAGAACTCGCAGCGGCCCGACGGCGTCGGGAAGCGGCCTTCGGCAAAAGGCGCCTCGGGCAGCGCGAGGCTCGCGAAGCCCTTCGCGCGCAATGCGTCCTGGTCGATCGCGCCGGGCGCGAAGGCCATGCGGCACAGCGCCTCGTCGTCGTCCGAGAAGCAGGGCTCGTCGAAGCCCATGCGGCGCGCCAGCTCGCGGAACACCCAGGCGTTGCTGCGCGCCTCGCCGCGCGGGGCCACTGCGGGGCGATTCAGCAGCACGTCGGTGTGGCCGTAGCTGCAGTGGATGTCCCAGTGTTCGAGCTGCGTGGTGGCGGGCAGCAGGTAGTCGGCGTAGTCGGCTGTGTCGGTGCGGAACTGCTCGAGCACCACGGTGAACAGGTCTCCGCGCGCGAAGCCCGCCACCACCTTGCCCGAATCGGGCGCCACCGCGACCGGGTTGCTGTTGTAGACCACGATGGCCTTGATGGGCTTCTCGCGGTCGGAGAGCGCATCGCCGATGGTGCTCATGTTGATGGTGCGCGGCCGGCGGCCCGCAAGCAGGTCGGGCCGCTGCAGCGCAGCCCGGTCGGCCGGAAAGTGGCCCGAGCTGCTCAGCAGCAGCCCGCCCGCACGGTCGCGCCAGGCGCCCACGAGCGCGGGCAGGCACGCGATGGCGCGCGCCGCGTTGCCGCCGCCGTGCACGCGCTGCATGCCGTAGTTGAGGCGGATCGCGGCTGGCCTGGTGGTGCCGTATTCGCGCGCCAGCGCGACGATCTGCGCTTCGGGCACGCCACACACGGCCGCCGCGCGCGATGGCGGCCATTGCAGCGCGCGCTCGCGCAGTTGTTCCCAGCCGAGCGTGTGGTGCGCGATGTAGTCGTGGTCGAGCCAGTCGTGCACGATGAGTTCGTGCATCAGGGCCAGGGCCAGCGCGGCGTCGGTACCGGGCAGCAGCGCGATGTGCTCGTCGCACTTGTCGGCGGTCTCGGTGCGGCGCGGATCGATGCACACCAGGCGTGCCCCGGCGCGCTTGGCGGCCTGGGCATGGCGCCAGAAATGCAGGTTGCTGGCAATGGAATTGCTGCCCCAGATCAGGATCAGCCTGGCCTCGGCGAAGAACTCGACCCGCATGCCGACCTTGGCGCCGAGCGTGTAGACCATTGCCTCGCCCCCCGCCATGGAGCAGATCGTGCGGTCGAGCAGCGAGGCGCCGAGCTTGTGGAAAAAGCGCCGGTCCATCGATTCGCCCTGCACCAATCCCATCGTGCCTGCGTAACTGTAAGGCACAATTGTTTCTGGATCTGTCTGAAATGTGCGGAGTTGCGCGGCGATGGCGTCGAGTGCGCTGTCCCAGCTGACCGGTTCGAACTGGCCGCTGCCCTTGGGGCCGGTCCGTTTCATCGGCTGGACCAGACGCTCGGGATGGTCGTTGCGCTCGATGTAGCGCGACACCTTGGTGCAGAGAACGCCCGCCGTGTGCGAATGGGCCGGATTGCCCTGCAGCTTCACGGCCACGCCGTCCTGCACGGTGGTGACCAGGGCGCAGGTGTCCGGACAGTCGTGCGGACAGGCACCAAGCACCGTGGACGTGGTGGGGAGAACAGCAGCAGTGGGACCAGAGACCGGGGCATCGACCATCCGGCGAGTCTAAAGTTTTCCAGCTTGTGGCGCGGGGGCGCGCAGAAGAGGTTTTTCACCATGATGAATCGCAGACATTTTTCCGTGGCAGCCGGTGCGGCGGCGCTGGGCGTCACCCACTGGGCGCGGGCCCAGGGCGAAGGGCCGCTGGTGCTGGGCCAGTCGGCCGCCTTCACGGGGCCGGCCGCGCAGCTCGGCATCCAGTTCCACCAGGGCGCCAAGCTCTTCCTCGACCAGTACAACGCGCAGCCGGGACGGCGCAGCGTGGTGATCAAGAACCTCGACGACGGCTACGAGCCCGACCGCTGCGCGGCCAACACGCAGAAGCTGATCGAGGAAGACGTGTTCGCGCTCTTCGGCTACATCGGCACGCCCACGAGCATGGCGGCGCTGCCGCTGGCGGTGAAGGAGAAGGTGCCGTTCATCGCGCCGTTCACCGGCGCGATGTCGCTGCGCGAGCCCTTCCACCGCAACGTGTTCCACCTGCGCGCCTCATACAACGACGAGACCGCGCTGATCGTGAAGCAGCTCACGCACCTGGGCCTGAAGAAGATCGCGGTCTTCTACCAGAACGATGCCTACGGCAAGGCCGGGCTCGACGGCGTGACGCTGGCGCTGTCGCAGCAGCAGCTCCAGCCGGTGGCGCTCGCGACGGTGGAGCGTAACTCGGTGGACGTGGCGCAGGCGGTCAAGAGCATCACGGCCGCGCGCCCCGACGCGGTGGTGCAGGTGGGTGCGTACAAGGCCTGCGCCGCCTTCATCCGCGAAGCACGCAAGGCGGGCTACGGCGGCACCTTCTTCAATGTGTCGTTCGTGGGCACGCAGGCGCTGGCCGACGAACTCGGCAAGCAGGGCGCGGGCGTCATGGTGACGCAGGTTGTGCCGTCGCCCTACAACCCGGCGAACGCGATCACGCGCGAATTCAGCGAGGCGGTGAAGAAGGCCGGCGCAGGCGCGAGCGCCAACTTCTCGAGCCTGGAAGGCTATCTCGCGGCCAAGGTGCTGGTCGAAGGCCTGCGCCGCGCACCGGGCAAGCCCACGCGCGAGGGCCTGATTGCCGGGCTCGAAAGCATCGATCGCCAGCCATTCGGCGGTTTCGAGGTCTCGTTCTCGCCGCGCAACCACGTGGGCTCGAAGTTCGTCGAGCTTTCGATGATCACGGGCGACGGGCGCATCAGGACCTGAGGCCGCGCATCAGGGCGCCAGGCCGTCGACGGCCTGGAACATCGCCTGCCGTGCCTGGCTGATGACCTGCCCGCGCCAGGCGTCGGCGTCGGTATAGAAGGCCTCGCGCATGCGCGCGCGGATGCCGTCGGCCAGGTCGGCCGGCGCCGCCGGGTGCTTGTGCAGCCAGTGGTCGGCGCGCAGCGCACCTGTCACTTCGAGCATCGGCAGCGTGCCGTACTCGAGCGCGATGCCGGTGTACTCGGCCCGCGGGCATTCCTGGTACGCGGCATCCCACATCAGCCCGCGCAGCAGCGCCGAGCTGGAAGAACCGTCGTAGATCGAGGTGACCGGCGCCGCGGGCGTGCCCCACCAGGCGTTGGCGCGCGCATAGGCGGCCGGGTCGTCGCGGCAGGCAAAGATGCGCTCGCCGATGCCGTTCGGCCCGAGCCCCGTGTGCAGGTCGATCCATGCGAGCCGGCGTGCCCCGCCGGCATGCCGTTGCAGCACCGCACGCAGGGTCCGGTTGCTCCAGGTCGGCTCGGTGCCGCCGAAAAACAGGCCGTCGTCGAACTGGTACTGGCCGCTCGTGACCGCGGCCTGGTACGCCGTGGCGCCATGCGCCTCGATCCACTGGCCGATCGCGGCCTGGTTCTCGGGCGTCGGCGGCCAGGTGTCGGGGACGAGCAGCGGATGCAGGCTGGCGTAGGCCTCGTTGACGGGCAGCGGCTGCGAGAAGTCGACGAAATTGCGGTTGAGGTCGACGTTTTCGTGCGTCACGCGGCGGCCGTGCGAAAAGCCGTGCGGGTTGAGCGCATGGATGTAGAGCACCGCCACGCCCTGCGCGCGCGCCTTCTCGCGCCATTCGGTATCGTGCAGCGCAAACACCTGCACGCCGCTGCCGCAATGGCCCTCGACGCCGTGGCAGGCACTGGTCACGATGAGCAGGCGCTCGGCGCCGGGTTCGCCGTCGAGCGCCACGTCCATCGACAGCGCCTCGCCGTCGCGGCCCTTCTCGGGGTGTGCATGCGGCTCGACCACGAGGCCCGCGCTCACGCAGGCCTGCAGGAACTTCTGGCGCGCCTGGGCGTAGCGCGGCGAGAACGCCTCGCCGATGCCGATCAAGACGCCGCTCCCCCGGGCTTGGGCGCCAGGAACTGCTCGGCGATCTGCACCCAGCAGGTGGCGCCGAGCGGGATCAGGTCGTCGTTGAAGTCGTAGCTCGCGTTGTGCAGCGTGCACGGGCCCTCGCCGTGGTGCACGTCGCGGTGCGAACCGTCGCCGTTGCCGATGAAGGCATAAGCGCCGGGCTTGGCCTGCAGCATGAAGGCGAAGTCCTCCGAGGTCATCGCGGGCTCCTGCCGGAGCACGTTCTCGGCGCCGACGATGCCGCCCATCACGCGGCGCGCGAAATCGGCCTCGGCCTCGGTGTTGACCGTGGGCGGGTAGTAGCGCTCGAAGCGGAATTCGCAGGTGGCGTCGTGCGCGGCGCAGATGTGGTCGCAGACCTGCTTCATGCGCGCCTCGATCATGTCGAGCACTTCGAGCGAGAAGGTTCGCACCGTGCCCGAGAGTTCGCAGCTGTCGGGGATCACGTTGTTGGCCTCGCCGGCATGGATCGTGGTGACCGAGATCACGGCCGAGTCGGTCGGCTTCATCTTGCGCGTGAGGATGGTCTGGAAGGCCTGCACGATCTCGCAGGCGATCGGCACCGGGTCGATGCCGGTCTGCGGCAGCGCCGCATGGCCGCCCTTGCCGATCACGTTGACGAAGAACTTGTTGCCCGAGGCCATGACCGGACCAGGGCTCACGGCGAACTGGCCCGCCTTCATGCCGGGCCAGTTGTGCATGCCGAACACCGCGTCCATCGGGAACTGGTCGAACAGCCCCTCCTTGATCATTTCGCGCGCGCCGCCGCCGCCCTCTTCCGCGGGCTGGAAGATCAGGTAGACGGTGCCGTCGAAGTTGCGGTGCTTCGCAAGGTGCTGCGCCGCGGCCAGCAGCATGGCCGTGTGGCCGTCGTGGCCGCAGGCGTGCATCTTGCCCTGGTGCTTGCTGGCATGCGCGAAGGTGTTGAGTTCGGTGACGGGCAGCGCGTCCATGTCGGCGCGCAGGCCCACGGCACGGTTGCTGGTGCCGTTCTTGACGATGCCCACCACGCCGGTGGTGCCCAGGCCGCGGTGGATGGGAATGCCCCATTCGGTGAGCTTGCCTGCCACCACGTCGGCGGTGCGGACTTCTTCGAAGCAGAGTTCGGGATGGGCATGGAGGTCGCGCCGGACGGCGGCGATGCCGGCCGCCTGCGTGACGAGCGAATCGATGAGTTTCATGGGCACAGTCTAGGCTTTGCGAGAACCTCCGCAAAGACCGTGCCCAGGCAAACCCTTAGCGGCCCATGCGCTTCAGGTAGTCCGCACGCGCCGCGAGCGCGGTGTCCGGAAAGTCGGTGAAGACACCGTCCACGCCGAGCCGGTAGTAGGCTGCGTATTCCTTGGCGCCGTCCTTGTCGTAGTCGGCCGCGAGCCGGCGCGACTCGTTGCGGAAGGTGAAGGGGTGCACGAACAGGCCCGCCTTGTGCGCATCGGCCACGAGCGACGTGGGCGAGACCGAGGTCGCGTCGGCGTCGTCGACCTTGCCGTCGCGGTTCAGGTCCACCGGCTTGCCGTCGGGCCCGATGACGCCTTTCAAGCTGACGATGTAGCGCTTCCACGGACCGATGCCGTCGGCATAGGTCTTGATCTCCGCCAGCCCGGCGGGCGTGACCATCACGTCGAAGTTGCGCCTGTCGCCGGCCTTGGTCCATTCGTAGGGGCGGTCGAAGGGCACGGCGTAGGTCATGGCGCCGGTGGCCATGTCGATGCCGTCGCCGTCGATGAGCTGCACCAGCTTGGCGTTGAGTCCCCTGGCCCGCAGGATCTTCAGGCTGCCGGGCTCGAAGGACTGCACGAACACCGGCGCGGCCTTGCTGTTCCAGCCCGCGGCCGTGAGCGCGGCGACCACCTTGTCCTCCATCGCGAGCCCGAGGTCGCGGAAGTAGGTCGGGTTCTTGGTCTCGGGGTAGATCGCTATGGTGCGGCCGGTTTCCTTCGATTTGGCCTTGGCCAGGTCGATGATCTCCTGGAAGGTCGCGACCTTGAACTTGCCGTTGTACTGCTGCGGCCGCTCGGGATCGGTCGCGATGGCGCCGAGCATCTTGACCTCGGCCAGCGTGAAGTCGTTGCAGAACCAGCCGGTCTGGGTCTCGCCGTCGACCTTGATGGTCTTCTTGCGCGCAGCGAAGCGCGGATGCTTCGCCACGTCGGTGCTGGTCGCGAGGTTCGGGTCGTGGCGCGCGATCAGCACGCCGTCCTTCGTGGAGACCAGGTCCATCTCGATCACGTCGGCGCCCTGTTCGATGGCGCGCACATAGGCTTCGAGCGTCTGCTCCGGCAGGTAGCCCGAGGCGCCGCGGTGGGCGATCACCAGCGGCGGCTGGCCATCGAGTGTTGCAAGGCGGCCCGGGGGCGCCGTGGCGGCGCAGCCGGCGAGGCCCAGCACGGCCGCTGCGGCCCAGACGATCGGCAGGGAAATGCGCATGGTGTGTCCTCCATCGAGACCGTGAAAATCGAAGATGAGGCTACCCCGTCGTCATGAAAGCGCCGATACCCGGCAGCGCCCGGTGCCGACTTCCGGGAGAATGTGTTGCATGCAGCACACGCTTTCTCCCCAGAGCCTCCAGATGGCGCAAACCTTGGTTCGCATGAACACCATCAGCGCGAACAGCAACCTCCAGCTGATCGACCTTGCGCAGGCCCACCTCGCGGCACTCGGCGTCAAGAGCCGCATCACCTACAACGCCGAGCGCACCAAGGCCAACCTGTTCGCCACGCTGGGCGAAGGCAAGCCGGCGGGCGTGATCGTCTCGGGCCACACCGACACGGTGCCCTGGGACGGCCAGGCCTGGAGCGTCGACCCGCTTTCGGCCACGGTGCAGAACGAGCGCCTCTACGGCCGCGGCTCGGCCGACATGAAGAGCTTCATCGCCATCGCGCTGTCGAACGCGAAGCGCTTCCTCGAGAGCGATTCGCCGTTCGCGATGCACTTCGCCTTCACCTACGAGGAGGAGATCGGCTGCTTCGGCGTGAAGGAGCTCATCGCCGACATGCGCGATGCCGGCATCAAGCCGCTCGCCTGCATCGTCGGCGAGCCGACCAGCATGGTGCCGGCCATCGCGCACAAGGGCGTGTACCGCTACCGCTGCTGCGTGCGCGGCAAGGAGGCGCATTCCTCGCTCACGCCGAAGTCAGTCAACGCGATCGAGATGGCCGCGCGCGTGGTCGGCAAGGTGCGCGACATGGCCGAGGGCTTCGAGCGCAGCGAACCACGCTACGAAGGCTTCGACGTGCCTTTCAGCACCGCGAGCGTGGGCCAGTTCCATGGCGGCATCGCCGACAACGTGGTGCCGCGCGATGCCGAGTTCCGCTACGAATTCCGCGACCTGCCGACCGCCGACGCCAAGCGCATGCAGGAGGAAGTGATGGCTTATGCCGGCACGCTCGAGCCGGCGATGAAGAAGGTGGCACCCGATGCCGGCTTCAGCTTCGACACCATCTGCGAGATCCCGAGCTTCCTGGGCAGCGCGAACGATCCGGTCACCCTGCTCGCCCAGCGCCTGGCGGGCGAGGACCGCACCACGCTGGTGGCCTTCGGCACCGAGGCGGGCCTGTTCAAGAACGCCGGCATTCCCACAGTGGTGTGCGGCCCCGGCAGCATCGAGCAGGCGCACCAGCCCGACGAGTTCGTGAGCCTCGAGCAGCTCGCGCGCTGCGAGCTGTTCATGGAGCGACTCGCCGCCACGCCGGCCATCGGCTGAAGGACGAAGAAGCCGTGGACGCGCGCGGCCCATGAAACGCATCGCCTTCGGCCTGCTGTGCGCCGCGGCCGCGCTCTATGCGCTGGCCAGTGCGATGCACGACGTGCATCCCGCCTGGGGCTACGTGGCCGCGTTCGCCGAGGCGGCCATGATCGGCGCGATCGCCGACTGGTTCGCGGTGGTGGCGCTGTTCCGGCATCCGCTCGGCCTGCCGATCCCGCACACCGCGATCATCCCGAGCAACAAGGACCGCATCGGCGCCAAGCTCGCGGGCTTCATCTGCGACAACTTCCTGAGCACCGCGCAGGTGCTCGCAAAGCTGCGCGAGTTCGATGCCGCGGCGCGCATCGCCGACTGGTTGGCGCGGCCCGCGAGCGGCGAGAAACTCGGCGAATGGGGCATCGCCGCCGCGCGCTACGGGCTGGGCGCCTTCGACGATGAACGCGTGCGCGTCTTCATGGGCCGCGCTGCGGCCGCAGGCCTCGGCAAGGTCGACCTGTCGCGCCTCATGGGCCAGGCGCTCGATGCGCTCACGGCGGGCGGGCGCCACCAGGCGCTGCTCGACGACGTGCTGCAGCAGCTCGCGGGCGTGCTCGAGGGCGAGGAGGTGCAAGCGCACATCACCGAAGCGATCGCGCGCGAGATCCGCACGCTGCGCTACGTGGGCCTCGACCAGGTCGCGGCCAGGATGGCCACGCGCAAGATCGTGGCCGCGGTGGCGAACACCATCGCAGAGCTCGCGGCCGAGCCCGGCCATCCGATGCGCAAGCGCTTCGACAGCTTCATGGACGACTTCGTGGTGCGCCTCAAGCTCGACCCCGAGTTCCGCGCACGCGGCGAGCAGATCCGGGCCGAACTCATGGCCCACCCCGCGCTCGGCGAGTACCTGCACGGGCTCTGGAGCGAACTGCTGGCCTGGCTGCACGACGACCTGGGGCGCGGCGATTCCTCCATCGGCCGGCGCATCGCGGCGATGGCCGCCACGCTGGGCCAGCGGCTGCAGGCCGACGCCGCGATCCGCGGGTGGATCAACGAGCAGCTCGAAGCCGCCGCGCCGGCCGCGATCGAGCGCCACCGCGAAGACATCCGCCGCTACATCGAAGGGCGCGTCGCCGAGTGGAACGCCGCCGAGATGACGGTCGAGCTCGAGCGCCACATTGGCCGCGACCTGCAGTTCATCCGCATCAACGGCACCTTGGTGGGCGGGCTCGTGGGCTTGGTGATCCACGCCGTGACGCAGTTCCTGCGCGGCTGAACCCCGGGTAACCGAGAGCGGATGAAAGTCCGCATGTCCCGCGCGCGACGGCCGCATTGCCCCTGCCTCCTTCTAGACTCGTCCGCACACAGAAGAAGGAGAGAAGCAGCATGTTCTTCCGCCGCTTTGCAGCAGCCACCGCCCTGACCGCCACGCTCGCCCTGCTGGGTGCCTGCAGCAGCGTCTTTCCGCCCTCGGCGCCGCAGCAACCGCCCACGCGGCCCGATGCCTGGGGGCCGCCCGAGGCCCTGGTGGCGCCCTCCGCGTTCGCAGGGGTGCACGGCCTGGCCATCGACACGAAAGGGCGCCTGCTCGCCGGCTCGGTGCTCGGCAACACGCTGTGGGAAGTCGACCGCCGCACCGGCGCCGCGCGCGTGCTCGTGCCGGCGCCCGAAGGCCAGGCCGACGACATCGCGGTGGGGCCGCGCGGCGAACTCGCATGGACCAACTACCTCATGGGCATGCTGCGCTACCGAGAGCACGACGACGCGCCGATGCGCGTGCTCGCCAAGGACCTGCCGGGCCTCAATTCGGTCGACTTCGACCGCCGCAGCAACAAGCTCTACGCCTCGCAGGTGTTCCTCGGCGACGCGCTGTGGGAGATCGACCGCGAGGGCAAGAAGCCGCCGCGGCTCATCAAGAAGGACATGGGCGGCTTCAACGGCTTCGAGGTCGGGCCCGACGGCATGCTCTACGGACCGTTGTGGTTCAAGGGCCAGGTGGTGAAGATCGACCCCGCCACCGGCAGCATGACCGTGATCGCCGACGGCTTCAAGATTCCGGCCGCGGCCAACCTTGACGGCAAGGGCAACCTCTGGGTGGTCGATGCGCGCAGTGGCGAACTGGTGCGCGTGGAGCTCGCCAGCGGCCGCAAGACGCTGACCCGGCAGCTGCGTCCGTCGCTCGACAACCTGGCCATTGCGCCCGACGGCACGATCTACGTGTCGAACATGGCCAACAACGAGATCCAGGCCTTCGACCCGGCAACGGGCGCGCTGCGCACGCTCACCAGCGGCAAGCTCGCCGCGCCCGCGGGCCTCAAGGTCGAGGGTCGCACGCTGTGGGTGGCCGACGTGTTCGGCTTCCGCCAGGTCGACGTGCACACCGGCGAGGTGCGCGACGTGTTCCGCATGCAGCGCGACCCCGAACTCGACTACCCGTTCTCGGTCGGGCTCTCGGGCCGGCTCTTTGCGCTCGCCTCGTGGTTCACCGGCACGGTGCAACTGGTCGACCGGCAGACGCTGCGCACCGTCGAGACGCTGCACGGCCTGAAGGCGCCGTTCGACGCGATGCCCATGGCCGACGGCAGCGTGATCTATGCCGAGATCGCGACCGGCAGCATCACGCGCGCCAGCGGGCCGGGCTTCGCACAGAAGCAAGTGCTCGCCAGCGGCCTTGGCGGCCCGGTGCAGATGGTCCTCGGCCAAGACGGCGCGCTCTATGTGACCGAGGCGGTCGGCAAGCTCACGCGCATTCCGCTCGACGCGAGCGCGCCGCTGCGCGCGATCGCCGAAGGCCTTGCGCTGCCCGAAGGCCTGGCGCAAACGCCCTGGGGCAGCTTCATCGTGGCCGAAAGCGCGGCGCGCCGCCTGGTGGAGATCGACCCCGCCACCGGCAGCCGCCGCACCGTGGCCGAAGACCTGCCGATCGGCCTCGCACCCGGGCCGGGCCTGCCGGCGCCCTACGTGGTGACCGGCGTGGCGGTCGGCCCAGACGGGACGGTCTATGTGTCGGCCGACCGGAACAACGCGATCTACCGGATCCGCCCCAGAGGCAAAGACCAGAAAATGTGAAAAATGCAAAATTCTGTTTACTTATCTACACAAAGGTTACAAACTCCGCGACGAACGTCTGGTTACGCCTCCTGACAACGGTGTCGGGGGCGGGCGTTCTTCCATCCAGAAGGAGTCCCCATGCCACCCCTCGTCGTAGGCCAGATGCTGTCGCCCGAATACTCGTTGGGGCTGGTGGCGCTCTCGTTCCTGATCTCGTTCGCGGGATCGCTGGTGGCGCTGATCTGCGCGAAGCGCATGGTCGGCGCGGACGGCAACCCGAACCTGGCCGTCGTGGCCTGCGCGGCGGTGGCGCTCGGCGGCATCGGCATCTGGTCGATGCACTTCATCGGCATGCTGGCCTATCGGCTGCCGGTGGGCATCTCGTACAACGTGCCGCTGACCGCGGTGTCGCTGGTGGCGGCGATCCTGATCTCAGGCATCGCGCTGTACCTCGCGGGCGGTCGACGCAGGTTCAGCAAGCCCGGATGGCTGGCCGGCAGCCTGCTCGCGGGCGTGGGGGTCTGCGTGATGCACTACATGGGCATGTTCGCGATGAACATGCGCGCCTCGATGGACTTCGACCTCGGCATCGTGGCGCTGTCGGTGGCCATCGCCATTACCGCGGCCGGCGCCGCGCTGTGGCTGGCCTTCAACCTGCGGCGGCTGCTGCACCAGGTGGCGGCAGCCCTTGTGATGGCGCTGGCCGTCTGCACGATGCACTACGTGGGCATGAGCGCCGCGAGCATGATCTGCACCGCGGCCGCGCCGGTCGACGCGCTCGCCATCGGCGGCAGCTACATGGGCCTGTCTGTGTTCGGCACCGCCGGCGCCGTGCTGATCTTCATCTACTGGGTCGTGACCGGCACCAGCATGGACGCGCCCGCCGCGCCGCGCCGCGTGCGCACCAGCAGCTGACGCAACGGCCCGCGCGCGGGGCTACTCGCCCTGCCCGGTCGCCTTGGCGGCCGCCGCGCGCAGCTTGTCCTTCTTGCTCGGCCGCTTGCCCTTGATGCCGCCGGTGCCCGACGCATCGACGAGCGGCACGGCCGCTTCGGTCGGCTCGAAGCCCTCGATGCGCTCGCGCGGCAGGCTCAGACCCTGGCGTTTCTCGATGAGCCGGAAATGCGCCTCGGTCGACGCACTCACGAAGCTGATCGCAAGCCCGCTTTCCCCGGCACGGCCGGTGCGGCCGATGCGGTGGATGTAGTCGGTGGGCGAACGCGGCAGGTCGTAGTTGATCACCACCGGCAGCTGCGCAATGTCGAGGCCGCGTGCCGCGAGGTCGGTGGCGACCACCACGTCCCAGCGGCTCTGCTTGAATTGCGACAGGATGTCGCTGCGCGTGCCCTGCGCGATGTCGCCGTGGAATGGCACCGCATAGATGCCGTTCTTGTAGAGCTTCTCGGCCACGATCTGCGCCGCATGCTGCGTGGCGACGAAGACCAGCACGCGGTCCCATTCGTCCTTGTGCCGTTCGAGCAGGTGGCGCAGCAGTTGGGTGCGGCGGTTCGCGTCGACCTCGATCACGCGCTGCACGATCGCCGGCTCGGTGCCCGGCTCGCCCTGCACGTCGACGATCGCGGGCTCGTGCAGCATGCCGTCGGCCAACGCCTGGATGGCCGGCGGGAAGGTGGCCGAGAACAGCAGGTTCTGGCGGTTCGCCGGCAGCAGCGCGAGGATGCGGCCGAGCTCCTCGGCAAAGCCCAGGTCGAACAGGCGGTCGGCCTCGTCGAGCACGAGCATCGACACCCCATCGAGCCGCAGCGCGTTGTGGTCGGCCAGGTCGAGCAGCCGGCCCGGCGTGGCGACCACGATGTCGGCGCCGCCGCGCAGGCTCATCATCTGCGGATTGATCGACACCCCGCCGAAGGCGACGACGATCTTCAGCCGCACGCTCAGGTGCTGCGCGAGGCTGCGCATGCTCTCGCCGACCTGCGCCGCGAGTTCGCGCGTGGGCACGAGCACCAGCGCGCGCACGCGACGCGGCGCCCCGGCCGCTTCGCTGTGCAGACGCTGCAGCAGCGGCAGCGAAAATGCGGCGGTCTTGCCGGAACCGGTCTGCGCCGTGCCGCGCAGGTCGCGGCCCTGCAGAATCGCCGGGATGGCGGCCGCCTGGATCGCGGTCGGCGCGGCATAGCCGCTCTCCGTGGCTGCCTGCACGAGCGCGGGCACGAGGCCCAATGAATCGAATGGCATGTGAGCAGGCGGCAAGATGGAGAAACCCCGGAAATTGAAGACGAAGAGACGCACCGAATGGCAGCGATGAAGAACAACCCGGCGAGCGCGCTGGTGTATTCCACCGAATCGGGCGGCCGCATGTGCCCCGCGTGCGGCGCGCCGGTCGCGCAATGCCGCTGCAAGGAACTGATGAAGAAGGCGCAGACGCCCGCCACGGACGGCATTGTGCGGGTATCGCACGAGACCAAGGGCCGAAAGGGCAAGGGCGTGACGGTCGTCAAGGGTCTCGCGCTCGATGCGGCGGCGCTCGCAGCACTCGGCAAACAACTCAAGGCGGCCTGCGGTTCGGGCGGCACCGTGAAGGACGGAATCATCGAAATCCAGGGCGACCACCGGGACCTGGTGATCGCGTCGCTCGCGAAGCAGGGCCACACCGTCAAGCGCGCAGGCGGCTGAAATCCGGCGCCGTCACCAAGAAGAAGCATGAAACCCGAAGACCTGCAGCGCCTCGTGACGCTCCCCATGCCGTTCGGCAAACACAAGGGCACCGTGATTGCCGATTTGCCCGGAAATTACCTGACCTGGTTCGCGCGCGAGGGTTTTCCCGCAGGCGAGATCGGGCGGCTGCTGCATTTGATGCATGAAATAGACCACAACGGGCTCAAAGGGCTGCTCGAACCGTTGCGAAATCGCCCGTCCGGACGTGATGATTGGTAATAAGTGGGGGATGCAGCGTGCTTTTTCCGAATCGCCGCTGATAATCGGGCCTACGTGTCTGCGAGCTTGTCTCCCGTGCACGTAATTCGGTGATCGGTCAGTTTCGCGCCACAGCGCAATTTTGTTTGTTGTGATTCTGGGACTCCATCGCTTTGTTTTGTTGGTTTGAATCAGGAGTCCCTCCATGGGCAAGAAACTTTACGTAGGCAACCTCGCCTACTCCGTGCGTGACAGCGACCTGGAACAGGCTTTCGGCGAGTACGGCTCGATCGTCAGCGCCAAGGTCATGATGGAACGCGACACCGGCCGTTCGAAGGGCTTCGGCTTTGTCGAAATGGGCTCGGACGCCGAGGCCCTGTCGGCCATTGAAGCCATGAACGGCCATTCGTTCCAGGGCCGCGCCCTGACGGTGAACGAAGCACGTCCGATGGAAGCACGCCCCCCCCGCACCGGTGGTGGCGGCGGCTACGGCGGCGGCGGTGGTGGTGGTTACGGCGGTGGTGGCGGCGGCTACGGCGGCGGCGGCGGTGGCCGCAGCGGTGGTGGCGGCGGCTACGGCGGCGGCGGCGGTGGCCGCGGCGGCTACTAAGCCCTTGCACCTCCGAGAGTTCGCTCTCGAATGAAAAAAGCTCCTTCGGGAGCTTTTTTCGTTTCTGTCCGCCGTGTGCCCGGGCGAGGTCGGGCCGCTATTTCAGAAATGCGTCGTAGGCGGTCTTCAGGATCAACGCGCTCACGACGACGATGAATACGCCTCGCACGAAGCCGGCACCGTGCTTGAGCGCCACGCGCGTGCCAAGCAGGCTGCCGGCGACGTTGGCCACCGCCATCACCAGGCCGTAGTGCCACCAGACATGGCCCTTGGCGGCGAGCAGGAGCAGCGCCGCGGCATTCGTGAGCGTGTTGATGATCTTGGCCGAGGCCGAGGCGTTGAGAAAGTCGTAGCCCATCCAGCGCACGAACAGGAACACGAGGAAGCTACCTGCACCCGGGCCGAAGAAGCCGTCGTAGAGGCCGATCGAGAAGCCGATCGCGCAGGCCGCGAGCGTTTCGGCGCGCCCCGCGAAGCGCGGCACGTGGTGGCGGCCGAGGTCCTTGCGCGCCAGCGTGTAGAGCAGCACGCCGAGCAGCACAATGGGCAGCGCGCGGCGCAGGAAGTCGCCCGGGAATAGCGTCACGCCCCAGGCGCCGAGCATCGAGCCGACGAAGCCGAGCACCGCGGCGGGCCACAGCGCGGCCCAGCGCATCTGCACGCGCTGGCTGAACTGCGCCGCCGCGGCCGCGGTGCCCCAGATCGACGCGCTCTTGTTGGTGCCGAGCAGGGTGGCCGGCGGCGCGCCCGGAAAGACGGCGAACAGGGCCGGCACGAGGATCAGCCCGCCGCCGCCAACGATCGCATCGACAAAGCCCGCGAACAGCGAGGAGAGCGTGACCACCAGCATTTCCATGCCGGGATTGTCGCATCGCTTGCTACAAAAACAGGAGCTAGAACCAGCGCTGCGTGCAGAGCAGATGGCCTTGCACCGCCGGCTGCGGACATAAAAAAGGCGCCGACCAGCGGCGCCTTTCAAGTTCAGCAGGGCCTCTCGAGCGGAAGCCTTCAGATTCTTCTTTTGACCGGAATTTGTCTCCTCGGACCCTCGGCAGCACGAGCTTGGCCCGTTGCGAGTGGGCAGACTGTAGGCGGTGCACCGGCGCAGTGCATCGGGAATTACCCGCTTTCGGCCTGTGCGCCCTCTGGGGTCGGCCTCGATCTTGCTGAAGCATTGCGAGCACCCCGACGGAGACGCCATGCCATCCATGTCCGAAAGCGAACGCATTGCCCTGGCCGCGCGCCTGCACGTGGCGCTCAGGCGAAAGCACGGGCGGGTGACCGATACCGAATGGATGGCGACCAATGCGGAGTACGCGGCCGAGATCGTGCGCATGACACGCGCCCACGCGATCGAGACCAACGACGAGGAACTCGGGCAGCTCGCGGGGCGGCTCGAGTTGGCGATGGAGCCGCTGGCGCGCGCCGCCCGCCTGGCGGCACGGCGACCCGGCGTTTAGTCGCCCTTCAGCGTGCGGCCAGCGCCGCCTCGCGAAGGCCCTGCAGCGTGCCCGTGGGCGTGATCGCCTCGGGGTCGAGCAGGCAATGCAAGATCGCAGGCTTGCCGCTCGCGCGCGCACGGGCCAGCGCGGGCGCGAATTCCGCCGTGTGCGTCACGCGTTCGCCGTGGCCGCCGAACACCTCGGCATAGCCGCGGAAGTCGGGGTTCCTGAGCTGTGTGGCACTGACGCGGCCGGGGTAGTGCTTTTCCTGGTGCATGCGGATAGTGCCGTACATCGCGTTGTCGAGCAGCACCACGAGGATCGGCAGCCCGTACTGCACGGCGGTGGCGAACTCCTGGCCGTGCATCATGAAGTCGCCGTCGCCCGCGAACACCACGACCTCGCGCTGCGGCCACAGGCGCTTGGCGCCGACGCCGGCCGGCAGGCCGTAGCCCATCGAACCGCTGGTCGGCGCCAGCTGGCTCGCGAAGGCGCGGAACGGCCAGAAGCGGTGCACCCAGGTGGCGAAGTTGCCCGCGCCGTTGCAGAAGATGGTGTCGGGCGGCAGCACTTCGCGCAGGTGCTGCATCACCTCGCCCATCTGCAGCCTGCCGGGAATTCGGATCGGCGCCGGATCGCTCCAGCGCAGGAACTCCTCACGCGCGGCTTTCGTGCGCGCCTGCCAGGCGGGCTCGGAGGCCGGACGCAGCGCGGCCACGGCTTCGGCAAAGGCCTGCGGCGTCGCATGGATGCCGAGCGCCGGCCGGTAGAGCTTGCCGAGTTCATCGGCATCGGCATGCACGTGCACCAGCGCCTGCGCGGGCTGCGGAATCGCAAGCAGTTCGTAGCCCTGCGACGGCACCTCGGACAGACGCCCGCCGATGAGCAGCACCAGATCGGCATCGCGGATGCGCTCGAGCATGCGTGGGTTGGCGCCGAGCCCCAGGTCGCCCGCATAGTTCGGGTGATCGGCCGACAGCAGCATCTGGCGGCGGAACGAGCAGTAAACGGGCAGCGAGAACGCGGCCGCGAAATCCGCGAACTGCAGCGCCGCCTTCTCCGACCAGCGGCTGCCGCCGAGGATGACGACCGGACGCTCGGCCCGAGCGAGGCGCTGCTGCAGCTCGGCGAGCTGTGCCGCGCCGGGATGCGTTTCTGTCACGGCATACGGAAGCGCGTCGGCCACGCTCGCGGCCTGCGTCAGCATGTCTTCGGGCAGCGCGATCACCACCGGGCCGGGCCGGCCGGAGGTGGCCACGTGGAAGGCGCGCGAGACCAGCTCGGGCACGCGCGCGGGGTCGTCGATCTGCACCACCCACTTGGCCATGGTGCCGAAGACGGCCGCGTAGTCGAGCTCCTGGAAGGCCTCGCGGCCGAGCGCATTGCGCGCCACCTGGCCGACGAACAGCAGCAGCGGCGTCGAGTCCTGGTGCGCGATGTGCACGCCGGCCGAGGCATTGGTGGCGCCCGGCCCGCGGGTGACGAAGCACACGCCGGGCCGGCCGGTCAGCTTGCCTTGCGCCTCGGCCATCATCGCAGCGCCGCCCTCCTGGCGGCACACGGTGACGTCGATTGCGCCGTCGTGCAGCGCATCGAGCACCGCGAGAAAACTTTCGCCGGGTACGCAGAAGAGCTGCCGGACGCCATGGATGAAGAGTTGGTCGACCAGGATCTGGCCGCCGGTTCGGGGAGAGTTCATGCGGGGCACTATCAGCCAATCGCGTGCGCTTGCCTAGCGACAAAAACGAAGGACCTGGTGCGTTGGCGGAAGGAACCCGGCGCCCGCTGTGCGCACGATGCGCTGGGCGCCTACGCGCCGCAGGCCCCTGTGCGCCGAAGATCCGGGCGCCGATCCACCGCACGCCGCACCCGGCGCACACCCGCATGAAACTGGTCCACTCCCTCTACGCCGCGATCCATGCGCTGATGTCGCTGGCCTTCGCCCTCGCATCGATCGTGCTCGTCGTGATCGCGGTGCGGGCCGGCTGGAGCGCCGTTCTCAACGGCCTCGACCTGGCCGCAGCGGAAGCGATCATCGAGGCGGTGGGCCTGCTCGCGGCCGGCGTGGTGGCGCTGCAGATCTCGCAGACCGTGCTCGAGGAGGAAGTGGTGCGCGACGCCCACATCAGCGCGCCGACGCGCGTGCGCAGGTTCCTCTCGCGCTTCATGGTGGTGATCGTGGTCGCGGTGTCGGTCGAAGCGCTGGTCGCGATCTTCAAGGCGCGCGAGGCACCCGAGCTGATGCTCCATGCGGCGCTCATGCTCGGTGCCGTGGGCCTGCTGATGGCCGGCTGGGGCGTCTTCATCCGTATGAACCGCTATGCGGAGGAGCTCGAGCCCGAGGCCATGGCCGAAGCCAAGCGCGAAGACAGCAAGCTCAAGTGAACCGTCCGGGCGCGCCTCTTTTCAGACGCCCCGAAGAACCCAGTCTGCCGCCTTCTCGGCCATCATCAGCGTCGGGCTGTTGGTGTTGCCGCTGGTGATGGTGGGCATGGCGCCCGCATCGACCACGCGCAGGCCCTGCACGCCACGCACGCGCAGGTGCGAATCGAGCACGGCCATCGGATCGTCGTCGGCGCCCATCTTGGTGGTGCCGACCGGATGGAAGATGGTGGTGGCGATATCGCCGGCCAGGCGCGCGAGGTCGTCGTCGCTCTGGTACTGCACGCCCGGCTTCCACTCCTCGGGCTTGTACTTCGCGAGCGCCGGCTGCGACGCGATGCGGCGCGTCACGCGCAGCGAATCGGCCGCCACCTTGCGGTCCGCGTCGGTGCTCAGGTAGTTGGGCGCGATGGCCGGCGCGTCCTCGAAGCGCGCACTGCGGATACGCACCGTGCCGCGGCTCGTCGGGTTGAGGTTGCACACGCTCGCGGTAAAGGCGGGAAAGCTGTGCAGCGGCTCGCCGAAGGCATCGAGCGAGAGCGGCTGCACGTGGTATTCGATATTGGGCCACGCGTGCTCGGGCGAGCTGCGCGTGAAGGCGCCGAGCTGCGACGGCGCCATGCTCATCGGGCCGCTGCGCTTCATCAGGTACTGGAGACCGATCTTTGCCTTGCCGAGCATCGAGGAGGCCAGCACGTTGAGCGTGGGCGCGCCGTCGATCTTGTAGACCGCGCGGATCTGCAGGTGGTCCTGCAGGTTGGCGCCGACGCCTGGTGCATCGACCGCCACCTCGATGCCATGCTGGCGCAGCAGATCGGCCGGGCCGATGCCCGAAAGCTGCAGCAGTTGCGGCGAGCCGATGGCGCCGCCGCAGAGGATCACCTCGCGCGTGGCGCGGGCCGTCACCATCTCATGGCCGTCCCACACCTGCACGCCGGTGCAGCGGCGACTGCCGTCGGGCTGGGTCTCGAGCACCAGCCGCGTGGCGTGCGCATTGACCCACATCTCGAAATTGGGCCGGCCGTAGCACACCGGCCGCAGGAAGGCCTTGGCGGTGTTCCAGCGCCAGCCGTTCTTCTGGTTGACCTGGAAATAGCCCACGCCCTCGTTGCTGCCGCGGTTGAAGTCGGTGCTGTGGGGAACGCCGGCCTGCACCGCGGCCTCGGCGAAGGCATCGAGGATGTCCCAGCGCAGCCGCTGCTTCTCGACCCGCCATTCGCCGCCGGCGCCATGCAGTTCGTCGGCGCCGAGGTAATGGTCCTCGTGTTTCTTGAAGTCGGGCAGCACGTTGTCCCAGCGCCAGGCGTCGTCGCCGGTGAGCCGCGCCCATTGGTCGTAGTCGCGCGACTGGCCGCGCATGTAGATCATGCCGTTGATGCTGGAGCAGCCGCCCAGCGTCTTGCCGCGCGGATAGCGCAGCGTGCGCCCGTTGAGCCCGGCGTCGGGCTCGGTGCTGTAGAGCCAGTCGGTGCGCGGATTTCCGATGCAGTAGAGATAGCCGACCGGGATGTGGATCCAGTGGTAGTCGTCCTTGCGGCCGGCCTCGACGAGCAGCGTGCGCTGCTGCTTCTTGCGCGTGAGCCGGTTGCACATCAGCGCACCGGCCGTGCCGCCACCGATGACGATGTATTCGAAAGTGTTGTCGTCTTCGCTCATGGCACCTGCTTCTTGTCTCTGTGGATATTTTTGCTGCTCATGGACCATGCCGATCCCGCGGACGGCAGTTTCACCCATTCCCTCGGCCGATTGCCAATGATTTCGGCGCCAGTGGTTTATAAGTCGCACTTATATGACCGCCGCCGCCCCGGACCTCCATCTCCTCCGCGCCTTCGTGCTGGCGGCGCGCGAAGGCAATGTCTCGCGTGCTGCCGAGCAGCTGCACCTCACGCAGCCGGCGGTGAGCCTGCAGCTCAAGCGGCTGGCCGAGGACACCGGACTGCAGCTCTTCACCCGGACGCCGCACGGCCTGGCGCTCACGGCGGACGGCGCCGCGCTGCTGCCGCAGGCCGAGCGCGTGCTCGCGGCAGTGGCCGACCTGCAGCAGGCGGCGCGCAACCTGCAGGGCAGCGTGCGCGGGGCGCTGCGCATCGGCACCATCCTCGACCCCGAATTCACCCGGCTCGGCATGTTCCTGCGCGAGCTCGTCGAGTCGGCTCCGCAGATCGAGACCGAGCTGCGCCACGGCATGAGCGGCACGGTGCTGGCCCAGGTGCTGCGCGGCGAGCTGGACGTGGGCTTCCACCTCGACACCTTCGACGGCGAGCCCACCGACGGGCCCAGCGACGCATCCGCCGCCGCCGCGCCGCTCGCCGCACGCACGCTCACGCGCTTCACCTACCGCGTGGTCGCGCCCGCCGGCTGGGGCCCGCAGGTGCTGGGCCGCGACTGGAAAGCCCTGGCCGCGCTGCCGTGGCTCGGCACGCCGCCCGAATCGGCGCACCACCGCCTGCTGCAGCGCGTGTTCGGCCCGCTCGGACTCGCGCCGCGGCGCGTGGCGCTCGTGGACCAGGAGGCGTCGATGCTCGACCTGCTGAAATCGGGCGTGGGCCTGAGCCTTCTGCGCGACTCGATCGCCATTCGCGAGAGCCAGTCGCATGGGCTGGTGATGGCCGACCGCGTGCAGCTCGACTGTGCGCTGCGCTTCGTCTCGCTCGCGGCGCGGCGCAACGAGCCGGTCATCGCCAGCGCCTGGAACGCACTGTCGCGCGCCTGGGGGTGACGCCGGGGCCCGGCAGGCGGCCGCGGAAACGGCGTGAACCCCTACGCCAAGCGCCGGCAGAGCGTCACCGGAACGCCGATTCACCCGGTTACGATGCGGCCTCCGACCGCCGCTTCCTTCTTACTCCGCCCTGCACCGCCCCGCCATGCCCATCGCAACTTCGCCTGCCGACGCATCCGCCGCCGACAGCGGATTGCCGCGCATCGAAGCGCGCGAGCAGGAGGGCCGGCGCTGGATGGTGGCGACTGGCCGCTGGACCACGCTCGCGATGTCGTCGCGCCCTGCCTGGCAGGCGCTCGCAAGCGACCTCGCCGCGGCGCCGCCCGGCGACGACCGCGCCTGGGACCTGCGTCCGATCGATCAGCTCGACCACATTGGCGCACAGCTGCTCTGGGACCACTGGCGCCACGACTGGCCGGCAACGCTCGAAATGTTGCCGCAGCACAAGGCGGTGCTCGACCAGGTGGCGCGATACACCGTCGGCACGCCCGAGGAACCGTCGCCGACGCTGGCCGAGCGGCTGCGGCATTTCTCGCACACCGGCCCGCGCGCGCTGCAGGCGACGCGCGACTACGTGGGCCTTGTCGGCCAGCTCGCGATCGACGTCGGCACGCTGCTGCGTGCGCCGCACCGCGGGCCGTGGCGCGACTTCTCGGGCCACCTCTACCAGTTCGGCGCCACCGCCCTGCACATCACGGCGCTCGTGGGGCTTTTGATCGGCGTGGTGCTGGCCTACCTGATCTCGCAGCAGCTGCGCCAGTACGGTGCCGAGGCGTTCGTGGTCAACATCCTCGGCCTGTCGCTGGTCCGCGAACTCGGTCCGGTGCTCGCCGCGGTGCTGATCGCGGGCCGTTCGGGCTCGGCGATAACGGCGCAGATCGGCGTGATGCGCGTGACCGAGGAACTCGACGCGATGCGCGTGATGGGCATTCCGCACGGCTTCCGGCTGGTGATGCCGCGCGTGCTGGCGCTGGCGATCGCGATGCCGCTGATCAGCCTCTGGACCTCGATGGCGGCGCTCGCGGGCGGCATGCTCGCGGCCGACGCCGCGCTCGACATCTCGCCGGCCTACTTTCTTTCGGCGCTGCCGCGCGCGGTGCCAATCACCAACCTCTGGATCGCGCTCGCGAAGTCGGCGGTGTTCGGCGTGCTGATCGCGCTGATCGGCTGCTACTTCGGCATGAAGGTCAAGCCCAACACCGAAAGCCTGGGGCGCGGCACGACCTCGTCGGTCGTGACCTCGATCACCGCGGTGATCCTGGTGGATGCGCTGTTCGCGGTGCTGTTCAAGGGCGTGGGGTTCAGGGCATGAGCGACGAAGCAGCAGTCGTCGACATCCGCAAGCTCTGGACGGTGTTCAAGAACGCCGACGCCGAGCAGGTGGTGCATCGCGACCTCGAATTGCGCATCGAGCGCGGCGAGGTGCTGTCGCTGGTCGGTGGCTCGGGCACCGGCAAGACGGTGCTGCTGCGGCAGATCCTCGGCCTCGAGAAGCCCACGAAGGGCACGGTCGAAGTGCTGGGGCGGGCGCCCGGCGAGCTCAGCGCCAAGGGCGCGGCGAACGTCGGCATGCTGTTCCAGCACGGCGCGCTGTTCTCGGCCTTCAGCGTGCTCGAGAACATCGCGTTTCCGCTGCGCGAGCTCAAGTTGCTGCCCGACGAGCTGATTCGCAACGCGGCGCTGGTCAAGCTGCAGATGGTGGGCCTCGAGCCGCAGCACGCCAACAAGAGCCCGGCCGACCTGTCGGGCGGCATGATCAAACGTGTGGCGCTGGCGCGCGCGCTCATCATGGACCCCCCGCTGCTGCTGCTCGACGAGCCCACGGCAGGCCTCGACCCCGAGGCCTCCGACAGCTTCTGCGACCTGCTGCGCGGCCTGCACCGCGAGCTCGGCCTCACGGTGGTGATGGTCACGCACGACCTCGACACGCTGTTCGACCTGAGCACCCGCATCGCGGTGCTGGCCGACCAGAAAGTCATCGTGAGCGGCGCCGCGCGCGAGGTGATCGCGTACCCGCATCCGTTCATCCACGAATATTTCCTGGGCGGGCGCGGCCAGCGCGCGCTGGAGGCCCTGCATGACAAACCCGCCGATGCCCCGCCTGCCGCGGCCGGCGCGGGCCACTGAAAGGTAGCCACACACCATGGAAAACAAATCCCATGCCCTCGCCGCCGGCGCCTTCGTGCTCGGCCTGATCGCCGTGCTCATCGGGCTGGTGGTCTGGTTCACGCGCGACAACACGGTGCGCAACATCTACGAACTCTCCACGCGCGACGCGGTCAGCGGACTGCAGCCGCAAGCCATGGTGCGCTACCGCGGCATCGCGGTCGGCAAGGTGACCTCGATCGACTTCGACCCCAAGATGCGCGGCAACGTGCGCGTGCGCATCACGGTCGACCAGCGCGTGCCGCTCACCACCTCGAGCTTCGCGACGCTGAGCTACCAGGGCGTGACGGGCCTCGCCTTCATCGCGCTCGACGACAAGGGCGAATCGAACGTGGTGCTGACGCCGAACAACGACGACCCGCCGCGCATTCCGCTCAAGCCCTCGATGCTGGCGCAGCTGCAGGACCGCGGCGAGGCCATCATCAACCAGGTCGACGAGGCCACGAAGCGCGCCAACGCGCTGCTCGGCGACGGCAACCAGAAGCGCGTGGCCGAAGCGCTCGAGAACATCGCGGCCGCCTCGGCCAGCGCCAATACGCTGCTCAAGCAGCTCGACAACACGGTGAAGACCGGCCTGAACCCCACGCTCGCAGCGCTGCCCGAGACCATGGGTTCGGTGAAGAAGGCGGCCGGCGACGTCTCGCGCGTGGCCAACAACTTCAACACCACCGTCAACCGGCTGAATGCGCCGGACGGGCCCATCGATCGCCTGGGCGACGGCACCAAGTCGCTCGCGCAGGCGGTCGACTCGTTCAATTCCGCCACACTGCCGCGCGTGAACCGCGTCGCCGACGACACCTCGCGCGCGGTGCGCCGGCTCGGCCGCGCGGCCGACGGCATCAACGACAACCCGCAATCGCTGCTGTTCGGCAACGGCGGCGCCGCCGCGGGGCCCGGGGAGCCGGGCTTCACGGCACCGCCCGCCGCATGGCCGGACCGCCCCTGAGGCCGAGGATTGAAGATGACCCTGACGAACCACGCCATTCGCCGCCCCTTCCGCCTCGCCCCGGCCGCCGGGCTCGGGCTCTTGCTCGGAGCGCTGCTGCTCGCCGGCTGCGGGGCCCTGCCCGACAAGCCCGCGCGCGCCACGCTCTACGACTTCGGGCCCGGCCCCGCTGGCGCGGCGGCCGCTGCGGCGGCACCGGCCGCGGCGCTGCCGACGCTCGCACTGGCCGAGATCGAGAGCAACAGCCGCCTCGACGGCACGCAGATCCTCTACCGGCTCGGCTATGCCGATGCCAACGAGCTGCGCCCTTACGGCCAGTCGCGCTGGAGCCTGCCGCCGGCCCAGTTGCTGCGCCAGCGGCTGCGCGACGCGCTGGCCGAACGGCGCACCGTGCTCGGCCCCGAGGAGAGCGCGACCATCGCGCGTACCGAAGGCCGGGTGCCCGACACCCTGCGCGTGTCGGTCGACGAATTCAGCCACTACTTCGATTCGGCCAGCAACAGCGCCGGCCTGGTGCGCCTGCGCGCCACGCTGATCCGCGGCACCGCGGGCGGCGACCGGGTGCTGGGCCAGCGCAGCTTCACCGTGCGCCGCCCAGCGCCGAGCGCCAACGCGCCAGGCGGCGTCAAGGCGCTGGCCGCCGCCACCGACGCGGCGGTCGCCGAGATCGTGCAATGGGTCGACCAGATCCCGCGGCAGTAAGCTCGAACCATCCACCACAACCATCACAACGAGGAGACCTCCGCATGAATCCCACACGCATCATCGGCATCCTGCTCATCGTCGCGGGCTTCGCAGGCCTCGCGCTCGGCGGCTTCAGCTTCACCAAGGAAACGCACCAGGCCAAGCTCGGCCCGCTGGAGCTGTCGGTGAAGGAGCAACAGCAGGTCAACTTTCCGGCCTGGGCCAGCGTGGCGGCGATCGTGGTGGGCGGGGCCCTGGTGCTGCTGGGCGGCAAGAAGGGCTGAGCGTCCTCAGGCTCGGCTCAGGCCAGGCTTCCCGGTCCGCCGAGCCCCGCCAGCAGCCGCGGCAACAGGTCTTCGGACGCGCCGCGCAGCACCACCGCTGCGGCCGCATCGAGCTGCGGCAGCGGCTCCATGTTGAGCGTGATCAGCCGGGCGCCATGGGCCAGCGCCATCTCCGGCAGTTCCGCGGCCGGGTAGACGACCGCCGTGCTGCCGACCACCATGAACGCGTCCGACTCCTGCGCCGCGGCCTGGGCGTCGAGCAGCACGCCGGGGTTGAGCGCCTCGCCGAACATCACCACATCGGGCCGCGCGCGCGAGGCGCAGCGCAGGCAGCGCTGGAACGGCCACGGCCCCTGGCGGTTGCCGCAATGATCGCAGCGCCAGCGGCGCAATGAGCCGTGCAGTTCGAGCACCTCCAGTCCGCCTGCGACCGACAGCAGGCCGTCGACGTTCTGCGTGATGAGGCGCGTGGCCGGGCGCAGCCGCTGCAGCTGCGCGAGCGCCTGGTGGCCGGCGTTCGGCTCGGCGGCCTCGACGGGCGCGAGCCGCTGGGCCCAGAACCGGCTGAAGCCCTTGGGGTCGCGCTGCAGGTCCTCGGCATGCGAGAACTGCAGCGCGTTGCGGTTCATCCAGAGCCCGTCGGCGTCGCGGTAGGTCGGAATGCCCGATGCGCGCGACAGGCCCGCGCCCGAGAACACCACGATGCGGCGTGCGGCGCCCAGCAGCGCGATGGCGGATTCGACGGCCGCGGCAGATGGCGAAGCGGGAGAAGAAAGAGAAGAATCGTTGCCCAGGCTCATGGCGCTCGCGGAATCAGTCTCAGTCGGTGCCCTTTGCGACCGAGCTTGCGCCGAGCCGCTCGGACACCGTGCCCGCGCAGGCCTTGAGCGCGCGTGCGATTTCTCCGTCCCAGGCGGTGTCGAAGATGGCGGCGGGGCCGATGGCCGTGACCGACAGCACGATCGCGCCCGTGTGGTCGAACACCGGCGCGGCCATGGCGCTGACGCCCTCGATCACCTCGCCCTCCGAACGGCTGATGCCGTAAGCGCGCACTTCCTCGAGCTGCCGCTCGAATTCGCCCCATGAGGGCAGCGGGCGCTCGGGCGGCATGCCGGGCGTGCGCTGCTTCTGGCGCCCGCGCTCGGCGTCGAGCAGCTGCCGCACGGTGGCGGCCTCGAGGTAGGCGGCAAAGATGCGGCCCGAGGCCGTGTTGGTGAGCGAGAACACGGTGCCGTGCCGCATGTTCACATGCACCGGCGACGGCGACTCGGCCGTGCGCACGATGGTCGCGCCACGCGCGCCCCAGACCGCGAGCGCCACCGTGTGGCCGATGCGCCGCGCCACTTCGGCGATCAGCGACGTGGCGATGTGCACCGGGTCGGCCTGCTGCAGACTGATGAGCCCCAGTTGCAAGGCCAGCGGACCGAGCAGATAGTGGCCGCTGGCGCGGTCCTGCTCGATCAGCCCCAAACGCCCGAAGCTCACCATGTACGGGTGCGCCTTGGCGGGCGTCATGTCGGCTTCGCGGGCCAGGTCCTTCAGGGCCATCGGCCGGCCGTGGTGCACCAGTGCGCGCAGCAGCTGGCCGCCCACTTCGATGCTCTGGATGCCGCGCTGCGCCGCGCGGTCGGTGTCGTTGGCCGCCGTGGCGCCGGGCGTCGGATGTTCGTTCATGAAGAAGGGATTAGACATGAACCGGTTCAGCGCCTACACTTCGCAAATTCGTTATCCGCAAATTCATTTGCTTTAGACGAATTCAACATTCACATTCGATGGAGACCACGATGAGCCAAGCCAAGAAGTTCGCCAGCCAGGCCGACATGGAGGAGAAGAAGGTCACCTTCAGCCAGATCTCCGAGCACGCCTGGGCCTACACCGCCGAAGGCGACCCCAACACCGGCATCGTGATCGGCGACGACTGCGTGCTGGTGGCCGACACCCAGGCCACGCCTGCGATGGCCGCCGACGTGGTGCGGCGCATCCGCGAAGTGACCGACAAGCCGATCAAGTACGTGGTGCTCACGCACTACCACGCGGTGCGCGTGCTGGGCGCCGCCGGCTACGGCGCCGAGCACATCCTCGCGAGCCAGGACACGCGCGACCTGATCGTCGAGCGCGGCGAGGCCGACAAGGCCAGCGAGATCGGCCGCTTCCCGCGCCTGTTCCAGAACGTCGAGACCGTGCCGCCGGGGCTGACCTGGCCCACCATGACCTTCACCGGCAAGATGACGCTGTGGCTCGGCAAGCTCGAAGTGCAGCTGCTGCAGTTGGGCCGCGGCCACACCAAGGGCGACACGGTCGTCTGGCTGCCCCAGGAGCGCGCGCTGCTGTCGGGCGACCTGGTGGAGTTCGGCGCCACGCCCTATGCGGGCGACGCGTACTTCAAGGACTGGCCGCAGACGCTCGACAACCTCGCCGCGCTGAAGCCCGCGGCGCTGGTGCCGGGCCGCGGCGCGGCGCTCACCACGCCCGAGCAGGTGGCCGAGGGCCTGCAGGGCACGCGCAATTTCATCTCCGACGTGTACGCGAGCGTGCAGGAAGGCGTAAAGGCCGGACGCGACCTGAACGCGGTCTACAAGGAGACCTACGCGAAGCTCCAGCCCAAGTACAGCCAGTGGGTGATCTTCGACCACTGCATGCCCTTCGACGTGAGCCGCGCCTACGACGAGGCCTCGGGCCACGCCGACCCGCGCGTGTGGACGGCCGAGCGCGACATCGAGATGTGGAAGACGCTCGAGGGCTGAGCTTGCCCCTCCCCGGAGGGGAAGGAGAAGAAAACGGAGACAAGAATCGTGATCGACTACCAGAGCCTGCGCTTCGACTACCGGCGCCACGCCGATCAGGACACTGCCGCGCCCGCCCGTCACCCCGTGGTGATCGTCGGCGCCGGGCCGGTCGGCCTCACGCTCGCCATCGACCTGGCCTTGCGCGAGGTGCCGGTGGTGCTGCTCGACAACGACAACACGCTCTCGACCGGCTCGCGCGCGATCTGCTTCGCCAAGCGAACGCTCGAGGTGTTCGATCGCCTGGGCTGCGGCGACCGCATGGTGGACAAGGGCGTGTCGTGGAACATCGGCAAGGTCTATTTCCGCGACCAGCAGGTCTACCGCTTCGACCTGCTGCCCGAGCCCGGCCATGAGCGCCCGGCCTTCATCAACCTGCAGCAGTACTACGTCGAGGGCTACCTGGCCGAACGCGCGGCGGCGCTGCCGCTGATCGACATCCGCTGGAACAACAAGGTCACGGGCATCGCGCGGCAGGACGATGGCGCGCTGCTCACGGTGGAAACGCCCGAGGGCGAGTACCGCTTGGCGGCCGACTACGTGGCGGCCTGCGACGGCTCGCGCTCGAACCTGCGCCAGCTGCTCGGACAGGAACCCAAGGGCCGCACCTTCCGCGACCGCTTCCTGATCGCCGACGTGGTGATGGACGCACAGCTGCCGACCGAGCGCCGCTTCTGGTTCGACCCGCCCTTCCATCCGGGCCAGAGCGTGCTGCTGCACAAGCAGGCCGACGGCATGTGGCGCGTGGACTTCCAGCTCGGCTGGGAAGCCGACCCGGTGGAAGAACGCAAGACCGAGCGCATCGTGCCGCGCGTGCGCGCGCTGCTCGACAGCATCGGCCATGCGGGGGTGCAGTTCGAGATCGGCTGGGCCAGCGTCTACACCTTCGCCTGCCAGCGCATGGAGAGCTTCCGCCAGGGCCGCGTGCTGTTCGCGGGCGATTCGGCGCACGGCGTGTCGCCGTTCGGCGCGCGCGGCGCGAACTCGGGCGTGCAGGATGCCGACAACCTCGCATGGAAGCTCGCGGCGGTGCTCAAGGGCGAGGCGCCCGACGCGCTGCTCGACACCTATGCGCGCGAGCGCGAGTACGCGGCCGACGAGAACATCCGCCATTCCACGCGCGCCACCGACTTCATCACGCCCAAGAGCGAGGTCAGCCGCCTGTTCCGCGATGCGGTGCTCGAGCTGACGAAGCGGCACGCCTTCGCGCGCACGCTGGTCAACAGCGGCCGGCTCTCGGTGCCGGCGGTGCTGCACGGCTCGCCGCTCCACACGCCCGATGCCGAGCCTTTCGCGGGGCCGATGGTGCCTGGCGCCGCGGCGGCCGATGCGCCGATCGTGCGTGCCGACGGCAGCACGGGCTGGCTGCTGCGCGAGGTCTGCCGCACGCACGGCTTCACCGCGATGGTGTTCGGCGATGCCCGCGACCCGGCCGTGGCGCAGAGCCTCGGCGCCATCGACGAAGCGGGCCTGCCGGTCGCCACCGTGCGCGTGCCGGCCGCCGCAGGCGAACTGGCGGCCCAGCGCTACGATGCGCGGCCCGGCACCGTCTACCTGCTGCGCCCCGACCAGCATGTGTGCGCCCGCTGGCGCGCGCCCTCGACTGCGCAGCTGCGCGCTGCCTTCGACCGCGCGCTGGCCAGGCATTGAACGGACACCACGCCATGACCACCCTGCCACCACCGACCCTGATCACCGAGCCGCACCTCGAAGCGCCCGATGACTTCTACGAAGCACTGATCGAAGCCCACCAGGGCCTCGGCACCGAAGAGAGCCACGCCTACAACGCGCGCCTCGTGCTGGTGCTCGCCAACCACATCGGCTCGCTAACCGTGCTGCGCGAGGCGCTCGCGGCGGCGAAGTGAATGCCCTGCGGGCAGCCGATTTCCTTTTTTCCTTGAACCCCAAGACCACACCATGACCGCCACCTACCAAAGCGGCTTCGGCAACGAATACGCCAGCGAAGCCGTCGCCGGCGCCCTGCCCCAGGGCCGCAACAATCCGCAGCGCGCGCCCTTCGACCTCTACACCGAACTGCTCTCGGGCACGGCCTTCACCGCGCCGCGCCACGAGAACCGCCGCACCTGGCTCTACCGGCGCCAGCCTTCGGTGGTGTCGGGCCGCTACCAGCCCTACGCGCAACCCCACTGGACCACCGGCGCCGACCGCGGCATCGCGCTCGCGCCCGAGCCGCTGCGCTGGCACCCGATGCCGCTCGACGGCGCGGCCGGCGCCGACTTCATCGACGGCATGCACACCGTCGCGGCCAACGGCGACGCCGAGTCGCAGGTCGGGATCGGCGCGCTGATGTACCTCGCGGGCCGTTCGATGGACAAGCGCGCCTTCGTCAATGCCGACGGCGAGATGCTCGTGGTGCCGCAGCAGGGCCGCCTCGTGATCACGACCGAACTCGGCGTGCTCGAGGTCAAGCCCGGCGAGATCGCGGTGCTGCCGCGCGGCATGGCGTTCAAGGTGGCGCTGCCGGATTCGGATGCCGGCGCGGGTCCCTCGCGTGGCTACGTCTGCGAGAACTACGGTGCGCACTTCCGCCTGCCCGAGCTCGGTCCGATCGGCTCCAACGGCCTCGCCAACGCGCGCGACTTCCAGGCGCCCGTGGCGGCCTTCGAGGAAGACGGCGGCGCCTGCGAACTCGTGAAAAAGTTCGGCGGCCGCTTCTGGGCCGCACCGACGAAGCAGTCGCCGTTCAACGTGGTCGCCTGGCACGGCAACCTCGCGCCGGTGAAATACGACACGGCCAATTTCATGGCGATCGGCTCGATCAGCTTCGACCATCCCGATCCCTCGATCTTCACCGTGCTGACCTCGCCGAGCGACACGCCCGGCACCGCGAACTGCGACTTCGTGATCTTCCCGCCGCGCTGGATGGTGATGGAAAACACCTTCCGTCCGCCCTGGTTCCACCGCAACCTGATGAGCGAGTTCATGGGCCTGGTGCTCGGCGAGTACGACGCCAAGCCGGGCGGCTTCAAGCCCGGCGGCGCAAGCCTGCACAACTGCATGGTGCCGCACGGCCCCGACGAGGAGGCCTTCGACAAGGCCACGAACGCCAACCTCCAGCCGCAGAAGCTCGACAACACGCTGGCCTTCATGTTCGAGAGCCGCTACCGCTTCATCCCGACGAACTTCGCACTGAACAGCCCCGCGCTGGACACCGACTATGCCGACTGCTGGGCCGGCCTCAAAAATCACTTCAAGCCCTGACCCGCCGATTTCGAACGGAGAAAGACATTCCATGACCACCGCCACACTGAACACCACCCACGACCCGAAGCTGCGCAGCTGGGTTGCCGGCGCCAACGCAGCCGGCAGCGACTTCCCGATCCAGAACCTGCCGTTCGGGCGCTTCCGCGCCGCGGGCAGCAGCGAGGCCTTCCGCATCGGCGTGGCCATCGGCGACCAGGTGCTCGACCTGCGCGCGGCGGGCCTGGTCGAGACCGACGACATGAACCTGCTGATGGCCGCGAGCGTGCCGGAGCGGCAGGCCCTGCGCGCGGCGATCTCCGCCGGGCTGGCCGAAGGCAGCGGCAAGCAGGCCGCATGGTCGAAGGCATTGACCGCGCAGGCCGGCGCCGAGATGGCCGTGCCTTGCCGCATCGGCGACTACACCGACTTCTACACCGGCATTCATCACGCGACCACCATCGGCAAGCTGTTCCGCCCCGACCAGCCGCTGATGCCCAACTACAAGTGGGTGCCGATCGGGTACCACGGCCGAGCCTCGTCGATCGGCGTGAGTGGCCAGGTGTTCAAGCGCCCGCATGGCCAGACCAAGGCACCCGATGCAGCGGCGCCGAGCTTCGGCCCGTCGAAGCGGCTCGACTACGAACTCGAACTCGGCTTTCTCGTCGGTCGCGGCAATGCGCTCGGCGAACCCGTCGCGATCGGCGAGGCCGAGGACCACCTGTTCGGCGTGACGCTGCTCAACGACTGGTCGGCGCGCGACCTGCAGGCGTGGGAATACCAGCCGCTCGGCCCGTTCCTCGCGAAGAACTTCGCGAGCACGCTGTCGCCGTGGATCGTGACGATGGAAGCGCTCGCGCCCTTCCGCGCGCGGTTCGAGCGCCCGGCCGGCGATCCGCAGCCGCTGCCGTACCTCGACGCACCTTCGAACCGCGAGCGCGGCGCACTCGACATCACGCTCGAAGTGCTGCTGCAGACCGCGAAGATGCGCGCCGAAGGCGCAGCGCCCGTGCGCCTCACGCGCGGCAACACCACCGAGGCCGCCTACTGGACCGCCGCACAACTCATCGCGCACCACACGGTGAACGGCTGCAACCTGCAGCCCGGCGACCTGCTGGGCTCGGGCACGCTCTCGGGCCCGCAGCCCGACCAGGCCGGCTCGCTGATCGAGCTCACGCAAGGCGGCAAGCAGCCGATCACGCTGCCGAACGGCGAGCAGCGCACCTTCCTCGAAGACGGCGACACGCTCGTGATCCGCGGCTATTGCGAGCGCGATGGCGCGGTGCGCATCGGGCTGGGCGAAGTCAGCGGGACGGTCGTCGCGTAGTCAGGGCGCGGGCGCGATCATGCTGACCATCGGCCATGCCATCTCGCTCGCGATGCGCGGCTTGCCGATCGGTGCGCCGGCCTTGCCGATGCGCACCGCGGCGATGTCGGCTTCGCTCGGATACTGGTCCATGAGCCAGTAGTCGAACACGCGCCGCGCAATGGGCGCCGCGGCGCCGGCGCCCCAGCCCGCGTTCTCGACGATGACCGCGAGCGCGATCTTGGGGTCGGTGGCCGGTGCGTAGGCCATGAACAGCGCATGGTCGCGCTGGTGCTCTTCGAGCGCCTTGGCGTTGTAGCGGGTGTTCCGCGCCTGCGTCATGGCCTGCGCCGTGCCGGTCTTTCCGGCCGCCTGGTAGCCCGCACCCGCGAACACGCCGCGCGCCGTGCCGTTCGAGACCACGCTGGCAAGGCCTTCGCGGATCACCGCGACGTGGGCCGGCTTGTAGCCGAGGTTCTCGGGCGGCGGCTGCGGCAGCGGCACGACCTGGCCGCTCACGGTGTCGCGTGTGGCCAGCACCAGGTGCGGCTTGCGCTTCATGCCGCCGTCGGCCACGATGGCCGTCGCCTGCGCGAGCTGCAGCATCGTGAAGGTGTTGTAGCCCTGGCCGATGCCCAATGAGATGGTCTCGCCCGCGTACCACTTCTTCTGCTCGGGCCGCCGGTAGGCATTGCGCTTCCATTCGGTGCTCGGCAGCACGCCGCGCACCTCGCCGCCCATGTCGATGCCGGTGATCTGGCCGAAGCCGAGCGGCTTCATGAAGTCGTGGATCAGGTCCACGCCCATCTCGTTGGCGAGCGAGTAGTAGTAGATGTTGCTCGACACCTGGATCGAGCGGCGCATGTCGACGCCGCCGAGGTTGCCTTCGGGACTGCCGAAGCGGTGGCCGCCAAAATTGAAATAGCCCGGGTCGTTGACCACCACGTTGGCGCCGCGCTTGCCGGTTTCGAGCGCAGCGAGCGCCATGAAGGGCTTGTAGGTCGATCCGGGCGGGTAGGTACCGCGCAGCGCGCGGTTGAGCAGCGGCTTTTCGATCGATTCGCTGAGTTCCTTCCAGCTCTCGGTGTCGATGCCTTCGACGAACAGGTTCGGGTCGAAGGTGGGCTTGCTCACGAAGGCCAGCACTTCACCGGTCTTGGGATCGATCGCCACGAGCGCACCGCGGCGGTCGCCGTACATGTCCTCGACGAGCTTCTGCAGCTTGATGTCGAGCGACAGCATCACGGTGTTGCCCGGCGTGGCCGGGTGGCTCGCGAGGCGGCGCACCGCACGGCCGCCGGCCGAGGTCTCCATCTGCTCGACTCCGGTCTGGCCGTGCAGCGTCTTCTCGTAGCTCTGCTCGATGCCGAGCTTGCCGATGTAGTCGGTGCCCTTGTAGTTGGCCTGGTCTTCCTCGGGCCATTCCTCCATCGCGGTCTTCTCGCGCTGGTTGATGCGCCCGATGTAGCCGAGCACGTGCGCAGCGGTCTCGCCATGCGGGTAGTTGCGGAACAGCCGCGCCTTGATCTCCACGCCCGGAAAACGGTAGCGTTGCGCCGCAAAGCGCGCCACTTCCTCGTCGCTCAGGCGCGTGCGGATCGGGATGGAGTCGAAGCTGCGCGAGTCCTCGCGCAGGCGCTTGAAGCGGCGGCGGTCGCGCGGCGAGACCTCGAGCACCTGCGTAAGGCTGTCGATGGTCTCCTCGACGTCGTCCACCTTCGAGGGCGTGATCTCGAGCGTGTAGGCCGAATAGTTCGAGGCCAGCACGATGCCGTTGCGGTCGAGGATCAAGCCGCGGTTGGGCACCACCGGCACGATGGCCGTGCGATTGCTCTCGGCCCGCTCCGCGAGATCGGCGTGCCGCACGACCTGCAGGTAGAACAGGCGCGCGCCGATCAGGCCGAAGGCGAAGAGCACCACGAGGCCGATCACGACCACCCGGCGCTTGAAGCGCGCGAGGTCGGCGGCGACATTGCGGATTTCGGTCATGGCGAAGTGAGCTTAGGTGCGCGCGGCTGCGTTGGCAATGCAAGACCCGGGAACAGCAGGCTCAAAGCGGGCGGTTCTCGTCAGGATCGGGCGTGCGCAATTGCGGCGCGAGCAAGAGCGCGGTCGCCAGCGGCCACAGCGCGGCTTCGATCACCGGCGAGGCCAGCACCCACCAGCCCGGGAACACGCCGCCACCGATCAGGCGCGCGACGATCTCGATGAACTGCGACACCGCGAACAGCGGCAGCACCTGCAGCGCCTGCGATGCCACCGGGTACCACAGCAGGCGCCGGTGGACGGTGGCGGCGAAGAAGCCGAGCAGGGTGTAGGACAGCGCGTGCTGGCCCAGCATCGCGGCCTCGTGCACATCCATGCACAGACCGAACGCAAAAGCCGCGCCGATGCCCACGCGCATCGGCTGGTGCACGCCCCAGAAAACGATCGCGAGCGCGAGCAGGTCGGGCATCCAGGCGGCGCGGCCGACCGGGATCATGTTGATGAGCAAGGCGACCACGAGGCTCGACCACATGAACAGCGGGCTGACGGGCAGCAGGAGTTGCTGTTGTCCGGGACGTTTGATCATCGGGCACGCTCCGCGGTCTTCTTGTCGGCCTTGTCGGTCTTGGCGGGTTTTGATGCCGCCTTGGCTTCGGGCTTCTTCGTGGGCGCCACGGCAGCCGGCGCAGGCGGCGGTGCCGTCGGGCCACCCGTGGGCGCCAGCACCAGCACGTAGCGCACGGCCGTCACATGCGCGAGCGGCACGCAGTAGATGCGCGCAAAGGCCGAGTCGGCGCGGCGCTCGATGCGTTCGATCTTCGCGACCGGCAAGCCGGGCGGATAGACGCCATCGACGCCGCTCGTGGACAGCAGGTCGCCCTCCTGCAGGTCGGCATTGGCGGCCATGAAGCGCAGTTCGAGGCCGCTGCCGTGCGCCGAGGCATCGCCGAAGGCCACGCTGCGCACGCCGGTGCGGGTGTTCTGCACCGGAATGGAAAGATCGCGGTCGATCACCAGCGTGACCTCGCTCGTGAAGGGCAGCACCTGCGTGACCTGGCCCAGCACGCCGTTCGCGTCGATCACCGGCGAGCCCGGGACAACGCCTTGCGTGAGCCCCTGGTCGATGACGATCTTGCGCGTGTAGGGGTCGGCCGCGTCGTAGAGCACCTCGGCCGCACGGCCCGGCGTCTGGGTGGTCTCTCGCAGTTCGAGCAGCGCGCGCAGCCGCGCGTTCTCCTGCGCGAGCGTGTCGGCCTGGCTCGCGCGCTCGGCCTGCAGCATGAGCGCGCGGCGCGCCGCGTCCTCGTTGTGCTGCGCGGTCTGCAGGTCCTCGAAGTAGCGGCCCGCGCCCGTCACGAACTGCACCGGCTTGAGCGCCAGCCATTGCACCGGGTAGAGCACCGCGCCGACCGCCGCGCGGATCGGCTGCACCAGGTGCAGCCGCGCGTCGGCCACCATCAGGAACAGCGCGAGCGTCCCGAAGAAGATCAGCTTGCTCAGCGCCGACTGCCCCTGGTTGAACAGGGGCGGGGCGGAGCGATCGAGCGTGCCCAGGGGCATGGTTCAGATCCGGCTGGCGTGCAACGTCAGATGGCAAAAAGGCCGGCCTGCGCAAGCAGAGCCGGCCGACGGTGGCAGTGGCGCATTCACTCGCTGGTAAAGATGCTGCCCAGGCGGTCCATGCGCTCGAGGGCAATGCCGCATCCGCGCACCACGCAGGTCAGCGGGTCTTCCGCCACCAGCACCGGCAGGCCGGTTTCTTCGGCCAGCAGGCGGTCGAGGTCTCGCAGCAGCGCGCCGCCGCCGGTCAGCATCATGCCGCGTTCGGCGATGTCGGCACCGAGCTCGGGCGGGGTCTGCTCGAGCGCGTTCTTCACGGCCGAGACGATGTTGTTGAGCGGATCGGTCAGGGCTTCCAGCACTTCGTTGCTGCTGATGGTGAAGCTGCGCGGCACGCCTTCGGACAGGTTGCGGCCCTTGACTTCCATTTCCTTGACTTCGGAGCCCGGGAAGGCCGAGCCGATGTTCTTCTTGATGACTTCGGCCGTCGGCTCGCCGATCAGCATGCCGTAGTTGCGGCGGATGTAGTTGATGATGGCTTCGTCGAAGCGGTCGCCGCCGACGCGCACGGAGCCCTTGTAGACCATGCCGCCGAGGCTGATGACGCCCACCTCGGTGGTGCCGCCGCCGATGTCGACCACCATCGAGCCCGAGGCCTCGCTGACCGGCAGGCCGGCGCCGATGGCCGCGGCCATGGGTTCCTCGATCAGGTAGACGGAGGTGGCGCCAGCCGCTTCGGCAGCGTCCTTGATGGCGCGGCGCTCGACCTGGGTCGAGCCGCAGGGCACGCAGATGATGATGCGCGGGCTCGGCGTGAGCAGCGTGCGCGGGTGCACCATCTTGATGAACTGCTTGATCATCTGCTCGGTGATCACGAAGTCGGCGATCACGCCGTCCTTCATCGGGCGGATGGCTTCGATGTTGCCGGGCACCTTGCCGAGCATGGCCTTGGCCTCGCGGCCCACGGCCTGGATCACCTTCTTGCCGTGGGGGCCGCCTTCATGGCGGATCGCGACGACCGAGGGCTCGTCCAGCACGATGCCCTTGTTGCGGGCGAAGATCAGGGTGTTGGCGGTGCCGAGGTCGATGGCCAGGTCGGTGGAAAAGTACCGACGGAAAGCTCCAAACATGTGCGGAATCCTTTGGAGCACGCCTGCGCGTCGGCAGGTCGTCGCTCTTTTTTTGGGTCGTTTGACGGGGTGAATTGATCGTTTTTGGCGCAAAAGCCGGCGCGTTCGCGGGGGTTGCGGCAAAGGCGGGATAATACCCGAATCCCCTCTGAATCCCGTGTCTGCACCCCTCTGGGCGTGCGAATTACTGCCGGTTCCGCGACCGGTTCGACCCATGTCCCTTTCCAGTTCAGATATTGCACGCATTGCCTCGCTCGCAAGGCTGCAGCTTGCGCCAGACGAAAGCGAGCGCATGCTTAGTCAGATCAATGGCTTCTTCGACCTGGTCGAGCGCATGCGCGCCGTCGACACCACCGGCGTCGAGCCGCTGGCCCATCCCGTAGCCGCCCTCGAAGATGTCACGCTGCGCCTGTGTGACGACGTCGTGAGCGAGCCGGACAACCGCGAAGCCAACCAGAAGAGCGCGCCCGCGGTCGAAGCGGGTCTGTTCCTGGTGCCGAAGGTGATCGAATGAGCGCCGGCAAGGACCTGCATCAACGGGGCGTGGCGGAACTGGCGGCGGCGCTGTCCCGGCGCGAGGTGTCGGCCGTCGAGGCGGCGCAGCACTTTCTCGGCCGCATCAAGGCCAACGAGGCGCTCGGCACCTTCCTCGACCTGAACGAGGACGCCACGCTGGCCCAGGCCCGCGCGGCCGACGAGCGGATCGCCGCGGGCGGCGCGCCTGCGCTCGCCGGCGTGCCGATCGCGCACAAGGACATCTTCGCCACCACCGATTTCGCCACCACCGCGGGCTCGAAAATGCTCGCGGGCTACCGCTCGCCCTTCGATGCCACCGTGGTGCGCCGCCTGGCCGAGGCCGGCGCCGTGACGCTGGGCAAGCTCAGCTGCGACGAGTTCGCGATGGGCTCGGCCAACGAGAACGTCGCCGTGCCGGCCGTCGGCCACGACAAGGCCGTGCCGGTGCGCAACCCCTGGAACCTCGAGCGCATCCCCGGCGGTTCGTCGGGTGCCAGCGCGGCGGCCGTGGCGGCGCGGCTCACGCCGGCAGCCACCGGCACCGACACCGGCGGCTCGATCCGCCAGCCGGCCTCGTTCTGCGGCATCACCGGCATCAAGCCGACCTACGGCCGCGCCTCGCGCTACGGCATGGTGGCCTTCGCGTCGAGCCTCGACCAGGCCGGGCCCATGGCGCACTCGGCCGAAGACTGCGCGCTGCTGCTGTCGGCCTTCTGCGGCCCCGACCCCGACCGCGATTCCACCTCGCTCGACCGCCCGGCCGAGGACTTCGGCCGCGCGCTGAACGACTCGCTCGAGGGCCTGCGCATCGGCGTGCCGAAGGAGTTCTTCGGCGACGGCGTGGCGCCCGGCGTGCGCGCGGCCATCGATGCCGCGCTGTCGCAGTACGAGAAGCTCGGCGCCAAGCGCGTCGAGGTCTCGCTGCCGCGCACCGAACTGTCGATTCCCGTCTACTACATCCTGGCCGCGGCCGAGGCCTCGAGCAACCTGAGCCGCTTCGACGGCGTGAAGTTCGGCCACCGCGCGGCGCAGTACAAGGACCTGTCCGACATGTACGGCCGCACGCGCGCCGAAGGCTTCGGCGACGAGGTGAAGCGCCGCATCATGATCGGCACCTACGTGCTCTCGCACGGCTACTACGACGCCTACTACCTGCAGGCGCAGAAGGTGCGCCGCATGATCGCCGACGACTTCCAGCAGGCCTTCAGGCAGTGCGACGTGATCGCGGGCCCCGCGGCGCCGACCACGGCCTGGAAGATCGGCGAACACGGCGACGACCCCGTGGCCGACTACCTCGCCGACATCTTCACGCTGCCGGCCTCTCTCGCCGGCCTGCCCGGCATGAGCGTGCCCGCGGGCTTCGACGCGGGCATGCCCGTGGGCCTGCAGCTGATCGGCAACTACTTCGGCGAAGCGAAGCTGCTCAATGCCGGCCATCGCTTCCAGCAGGCCACCGACTGGCACCTTCGCACGCCGGAGGGCTTCTGACCATGAGCGAGACAGCAGTGAACACCTTCGAAGCACAGCAACAGGGCCGCCCGACCGGCCCGCTGGTGCGCGGCTATGAAGTCATCATCGGCTTCGAGACCCATGCCCAGCTCTCGACCGCGAGCAAGATCTTCAGCCGTGCGTCCACGGCTTTCGGCGCCGAGCCCAACACGCAAGCCTGCGCGGTTGACCTGGCGCTGCCCGGCACGCTGCCGGTAATGAACAAGGGCGCCGTCGAGCGCGCCATCCAGCTCGGTCTCGCGCTCGGCTCGCACATCGCGCCGCGCAGCGTGTTCGCACGCAAGAACTACTTCTACCCCGACCTGCCCAAGGGCTACCAGATCAGCCAGTTCGAGATCCCGGTGGTGCAGGGCGGCACGGTGTCGTTCTTTCTCGGCGAAGAGATGAAGACGGTGCGCCTGGTGCGCGCCCACCTCGAGGAAGACGCGGGCAAGTCGCTGCACGAGGACTTCGTCGGCCAGAGCGGCATCGACCTGAACCGCGCGGGTACGCCGCTTCTGGAGATCGTGACCGAGCCCGACATGCGCTCTACCGCCGAGGCCGTGGCCTATGCGCGCGAGCTGCACAAGATCGTCACCTGGATCGGCATCTGCGACGGCAACATGCAGGAAGGCAGTTTCCGCTGCGACGCCAACGTGTCGGTGCGCAAGCCCGGCGACAAGCTCGGCACGCGGCGCGAGATCAAGAACCTCAACAGCTTCAAGTTCATGCAGCAGGCGATCGACTACGAGATCCGCTGGCAGATCGACGAGATCGAGGACGGCCGCAGGATCGAACAGGCCACCGTGCTGTTCGACCCCGACACGGGCGAGACGCGTGCCATGCGCGCCAAGGAAGACTCGGCCGACTACCGCTACTTCCCCGATCCCGACCTGCCGCCGCTGGTCATCGCCGCCGACTGGATCGAGCGCGTGAAGGCCACGATGCCCGAGCTGCCGCGCGCGATGGCCGATCGCTACGTGCGCGAGCACGGCCTGTCGGCCTACGACGCGGCGCAGCTCACGCAGAGCGCGGCACTCGCCGGCTACTTCGACGAAGCCGTGGCCGCGGGCGCCACGCCGAAGCTCGCGAGCAACTGGATCACGGGCGAGATGGCGCGGCGGCTCAACGCGGCCGAGATCGGCATCGAGGCCGCGCCGGTCACTGCACAGCAGCTCGCCGCGCTGGTGCAGCGCATCGCCGACGGCACGCTGCCCAACAATGCGGCGCGCCAGGTGTTCGAGGCACTCTGGACCGGCGAAGGCAGCGACGTGGACGCGATCATCGAGGCCAAGGACCTGAAGCCGATGAACGACGCCGGCGCGCTCGACAGGATCCTCGACGAGGTGATTGCGAAGAATGCGAAGAACGTCGAGGAATACCGCGGCGGCAAAGAAAAGGCGCTCAACGGCCTCGTCGGTCAGGTCATGAAGGCCAGCGGCGGCAAGGCCAATCCGGCGCAGGTCACCGAGCTGCTGAAAGCCAAGCTGGGCTGAGGCCCGTCGCGCTCAGCGGTTGGTGCCGCCGTTCTGCGGTGACCAGAGCTGCTTAAGGCGCGTGCGCTCTTCGTCGAAGCGCGCGTTCACGCGCTTCTTCTCGTCTTCCTGTTCGCCGACGAAGCGGTCTTGCACCGCCACGCTGCGCAGGTTGTCCTCGAGCTTGCGGCGCACCGCGCCCGGCGCCTTGCTCACGTCGGCCTTGTAGAACTCGAGCTCCTCGTCGATCTTCCGGCGGTCTTCGGCCAGCTCGACCAGGCGCTTCTTCGCGGCCTGGATCACGGCATCGATCTGCACCAGCGCCTCGGCGCGCTCGCGGTCGTGTACGGTCGCATTGGGGTAGCGCACCAGCAGCGCACGCTCGCGGCGGCGCTCGTCGACGATCCGCGCGGCCTGCAACGCGGCCTCGCGCGCACGGTCTTCGCGCTCGGCGATTTCGCGCGCGGTGTAGGTCGGCTCGATGACGCGGCGCGTGGTGCCGCTCGGGTTCAGTTCGCGCTGCTCGCGGTCGATGCAGGCGGCGATCGGCCGGTCGGCCGTGTGCGTGCGGCCGCGTGCATCGGTGCATGAATAGATGCCGCCTGGCGCAGGCGCCGACGGCACCTGTGCCAGCGCGGCCGCGGGCGCCAGCGCGAGCAGCGCCGCGGCGATCGCCGGATCGAACAGGTGATGGCGAACGTCACGCATGGCGCGGGCCTCAGTGGGCGCCGTAGCGCGCGCGGTAGGCCAGCACCCGGTCGCGGTGCGCGCCCAGGTCGGTGGCGGCATGGCCCGAGAGATAGCTCAGCAGGTCGTCGAGCGTGGCGATGGCGACAACCTTCAGGCCAAGCTGGTTGCGAACGTACTGCACCGCACTGTGGTCGACGTCGACGCCGTTCTCGGTGGCTTTCTCCTGCCGGTCGAGCGCGATCGCCACCGCGTGCGGCGTGGCGCCGGCGGCCTCGATGGCGGCAATGGATTCGCGCACCGCGGTGCCGGCCGACATCACGTCGTCGACGATCAGCACGCGCCCCTGGAGCGGCGCACCGACCAGTGCACCGCCTTCGCCGTGGGCCTTGGCTTCCTTGCGGTTGTAGGCAAAGGGATGGTTGCGGCCGCGCCGGGCCAGTTCGGCCGCGACCGTCGCACCGAGCGGAATGCCCTTGTAGGCCGGGCCGAAGATCATGTCGAACTCAACGCCGCTCTCGATCAGCCGGTCTGCATAGAATCCGGCGAGCCGCGCGATCTTGGCGCCGTCGTCGAACAGCCCCGAATTGAAGAAGTAGGGGCTCATGCGGCCGGCCTTGGTCTTGAACTCGCCGAAGCGCAGGACGCCCGCGTCGAGCGCGAACTGGACGAAGTCCTGCGCCACCGCGCTGCCTTGTTCCTCACCATCTACAGCCATCGGAATTTCCTTGTGTTCAAACTGACCAGCCTCAATCTCAATGGCCTGCGTTCGGCCGCCACGAAAGGGGTGGCGGACTGGGTGGCCGAACTTGCGCCGGATTGTATTTGCATGCAGGAAATCCGGGTCCAGGCGAGCGACATCGAGGGCCGCTTCGAGGAGATGGCGGGCCTCAAGGGCCATTTCCACTTCGCCGAGAAGAAGGGCTATGCCGGCACTGCCATCTACACCCGGCACGCGCCGAGCGACGTGGTCGTGGGCTGGGGCGACCGCGAGTTCGACGCCGAGGGCCGCTACCTCGAGCTGCGCTTCGACACCCCGGCGCGCAAGCTCTCGATCATCAGCTGCTACTTTCCCAGCGGCAGCTCGGGCGAGGAGCGCCAACTGGCCAAGTTCCGCTTCCTCAAGGGCTTCTTCCCGCACCTGGTGGCGCTCAAGCAATCGCGCGAATTCATCCTCTGCGGCGACATCAACATCGCGCACAAGGAGATCGACCTCAAGAACTGGCGCGGCAACCAGAAGAACAGCGGCTTCCTGCCCGAGGAGCGCGCCTGGATGACGCGGCTGCTCGACGCCGGCACCGACGGCGCGGGCATCGTGGACGTCTACCGCATGCTCAAGCCCGACACCACGGCCGAGGCCTACACCTGGTGGAGCAACCGCGGCCAGGCCTATGCGAACAACGTGGGATGGCGGCTCGACTACCACCTGGCCACGCCGCAGACCGCCGCGCTGGCGCGCACCGAGCAGATCTACAAGACCGTCAAGTTCAGCGACCACGCGCCGATCACGGTCGAATACGACTTCGGACTCTGAGCGCCACGATCTGAGTATTCGATAAGGCTGCCGAACCCAACGCGCGATGATCAACCGCTATCAAACTGCTGGAGCTGAAGGCGAATTCGAACCAGGGTCGAACGAACAGGTGCTGCGCAATCTCGTTGGCATCACGTCCGCCGACGATATGGACGCGCTTGAATTGCAGCTATTGAACGACCTCTACGACGAGGTGCTCCTGCAGGATCTGCCGGACCGCACCCTGACGGTGGCCGACCTCAAACACTGGCACCGCTTGTGGCTCGGCAACGTGTACGCATGGGCGGGGCAGGAACGCTCGGTCAACTTGGGCAAGGGCGGCTTCCAATTCGCTACCGCCGGGCTGCTGCCGGGCTTGCTGAACAATTTTGAAAGGGAGTTCCTGACGAGATGGACTCCCTGCGGCAACCTGGCTCCCGACGAACTGGTGAATGCCATTGCCGTGACGCACGTGGAGTTGATCGTGATCCCCCTTTTCGCGAGAGCAATGGCCGCTTGTCGCGCCTGCTGGCCGATGTGATGGCCGTACAGGCCGGCCATGAGCCGCTGGACTACAGCAGTTGGGAGCAAAACAAACCAACCTATATTGGTGCGGTTCACGCCGGCTTCTCGGGCGACTATGGCCCGATGGAGCAGCTTGTGGGTCAGGCCATGGCTGCCGGCGATGCCGGCCTCAGCGGGCCAGCTTGATGTTGGGAAAGCGCGCAGCGGGTTGCTGCAGTCGACGCTCGAGCTGCGCGACGTTTTGGCCTGTTTCCACCGCCGTGGAACTGGCCACCGACCGCCGCACGGCTTTGCGGCTGGGCGTCTTGCGTTGGGGCTCTGCGATTTTTGGCATGCTGTGTTTCACGAGGGCGGGGATGTGAATTTTATCGGGGCGTGATTCAGCCCAGCAAACTCACATGGGCCGCCACCACGCGCCAGCCCGCGGGCGTGCGCATCCAGGTCTGGCTCTGCCGGCCGGTGCGGGTGCTGCCGTCGCGCCGGAATTCGCAGTGGGCCGTGGCGAAGTCGCGCCCGTAGGTGGTGATGGCGGTGCGGGTCAGTTCGCGGGCCAGGCCCTGCGACGGACGCGCCGCACGGAAAGCCTGGATCTCCTCGTAGCCGTAGAGGTTCTCGGTGGCGCCGTAGCGCATCGTCGTGGGGCTGTTCCAGAACAGTTCGTCGAGCACCTCGACCTTGTTGTTCACCAGGGCGTCCTCGTAACGCGCGAAGGCGGCCGTCACTTCGGCGAGCACGTCGGGCAGGTTGATGTCGGTCGGTTTCATGCGCCGATCTTCGCCGATGCGGTGCGGCCGCGGGCCGCTCAGCTGCGCCGGGCTTCCTTGTAGAGCCCCTCGACCTTCGGCAGGTTGGCCTCGAGCTTCTGGATCCGGTCCGGCCCGCTCGGATGGGTGGACAGGAAGCTCAGCCCGCCCTGGCTCTTCGAGGCGGCGGCCATCTTCTTCCAGAGCGACACCGAGGCCTTGGGGTCGTAGCCGGCGCGCGCCGCCAGTTCGAGGCCGACGAGATCGGCCTCGGTCTCGTCGCCGCGGCTGAACTTGAGCGTGAGCAGCTGGGTGCCTGCGCGCGCGGCCAAATCGCCCATCTGGCCGAGCCCGAGCAGTTGCGCGCCGATCGAGAGCGCGGCGCCGGTGCCGGCGCTCTTGGCGAGCCGCGCGCGCGCATGCTCGCGCAGCGCATGCGCCATTTCGTGGCCCATCACCATCGCGACCTCGTCGTCGCCGAGCTTGAGCTGCTCGAGGATGCCGGTGAAGAAGGCGATCTTGCCGCCGGGCATGCAGAAGGCGTTGACCTGCTTGCTGCCGATGAGGTTGACCTCCCACTTCCATTCGCGCGCCCGCGAGTTCCAGGGCGTGGCGAACGGGATCAACCGCTTGGCGATGGTGCGCAGCCGCTGCAGCTGGGCATTGCCGTTGCCCGCAAGGGCGCCCTTGGCGCGCGCCTGGTCGAGCAGCTGGCCGTACTGCTGCACGCCCGCGGCCTCGATGCGGTCGGCAGGCACGAGATTGCGCGCCACCGAGGCGTTGCCCACGTTGACCTGCGCGAGGGCCGGGCCCGTGAGCGCGGCGCCGGCCGCCGCGAGCAGGAAGGCGCGCCGCGGCTGCCAGGCCGAGGCCGGCGAGGCCGCGTCGGCGGGCGCGCCGTGGAGAACGAAGGGGGCGTCGCATCGGTTGCACATGCGCGAATGATAGGAACAATCGCCTGCCCTCGTGGACAATCCGGGGTTCATGTCTGCCCAGCCCGCCGAAACGCCCCCTTCCTCGCCCTCCGTGCCCTGGCGCGACACACTGAAGGTCTATCTCGAGCCCGCCACGCTGCGCATGCTGGCGCTCGGCTTTTCGGCCGGGCTCCCGCTGCTGCTGGTGCTGGGCACGCTGAGCTTCCGCCTGCGCGAGGCGGGCATCGACCGCACCACCATCGGCTACCTCAGCTGGGTCGGCCTGGCCTACGGCTTCAAGTGGGTGTGGGCGCCGCTGGTCGACCGGCTGCCGCTGCCGCCCCTGACCACGCTGCTCGGGCGCCGGCGCGGCTGGCTGCTGCTGGCGCAGGGCCTGGTCATTGCAGGGCTGGTCGGCATGGCGTTCAACGATCCGCGCCAGGGGCTCGGACCGCTGGTCTGGTGTGCGTTGCTGGTGGCCTTCGGCTCGGCCACGCAGGACATCGCGCTCGATGCCTTCCGCATCGAATCGGCCGAGACGCGCAAGCAGGCCGCGCTCGCGGCGGCCTACCAGACCGGCTACCGGCTCGCGATGATCTGGGCCGGCGCCGGCGTGCTGTGGGTGGCCGCCTGGGCCGAAGTGGTGCCGGCGACCGCGGCCACGGGCGCCGCAGCCTACCAGAACGCGGCCTGGAAGACGGCCTACCTGGTGATGGCGGTTTCGATGGCCGTGGGCGTGCTCACCGTGCTGCTGTCGCCCGAGCCGGTGCGCCGTGCGCTGCCCAAGGCGCGCAATGCGGCCGAGTGGCTGCGCAGCGTGTTGATCGAACCCTTCGCCGACTTCATCCGCCGCTACAAGTGGCAGGCCGCGCTGATCCTCGCGCTGATCGCGACCTACCGCATCAGCGACGTGGTGATGGGCATCATGGCCAATCCGTTCTATGTCGACATGGGTTTCACCAAGGACGAGGTGGCCACGGTCAGCAAGATCTACGGCGTGGTCATGACGTTGGTGGGCGCCTTCGTGGGTGGGGTGCTCTCGATGCGCCTCGGCGTGATGCGGGTGCTGATGCTCGGCGCCGTGCTCAGCGCCGCCAGCAACCTGCTCTTCGCCTGGCTGGCCACGCGCGGGCACGACCTGACGGCGCTGATCGCGGTGGTCTCGGCCGACAACCTGGCCGGCGGCATCGCCTCGGCGGCCTTCATCGCCTACCTGTCGAGCCTGACGAACATCAGCTATTCGGCCACGCAGTACGCGCTGTTCAGCTCGCTGATGCTGCTGCTGCCGAAGTTCATCGCCGGCTATTCGGGCCTGTTTGTCGACGTCTGGGGCTACGCCCGGTTCTTCACCTGCACCGCGCTGCTGGGTGTGCCGGTGCTGCTGCTGGTGGCGCTGGCCGCCCGCGCCGCTCGGGCAAACAGATGACGCCGCAGCGGCCGCGCAACTGGTAGGCTGTCGTTTTCCGGCCACCGCCGCTTCCGCCGCTTCGCTTCCAAGCGTTCCTACACCTTCGCCGAAACCCTCAAGCACCGTGCCGTCCCGCATTCCACCCCTTCAGATCAGCGCCTTCACGGCCACGTCGGCCGTCGGCGTCGGCAAGGAGCCGCTCGCGGAGGCACTCGCCGAATCGCGCAGCGGCCTGCGTGCCAACGATTTCGGCCCCGCGCCGCTGCCGACCTGGATCGGCCGGGTCGACGGGCTCGAAGACGTCCGCCTGCCCGAAGTGCTCGCCCAATGGGACTGCCGCAACAACCGGCTCGGCTGGCTCGGCCTCCAAGCCGACGGCTTTCTCGAAGCCGTGGCGGCTGCGCGGGCCAAATACGGCGCGTCGCGCATCGCGCTGGTGCTCGGCACCTCGACCTCGAGCATCGGCGAAACCGAACTGGCCTACACCCAACTCGATGCCGATGGGCTCTTTCCCATGGACCAACGCCGCCCCGCCGTGCATTCGCCGCATTCGCTCGCGATGTTCGTGCAGCAGGCGCTCGGGCTCACCGGCCCGAGCGAGACGATCTCCACCGCCTGCTCGTCGAGCGCCAAAGTGTTCGCCTCGGCCGAGCGGCTGATCCGCCTCGGGTTGGCCGATGCGGCCGTTGTGGGCGGGGCCGACACGCTGTGCGGCAGCGTGCTGTTCGGGTTCAACTCGCTCGAACTGGTGTCGAGCGAACCCTGCCGCCCGTTCGACGCGCACCGCAAGGGCATCAGCCTCGGCGAGGCGGCCGGCTTCGCGCTGCTGGAGCGGGTGCAGGACGACCCGGCCTTGCCGCTGCGGCTTCTGGGCTACGGCGAAGCCAGCGACGCGCACCACATGTCGACGCCGCATCCCGAAGGCCTGGGCGCGGAACGCGCGCTCGACGACGCGCTCGCGCGCGCGGGTCTGGCGCCCGAAGCCATCGACTACATCAACATGCACGGCACGGCGAGCCAGAAGAACGACGAGGTCGAGGGCGCGCTGGTCGCTCGCCGCTTTCCGGCCCGCACCCATGCGAGCTCGACCAAGGGCTTCATGGGCCACACGCTGGGCGCGGCCGGCATCGTCGAATCGGTCATCAGCCTGCTCGCGATCGAGCGCGGCCTGATGCCCGGCACGGTGAACACCACCGAGCTAGACGAGAGCTTCGGGCCGCAGATCCAACTCGCGCCCGTGCGCGGCGACGTGCGGCATGCGCTCACCAACTCCTTTGGCTTCGGCGGCAACAACTGTTCGCTCGTCTTCGGCAAGGCTGGCCAATGACGACGATCACGCCACCCACGCTCTACATCGAAGGCCCGGCCTTCTGGACGCCCACGCTGCCCGGCTGGGACGCGGCACGCGCGGCCTTCCGCGGCGAAGGCGCGCTCGCCGACCCGCCGGCCAAGCGGCCGTCGCCGCAGGTGCTCGCACCGGCCGAGCGCCGGCGCGCGCCCGACACCGTCGCCCTGGCGCTCGAAGTGGCCGCCGCCGCCATGGCGGGCGCGGGCCGCAACGCGGCCGACGTGCCCTGCGTCTTCGTGTCGGCCCATGGCGACCTCTCGATCAACGACTACATGTGCAGCACGCTCGCGAGCGATCCCACGGTGCTGTCGCCCACGCGTTTTCACAACTCGGTGCACAACGCGGCCGTGGGCTACTGGACCATTGGCACCGGCTGCATGGCCGCGAGCAACTCGCTCTCGGCGTACGACCACAGCTTTCCCGCGGGCCTGCTCGAGGCGGCCGTGCAGTGCGCGGCCGACCAGTCGCCAGTGCTGCTGGTGGGTTACGACACGCCCACCGTCGGCCCGCTGACCTCGGTGACCGACAGCCGCGGCCTGCTGGCCGTGGCCTTGGTGATCGCGCCCGAGCGCACGGCGCGCAGCGTGGCGTCGTTCGACTGGTCGATCGAAAGCAGCGACGGGCACTTTCCCGCGCCGCGCTCCGAGGCCGCAAAAACGCTCGCGCAGATCAATCCGATGGCGCATGCGCTCGGCCTGTTCGAGGCGCTCGCGTTGGCGGCAGACAGCGGCCCGTCCGCCTCGGCCATCGAACTGCCGCTCTCGGCGACGCTTTCACTGCGGCTGTCGCTGCAGCCGCTCAACAACGACTAGGAACAAGACATGAACGCTGCGTCAGGGGTGCCACCGGTGAACACTGTGCATTCTTGCGGCGCCGTGATCATGGGCGGCGGGCTCGCGGGCCTGACGCTCGCGCTGCAGCTCAGGCAGCGCTTTCCCGACCTCGACGTGCTGGTGCTCGAACGGCGCCGGCATCCCGTGCCCGAGGCCGCGCACAAGGTCGGCGAGTCGTCGGTCGAGATCGGCGCGCACTACTTCGACACGGTGCTCGGCCTCAAGCCCCACATGGACGGCGCGCAGCTGCGCAAGTTCGGCTTCCGCTTCTTCTTCAGCGAGGGGCGCCGCGACTTCGACCAGGTCACCGAGATCGGCGCGAGCCGCTACCTGGCCGTACCGAGCTACCAGATCGACCGCGGCATCTTCGAGAACTACCTCGCCGAAGAGGCCGTGCGGCGCGGCGTGCGCTTCGAGGACGGCGCGCTGGTGCGCCGCATCGAACTCGCCGCCGAGGACGATGCGCCGCACCGCATCGAATGGTCGCAAGGCGACCGGACGCATGCGACCGAGGCGCGCTGGCTCATCGACGCCTGCGGCCGCGCCGGCATGCTCAAGCGCAAGCTCGGGCTTGCCGAGCCCAATGCGCACGACGTCAACGCGGTGTGGTTCCGCATCGCAGAGCGCATCGACGTCGACGCCTGGAGCGACGATCCCGCGTGGCGCGAACGCTGCAATCCGCAGGCGCGCTGGCTCTCGACCAACCACCTCGTGGGCGCGGGCTACTGGGCCTGGCTGATCCCGCTGGCCTCGGGCTCGCATTCGGTGGGCATCGTGGCCGACCCGAAGCTGCATCCGCTCGACACCATCGACACCTTCGAGAAGGCGATGCAGTGGTTTGCCATCTACCAGCCGCGGCTCTACGACGCGCTCGACGGCAAGCGCCACCTGCTGCAGGACTTCGCGTTCCTCAAGCACTTCTCGCACGGCTGCAAGCAGGTGTTCTCGGGCCGGCGCTGGGCGCTCACGGGCGAGGCGGGGCTCTTCCTCGACCCGTTCTACTCGCCGGGCAGCGACTTCATCGCGATGAGCAACACCTACATCACCGACCTGGTGGCGCACGATCGCACGGGCCGCTCGGTGGAGGCGCGTGCGCAGCTCTACGACCAGATCTACCACTCGTTCTACGAGAGCACGCTGGCGCTCTACCAAGACCAGTACCCGCTGTTCGGCGACCCCGAGGTGCTGCCGGTGAAGGTGATCTGGGATTACGCCTACTACTGGGGCGTGCTGTCGCAGATCTTCTTCCAGCAGCGGCTCACCGACCTGATGCTGCTCGGCAGCCTGAAGGAAGAGCTGCAGCATTGCCAGCGCCTGAACATCGCGGTGCAGCAGCTGCTGCGCGCCTGGTCGGCCGCGAGCCGCAAGCGCAATGCACCGGTCATGCTCGATCAGGCCGCGATGCCGTGGTTCGCCGAGCTCAACAAGAGCCTCACCGACCCGCGGCTGGACGACGCCGCGTTCAAGGCGCGCATCCGCACCTCGACCGCGCAGCTGCGCCAGCTGGCGCGCGAGATCCTCGAGCGGGCCCGGGCCGACGGCACGGACCTGGCGGACTGCGCCGTGCCCGCCATGCTCGAGGCGCACATGGCCGAGCCCTCCGCCGCCCTTCCTGCGGGCGCCATGCTGTTTCCGGCCCACCCGTTGACAGCCTGAAGCGCCGTTTACCCAACTTTACGGAGCGTTCAAGCCCCGTTGCCTCCTGTGGACGACCATGAAGCGCATGAGCACCCCCCATCTCCTGATGATCGAAGACGACACCCGCTTGGCGCAGATGGTGAGCGAGTACCTGACGCAGTCGGGCTTCGTCGTCACGCACGCTGGTGACGGCGCGAGCGGCCTCGAGCAGCTGCAGCAGCACGCGCCCGACCTCGTGATCCTCGACCTCATGCTGCCCGACACCGACGGCCTCGAGGTGTGCCGCCGCATCCGCTCGCTGCCGCCGCCGGCGTCGAAGGTGTCGGTGCTGATGTTGACCGCCAAGGGCGACCCGATGGACCGCATCATCGGCCTGGAGATCGGCGCCGACGACTACCTGCCCAAGCCCTTCGAGCCGCGCGAGCTACTCGCGCGCATCCGCGCGGTTCTGCGCCGGCGCAGCGAGAACAGCGTCGACACCGAGGCCAGTTCGGTGATGCGCTTCGGCACGCTCGAGATCGACCGCAATGCCCGCACCGTGTCGGTGGCGGGCGTGGTGGCCGACCTCACCTCCTACCAGTTCGACCTGCTGGTCGCGATGGCCGAGCGCGCGGGCCGGGTGCTCACGCGCGACCAGATCATGGAAGCCGTGCGCGGCCGCGAGCTCGAGGCCTTCGACCGCTCGATCGACGTGCACATGGGCCGCATCCGCGCCGCCATCGAGGCCGATGCGAAGAACCCGAAGCGCATCCTCACGGTGCGCGGCGTCGGCTACGTGTTCGCCAAGCAGCAAGACTAGGGCCCGACCCGATGCTGCGCACCCTCTACTCGCGCCACCTCTACGTCCGCATCTGGATGGCGGTGGTGGCCGGCGTCGTGATCCTCACGCTGATGGCGAACTGGGTCGTGCGTGAAGCGGCGCAGGCCGAGCGTGAGCGCCTCGCGCCGGTGCCGCGCAACGTCGTGGTGCTCGACGAGAACGACACCCCCATCGGCACTGGGCAGGCCTTGCGCGTGCCGGGCCAGGGGCTGGAGTTCGACGTGACGTTGAGCGACGGCAGGGAGATGACCCTGCGCGTGGCGCCGCGCGATCGCCGCCCGGGCGGGTTCTCGCCCTGGCGAACGCCGTTCGGGCTCGGCTGGATGATCGCGCTCGTGGGCATCGCCGTGGCGCTCGGGGTGTACCCCATCGTGCGGCGGCTGACGCAGCGGCTGGAGGCGCTGCAGCGCGGCGTGCAGCGCTGGGGCGACGGCGATCTGTCCGTACGCATCACCGAGGAAGGGCAGGACGAAGTGGCCGATCTCTCCAAACGCTTCAATGCCTCGGCCGAACGCATCGAACAGCTGGTGCGCTCGCACAAGTCGCTGCTGGCCAACGCCTCGCACGAGCTGCGTTCGCCGCTCACGCGCATCCGCATGGGCCTCGAGCTCATGGGCGAGCGGCCGAGCCCTTCGGCGCGCGAGGAGATCTCGCGCAACATCGGCGAGCTCGACCAGCTCATCGACGAGATCCTGCTCGCGAGCCGCCTCGATGCGCGTGAGGCCGACATGGGCACGATCGAGGCAGTCGACCTGACCGGCCTCGCCGCCGAGGAATGCTCGCGCGTGGACGCCGAACTCGACCTCGTAGCAGGCACCGACAGCGCGACGCTCACCGTCCCCGGCGTGCCCCGGCTGCTGCGCCGCGCGGTGCGCAACCTGCTCGAGAACGCGCGCCGCTACGGGGCGGGCGAGACCTCGGTCGAACTCGGCAGCACCGACGGCTTTGCCACGGTGCGCGTGAACGACCGCGGGCCGGGCGTACCCGCCGCACTGCGCGAGCGCATCTTCGAGCCCTTCTACCGGCTGCCCGGCGCGAGCGAGCGCAACGGCGGCGTGGGGCTCGGACTGGCACTCGTGAAATCCATTGCCGAACGCCACGGCGGCAGCGTGCAATGCGAAGACCGCCCGGGCGGCGGCGCAAGCTTCGTGATCCGCCTTCCGCGGTGACGCAGCACCGCGCGGGGACCCGCCGCACCGCCAAAGCCAGGCGCGCGATCGGGCCGCGCCTCTAGAATTCCGCCCCATGTTCCGTTCAAGACTCGGACGCCCTACGGCGGCCCTCTGGGGCTTCGTGGTCTACATGCCGGTCGGCGTGAACTACGCGGCCCTTCTTCTCCTGCTGCTCGCGATGGCCATCGACGGCAACTGGCGCGAGCGTGCGGCGCGCGTCAGGGCCCATCCGCTGTGGTGGCCGATCATGGCGTACGTGGGCTGGATGCTGGTGGTGCTGGCCGTGTCGCCGCACTTCAAGGAAACCGGCGGCGAGCTGGCCCATGGCCTGCGCATCGCGCTCACGATGCTGCTGGCGCTGGCACTCACGCGCGACGAATGCGTGTGGGCGCTGCGCGCTTTCCTGCTCGCCTCGGTGCTGGGGCTGCTGCTGATCGCGCTGTACCACACCGTCGGCCTGCCCGACCTGCAGATCTGGCGCGCCGTGACGATCATGCAGGGCAACAAGTCGATCAACGACGCGCTCCTGTTCGCGATGATCGGCGCCGCGGCCGCGGTGCTGGGCCTCGCGCACCTCGGCGATGCGCGCCGCTGGCACTGGGCCGGGCCGGCCTTCGGCGTGGCGGCCGTGATGGCGATCGTGGTCAGCCTCGCGCTGCCGTCGCGCACCTCGCTCGTCGCCATGCTCGGCTGCGTCTTCGCGGCCTGCTTCCACCAGTGGCGCAGCCATCCGCGTGGCCTGCTGGCGGGCCTGGCGCTGGCCACGGCGCTCGCGGCGCTCGGCGCCTGGCAATTGCCCGCCTCCATCAAGAGCAAGTTCGAGCTCGGCGTGCAGGAGCTCGAACAGGCCCAGGCCGGCCTGGCCTCGGAGGGCAGCTGGGTTTCACGCTACTACATGTACCGCGAGACCGCGCAGATGATGCTCGACGCGCCGGTCGCGGGCCAGGGCATCGGCGCCTGGACCAGCGAATGGAAGAAGCGCGCGCCGGAAGTGATCGGCTACAAGAACATGCCGCACAACGACTATCTCTGGATCGGCTCGCAAGCGGGCATTCCGGGGCTGCTGTCGCTGCTCGCGATCATGCTGGGCGGGGTCTGGGTGTGCTGGCGGCGCGCCGACCTGACGGGGCGCATCGGCTTCGTTGCGATGCTCACGATGACCGTGGCCGCCAGCCTGAACTCGGCCATGCGCGACGCGCAGATCGGCCTGTCGCTGCTGTTCGTGGCCTTTCTTTTCCTGCGCATGGTGCAGGAAAGCGGCAGCCCGTGGCGATCGGTGCTGCCGCCGGGCCTCGCGGGCCTCTTCAGTGGTGGCCAGCCACCTGCTCACCCGCTTTGAGGCGGTAGACGGTGCCGCAGTAGGGGCACTTGGCTTCGCCGGTGCGCGCCACGTCCAGGTAAACCTTGGGGTGGGTGTTCCAGAGCTTCATGTCGGCCTTGGGGCTCGGGCAGAACACGCCGCCCTGCGGGTTGAGTTCCTTGGCCAGGAGTTCGACGACTGCGTTGGTGGGCATGGGTTCTCTCAGACCTTCGTGAGCCAGTGGGCGTACTTGGGGTTTTTGCCGTTCACGATGTCGAAGAAGGCCGCCTGGATCTTCTCGGTGACCGGCCCGCGCGAGCCGCCGTCGCCGCGGTTGCCGATCTCGATGCGGTCCAGTTCGCGGATCGGCGTGACTTCGGCGGCCGTGCCGGTGAAGAAGGCCTCGTCGGCGATGTAGACCTCGTCGCGCGTGATGCGCTTTTGCACCAGCTCGATGCCGAGGTCCTTGCACACGTGCAGGATGGTGTTGCGCGTGATGCCGTTGAGCGCGCCCGCGGACAGGTCGGGCGTGTAGACCACGCCGCCCTTGACCACGAAGATGTTCTCGCCCGCGCCTTCGGAGACGAAGCCGCTCGCGTCGAGCAGCAGCGCCTCGTCGTAGCCGTCGTCCAGCGCTTCCATGTTGGCGAGGATCGAGTTGGTGTAGTTGCTCACCGACTTGGCCTGCGTCATCGTGATGTTGACGTGGTGGCGCGTGTAGCTCGAGGTCTTCACGCGGATGCCGCGCCGCATGCCCTCTTCGCCGAGGTAGGCACCCCACGACCAGGCCGCGACCATGGCGTGGATCTTGTTGCCCTTGGGGCTGACGCCGAGCTTCTCGGAGCCGATCCAGATCAGCGGGCGCAGGTAGCAGCTCTCGAGCTTGTTCTCGCGCACGACCTGCTTTTGCGCTTCGTTCAGCTCTTCGGGCGTGAACGGGATCTTCATGCGCAGGATCTTGGCGCTGTTGAAGAGCCGCTCGGTGTGTTCGGCCAGGCGGAAGATCGCCGTGCCCTCGGGCGTCTTGTAGGCACGCACGCCTTCGAATGCGCCGCATCCGTAGTGCAGCGTGTGGCTCAACACGTGGATCTTGGCGTCGCGCCAGTCCACGAGTTCGCCGTCCATCCAGATCTTGCCGTCACGGTCGTCCAGAGAGGGAAGCGCGCTCATGTGGGGTCCTTAGGAGGAGAAAGCAAAGCGCGGATTTTAGCGGCCCGGCCTTTTCCGGCATTTTCCCGGCGCGGCGCCTCAATGTTCGTCGATGCTGCCCTGGATCGCGTGCGCGAGGCGCACCGCCTCGGCCAGCTCGGAGAGTTCGGTCAGGTGGCGCTGCGCCAGCTTGGCCAGCACCTTGCGCCCCTTGGGCAGCAGGTGCACCTCGACCTGGCGCCGGTCGACCTTGCTCGGCTCGCGGCGCACCAGCCCGGCGTCCTCGCAGCGCGAGACCAGCGCCACCACACCGTGCGGCTGCGCCTGCAGGCGTTCGGCCAGCTCGCTGACGGTCGCCCAGAGCCGACCGGGAAAGCCCTGGGTGTGCAGGAGCAGCTGGTACTGCAGCGCGGTCACGCCGGCCTCGCGCGCCGCATCCTCGCTGAAGCGAAGGAAGTTGCGCAGGCGATAGCGAAATTCGGAAAGCGCCTCGAGGCGCCGCTTGGAAGGACTTTCCCGGGGATCGGACATGGTGTGCTTTGTTGTGGCCCGTCGCTGAATGTAGCAAGGCGCGGCCACACCGGGGCAGGGAAAGCGATAAGTCAATTCTCGATTCGCTTACATCACGACATGATATAAATTTGGATGCTGGCCGCGGCCCCATCGGGGCCCTTCGTCCGTGCGCGTCGCCTGCGGCCTCCTCCATCCATCTCCCCCCACCCGAAAGTGCACCACCCACCATGAAGATCAGGAGTCAAAAGGACTTTTTCTCCGGGCTGATGTTCGCCTCCGTCGGCGCGGCTTTTGCCATCGGCGCCCTCAACTACAAGATTGGCAGCGGTGCCCGCATGGGCCCGGGCTATTTCCCGCTGATGCTCGGCATCCTGCTGTGCGTGATGGGCCTGGTGGTCCTGGTGAATTCGCTCTCGCTGCGCGGCAACGAGGGAGACACCAACCCGGTTGGTGCCATCGCCTGGAAGCAGCTGGGTTTCATCATCGGCGCCAACCTGCTGTTCGGCGTGCTGCTCGGCGGCATGCCGAGCATGGACGTGCCAGCGCTCGGCCTGGTGCTCGCGATCTATGCGCTCGTGATCGTCGCCAGCATGGCCGGCACGCAGTTCAGGTTCAAGGGCTCGCTCATGCTGGCCAGCGTGCTTGCCGTCGGCAGCTACCTGGTCTTCATCCTCGGCCTGAGCCTGCAGTTCCAGGTCTGGCCCAGCTTCATCACCGGCTGAAGGGGCCGACAACAACATGGAACTGATCGACAACCTCGCGCTGGGCTTCGGCGCAGCCTTCACGCTGCAGAACCTGCTCTATGCCTTCTTCGGCTGCCTGCTGGGCACTTTGATCGGCGTGCTGCCGGGCATCGGCCCCGTCACCACCGTCGCGCTGCTGCTGCCGGCCACCTATGCGCTGCCGCCGGTCGCGGCGCTGATCATGCTGGCGGGCATCTACTACGGCTCGCAGTACGGCGGTTCGACCACGGCCATCCTGGTCAACCTGCCCGGCGAATCGTCGTCCGTGGTGACCGTGATCGACGGCCACCAGATGGCCAAGCAGGGGCGCGGCGGGGCCGCGCTCGCAGCCGCAGGCATCGGCTCTTTCTTCGCCGGTTGCGTGGGCACGCTGGTGCTCGCCGCCTTCGCGCCCGTGCTGACCGAGCTGGCCTTCAAGTTCGGCCCGGCGGAATACTTCGCGCTCATGGTGCTGGGCCTGATCGGCGCGGTGGTGCTGGCCTCGGGCTCGCTGCTCAAGGCGATCTGCATGATCGTGCTGGGCCTCCTGATCGGCCTGATCGGCACCGACGTCAACTCGGGCGTGGCGCGCTACTCGTTCGACATCCCCGAACTCACCGACGGCGTGAGCTTCATCGCGGTGGCCATGGGCGTGTTCGGCTACGGCGAGATCATCGCCAACCTCGCCAAGCCCGAAGAGCAGCGCGAGGTCTTCACGGCCAAGGTGTCGAGCCTGTTCCCGACCCGCGAGGACTTCCGCAACATGGTGCCGGCCATCCTGCGCGGCACCACGCTGGGCTGCGCGCTCGGCATCCTGCCGGGTGGCGGCTCGCTGCTGTCGGCCTTCGCGTCGTACACGCTCGAGAAGAAGCTGCGCCTGAGGCCCGGCGAGATCCCGTTCGGCCAGGGCAACATCCGCGGTGTGGCGGGCCCCGAGTCGGCCAACAATGCGGGCGCGCAGGCCTCGTTCATCCCGCTGCTCACGCTCGGCATTCCGGGCAATGCAGTGATGGCGCTGATGGTCGGCGCGATGACCATCCACAACATCCAGCCGGGCCCGCAGGTGATGACCAGCGACCCCGAGCTGTTCTGGGGCCTGATCGCCTCGATGTGGATCGGCAACGCGATGCTCGTGATCCTGAACCTCCCGCTGATCGGGATCTGGGTCAAGCTGCTGACCATTCCGTACCGCTGGCTGTTCCCCGCCATCGTGCTGTTCTGCGCGATCGGCGTGTACTCCACGAACAACAACACCTTCGACGTCTGGATGGTGGGCCTGTTCGGCATCATCGGCTACGCCTTCCACAAGCTCGAGTGCGAACCGGCACCGCTGCTGCTGGGCCTGATCCTCGGGCCGATGATGGAAGAGAACCTGCGCCGCGCGCTGCTGCTGTCGCGCGGCGACTGGAGCGTGCTGGTCACGCGCCCGATCTCGGCCAGCCTGCTGGCCGCGGCCGCGGTGCTGCTGGTGATCGTGCTGCTGCCGTCGGTGCGTAGCAAGCGCGAAGAGGCTTTCGTCGAAGAAGACTAGGCCGCACCTCGAAGCACCTTCTCTCAAAGGGCCTCCGGGCCCTTTTTTCTCGCCCGCGGGCCGGGCCTGTGACAATGGCGGGTTCCGCGTTCGTCGCAGAGTAGAAAAGGTTTTTCAGTGTCCGTATTCAAGAACGTCATCGTCTATCGCATCGAACCTGCCTGGTCCCAAACGCTGGCCGAGGCGGAAGAAGGCCTGGGCAAGCAGCGCTTCGAGCCCTGCGGCCCATCGCAGGAAAAGTCGGCCGGCTGGATCGAGCCGCGCGGCGAGGCCAATGGCCCGCTGGTGGAGTCCATCGACGGGCAGTGGCTCGTCGAGTACATGATCGAGAGCAAGGCCGTGCCCGGCTCGGTGGTGCGCCGCAAGCTCGACGAGCGCTGCGCGCAGATCGAGGCCGCCACGGGCCGCAAGCCCGGCAAGAAGGAAAAGAAGGAGCTCAAGGAGGACATCACGCTCGAGCTGCTGCCGATGGCCTTCACGCGCAGTGCCCGCGTGGCCGTGTGGATCGACCAGGCCGAGCGCCGCCTCGTGATCAACTCCGCCAATGCCGCGCGCGCCGACGAGGTGATCACCAGCCTCGTGAAGGCGTTCGACGGCTTTGCCGTGAGCCCGATCAACACGCAGGTCGAGCCCGCTGCCGCCATGGCCAACTGGCTGCTCACGCAGGAACCGCCGGCCGGCTTCACGGTCGACCGCGAGTGCGAGCTCAAGGCATCCGACGATTCGAAGGCCGTGGTGCGCTATGCCAAGCATCCGCTCGACATCGAGGAAGTCAAGCAGCACATCAGCGACGGCAAGCGCCCGACAAGGCTCGCGCTGACCTGGGACGACCGCGTGTCGTTCGAGCTCACGCACGGCATGCTGATCCGCAAGATCGTGTTCCTCGAAGGCACGGGCGACGGCGCGGCCGGCGGCAAGAAGGAAGACAACTTCGATGCCGACGTGGCGATCGCCACCGGCGAGCTCGGCCAGCTCGTGCCGGCGCTGCTCGATGCGCTCGGTGGCGAGGCGGCGTTCGGCGCGGCTCCGACAGAGACCGCAGCGCCAGCAGCGACCGCTACGCCGGCCGAAGAGGCGGACGCACCGTTCTGAAACCGGGCCGCCGGATGCGGCGGCCGCGAAGGGCTCGCGAAGGACGCGAAAGCTACGGCTGCGCGTCGTCCGCGGGCTGCTCGGGCCGCGTCAGCGTCCAGCTTTGCAGCTTGCCGCCGTTGAACACCGCGTCGACGTAAGAGCCGCCTGCATCGGTCCAGCGGTAGTGCTCGGGCTGCTCGTCGCGCGGCGAGCGCGGCTCGCCGAGTGCGCGTGTCAGGGCGATGACGTGCATCAGCGTGACGCCCTGCTTGAGCTTGGCATTGAGCATCACCGCGCTCGCCACATGGCCAATCGGGCGGTTGCCCGCGCGCTTGAGCACCTGCATCAGGCGATTGAAGTGCATCAGCACGAACATCACGATCACGCCGGCCGCGAACGCGACTCCGCCCCAGCCGTAGCTGCGCCACGAGACACCGATCAGCACGATGGCGCCGACCGGAATCAGAAACTTCTGGAAATTCATGCGCATATTGTCGCCGCCCGCACTGGCGTTCTTCGCCGCGCAGCGCGTCGAAGGCGCTTCGGGCACGTTCAATCCAGCCCGCGTACGACGTCCATCGCCTCTTCGATGCGATCGACCGCGTGGATCGTCAGGCCCTCGATCTCCTTCGCGCCCTTGCGCGGCGCGTTGGCCTTGGGCACCACGGCCACGCTGAAGCCCAGCTTGGCGGCTTCGCGCAGCCGCTCCTGGCCGCGCGGCGCGGGCCGCACCTCGCCGGCCAGGCCGACCTCGCCGAACGCGATGAAGCCCTTGGGCATCGGCTTGCCGCGCAGGCTCGAGGTGATGGCGAGCATCACCGCGAGGTCGGCCGCGGGTTCGCTGATGCGCACGCCGCCCACCGCGTTGACGAACACGTCCTGGTCCATGCAGGCCACGCCCGCATGGCGGTGCAGCACGGCCAGCAGCATCGCGAGGCGGTCGCGGTCCAGGCCCACGGAGAGCCGGCGGGGGCTGGGCCCGCCGTCGTCGACCAGCGCCTGGATCTCGACCAGCATCGGCCGCGTGCCTTCGAGCGTGACCAGCACCACGCTGCCGGGCACCGGCTCGGCATGCTGGCTCAGGAAGATCGCGCTCGGGTTCGCCACGCCCTTGAGACCGCGCTCTGTCATCGCGAACACGCCGATCTCGTTGACCGCGCCGAAGCGGTTCTTGATGGCGCGCACCAGGCGAAAGCTCGAGTGCGTGTCGCCCTCGAAATACAGCACCGTGTCGACCATGTGTTCGAGTACGCGCGGCCCCGCGAGCGCGCCCTCCTTCGTGACGTGGCCCACCAGCACCACCGCCGTGCCGCTGGTCTTGGCGAAGCGCGTGAGGTGGGCCGCGCATTCGCGCACCTGCGCGACCGAGCCGGGCGCCGAGGTGAGCTGGTCGGAGTAGACGGTCTGGATCGAGTCGATCACCGCGATCGCCGGCCGCGTGGCGTCGAGCGTGGCGATGATCTTCTCCAACTGGATCTCGGCCAGCACCTGCACCTGCGAATGGTCAAGGCCGAGCCGCCGCGAGCGCAGCGCCACCTGCGCCCCGCTTTCTTCGCCGGTGACGTAGAGCGCGTTCTGTCCTGCGCGCTGCAGCGCATCGACGGCCTGCAGCAGCAGCGTCGACTTGCCGATGCCGGGGTCGCCACCAATCAGCGTGACGCCGCCCGAGACGATGCCGCCGCCGAGCACGCGGTCGAGTTCGTCGAGGCCCGTCGGCGTGCGCGCGATGTCGGTGGCCTCGATCTCCGACAGCGTCGCGAGCTCGGACGCGCCGGCCAGCGACGCGAACTGCGTGCCGAAGCGGTTGTTGGCCGAGCCGCTGGCGCTGCCCGCCACCTGCTCGACCAATGTGTTCCAGGCGCTGCAGCTCGGGCATTTGCCGAGCCACTTGGGGCTGGTGCCGCCGCATTCGCTGCAGACGAAGAGTGATTTGTCCTTGGCCATGCGGCGAGTTTAGGGGTCCGCACAAACCCCTATGCGTGGCGGCTAGGAAGCAGCTGGCAAATCATTTAACATGTTAAGTAATTTGAACCGGACGAGCCACTTGAGCACCACCTTCACCCACCGCAATCTGCCGCGCCTGCTGCTGCAGGCGCGCGAGGCCGTCATGGCCCACACGCGGCCCAGCCTGCGCGAACACGCGCTGTCCGACCAGCAATGGCGCGTGCTACGCGTGCTCGGCGAGAACGGCGCAGTCGACACCGGCCACGTGGCGCGCGAGGCCTTCATCCTCGGCCCGAGCCTCACCGGCGTGCTCGCGCGCATGGAGCGCGACAAGCTCATCACGCGCAGCCGCGACCCGGCCGACCAGCGACGCACCGTCATCGAGGCCACGCCGCATGGCATGCGGCTGGTCAAGCGCCTGGGAGTCAGCATCGAGGCGCACTACGCCTGGATGGAAAAGTCACTCGGCAAGACCAAGCTCACGCAGCTCTACGGACTGCTCGACGAACTCATCGCGCTGGAGCAGCCCGCATGAACGGCACCGCCTCGCACTACCTTCCGACCGGCACCGTGTACGGCACGCTGCTGAACTTTCGCGCCGAATTCGACGCGCTCGTGCCGCAGATGACCGAGCCGCCCTACAAGGCCGCGCCGAAGGCCCCGGTGCTCTACGTGAAGACCGCCAACACCTGGAGCCCGCACGGTGCTGCGATCGCCGTGCCGGTGGACGCGCCCGAGGTCGAAGTCGGCGCGACCGTCGGCATGGTGATCGGCGCCGACGGCGACGTCGAGGGCTTCGTGCTGATGAACGACCTGTCGATCCCGCACACGAGCTTCTTCCGACCGCCCGTCAAGTTCAAGTGCGTCGACGGGTTTCTCGGCATCGGCCCGGCGCTGCGCGATGCGCAGGAAGTGGCCGACCCGGCGGGCTTCAGCGTCGAGGTCCGCATCAACGGCGCGCTGCGGCAGACCCTCGACTTCGCCACGCTGGTGCGGCCTGTGCGCCAGTTGCTCGCAGATGTCGGCGAGTTCATGACGCTCGCACACGGCGACGTGCTGTTGCTCGGCTGCGGCGCGGGCCGGCCGCTGGCACGAGCGGGCGACCGCATCGAGATTTCCGCGCCGGGCTTCGAGCCCCTTTGCAACACGCTGGTGCAGGAGGCCGCATGAAGCACGCACGCGTCATCCACGAAGGCCGCGAGCACGCCGGCACCAGCCACGAATTCGACGGCCGGCCCGACGGTGCCGTGCGCCTGGACGACGGCCGCGTCGTGCCCGAGGCCGACCTCGTATGGCTGCCGCCGCTGGCGCCGACGCCACGCCCGCGCACCATCCTCGCGCTCGGCCTGAACTACGCCGACCATGCGAAGGAGCTCGAATTCAAGGCGCCCGAGGAACCGCTGGTGTTCGTCAAGGGACAGGCCACGCTGACGGGGCACCGGCAGAAGACCTTCCGGCCCGCCAGCGTGCAGTTCATGCACTACGAATGCGAACTCGCGATCGTGGTCGGCAAGACTGCGCGCAAGGTGAAGCGCGACGATGCCTGCGACTTCATCGGCGGCTACACGGTGGCCAACGACTACGCGATCCGCGACTACCTCGAGAACTGGTACCGCCCCAACCTGCGCGTGAAGAACCGCGACACCTGCACGCCGCTCGGCCCATGGTTCGTCGATGCGGTCGACGTGCCCGATCCGATGTCGCTCGCGCTGCGCACCACCGTCAACGGCAAGGTCACCCAGCAAGGCAACACGCGCGACATGATCTTCGACGCGCCCTTCCTGATCGAGTACTTCAGCCGCTTCATGACGCTGTCGCCCGGCGACCTGATCCTCACCGGCACGCCCGACGGCGTGGTCGACTGCCGGCCCGGCGACGTGGTCGTGACCGAGATCGAGGGCATCGGCGCCCTCCAGAACACCATCGAAGGACCCGCATGAGAATCGACCACCTGATCGCCGGCCGGCGCGTTGCCGGCCCCGACTACTTCGAGACCGTGAACCCCGCCACGCAGGAAGTGCTGGCCGAGGTCGCCGCGGGCGGCGAGGCCGAAGTGAACGCCGCCGTGGCAGCCGCCAAGGAAGCCTTCCCCAAGTGGGCCGGCCTGCCCGCAACCGAACGTGCGAAGCTGATGCGCAGGCTCGGCGATCTGATCGCGACGAACGTGCCCGAGATCGCGCGCACCGAGACCGACGACTGCGGCCAGGTGATCGCGCAGACCGGCAAGCAGTTGGTGCCGCGCGCGGCCGACAACTTTCATTATTTCGCCGAGATGTGCACGCGCGTCGACGGCCACACCTACCCGACGCCCACGCACCTGAACTACACCTTGTTCCACCCGGTGGGCGTGTGCGCGCTCATCAGCCCGTGGAACGTGCCGTTCATGACGGCCACCTGGAAGGTCGCGCCCTGCCTGGCCTTCGGCAACACCGCGGTGCTGAAGATGAGCGAGCTCTCGCCGCTCTCCGCCGCGCGCCTCGGCGAACTCGCGCTCGAAGCCGGCATTCCGCCCGGCGTGCTGAACCTGGTGCACGGCTACGGCAAGGACGCCGGCGAGCCGCTGGTGGCGCACCCCGACGTGCGCGCCATTTCGTTCACCGGCTCCACCGCCACGGGCAACCGCATCGTGAAGAGCGCGGGCCTGAAGAAGTTCAGCATGGAGCTCGGCGGCAAGAGCCCGTTCGTGATCTTCGACGACGCCGACCTCGACCGCGCGCTCGACGCAGCCGTCTTCATGATCTTCAGCAACAACGGCGAGCGCTGCACCGCGGGTTCGCGCATCCTGGTGCAGCAGTCGATCTATGCCGACTTTGCCGCCAGGTTCGCCGAGCGCGCGAAGCGCATCACGGTCGGCGACCCGCTCGACGAGAAGACCATCGTCGGCCCGATGATCTCGCAGGCTCATCTCGCGAAGGTGCGCAGCTACATCGAGCTGGGCCCGAAGGAAGGCGCGACGCTGCTGTGCGGCGGGCTCGATGCGCCGAGTGATCTGCCCGAGCGGGTGAAGCGTGGCAACTACGTGATGCCGACCGTCTTCGCGGACGTCGACAACCGCATGAAGATCGCGCAGGACGAGATCTTCGGCCCCGTCGCCTGCCTGATCCCGTTCAGGGACGAGGCGCATGCGATCGAGCTGGCCAACGACATCGCCTATGGCCTCTCGAGTTACGTCTGGACCGAGAACATCGGCCGCGCCCACCGCGTCGCCGCCGCGGTGGAGGCCGGCATGTGCTTCGTCAACAGCCAGAACGTGCGCGACCTGCGCCAGCCCTTCGGCGGCACCAAGGCCTCGGGCACGGGCCGCGAGGGCGGCACCTGGAGCTACGAGGTGTTCTGCGAGCCGAAGAACGTGGCGGTGTCGCTGGGCAATCACCACATTCCGCATTGGGGAGTCTGACCATGGGCACGCTCGCACTCGCCGCCAAGATCACGCATGTACCGTCGATGTACCTGTCGGAATTTCCGGGGCCGAACTTCGGCTGCCGCGACGCCGCGATTCAGGGCCACAAGGAAATCGACCGCCGCTGCCGCGCGCTGGGCGTGGACACCATCGTGGTGTTCGACGTGCATTGGCAGGTCAACAGCGAATACCACATCAACTGCGGTCCGGAATTCGGCGGCACCTACACCAGCAACGAGCTGCCGCACTTCATCAAGAACATGCCCTATGCCTACCCGGGCAACCCGGCGCTCGGGCACCTGATCGCCGACGTGGCGAACGAGATGGGCGTGAAGAGCCGCGCGCACAGCGACACCACGCTCGAGCTTGAGTACGGCACGCTGGTGCCGATGCGCTACATGAATGCCGATCAGCACTACAAGGTGATCAGCATCAGCGGCTGGTGCGACTGGCACGACCTTGCCGAGTCGGGCCGCTTCGGCCTCGCGGTGCGCCGCGCGATCGAGGAGCGCTACGACGGCACGGTCGCGGTGTTCGCGAGCGGTTCGCTCTCGCACCACTTCGCCGACAACGGCCGCGCGCCCGAGTTCATGCACAAGGTCTACGACCCGTTTCTCGAGCAGGTCGACCATCGCGTGGTCGAACTCTGGAAGGCCGGCGACTGGAGAACATTCGTCGGCATGCTGCCGATGTATGCCGACAAGTGCTGGGGCGAAGGCGACATGCACGACACCGCGATGCTGCTGGGCCTGCTCGGCTGGGACCGCTACACCGCACCCGTGGAGATCGTGACGCCCTATTTCGGCAGCTCGGGCACTGGACAGATCAACGCGATCTTCCCGGTCACGCCGCTGCCGGCCGACGCCGCCACCGCCTGAGCAAGGGAGCACGACGCATGCCGCACCTGGTGATCCTCTACACGCCCAACATCGAGCCCGAGACCGACATGACGGCGCTCTGCCGCACGCTTGCCGACACCATGCTCGCGCAGCGCGACGCGGCGGGCCGGCCTATCTTTCCTACGGGCGGCACGCGCGTGCTGGCCTACCCGGCTGCGCACCATGCGGTGGCCGATGGAAAGGCCGACTACGCCTTCGTCTACCTCAACCTGCGCATGGCGGCGGGCCGCACCGATGCCGTGAAGAAGAAGGCCGGCGACGACCTGCTCGCGGCGGTGAAGACGCATTTCGCGCCGGTGCTCGAGCGCCGCCACATCGGCATCACGCTCCAGATCGACGAAAGCCCGCAGCAGGTGTACGACGGCAAGCACAGCAACCTGCATCCCCTGTTCAACAAAGGCTGAGAAGAAGACTTCCATGCTTTCCGACGCCACCATCGCCCAACTGGCCGCCGAACTGCACGAGAGCGAACGCACGCGCGTGCAGGTCGAGCATTTCTCCAAGCGCTTTCCCGAGATGACGGTCGAAGACGGCTACGCCGTCTCGCGCGCCTGGGTCGCGCACAAGATCGCCGGGGGGCGCACCGTCAAGGGCCACAAGATCGGCCTGACCTCGCGCGCGATGCAGCTGTCGAGCCAGATCACCGAGCCCGACTACGGCACGCTGCTCGACGACATGTTCTTCGAGCAGGGCGCCGACATTCCTTTCACGCGCTTCATCGCGCCGCGCATCGAGGTCGAGCTGGCCTTCGTGCTCGGCCGGCCACTCAAGGGGCCGGGGGTCACGATCTTCGACGTGCTCGCGGCCACCGACTACGTGGTGCCCGCGATCGAGATCATCGATGCGCGCATCGAGCAGTTCGACCGCCACACCAAGGCGCCGCGCAAGGTGTTCGACACCATCGCCGACAACGCGGCCAACGCCGGCATCGTGCTCGGCGGCCGGCCGGTCAAACCCGATGCGGTCGACCTGCGCTGGGTCGGCGCGCTGCTCTACAAGAACGGCGTGATCGAGGAGACCGGCGTGGCCGCGGCCGTGCTCAACCACCCGGCCACCGGCGTGGCCTGGCTCGCGAACAAGCTCGCGCCCTGGGACGAGCACCTCGCGGCCGGCGAGGTGGTGCTCGCCGGTTCGTTCACGCGCCCCACCACCGCGCTCGCGGGCGACACCTTCCACGCCGACTACGGCCCCCTCGGCGCGATTTCGTTCAGACTCGCCTGACCCGCCACTACCGAGACATCGTCCCATGCAGACACCCCTCAACACCTTCAAGCAGGCCCTGGCCGGCAAGCGCGCCCAGATCGGTCTCTGGGTCGGCCTGGCCGACGGCTATGCGGCCGAGATCCTGGCCGGCACCGGCTACGACTGGCTGCTGGTCGACGGCGAGCATGCGCCGAACGACGTGCGCTCGATCCTCGCGCAGCTGCAGGGCATCTCGAGCGCCTGGTCGGCACTGCCCGAGGGCGCCACGCGGCCGCAGCCGGTGGTGCGCGTGCCGGTCGGCGACACCACGCTGCTCAAGCAGATGCTCGACATCGGCGCGCAGACCATCCTGGTGCCGATGGTCGACACCGCCGAACAGGCCGCGCGCATGGTGCAGGGCATGCGCTACCCGCCCGAAGGCGTGCGCGGCATGGGCAGTGCGCTCGCGCGCGCCTCGCGCTGGCAGGCCTACCCCGACTACCTGCACGAGGCCAATGCCCAGACCTGCCTGCTGGTGCAGGCCGAGACGGTCGAGGCGATGAGGAACCTCGACGCGATCGCCGCCACCCCCGGCGTGGACGGCGTGTTCATCGGTCCGGCCGACCTTTCGGCCTCGATGGGCTTCGTGGGCCAGCCCGGCCACCCCGAAGTGCAGGCCGCGATCGCCGATGCGATCGCACGCATCCAGAAGGCCGGCAAGGCGGCCGGTATCCTCTCGACCACCGAGGAGCAGGCGCGCAAGTGGCTCGCTGCGGGCGCGGCCTTCGTCGCCGTGGGCGTGGACACCATGCTGCTGGCCGCAGCGGCCAGCGCGCTGGCGGGCAAGTTCAAGCCCGAGGGCGCGGCCGCCAGCGCCGCGCCCGGCAGCTACTGACGCCTTCTGCAAACCCATCCATTGATCGAACGCCAGCCGCCCGCCAGCCAATGACCACCCCGACCGACCCGAAGAAACCGCCGCGCTTCCGCTCCGCCATCATCCGCGAGGGCACGATCCGCGCCACCACGCGCAGCTTCCTGCATGCGCTGGGGCAGGACGACGAGGACATCGAACGCCCGCACATCGGCGTGTTCCACACCGGCGGCGAGATGAGCCCCTGCAACCTCAACCTGCGCGAGCAGGCGCAGCATGCCAAGACCGGCATCTATGCGGGCGGCGGCACGCCGCACGAATGCCCGGTGGTGTCGGTGAGCGACGGGCTCACGATGGCGCACTCGGGCATGCGCTTCTCGCTGATCTCGCGCGAACTCATCGCCGACAGCGTCGAGGCCTCCACGCGCGGCCACCAGTGGGACGGCATCTTCGCGATCGGCGCCTGCGACAAGAACCTGCCGGGCCTGATGATGGGCATGGTGCGCTGCAACGTGCCGAGCGTGTTCGTGCATGGCGGCTCGGCGCTGCCGGGGCAGATGCCCGGGCCCGACGGGCGCGACCTGAACGTGGTCGACACCTACGAGACCATCGGCAAGGTGCTCGCCGGCACCGCCACGACCGACGAACTCGACGCCATGAGCCGCGCCTGCCTGCCCACCGCGGGCGCCTGCGCGGGCCAGTTCACGGCCAACACCATGGGCATGGTGTCCGAGGCGCTCGGCCTCGCGCCCATCGGCTCGAGCATGGTGCCGGCGGTGTTCAGCGAGCGAGCGCCGCTGATGCGCCGCGCCGCGAAGCACCTGATGAAGGCGGTGATGGGCGACGCGCCGCTGCCGCGCGACATCGTCACGCGCAAGGCGCTCGAGAACGCCTGCGCCGTGGTGTCGGCCACGGGCGGCTCGACCAATGCCGCGCTGCACCTGCCGGCGATCGCGCACGAGGCGGGCATCCGCTTTCACCTCGACGACGTGGCCGAGATCTTCGCGCGCACCCCACTCATCGCCGACCTGCGCCCGGGCGGGCAGTACCTGGCGCGCGACGTCTACTACATCGGCGGCGCGGGCGTGATCCTGCGCACGCTGATGGACCAGGGCTTCGTGCACGGCGACGCGCTGACCTTCACCGGCCGCACGCTGGCCGAGGAGCTCGCCGGCGCCTCTGCGCCCGACGGCCGGGTCGTGCGTGCAGCGGGCAACCCGATCACGCGCGACGGCGGCCTGGCGGTGCTCAAAGGCAACCTGTGCCCCGACGGCGCCCTGCTCAAGACGGCCGGCCTGAAGACGCTGGTGCACCGCGGGCCGGCGCGCGTCTTCGAGTCGGAAGAACAGGCGCAGGCCGCGGTGCAGAACCGCCGCTATGCGCCCGGCGACGTGATCGTGATCCGCAACGAAGGCCCCAAGGGCAGCCCGGGCATGCGCGAGATGCTCGGCATCACCGCCCTGCTCTACGGCCAGGGCATGGGCGACAAGGTGGCGCTTTTGACCGACGGCCGCTTCTCGGGCGCGACGCGCGGCCTGTGCATCGGCTATGCGGGGCCCGAGGCGGCGGACGGTGGCCCGATCGCGGCGTTGCGTGACGGCGACATGGTGGCGATCGACGCACGCGCCGAAGCGCGCAGCATCTCGGTCGAACTGGGGGCGGAGGAGATCGCCGGGCGGCTCGCAGCGCGCGGGGTCATCAACGTAAACGCGGGGGTCCAGCACCGCGGCTTGCTGGAAAAATACGCGCTCACCGTGCGCCCTGCCCACCAGGGTGCCGTGACCCATTCGGGCGCAGTCACCTGGCTGCGCGACGAGTCGTGAAACGCAACCCACCACCCGGAGAGACACCATGACCTTCACCCGCCGCAACCTGCTGCAGACCACCGGCGCCTCGGCGCTGCTTGCCAGCCTGGGCCAGCATGCCTTCGCGCAGGCTTCGATCGAGACCGCCACCATCGTCACCGGCTTTGCGGCCGGCGGTACTTCGGACACCACCTGCCGGCGCGTGGCGACCCGGCTCAGCCCCGACTACGCGAAGACCGCCGTGGTCGAGAACCGCACCGGCGCGGGCGGACAGATCGCAGTGAGCTACGTCAAGGGCAAGCCGGCCGACGGCGCCACGATGCTGCAGACGCCGACCTCGATCCTCACGATCTATCCGCACATCTACAAGAAGCTGCCGTACGACCCGATGCTCGACCTGACGCCGGTCAGCCTGGCTTGCATCTTCGACTTCGGCTTCGCGGTCGGCCCGGCGGTGCCCGCGAGCGTCAAGAACGTGCCCGACTTTCTGGCCTGGGCCAAGACCAACCCGGCCGGCGCCAACTACGGCTCGCCGGCCGCCGGCTCGACGCCCCATTTCATCGGTGCGCTGCTGGGCAAGAAGGGCGGCGTCGATCTCAAGCATGCGGCCTACCGCGGCACCCAGCCGGCCATGCTCGACCTGCTGGGCGGCAACATCTCGGCCGTGTCGGGCCCGATCGGCGACATCACGCAGCACCTGACCTCGGGCAAGGTGCGCATCCTGGGCGTCTCGGGCGCCAAGCGCAATCGCTTCGCCCCCGAGGTGCCGACCTTCGGCGAGCAAGGCATCAAGGACATGGCGCACAGCGAGTGGTTCGCCTTTTTCCTGCCCGCCAAGGCGTCGCCCGACGTAGTGGCCAAGCTCAACACGGCCATGAAGAACGCACTGGCCCAAAAGGACGTGATCGACGGCCTCGCCACCTTCGGACTGGAAGCCATGTCGTCCACGCCGGGCGAGCTGACCGAGCTGCTCAAGAAGGACACAGCCAAGTGGGCGCCGATCGTCAAGGAGGTCGGCTTCACAGCGGAAGGGTAGCCCTCCCCCGAAGCGGCCCGGCAAAGCCGGTTCCGCGGTGCTCCCCGCGAAGAGCGCGGGGCCAAGACAAGCGTCATCTGAAAGGAACTGCCATGAACGCACCCGCCACCACCGCGCCCACCGCGCTGGTCCATCCGTCGATCCATCCCGACGAGCGCGCCGCACGCGAAGAGCTCGCGGCCTGCTACCGCGTCTTCGCGATGCTGGGCTGGACCGAGATGATCTACAACCACATCACGGTGCGGCTGCCCGACAGCGTGACGGGCGGCGAGAAGCAGTTCCTCATCAACCCCTTCGGGCTGCACTACAGCGAGGTCACGGCGAGCAACCTCGTGAAGATCGACCTGCAGGGCAAGGTGCTCGACGGCTCGACCTGGCCGGTGAACCCGGCCGGCTTCACGGTGCATGCGGCCATCCACGACGGCCTCGAAGGCGCGCACTGCGTCATGCACACCCACACCACGGCCGGCGTGGCCGTGGCCTGTCTGCAGGGCGGCCTGCAGCAGACCAATTTCTATACCGCCCAGCTGCACGACATGGTGGCCTACCACGACTTCGAGGGCATCACCATCCATGCCGACGAAGGTCCGCGCCTGCTCAGGAGCATTGGCAACCGCAATGCGGTGATCCTGCGCAACCACGGCCTGCTGGTCTGGGGGCACACACTGCCGCAGACCTTCGCGATCCTCTGGACGCTGCAGCGGGCCTGCGAGATCCAGATGGCCACGCTCTCGATGGGCCAGCCGATCCCGGTGAGCGAGGAGATCGCACGCAGGTGCACGCGCGACGCGCTGCAGTTCAACCCGAACCACGGCGCGGGCCAGGACGTGTTCGACGCGCTGGTGCGCCAAATCGACCGCATCGATCCCTCCTACAAGAACTGAAGCGATGAAGATCTGCATCTACGGCGCCGGCGCGATCGGCGGATGGATCGGCGTCGGCCTCGCGCAGGCGGGCGAGCGGCTCAACGTGGTGGCGCGCGGCGCCACGCTCGAGGCGCTGCAACGAGACGGACTCTCACTGATGCGCGGCGACGTGCGCACGCGCGTGCCGGTCAACGCCGTGGCCGACCCCGAGGCGCTGGGCGTGCAGGACCTGGTGGTCATCGCCGTCAAGGCGCCCGCGCTGGCCGGCGTGGCCGAGCGCATCGGCCCGCTGATCGGTCCCGACACCGTGGTGCTGACAGCGATGAACGGCGTGCCCTGGTGGTTTCTCGAAGGCGGCTTCGGCGGCCCGATCACCGGCCGCCGGCTCGCGGCCGTCGACCCCGACGGCGCGATCGCACGCGCCATTCCCGCGGCCAACGTGATCGGCGCCGTGGTGCACTGCAGCTGCTCGCTCGATGCGCCCGGCGTGGTGCGGCACCATTTCGGCAATGGCCTGATCGTGGGCGAGCCTTCGGGCGCGGCCACGCCGCGCGTGCAGAAGCTGCTGGCGCTGCTGCAGCGCACCGGCATCGACGCCACGCTCTCGCCGCAGATCCAGCGCGACGTGTGGTTCAAGCTCTGGGGCAACATGACCGTCAACCCCATCAGCGCGCTCACGGGCGCCACCACCGACCTCATCATGGGCGACGATTTCGTGCGCGGCTTCATCTCGGCCGTGATGCTCGAAGCCAAGGAGATCGGGCGCCGCATCGGCATCGAGATCGCACAGAGCCCCGAAGACCGCCACGAGGTGACGAAGAAGCTCGGCGCCTTCAAGACCTCGATGCTGCAGGACGTCGAAGCCGGCCGCGCGGTCGAGCTCGATGCGCTCGTGACCGTGGTGCGCGAACTCGGCGAACTCACTGCCGTGGCAACGCCCTTCACCGATGCGCTGCTGGGCCTGGCGCGGCTGCAGGCGCGGCGCCTGGGCCTCTACTGAGGCTGCAGCTTCACCTGCTTCATCATCACCTCGGTCAGCGTCATTTCCTTGGTGAAGCCGCGCGTGTATTCGGGCGCGGGCAGCGGGCTCGCCTGGCCGCCGTTCTCGGTCAGGCCAGCCTGAACCGAAGGCGTCGCGAGCGCCTTCTCGAAAGCCGCGGCGATGCGTGCAGCCACCGCGTCAGGCGTGCCGGCCGGCACCGAGACGCCGCCCCATGACGTGAGCTCGACACCCTTCACACCGAGCTCGGCCAGCGTCGGCACATCGGGCAGCTTGGGGTTGCGGCGCGGGCCCGCGATCGCGAGCGGCTTGAGCTTGCCCGACTGGATCAGCGGATAGGCGACCGACAGGATCGGCGTTCCGAACGCCACCTGGTTGCCGAGGATCGCGTTCACCAGTTCCGACGCGCCCTTGTAGGGCACGTGCAGCGCCTCGGCATTCAGCGCGTTCAGCAGCAGCTCCACGCCCAGGTGCGACGGCGTGCCGACGCCGCCCGATGCGTAGTTCAGCGCCCCGGGATTGGCCCGCGCCTTGGCCGCCAGTTCGTTCAGGCTCCCGATGCCCGACGCGGCGTTGACCACCAGCGCGATGTCGGAGGTGCTCACCCGCATGATGTGGCGGAAGTCCTTGAGCGCGTCGTAGCCCGGGTCGCGGTACATGCGCATGTTCGCGGCCATCGGTGCGGCCGAATAGATCCAGGTGTAGCCGTCGGGCGCAGCGCGCGCCACCAGCCGGGCGCCGATGTTGCCGGCCGCGCCGGCCTTGTTCTCGATCACCACCGCCTGGCCCAGCAGCGGCCCAACGGCCTCGGCCAGGATGCGCGCGGTGATGTCGGGGCCGGTGCCCGCGAGGTAGGGCACGACCCACTTGATGGGGCGCTCGGGCCATGCGGCCTCGGTGGCCAGCGCGCACGAGGCGGCCGGCAGCAGCGCGGCGACGAGGGAGGCGGCCAGCACGTGGCGCCGTTGCAGCAGTCTGTTCATGTCTTTTGTCTCCTGGTGTGTCTCTGTCTTGTCGTCAGCCGGCGTCGCCGAGCAGCTCGCGCGCGATCGTGTTGCGCTGGATCTCGCTGGTGCCGGTCAGCACCCGGTACATGCGCAGCATGCGGAACAGGAACTCCACGCGCCGCCCCTGCACGATGCCTTCGCCGCCGTGGACCTGCACCGCGCGGTCGGCGATGCGGAACGCGGCTTCGGAGCAGAACAGCTTGGCCATCGAGGCCTCGGCGCGCGCTTCGCTGCCGGCATCGATCTGGCGCGCCGTCGACACCATGAGCGCCCGCGCGGCGGCCAGCTCGGTCGCCATGTCGGCCAGCATGTGCTGGACCGCCTGGAACTGCCCGATCGCGCGGCCGAACTGCTTGCGCTGGCCTGCATAGGCGCAGGCGTCGCCCAGCGCCACCGCCGCCAGCCCCACCATCGCCGGGCAATGCAGCAGCCGGTTGACCGTGATGCGGCCCAGCGCCAGCGCGAGCCCGCGCCCGGGTTCACCGATCAGGTTGGCCGCGGGAATGCGGCAGTTCTCGAGCACGATGTCGCCGGTGTGCGACTGCCCTGCCATCGTCTTGTAGCCGGCCTCGACGCGCACGCCCGGCTGCTTCAGGTCGACGAAGAAGGCCGTGACCTCGCGCTGCGCGCTCCCGGCCGGAGCGGTCGACGCCATGAGCACCGCGAAGTCGGCAAAGGGCGAGCCCGAGATGAAGCGCTTGCGTCCGTCGAGCACGAAATGCTCACCGTCGCGCACGGCGCGCGTCTGCACCGCGCCGGCGTCCGAGCCCGCCTCGGCCTCGGTGAGCGCGAAGCAGATCGCCTTCTCGGCCCGGGCCACCGGCTCGATGAAATTCTGCATGTGGTGCGGCGTGGCCTTGCGCACGAGAGCACCCACGCGCGGCGGCCCGCTGAGTTCGCCGAACACGTGCGGCGCGAGCGGCGAGCCGCTCGCATAGATGGCCTCCTTGATGAGCACGTGGTCGAGCACCGACAGCCCGAGGCCGCCCATCGATTCGGGCAGCGTCATGCCGTAGAAGCCGAGCGCATGCGAGCGGCGCCAGACCTGCTGCAGCACCTCGCGGCTGGCGCCATGCTCATGGTCGATGCCGTGCGTGCGCACGATGTCGGCCAGCTCGCCGTGCAGGAAGCCCTCGATGCGGCCGATCAGCTCGGCGGCGCGCGGCGAGCCCTCGAAGACGCCGCGGCTTGCCGTGGCGGGGGTGGCGTTGTCGTTCATCATTCTTCTCGTCCTCGCTCAGTTCACCATGCGGCTCTGACCGGCCCAGTACGGCGCCTGGATCTGCTTGCGCGCGACCTTGCCGTTGGGGTTCTTCGGCAGCGCCTCCACGAACACCACGCGGCGCGGGCGCTTGAAGCCGCCGAGCCGCTCGGCGCAGAAGGCATCGAGCGCGCCGTCGTCGAGCGCATGGCCGGGCTTGAGCACCACGTGCGCGGCCACGGCCTCGCCCCACTTGTCGTCGGGCACCGCGAAGACGCAGGCGTCGGCAATCGCCGCGTGCTGGTAGAGCACCGCCTCCACCTCCGACGGATAGACGTTGAAGCCGCCGCTGATGACCATGTCCTTCTTGCGATCGACGATGTAGACGAAGCCCTCCGAGTCCATACGCGCGAGGTCGCCCGTGTGATAGCGGCCGTTCTTCAGCACCTCGGCCGTGAGCTCGGGGGCGCGCCAGTAGCCCGCGAACACGTCGGCGCCGCCCACCACGATCTCGCCGATCTCGCCCGTGGCCACGGGCTCTCCCGCGTCGTCGACGATCTCGACCCTCGATTCGAGGAACGGCCGGCCGCACGAGGCGAGCCGCTCGGGCGCTGCGGCGCGTGCGAACAGGTGGTCTTCCACGCTCAGGCCGCACACGCCCGAGGTGGTCTCGCCCGCGCCGTAGCCTTGCGACAGCACCGGTCCGAACACGTCCATCGCGCGCAGGATGCGGGCCGGCGCCATGGGCGCGGCGCCATAGCCCAGGCGCAGCAGGTCTGGCAGCGGCCGGTACCGGCCTTCGAGCTCGCCGAGCAGCATGTTGATCATGGTCGGCACCATGAAGGTGTGCGTCACGCGGTCGGCCTTCATGTCGGCCAGGAAGCGTCCGGGCTCGAAGCCCGCGAACAGACGGATGGTCGCGCCGCTGCACAGCGCCGGCACGATCTGCATGCCCGAGGCATGCGTGATCGGGCCCACGAGGCCGAGCAGGTGGCCTTCGCGCATGCCCTCGGAACGCATGAGGAACTTGCGCAGCTGCGCGAGCCGGTTGCCGAAGGTTTGCATCGCCGCCTTCAGCACGCCCGACGAGCCCGAGGTGTAGTGCAGCACGGCAAGCTCGTCGGCCTGGACGCTGACCGCCTCGAACACATCGCTCGCGCGTTCGAGCAGGCCGGCATAGGAGCTATCGGCATCCTCGGGGCCGTCGATGAATAGCAGCCTGGGCATCTCCGCGCTGCCGCCCTTCAGGTGCGGCAGGAAGGCTTCGGCGCGCTCTGCAGTGGTGACGATCAGCGCCGCGCCACTGTTGGCCACGATGTCGCCCACTTCGGTCGGCGACAGCCGCGCATTGAACGGTGCCTTGACGAGCGCGGCCTTGTAGCAGGCCAGTTCGATCTCGACGATCTCGGTGCAGTTCGGCAGGTAGATGCCGACGCGATCGCCGCGCTGCAGACCGCATGCGAGCAGCGCGTTGGCCAGGCGGTTGGACCGGCGGTCGAGCGCTTCGTAGCTCAGGCTGCGGTCGGCGGTGCGCAGCGCGATGCGCCGGCCGTGGATGCGCGCGCAGCGCGAAACGAGTTCGCCGACGTTGGCGACCGTGGAGGTGTGTGGCAAGGGCTGTCTCCTGGATGCGTGCATGCATGGGTTCTGCATGCGATGCGCCACTGTCCCGCAAAGCGGCAGCCAAGAGGAAATACCGTTTGCTGATGCCGGGCCATCAATCGGATTGATGGCCCCGCTTGCTCGCCGTGCGTGCGGCTATGCCCGAGGCGTGCGCCTCGCGCTGTCGTGCGCGAGCAGCTCGGCCTCCCAGCGCCCTTCGCGGATCAACCGCGCCGCCTGCTCGGCCAGCGCCTCGGCCACCACCTGCACGGCCGGATCGGGCGCGCGCTCGGCGGGCATGGCGATGGTGTAGCTGCGCTGCAGCGCGGGCTCCACCACGCGCGCAACGACCCAGTCGTCGCCGCCGTGCGGGCTGTCGCCGAGTGCGCAGGCCGGCGTGAAGGTGTAGCCCGCACCGCAGCCGTAGAGCGAGCGGATCACGCGCGCCGAATCGTGTTCGTGCGCGAGGTTCAGCGTCACGCCCAGCGACGCGGCAGCCTCCTCCACGCGCTGGCGGATCGAGAAGCGGCGCGATTGCAGCACGAGCGGCAGGCGCGCCGCGTCGGCGAAAGCGACCTCGGGCTTCGTGTTCTTTCCGCGCGCCCGCCGCCGCAGGTGCGCCGACAGGGCGCCATCGCGGTCGTAGCCGCAGACGAAGATCGACTCGCGCGCGAGCGGCCGGCAGTCCAATCCTTCGACTTGCGGCGTGTCCACGAGGATGCCGACGTCGGCGCGGCGGTCGAGCATGGCTTTCTTCACGGCCAGGCTCAGGTCGTCGAGCACGAACACGCGGATGCGCGGATGGCTGGTCTTGAGCGCGGCCAGCACTGGCCCGAGCAGCAGCGAGGCGATCAGGAACGGCACCGCCACCGTCACCGAGCCCTCGGGTCCCTGCGGCAGCCGCTGGATGCGCTCGCGCACCGCATCGGCGTCCGACAAGAGCCGCCGCGCGTCTTCGTAGAGCTGCATGCCGGCGGGCGTGGGCGTCACGCCCGCATGCGAGCGGTCGAAGAGCTGCGCGCCGAGCTCGGCCTCGAGCTTCTTGATCTGCGCCGTGAGCGCCGGCTGCGCGATGTAGAGCGAACCGGCCGCGCGCGAGAGGCTGCCGGCCTCGAGCACGGCGATGAAATAGCGCAGGGTCCGCAGGTCCATGCAGGCCGCTCAGTCAGTCAGACAGTCAGCGAGCGGGCTTCATTCTTCGTGCGCGGTGGGCGCGAACGGCACGCGCTGCGCCACCGCGCACATGAGCTCGTAGCCGATGGTGCCGGCAGCGCGCGCGACCTCGTCGATCGAGAGCGTCGCGCCGTTCACGGCCGAACGGCCCCAGAGCGTGACCTCGCTACCGAACTTCGCGTCGGGCACGGGCGTGAGGTCGACGGTGATCATGTCCATGCTGACCCTGCCCACCATGCGCGTGCGCACGCCGTTCACCAGCACCGGTGTGCCGGTATCGCAGTGGCGCGGATAGCCGTCGCCATAGCCGGCCGCGGCCACGCCGATGGTGAGCGGCGCCTCGGCCGTGAAGCGCGAGCCGTAGCCGATGGTGTCGCCGGGCTGCAGCGTCTGCACCGAGAGCAGCTTCGTCGAGAGCGTCATCGTGGGTTCGAGTTGCCAGTGCGCGGCGTCGTGCTCGGGATGGTCGGGCGCGCTGCCGTACAGCACGATGCCGGGGCGCACCCAGTCGCCCCGGGCCTGCGAGGCATGCCGCAGCGTGGCCGCGCTGTTGGCGATCGAGCGCTCGCCGGGCAGGTCTTTGGTGACGCGCTCGAACACCGCAAGCTGGTGCGCAATGCCGCGCTCGCCGTCGGCGTCGCTGAAGTGCGTCATCAGCGAGATCTCGTCGACCTGCGGCAGCGCATTGAGCCGCGTCCAGGCCGCGCCGAAACGCTCGGGCGCGTAGCCCAGGCGGTTCATGCCCGAGTTCATCTTGAGGAAGACGCGCTGCGGCTTGAGCGTCTTGTGCGCGGCGAGCATGTCGATCTGCTCGTCGCAATGCACCGTGTGCCAGAGGTCGAGCCGCGAGCAGAGCTCGAGATCGCGCGCCTCGAACACGCCCTCGAGCAGCAGCACCGGCCCGCGCCAGCCGAGCGCGCGCACGCGCTCGGCTTCGGCCAGGTCGAGCAGCGCGAAGCCGTCGGCGCCGCGCAGGCCTTCGTACACGCGCTCGATGCCGTGGCCATAGGCATTGCACTTGACCACGGCCCAGACGCGGGCATCGACGGCGCTGCGCCGCACCCGGTCGAGGTTGTGCCGCAGTGCGGCGGTGTGGACAGTGGCGAGAATGGGGCGCGGCATGGGAAATCCCGAAGGTCGAAGACCGGGGTTTTAGCACCTTCGCGGACCGGGGCGCCCGGTGTGGCCATGCGGGTTTGCCAGTCGTACCCCCATGCTATAACCGCCCATTCGCCGTGAACGACGCGGCCTTTCTCACTACTGCCAGCGAGCTCCTGGCCAGCCAGCCCATCGATGAAGCGCGGTTTCTACACGATCATGTCGGCCCAGTTCTTTTCGTCGTTGGCCGACAACGCGATCTTCGTCGTGGCCGTGGAGCTGATGCGAAGCAACGGGGCGCCCGAATGGCAGCGTGCCGCGCTGGTGCCGATCTTCGCGGTCTTCTACGTGGTGCTCGCACCGCTCGTGGGCGCCTTCGCCGATGCGCTGCCCAAGGGGCGGGTGATGTTCATCAGCAACGCGATCAAGGTGATCGGCTGCCTGATGATGCTGTTCGGCTCGCACCCGCTGCTCGCGTACTCGATCGTGGGGCTCGGCGCCGCGGCCTATTCGCCGGCCAAGTACGGCATCCTCACCGAACTGCTGCCGGCCTCGCAGCTGGTCAAGGCCAACGGCTGGATCGAGGGCCTGACGATCGCCTCGATCCTGCTGGGCATCGTGCTCGGCGGCTCGCTGGTGGGCCATGCGATCTCGAGCTGGCTGCTCGCGATCGACATCCCGCTCTTGGACACCGGCGTCGAGTCGCCGGCCGAGGCGGCGATCTCGGTGCTGATCTTCGTCTACGCGCTCGCGGCCTGGTTCAACACCCGCATCCCGAGCACCGGCGTCGAGATGCGCCCGCTGCGCGCCAACCCCGCGCATGGCCTCGCGCGCAACATGTTCGCGCTGATGCCCGACTTCTGGAACTGCAATGCGCGCCTGTGGCGCGACAAGCTCGGGCAGATCTCGCTCGCCACCACCACGCTGTTCTGGGGTGCGGGCGCCAACCTCAAGTACATCGTGCTGGCCTGGGCCGGGCTTGCGCTCGACTACAACACCACGCAGGCCACCGCCCTCACCGGCGTGGTGACGATCGGCATGGCGGTGGGCGCCATCGTTGCCTCGATGCGCATGCGGCTGGACATGGCCACGCGCGTGATCCCGATGGGCATCGCCATGGGGGTGCTGGTCATCTGCATGAACCTGATCGGCAGCGTCTGGCTCGCGGTGCCCTTCCTGATCCTGCTCGGCGGGCTCGGTGGCTTCCTGGTGGTGCCGATGAATGCACTGCTGCAGCACCGCGGCCATAACCTGATGGGCGCGGGCCGTTCGATCGCGGTGCAGAACTTCAACGAGCAGGCCTGCATCCTGCTGCTTGGCGGCTTCTACAGCGCCTGCACCGGCCTGGGCCTTTCGGCCTACGCGGCCATCGCCGCCTTCGGCGGCGTGGTGGCGGGCGTCATGTGGATCATCCAGCGCTGGCACCAGCAGAACCTGCGCAAGTATCCGGAAGAAGTCGAGCACCTGCTCGCGATCGCCCGCAGCGACAAGCATCATTGACCTCCTCTTGGCTCCCCTTGCACTGATCTTCAACGCCTTCGTGTGGGGCGTGTCCTGGTTTCCATTCCGCCACATCGAGGCCCACGGGCTGCATCCGGTCTGGACCACCTTCCTGATCTACGCGGCGATCTCGCTGGCGATGGGGCTGCTGCGCCGCCACGCCTGGCGCGGCTTCGCGGACTTTCCGATGCTGGTGCTGCTCGGGCTTGCTGCCGGCTTCACCAACCTGGGCTTCAACTGGGCGGTGACGCAAGGCGACGTGGTGCGCGTGGTGCTGCTGTTCTACATGATGCCGCTGTGGAGCGTGCTGCTGGGTTGGGCGGTGCTGGGCGAGCGGCCCACGGGCGGCGCGCTCGCACGCGTGGCGCTCGCGCTCGGCGGCGTCGTCGTGGTGCTCAAGGCGCCGGGCGTCGACTGGCCGGTGCCCGCGAGCCTGCCCGACTGGCTGGGCCTCGCGGCGGGCTTCGGCTTCGCGGTGACCAACATCGTCCTGCGCCACCTGCGCGCTGCGCCTGGCGAATCGCGCGCACTCGCGATGTTCAGCGGCTGCGCGCTGGTCGCGGGCACCGCGGCTGCGAGCGGCACCGCGCTCGGCGCCTTCGCCTCGCCGCTCCTGGCCACGCCGGGATGGATCGGCTGGGCCATGCTGCTGGGCGTCGGCTTCGTGGTGGCCAACGTCTGCCTGCAATACGGTGCGGCACGGCTCGCGGCCAGCGCCACTGCGGTGATCATGTTGTCGGAGGTGCTGTTCGCGAGCGTCTCGTCGGTGACGCTCGGCGCGGCCACGATGAGCCCGCGCATCCTTGCCGGCGGCGCGCTGATCGTGCTCGCGGCGGCCTGGTCGGCATTTGCGCGAACGCCTGCGCGCAGCGATGATCGGCTTCCCTCCGCCACTTGATGATGAAGGAAGCGCCATGGCCAGCAGCATCCACGACTTCGAAGCGCGCCGCATCGACGGCCAGGCGGTCAGCCTCGCGGACTACCGCGGCAAGGTGCTGCTCATCGTCAACACCGCCAGCCAGTGCGGCTTCACGCCGCAGTTTGCTGGGCTCGAGGAACTGCACGAGAAATACGCGGACCAGGGGCTCGTGGTGCTGGGCTTTCCGTCGAACCAGTTCGGCGGCCAGGACCCGGGCAGCAATGAGGAGATCGGCGCCTTCTGCACCCGCAACTACGGCGTGAGCTTTCCGATGATGGAAAAGATCGAGGTCAAGGGCAGCGGCGCGGCACCGCTGTACCAGTGGCTCACCAAGGAAAAGCCGGGGCTATTGGGCAGCACGGCGATCAAGTGGAACTTCACCAAGTTCCTGGTGGGGCGCGACGGCCAGGTGATCAAGCGCTATGCGCCGCTCGACAAGCCGGCCGCGCTGGCGGGCGACATCGAAGCGGCGCTGGCGGCGACGGCCAGCTGAGGCTCAGAACCTGAAGCTCGCGGTCTTCGAACCGCCGCCCACCGTGACGTTCTGGCTCTTCGACTCGCCGTTCTGGGTGGTCGCGGCGATGGTGTAGCGGCCCGCGGGAATGTCGACCAGGCACACCGGCCCGGTGGCGCGCAGCGACAGCGCCGTGGCCCCGTCGGCGCCCCTGATATCGACCTGCACGTCGGCCAGGTAGGCGCCATCGGCGCGCGCGAACAGCAATGCGAGCGGATGGTCCTTCATGGCCGCGCGCATCGCGTTCGACTCGTCCGAACCGATGCCGCCGCAGACGTGGCGCACTGCGCCCTCGCCCTGCCATGGCGGCATGCCCGACTGGGCGTGCGCGGCCAGCGCGCCGGCCGCACAGGCCAGGGCCGGCAGCAGGCGCAGCAAACGCTTGCTTCGAATGGCGGCAGTTTGAACACGGGACATGACTGGCTCCTTCAGGGACTCGAAGCCGCGATGATGCGGCACGCCAAGCATCGGCGCCAGTCGGACCAGGGCGCGCACCGGCGTGCGATCAGGCCGCTGTTTTTTTGAGCGCCGCGTCGAGCAGCTCCACCCAGTGCCGCACCGGCGTCTCGTCGCTGCCGCTCTGAAGGTGCGTGATGCAGCCGATGTTGGCCGAGGCGATGACGCTGGGCTGCAACTGCTTCAGGTGCCCCAGCTTGCGGTCGCGCAGCGGATAGGCGAGCTCGGGCTGCAGCACCGAATAGGTGCCGGCCGAGCCGCAGCACAGGTGCGACTCGTTCATTGCCACGCGCACGTCGAAGCCCAGCGCGCGCAGGTGCGTCTCGACACCGCCGCGCAGCTTCTGGCCATGCTGCAGCGTGCACGGCGGGTGGTACGCCACCACGCCCTCAGGGGCTCGCACACGGGCCTTCAGCGCGGGCACAAGCTCGGGCAGCAGCTCGCTCAAGTCGCGCGTGAGCTCGCTGATGCGTGCGGCCTTGGCGGCATAGGCCGCATCGTCGCGCAGCAGGTGGCCGTACTCGCGCACGGTGACGCCGCAGCCCGAGGCATTCATCACGATCGCCTCGACCCCACCTTCGTCAGGATGGCGTTCGACGATCGGCCACCACGCGTCGATGTTGGCGCGCATCTGGGCCTTGCCGCCCTCCTGGTCGTTGAGGTGGAACTTCACCGCGCCGCAGCAGCCGGCCGCGGGCGCGACCACGGCCTGGATGCCGGCCGCGTCGAGCACGCGCGCCGTGGCGCTGTTGATGTTCGGCATCATCGCCGGCTGCACGCAGCCCGCGAGCATGAGCACCTTGCGCGCATGGGTGGCCGTGGGCCATTCGCCGCCCGCCTGCTTCGGCGGCACCTTGGCGCGCAGCGCCGCGGGCAGCAGGCCGCGCACCGACTGGCCGAGCTTCATCGCGGGGCCGAAGAGCGGCGACGGCAGCCCTTCCTTCAGCAGCCAGCGCTGCGCCGACTCCATCGCCGGGCGCGGTACCTTCCGGTCGACGATGCGCCGGCCGATGTCGACCAGGTGGCCGTATTGCACGCCGCTTGGGCAGGTGGTTTCGCAGTTGCGGCAGGTCAGGCAGCGGTCGAGGTGAACCTGCGTGCTGCGCGTCGGCGCCTGGCCTTCGAGCACCTGCTTCATCAGATAGATGCGCCCGCGCGGACCGTCGAGTTCGTCGCCGAGCAGCTGGTAGGTGGGACAGGTGGCGGTGCAGAAGCCGCAGTGCACGCACTTGCGCAGGATGGCTTCGGCCTCGCGGCCTTCGTCGGTGCCTTGGAATTCTGGGGCGAGTTCGGTTTGCATCGTGGGTGGGTTCTTGTGGTTGACTGGCAGGGCGCGGCCGCCTCACGAGCCCGGGGAAGCGCCGTTCTTGCGCCGCGGGCGGACGGCGCCGAGCAGTTCCCGCAGGTAAGCCGAGCGCCGCACGTCCTCGATGAATGGCGGCAGCGACAGCGCCAGCAGCAATGCCGCGAGCGGCACCACGCAGACGAAGCCGACGTAGGTGAAGCCGGCCGCGCCGACGATGCCACCCCCGACGAACATACCGACGAGCCCCGCGAACAGCCGCAGCCGCGCGCGGTTGTGGCGCACCGGTCCCGCCGCGGTTTCGCCGAGCCGGGTGCTGCGGTTCCAGTACGCCAGCTTGCCGAGCTCGATGCCGAGGTCGGTGAGATTGCCGGTCATGTGGGTGCTTCGGATGCGGCCGCCCGAAGTCTTCGAGCCCACCGCGTTCTGCAGGCCCATGATGAAGGACAGCAGCAGCACCGTGAGCGGCACCGCGAAAGGCGTGTGCCAGGTCAAGGTGATGGCGCCCATCAGGCCGAAGGGCAGCATCAGTGCCGATTCGAGCAACAGCGGTAGAGCGTAGACGCTGCGCAGGCGGTGCTGGCGCGCCCAGTTGACCAGGACGGCCGAGACCGCAGCGCCGGCCACGAAGGCCAGGATCGCGCCGAGCGCGTTGAGCAGCAGGGTCGCATTGCCGAGCACCAGCGCGTCGGCCACCTGCGAGGTGAAGCCGGTCATGTGGGAGGTGTACATGTGCAGCACCAGGAAGCCCCCCGCATTGACGGCGCCGGCGTTGAACGCGAGCAGCAGGCCGAGCATGCGGTTGGTCGAGGGCGCGCGGTGGCGGCCGGTGAGGAAGCGCAGGCGCCGCATGATCGTTGTTCAGGCGAAGGCGTACAGGCGGCTGCGGTCGAAGAGGCCGTGCGGATCGAACTCGCGCGCCAATGCCTGGTGGATGCGCGCGACGGGCGGGCTCAAGGCGTCGAACCGCGCGGCGGCGCCGGCGTCCTGTCCTGACGGCAGCCTGAACAGCGTGGCGTGGCCGCCCGCTGCATGCACCGCCGCGCGAATCGCGGTGGCCTGTTCGGCCGGCGCGCGGTACCAGCGCTGCGCGCCGTGCCATTCGACCAGCGGCGTGCCGGCACCGGGCCAGGCCAGCACCGGCGCGGTCTGCGGCACCGACACGCGCCAGAGCGCGTAGGGCGCTTGCGCCGTCGTGTCGAACCATGCGGCCTGCTGGTCGCGCAGCGACCGCCACCAGCGTGCGGCCGCCGCATCGTCCTGGCGCTCGCCGCCGAGATGCGCGCAGGCTGCTTCCACCGCCGCGGCCGCGCCGCGCAGGCGCAGGCTCAGCACGCCGGCGCCGTCGCGCTCGCCCCAGCAGCTCGCATTGAGCGGCAGCGGCCGGCCGCCCCATTCGTTGAGCAGCCGCAGCGCATCGGCCTGGCTGCACTCGAACGCCAGCGTGGCCTCGGCGGGCGCGACGGGCAGTACCTTGAGGCTCACTTCGGCGATCAGGCCCAGCGTGCCGAGCGAGCCGGCCAGCACGCGCGAGACGTCGTAGCCCGCCACGTTCTTCATCACCTGGCCGCCGAAGGTGAGCAAGTCGCCGCGGCCGTTGACGAGCGTGGCGCCGAGCACGTAGTCGCGCACCGCACCGACGCTGGCGCGCGCGGGCCCGCTGAGCCCCGCGGCCACCATGCCTCCGACGGTAGCGGCGCCAGGCGCACCGAAGTGCGGCGGCTCGAACGGCAGGCACTGCCCCTTGTCGGCCAGCACGGCCTCGAGCTCGGCGAGCGGCGTGCCGGCACGCACGGTGACGACCAGTTCGCTCGGCTCGTAGCTCGCGATGCCGCGCAGGCCGGCGGTGTCGAGCACCTCGCCGCGCGGCGCCTCGCCGTAGAAATCCTTCGTGCCGCCGCCGCGGATGCGCAGCGGCGCGGCATGGCCGGCGGCGGCGGCGGCGGCGGCGCGAATGCGCTCGACCACTTCGCGCAGGGTGTTGTCCATGGCATCCATCGTCAGAACCTCGGCAATTCGGGATGCGGCAGACGCCCGCCGCGCACCACCTGCTTGCCGTATTCGGCGCAGCGCTGCAGCGTCGGGATCACCTTGCCGGGGTTCAAGAGGCCCGCCGGATCGAAGGCGCGCTTGACGCCGAACATCTGCTCGTTCTCGGCCGCGGTGAACTGCACGCACATGCTGTTGAGCTTCTCGATGCCCACGCCGTGCTCGCCCGACACGGTGCCGCCCATCGCGACGCTGGTCTCGAGGATGTCGGCGCCGAACAGCTCGCAGCGGTGCAGCTCATCGGGGTCGTTGGCATCGAACAGCACCAGCGGATGCAGGTTGCCGTCGCCCGCGTGGAACACGTTGCAGCAGCGCAGGTTGTACTTCTTCTCCATCGCCTGGATCGCCAGCAGGATGTCGGCCAGGCGCTTGCGCGGGATGGTGGAGTCGAGGCACATGTAGTCGGGGCTGATGCGACCCGAGGCGGGGAACGCGTTCTTGCGGCCGCTCCAGAAGCGCATGCGCTCTTCCTCGCTGGTGCTCACCGCGATGGCGGTGGCGCCCGAGGCACGCAGCACGGCGGTCATGCGGCCGATCTCCTCCTCGACCTCTTCCGGCGTGCCGTCGGATTCGCACAGCAGGATGGCAGCGGCGTCGAGGTCGTAGCCCGCGTGCACGAAGTCCTCGACCGCGGCCGTCATCGGCTTGTCCATCATCTCGAGCCCCGCGGGGATGATGCCGGCCGCGATCACCGCGGCCACCGCATCGCCGGCCTTTCGCACGTCGTCGAAGCTCGCCATGATGCAACGCGCGAGCTGCGGCTTGGGCACCAGCTTGACCGTGACCTCGGTGGTGACCGCGAGCATGCCCTCGCTGCCGATCACGAGCGCCAGCAGGTCGAGCCCCGGCGCGTCGAGCGCCTCGCCGCCGAACTCGATCGGCTCGCCCTCGGCCGTGAAGCCGCGCACGCGCAGCACGTTGTGCAGCGTGAGGCCGTACTTGAGGCAGTGCACCCCGCCCGAGTTCTCGGCCACGTTGCCGCCGATGGAGCACGCGATCTGGCTCGACGGATCGGGCGCGTAGTAGAGATTGAAGGGCGCGGCGGCCTCGCTGATCGCGAGGTTGCGCACGCCGCACTGCACCACGGCCGTGCGGCTCACCGGATCGACCTTCAGGATGCGGTTGAACTTGGCGAGCGACAGCGTCACGCCCATTTCGTGCGGCATGGCACCGCCCGACAGCCCGGTGCCCGCGCCGCGCGCCACCACGGGCACGCCCAGGCCGTGGCAGGTCTTCAGCACCGCGGCCACATGCGCCTCGGTCTCGGGCAGCGCCACCACGAGCGGGCGCTGGCGGTAGGCTGTGAGGCCGTCGCATTCGTAGGGCGTGGTGTCCTCGGCATGCCAGATCAGCGCATGCGCCGGCAGGTTCGCCTGCAGCGCGCGCACGACCTGTGCCTGGCGTTCGGTCTTGTCCATCGTGTTGTCTGTCGTTCGTGTTGTCGTCTCGTGGAGAGACGCACTCTACGCAAATTGAGGCCGCGCCGGGTTGAAGCTTTTTCGCGCCGGGCTTGAGAGAACTTCGCCGCTCAGCGCAGGCTCTGCGCCAGCCAGTCGACGAAGGCGGCGCATTCCCAGCGCTCGAGCGTGCCGGGCTGCCAGCAGATGGTGTGCCTGTGCGGCGAGCGCACGGGCCGGTCGGACAGCGCCACGAGGCGCCCCGACTCGAACCAGGCAGCCCCCATCTTCAGGCGCACCAGCGCCACGCCGAAGCCGCTCGCGGCCGCGTCGTAGACCAGGCCCAGGTCGTTGAACTGCGAGCCCACGTGCGGCTCCGGCTGGTCGATGCCGCAGGCCGCGAACCAGGTGCCCCAGGGCTCGAGCGGGCTGCGGATGAGCCGCGAGTTCGCGATCTCCGCCGCGGTGCGGAAGCCGTCGAAGGGGCCGAACTCGTTGAGGTAGCTCGGGCTGCAGGCGGGCACCGCGTCTTCCTCGAGCAGCAGGCGGTGCTCGCAATCGGCGTAGTTGCCGCTGCCGTAGCGCACCTCGAGGTCGGCCTGCTCGGCCGTCACATCGAGCAGCGGGATCGACACCTGCAGCACCAGCTCGATGTCGGGATAGATGTTGCGGAACAGCTCGAGCCGCGGCATCAGGAACTGCCGGCTGAAGGTCGGCGTGACCGCGAGGCGCAGGCGCGTCGCGCGCTGCTGCTTCTGCGCGGCCGGGCCGCCCGGCGTGGCCTGCAGCGCCGCCAGGCCGGTGCGCACATTGGCCAGGTAGGCGGCGCCGTCGGCCGTGAGGCTGAAGTCGGCGCGGCCGAACAGCTTGAAGCCGATGTGCGATTCGAGCTGCCGGATGCGGTGGCTCACGGCGCTCGGCGTCACGCAGAGCTCGTCGGCCGCGCGCCCCGCATGGCGCAGCCGCGCCAGGGCCTCGAAGGTCACGAGGCACTGGATCGGCGGGATGTGCTGGAGCGCCATGGCGTCTTGGCCTTGCGAATCAGTCTTCGAAGAAGGCGACTGGCAGGCCGGGTGCATCGACGCGCGTAGACAGCACCATGCCCGAGGCCGGGCAGCGCTCGATCTCGTCGGCCGGCCGTCCCTTGCGCGCGCTCGTGACGAACAGCGTCTTCAGGTCGTCGCCGCCGAAGCAGGGCATGGTCGGGCATTGCACCGGCACCGGCACCGCGGCCACGCAGTCGCCCGACGGCGCGAAGCGCAGCAGCTGCGCGCCTTCGAACATCGCGACCCAGTAGTGGCCCTCGGCATCGACCGTGGCGCCGTCGGGCCGGCCGTCGTAGCGCGGCATCGCCGCACCCGGCGTCCAGCCCTCGGGCTTGGCGTCGAACTGGCGGAACACGCGCGGCTGCGACAGCAGGTTGGCCTCGGCGTTCCAGTCCCATGCGCGCACGCGGTGCGCGGCCGTGTCGGCCCAGTACAGGGTGCGCGCATCGGGCGAGAAAGCCAGGCCATTGGCCGTGGTCACCTCGTTCGCCATGCGCGACAGCAGCGGCACCGCCTGCACGCCGGGCCGCGCATCGAGGCAGTGGAGCGCCGCGTTGGGCCGGTCCTTGGTTTCGTTGAGCGAGCCGGCCCAGAAGCGGCCGAAGGCGTCGCACTTGCCGTCGTTGAAGCGCATGGTGCGCGCGTCGTGGTCGACCCGCGCGAGCGGCACGAGCGCGCCGCCCCATTCGCGCGCGCGGTAGATGCCGTCGCGCAGCGCGATCACGAGCCCGCCGCGGCGCGCCGGGGCCATGCATCCGGGCTCGGTCGGCAAGGCCCAGCGCTCCACGCGCGCGGACGGCGTGCCGATCTCGCCGCGCGTGCGCAGCACGGCGCGGCCGGGGATGTCGAGCCAGTAGAGCGCGCGCTCATCGGGATGCCAGAACGGCGATTCGCCGAGCTCGCAAAGGCTGTATTCGAGGGATGTCCACATGGTTCGAGGGATTGTGCACCGCCCCTCGCGCAGGCCAAAAAAAGCCCGCTCACGCCGAAGCGCTCGCGGGCTGAACATCCAAAGGAGACCTTGCTGAAACTGATCGTTTGCGTTGTTCTTGTTGTCGTACCGGCCGGGCTTACCTGTTGTAAGCCGTCTCGCCGTGCGAGGAGATATCCAAGCCTTCGCGCTCTTCCTCTTCGGACACGCGCAGACCGATGGTGAGGTCGGCGATCTTGAAGGCGATGAAGGCCACCACGCCCGACCAGACGATGGTGAACAGCACGCTCTTCACCTGGATCCAGACCTGCGCGCCCATCGAGAAGGTGTCGGGCGTGAGGCCGCCGGTGCCGCCAAGGCCCTGGGCCGCGAACACGCCGGTCAGGATGGCGCCCAGGATGCCGCACACGCCGTGCACGCCGAACACGTCGAACGCATCGTCGGCGCCGAGCATGCGCTTGAGTCCGCCCACGCCCCAGAGGCCGATGAGGCCGGCCAGCAGGCCCATCACGATCGAACCCATCGGGCCGACGAAGCCGGCGGCCGGCGTCACGGCCACCAGGCCGGCGACGGCACCCGAGGCGGCGCCCAGCATCGAGGCCTTGCCCTTGTGCAGGCTCTCACCCAGGATCCACGACAGCGCCGCGGCGGCGGTTGCAAGCACGGTGTTGACGAAGGCCAGACCGGCGACCGCATTGGCCGCACCTGCCGAGCCCGCGTTGAAGCCGAACCAGCCGACCCACAGCAGCGAGGCGCCGACCATGGTGAGCGTGAGCGAGTGCGGCGTGAAGGCTTCCTTGCCGTAGCCCACGCGCTTGCCGACCAGGTAGGCACCCACGAGGCCGGCGACACCGGCGTTGATGTGCACCACGGTGCCGCCTGCGAAGTCGAGCGCGCCGTCCTTGGCGAGCAGGCCGCCGCCCCAGACGATGTGGGCCATCGGCACGTAGGCGAAGGTGAACCACAGCACCGAGAACAGCAGCACGGCCGAGAACCGGGCGCGCTCCGCGAAGGCGCCGACGATCAGCGCCACGGTGATGGCCGCGAAGGTGCCCTGGAACGCGACGAACACGTATTCGGGAATCGTGGTGAGCGCGCCGAAGGTTTCCTGCGTGATGCCCTTCATGAAGATCTTGTCGAAGGTTCCGACAAAGCTTCCTTCACCCGTGAAGGCCAGGCTGTAGCCGTAGATGGCCCACAGGATGCTGATCAGCGAGAAGATCACGAAGACCTGCATCAGCACCGACAGCATGTTCTTCGAGCGCCCGAGGCCGCCGTAGAAGAGCGCGAGGCCGGGAATGGTCATGAGGATCACGAGCAGCGTGGAGGTGAGCATCCACGCGGTGTCGCCCGAATCGATCTTGGGCGCCGCTGCCGCAGCAGGCGCGGCGTCCGCAACGGGTGCTGCAGCCGGAGCAGCCGCGGCCGGTGCCGCAGCGGCGGGCGCCTCGGCCGGTGCCGCGGGCGCCTGGGCGAAGCTCGCGGTGCCTGCAGCGAGCAGGCTCAGGCCGAGCGCGAGGGAAACAAGCAGTTTTTTCATTTGTTTTGTTCCGGGCTGGATCAGAGGGCTTCGCGGCCGGTTTCACCGGTGCGGATGCGAACGACCTGCTCGAGGTTGTAGACGAAGATCTTTCCGTCGCCGATCTTGCCGGTGCGCGCCGCGCCTTCGACGGCCTCGATCACGCGGTCGACGAGGTCGTCGGAAACCGCCGCCTCGATCTTCACCTTGGGCAGGAAGTCGACCACGTACTCGGCGCCGCGGTAGAGCTCGGTGTGCCCCTTCTGGCGCCCGAAGCCCTTGACCTCGGTGACCGTGATCCCCTGCACGCCGATGGCCGACAGTGCTTCGCGCACTTCGTCGAGCTTGAACGGTTTGATGATGGCTGCGATCAGCTTCATGGTGTGTTTCTCCTTCTGGATGGAATGAATGGCGCGGCAGCGTGGGCCGCACCTCGTTTTTGTTTTCTCTTACAGCGTCTTGCTGAGCGTAACGATGAAGCGCGCCTTGTTGGGCGAGTAGTACTGCTCGCCGAAGGTGCCGAAGCCGAAGTCGTAGCCCGGGTTGCTCAGTGCGAGGTACGAGCTCTTCTTGTTGGCGCCCTGCACCGAGCCCGCCAGCGCCAGGCCGTTGCCGAAGTCGTACGACACGCCGACGTTGTAGTCGACGTAGCTCTTGTAGCCCAGGCTGCGGATGTCGCTGGCCATGTGGGTGTAGCCCACGGCGGCCTTGAGCGTGAGCTTGGGCGCGACTTCCTTGGCGTAGGCGAGGTTCACGTAGCCGGTGTTGCGGCCCTTCAGGCCCGAGCCCGACTTGTAGCCCGCGTAGCCGAAGTAGTCCTTCGACACCGTGTGCGAGTACTTGAGCGTGAACGCGCCGATGGCTTCGTCGGCAAAGGTGGCGCCGGCGTAGAGCTCGGTGGTGTTGCCGACCGAGTTGCCGGGGTAGATGTAGGTCAGCGCGCCCACGTCGAGGTCGAAGGGGCCGGCCTTGAACTTGTAGCCACCGTAGAGGTCGCTCTCGATGCTGTTGCCCTGCAGCCAATTGACGCTGGAGTTCCAGTTGCCGACGTAGAAGCCGCTCTCGCCGAACGCATAGTCGAAGCCGCCCTGGATCGCAGGCTTGAAGCTCTTGGTCTTCGCGTAGTCGTTGTTCCCGATCATGTCCTGGTCCTGGCCGCGGAACTTGTAGTTGCTCGTCAACGCCACGTTCCCCGAGAGCTGCGCGCTCGCCAGCATCGGCAGGACGGCAACAGCGGCGACGGCCGCTGCCTGAACGAATTTACGGTGCATCATCGAGACTCCTCGGGTTTGTGGTGGGTGGCGTTGAATGGGGGGGACAACCTCACTTAGCAGGGAGCGTGCCAAAGTGCTCGTTTCGCCTTCGGTGCAGCCGCCCGCCCTTGGCCACCGGACCGAGCGAAGTAACAGCCTGTTCAACAACGGGGTGTCCCACGAGGCACCCTGGTGCAAGAGCCCGGCCCAGACCGGGTGCACCATATTGGGGAGAGGGGGAGGAATGAGCCTGTCTTTGGTGCAAAGCCGCGCTTTGCTTGGGCTGGAAGCGGCCAGTGTCACGGTCGAGGTGCATCTGGCGAACGGCCTGCCGAGCTTCACGCTCGTGGGACTGGCCGACACCGAGGTCAAGGAGGCACGCGAGCGCGTGCGCTCGGCGATCCAGAACGCCGGGCTGGAATTTCCCAACAACAAGCGCATCACCGTGAACCTGGCGCCGGCCGACCTGCCCAAGGACTCGGGCCGCTTCGACCTGCCGATCGCGCTCGGCATCCTCGCGGCCAGCGGACAGATCCAGTCGGCGCGGCTGGCGGGGCACGAATTCGCGGGCGAGCTGTCGCTCTCGGGCGAACTGCGGCCCGTGCGCGGCGCGCTGGCCATGGCGCTGGCGCTGCACACGCGCGGCATCGCGACCCGCCTGGTGCTGCCCACCGACAGTGCGCAGGAGGCGGCGCTGGTGCCGGGCGGCGAGGTCTACGGTGCGCGGCACCTGCTCGACGTGGTACAGCGCTTCGTGGCCGAGGATGCGGCAGGCCACAGCGAGGAGGACAGCGGCAACGGCAACGACGGCTGGGCCCGCGTGCAGGCCGCCGATGCGGCGCCGGCGCTGCGCTATGCCGATCTCTCCGACGTGAAGGGGCACGCAGGCGCCCGGCGTGCGCTCGAGATCGCCGCCGCGGGCGGGCACAGCCTGCTGATGGTCGGCGAGCCGGGTTCGGGCAAGTCGATGCTGGCGCAGCGCTTTGCCGGCCTGCTGCCGCCGATGAGCATCGAGGAAGCGCTCGAAAGCGCGGCCATCGCGAGCCTGGGCGGCAGCTTCTCGCCCGCCCGGTGGATGAACCGGCCCACCGCCGCGCCCCACCACACCTCGAGCGCCGTCGCCCTCGTTGGCGGCGGCTCGCCGCCGCGCCCCGGCGAAATCTCTCAGGCACACCACGGCGTGCTCTTTCTCGACGAATTCCCCGAGTTCGCGCGCGCGGCGCTCGAGGCGCTGCGCGAGCCGCTCGAGACCGGCACCATCACCATCGTGCGCGCCGCGCGGCGCGCCGAGTTTCCGGCGCGCTTCCAGCTCGTGGCGGCGATGAACCCCTGCCCCTGCGGCTACCTGGGCTCGATGCGCAAGGCCTGCCGCTGCACGCCCGACCAGGTCGCGCGCTACCAGTCGAAGCTCAGCGGCCCGCTGCTCGACCGCATCGACCTGCACATCGAAGTGCCGGCGATCCCGGCCGACCAGCTGCTGGGCTCACCCGCGGGCGAATCGACCGCCGCCATCCGCGAGCGCGTGGTCGCCGCGCGCGATCGGGCGCTGAAGCGCCAGGGCGTGGCGAACCATGCGCTCGCGGCCGGCGAGATCGACCGGCACGCCGCGCTCGACGAAACGGCGCGCCGCTTCATGGTCAACGCCGCCGCCAAGCTCGGCTGGTCGGCCCGCAGCACGCACCGCGCGCTCAAGGTGGCGCGCACCGTGGCCGACCTGGCCGGCGCCGATGCGGTGCAGGCGACGCACGTGGCGGAGGCGGTGCAGTACCGGCGGGCGCTCAGCGGGCGCTGAGGCGCCGGGCATCTGCGGCGCTACTTGAACTCATGGCTCACCACCGGCGCCGACTTGCTGTCCTGCACCGTCACGCGCTGCCGGAACACCTCGAGGTCGCCGTTGCGCACCTCGACGTTGTAGATGCCCGGTCGCAGCGACAGCGACTTGAGCGGCGGGCTCACGCCGCGGTCGACGCCGTCGACGAAGATATGGCCCCAGGGCCGGATGTTGAACTGCACGCGGCCGCTGCCCGGCGCTGCGGCAGGCGACGCCGGGGTGGGGGGCAGCGGAGCGCCGCCGGCGATCACGGTCGGCACAGGATTGGTCGAGGGCACCGGTGCGGGCGGCTGCGCCTGCGCCTGGCGATTCAGCTCGGCGATCGCATTGCGCGCATCGCGCGCGTGCGCACCACGGCGGTAGCGGCGCAGGTAGGCTTCGTAGCCTTCGCGCGTGTTCTCGGCCTGCGCGAGGTTCCAGTCCTCGGCCTCGGTGATGGCGAGCGCGGCCTCCGGTGATGGCGTGGTGGGCGCCTCCGCCGGCTCGGTCGGTGCCACGGGCGGGGCGGGAACGGGGGCGGCGACCGGCACGTTGTCGAGCGGCGTGAGCGGGCCGGCCGGCGCACTGGCCGGCGCATTGACAGCGGGCGCGGCGGCTGCGGGATCGGTCGCGCCCGGTGGCATGGCGGCGGGCGGCGGCGCGGTCGCCGACATCGGCTCGGAAGGCGGCGGCACGGGGACCATGGCGGTCCGGGTGTCCTGCCGGCCCCCGCTCAGGTGCAGGCCGATCCAGCTGCCGACGGCAATGAGCGCGATCACGAGCACGCCGACCAGCCCCCAGGGCGGGCGCGACGACTTCTTGGCCGGCTGGCGTGCCGCGGGTGCAATAACCGCCGCCGCACGTGGCGCAGCGGCCTTCGGCGGGAGCGCAGGCGCAGGCGCAGGCGCAGGCGCAGGCGCCGGCGCCGGCGCCGCTTCGGACGCGGCCCGCGGCGGCACCGCTTCTTCGCGCGACCCAGCAGCAGGGGCGAGCGGCGCCGCCACCGGCGGCTCGGCCTGAGCGGGCGATGGCGGCACGATCACAGTCGGCGCCGCGAGCCCGCCCACGTAGGTCTCGCCGAGCTTCACGAGCCCGAGCTCCGCCGCAAAGGCGGCCACGGTCTGCGTGCGGTCCTTGCTGTGCACCGCGAGCGTGTGGTCGATGGCCGCGCAGAAGGCCGGGCTCAGGTCGCTGCGCCCCATGGAGGACAGCGGCACGTAGGCGTCCTGCACGCTGCGCACCACGGCCGAGGGCGGCGGAGCGCCGGTGACCGCGCGGTACAGCACGGCGCCGAGCGCGTACAGGTCGGTCCACGCGCCCTGCAGCAGCGTGTTGTCGTCGGCGTACTGCTCGATCGGCGAATAGCCCGACTTCACCATCACCGCCACTTCGTCGACGAGGTCGGCGATCGATTTGCGCGCGGCACCGAAGTCGAGCAGCACCGGCAGGTCGTCTTGCTGGATGAAGATGTTGTCGGGCGCGATGTCGCGGTGGAAGCACTGGCTGCGGTGCAGCGTCTCGAGCGCGCCGAGCAGCGGGCCCAGCATGCCGAGCAGCCAGGCTTCGGAGATCTTCGCGGGCTCTTCCTCCGCCACGCGCCGCAGCGTGCGGCCGCGGTAGAGCTGGATCGCCATGTAGGCGGTGGAGTTGGCCTCCCAGAAGCGGTGCACCCGCACCAGCGCCGGATGGCTGAACTGCGCGAGCGTGCGGGCTTCGTTGATGAAGCTGCGAAGGCCGGCCTGGAAAGTGGCGGTGAGGCGGTCGGAGCGCACGTGCACGCTGTCGTCGCCCACGCGGCGCGCGAGCATCGAGGGCATGTATTCCTTGATGGCGACCTCGCGCTGCAGCGAGTGGTCGTAGGCGCGGTAGACGATGCCGAAGCCACCTTCGCCGATCACCTCGCGCAGCTCGAACTCGTCCAGCCGATGGCCCACGGCGAGCGGATGGGGCCGCTCCTGCGGCTCGCCCGCGCTGCTGGCAGTCGTCGTCATGCATCCCCTCCCGCGCTTTGGATCTTGTGTGCGTTCATGCCCATGGCACATGCCCCTGGGAAAAGAGTTTAGAGAACAACGGCGTGTTGAGCCCGCCGCCGTGCGCCGCGGTGCGCAGCGGCGAGCCGTCGGCCTGGTTGGTCCACCAGTAGCTGGTGCTGCCGAAGGCATCGAAGCACAGTGGCAGCTCGGGCCAGCCGAGGCGCTGCTGCGGGCTGGCGCCGCCGGCCGCGGGCCCGAGGATCGAAAGGATGTCGTCGGAGCCGCCGCTCGCGGTTTGGAAGCCGCCGTGCGCGGCGGCCAGCACCTGGTGGTCGAACTGGTCGGGCGCCACGCTGTGGCGGATCGCCTGCAGCAAGGCACTGCCGCATTGCCAGTACCAGGCGGCCGAGCCTTCGAGCATGGCGGGGCGGTAGCCCGAGGCCGCCACCTGCACCGTCACGCAGACCGGGTAGTAGCGGCCCACGCGGTCGCAGCTCGGCGCGATGCAGCCGAACTGCACCGCGTCCACGCCCTGCGTGGCCGGAATGACGAAGTTCCAGACCGGCGCGACCACGAAGTGCCGCGTCATCGCGTCGGGCCAGCGCTTGAAGCTGCCCAGGCCGTTCTGCATCCAGCGGTCCCACCAGGCCTGCAGTTCGCGCGGCATGCGGCGGTAGAGGAAGTCGCCCGCGGCCGGCAGCTTGCCGTACCAGCCGATCTGCTCATCGGGCGGGACCCAGGCGTGCGGGGCGATGCTGCTGTTCATCTCAGGATTTCCCGGGGCACGAGAACCCGCTCATCTGGTTGAGCCGCAGCGGGTTGTAGACGCTGTTCGCGTTCACCGCGAGCACCACCTTGCGGCCCTGCAGGTCGAAGGTGGCATTGAACGATTCGGGCGCGCTGCCGGCCGAGACCGAGGCGCGGTCGAACAGCCGGTGCAGTGCCCACGGTCCCTCGGTCACGATGCCGCCGGCGGGTGTGCCGTTGGCGGTAGTCACCTGCAGCCGCACCTGGTTGCTGTTGCGCGGACCGGGCCACTTGACGGAGGCGGGCGCCTGCGGGCCGTGGGCATAGCGCACCGTCTGGCCATCGACGTCGAGCGTGAACTGCGTCAGCGCGGCGTCCATGTCCTCGGGTCGGATGTCGATGGTGAACGACGGCGTGCGCCCGCCCGCCATGCCCGAGAAGAAGACGTCGCGAATGGCCTGCGCCTTCTGGAACGAATCGAGGTAGGCCGAGCGGCCCGACGCACTGCCGTCGATGCCGCGCTTGAAGGCCCAGGGGTTGACCGAGGTGTCGACCTGCGAGGCGAGGTTCTTCTGGAAGAAGTCGTCCATCATGCCGCCCGGTGCGAACAGCTGCGCGAAGTCGCCGGCCGCCACGTCGCGCTTCGATCCGCGCGAGAACGGATAGCGCCCGGCGATGGCCCGGTTGCAGAACTGCCCGATGGTCGCGGCCGCGCTCTGGCCGATGTTCTGCCGCGTGACGGCCGCGGCCTTCGACGACGCGGTGGCCGAGAGGTCGTTGAGCATGCCCTGGAACGGCACCGGCAGGCGGCCCGCCTCGGCCTGCACCTTGGTGACCGCGTCGCTCGACGGCGGGATGTTGCCGCTGCGCAGCGCTGTGTCGGTGGCGGTGAGGAAGGTGTAGAGCTCGTTGATCAGCGCGGCGGTGGCGTCGATGGGCGCCTGCCCGCCGTTCTTCGGTGCCGTCACCATGCGGCGCAGCGGCGCGAAGTGGTTGTCCACGAGCGACTCGGGGCGGTCGGGAATCGTGTTGCGGCGCTGGCTGCCGTCGGGCTGGCCGATGAGCTGCTCGATGCGCTCGCGCGTGCTGGCCACGCGGTTCTGCGCCTGGTCGAGCAGGCTGCGCGTGGCCTCGTCATGGTTGCGCAGCAGATCGGTCTCGCGTGCCGCGCCGCGAATCAGGCGCGACATCGGCGACTCGGAGGTCGACAGCACGCGCGTCATCTGGATGCTCTGCAGCAGCGAGCGGCTGTCGGCCAGGCGAATGTCGGCCAGGTACTCGTCCCAGGTGCGGATGTAGTCGGTCAGGTAGAGCCGGCGCACCTCGCGCAGCAGCAGCTCGCGCGAGGTGATGTCGGTCATGCCGGGCGCGCGGATCTCGAGCACCCAGCGGTCTTCCTGCTCGAGCGCGAGCGTGGTCTCGGCCATGCGCTTGTCGAAGATGTCCCAGTACCCGCGGTAGGTGAAGAGCGTCGGGATGCCGTCGGTCAGCGGCTTGCCGCTCGCGCGCCGGATCACGAGCGCCGATTCGGCGCCCGCCGCCTCGGCGATGCTGAACGCATTGGGCGGGCTGGTCTGCAGCAGGATGCGCTTGAGCCGCGCATACGAGCGTTGCGCGAGCGGCATGCCCGCGAGGCGCTCGCGCGTCTCGGTGACCAGCCGCTCGTCCTTGGCGAAGGGCGAGGTCACCACGCGGCCCGCGAACAGCGCCTGCAGGTGCGTCTCGAGGTTGGTGCGCTGCTCGCGCGTGAGGCCGGCGCCGATCTTGCGGTCCACGTCGGTCAAGAGCCAAGCCTGCAGGTAGTCGGCGTCGTAGCGCTCCGCGTCGTAGAGCATCAGGTAGGCCTTGAGCGCCTCGTAGCTGTATTCGGCGTCGCTCTTCGGCGCCTCGCGCAGCGCCTGCTCCACCCGGTGCGCCGCCTGCGGCAGCAGCACGCTCTCGAGCGCGCGCTGGTAGACGCCGTCGGTCGCGGCCTGCAGCTTGTCGCCCTGGTAGAGGCCGAAGCGGTGGCCGAGCGGCGGGTCTTCGATGTCGAACTCGCTCGATTTCGGCAGGTCGCGCAGGCGGTCGAGCACCGGCAGTGAACTCGCGATGTCGCTGTTCGAATCGACTACCGTCGGCAGCTCGCCGCGCGCCGCGGCCTTGTTGAAGGTCTTCGCGTTGTTGTCGACCTCGGCCACGTAGTCGCGGTTGTTGCGCCAGCTGTTCACGCAGGCGCCGAGCAGCACCACCATGAGCACGCCGATCAGCGCGTAGCCGCCGACGTCGATGGCGCGCTTGCGCCGGTACCAGCGCAGATTGGTGCCGGCGACGCCCGCGTCGCGGAAGATCACCTGCTGCAGCAGCTCCTTGAGGAAGTAGCTCTTGCCCGGCCCCGGCGGCGGCGCGGGCGGCGCGTTGACCGCGAGGTAGCGCTTGATCGCGCCCATCACGCGGTCGAAGGCGGTGCCCTCCTGCGTGCCGCTCGTGAAGTACACGCCGCGCAGCATCGGCGCGGTCTCGAACTTCGACGGATTGAACACGTCGGCCAGGAACGTGCCGAGGATGTCCTCGAAACTGGCGAACTGCTGCGGCAGCAGGTAGGCCTGCGCGCGCCGGAGCGGGTCGGGCTCGGCCGCGAGCAGTTCGGGCAGGCGCTCGTCGAGCCGCTGGTGCAGCAGCTTGTATTCTTGGTGGAAGCGCTCGCGCAGGTCGGCCTTGGCCGGATCGGCCGGGTTCTCGTCGATCGGGAAGGTGAAGCCCCAGACCTGCGAGCGCTCGGCACGCCCGAGCGAGCCGAAGTACTCGTTGAATCCCGCGAGCAGGTCGGTCTTGGTGACCATCACGTACACCGGGAAATTGATGCCCAGGTCGCTGCGCAGCTCGAGCAGCCGCTTGCGCAGCGCCATCGCATGGCGCGCGCGCTGCGCGTCGTCGGCCAGCGGCAGGTCGGCGATGCTGATCGTGAGGATCGCGCCGTTGATCGGCTGGCGCGGCCTGAACTTCTTGAGCAGCTCGAGGAAACCCTTCCACTCGCCCTCGTCGGTCTCGCGATTGCTCTCGTGCGTGGTGTAGCGCCCGGCGGTGTCGATCAGCACCGCCTCGTTGGTGAACCACCAGTCGCAGTTGCGCGTGCCGCCGATGCCGCGCACCGCGGCCTTGCCGAGCTGGTCGGCGAGCGGGAAGTCGAGGTCGGAATTGACCAGCGCGGTGGTCTTGCCCGAGCCCGGCGCGCCGATGAAGATGTACCAGGGCAGCTGGTAGAGGTACTGGCGGTCGAACACCGAGAAGCGGCCCGCGCCCTTGCCGTCGGCACCCGTGCCGAAGCGCATGTTCTTGAGAATGGCGGTGGCGTCGGTGAAGCCGCTCTGCAACTCCTTGATTTCGGGCGCGTCCTCGGGCTTGGCGGCCTTCTCCTTCGAGGGCGTGCGCAGCTGGTTGAGCAGCTGCGCATTGAGGCGCCGCTCGCGCCACTTGCGGTAGAGCACGCGCGCGATCCAGATCGCGAACATCAGCGCGATCACGACGATGCGCACGAACTCGCTTTCGAGCGGCCGGTAGCGGCCCACCGCCACGACGGGCCCGATGATCCAGATCAGGAAGGCCAGCGCCAGCAACCCGAAGAACACCCACAGGTCGCGGCTCACGATGAAACGGAAGATCGCGCGCAGCATCAGCGGGACCCTCCCTGCGGCGCTTGCCTCGCGGCACCCGCCACGGGCGCCACCAGCAGCGTGATCTCGACGCGCCGGTTGCGCGCGCGGTTCGCCGGCGAGTCGTTGGGCACCAGCGGATCGGCCTCGCCGCGGCCTTCGGCACGCAGGCGCTCGGGCCGGTCGATGCGCTCGGCGACCATCTTCTTGACGGCATCGGCTCGCGCCTGCGAGAGCTGCCAGTTGGAAGGAAAGCGCACGCTGCGGATCGGCTGGTCGTCGCTGAAGCCGCTGATCAGCACATTGCCCTGCACCGAATTGAGCGCGTCGGCCACGCGCGCGAGCACGGGCAGGTAGCGGTCGAGCACGCGGTCCGATGCCGAGGCGAACAGGCCGTCGCCGCGCAGCACCACCACGCTGCGGTCGGCCTCGTCGCGCACCGTCAGCAGGCCGTCGCGGATTTCGGGCTCGAGAAAGCGCTGCAGCCGCGGCTGCGGTGCCGGCAGCGCCACTGCGCGGTGCGTCTGCGGCAGGCGCACCGCATTGACGGCAGCGAAAGCGCCGTCGGAGCGGCCGGCGAGGCTGAAGGTGAGCAGCGCGAACACCAGCACCAGCAGCACCCCGGCGACCGCGGCCACGGCCCACAGCGGCAGCCGGTTGCGCGTGCGGCGCACCGGCGTGCTCGCATCCTGCCAGTGCGGCGACAACGGCACGGGAATCTCGCCACGTGTCTGCCGGATGATCTGCAGCAGCCGCTGCTTGAGCGTCTCGAGCTGCGTGCGGCCGTTGTCGATCACGCGGAAGCGGCCTTCGAAGCCCATCGCGAGGCAGAAATAGATCAGCTCGATCAGGTGCAGGTGCTGCTGCGGGTTCTGGACCAGGCGCGACAGCAGCTGGAAGAACTTCTCGCCGCCCCAGGTCTCGTTGTGGAACATCACGAGCAGGCTCTGCGACGACCAGATGCTGCCACCCCAGGGCGTGAGCGCAGCTGCCTCGTCGACCGCGGTGCACAGGCAGTAGCGCGCGCCGATGATCACCTCGGGCGCGATGCCGCTCTGCTGCGCGCGCGTCTCGAAGCGGCGCACCTCGTCGACCAGGTGCTCGCGCAGTTGGGCCGGCGAATCATGGTGGCCGGTGGCGCGGATCTGCGGGATCAGGTCGAGCAGCGGATTGGCCGCCGCGACCAGCGGGTTGTTGCCGGCGAGCGCAGTGTCGCCCGCATGCGGGCGGCGCGCGTCGTGCCAGGCAGTGAAGGCCTGCGGCGGCTCGCCCGGGCCGCGCGAGGCGGCGGGCATGCCGGGCGCATCGCCGTGCTGGCTGCTGCCTTGGTGGTTGCCCGGGTGGGCGCCGCCGCCCGGATTCGGTGGCACGAAGCCTCCAGCACCGACGGCCATGTCGTTGACACCGCTCATAAGGTCCTTCACGGACGGATGGCCCAGAACTCCATGGCCAGCCCGGGGAAGTCGCCGGCCAGGTGCATTGCCACGCCGCCCGATTTCTCGAGCTGGCGCCACATGTCGCCGCTCTTGTCGAGTTCGAAGTAGTGATAGCCCGCGTGGTACGGAATCTGGCGCGGCGCCACCGGCAGCGGCCGCACGGTCACGCCGGGCAGCTGCAGCTGCACCAGGTCGCGGATGCGCTCGACCGAGCCGATCTTGACCTGCGTCGGAAAGCGCTGCTGCACCGCCTCGGCCGGCAGGTCGGCATGCACCGCGAGCACGAAGCCCGCATTGCGCACCAGCACCGGATCGGGCATGCGGCCTACGCGCACGCCGTGGCTTCGCTCCTCGAGCTCGATCGCGATGGCGCTCTGCTCGAGCACCGCCGAGAGCGAACGCCGCAGCTCCTCGATCAGCGGGCGGATGCTCTCGTTGAGGTTGTCGTGGTCGTACACCGGCCACACCACCGGGCGCCGCGTCGGCGAGGTGTGCGTGGCCAGATGGCAGGCGAGCTTGAGCCAGTCGACGAACAGCTGCTCGGGATGCACCTGCACGGCCTGCTGCGCATGCCAGGTGAGCGCGAGATAGCGATTGACCAGTTCGAGCAGCAGGAAGTCGGACACCTCGCTGACGCCGCCGCGGCCCGGCTGCGACAGCCGCGAGGCCAGCGCCTCGGAGCGCTGCGTGAGCAGGCCGTGCAGCTCGGCGATCATGCTGCGCAGCATCGGGTGCGTGGAGGCATCGAGCACCGGCGGTATGTAGTTGGCATCGACCACGAGCTTGTGGTCGGTGCGGCGCTCGATCACGCGCACCGCGCCGATGGCCTGCCATTCGGCCGTGAGCGACGATGCACGGGCCAGGCGCAGGCGCGGCCGCGCGAGCTGCAGCACCGCGGGGCCGAGTGCGACCGCGTTGGCGTCGGTCACCTCGCGCTCGATCACGCCGAAGCGCGCGGCCGAGCCCTCGTCCTCCGCGAAGATGACCTCTTCGCTGCCCGTCCGTCGCAGCGGCAATGCCAGCACGATCAGTTCGTCGGTCAGGTCGGTGGGTACTTCATAGGGCGGCGGCGCGTCCTCGGCGCCGAACGCGAACGGCGTGCCGTCGGGCAGCACGCCCGCGCCGCCGAGCAGCGAGATGCGGCCGAGCGCATACGCGTCGCGGTCGATCTCGAGCTGCAGCCATCCCCAGTAGGCGCCTTGCAGTCCCGCGGAGCGGCGCGTGACGTAATGCTCGACGTAGCGCTCCAGCTGCTGGAAGTGCTGCGGCCTCAGGTACATGCCTTCGGACCAAACGACGCGATTTGCCAACGCCTGCGGGTGAGCGCCTTGTCTTGCGGTGCCCGGGTTGCGAACTGTCACCAAAGAACCTCCTGGGAGTGCCCACACTGGGGCGGGATGGCCGGGTTAAGGGCATCCCGCTCGATACTGTTTTGTTCTCGGATGCTACACGGCGCTTCTTACATTTTTCACTGCATTTCGCGCACGAATTCTTCGCACTTTTGGGTTACTTCGCCAGCAGGATTAACGACTTGGTAGTAACTCGATGCCTGTTTTTCGCACGGCGATGCGCACCACCTGCTCGCTCGGCGAAAACTGCCAGACCTTGTAGAGATTGGTTTGCTTCGGCTCCTTGAGCGGCAGCACGATGCGCCAGCGTGCGGACTCCAGCCTGCGGTAGCCCGCGATGATGCCGATCGCGCGCGAGTCGAGTCCTGCCTCGCGCTTGAAGGTGCGTTGCTCGCCGCTGCGCATGATCGCCTGGTCGGCGTTCACGAGTTCCGTCGACAGCGTCTCGCGGTCGCGGTCCTGCAGTGCAAAGTAGTCTGCCGCTTCGAAGTTACCGGAAGATTTCAATTCGAAGACTTTTACGAGGATCGGTGCGGGCTGGCCGCGGCCGTCGGGATTGACGCCCTCGTCGATGCGCACGCTGACGGCATAGGGCGTGGGCAGCGACTTCGCGGTCGATGCACATCCAGCGAGGCCACCGAGCAGCGGTGTGGTGACCAATGCGCCTTGAAGAAGGATTCGTCGTTGCATATGTGATCTTCCTCTGGGTTCGCGATCTATATTATCGAAGTTGTGCGTACGCACCACTTCGTATCGCTTCGCATCGTCCGGCATCGCACGCCTGTCGCATGACAGCGGCACACTCTCTCGCGCATTGCCTTCCGCAAGTTAGGAGAAAAGATTGAAGTCATGTCTGGCCGCCCTGGCATTCACCGTGTTGTCCCTCGTCGCCGGTTGCACCGCCACGCCGCCACCCGATCCGCAACAACCCGAGCGGCTGAGCCAGCAGGTGGCACGCACCACGCTCGAACGCGCACAGCAGGCGTATGACGAAGGCGACTACGCCAAGGCCATCACCACGCTCAAGAGTGGCGGCGTGTCGGTGTTCGACGCGGCGGAACCCGGCACCCGGCTCGACGCGATGAAGCTCGAGGCCTTCAGCTACTGCGTGGCCAACCAGGTGCCCGAATGCCGCGCACAGTTCCGCAAGCTGCTCGACACCTTTCCCAACTTCGATCTCAACGTGGCCGAGCGCAAGCATCCGGTCTGGGGCCCTGCCTTCGAGGCCGCGAAGCGGATGAAGCGCTGAGACGCCGTGAACGAACGAGCAGCATCAGCTCGACATGAACATGGAGACGCCATGCGCTGGACCGTGATCGAACATGCCGGCAAGCCGGTGGCCTCGGGACCCTCGGCATTGCTTGCCATGCCGGGCGGCACCATCGGCCGCAGCCCCGACAACCACCTGGTGCTGCCCGACGCGCAGCGCCAGATCTCGCGCCTGCAGGCCACCGTGCGCTTCGACGATACCGGCACCGCCGTGCTGCGCAACATGAGCGCAGTGCTGCCGATCGTCGTCAATGGGCGCACGCTGGCGCACGAGCAGGAGTCGCCGGTCGCCGATGGCGACCGCGTGACCATCGGCAGCTACGTGCTCGAGGCCGCGAGCGGGACACGCGCCGCGGCTGCTGCCGTCGATGCGCCAGCGATGCCGATGCCCGCAGCGGCCGCACCCGCGCGCGACATGCAGGTACCGCCCACGGTGGCGCCCGCGCCCATCGATGCGCTGTTGCCTTCGACGCCGGTCTCCGATGTGTTCTCGGACCTCTTCGGCGCAGGCGCGCTGCCGATCGGCGATGCGCAGCCGGTGAGCGCTGCGCCGGTGCCGGCGCCCGCACCCGCAGTGGTGCCGCCACCACCGCCACCACCACTGCCATCTCCGCCGGCACCGGCACCGATCGCCTGCCCTGCCACGGCGGCAGCGCAGGTACCCACCGCCGCCGACTGGGACGCGATCCTTGCCAACGCCCCGCGCCGAGCGCCGAGCGCCGAACCCGAGCCGATGCCCGACCCGATGGCGCACGAGCCTTTCGAGCTGCCCTCGCAGGCGCGCAGGAACCCGGCCGATCCGCTGGCCGAGCTGAACCCGCATGCGGCCGGTGGCATCTCCGACGTGGCGCTCAAGCGCGGCATGGACCCGCTGTCGTTCTTTGCGGGCGACAGCAGTGCGCCCTCGCCGCTGTCCGATCCGCGCCCGACCGCGCTCACGCACGACGATCCGCTCAGCGACGTGCATCCCGCGATCGACCTGCTGGCCCGACCGCCAGCGCCCGCGGCCTACGCCAGCCATTCGGACCATGCGCGCGAAGTGACCGCGCAGTTCAGGCCGCCCGATCCGGTGGCGTTCGAGCCGGCGAAGCCCCAGCCCGCGAAATCTGAAATAAAGGCCGCCGAAGCGACGGTCGAAGTGCCGGCACCTGCGCCCGTCGCGATCGTCGCACCGGTCCAGCCCCCAGCCCCAGTCGCGCCCGCCATTGCGCCTGCACCGGAACCTGTCCCCGAACCTCCGCCACCCGAACCGTTGGCCAGCCCGCCGCCGATGGCTGCGACGTCGAACGACGACCTCTTCCGCGCATTCCTCGAAGGCGCCGGCGTGCCCGACGTCGCGGGCCAGCAGCCGTGCGATGCCGAGGCCATGCGCCGGCTCGGCCGGCTGATGCGCGCATTCACCGACGGCACCATCGAGCTGCTGTCGTCGCGCGCCATGCTCAAGCGCGAGGTGCGCGCCGAGATCACGATGATCGTCGACGAGGAGAACAACCCGTTCAAGATCCTGCCCAACGGCCGCGCCGTGCTGATGCAGATGTTCGGCGCGCGCATGCCGGGCTTCCTGCCGCCCGAGGCCGCCGTGCACGATGCGCTCGGCGACCTGCAGTCGCACCAGCTCGGCATGGTGGCCGGCATGCGCGCCGCGCTGCTCACCGTGCTCCAGCGCTTCGATCCCGGCGCCCTCGCGAGCGAGACGCCGCACGACGGCGGGCTCGGCGAGAAGCTGCTGCCCGGCGGACGCGAGGCGCGCCTGTGGCGCCAGCTGCAGAAGCTGCATGCCGAGACCACGGCGGCGGTGGAAGACGACTTCCAGGCCGTCTTCGGCCGGGCTTTCCAGCAGGCCTACGACAAGGAGATGGAACGCTTGAAGGAGGCCCGCCGTGCTTGAAGCCACGCGCACCGTGTCGTCGATTCCGATCTCGACCTCGCAGTTCTCCTGCGTGGGCGAGCGCAGCGGCAACCAGGACGCCATCGGCTACCACCTCGACGACCACAGCGCCTGCTTCGTCGTGAGCGACGGCGTCGGCGGCAACGCGGGCGGCGAACTGGCCGCGCGCATCGCGGTCGACACCGCACTCGACACCTTCGTCGACCATCCTTCGGTCGCGCAGGAGGACATCCAACATGCGGTGAAGCGGGCCAACGACGCCATCCTCGCGAAGCAGCGCGAGCTGGCCGACCAGAACCGCATGAGCGCGACCATCGTCTCGCTGTTCGTCGACCGCGCGAGCGGCCAGGCCTGCTGGGCCCACGTGGGCGACAGCCGCCTCTACTGGTTCCGCCGCGGCGCGCTCATGCAGCGCACCGAGGACCACAGCCTGTCCGAACGCTCGGGCGAGGCCGCGATCGGCAGCGGCACCAACGGCGGCGAGCGCCTGGTGAAGACCAACCTGCTGTACCGCGCGCTCGGCGCGCGGGCCACGGCCGAGACCACGGTCTCGACGCCGCAGCGCCTGGCCGACGGCGACGCCTTCCTGCTGTGCACCGACGGGCTCTGGCAGCTCATCTCGCAGCAGGTGATGGAGCGCTCGCTGCAGCTCGCCGCGAGCGCCGAGGAATGGCTCGCGCTGCTACGCCGCGCGGCCGAGGCCAAGGCCGACGACGCGCGCGACAACTACTCGGCGCTGGCGGTGTGGGTGGGGTTTCCGCAGCAGGTGACGCTGGCCGGGACGGCGCGGCCGGGGGCGGCGGGCGGCTGAGGTTGCATTGCCGGCGACTCAGGCGCAGAGGTTCACGCTGGTGAGCTGGGGCGGCGTCGCGAGGATGCCGTTCGCGTTGCCGCGGTTCTGCTTGGTAAAGCTCGTCACGCGCGTGGCCGGGGACCCTTTGATCAGGAAGGTGTTGGAGGCAGTGATCTTCTTCGACTGTCCCATGACGCTGGGCACGCGGACACCGAGTCCGATCCCCGCGGTGTCGCCGAAGGTCAGCGGAATCTTGGTCTTCTTGTTGTGCGCCATCATGCAGGACCAGAAGATGTTCGGCACGTTGGGGGTCGCCATCAGGCCCAGCCCGATGTCGATGTGAGGGATGGGAACGGCCGGTGTCTTGCAGACGTCCGGGAATCCAAGATCCAGACTGGGGCCTTGCGCGGCAAAGAACATCTCGGCTCTCCTTCAAAAAAAGTTTCGTTGCTTGGACGGGCTTCTCAGCCCATGTGGATCTGCTTGGCATCGGCCTTGATCAGATCCTTGGCCGTGACCACGGTGTTTCTTCCATGCACCCGCGCCATCTCGCTGGCCTGGTAGTCGATCTGGCCCGCGTGCAGCTGGTCCACGCCCTCGGTCATGCGAAAGGCCGACTTGCTCAGGTGCACGAGGCGGTCGACGATGGCCTCGTAGACGCGGCCGACGATGCGCATGTTCAGCACGGTCGCGCGCGCTTCCACGCCCTGGTAGCTCATCCGGCCGACCTGGCAGTCGGCCGCCTGCGCGTCGAGGCGCAGTTGCGCGGTGTCCATGCGCAGAGCGCGTGGACCGCTCAGGTGCAAGTCTGTGGCGCCCTGCAGCGTGACCGCACCGCGCTGCGAAGCCACTGTGAGATCGCCGGCCACCTCGATGTGGGCGACCCCGGCATCGGCCTGCTCGGCCACGGCGGTCAGGTACAGGCGCTGCGCGTCGGGACCGCTGACGAGCACGATGTCACCGATCTCCGGCCGCAGCAGGCAGCTGGCGGCGCGCAGGCACCGCAGCATGCGCCCGTCGCTGTCCACGCTGTGGATGCCTCCAGGCAGGATGGCCGTCACTGTGCCCAGCGCATTGACAACGCCGCCGCCCCCGGGCTTGAGCGCAGCGGCCGCAGAGCGCAGTTCGCCGCCTGCGGGTGTCGGGTCGGAAGCTGTACGTCGGAATGTCGTCATCTCTGGGAATCCTTCTCTGCGGCCTGTGCGCTCGTGTCCGGCTCGCCGCGAGACCGGGGTGGATCGCGGTGGCTGGGCCGGCGCGCCGAATAGGCCTCGGCCTCGTACAACGCATCTTCCTTGAGCAGCAGGCCGCCGCGGTCGGAGAACTGCGTGCCTTCGAGCACCGCGCGGTGCACCTTGGTGCGCATCAGTGTGGCGCCCCGGAAATCGGCTTCGCGCAGATCGGCATAGGAAAAGTCGGCGTAGGCGAGCCGCGCTTCCGAAAACCTCGCATCGCCGCATTGCGCACGGTGGAAGACGCATTGTTCCAGGTGCGCGCCGGACAGGTCGGCACCGGGCAGCCGGGCATCGGCCCAGACGCTCTGGAAGAAGTGGCCGCCGTTGAAGGACACGCCGCCGAGGTTGGCCCCCACGAACACGCTGTGCGCCGCCGCCGCACGTCGGAACGAACCGCCCTCGATCCGCGCTCCCTTGAAGTTGCACTGGCGCAGCGTCGCTTCGTCGAAGTCGCAGGCAGCCAGGTTGGCATCGGGAAACTGGCAGAGATTGAATGTCTGCCCGCGAAACACCTGCCCCGACAGATCGCACTCGGAAAAGATGCAGCGTTCGAAGCTGCAGCGCGCGAACACCGCGGTGCGCAGGTCGGCCTGATAGAAGGTGGCGCCGTCGAGCAGCGATCCGGAAAAATCCGTCCGGTCGAGCCGCGCCCCATAGAACACCAGCATTTCGGACTTGATGTCGCGCAGCGAAGTCCCCGCCAGGTCGCAATTGGAAATGCCGATCACATCGCCCTCGACACCGTCGAAGCGCGCGTCGGCGAGCTGCGTGTCGTAGAAGCTCGTGCCATTCATGGTGGCGCCGGCCATCGCGGCGCCGGATGCGTTCACGCGATGGAAGTTGCAGCGGTCCAGCACGGCGCGCTCGAGCGTGGCACGGCTCAGTCCGCAGGTCGCGAAGGCGCTGCCCTTGAGGTTCGCGCCCGACAGGTCCGCGCCAGTGAAGTCGCTCTCGATGAACATGCCGCCTGACAGGTCGAGGCCGCGGAAATCCATGCCAGCCAGGTTCTGGTCGACGATTTCCTGCCCGCGCTTGACCATGGTCTGCACCTCCTTCGGCGTCATCGCGCGCCCTCTTGCGCCTTGCGCCGCGGCACCGTGACCACGTTGACCGTGTAGGCCTCGTCGAAGCGCGTGGTGTCGTCGATCAGGCACTGGGACAGGTCGGCCTGGAACAGGTTGGCGCGGTGGAAATCAGTGGCAACGAGGATGGCCTTGCTGAAGTCGGCCTCGATCAGGCTCACGTCGACCAGCGACGCAGCGGTGAGATCGGTGCGCACGAATTCGGAACCGTCGGCGTTCGCGCCGTCGAGCCGGGCGCCACGCATCGACGCATCGGTGAAGTCGGTGTTGTCGAGCCTCGCATCGCGGAAGTCGGCCTCGTCGAGGCGGATCGACTGCAGGTTGCATTCGACCAGCGTAGCGCCCTGGAAGTCGGCCTTGTGCAGGTCGCTCGATCCCACGAAACAGGTCGCAACGAGGCGCGCATCGGAGAAGTCCATGGCCTCGGTGCAGTCGGTGTCGGTCCAGTCGCAGGTGTCGAGCGTGGCCCCACGGAAGCGCAGCCCGCCGGCCTGGCATTCGATCCAGGCCACCTTGTGGAATCTGGCGCCTTCGAAATCCAATCCTTTCAGCCGGGTGCCCTCGGTGAAGCTCAAGTTCCGCAGTTGCGCACGCTCGAAGCCGCAGTTCTCCCACACCACGCCCGCGGCCTCATGGAGGTCGAAAAATGCGTCGGCGAATCTGCAGCCGTGCGCGGCCATGCCTTCGAGTTGGGTGGACTCGAAGCGCGCACCGGTGAAATCCGCGTTCTCGCACCGCACCAGGGACAGGTTCGCGTCCTTGAGGTTCACTTGCTGCATTGAAGTGCCGACCAGGCGCGCGCGCGCGAGCAGCGCGTCCGACAAGTCGCCGCCATCGAGCTTGCTGCCGCTGAGATCGGCGCACTCCAGCATCGCGCGGTGCCAGCATGCGCCGCGCAGGTCCATCCCCGTGAGATCCGCGCCCGTGAGGTCCATGTCGGACAGGTCTCGCGTGCCGGCCATCCGACGCTCGACTTCCATGCGCGTCTCGGCCGACCGCGCTTCGGACATCGGGTCCGCCGCATCCTGGTGTTGTGCCGTGCGGCGGTAGTTCTCGAGCAACTGGCGTGCGGCATCGTCGTGAACCTCGCGCAACTGCGCGATCTGCTCGGGCGTCGGCGAGAAGCCGCTGCCGTCGGATTGGGCGACGATGCTTTCGATGCGGGACCACCTGTCCACATTCGGAGGTCCCTTCTGCGACGACGATTCGACCTGTTGCATCAGGGTCGACGTGTCGAAGCCCGCCTTGCGCGAATGCTCGGCATTGGCCTTTGCGGCCTCGTCGAGCTCCTGGCGCGCCGCCTCGATCTTCTGGCGGTGCTCCTCGATGAGCGCCTTGCGCTGGGCCATGTAGGCCGGCAGTTCGCGCAGCGTGGGCGCCTTCTCCATCAGGTCGACGGCGGGCGGCTCCTCCTGCGCGGCCGGGCCGAGGCCCGAGGACCTGAACGACACCTTCATGCGCTCGCGCTCATAGTCGGCGCGCGCCTGCACATTGCGCCGCATCGGAGATTCCTCGAGCTCCGCGTCGAGCTCAGGCCACGGGCCGATGATCGGATCGGGCAACAACAGGTCATCGCGCATGCCGTAGAGCGCGCGGTCTTCCGACTCGCAGCGCAGCACCAGCACGTCGCGCCAGGCATCGAGTCCCTGAGGCGGCATGGCCGCCTCCTCCATGGCGATCATGGCGTGCGTGACGTCTGCCGCGTCGTCCTGTTCGACCTCCACGAAGCCGTGATAGATCAGGCCCATGCGCTCCAGATGCGGAAAGAACCAGGCGGTGGTCAGGCGCATCGGCACGTCGTGCAGGGTGCCTTCGTCGAGCTTCACGCTGTTGATCGGGCCGCGCACGACGATGGCACGCGCGCGCCAGTCGGGCACCCGCCCGTGCAGCACCGTGCGGTCGGGATGCAGGTTCCAGAGCTCGAACTCCTTGCCCGCGAGTTCGCCGTCGTCACGCCCGAACCATTGGTCCGGCGGCGCGACATTGAAGAAGGCCCAGTCCATGTCCTGCGCGAAGCCGGGGTAGAGCTCGTTCTGCCAATGCGCGTCGTACTGGCGGCCCAGCCGGTCCGCACGCGAGGGCCGCGTGGCCTCTACGGGCCCGAACCCCGCTGGCTGCACGGTCTGGTCGGGGCGCTGCACGCGGGCGCGCGGATCCTCGACGTTCGGAAGGCGCTGCACCTGGACGCCACCCACCTGCTCCTGCGCATGCCCGATGCCGCACGGGTTCTCGGCCAATCCCGGACCGCCAAAGGCATGGTCCCAGTCGATGCGCATCGACTCGAAGGGCTGCGGCGCACTCGGCCGGCCATCGATCCAGAAGCGGTCGCCGAAGACCAGCAGGTCCTTCTGCCGCTCGCCGACGCGCACCCGGACCGCGCATTGCGTCTTGTCCTGCTCCCGACGGGTATAGGCCGCGCCCGTGACGAGGAATTCCGGATGCAGCTTGGGCATGCCCAGGTCGAACGCGCCGTCGGTGCCGACCTCCTCGCCGAAGATCTTCCAGCACGCCTGCTCCGAGACGAGTCGGGCGTCGCCGTCGAGGCGATCTGTCATCGCGATGGCGGTCACGGCCAGCCAGTGGCGTCCGTCGTTGGCAAAGGGCCGGGTCAGCATGCCCAGACGCAAGGGCTTGATGATTTTCATGCGTCGATCGTGGAGCGAATCTCGAGTTGCACGCGATCACGGTCCACCGCGACGCGCAACGTCGGGTTCTTGGCATAGACGATCGGCAGCGGACGGCCGCCCGAGAAGTTGGCCAGCAGTTCCTGGTCGATGAAGGTTCGCAGGGTCACGCGGTGGTTCTCGCCGTCCGAATCTGTGAACGCGATCAGCATCTCCGCGGCCGCCATGTTCGGTGAGTCTCCGCGCCAGGTCACCAGACGGAAGCCGGGCCGCGCCAGCGCCAGGATCTCGGCGACCGCGCGCGCGCCGTCGTGCCGCAGCGCCTCCCACTCCTCCTCCTCCCGGACATGCACCGCCTTGGTCGCGCTGCCGGCGCGAAAGACGCGGGAGCTGCCGAGCGTGGACACCAACAGGACCGCGACACCGACGACGGCGACCGCTATTTCCAGCCATCTCATGATCTGCATCCGCTGCGACTCCCTTGTTGCGATGGCTTCACTTCTCGACGTCGAGCGCGCTCTTTACGAATTGCGCCGCTCCAGCAACGATCAATATCGGATCAAGCCAGAAATGGTAGTGGCCGAGTTCCTGCCTGTTCACTGCCTGCACCCAGTTGACGGCCGAGATGTTCACGAATGCCCCCCTCTGCAGCAGCGTGTTACGCACCGCGAGCTGGATCTTGGCCGTGTAGGAGTCGGCCGATGCCGCCACGAACAGGGCCTGGTGGCCGATGCCTTCCTTGACCGCATGGAGCCACCACTTCGTATCCAACGAGTTGACGGTCTTGACCGGCGTATTCTCGATATCGACGCCGGTCACATTGATCTTGAGTGTGCCTGGCACATTGATCGTATGGTCACTGCCGGACAGATGAAAAATGGTCGGCGCGAAGATCACTTTCGGTCCGGTCACGGTGGTGATCTTGCTTCCCTGGACCAATGTCATGTCCACCGCGTTCACCACCTCCACCCGGGCCGCGCCGGTGATGCGGATGTCCGCTCCGCTGACCAGGCGCAGCACACTGCCGTTGATCGTCACCACCACTTCGCCATTGATGGTCTCGGTGATGCCGCCGGTGACCGTGCGCGTCTCGCCGCCCGTGATGGTCTCGGTGGCACCACCCGTGATCGTGCGTTCCTCGCCGCCCGCCACCATTTCGGTCGCCCCGCCCGTCACGGTTCGCTCCTCGCCGCCGTCGATGGTCTCCACCGCGCCGCCCGTGATGTGCCGCTCCTCGCCCGCCTCGTAGGTGGCCGACTCGTGGCCCTTGACCAGCGTGGTGCGCGTCTTCCCGGTCGTGTGCGTCTCGTCGCCCTCCACCTCCACGTCGAGGTTGCGCTCGGCATGCAGCAGGATCTGCTCGGCGCCCATCTTGTCCTCGAACGCGATGGCGTTCGCATTCGCGGGCGAGCCGCCCTTGGTCGAGCGCGACACGATGCCGCTCCGGGTGGCCTCGCCCGGCAGGTCGAACGGCGGCATCTGGTCGGCGTTGTAGACACGGCCGACGATGATGGGCCGATCGACGCGGCCCGCGATGAAGTCGACCACGACCTCCTGGCCGATACGCGGCACGTGCACGGTGCCGTAGCCATCGCCCGCCCAGGCCTGCGAAACGCGCACCCAGGCTGAACTGTTCTCGTTGCGCCGGCCCTCGCGGTCCCAGTGAAACTGAAGCTTCACGCGCCCGAATTCATCGGTCCAGATCTCCTCGCCCTCGGGGCCCACCACGGTCGCGGTCTGCGGCCCGCTCGTGTGCGGCAACGGCGTTTGCCGTGGTGCGCGATAGGGGCTGTCCGCGGGCTGCGCGACGAAATCGAAGCTGTACATGCCCGGTGCGCCGCCTGTTGTGTAGCCGCCCTCGCGCAACGCGTAGGCCACCGAGACGATCAGGTGCTCGCGGTTGTCGTCCGTGCGCGGTGCGTTGCGCATGGTGAATTTGGCGCCCGGCGCCATGCCGCGCACGCTGGCGTGGCCGGTGCTGCGCGAGGCCAGCGACTGCGCCTCTTCGAGCCGCACGCGCGCATAGTGCTCGGCTTGACCAGCGTCGACGTAGTCCCCGAGCCACTCGTACATGTCGTGGCTGGCGTTGTCGTGCGCGCGCGGCAGGCTGCGCGTGCTGCCGAGGTCGCCCTGCGGCATGGTGAAGTTGAAGTCGTCCACCGCATAGCTGCCCGTGCGGATTTCCTCGGTCACCTGCCAGTCGTCGATGACCTCCATGTCCTCGTCGATGCCGCGGTCGGCTGCGAAGTAGTCGATGGTCTCGTAGCCCGGCATCGGCTCGTGCGCACCCGCGTCGTCGGCCAGCACCAGGGTATGGCGGCCCTTCTCGTGCTTGAACCAGTAATAGATGCCCTCCAGCTCCATCAGCCGGCTCACGAAGTCGAGGTCGCTCTCGTTGTATTGCGCGCAGTACACCCACTGCCGGTAGCTGCCGCTGAGCTTCTTCTCGAACGCGAAGCCGTAGGCGCCGAACACTTCTTCGAGGATGTCGACCACCGACTTGCCCTGGAAGATCCTGCTGCCGCTCGAGAACGAGAGATACCAGAGCCAGGGCCGCAGTACGGCGCGGTAGACCGTGTGGCGCGAGCTCCCGCCTTCCCGGCCCACCTTCGAGAAACGCACCACCTGACCATCGAGGAAACGCGGGCCGCCGACGGCGGTCTTGATCTCCAGCGACACCGACTTTCCGAGAAGGGTCTTGGGATCGATCGCCACGTCCGTGCTGAGCAACTCGAGCTCGAACTCGTAGGGTTGCGAAAGGCTCTCGAAACCTTGCATCGAGCGCAGCAGCAGTTGGTCTTCGCCCAGTGGAGAGTGGGTCTTCACGATGCGGTCCATGGGCTCGAGAACTCCTGATGGGTGGTTGTGTAAGGCCGGCCGCGATGCAGCGGGATCATTTTTTCTTCGTCAGGTAGACACACGACAGGTGCAGCTTGCAGAAGCCGACGTTCAATCCCTCCTTCTTCGAACTGCGCGCCGAGGTCTCGAACTTGACCGGCGCATCGAGCAGAAAATTCGTCGCCCTGTTGGTGAACCAGCCGTTGATTTGCGTGTTGAGCCCGCAGGCCTGCAGCTTGAGCCCATAGAAATCGGTCGCCAGAACGATCGCCCGTACGTGCTGATTGGACCAACGCAGGACATTGCATTTGAGCCACGTCTCATCGGCGACGTTGAGGATGCTGTGGGGCGATCTGGTGATGCTGACCGTCGCGTTGAGCGTGTAGGTGCTCGTGGTGTCGACGTGCTGCGTCGTGTGATAGAGGATGATCGGCGCCACCACGACCTTGGGGCCGGTGACCGAGGTGCAGTCGGCCCCGTTCACCTGCTTGAGGTCCATTGCATGAACCCTCTCGATGCGCCCACTGCGGGTGATGCGCAGATCCGCACCGTTCAGGAGCCGGACGCTGCCTCCATTCACCGTCAGCGTCACGCCGCCATTGACCGTCTCGGTCAGCCCACCGGTGACCATGCGCGTCTCGCCACCCGTGATCGTCTCGGTCGCA
>NZ_JBDGJC010000008.1:0-221815 GCF_057657075.1 Variovorax sp. Soil_C_26
TTGAACGTGGCGCAGACGGCCGGCGGCCAGTTCGGCGCGGGCCTGTACCGGCTCATCAACTACACCGGCACGCTGACTGACAACGGCCTGGACGTCGGCACGGCGCCGACCGACGCGAGCAACCTGCAGGTGCAGACCTCGGTGGCGCAGCAGGTCAACCTGGTCAACTCCGACGGCGTGGCGCTCAACCTCTGGGACGGCAACGACAGCGCGAACATCAACGACGGCAAGATCGCCGGCGGCGCAGGCACCTGGCGCGCGGGCAGCCCGGGCGACAACTGGACCGACGCGGCCGGCACGATGAACGGCACCTGGAAGCAGGACGGCTTCGCGATCTTCACGGGCACGGCCGGCACCGTCACGGTCGACAACAAGGGTGCGGGCGGCGCGGTGCGCATCGGCGGCGCGCAGTTCGCGGTCGACGGCTACAGCATCGTCGGCGACGCATTGACCATCAGCGCACCGGCGACGGTTGTGCGCGTGGGTGACGGCACAGCCGCGAGCGCGGGCATGACCGCGACCATCGGCGCGTCGATCGGCGGCACGGGTGGCCTCGTGAAGGAAGACGGCGGCACGCTGATGCTGAGCGGCGCGAACTCGTACACGGGCGGCACCACCGTCAACGGAGGCACGCTGCAGATATCGGCGGACAACAACCTGGGCGCGGCCGGCACTGCACTGGCGCTCAATGGCAGCACGCTGCGCGTGGCCGCGGGTGCCTCGACGGTGGCCTCGGCGCGTGCCATCACGCTGGGCGCGGGCGGCGGCACCTTCGAGATGGCCAGTGGCGATTTCGAGTCGAACGGTTCCATCGGTGGTGCCGGCGGCCTCACCGTGCGCGGCGCGGGCGGCACCGTGTCGCTGAACGCCGCCAACACCCACGCCGGCGGCACGCTGCTGCAGGACGGCGGTGCGGTCGTCGCCAGCGTGGACGGCGCCTTCGGCAGCGGCGACGTGCGCCTTGAAACCACCGATACGCAGTTGGCGTTCACCGGTTCGGCCAGCGCCGGCAGCACCCGCTTCACGGTGGGGCGCGCCAGCAGCACCGACAGCCGCAACCTCATCGGGTTCGCGCAAACCGCCTCGGCCGGTGCAGCCCGCATCGACCTGCATGGCCAGGGCTTCACGAGCGGCAACTTCAACGGGGCCCTGTTCGGCGAAGCGAGCACGGCCGGCAACGCGACCATCGACAACCGGGGCGCGGTCGTCGCCTTCAGCGACGCGGCCAGCGCGGGCAATGCAAGCATCACCGTGGGTGCGGACAGCCTGTTGGCCTTCGCGTCCAAGGCCTCCGCAGGCACGGCCAAGGTCGCCAACCAGGCCGGCGGCCTGGTGTACTTCGCGGGCACCGCGTCCGCGGGCAGCGCGTCGATCACCAACGCCGCGGGCGGCACGCTCGACGTGTCGGGCATCACTGCACCGGCGGGCCTCGCGATCGGCTCGCTTGCGGGCGGCGGCGCGGTGGTGCTCGGTGCCACGCGGCTGACGCTCGGCGCCACCAACGCGAACGACGCGATCTCCGGCACCATCTCCGACAAGGGCAGCCTGTTCCCGCAGCCCGGCACCGGTACCGGCGGCGCCATCGTCAAGGTGGGCAGCGGCACGCTGACGCTCACGGGTGCCAACAGCTACACTGGCGGCACCACGGTGGCGGCCGGCACGCTGAGCGTGAACAACGCGAGCGGCAGTGCCACCGGCACGGGCGCCGTGCAGGTGCAAAGCGGCGCGACGCTGACCGGCAGCGGCACCATCACCGGTGCGGTCACGGTCGGCAAGGGCGGCATCCTGGCCGCGGGCAACAGCCCCGGCACGCTGACGCTCGGCGCGCTCTCGCTCGCCGGCGGGTCCACGCTGAACTATGAGCTTGGCCAGGCCGGCACCGTCGGCGGCACGCTGAACGACCTGGTCAACGTCAACGGCAACCTGCAGCTCGACGGCACGCTCAACGTCACGGAGTCGGCCGGCGGCAGCTTCGGGCCGGGGCTGTACCGCCTCATCGGCTACACCGGCACGCTGACCGACAACGGCCTGGACATCGGCACCGCGCCGAGCGCGCCGGGCGACCTGCAGGTGCAGACCTCGGTGGCGCAACAGGTCAACCTGGTGAACCGCGCGGGCCTGTCGCTCAACTTCTGGGATGGCGGCGACGCCAGCAAGTACAACGACGGCCAGGTGGCCGGCGGCAGCGGCACCTGGCGTGCCGGCAACCCGCAGCCTTCGCTCGACGGCTGGACCGACATGGACGGCAAGCTCAACGCGAACTGGGCACAGGACCAGTTCGCCGTCTTCGGCGGCGCGGCCGGCACGGTCACGGTGGATGGCGGCGGCGGCGCGGTGCGCATCGCGGGCGCGCAGTTCGCGACCGGCGGCTACGTGGTGCAGGGCGATGCCGTCGAGCTGGGCAATGCGAGCACCGTGGTGCGCGTGGGCGACGGCACGGCCGCGGGCGCGACCATGACGGCGACCATCGGCGCCGCGCTCACCGGAACCGGCGGCCTCGCGAAGGAAGACGCGGGCACGCTGGTGCTCGGCGGCGCCAACAGCTACAGCGGCGGCACGCGCGTCAGCGGTGGCGTGCTGCAGATCGCCGCCGACGCGAACCTCGGCGCCGCAGCCGGCGCGCTCTCGCTCGACGGCGGCACGCTGCGCGTGACCGGCGACACCAGCAGCGCGCGCGCCGTCACGCTCGGCAAGGCGGGCGGCGCATTCGATGTCGATGCGGCCCGCACGGCGGCGCTGACCGGCGCACTCACCGGCACCGGCGCCCTGCGCAAGGCCGGCGCCGGCACCTTGCAGCTGAGCGGCGCCAACGGCTACACGGGCGGTACCGACGTGGCCGCAGGCTCGCTCGAAGCGCTGGCGAGCGGCGCGCTGGGCACCGGACCGGTGTCGGTGGCCGGCAAGGCATCGCTGGCGTTCGGCAACACGGCCGATGCGGGCAAGCTGACCATCACCGCCAACAGCGGTGCCGTGGTGGCGTTCCGCGATGCGTCGAGCGGCGGCAATGCCACCGTGGTGAACAAGGCGGGCGCACAGCTGCGCATCGATGGCCTCAGCGCCGCGGGCACGAGCATCGGCTCGCTCGAAGGCGCGGGCCAGGTGCTGCTCGGCGCCAAGGCACTCACGCTCGGCGGCCTCGGCGGCAACGCCACGCTGTCGGGCGCCATCAGCGGCACGGGCGGCTCGATCGTGAAGGTGGGCGCGGGCACGCTCACGCTCGCGGGTGCCAGCAGCTATACCGGCGGCACCACCGTCAGCGCCGGCACGCTGAGCGTGAACAACAAGAGCGGCAGCGCGACCGGCAGCGGCGCGGTGCGGGTGCAAGGCGGCGCGACGCTGGCCGGCAGCGGCACCATCGCCGGTGCGGTCACCGTCGCCAAGGGCGGCATCCTGGCCGCGGGCAACAGCCCCGGTACGCTGACGCTCGGCGCGCTCACGCTCGCTGCGGGCGCCACGCTCAACTACGAGCTCGGCCAGGCCGGCGTGCCCGGCGGCGCGCTCAACGACCTGATCAACGTAGGCGGCAACGTGCAGCTCGACGGCACGCTCAACATCGCGCAGTCGGCGGGCGGCACCTTCGGGCCCGGGCTCTATCGCCTGGTCAGTTACGGCGGCACGCTGACCGACAACGGCCTGGACATCGGCACCGCGCCGGCCGGCACCAAGGCGGCCGACCTGCAGGTGCAGACCTCGGTGGCCCAGCAGGTCAACCTGGTGAACCGCGCGGGCCTGTCGCTCAACTTCTGGGATGGCGGCGACGCCAGCAAGTACAACGACGGTCAGGTGGCCGGCGGCAGTGGCACCTGGCGTGCGGGCACCCCGACGCCATCGATGGACGGATGGACCGATGCCGATGGCAAGCTCAACGGCAACTGGGCGCAGAACCAGTTCGCGGTGTTCGGTGGCAAGGCCGGCACAGTGACGGTGGACGGCAGCGGCGGTGCGGTGCGCATCGCGGGCGCGCAGTTTGCGGTCGACGGCTACGAGGTGCAGGGCGACGGCATCCGCATGGACGGTGCCAACACCGTGCTGCGCGTGGGCGACGGCACAGCCGCGGGCGCGGACATGACCGCCACGCTGAACGTGGCGCTCTCGGGCACCGGGGGCCTGTCGAAGGAAGACGCAGGCCGGCTGATCCTGGGCGGCGCCAACACCTACAGCGGCGGCACCACCGTCAAGGGCGGCGTGCTGCAAGGCAGCGCCGCGAGCCTGCGCGGCAGCATCGTCAACAACGCCGAGGTCGCTTTCGACCAGGACAAGACCGCCGGCACCTATGCCGGAACGATGAGCGGCACCGGCAAGCTGCGCAAGATCGGCGCCAGCACGCTGACGCTCGCAGGCGCCAACAGCTACAGCGGCGGCACGCTGGTCGATGCGGGCACGCTCGCCACCGACACCAGCGGTGCGCTCGGCACGGGCGCGGTGGGCATCGCTTCGGGCGCGGTGCTGCAGTTCGGCGGCAAGGCCGACGCAGGCACGCTCGCGATTTCGAACGAGGGCACCCTGGCGCTGCAGGACAGCGCAATGGCCGCGGACGCGAGCGTGAGCAACGCGGCCGGCGGCCAGGTGCGCATCGACCTGGCGGCCACCGGGACGAGCATCGGCTCGCTCGGCGGCGCGGGCGACGTCGTGCTCGGCGCGAAAATGCTCACCACCGGCGCGCTCGGCGGCGACAACACGATCTCGGGCGCGATCAGCGGCGCGGGTGGCTCGCTCGTGAAGGTTGGCGCGGGCACGTTGACCTTGTCGGGCAGCGCGACCTACAGCGGCGAAACGCGCGTGGCCGCGGGCACGCTCGCGGCCGGCGCAGCCAATGCCTTCAGCGCCGCCTCGAGCGCGGTGGTGGCCAGCGGCGCGACGCTCGACCTCGCGGGCCACAGCCAGCAGATGGCGGGCCTTGCCAATGCCGGCACGGTCTCGCTGGTCGGCAGCGTACCGGGCACCACGCTCACACTCACCGGCCCTTACGTCGGCAACAACGGCGTGCTGCGCCTCGGCGCCAAGCTCGACAACCCGGGCATCGCCGACCGGCTGGTGCTCGACGGCGCCGCAGCCACCGCGAGCGGCCAAACGACCGTGGAGGTCACCAACCTGGGCGGCCTGGGCGCGCGCACCAGCGGCGCGGGAATCGAGGTGGTGAGTGCGCTCAATGGCGCCACCACCACGGCGCAGACCAGCAAGGACGCCTTCGCGCTCGCGGGTGGCCGCGTCGACGCGGGCGCGTTCGAGTACCGCCTCTACGCCGGCGACAACAGCGGTGGCGGCGAGAACTGGTACCTGCGCACCGAGGCCGAGCCGGGCGCCGGCCTGCCGACCTACCGCGCCGAGGCGTCGCTGTTCGGCGCGCTGCCGAGCCAGCTGCGCCAGAGCGATCTCGGCATGCTGGCCAACCTGCACCAGCGCATCGGTGACGACGACGTGCGCGGCAGCCCGGGCGCGTCATCCAGCGCGGCAAGCGGCCATCGCCGCGCCTGGGGACGCCTGATCTCCACCGACATGGACATCCGCCAGGGCGGCACCGTGTCGCCGCACAGCGAAGGCCGCGTCACCGGCCTGCAGGCGGGCACCGACCTGCTGGCTACGCCCGACTGGCGCGCCGGCATCTACGTCGGCCAGCTCGAAGGCGACACCCAGGTGCGCGGCTTTGCGAGCGGGCTGCTCAACACGGCCGCCGGACGCAACGACCTGCGCAGCCAGTACCTCGGCCTCTACGGCACCTATGCCGGTGAAAGCGGCTTCTATGCCGACGTGGTGCTGCAGGCCGGCCGCCACCGCTACACGGTGCAGCCGCTGGCGGGCGCGGGCGCATCGGGCAAGGGCAACAGCCTGCTGGCCTCGATCGAGGTGGGCAAGGCATTTGCGCTCGGCGCGAGCGGTTGGTCGATCGAGCCGCAGCTGCAGCTGATCCATGGGCGCCAGCGGCTGGACGACGTGTCGATCGCGGGCGCGGTCGTGCAGCAGGATGCCGACAGCGGCTGGACCGGCCGCGCAGGCGTGCGGGTCAAGGGCAGCTTCGCCACCGGCGCTGGCACCTTGCAACCCTACGGCCGCTTGAACGTGTACCGCAGCGCCAAGGGCAACGACGTTGCGCGCTTCGTGAACCCTGCGGCGATCACGCCGGTCGGTGCGCCCATCGGCGGCACCAGCACCGAGCTGGCCGCGGGCTTCACCCTGGCGGTGAGCCAGCGCACCAGCCTCTACGGCGAGCTCGGCAAGCTCTGGGCCTCGGGTGGGTCGGCGCGCGTGGGCAGCTCGGTCAATGCGGCTGCGGGGGTGCGCGTGAAGTGGTGAGCGTGGGCGTTCACGGCGAGCGCATCGCGCTCAGGACTCCGCCGTGAAGCCGATCTCCTTGGTCAGCGTGCGCCATTCCTTCGTGTCGGCCTCCAGCATCGACGCCAGCACCTGCGGCGTGGAATGGGCGACGTCCACGCCCGACTGCTGGAGAAACGCCGCCAGCGCGGGGTCGGACAGCGCGGCGTGCACCTGGGCCTGCGCACGGCGCTGGGTCTCGGCGCTTGCCCTGGCCGGCAGGTAGACGCCATACCATTCGCGCGCCGTCATGGCGACGCCCTGCTCGCGGAACGTCGCCACGCCGGGCGCGAAGCTCGAACGCGATTCGCCTGACACGGCGATGAGGCGCAGCTTCCCGGCCTGCACCTGGGGCAGGTAGTTGCCGACGGGCCCGGCGGCGGAGGCGATCTGCCCGGCGACCACGTCGTTGATGGCGGCGGCGGTGCCCTTGTAGGGGACCGGCTTCAGGTCGAGGCCGGTCTGCTGGTTGACCACCGCCACGACGAGGTGCGGCATGGAGCCCAGGCCCGGTGTGCCCGTGTTCGCCTTGTCGGGATTCGCCTTGACCCAGGCCACGAAGTCCTTGAGGCTCGTGACGCTCGCAGGGACGAGCGGGCCCACGGCGAGCGCGTGGTTCGTGTGGCAGACCAGGGACACCGGCATCAGGTCCTTCGCCGGGTCGTAGGGCAGCTTCTTGAACGTGAAGGGATACATCGCCAGCGCCGACGAGTGCGTCAGCAGCAGCACGCTCCCATCGGCCGGCGAGTCCTTGACCTGCGTGATGGCGATCTGGCCGGACGCGCCGGGCCTGTTCTCCACCAGCATGGCCGGCGCGTAGCCGCCGCGCATCTTGTCGGCGAGCCGCCGGGCCATGACATCGGTGAGGCCGCCGGGCGTGAATCCCACGAAGATGCGCGCGGTCTCGGGCTGCTGCCCGAAGGCGGGAAGGATGGGCGCCGTAGCGAGGGCCGCGGCCACGAAGTCTCTTCTGTTCAACATGTCGGTGTCTCCAAAATGGTCAGTTCACGCGCACCCGGATCTCGCCCAGCCCGTCGATGCGGCCGGTCATGAGATCCCCCTTCGCCACCGCGCCGACCCCCTCGGGGGTGCCCGAGAAGATCAGATCGCCGGGCTGCAGTTCGAACAGGCGCGACAGCGCCGCCACGATCTCGTCCACGCTCCAGATCAGCTGGGCCAGGTCGGCCTGCTGTCGCGGCTCGCCGTTGACTTCGAGCGCGATCGCGCCGGTGGTCAGCACGCCTGTCGCATCGATCGGATGGATCGGTCCCATCGGCGCAGAGGCGTCGAAGGCCTTGCCCGTTTCCCAGGGCTGCCCCGCGCGCGCGGCCGCCTGCTGCAGGTCGCGCCGGGTCATGTCGAGGCCGACGGCGTAGCCGAAGATATGGCCGGCCGCCCTTTCCTTGGGGATGTCGCGGCCGGCCTTGCCGATCGCGACCACGAGTTCGATCTCGTGGTGGCAGTTGGCGGTCTCGCTCGGGTAGGCGAAGGACGCCTCGCTGTCCGCAACGGCCTCGACGACCGCGTCGGCCGGCTTGCAGAAGAAGATGGGCGGCGAGCGCGACGGGTCGTGGCCCATCTCGCGCACGTGGGCCTCGTAGTTGCGTCCGATGCAATAGACGCGGCGGACCGGGAAACGCGCGGCGCTCCCCGCGATGGCGACGGAGACGACGGGTGGGGGCTCGAAGGCGAATAAGGGTTTCTGCACGGGCTCACTCCACGGAGATGTTGCGTTCCTTGACCAGGCGCGCCCACTTGTCGCGTTCCTCGCTGATCAGCGTGCGCATCTGTTGCGGGGTGCTCGTCGTGATCGCGGCGCCGCGCCCGCGCATCACCTTGGCCACCTCCTCGGATTGCACGGCCTTGACCAGCTCCGCATGCAGCCGCTCGGCCACCGCCGGTGGCACGCCGGCGGGAGCGATGAAGCCGAACCAGATGTTGTCTTCGAATCCCGGGATCGTCCTGGCGATCGGCGGGATCTCGGGCGCCTGCGCCGAAGGCTTGCCGCTGGTGACGCCGATGGCGCGCAGTTTGCCGGACTGGATGAAGGGCAGTGCGACCGGCAGGTTCTCGAACGCCATCTGGATGTTCCCTGCCATCAGGTCCTGCATCGCGGGGCCACTGCCGCGGTAGGGCACGTGCGTGATCTCCAGCTTCTCGGCGCGCGCCAGCAACTCGCCGTTGAGGTGGGCGCTCGAACCGGTGCCCATCGAGCCATACGACACCTTGCCGCCTTGCTGCTTCATGTAGGCGACGAGTTCCGCCATGTTCTTCGCGGGCACGGATGGATTGACCACCAGGACGTTCGGCAGCGTGATCGCGAGCGTCAGCGGCACCACATCCTTCAAGGTGTCGACCTTCATGTCCTTGTAGAGCGCCGGATTCACGGTCATCACGCTCGCGGGAACCATGCCGATCACGCTGCCGTCGGGCTTGGCGTTCGCAATCTGCTGCAGGCCGAGCACCCCGTTGGCGCCGGGCTTGTTCTCGACGATGACTGTCGTGCCCATGTTCTGCGCAAGCACCTTGCCCGTGAGCCGAGCCAGGGTGTCGGACAGGCCGCCCGGCGGATAGGGCACGACGATGGTGACCTGCGACGGTTGTGCCAGGGCGGGCATCAGTGCGGACAGGCCAGCGTAGGCGAGCGCGGCGAGCGCCGCGCGGAGGAACGATCTCATGGGTGTCTCCTGTTGTGATGTACGAAAAGTGGGTCGGCTTCAGGCCGTGCCGGCGCGCTCGGCGATCGCGGCTTGCACGGCAGGCCGGAAGAGCTCGCGCTCTGAAATCATCAAGCTGCGCTCCCAGGGCCAGCGCGTGATGGCCGGTTGCGGCGTGCGGTCGACCGCCTGGCCGCCGAGGAAGATCGCCGCGAAGCGGGCGTTGTCCTGCAGGATGCGGATGTCGGCCAGCGGGTCGCCGTCGACGACGAGCAGGTCGGCAAACTTGCCCGGCGCCAGCGTGCCGACGTTCTCGGCATCGATGGTCACCGCTGCGTTCTTCGTGGCGCAGGTGATCGCCTCGAGCGGGCTCATGCCCAGCAGCGTCACGAACAGCTCGAGCTCGCGCGCGTGCCACTCGCCATAGGGCGTGACGGCGAAACCGGTGTCGGTGCCAGTCATCATCGTCACGCCGTTCTTCCACGCATAGCCGAGGTTGACCACCGCCTTGTCGAGATCGCGCCTGAAGCGGTCGATGCGCGACTGCGAGCAGCCGGCGAGGTGGCCCCAATCGGCCACGTTGGCGGTGAAGGTGAGCGCGGGGCAGCACGGGATGCCGCTGGCCGCAAGCCGGTCGGCCTGCGAGCGGTCCATGAAGTCGGCGTGCATGATCCAGTCGATCCTGGCCTCGATGCAGTCCATCACCGATTCGCCGCTGCGCGCATGGGCCGTCACCCGCTTATTCAGGCGATGCGCCTCCTCGACGATGACCTTGAGCTCATCGGCGCGGAATGCGGGCACGCTGCCGCCGCCGGGCGTGAGCAGCGCAGACTCGCCGCTCGCGGCAATCTTGATGAAGTCGACGCCGTTCTTGGCCTGGTCGCGCACCTCGTTGACCATCTGGCTGGCGCCTTCGGTGAGCGCGCCCACACCAGAGCGCGGCGATCCCACCCACGACGGAAAGTAGTCCGTGAGCGCCGCATGGGTCGACAGGTAGCGCGCTGCCGCCGTGATGCGCGGCCCGGGGAAGAGGCCGCCCTTGATGGCGTCTCGCACTGCAACGGCCACATACCAGCTGCCACCGGGGTCGCTGAACGAGGTGACGCCCGCTTGCAGCACCGTTTTGGCGTGGAACGCGGCGCGGATCGCGCGGTATTCGGCCGAGCCGAACAGGTCCTGCTCCTCGATGCCGCGCGCCACGCCGTAGCTGATGTGGCAATGCGCGTCGATCATCCCCGGCATCACGGTCTTGCCGGTGGCGTCCCAGGCGATCTCCGCGCCATGGGGCAGGGGCCTGGCGGGACCCTCGCCCTTGGCGATCTCGCCCACGCGGTCGCCGTCGATCTCCAGCCAATGCAGCGGCTCGGGCTTGTCGCCCGTCCCGTCGATGAGGGTGCCTCCGACGATGTAGCGCTTCATCGGCTCAGCTCCAGGCAACGCCGTCGGCCTTGGAGGCTCCGGGCCTGCCTTCCATGAAATCCACGAGGGCCTGGTTGAACTCGTCGGCGCGCTCGTAGTAGGCCGTGTGCGCCGCGCGTGCGAATCGCACCAGGCGGCTGCGCGGCACCAGTTGGCGCACCTTCTCACCCACCGAAGGCGTCACTGTCTTGTCTTCGTCGCCCCACGCGAGCAGCACCGGGAAGCTCGCCGCGGCCAAGGCCTCGCCGACCACTTCGTCGTCGAGGTCCGATTCGATGTAGGAGCCCAGCGCCTCGAACGACGCCTTGGCGCCCGGGGAGTTGTTGATGCGCCATTCCTCTTCGAGCATTTCCGGCGTGACGAGCGCGGGATCGAAGATCACGCGCTGCATCTTCCCGGCAACGCCTTCGCGCGTCTGGTTGTTGGCGCCTGCCTTGATGCGCCCGCGCGCCTCGTCACCGATGGGCACGAGGCCCATGCTACCGACCAGGGCGATGCCGTCGACGCGGGTCGGGTTCTCGCACGCATAGGAGGCCACGACATGGCCGCCGAGCGAGGTTCCCACGATGGTGGATTTCTGGATGCCCATCGCGTCGAGAAACGCCCCGAGCGCTTCGCGGTAGGCGGGCACCGAGCATGCGACCCCGGCCCCCTTCGACGCAAAGCCGTGGCCCGGCAGATCGATCGCGTAGACGTGGTAGCCCCGCTGCGCGAGCGCGTCGATGTTGCGCGACCAGCGCTCGGCGCGCCCGCCCGTGCCGTGCACCAGGACCACGGTCCTGTCGCCCGAACCGGCTTCGAGGACACGGGTGGTTGCCGCACCTGCGGGGAATGGATAAGCGATCATCGAAACTCCTGATTCATTGAGTGAATAAGCTATTCATCAATGGTAGGAGCTGCGTTCTACCTCCGCACTAGGAGCTTCACGGACGCGCTGTGAATAGGCGCTATTCAGCCGCTTCGGAGCCGTTCTGCAACCGGGCGAAGTTGCGCCGCGATCGCGGCCACGGCCTCACCCGCCTCGGCCCGGACGGCAGCAACCTTGAACACTGCCGACGCCGAGGTGATGTTCAGCGCATAGGGAGACACCTGCTCCGCAGTGCCCAGCGGAACCGACACGGTGCTCATTCCGGGCACGAACACATCGATGTTGGTGACGAAGCCGTCCTTGCCGTAGTCGGCCAGTGCCGCGAGCGCCTGCTTCTCGTGCTTCTTGAAGAGCGCGGGATGCGCCTCCTTGCATTCCGCCAGCGCCGCCTTGCGGTCCTCGCGCCCCAGCCCCGCCAGGTAGGCCCAGCCCGTGCCGCTCGAGATGATGGGGACTTCGGAGCCCACGCGCAGGTTCACGCTGAGGAACGAGTGCGGTGCCTCGCAGCGCTGCAGGTAGAGCATGTTCGCGCCCTCGCGCGTGGACAGGCTCGCCGCCCCCTCGAACCGCGACGCCACGTCGATGAGCAGCGGCCGCGCGAGCTCGGCTAGTTCGAGCGTGTCCAGGGCCGAATAGCCGAGGGTCAGGATGGACAGCCCCGGTCGGAAGCGGGCGCCGTCGGAATCGGCGACGAGGTAGCCGCCGTGCTCGAGTGTCTTGCACAGGCGCCAGACCGTGGGCTGTGGAAGGCCCGTCATGCGTGCGAGTTCGCTGCTGCCCAGCCGCTCGCGGCCATGGTCGAAGCATCGCAGGACTGCGAGCCCGCGCAGCAAGCCCTCCACGAGTGGCTGGCCTGTGGGCTTGGCGGATGACTTCTTGGCTGTTGGCATGGCGCGACCTTCCTCTCGAATCGGAAACACCGCATAATATCACATAAATGAATAGATAATTCACTATATGAATAACAAAAGCGAGACGATGAAGGCTTGGACCGTGGGCACCCCCACACCGGAACTGCGCGAAATCCCACGGCCCGTTGCCCTGGCGAACCAGATCCTCGTGCGCGTCAGTCATGCAGCGATCAACAGGGCGGATCTCCATGTGGCGGCGGGCCATGTCCACGGCAGGAGCGGTGGCGTGGGCTCGACCATCGGCATCGAATGGGCGGGCGAGATCGTGGAGATCGGCCCCGGCGTTCCACCTGGCTTCGCACCCGGCCAATTGGTGATGTGTTCGGGGGTCGGCGGCTACGCAGAGTACGCGGTGACGGATTGGGGCCGCGTCTATCCGCTGCCGCTGGGCATCGATGCGGCTTCGGCTGCGGCGCTTCCGATCGCGCTGCAAACCGCCCACGAGGCGCTGACGGCCAGCGGCAGGTTCACGCGCGGCGAGACGGTTCTCGTCCATGGCGCGAGCAGCGGCGTGGGGCTCATGGCGATGCAGATTGCACGCAGGCTCGACGCTTCGGCGGTTGTCGCCACATCCACGACGCCCTCGCGGCAAGCAAGGCTGCGCGAGTTTGGCGCCACCCACGTGGTCGACGGACGTGCGACCGACTGGGCCGACGAGGTGCTGGCGGCCACGGGAGGCGAGGGTGCCCATCTCGTTGTCGACTTCATCGCCGGGCCAGGCATCAACGAGACCCTGCGGGCCACGCGCATCCTCGGGCGCATCGTGAACGTCGGACGCATGGGCGGGTTCAGCGGGACGTTCGACTTCGACCTGCATTCGCTGCGCCGGATCAGCTACGTGGGAGCGACCTTTCGAACCCGCAGCCCGGAAGAGGTGCGGGAGATCGCGGGCCGCATGCGTGCCGACCTCTGGGACGCGCTGTCCCGAGGCGACCTGCGGTTGCCGGTCGCCGCCCGTTATCCCTTCGAAGAGGCACGCGCCGCGCTCGACTTCGTCGCGGCGAACGCCCATTTCGGCAAGGTCGTCCTCGACCTCTGACGCCCCAGGATCAACCTAGGAGACATGAAGATGCCATCGCTCAACGCCTCGGCCGCCCTGAAGCGGTTCCGAATCCTCGACCTGTCGCGCGTTCGCGCGGGCCCCACCTGCGCGCGCATGCTCGCGGACTTCGGCGCGGACGTCATCCGCATCGAGCCGCCGCCGGGGGTCGACCCCAACGACGCGATGTTCGCGGCCAAGCGCAAGGGCGGCGACTTCCAGAACCTCAACCGCAACAAGCGCGGCCTCGCGCTGAACCTGAAGAAGCCCGAGGGCGTCGACGTGCTGCACCGGCTCGTCAAGGATGCCGACGTGGTGCTGGAGAATTGGCGCCCCGACGTCAAGGCCCGCCTCGGCCTCGACTACGAAACCCTGCGGCGGATCAACCCGCGGGTCATCCTGGCAAGCATCTCGGGCTATGGCCAGGACGGCCCCTACGCCTGGCGGCCGGGCTTCGACCAGGTCATCCAGGGCATGGGCGGCCTGATGTCGGTCACCGGCTTCAAGGAGAGCGGTCCGGTGCGCGCCGGCATCGCCGTTTCGGACTCCGCGACCGGCCTGTACACCGCGATCGGCATCATGGTGGCGCTGCTCGAGCGTGAGCAGTCGGGCGAGGGCCAGTGGGTCCATGCGTCGCTTCTGCATTCGCAGATCGCCATGATGGACTTCCAGGCCGCTCGCTATCTCGTGGACGGCGACGTGCCGGCCCAAGAAGGCAACGACCATCCGACGTCTGCGCCCATGGGCATGTTCGAGGCCGCTGACGGTGCACTGAACATCGGGGTTTCGGGCGAAGGCCAGTGGAAGGCCTTCTGCAAGGCGATCGAGCGCCTCGACTGGCTGGACCATCCCGAATTCAGGCTCAACGCCGATCGCGTGCGCAATCGGCGCGAGATCAATGCCACGGTGCAAAGCCTCTTCCAGACGAAGCCCGTGGCGCACTGGGTGCAGGCGCTCAATGCCGCCGGTATCCCGGCCGGCCCCGTGTACACGGTGCCCCAAATGTTCGACGACGAACAGGTGCACCACCTGAAAGTCGTCGGCGAAATCCCGACGGAGTCGGGCGCGCCGCTGCGCATGATCACGCAGCCGATCGTGCTCGAGCGGACACCGGCGGCGCTGGCGTCGCCGGCGCCATCGGTGGGCGAGCACAGTGACGAGGTGCTGCGCGAGGCGGGCTATGGCGACGCCGAGATCGCCTCGCTGCGCGAGAAGGCGGTGATCTGATGGCCGAGGGAAGAATCATCACGGTGCGCCGCGGCGCCATCGGCGAGTTGCGCATCGACAACCCCGGCAAGTTCAACGCCATGTCGCTCGGCATGTGGCATGAGCTGGCGGCGCGCACGAGGGAGTTCGCCGAAGAGGGCGACATCCGGGTGGTCCTGCTGCGAGGCGAAGGGGAGCGGGCCTTCGTCTCGGGCGCCGACATCACGGAGTTCGACACGAAGCGAAGCGCCGCATCGGGCAGCGGCGACTACGACGCGGCGGTGGAGGACGCCCAGCTTGCATTGATGGCATGCCCGCATCCCGTCGTGGCGAGCATCCGGGGGGTGTGCATGGGCGGCGGTCTTGGCCTTGCAATGGCCTGCGACCTGCGCTACGGCGCCCTGGACGCGCGCTTTCGCATGCCGGCAGCGAGGCTGGGCCTGGGCTATTCCTTTCGCGGCGTCGAGCACATGGTGCACGGGCTTGGCGCGCCACGCGTGGCGGAGCTGTTCTTCACTGCGCGCACCTTCGATGGCGCCGAGGCGCTGCGCATTGGCCTGCTGCAGGCTGCCTTCGGGCCGGACGAACTCGACGCGAGCATCGAGGAGGTCCTGTCGCAGATCGCGGCCAACGCGCCGCTGACGACCCGCCTGGCCAAGCGCTCCATCGCGCTGGCGCGGCGCCTCGCGCCCGAAGCCGACAACGCGGAGATCGAGCGCTTGCGCGCGGCGTGCGTTGCGAGCGAAGACTACGCCGAAGGGCGCCGGGCGTTCGCGCAGAAGCGCACGCCGCAGTTCACGGGACAGTGACGATGGAACAGGAAGCCATGCTCGCGCGCGCGCAAGTGGACGTCATCGCCGCCGACGCGGCGCGCTTTCCCAAGGACCTCATGGACGCGATCGGGTTCGACCGCGTCATCGCGCTCCACCCGGAAGGGCGCGCACGCGTGTGCTTCGAGGGGCCGGCGCGGCTCGCGCATTCGGGCGGGGAGGTGATCCAGGGCGGCATCCTCGGCGCCTGGCTCGATCACGCGATGGCATGGGCGGCGTGCGCGCGGGAAGAGGGCGCGGCGATCGCCACCCTCGAGATGAAGGTCAGCTACCTCGGTCGCGTGCAGCCCGGCCCGTGCGTGGCCGACGTGCGCGTGGTGCGCTGGGGTCGGCGGGTGGTGTTCCTCGAAGGGATCCTGGAGCAACCGGAAGGGACGGTCGTCGCGACCGCCTCTTCGACGGCGATGCGGCTGGGCGGCTGATCGGCGGATTGCTGGCCAGCCACTCAGTCCATGATCTTCGCGACAAGTGGGGTCCGCTCATCAAGGCTGCCGGCGTGAAGCTGGAGTGAGACTTCATCGCCGGGGGCCTTCGAGACACCCCTGAGCCTGTCTACCGCTTCCGCGAGCGAGAAGAGGCGGCAGGCGTCTTGGAGGGCAACCGGGAAAGGGCTGCGGCACGGCAGACATCCAGAATCTCGTCGGCGAGGGGCGAGTCGTCGGGACAGGCCCGCGACAGCACGATCGCACCGATCGCCTGCGCAATGACGTCGATCTGCCTGGCGCGCACGTCGCTTTGCCGACCGCCTGCCTCCGGCGCGTCGAACGGGTTGCCCAGAGTGGCCAGCAGGCCTTCCAGGCCGATCGCGAAAGCCGCCTTGACCGACTCCGGCTGGCGCGCGGCATCGCCGCACAGCGCGGCCATCGTGCAACCTTCGCCAGGGGCGTCGCGGTGCTCGCGCGACACATAGTGCGTGACGAATTCCCTCGCGTCGACGCCCTCGGCCCTGGTGGCCGTCTGCGCGAAACCACAGTTCGCCGCTTCCGCCATCAGCTCGGTCTTGGACCCGAAGTGCTTGTAGAACCCGCCGTGGGTGAAGCCTGCCGCCGCCATCAGGTCCGCGATGCCCACCCCGTCGTAGCCACGCTCGCGAAACAGCGTCGAGGCCGTCTCGACGATGTGCGCCCGGTTTGCTTGCGCCTGCGCTTTGGTGACCTTCATGTCCAGATCTCTTGAGGTATGTCGTGCGTGAAGTCAGAAATATACATTGATGTCACTCATCATCAAAGTTCTTGACTTCAAAGATGATGATCGACATCATTATGAAAAACGGCGATTCACCTTCTAACCAAGAGAAAGCACATGACCTCCCATTCCACCGTTCTCATCACCGGCGCCTCGACCGGCATCGGCACCATCTATGCCGAGCGCTTCGCACGCCGCGGCCACGACCTTGTGCTGGTTGCCCGCGACAAGGCGCGCCTCGAAGCGCTCGCCGCGCGCCTGCGCGACGAAGCCGGTGTGGCCGTCGACATCCTTTCGGCCGATCTGACCGAGCCCGGCGACCTGGCCGCGGTCGAGGCCCGTCTGCGCGAGGACGCCAGGATCGACACGCTGATCAACAACGCCGGGGCCGCGCTGTCCGGGCAGTTCATCGACCAATCGACAGACGATGTCGCCCGCCTGGTCGCGCTCAACACCACGGCACTGGTCAGGCTCGCGAGTGCCGTCGCCCCGCGCCTGGCGCGGGCCGGCCATGGCGCGATCGTCAACATCGGGTCGGTGGTTGGCCTGGCGCCCGAGTTCGGCATGTCGGTCTACGGTGCGACCAAGGCGTTCGTGCTGTTCCTGTCCCAGGGACTGAGCCTGGAGCTCTCGCCCAAGGGCGTCTATGTGCAGGCGGTGCTGCCTGCCGGCACCCGTACCGAGATTTGGGATCGTGCCGGCATCGATGCCAGTGCGATGCCTGACCTGATGGAAGTGAATGAACTCGTGGATGCCGCGCTGGTCGGCTTCGACCGCCGCGAACCCGTGACCATTCCGCCACTGCACGATGGCGCACGGTTCGAGGCGCTGAACGCGGCACGCCAGGCCCTGATCGCGGACATCCGGCAGGCGCAGGTGGCAGAGCGCTATCGAAGCGCCGCCTGAACGGCAACGCGCCGGAACGCACGAGCGACACGCTGATGAACAGTCCCCAATGAAAGCGCTTCGATCGGTATGGAAAGAAGGAACCCGAGGTGCGGGACGATGATGATCTGGTCCGCATCCACGCGGCGAGCGTCAATGCCCTTGACACGAAGATCAAGCGAGGCGAGTTCAAGCTGATTCTTCCCACCGCCTTCCCCTTGTTCCGGGGAACGACGTGGCCGGCACGGTCGTTCGGATGGGTGTTCGCGTTCGCGGCTTGACGCGAAATGTCGGGACGTCGAGCCGGCCGTTCGATACCGACGCGAAATTCACGCTGGCTCGGTGGTCAGGCCGGAAGCGGCGCAACCGATCACACATTGAATTTGTAAACCTTCTTGTTCATCGGTGGCCTTGGACCGATACTGTACATCCATACAGTCATTGGAGTCCTTTTTGGCCATTTCCCTGTCATGGGCCGATGGCGATGAACCGTCGTTGGCCCCTGCAAGTCCACCGCCCTCAGTGCAGCCGCGGCGCGCGCGCGTCGTGCTACCGCACGCGATCGAATCCGCCGTCTGGCGCGGCGACGCGCTCGGCTCGCCGGTCACCTCGACCGTGCGCACAGGCTTCGACGGCCTCGACGCCGAGCTGCCCGGCGGCGGCTGGCCCTGCGGCTCGCTGACCGAAGTGCTGCAAGTGCAGCCCTCGGTGCTCGAGTGGCGGCTGCTCGCGCCCGCCATGCGCACGCTGGTGGCCGAGGGCCGGCAGATCGTCGTCATCGGCCCACCGAAGGCCCCGCATTTGCCGGGCCTGCACCACCTCGGCCTGGACGAGCGCCACCTGGTCTGGATCGCGGCGGACAAGCCGGTCGAGCGCCTCTGGGCGACCGAGCAGCTCATCAAGGCCAATGCCGCGGGCATGCTCGTCAGCTGGCTGCCGCAGGCCCGCCAGGAGCAGATCCGGCGACTGCAGGTCTGTGCCCAGGGCTGCGACAGTCCCGTCGTGCTGTGCCGGCCGGCCGCGGCCGAGCACGAGGCCTCGGCCGCGCCGCTGCGGCTGCAGGCGCGCTTCGGCATCGACTGGGAGCTGCGCATCCATCTGCTCAAGCGCAAGGGCCCGCCGCACGAGGGCGAGTTGCGGCTTCCCTCGGTGCCCGGCGGTCTCGAGGCGATCCTGACGCCACGCCTTCGCCACCCGAGCCGCCTCGTCGCGGCCCGCCAATCGCGGGAGCTTTCCCATGCTGTGGGCAGCTCTTCTTCCCGACAACCTGCCGGACGGCCCGCAACCGCGCACTGAAGCGCTCGATGGGCTTGCGACGTGGTGCCTGCAGTTCACCCCGCGCGTTGCGGTCCTCGAAGCGCTTCTGACATGCCCGGCGGTCGTCATGGAAGTCGAACAGAGCCTGCGCCTCTTCGGCGGCAAGCGCCGGCTGGTCGAACGCGTGCGCGAGGAAGCGCCCGACCTCGGCGTGCGGCAGCTGGGCTGGGCGCCCACGGGCCTGGCCGCGCTCGCGCTGGCGCGGGCCGGGCTGTCGAACGGTTTCGCGAAGCCGCTCGCAACGCTGCTCGATGCGCTGCCGCTCGAGACCCTGACCGCCGTCGCGGCCCACCACGCGACGCTGGCCCGGCTCGGATGCCGCACGCTCGGCCAGGTCCGCGCCTTGCCGCGCGGCGGTCTCTCGCGTCGCTTCGATGCGCAGCTGCTCACCGCGCTCGACCAGGCCTACGGGCTGCGCCCGGAGATCTATCCCTGGGCGCAGCTGCCCGAAAGCTTCCATGCCCGGCTCGAACTGATGGCCCGCGTCGAGCATGCGCCCGCGATGCTGTTCGGCGCGCGCCGCCTGATGCTGCAGATGGCCGGCTGGCTCATGGCGCGGCGATCCGGCGTGACCGCATTCACCCTGCGCTGGTGCCACGACGCGATGCGCGCCAGGAGCGCCGGCGACGGCGGCGAGCTCACCGTGCGCACGGCCCAGGCCACGCGCGACACCGACCACCTGATGCGGCTGCTGGCCGAGCACCTGGGCAAGGTCGAGCTGCTTGCGCCCGTGGGCGACCTCGAGTTGCTGGCCACGGAAGTGCTGTCGCTCGAGGAGAAGAGCCTGTCGATGCTGCCCGAGGCGCGGCAGTCGGGCGAGAGCCTGGCGCTGGTGCTCGAGCGCATCGCGGCGCGGCTCGGCCCCGACCGCGTGCTGCGCCCCGTCGTCCTCGAAGACCACCGCCTGGAATGGATGTGCCGCTGGCGGCCCGCGCCCGAGCCCGCGCCGCGCGCCAGATGCCGCAGCGTCGACGTGCCGCAGCCGACCTTCGTCCTGCCGAAGCCGCTGCGCCTCGCGACGCGCGACAGCCGGCCGGTCTACCAGGGCGTGCTGCAACTGCTCGCGGGGCCGCACCGTGTCGAGGGCGGATGGTGGGACCGCACCACGGTGGCTTGCGATGCCGATGCCGATGGCGGTGCGCAGGAGACCACGCGGCATGCCGCGCGGGACTACTGGGTGGCCGTGAGCGAGCATGCCGGCGTGCTTTGGATCTTCCAAATGCGTCTCGCGCAGGACGAGACCGCGTGGTTCCTGCACGGCACCTTCGCCTGATCGGCTCGCGATGAAACTGCCCGACTACGCCGAGCTGCGGTGCGTGAGCAATTTCAGCTTCTTGCGCGGCGCGAGCCAGCCCCACGAACTGGTCGAGCGCGCGAAGCAACTGGGCTACACCGCGCTCGCCATCACCGACGAGTGCAGCCTGGCGGGCGTCGTGCGCGCGCATGTGGCCGCGAAGGACCACGGCCTCAAGCTGTTGATCGGCAGCCAGTTCCTTGTCGAGCCTGACGAGCAGGGCGACCCGGAGGCCGCGCCGTTCACGCTCACCGTGCTGGCCTGCCATCTCGAGGGCTACGGCAACCTGTCGGCGTTCATCACCAAGCTGCGCCGCAGCTCGGAGAAGGGCTGCTACCGGCTGACGCGCGCGCAGCTTCGCGGCGACGAACTCGCCGGCTGCCTGGTGCTCGCTTCGCCCCGGCGCATGGCCACGACGGCGCAGCTTGGCAGGCTCGCGCGCTGGCTGCAGCGGGAATTCCCCGGGCGCTGCTGGTTCGCGGTGGAGAAACTGCGCCTGCTCGACGACGAGATGTGGCTGCATCGCCTGGGCGAGATCAGCGCGGCCACGCAGATTCCGCTGGTGGCCGCGGGCGACGTGCATTTCCATGTGCGCTCGCGCAAACCGCTGCAGGACGTGATGACCGCCACGCGCCTGGGCAAGCCGCTCACCGAGTGCGGGCTCGAACTGCAGCCCAATGCCGAGCGGCATCTGCGCACGCGGCTGCGGCTTGCGCAGACCTATGCGCCCGAGCTGCTCGCCGAGACGCTCGAGGTGGCCGCGCGCTGCAGCTTCAGCCTCGACGAACTGCGCTACCAGTACCCCGACGAGGTGGTGCCCGCGGGCGAGACGCCGGCGGGCTACCTGCGCCGCATCACCTACGAAGGGGCGGGGCGCCGCTGGCCGGACGGCATTCCGGCCAAGGTCCAGACGCAGATCGAGTACGAACTCGCGCTCATTGCCGAGCTGAAGTACGAGCACTACTTCCTCACCGTGGCGGACATCGTGATGTTCGCGCGCTCGCAGCACATCCTCTGCCAGGGCCGCGGCAGCGCCGCCAACAGCGTGGTCTGCTACTGCACGGGCGTGACCGAGGTCGACCCCGGCCGCATGAGCGTGTTGTTCGAGCGCTTCATCTCGAAGGAGCGCAACGAGCCGCCCGACATCGACATCGACTTCGAGCACGAGCGGCGCGAGGAGGTGCTGCAGTACCTTTATGCCAAGTACGGCCGCGAGCGCGCCGCGATCACCGGCGTGGTGATCAGCTACCGGCCGAAGAGCGCGATCCGCGACGTGGGCAAGGCGCTCGGCATGCCGCTGGAGACGGTGGATGCGATCGCCAAGGGGCACCAGTGGTGGGACGGCGGTGCGGTGCGGCCCGAGCGGCTGCAGGAGGTGGGCCTGTCGGTCGATTCGCTCCAGGTGCAGCAACTGCTGCAGCTGACCGGGCAATTGATCGGCTCTCCGCGCCACCTGAGCCAGCACACGGGCGGCTTCGTGCTGACCAAGGGGCCGCTGTGCCGCATGGTGCCGATCGAGAACGCCTCGATGCCCGAGCGCACCGTGATCGAATGGGACAAGGACGACCTCGACGCGCTCGGCCTGCTCAAGGTCGACTGCCTCGGGCTCGGCATGCTGACCGCGATGCGCAAGGCGCTCGACTTCATCGGGCTGCGCAAGGGCTGCGTGTTCGGCATGCAGGACATTCCCGCGGAGGACAGCGCGACCTACGACATGATCTGCAAGGCCGACACCGTCGGCGTGTTCCAGATCGAGAGCCGCGCGCAGATGAGCATGCTGCCGCGGCTCAAGCCCCGCTGCTTCTACGACCTGGTGATCGAGGTCGCGATCGTGCGGCCCGGGCCGATCCAGGGCGGCATGGTGCACCCGTACCTCAACCGGCGACAGGGCAGGGAGCCGGTGGTCTACCCGAGCGAGGCCTTGAAGGAGGCCCTCGGCCGCACGCTGGGCGTGCCGGTGTTCCAGGAGCAGGTGATGCAGATCTCGATCCTGGCCGCGGGCTTCACGCCGGGCGAGGCCGACGGGTTGCGGCGCGCGATGGCCGCCTGGAAGCGCAAGGGCGGCCTCCAGCACTACCACGCGAAGATCGTCGACGGCATGACCGCGCGCGGCTACGACGAGGGCTTTGCCCGGGCCATCTTCGAGCAGATCAAGGGCTTCAGCGAGTACGGGTTTCCGGAAAGCCATGCCGCCTCGTTCGCGCTGCTGGTCTATGCGAGCTGCTGGATCAAGTGCCATCACCCGGCGGAGTTCCTCGCGGCCATGTTGAACTCGCAGCCGCTCGGCTTCTATTCGCCCTCGCAGCTCGTTCAGGATGCACGGCGCCATGGTGTCGACGTGCGGCCCGTCGACGTGATGTACAGCGGCGTCGACTGCACGCTCGAAGACCTGGCGCACACGCCGGCCGTGCGGCTCGGGCTGCGCATGGTCGGCGGGCTCGCGTCGGCCTCGGCCGCGCGCATTGCCCGGGCCCGCGCGCAGCAGGTGTTCGACAGCGCGGAAGACCTGGCGCTGCGCGCGCGGCTAGAGCTGCACGAGATGAAGCTGCTGGCCGCCGCCGATGCGCTCGCGAGCCTGTCGGGCCACCGACGCCAGCAGGTCTGGGATGCGGCGGGGCTGCGCGCCGCGCCGGCGCTGCTGCGCGAGGCGCCGGTCGACGAGGATTTTCTTGAACTCGACGCCGCGCCCGAGGGCGAGGAGATCGTGTTCGACTACGCCTCGACCGGCCTGACGCTGCGCCGGCATCCGCTCGCCTTGCTGCGCGAACGCCTCGCGCGGCGCGGGCTGATGACCGCGCGGGAGCTCGACGCGATGGAGAACGGCGAGCAGGTGAGCCACTGCGGCATCGTCACCTTGCGCCAGCAGCCCGAGACCGCGAAGGGCACGATCTTCGTGTCGCTCGAAGACGAGACCGGCGTGGTCCAGGCGATCGTCTGGAAGAGCCTGCGCGACGCGCAGCGCCAGGAACTGCTGGGCGCGCGGCTGCTCGCGGTGCACGGCACCTGGCAGCGCGAGGGCGCGGTGAAGAACCTGGTCGCGTCGCGGCTGGAAGACCTCACGCCCTTGCTCGGGCGTCTGGCAGGGGCGACGGTGAGCCGGGATTTTCGGTAGGGCGCTGCCCGACGGATTCGCATCTGCCAGAGCTGCTTACGCCTGGTCGCAGCGGATCGTGCGGGCCAGACTTTCGGAAGGGCGGCCGATGCCGCGCCCGCCGGGGCATCGGCAAGCGCAGCGGGGGCAGTGGCGAGCAGGCTCCAGCCCGCCAGTTCACGCTATCCTCGCTTGGTATTTCACAAGAATTCCAACGATATATGCATAAAGATCTGCACTTCACGCCTGAACCCACCCTGGTCGAAAAAGCGCGCAGGGAGTTGGAAACGCGGTTCGTCACGCTCATTCTGCCTCCGGGCTCCGTCTGGACCGAGGGTTCCCTCAGCGAACTGCTCGACATCGGCCGCACTCCGGTTCGCGAGGCGGTCGTGAGCATGGCCATCGACGGTCTCGTAACCGTGATCCGGCGCGCGGGGATCGTGGTGAGCGAAATCTCTGTCGAGGACCAAATGGCGGTGCTGGACGCGCGCCGGGTGTTGGAGAAACTGGTGTCGATTCGTGCGGCAGTTCGATGCACCGACGACGAGCGCAGACAACTGCTCGAAATGGCAGACGGCATACAGCGCGCTGGAGAGTCGCAGCAGGCCGAGGCGTACCTTCAGTTTCACTTCCAAATCAAGCGGTTCGTTGCGCAGTGCGCGCGAAACAAATTTGCAGCTCGCGCTCTCCGCCCGCTCCACACGCTGTCGCAGCGGTTCTATTTTGCGCACCATCGTGCTTTCAACAACCTTCCTGTGGTGGGTCCAGCACATGCCGAACTCACGCGTGCCATTGTCGCCGGTGACGAATCAAAAGTAGCCCAGCACTGCGACAACGTCAGTGACATCGCCGAGCAGTTCACCAGGAATTTGCTCGGGAGCAGCCACGGCATCAGAGGCTAGCGTAAACCCTATAGTTTTTTTTTGCCCTCCTTAATATATTACTAACACTAGTTCAGATATACCAGCCTTTGACCGGCTTCCATGCCCAACCAGGAGACAACAATGACCAACTTTCATCGACGCCGGGTTCTGCAGGCGGTTGCCGCGTCGTCAACAGCACTGATTGCCGGGATGCCCGCCATCGTCTTCGGACAGAAGCCGACCAAGTGGCGGGTTCAGACCCTCTGGAGCGCGGGCGAAGACACTTTCAAGTACTTCGAGGAATTCGCCGAGAAGGTGAAGGTCAATACGGGCGGCCGGCTCGAGATCCAGACCTTTGCGGCCGGCGCTGTGGTGGGCGCCTTCGAAACCCTGGATGCAGTCAGCCAGAACGTACTGCAGGGCCAGTCGACGTACCCTGGCTATTGGGCGGGCAAGGAGCCGGCGTTGGCCGTCATCGGCGACTTCGCCTTCGGATACCGCTCGCCGGAGCAGCAGAACCGCTGGCTGTACGAGAAGGGCGGCATCGAGATGCTGCGCAAGGCCTACCAGCGCTTCAACGCTTACACCGTGGGCGCGACCTGGTGGGGCGTCGAGTCCCTCACGTCGAAGAAGCCCATCCGGCGTCCCGAGGATTTCAAGGGTATCAAGCACCGTGGCGCCCAGGGCATTGCTGCGGAAACCATCGCCAAGATGGGCGCGTCCATCGTCGTCCTGCCCGGCGGTGAGGCCTACTCCGCCATCGAGAAAGGCATTGTCGACAGCGTCGACTGGTCCACGATCTCGGTCAATGCCAAGGTCGGGTTCTTCGAGGTCGCCAAGTACGCGACTTTCCCCGGCTTCCACTCGATGCCCATCCAGGATTTCACAGTCAATGCCAGTGCCTGGAAAAGCCTGCCCGACGATGTCAAACAGATCCTGGAGCGTACCTGGCGCGAGTTCTCGACCACCCAGGTGAGCCGCATTGCCGAGAACGACAAACGCGTCGCGGCCGAAGTGCAGAAAAAGGGTGTCGAACTGGTGGTGTGGTCGGATGCCGACATCGCTCGTGCGCGCCAGGTCGCCCAAGGCGTGGTTGATGAATGGGCCGCGAAGGGGCCGCTCGCCAAACAGGCGGCGGAATCCCAGCGCGCCTTTCTGCGTGAACTGAAGCTGCTGGCCTGACGCGCATGAACCACTACGTCCGATTCGTGGGACATGTGAACGAGTGGGTCGGCCGGATTGCCGGCCTGCTCATCGTGGCAGTCGTCCTGATCATCCTCAAGGAAGTCATCGGCCGGGGCGTGTTCAATGCACCATCCCTGTGGGCCGACGAATCCATGACCTACCTCGCCGGCATGGCCTATGCGCTAGGCGGTGGCTTCACGCTGCTGCATCGCAAGCATGTGATCGTCGATCTGGTGTACCAGCCCATCGCGGACCGTGGCGGCCGTTTGAAAAAGTACGTCGACGTCATCGCGTTCGGCCTGTTCTCGATCTACTGCCTGACGCTGATCTATTTCGGCGCGGAACTGGCCTTGGCGTCGATCCGCGAGCACGAGGGAAGCGGCACGCTTTGGAATCCGGCGCTGTGGCCCGTGAAGCTCGCCATTCCGATCGCCGGCGTCCTGCTGCTGCTGCAAGGCTTCGCCAATTTGCTGGTCGATCTCGGCCTTGCCCCCAATCCCGCTGCAAGAGACATTCATGGCCGTTGATACCTTGACCCTTCTCCTGCTTCTGGCGCTCGTTTCGGCGCTGGTGGTCGGTGTGCCCATCGCATTCGCAACCGGCGCCGTCGCTGTGGTGTTCGGCGTCTGGTTGTTCGACGTGAACACGTTGAATCTGATCGTCAGCCGCGTCTTCACACTCATGGGGAACCAGATCCTGGTCTCCGTGCCGCTCTTCATCCTGATGGCGATGGTGCTCGAAAAAGCCGGCATCGCAGAAGACATCTTCAAGGCCGCGTACGTGTGGTCCGGGCGCATCCGTGGAGGCCTTGCCGTCGCTGTGATCATTTCGTGCGCGCTGATGGCGGCGATGGTCGGCGTGATCGGTGCAGAGATCGTGACGATGGGTGTCGTGGCGCTGCCGGCCATGCTCAAGCGCGGGTACGGAAAGTCGCTCGCGCTGGGCTCCATCTGCGCCGGCGGTGGACTTGCCACGCTGATTCCTCCCAGCGTGGTCCTGATCATGTATGCATTGACGACCGGCACTTCCATCGGACAGCTCTACATGGCGGGCATCCTGCCCGGCCTCATGCTGGCAGGGCTCTACATCATCTATGTGGTCACGATCTCTTATCTGAAACCCGAGATCGCACCCGCTGCGCCGCCAGAGGAAATCAACATTCCCCTGTCGGAGAAAATCGGCTATCTCAAGAAGCTGATCCTGCCGGGCGCCGTAGCTTTCGGGGTTCTTGGTTCCCTGTACATGGGCGTTGCCACGCCGACCGAAGCGGCAGGCATCGGTGTCGCCGGCGCGGTGGTGGCAGCCGCAGTGAATCGGCGCCTGAGCTGGGCCGGCATGTCCAGCGCCGTGGTGGAGACCACCAAGGTCACCTGCATGCTGTACTGGTTGTTCTTCGGTGCTTCCGCGCTGATCGGCATCTACACCATTGCCGGCGGCACCCAGTACCTCAAGGACCTGATTGCCGGGCTGCCCATTGGCAAGTGGGGCATCCTGCTGGTCGTCAACCTGGTGTGGGTCGTCCTCGGCTGCATCATCGACTGGATCGGCATCCTGCTGTTGACCGCGCCGATCTTCGTGCCTGTGCTGGTCGCTCTCGGCTTCGATCCAATCTGGATCGGTGTGTTGTTCTGCATGAACATGCAGATCTCCTACATCTCTCCGCCATTCGGACCCGCGGCCTTCTACCTCAAGGGCGCCGCGCCGCCCGGCATCACGATGGGCGACATCTTCCGCTCCGTCTGGCCCTTCATCGGCATCCAGGTGTTGGCCGTCCTGATGCTGGTTGCCTTCCCGGAAATCGCGCTGTGGCTGCCGCGCACCATGCTCGACAACTGAAGGAGTTGCTCATGACGAGTCAATCGCGATTGCTGGACAGCCGTCCGGTAGAGATGGTCACGACCGATGTGCTGGTGGTAGGCGGCGGCGCGGCCGGCTTGGCAGCGGCTTGCACGGCGGCGCGGCAAGGGCTGAAAGTGACGCTGCTCGAACGCTACGGCTTCTGCGGTGGCGCGGCAGTGGCCGGCCTGTCGGGCACCATCTGCGGTCTGTACCTCGCACGCCCCGACGCTGCGGGCAAGCCGGAAAAGATCGTCTTCGGCTTCGTCGACGAATTCATCACCGCCATGAACGGCAGAGGCGGACTGACTGGGCCAGTGCGTTACGGCGACACCTATACGCTGGTGCACGAGCCATTGGCGTGGCGGGAAACCGGCGATGAACTGCTGCAGCGCCATGGTGTTCAGGTGATCTATCACGCAACCGTGATCGGCGTGCACATGGAGGGGGGTGAGCGCGTGGAAGGCGTAAGAGCCTTCACCAAACAGGGCGCCATCGACATCCGTGCACAGGTCACCATCGATGCCAGTGGCGACGCCGACATATTTGCAATGGCTGGCTTGCCGACGAATGTGGGCGCGAACGGAAAAGTACAGAACCCCACCATGATCTTCCGGATGGGAAACGTGGACGTGGAGCGCTTCCTGGCAACCTACGGCAGCGACGCGATCATGCCCGAGGCCGTGTCCAAGGCGATTCTGGCGGCAAACGCCGCGGGCACCTACGAACTGCCTCGCACCAAGGCCTTCCTGTTCCCGACGCCGCGCGAGAACGAACTGCTTTGCAACTGCACGCGCGTCATCGGCCGCGACGGACGTGAACTCAACCCGTTGGTGGCGGCCGACCTCACCGAAGCCGAAGTCGAGGGCCGCCGGCAGGCACGCCAGTACTGGGCGTTCTTCCGGGCGAACCTGGCCGGCTGCGAAAGCGCCACGCTCAACGACACCGGCGTGCAGGTCGGCGTGCGCCAGACCCGCCAGATCGCGGGCATCGACACCCTGCAGAACCAGGACGTGGAAACCGGACGCAAGCGATCCGACGCCATTGCCCGTTCAGCCTGGCCGATCGAATTGCACAGCGGGAGCAAGCCACGGCTTTCGTGGCTGTACGAGGACCACTACGACATTCCGCTGGGCTGCTTCATTCCGCGCCAGGGCGAATCCCTGCTGGCGACGGGCCGCTGCCTCAGCGCACAACACGAAGCCATGGCGTCCGCGCGCGTGACTGCGCAATGTTTCAGCTACGGACACGCAATGGGCCATGCCGCAGCCCTCAGCGTTAAGGAAAAAGTTTCGGTGCGCAGCCTGCGCGCCTCCGATGTCAGAACACTCTTAAACAAGGATGGAGCCCAACTCGATGCATGACGAAGAACTCAACCTGGATGTGCGCGGCCGCGTTGCCGTGCTGACGATCGCTCGCCCCGCGCGGCGCAATGCGCTGGGCGATGCGCTGGTGGCGCGCCTGCGCGAATCGATGACCCAGCTCGATGGCAGGGAGGACGTGGGCGCCATCGTTCTGACGGGCGGAGCGCCTGGCTTCTGCGCCGGCAGCGACCTCAAGGAACTCGGCGCCATGTCGTTGGACGACATGTGTGCCCACGAAGCCCGCACCGCGCTCTTCTGCCGCGAGATCGCCATGCTGCGCAAACCCGTCGTTGCCGCCGTGGAGGGCTTCGCACTGGGCGGCGGCTTTGTGCTGGCGGCTAGTTGCGACGTGGTGGTCACGGCGCGCTCCACCCGCTGGAATCTCCCGGAGGTCGAGATCGGATGGATCCCGCCATGGGGCCTCGAATCGGTGATCAGTCGCGTCGGCCGCACGCGGGCCCGGCAACTGGTCTGGGGCGGCACACCGTTCCACGGCGACGAGGCGATGCGCCTCGGGCTGGCCGATCACCTCACCGAAGACGGCGCGGCCCTGGACCGTGCGATCGAGGTCGCTGCCTCCTATGCCCGCCTTCCGCAAGAAGCCATTGCCGCCACGAAGCTGTACTTCGCCTCGCACGGCGCCCCCGATGGTGAAGGCGGCGATCTGCTCGCGTCGCACTTCTTCAAGGACAACTGCCGCCATGCCACTGCGCAGGCGACCCTCAGGAAATTCGGAGTGAAAGTATGAGCAAGATCTGCTCGGTGGAAGAAGCCGTTGCGGTCGTCAAAAGCGGCGATGCGGTGGCCAGCGTGGGTGTGATCGGATGGATCACGCCGGATGCGCTGCTCAAGGGCCTGGCGGACCGTTTCAAGGCATCGGCCGAACCGCGCGATGTGACCTTCTATTTTCCCTGCGGCACCGGCGATGCGATGGCCATCCGAGGCATGGACCATGTGGCGATCGAAGGCCTCATGAAGCGCATCGTGTCCGGCTCCTACGTCAACCCGGTCGATCCCGTGACCGGCAAGCGCCCCGAGCTGATGCGCTTGATCCGGGAAAACCGCATCGAAGCCTACAGCTGGCCCATAGGCGCCAGCATGCACTGGCTGCGCGAAGTCGCGCGGCGCAGTCCGGGCTACCTCACGAAGATCGGCCTCGACACCTATGCCGATCCGCGCCAGACCGGCGGCAAATTCACCACGCTCGCCGAAGACGACCTGATCAAACGCGTTGAATTCGAGGGCGAGGACTACCTGTTCTACCCGAGCTGGCCGCTCGATGTGGGCTTCATCAGGGCTTCGACGGCCGACGAATTCGGCAACCTGTCATTCGAGGACGAACCCATTCATTCCGCAGCGCTTCAGATCGCACTGGCGGTCAAGGCATGCGGCGGCACCGTCATCGCTCAGGTCCGCCGGATCGTGGAGCGAGGCAGCCGCCCTGCGACCATGGTCAAGATCCCCGGCGTGCTGGTCGACAAGGTGGTGGTGGACGAGCATCAGATGATGACCACTCAGGTGCCGTATGAAGAAAGCTATTTGGGCGGTGTGCCCTGGGATGGCCAGACGGATGACCGTCTGCCTCTCGGCACGGACAAGATCATTGCGCGGCGCGCGGCGCTCGAAGTGCGGCCAGGCGTGACCTCCATCTTTGGTTTCGGTGCTTCGTCCGACGTGCCCACCGTCCTGCTGGAAGACGGCCATTTCAAGGAAGGCGGGTACCGCGACTACCAATTCACAACAGAACATGGCCCGTTCGGCGGCTTGGTGATGAGTGGCTGGCAGTTCTCGGCCAACAAATACCCCGAGGCGTTGCTGGACGGTGTCAGCCAGTTCGATTTCATCGATGGCGGCGGATGCCCATTCGCGGCCCTGGCCTTTGCCCAGTTCGACGAGGCGGGCAACGTGAATGTCTCGCGCTTCGGCGTCGCCAATCCGGGCGCCGGCGGCTTCATCGACATTGCCTATAACGCGCGGGAGCTGCTGTTCACCGGCACGTTCACCACGGGCGGCCTCGAGGTCGAGTTCAAGGATGGCAAGCTGGTCATCCTCAAGGAAGGCAAGGTCAGGAAGTTCGTGAAGGCCGCAGACCACATCACCTACCCCGTGCGGCGCAACGTGGCCGAGCGCGGCCAACAGGCCAAGATCATCACCGAGCGCGCGGTCTTCGAAGTCCACCCCGACGCGCTGGTGCTGACGGAAATCGCACCCGGGATCGATCTGCAGACCCAAGTGCTCGACATGTTGGACGGAGTGACGGTGCGCCTTGCGGCCGACCTGCGCGAAATGGACGCAGCGCTCTTCCGCTGAACCCGCTCCCGCACCGACCCGTGCTGCCAGAGGCATCTTGATCTTGAGGTGCGTTTCGCGCCATTAATCAAATCCCAATCTACACAAAAAGTTATTAACCGGCGGTGTTCAGCATCGAGTCCTGCCAGCAAAGACATGTCGTCCGAGCTCGCATCGAACTGGAGTCACCGTGCCGAACCGCCACATCGAAACTTACGTGCCTTGCACCGCGCCGCGATCCGCGCATGAGTTGCAGGGTCGCCACCGCTGCGGCAAGACGCCGGCGTGAGAGCCTCTGCGATCTTCGCGGGGGGGCCGAGAGCCATGGCGGGGGCGGCCATCGTTGCAGGCGTCCTGGTCGCGGGCGGCTGCACGACGCAGCCGGACTACCGGCCTCCGGCGTTTTCTGCGCCGACAGCATGGTCGGCAGCGGTGCCTCTTCCCGATGCGGCGGCTGCATTCCCCGGTAATCGTTGGTGGACGCTCCTCAACGACAGCGCCATCAACGAACTGGCTGACCATGCAATGGCCGACAGCCCGTCGGTGGCGCAGGCCGTGGCGCGTGTCGATGAGGCGCGTGCAAGTCTCGGCAGCGACGCGGCGCAGCGCCTGCCAGCGATCTCGCTGAACGGCACGGCGACGCGGGCTCGCAGCCTCGGCACAAGCGGAGACACCTCGGCCACCTCGCTCGAGACCACCGCCTCTGCAGGACTCGGCTTGAGCTGGGAGATCGATCTCTTTGGCCGGGTCCGAAAGTCGGTCGAGGCGGCAAAGCATCGGCTGGATGCCCGTACGGCTGACGCGGAGGCCGCGCGGCTGAGCCTTGCGGCGCAGATCGCCAACTCGGTGCTGGCACTGCGCGCCTGCGACTTCTCGCGCGCCGTTGTGCGCGAGGACATCCGTTCGCGCGAATCGGTCCTTGCGCTGACGCTTCGACGACTGGCGACAGGTTTTGTCGCGCCCGTCGACGTGGCTCGCGCGCAAAGCGGTCTCGCCGCTGTGCGGACCAGCCTGGCGCTTCGCAATGAATCGTGTGCGCGCATCGTCAATGGTCTGTCGGCACTCACCGGTCGCGATGCTGCGCAGGTTCGCAGCGCGGTCCCGTCCGCCGGCACGGCCGCGGTGATGCCGAAGGCGCCGCCCGTTGCGCTGGCCCTGCCCGCGACGGTGCTCGCCGCGCATCCTGCCGTCGTTGCGGCCGAACGTGAAGTGGCTGCGAGCTGGGAGCAGATCGCGGTCGCGCGGGCAGAACGACTGCCGCGAATCGACCTTGCGGCGGCGATCAGCGGGCAGTGGCTTCGCGCGGGTGGCAGCACGCTCGACTTCACGACCTGGGCACTGACGCCGGCGTTGTCGGCGCCTGTCTTCGACGGAGGTGCCGGCGCCGCGCAGGTCGAAGGTGCACAGGCAAGGCATCGGGCCGCGGCAGCCACGCTGCGTGCGGTGTTGCGCACGACGAGCCAGGAGGTGGAGAACGCCTTGGCCGCCGTCGCGTCCTCCCGCGAACGCATCGCCAGCACGCGTGAATCGACCGATGCTGCAAGGCGCACGCTGGCCGCCACCGAAGCGCAATGGCGCGCGGGCGCCGTGAGCCTGTTCGAACTCGAAGACGCGCGGCGGCAGGAATCCGCTGCGCAGGACAGCGCCATCGCGGCGGCGCATGACGCCGCCCAGGCCTGGGTCGCGCTGGTGCGCGCGGCCGGGCCCACTGCCATCACCACCGAAAGCAACGCCTATGTTCTACCCCGTCTATCAGCACGCTGAGCCCCTCGCAGGGATGTTGCCTTCGTTGGCGCGTTGGCGATCGCTGCGCGTGCCGTTGCTGGTCGCCGCAGCCGTCGTTGCCACCGGCGCCGTGCTCGTCGCGGCACTGCCCCGGGCCGCGGCGACCACGCCGCCGCCCGGGGTGCCGCCTGCGTTGACGGTCACCGTTGCGGCGGCACGGCAGGTCACCTGGCCTGCCGTGCTCGATGCCACGGGCACGATCGTGCCCTGGCAGGAAGCGATCGTCGGATCGCAGGCGGCAGGCCTGCGCCTGACCGAGGTCAACGTGAACGTCGGCGATCCGGTCAAGCGCGGCCAGGTGCTGGCGCGGTACGACGACACCGGCCTGCGCGCCGAGGTCGCCCAGTTGCGCGCCGCGACCGTGCAAGCGCGTGCCACGGCGGCCCAGGCCAACGCCAATGAGCAACGCGCCCTCGCGCTGCGCGGCAGTGGGGGAATCAGCGACCAGGAGGTCCAGCAGTACGTCACCCAGGCCGAAACTGCGCGCGCGCAGGTCGAGATTGCGCAGGCCCAGCTGGAAGCGAAACAGGTCCAGTTGCGCCATGCCAATGTTGTCGCGCCCGACGACGGTGTGATCAGCGCGCGCAGTGCCTCGCTGGGGGCGGTGGGAGCAAGCAGCCAGGAGTTGTTTCGCCTGATCCGCCAGCAGCGGCTGGAATGGCGCGGCGAAGTCACTGCCATGCAGCTGCTGGACATCGTGGAAGGCCAGCGCGTCGAACTCAGCCTGCCCGACGGCGGCAGCGCCACGGCGCGCGTCCGCCAGACCGCGCCCGCGCTGGACGCGCGTTCGCGCATGGGCATGGTGTATGCAGACATCACGCGCCCGGGAAGCACGCGTGCCGGCATGTATGCCGCCGGCCGCATCGTGCTCGCGCAGCGGCCCGCCATGGTCGTACCCGCGGCCAGCGTCGTGATTCGCGATGGCCGCAGCTACGTCTTCAAGGTCCAGGAAGAGGGCGGCGCCGCGCATGTGGCCGCGCAGGCCGTGACGCTCGGCCGGCGCCAGGGCGGCGAGGTCGAGATCATGGAAGCGCTGCGCGAGGGTGAGCGCGTGGTGGCCCAGGGCGCCGGGCTCCTGAACGATGGCGACGTGGTTCGCATCGCACGGCCGGCGGCCAGCGCACCGCTGGTCTCTGCCGACCTTCCGGCGCGAGGATGAGCATGAACTTCGCCACCTGGTCGCTTCGCAATCCCATTCCTGCGATCCTGATGTTCGTGCTGTTGTCGCTGGCGGGCCTGCGCGGGTTCGAGCAGCTGTCGATCCAGGCGCTGCCGGACATGGAGTTGCCCGCAGTGAGCATCGTCCTGGCGCAACCCGGCGCGGCCCCGGCCCAGCTTGAGGTCGAGGTCGCGCGCAAGGTCGAGAACTCGCTGGCCGCTGTCGGCCTGCTCAAGCACACACGCACCTCGATCACCGAGGGCCAGGTCGAGATCCGCGCCGAGTTCGCGCTCGAGAAGCGCCTGTCGGACGCGCTCCTCGACACGAAAGATGCCGTCGACCGGATCCGATCGGATCTGCCTGTCGATCTGCTGCAGCCGGCCGTCAGCGCGGTGACCGTCGGCGGCGGTCCGATCCTCACCTACGCCATCGCCTCGACGCGCATGACCGACGAAGCGCTCTCATGGTTCGTCGACGATACGGTCAGCAAGGCCTTGCTGGCGGTGCCCGGCGTGGGCCGGGTCGACCGGCAGGGCGGCGTGCAGCGCGAGGTGCGCGTCGAAGTCGATCCGGTCCGGCTTGCCGCCCACGGCGTGACGGCCGTCGATGTCTCGCGCGGGCTTCGCCGTACGCAGATGGACGCGTCCGGAGGGCGTACCCAGCTGGGCCTTGCCGAACAGTCGGTGCGCACGGTCGCAACGGTCAAGCAAGCGGGAGAGCTGGCCGCGCTGCCGCTCACCCTGGCCGACGGCCGCGAGCTGCGCCTCGACCAGGTGGCCACTGTCCACGACGCCTCCGCGCAGCGGACGCAGGGCGCATTGCTGAACGGCCAGCCGGTGGTCGGCTTCAGCGTCTACCGGGCCAAGGGCTTCGACGAGACCCGCATCGCCGACGGCGTCGCCAAGGCGATCGCGAAGCTGGAGGCGAACGATCCGAAGCTGCGCGTAACACCCGTGTCGGGCTCGGTCGACTACACCCGCGAGCAGTACCGCGGCTCGATGCAGATGCTGTACGAGGGCGCGATCCTGGCCGTGCTGGTCGTCTGGTGGTTCCTGCGCGACTGGCGCGCGACGCTGGTGGCGGCAGCGGCACTGCCGCTGTCGATCCTGCCGGCCTTTGCAGCCATGGCGTGGCTCGGCTATTCCCTCAACATGCTGACGCTGCTTGCGCTGGCGGTCGTCGTGGGCATTCTGGTGGACGACGCGATCGTCGAAATCGAGAACATCGAACGCCATCGCCGGATGGGCAAGCCGGTGCAGTTGGCGACCGTCGACGCGGTCAACGAGATCGCCCTGGCCGTGATCGCGACCACGATGACCTTGGTGGTCGTGTTCGTGCCGACAGCGCTGATGAGCGGCATACCGGGGCTCTTGTTCAGGCAGTTCGGCTGGACGGTGGTGATCGCGGTGCTGTCGTCGCTGCTGGTGGCGCGGCTGCTCACACCGATGATGGCGGCCTGGCTGCTCAAGGACCGGCCGCATGAAGCCGAATCCGGGAAGGACGGCGCACTGATGCGCGGCTATCTTGCCGCCGTGCGCTGGTGCCTGGCCCATCGCAAGACGACGCTGGGGGCAGCCACTGCCTTCTTCCTGGGCGCGCTTGCACTGGTGCCACTGATTCCGAGCGGCCTGATCCCGCCATCGGACCGGGGCTTCATCTCGGTCAACCTCGAGCTTGCGCCCGGCAGCTCGCTGGCGGAGACGCTCGCCGCGTCGGAGCGAGCCCGTCTCGCACTCGTTCAGATCCCGGGCGTACGCGGCGTGTTCACGGCCGCGGGCGTCGCGCCTCCGGGCGGCGACGCGCCGGCCTCCGACGTGCGAAGGAGCACGCTGACCCTGGTGCTGGCGCCGCGCGACGAGCGGCCCGGCCAGATGGAGGTCGAGAAAAAGGTGCGTCAGGCGCTGGCGGGCGTTCCGGGTGCGCGGTTCGCCGTTGCCGGCGAAGGCCCCGGGGAGAAGCTGTCGCTGATCCTGGCAAGCGACAACGCGGAGGCGCTCAAGTCCAGCGCGCAGGCATTCGAACGTGAGCTTCGCGGTTTGAGCGGCCTCACGGGCATTGCATCGACCGCCAGCCTGGAGCGCCCGGAGATCGTCGTGCGCCCCGACCTGCAGCGCGCCGCCGAGCTCGGCGTGAGCACCACGGTGATCGGGGAGACGGTCCGCATCGCCACCAGCGGCGATTTCGACGCCCAGCTGGCCAAGCTCAACCTCGACCAGCGGCAGGTCGGCATCCGGGTAAGCGTTGCGGATGCGGCGCGCCAGGATCTTGCGGTGCTGTCGAACCTGCGCGTGCCGGCGCGAACCGGCCTTGTGCCGCTCGGCAGCGTTGCCACGCTCTCGCTGGAAAGCGGTCCGGCGCAGATCGATCGATTCGACCGCCAACGGTATGTCACGGTCAGTGCCGATCTGGGCGGCATGCCGATGGGGCCCGCGCTGGCCGCGGCACGCGCGCTGCCGGCAGCGCTGGAGATGCCTTCCGGCGTGGCGATGATCGAGACCGGCGATGCCGAGCTTGCGTCGGAGCTCGCCTCGGGCTTCGGCATGGCGATCCTCGTCGGCGTGCTCTGCATGTTCTGCGTGTTGGTGCTGCTCTTCAAGGACTTCTTGCAGCCAGTGACCATCCTCTCGGCCATACCGCTGTCGCTGGGCGGTGCCTTCATCACTCTGGTGCTTGCGCGCAGCGAGTTCAACGTGCCGTCGATGATCGGCCTCGTGATGCTCATGGGCATCGTGGCGAAGAACTCGATCCTGCTCGTCGAGTACGCGGTGGTCGGCATTCGCGACCGCGGCCTGTCGATGTTCGATGCACTGGTCGATGCCTGCCACAAGCGGGCACGCCCGATCATCATGACGACCTTCGCGATGATCGCGGGCATGCTGCCGATCGCGCTCGGGCTTGGTCCTGACGCGAGCTTCCGCCAGCCCATGGCGATCTCCGTGATCGGCGGCCTCGTCACATCCACCTTGCTGAGCCTGTTGGTGGTGCCGGTGGTCTTCACCTATGCGGAGGGTGTCGAGCAGGCGTTCAAACGCCGCTTCGCCCGCCAGTCGCCCGTGCCCGCATCCGTTCCTGCATCGCAGGCCGCGCCATGACCCGCCGCATCGCTGCAATTGCCGCACTTCTCTCCGGGCTGCTCCTGGTCGGCTGTGCCGTCCCCCAGCGGCCCGATCCCATGGAGGCGATGAACCGTCGGGTCTTCGCCTTCAACGATGCGCTGGACGAGGCGGTGCTTGCGCCGGTGGCGCGCGGCTATGCCAGGGTCGTGCCCGCACCGGTTCGCCACAGCGTGGGCAATGTCTTCGCCAATCCGCTGGACGTGGGTTCCGCCATCAACCTGTTCCTGCAGGGCCGCCCGATCGACGGGTTGTCGGACCTGGCCCGCTTCGGAGTCAACACCACCGTCGGCGTGTTCGGCATCTTCGATCCCGCAACACCTTGGGGCATGCCGCGCCACGGTGAGGACTTCGGCCAGACGCTCGGCAGGTGGGGCGTGGGTCCGGGCGCCTACGTGGTCTGGCCACTGCTCGGGCCTTCGGTGCTGCGCGATTCGCTGGCCATGCCGGTGGACTACGTCACCTCGCCGAGGTTCGAGCTCGCGGCCATGCCATTGCAGATCACCCAGGCGCGGTCGTCGCTGCTGTCGGCGTCCTCGATGCTCGACGCGGTCGCGCTCGACCGCTACCTCTTCGTGCGTGATTTCTACCTGCAACGCCGCCAGAGCCTTGTGCACGACGGCAATCCGCCGGCTTCCACATCGACGGATGCCGATGCCGGCTCCTTTTCTTCTTCCAACCCTCAGGTACCCACAGATGAATGAATTCCATCCTCGACTCGACGCCGGCGCCCGCGCCTTGCTGATGGCCGCGCTCGCACTGGGCGGGCTCGCTGCGCCCGCCGCGTGGGCTGAAGAGCCCACCGGAAACCGGGAGGGCACCTCTCAATGGGGCCTGGGCATCGGCCTCGGCTTCGAGCGCAGCCCCTACCGCGAGTTCGACGACAAGGCGCGCGTGTTACCGCTGATCCTGTATGAGAACAGGTACGTCAGCATCCAGGGCCCCAGCCTGGACGTGAAACTGCCGTCGGCAGGTCCGGTGGCGTTCCGGCTGCGTGCCCGCTATGCCGGCGATGGTTACGAAGCCGAAGACTCGCCCTATCTCACCGGCATGGACGAGCGCAAGGCCGGCGTCTGGCTCGGCGGCGCCGCAGCCTGGCGCAGCGACGCTGCCGACCTGTCGGCCGAACTCCTGGCGGATGGATCGGGTCACAGCAACGGTACGAAGTTCAAGCTGCAGCTGGAGCGCCGTTTTGCATCCGGTGCATTCGGCCTCACGCCGCGTGTCTCGGCGCAGTGGCTCGACAAGAAGTACGTCGGCTACTACTACGGCGTGCGTGCGTCCGAGGCTCGGGTCGACCGCGTGCGCTACGACGGCCGCTCGACCGTGAATCTCGAACTGGGCTTGCGCCTCGACTACGCGATCGCGCCGAAGCAGAACCTGTTTGTCGACTTCAGCGCAACGCGTCTCGGCAGTGGCATCAAGGAGAGTCCGCTGGTCGAACGCTCGAGCTCGACCGCGGTGCGGATCGGCTACGCCTATCGGTTTTGACGATCCGGCGGACCCGCCACCAAGCTAGGCGGGTTCTGCGGCGGGAAAGAGGATCCGGATGCCTAAGCCGCGTCCCTCCAGGCCTTCCGAGGTCCGGATCCTCGCGTGGTGAAGCTGGGCGATGCCCGCTACCAGCGACATGCCGATGCCGCTGCCGCGCGCATCGGCGCCGGCAGCCCGGTAGAAGCGGCGGAAGATGGCCTCGCGCTCGGCCTCCGGCACGCCGGGGCCATCGTCCGCGACCTCGAGATAGACGAACGGTCCGCCGGGGCTGGCGTCATGTCCGCAACTGATCCTGATGCGCGCATCCGCGGGCGTGTGGCGCAGCGCGTTGTCCACCAGGTTGCGCAGCAGGATGCCGATCTCGTCGACATTGCATTGGATGGGGGCGGCTTCGATGGCAAGGGTGATGGAGCGCGACTGCTTCTGTGCGTACACCTCGAACTCGCGCATGATGTGAAGGATCAGTTCGCTGAGGTCGGCGTTCGTGTGTTCCGGCGCGTTTGCACCGGCATTGAGCCGGGCGAGATCAAGCAATTGCTCCGACAGCCGGACGGTGCGCTCCACGACGACGACGAGCTTCGCCAAGGCGGCGTCCTTCTCGGCGGTCGTCTGCGCATGCATGGCGACCTGCGCCTGGGCCTGGAGCGCGGAAAGCGGTGTGCGCAGTTCGTGCGCCGCGTCGGCGATGAAACGGCGCTCGCCTTCCACCGCCCCGCTCAGTTGCGCGAGCACATGGTTGAACGACGCGACCAGAGGCTGGAGTTCGGACGGCAGCGCCTGTCCCGACAGCGGCGTGAGATCGAAGCTTCGCCGGCCGCGCAGCGCTGCCCCCACGGCCTCCACCGGCCTGAGGGAGCGGTGCACCGCGAACCACATCAGCCCGCCGACCAGCATCAGCAGGAGCGTGTTGAGTGCCAGCGCGACGAGTGCCCTTTTCTGCATCTCGCCGGCGACCAGGCTGTGCACGTTGCCCACCTGGACGTAGACGCGTCCGGTGCTGTCGGAGACGGAATACACGCGCCAGTGCACACCATCGATCACGCTGGTCGCAGGCCCTTCGGCGAAGTCCGGCCGCAGCGCCGTGGCCGGCGAGCCGGGCGTGCTTGCCACCATGCGGCTGCGGTCCAACCAGACCTGGAACACCAGTTGTGCGCTGTCGGGCGAGGCAGCGTGGCGAAGCTTCAGGCTCTCGCCGCTTGCCTGCAGCTCCTTGCCCGCGGGAAGCGACAGCAGGAAGCGCGTGGCGATGGACTCCAACTTGTCGTCCCAGACGCTGTTCTGGCTGTGCGTGAAATACAGCACCAGCGCCGCGAGCGCGATCGTCCAGCAGAGCACCACCGTCGCCAGGACGGTCAGCATCCGGGACCGCAGCGATCTCATGCTTGTGGCTGTCCGATCACGTACCCGTGGCCATGCACCGTGCGGATGACATCGTCCCCGAGCTTCCTGCGCAGCTGGTGGATGAAGACGGCGATGGTGTTGCTCTCGATGGTGCTGCTTGTCCCGTAGACCACATCCTGCAACTGGTTGCGCGTGACCACGTGGCCCGGGCGCGCAAGCAGGGCCAGAAGGGTGCGGTATTCATGCGCGCTCAGCGGTACCTCGGTGCCGCCGCGTGTCACCACGCGCTTGCTGCGGTCGATCGTCACGTCCCCATGCGTGACCACCGGGACCACCCGGCCCTCGCTGCGGCGGATGACGGCTCTCACCCGCGCCCAGAGCTCATCGAACTGGAACGGCTTGACCAGATAGTCGTCGGCCCCTGCATCCAGCCCCTGGATGCGCTCACTGAGCTGGCCCCGGGCGGTCAGCATGAGCACCGGTGTCGGGTCGTAGCGGCTTCGAAGCGCGCGCAACACCGTCAGTCCGGAGTCACCCGGCAGGCCGATGTCGAGCAGGATGGCCGAGTAGTTGTGGTCCACGAGAGCCAGGCGCGCACCCGAGGCATCTCCGACGTGATCGATGCTCCAAGCGATCTGGCTCGCGCCTTCGCATACCGCCTCTGCGAGCATTCGGTCGTCTTCGACGAGAAGGAGGTGCATGGTGGTGACATTCGGTGGATCGCGCCGAAACGGATCATGACACCACCCGATTAAATTCTCGTTAAGCGGAAAAGCAGGGCAGAAGCCAGAATTTCGGGTCCATGCCTTGGCGACATCACAAGCGGTGCGCGGTTGCGCCTTGCCAGCCGCATCACTGCAGGACGATGTTCATCTTCCTTGCCATGTCATTGAAGGCGCGCACATCGGCATCCGAGCGTTGCTCGAATTCCTTCGCGGTCTGGAAGTGCGGCACCAATCCCAGTGCAGCGATGCGCTTTTGCGTGCCCTTGTCGCCGATGACCTTCGCCAGATCCGCCTGGAGCTTCGCGACCACATGTTCCGGCGTTGCGCGCGGAACGATCACGCCGTAGTAGGGGCTGACCGCCAGGCCAGGCAGCGATTCGTTCAGCGTCGGATGCTGTTCCCATCCTTCGAACCGGTTCTCGCCGAGCATGGCCAGCACCTTCATCTTGCCGGCGTTGATGTGCTGCGCCAGGCCGACCAGCGGGTCGACCAGCACATCCAGGCGTCCACCGAGCAGCTCGGACTGGGCTGTCCCGTTGCTGTTGAAGCCCACCTTGAGCATGGAGAAACCGCCGCGGCGCATCAGGATCTCCATGCCCATATAGGTCGCGCCGAGACCGGCGATGCCGTAGTTCACCGTGTTCGGATTGGCCTTGGCGTAGGCGACCAGTTCCTTGACGTTGTTGAACGGGGCATCGGGGCGCGCGACCAATGCCATCTGCACTTCCACCAGATTGGCGACGCCGCGCCAGTCCTCGCGCTTGTACGGCGTCTTGTAGAAGATCGGGTTGACGGCCAGGTTCGCACCGGCCATGCCGAGCGTGTAGCCGTCGGGCTTGGACTTGGTCACGAAGTCGGTACCGACCACCGTGGCGGCACCGGGTTTGTAGTCGATGAGCACAGGCTGGCTCCAGAGGTCCTGGAGCCGCTCCGCCACGATGCGGTAGAGCGCGTCCGCGCCTCCCGGGCCGAACGGCATGACGATCTTGACGGGCTGGCTGGGATAGGCGTCGGCTGCGGCCGACGCGAAGGCAGCGCCAAACGCGGTCGAGGCCATCCACTGGAGGGCGGTACGCCGGCTGAAAGAGTGGGGCATTCGGAAACTCCGGGTTGGGTCAGGCCGTGCCGCGTGCGAGGACGTGCTGGCGGTCGAGATTGGCTTGAAATTCTTCTTGCGGAAGGCCGGTCCCGGGCGCCGTCGCGCGCAGGCGGTAGTAGTCGTGGTACGGACGGTAGGCATCATGGAGGCGCCGCAGTTCGTCCACCGCCGCCGGGTGGAAATCCACCCGGAGGTCGAGCTCGGGATAGTCCTCCCGGTCGACCACGACGATGGCAGCCGATCGTTCCGGCAGACGTCCGCTCCGGCCGGCCTGACCTCCGGCATCCCGTGCGGCCTCGATCGCTGCGAGCAGACGGTCCTCGAGGGCATCGTCCGTTCGCCGGGTGAATGCTTCGCACATGGCGTCCAGCACGCGCTGGTCGGCCAGCACGTTGCCGAAGGCCGCGAAGTCCTCGCCGATGAAGTGGCCGGCCCAGCCGCGGGCCTGTGTGCCCGTGAACACGGCCGGGCGACCGCTGCGGCCCATCACGCATGTCTGGCGGTATTCGGCGTGCGGATCGTCGGCCTGCAGGATCTGCAGCACATGGGCCGCCGAGAACCCCGCACCGAGCAGGCGCAATGCGGTGGACTGATTGGCCTGGCGCGGGAACGCCTGTGTGATGGCGATGCCGACGTTGGCCTGCATGCCGCGGCAAAGCTGCCCCGCGACGAGCGAGTAAGTGGCGATGGCCATGCCCAGCTTCCCGCTGGTCGGGCATCTGGCGGCAATGGTGTAGGTCATGAGGTCGGAGTCCTTGGTTGGGGGCTGGGCCCGGTTGGAGCGGCAAGTCTCCTGCGACGGGCACAGCGACACAATTTGCAAGTTTGGGTGGCTGCCTTCGCTGCCGAACAAGGCTCCTGAACGGTGCGTATATTGCGTCGGTCATCACCCTGGATTGACCCGCCATGCAGTTTGATTTCTCGGATCTCCTCTTGTTCGTGCGCGTCGTGGAAGCCGGCAGCATCACCCATGGCGCTGCAAGAGCGCATCGGTCGCTGGCCGCGGCCAGCGTGCAGATCAAGGAGATGGAGCGCGTCATCGGTTCGCCGCTGCTGGTGCGTGACCGCCTCGGGGTCACGCCCACCGACGCAGGGCGTGCACTGCTGCAGCACAGCTACCGCCTGCTCGATGGCATGCAGCAGCTCAAGGACGAGATGGCCGCGTACGCGGAGCGCACCAGTGGCTACGTCAAGGTCTATTCCAACTCCGCGTCGCTGCTGGAATTCCTGGGCCGGCCGCTCGCTCGGTTCCTGGTGCAGAACCCGGCTGTGGACGTGAACATCGAGGAAGTCGCCAATCACCTGATCCCGGACGCGGTGCGGGAAGGCAAGGCCGACTTCGGCATCGTGGCGCAGTCCGTCGACATGAAGTCGCTGGAGTCCGTTCCCTACCGCAGCGACCGCTACGTGGTCGTTGGGCCGGTGCAGGGAGCGCTTGCGGATGGAGCGGAGGTGGACTTCGTCGACCTGCTTGAATTTGATTTTGTCGGGCTGGGTCGCGGAACGGCGATCCAGGTCATGCTCGAAGACGTGGCGCATCGACAGGGCAGGAAGTTCAGGCACCGTGCGCAGCTGCGCGGCTTTGACATGGCATGCCATCTCGCAGCGCAGGGCGCCGGCATCGCACTGATCCCGGAAACGACGGCACGGTCGATGCGGGGGATTGCCGACTTCAACGTCGTCCGGTTGCGCGACGAATGGGCGCAACTGGACATGGTGATCTGCAAGCCGCCCGACGCCGACTTGTCCGTGCATGCACGCGCCCTGATCCGGTTCCTGCGGGACTGGAACGAACAGGAAAGCGCCTAGATCTCTGCTCGGCACGCGAAGCAGGCTGCCGCGTCTTGCGATGCGGCAGGGGAGGGTTGCTGTCGATGGAGAAAAAAGCGAAATTCCCGTATATTCGTAAATCCGTTCTAAATACCAGCGACTACTCCTGAGGTCCGACCGAAATTCCTGATATGAGAGAAAGTGGCAATCCATGTCCAGCCTGAGCAAGATGCTGGAAGTGCTGCGGCTGATCACGCCGTCGAGACCCACCGTCGACGCGGCGCGGGTTTGCGCGGTGCTGGACTGTGGTCCGTCGACCGCCTACCGGTACATCCGCGAACTCACCGAGGCAGGTTTGCTCGTCAGGTTGCCCGGCGGCTACGCTCTCGGCGCGAGGATCATCCAGCTCGATCTCCAGATGAGGCAGACCGATCCGTTGCTTCACCACGGCCGTGAACTGCTGGAGGCGCTCGCGGCAGAGACCGGCCTGAGCGCGCTGCTCAGCGAGCTCTATGACGACACGGTGATCACGCTGCACGAGGAGGGCGGCAGCGGCATGGCGGCACTCCAGTTCGGACGCGGCCGTGCGATGCCGCTGCACCGGGGGGCAACAGGGCGAATCATCCTCGCCCATCTGCAGCCCAGGTCAATGCGACGGGTCTTCGATCGACTCCAGGCGGCGGACAGCGCGCTGCCGGAGTGGCGCCAGCTGTCCAAGGAGATGCTCGCGTTGCGCAAGAAGGGCTACTGCGTCACCCGTGGAGAGATGGAAGTCGGCCGCGTGGGTCTCTCCGCGCCCATCTTCGACGAGAACCAGAGGGTGCTCGGCAGCATCAGCGTCGTTGGCGATGTCCGGCAGTTCGAGATGTTCAACGAGGAATTCCTGGCCTCGCGCGTCATAGAGGCCGCTGCGGCCCTGACGGAGTGCATCAGCCGTCCAACGAAAGCTGCAGCAGCGGATCCCGCACCCGTTGAGCGAGCGAAACCTTCGCCCGCCAGGCGCAAGCGATCGTGAGCTTTCAAGTGCCGACGAAAGCGCTTCTTCGCGACTGACTGCCGCTGCAAGTTTGTATGTATACGTTCCAAATGAATTGAAAAAAACTACATGTCCTTAGGGAAAATAGTTACTTGACGCTGAGTGCCGGCTTCATTAATGTATGTACAAATACAAAATAGCTCGACGCTTCTTCTCTGAAACTCACAACTCGACGCAACCACTGTGAATCGCAAACCTCGTATTTCCATCATCGGCGCAGGACTCGGGGGATTGGTCGCCGCCATCGCAGCGCAGCGCGCCGGCTTCGAGGTGCGCGGGTTCGAGCAGGCTCGCGCCTTCGGTGAGGTCGGCGCCGGAATCCAGCTGGGCCCCAATGCCGTCAACGTTTTGACGGCCCTCGGCCTCGGTGAGGGGCTGGCGCGTTTCGGTGCGCAACCCAGGAACCACGTGGCCCGAAACTGGCGCACCGGCCGTGAGCTGTTCAGGTCTCCCACGCGCGAAGCTTGCATCGAGCAGTTCGGCTCCCCCTTCTTCCAGGTCCAGCGCTCGGATCTTCACGAGCATCTGCGAACCGTGCTGGCTGAGGACACGTTCCAGCTGAACAAGCGTCTGGTTGGACTCCAGCAGAACGAGCATTCGGTGATCGCGCGCTTCGCGGACAACACCGAAGAGGAGAGCGATGTACTGATCGGTGCCGATGGCATCCATTCGAGCGTCCGCGCGGAATTGCTTGGCGAGGATGCGCCCCGGTTCACGGGGGTGATCTGCTGGCGCGGCCAGGTGGATGCTTCGAGGCTGCCCGCAGGGCTCATTCCGCCGGACTCCCTGAACTGGATGGGGCCGAAAGGATGCATCGTTCATTACTACGTGCGCCCGGATCGCCTCGTCAACTGGATCGCGCATCGCAAGGTGGATGTGTGGGCAGAGGAGTCCTGGTCGGTGCCTGGTGACAAGCAGGAACTGATGGACGCTTTCAAGGGCTGGCATCCATCGCTGCTCACGCTTCTCGGCGCGACCGACAAATGCTTCAAGTGGGGGCTGTTCGATAGGGATCCTCTGCCGAAGTGGTCGGAGGGCCGGGTCAGCTTGCTGGGTGACAGCGCTCATCCGATGCTGCCTTTCTTCGCGCAAGGGGGGGCCATCGCGATGGAGGACGGACTGGTGCTTGCGCGTGTACTGGCTGCGCATTCGGATCCCATCGAAGCGCTTCGTGTGTACGAGTCCGTCCGCAAGGGCAGAACGTCGCGCGTCCAACTCAGCTCCAGAGATCGGGCGGATGTGTGCCAGACGCAGTCGGCTTGGTCTCAGATTCGCCGCGACGTGGGATACAAGCTGGACCAATGGCTCCGCCCCGGGGGAGCCATTCGCCGTGCCGACTGGATCTACGGCTACGACGCCGCTCAGGTGCCGGTGTGATGCCTTCGGGCGACACCGACATGTTCTGCTCCAAGTGAGCTCACTAGGACTCACACGTTCAGGAGGCCTTCGCCATGTCGATCCATCGCCGCCATCTGGTCTGCCTTGCAATGCTCATGCCCTGGCTCGGCATCCACCAAGCATCCGCGCAGTCGTACCCCGCGCGCACCGTCACGATCATCGTCCCCTATGCGCCCGGCGGAGCCGTCGATGTCATGGGGCGGCTTCTGGCGACGAAGCTGTCCGACCGGATGCAGGTTCCGGTGATCGTCAAGAACGTACCCGGTGCGAGTGGAACGATCGGAATCGGCGAGGTCGCGAGATCGGCTGGAGACGGCTACACGTTGCTTTACGCACCAAGCACGATCGCGATCTTTCCGGCCTTGTTCCAGAAGCTTCGTTTCGATCCAGTCAAGGACCTGCGCCCAGTCACCCAGTTCATCGCAAGCTCGATGTTGATCGCCGCTCACCCGCAGATGGAGGTTCAGTCAGTCCAGGAATTGATCGCTCTGGCCAAGGCCAAGCCTGGGAAGCTGTTCTTTGGCTCGGCCGGCGTCGCCGACACCCTTCAACTGGGCATGGAGATGTTCAAGGTGGAGACAGGCACGGACCTGGTTGCAGTTCCCTACAAAGGCCAGGGGCCGATGTATGCCGCCATGCTGGGTGGCGAGGTGACTGTCGGCCTTCTCTCGATTCAGCTTGCACTGCCTGCAATCCGAAGTCGAAAGCTGAAGGCCTTGGCTGTCACTGGTCCGAAGCGCTCTGCGGCACTTCCTGAAGTTCCGACGGTGGGGGAGACGGTGCCCGGCTATGAATTGACGAGCTGGCACGGCGTGTTCGCGCCGTCGACCGCGCCTCGCGAGGTCATCGACCGGATCCAGCGCGAGATATCGGAGATCAGCAAGGATCCTTCGGTTCGCAAGACCGTCGAAGATGCCGGCAACGAGGTTGTCGCGAGCACTCCCGAGGCATTCCAGGCCAAGTTCCTCGGCGACGTGTCGAAGTTCAACACGGTCGTCCGTGAGGCCAGGCTTCCACCGCAGGATTGATCTCGCCTTCAAGAAGGAGCTCAGGAAATGTCTCAATACACAAAGGGTCCGTCGCGCGTGATTGGTACGGATCAAGGCGATTCGTACTGGCAGCCGGTTCCGCATCGGGGCTACATGACTGTGAAGGTCGGACCCGGTGTCGAAGGCGATCCGGATCCAGGGTTCGCTTTCGGCATCCAGGTGATGCCGCCTGGATGCCACGTCCGAGAGCACGGGCACGCCCGAAACACCGAGGTCCTGTTTGTCTACGAAGGCACGGGCTACGCGGAGATCGACGGTGTACGCAGCCAGATCGGTCCGGGGACCACGATCTTGCTTGGCAAGTACTGCGGCCACTCGATCGTCAACGAAGGCGACTGCGACATGAAGTTCGCCTGGTTCTTCACGCCCCCTGGCCTGGACGAGGTGGTGCGGGCCATGGGGGCGCCGCGCAAGCTGGGGGATGAGCCGCCGACGACCTTCCAGCGTCCAGCGAACATTTCCGAGATCCTGCAGTCGGCAGGGTGGGCGACGCCGGAACAGATCGCCGCCGCGAGCCGCGCATGACCGACGCGAAGCTGCATCGGGGGTTCACCCAGAACGAATTGGACGCGGCCTACAACAACATCGCAGCGGTTGCCGATTTCCCTGGGACGGTGGCCGGATGGCGTGAACGGTCAGCGGTCACGGCACGGGCGTTGGGGGCCAAGCTGGACCTCGTGTACGGCGCCCAGCTGCGGGAGTGTTTTGACTACTATCCTGCGAAGCGATCGGCCGCGCCGCTGTTGCTTTTCATACATGGTGGGTATTGGCAAGGGGGAGAGAAGCGCTCCGTCGGCTTCCTCGCAGAGGGGCCGGTCGCACGCGGTTTTGCTGTGGCCAACCTGGAGTACACGGTCGCGCCGGAAGCAACGCTGGCGCAAATGGTCGATGGCGTACGCCGTGCGCTGGCCTGCATTCGTGGAAGAGCAGGGGAGTTGGAATTCGATGCCAACCGCATTGTCTTGGCAGGTCACTCGGCAGGAGCCCATTTGATGTGTGTCGGGGCTCTCGGCACCGAAGGAATCGTCGGAGGCATCGCGATCAGCGGGCTCTACGACCTCGAGCCCATCCGGCTGAGCTACTTGAACGCCAAGCTTGGACTCACGGACGATGATGTGGAGCGGCTCAGCCCGATGAAGCATCTTCCGGCCGCTTCGACGCCGCTCACCATCACGGTGGGTGCCAGGGAGCTTCCTGAGCTGATTCGGCAATCCCGTGAATTCGCCGACGCCAGTGGAATGAACTACCTGCCGCTCGAGCCTCACGATCATTTTTCGATCCTCGACGAACTGGCCAACGAGGACGGCACGCTATGCAGCTTGCTTCAGGAGTTCGCTTGAGCTGGTCTGTCCATCAGGCGGACTCTAGTTTTACTTTGAGCGTTGATTGATCTAGAGTCTGCCGGCTCATTCCACTCAACCCTTCCTTTTCTTAAGGGTGCAATGCTTCGAAATCTGATTCAAACAATGGCCTGCGTGGTCAGTCTGGTGCTGCCGCTGTCAGCGGTGGCGCAGGGGGGCGGTGGGAACTATCCCAGCAAGCCCATTCGCCTGCTGATTCCGTATGCGCCCGGCGGACTGACCGACTCCCTTGGGCGGGCGATTGCCGAGCACATGACGCAGGCGCTCAAGCAGACCGTCGTCGTGGAGAACCGGCCCGGCGCTGGCACGCTGGTCGGAGCCCGAGCTGCTTCTTTGGCTGTACCCGATGGATACACCTTGTTGATGGCGACCAGCACGACGCTGGCGGCGGCGCCGGCCATGTACAAGGATCACATCGATCCGCTCACCGGACTCACGCCGATCACGCTCGTTGCGACGAACCCGTTCTTCCTTGTCTCCAGTGGGACCAGCGGCTACAAGTCGGTGCAAGACGTGGTTCAGGACGCGAAGAAGCAGGGCGGCAAAGGGCTTTCCTATGGGTCGGCCGGTCCAGGCACGCCGCATCACCTCATCATGGAGATGTTCCGGGAGGAAGCCCGGATCGATCTGGTGCACGTGCCGTATTCCGGCAGCGGGACGGCCATCAATGGCCTGTTCGACGGCAGTTTCAACATCATGGTCACGGACCTCGCTCCGGCACGAGGCTTCCTCCAGTCGGGCAGGTTGACGGCCCTCGCCGTGGCGGATCCCACGCGCAGCAGCTTCCTGCCCGATGTGCCGACCTTCGCGGAAGCGGGCCTGCCCGATGTGAGCCTGACAGCGTGGCAGGCGATCGTGGGGCCGCCGAACCTGCCACCGGCGATCGTGGCGCGCATCAGCGATGCGGTGCTCGCGCTGGTGGATTCACCGTCGTTCGCCGCGCGGTGCGCCGCTCTGGGGTGCGTTCCCCAGAGGTCGAAGTCGCCCGCCGAATTTCGAGAATTCGTCGTCGCCGAGCGGCAGAAGTGGAAGCGGGTTCTCTCGACCGCCAACATCGTCCAGCGGTAGGCCGCGGCGCACTTGCAGAGTTCGAAGGAGATGCCTTGAACCAAGGTCACAGCTACAGCCATACGATCGGCGGCGCGCCGGTCACGAGCAGGAATGTCTTCGAGGTCGTCAATCCGGCGCATGCGGAAGCATTCGCGATTGCGCCGGCCGGCGGCGCCCTGGAGGTGGATGCCGCCGTCCGGGCGGCGCTGGCGGCGTTTCCGGCCTGGACATCGACACCGCACGACCTGCGTGTCCACAAGCTCCTCGCGTTCGCCGACAGGATCGATGCCGAGAAGGACATGCTGGCGCGCCTGCTCACCATGGAGCAGGGCAAGCCGCTCGCGCGCGCCGAGGACGAGATCGGCAACGCGACGAAGTACCTGCGCAAACTCGTGCAACTGCCGATGGGACCCGACAGGCTCACGGCATCCGACGGCAGGCAGGTCGAGATCCACCACCGATCCCTGGGCGTGATCGCTGCGATCACGCCGTGGAATGTGCCGGTCCTGCTCGCCATCTGGAAGATCGGGCATGCCTTGGTGACTGGCAACACGATGGTGCTCAAGCCCGCCCCGACGACACCGCTGACGTCCCTGTGCTTGGGCGAGATCGGGCGCGAAACCCTGCCCCCAGGCGTGCTCAATGTCGTGGCCGGCGGCAACGAGGTCGGCGAGGCCATGGTCACCCATCCGGACGTGGCGAAGATATCGTTCACCGGATCGGTCGCCGTGGGCAGGAAGATCGGCGCGGCCGCCGCTTCGGCGCTGAAGCGCGTCACGCTCGAACTCGGCGGCAACGACGCGGCGATCGTTCTCGACGACGCCGATGTCGATACCGTCGCGCCCGCTGTGTTCGCCGCCGCCTTCACCAACGCCGGCCAGGCCTGCATGGCGATCAAGCGCCTGTACGTGCACGAATCCCGGTTCGACAGCTTCGTCCGAAGCCTGCGGTCGAGCTGCGACCAGTTGGTGGTCGGCAACGGATTGGACGAGGGCGTGCAGATGGGGCCGATACAGAACAGGCGGCAGTATGAAAGCGTGCAGTCGGTGCTGCAGGAGGCCGAGGGCGGCCCGGTCGAGTTCTACGCCGGGAAGCGGCCCGTTCCCGGCCGCGGCTACTTCCTCGCGCCGCACATCGCCATCAACCCACCTGCCGGTATGCGGGTTGTCCAGGAAGAGACCTTCGGGCCCGTGCTGCCCGTGATCTCCTACAAGACCGTCGAAGAGGCCGTGGCAGCTGCGAACGGCACCTCGTTTGGCCTGAGCGGCTCGGTCTGGACCAGCGATTGGTCCCGCGGCAAGCAGGTCGTGGCGCAGCTGGAGGTCGGCTCGGCCTGGGTCAACAAGCACGTGGACTACGACGCGCATGTGCCCTTCGGCGGAATGAAGATGTCCGGCATCGGCCGCGAGAACTCGATCTTCGGCCTGCGGCACTACACCGAAATGCAGGCGATCTACTGCTAGGCCATGGCGCGCATGCCGATACTTTCTGGAGCGGCTTTCCGTTTTGCGGATGGCTCGACCCGCTGCCGGAGGAGCAAATCTTGATCGGACGTCGATTGCTGCTGAAGGGCGCTGCGGCCGCGGGCGTCGCGGGTGCCGCTGCCCGTACGCTGCGGGCCCAAGCCTTTCCCGCGCGGCCGCTGCGGCTGGTCGTGGGATTCGCGCCCGGCGGGGCGAACGACCTGCTGGCGCGCGTGTACGCGGCAAGGGTGCAGGGCGTGCTCGGCCAGCCAGTGGTCGTGGAGAACCGTCCGGGCGCCAATTCGATCATCGCCGCGGAGCTGGTGGCGAAGGCGCCGGCAGATGGCTACACGTTGCTGGTCGCGTCCAACGGTGCCTTGGCTGTCAACCCGGCCATCTACTCCAAGCTCGGCTACGAGCCCGCCACCGACTTTGAAATACTCGGGGTGCTGGCGTTCTATCCCAGCGTGCTGATCGTCGGCGAGTCGTCGGGCCTGACCAGCCTGGCTTCGATGCGGGCTCTGTCGGTGCAGCGAGAACTCAATCACGGGGTGGGCTCCTCGTTGTTTCATCTCGCCGGCGAGTACTTCGCTCGGCAAGCGGGGCTGCGGACTGTTCACGTCAACTACAAGGGCAATGCGCCCACGGTCACTGCGGTGGCGGCGGGCGAGGTCGACTACGCGATCGTCGACCTGGCTTCTTCACTCCCGCTGCTCAAAGGCGGGAAGCTCCGCGCACTGGGTGTGACATCACGCAGAAGGAGTGCATCGCTTCCCGATACGCCGACGATCGCTGAGATGGGCTTGCCCAAGTTCGAGATGATGGGTTGGACGAGCATCGTCGCGCCCTCGGGGCTGCCCGCAGCCGTCTCGACGCAGCTGCGTGCTGCCATCGACACTTCGGCCGGGCACCCGGGCACCCTGACACAGCTCCAGCGGATGGGCATGGAGCGTGGCGCGCCGGCGGGTGCCGCGTTCGCACGTCGGGTGGCCACCGAACGTGCGCAGTGGAGGGAAATAGCAAGGGCCGCAGGTATCAAGGCGGACTAGCGGAGACAACGGAACATGATTGAAAGCGTGCATGACGGTGTTGCAGCGGCGCTCACGAAGCTGGGCGTGCGCCACGCGTTCGGCGTCGTCGGAAGCGGGAATTTCCACTTCACGAACGCGCTGGTGGCGCATGGTGTGAAGTTCACAGCGGCGCGCCACGAAGGCGGTGCCGCCACCATGGCCGACGCCTACGCCCGGATGAGCGGCGAAGTCGCAGTCGTCTCCCTGCACCAGGGTTGCGGCCTCACCAATGCGATCACGGGTATCGGGGAGGCTGCCAAGAGCCGCACGCCGCTGCTGGTGGTCTCGGGCGAAGCAACCGACCCGGCATCGAACTTCCACATCGACCAGGATGCGTTGGCCCGGTCCGTCGGTGCCTCCTCGCTCCGGCTGCGGTCGGCGGCGAGCGCTATGACGGACACGCATGCCGCCTATTCGCTCGCGCTGCGAGAGCGCCGCACCGTCCTGCTGAATCTGCCCGTGGACATGCAGCTCGAGAGCATGGATGGGTCCTGGCTTGACACGATGGCCCCGATCGAAGCGCCTCCGATTTCCTTGCCGGCCTCGTCCGACGCCAGGACGCTGGCGGACATGCTGCTGTCCGCGAGGCGACCGGTGTTCATCGCCGGGCGCGGCGCACGCGGTCTTCGTGCGCGAGAGGCCGTGGCGGCGCTGGCCGATGCCGCCGGAGCGCTCCTGGCGGAAGGCGCAGTCGCCAAAGGGCTCTTCGCGGGGCACCCTTGGGCGATCGGTGTCTCGGGCGGGTTCTCCTCGCCCTTGACGGCGCGGCTGATCGCCGATGCGGACCTGATCGTCGGCTGGGGAACCACGCTGAACATGTGGACTACCGCCCATGGCCATCTGCTCGGAAAGAACGTGAAGCTGGTGCAAGTCGACCTGGCGCAGGAGGCTCTTGGAAAGAACCAGCCCATCGACCTTGGCGTGCTGGGCGATGTCGCTGCGACCGCCCGGATGGTTGCCGAACTGCTCGCAGCAACGCGGGCCGAGCGTCCAGGCTATCGCTCGCCGCAGCTCGCACGGCGCCTGCAGTCGGAACTGCAGTGGCGAGACGTTCCGTTCGCCAATGCCAGCACCGCGGAGGCCATCGACCCGCGCACCCTGACAATCGCCCTGGACGACCTTCTCCCCGAGAACCGGATCCTCAGTGTCGATTCAGGGAACTTCATGGGCTATCCAAGCATGTACTTGAAGGTTCCGGACGAGAACGGCTTCTGCTTCACGCAGGCCTTCCAGTCGATCGGCCTCGGCCTCGCGACGGGGATCGGCGCAGCGCTTGCGCGCCCGGACCGGTTTCCCGTCGTGGCGTGTGGCGATGGCGGATTCCTTATGGGCATCGCCGAGCTCGAGACGGCCGTTCGATTGAAGCTCGGGATGCTGATCGTGGTCTACAACGACCAGGGCTACGGTGCGGAGATCTATCAGTTCAAGCCTCAAGGCCATTCGACCGAGATCGTCGAATTCCCGGACACCGATATCGCTGCCGTTGCGCGGGGTTTCGGCGCGGATGGGGTCACTGTCCGCTGCGAGGCCGATGTCGCCGAAGTGGCCGGCAGATTGAAGAGCGGCCTTCGTGGACCGCTCGTCGTGGATGCGAAGGTGGTGGGCATGCGTGCGTGGTGGGTAGGCAAGCGTTCCGTCCTCGCTCCCGATTTCAGACACTGAAGACCGGCTGGTCGAGGGACGTCAAGGCTTCCTTGGCCCAGTCTTCCGCTTTCACGCCGCGGTCCAGCAGGACCGACGCGGCCCGCACGCGCTGGGAAGCGGCATCGGTCGCCGGCGGTGCAGTCCCTTGTTCGAGCTCGCGCGCCGAACGCGCGAGCATCCTCCTTGCCATCACGATGGGCCGATCGGTGGCGACCAGGTGTTCCTTCGCGTAGTCCTGGATCGGTCCCATGCTCTCCTGAAGGGAGGCGTCCTGGATCGAGAAGCCTTCCACCCCGCTGAAGCTCTGCTTGTCCTTCTGCGCCTGCCTGTCGACGAGCCAATCGTTGCCGGGGTTGGCCAACGGGACGAAGCTGCCGGGGATGTACTTCACGTGAATGCCTTTTCCCTCGCGCATGGCTTGCAACTCTTCGGCGGGCAGCGGGCGGTCGGGCAGGAAATTGATGCTCCACGCCCAGCAACTCTCGTCATCGATCGGGATCCACATGTGGGCACCCAGCGCGTGCGGGCCGAACGGCGGGATCAGCGTGAACCACGGGAAGATCCACTGCGTGATGCGCCAGTAATGGGAGTCCTCTTCTCCGTTGCGGCGGCCGAAGATCGTCAGGCCGTGCGCCGCTTCCTCGATGTCGAAGACTGCATTCCTGTCGGCCTTGATGTACTTGTTGGCCTCCGCATGCATATGCATCGGGTCCTGTTCGAGTTCGAACCGGTGAACCCACGACGCATGGGTCGTGTCGATGCCGCCTTCCATCGCCTGGAGCCAACCGCTGGCCTGGTACCGTTTGCTGACGAAACGGTGGCTGGCAGGCAGCATGCACCACTCGAGTTCGGGCAGCTGCGGCATGTTCTCTTTCGGACCCATGTACGCCCAGAGAATGTCGCCGCGCTCGACGACCGGGTACGACTTGATCTTCATCCTGTCGGCGAGCTGCGGCACGGACGGCAATTCCATGCACTTGCCAGTCACATCGAACTTCCAGCCGTGATAGGAGCAGCGGATGCCTCCTTCTTCATTGCGGCCCAGGAAGAGGGAGACGCCCCGGTGAGGGCAGAACTCGTCGACCAGTCCCGCCCTGCCATCGGTATCGCGAAATGCCAGCAGCTTCTCGCCGAGGATCTTGACTCTCACCGGCGCGCAATCCGGCTCTCCAATCTCCGAAGCAAGCATCACGGGGACCCAGTAGCGGCGCATGAGCTGGCCCATCGGCGTGTCCGGGCCGGTGCGCACCAGCAGTTCCGCAGTGACTCTGTCCATGAGGTCCTCTTGAGTAAGTGGTTGCGTCCAGCAAGAAGGCTGAATCGATAGAATGTATGTCTGCATACAATATACCTTTGAATCTCTGCGGCATCAAGTCTGATTGAGCCGACAAGATTGTCGTCGTCCTCGACAATAAATGTATGCATGCAGACGAGATGATTGCAAAAGGCGATGAGGGCGCACGGCCTTTGAGAGCGTGCGCAGGCACACCAATCATCATCCGGAGAGCGACGGCGCGATGGCGCCACCATGGCTGACGCGGTGCTCGCTCGCCGGGTGCAGCAGGACCGCCGACCCGGTGAGTCGTTGCGCTAGACCGGGCGGAACCGCTGGTCGCGTTCGCGGAGTCGCGCCTACGCAGGCACTGCGCCGGTGCCTTTGAGCTAGCTGTTCGCCGACGGCCCGCGAAAACCCAAGGCACGCGACAGATGTGACGCCTCATTGAGCAGCAAGCTCGCAGTGGCCTTGACCTTCTTGGTGTCCAGCCGAACGCTTGGACCGTAGACCGCCAGCGATCCCGCCACTCCGCCGCTCGCATCGAAGAATGGAGCGCTGACACTCGTCGCGCCATGAATCTGCTCATCCTGGCTGACGGCATAGCCAGCGAGACGGACGCGTTCCAATTCCTTCATGTACTCGCCCGCGTCAATCTTCAAGCCTTGCAGCAATTGACGCAGTTGGCGGACATCAAGGGAGGAGTTGGCCAATATGACCTTGCCACTGGCTCCCAGCGCCAGTCGCTCCTGAAAGCCAATGCCGCGTCGAAAGCTCAAGGGGTGGGGACTGGGGATCTCCGCGACGCACATCCGGTTGTCGCCCTCTCGGACGAAGAGGCCGACAGTCTCGCTGCTCACCTCCCAGATCCTGCGCATCAGCGGACCAGCGGCTGCGGCGGGGTCGTTGCTCGCCACCCAGACATGGGCCAGCCGCGCCACTTCCGGACCGAGCCGGAACTTCTGAGGATCACCTGAGGACACCAGGAAGCCGTTGACCTCCAGGGTGTGAAGCAGGCGGTACATCGTCGGGCGACTCAGATCCACGCGCTTGAGCAGTTCCGCCGGGGAAAGCTCGAAATCAGCTGGCGTGAACGAAGAAAGGATCTCCAGGGCTCGCCCAACCGCCCTGACGCCTTCGCTGCCCTTCTCGGCCTCGGTCATGAAAAGCCTCTCTGCATGAAGTTCGGAAGTCTAACGTAGACGATTTGACACCCGCCTGGCATCTGCTCTAAACTTGAGATTACAGTCCATACAATGGACATGGAGCAACTTCGATGAGCGAGAAGGTCCCGGTCCAGTTCGTTTTCTCCGACGGAAGAAGCAGTTCGATCCAGGTCGAGCGTGGCGCGAGCGTCCTCGCGGCGTGCAAGGAGGCGGGGATCTCGCTGCTGGTGGATTGCGAAGAGGGGGTCTGCGGTACGTGCCAGGCCCGTGCGTCCTGTGGTTCGCTGGACATGGAGCCCTTCACCGAGGGGCTGCTCTCCGCCTCCGAGATCAACGACGGATTCGTTCTCGTGTGCCGGACCAGGGCTACTGGCCCGGTGGTGATCGAACTGCCGTACTCGAGCCGCGATGCGCAGGTCGAAGGGGATGAAGCGCCCACGGCCGCGACCGTGGTGAATGTGCAGGAAGCGTCCCGGGAGACGATGACCCTCATTCTGGAAACAGAGAGGCCGTTTGCGTTCCTGCCGGGACAGTACGTCAACATCTCCCCGCAGCCAGGCCTCGAGCGATCGTTCTCCATGGCGAATGCGCCGGATGCCACGACGCTCATCTTCCACATTGCGCTCAGGTCCGATGGAAAGTTCTGCAACTGGCTGCGTGCTGCGCCGCCCGGCGCGACCGTCCAGCTCAGCCCCGCGCGCGGGACCTTCTTCCTGCGCGACGACTTGCGGCCCAAGGTGATGGTTGCCGGAGGTACGGGGCTGGCGCCGTTCCTGGCCATGCTCCGCAGGCTCGCTGCTGGCAGCGAGCTGCAGCGAAGCGCCCCGGTCACCCTGCTGGTCGGGGCTCGCAGCGAGCGGCACCTCTTCGAGAAGGCGGCCCTGGACGCGCTGCGCTTGGAGCTTCCTGGTCTCGACGTTCGGTACGCGTGCGATGAGGTCGACGAAGGGTCGCCCACACGCCAAGGGCGCGTGACCGACATGCTGGGCGAGATCGAGCTCGATCGCGCTGCAACTGTCTATGTCTGCGGGCCGCCGCCCATGGTGGAGGCCGCGCGGCAGGCCTTGAAGAGCCGCCAGTTCCCCTTGAAGCAGTTCCTGGCCGAGAAGTTCACCGGCTGACCAGATCCAGAAGGAAGACGAACATGAAATGCGAAAGCGTAAAAATCCATCGCGTTGAGGCGGCCCCGGCAGAGCCGGGCCGATACCGCAACTGTGTGGACCGCGATGCCGGCGTCATCAGCCGGGAAATCTTCTCGGATACCTCGATCTTCCAGGCCGAACTGGAGCGGATCTACACCCGGGCCTGGCTCTTCGTTGGCCATGAGAGCCAAATCAAGAATCCTGGCGATTTCTTCACGTCGCGCATGGGCAATGAATCGGTCATCCTGTGCCGCGACCAAAAAGAAGGGATTCACGTTTTCCTGAACACTTGCCGCCACCGCGGCATGAAGGTGTGCCAATACGATGAAGGCAACACGCGCCAGTTCACCTGCCCATACCATGCCTGGAGCTACACGACCGAAGGCAAGCTCCATGGCGTGCCGATGTACGGCACGTTGTATGAAGAGCATCTGGACAAGGACCAATGGTCCTTGATCGAGGTGGCGCAACTCCACAACTACAAGGGCACCATCTGGGCCACCTGGGACAAGGACGCGCCTCCGTTCCTCGAGTACATCGGCGATGCGAAAGAGCACCTGGACCTGGCCCTCGACGGCTTGGATGGAGCGCCTGGCGAAACCGAAGTGTTCGTCGGCGTCCAGAAGTGGATCATCCCGGCGAACTGGAAGGTGGGCGCGGAGAACTTTCTGGGCGACACGTACCACAACCCGAGCCATCGCTCGGTCGACGACATCGGTATTGGCCCCAGCGCGCAGGCCGGCCGCAAGGGTCGCCGTGACGACGAGCTCTCTGGCGCGCAGCACGTCTGGGTCAACTTCCCGGCAGGCCATGGCGCGCACAGCGCGATCCAGCCGAAGATGCTGCCGTACGCCGAAGCCTATCAAGACAATCCGCAGGTCGAGCAGTACTTCCGCCGCTGCTATGAGCAGCGGCAGGAGCGCCAGGGCGAGAAGTCCCGGCTGTTGCCCTTCGTCTGCACGATTTTTCCCAACACCAGCTTCAACGGCCGCCAGCCGCGGTCGATCACGGTGTTCCATCCGCATGGGCCGATGCACACCGAAATGTGGCGCTGGTACTTGATCGACAAGGGGGCACCGCCCGAAGTCCGGGATCTCATGCGCCATTTCTACATGCGCTACCAAGGGCCTGCCGGGATGACCGAGCAGGACGACATCGAGAACTGGCAGATGGCCACCGAGTCCAGTGCCGGCCCGATCGCCAGAAGATACCCGTACAACTACCAGCAGTCGCTGGGTCGGGCTGGCAAGCACGAAACGCTGGCGGGCAACGTATCGACGCAGATATCCGAGGAAAACCCCCGCACCTTCTATACCCGCTGGGCGGACTACCTGGAGGGAGACGACTGGGATCGACTGATGGGTCGAGATGACCCGATCTTCAAGAACCTCGCAGGAGCCGACGATGAATGAAGCCGCGCGCGTTTCGCAGGAAACAGACCTGCGCGTGCTGACCTGGGAGGCGGAGCGCTTTCTGTACCGCGAGGCCGACCTCCTGGACACCCGGCGCTACGAGGACTGGCTTGCGACGCTGCACGAGGGGATCGTCTATTTCATGCCGATGCAACGCAACACGCGCCACAACGAGCTTCAGCGGGAGTCCACGCGCGAGGGTGTCGACATCAGCTGGTTCGAGGAGGGAAAGTGGACCTTGGCCAAGCGCATCGAGCAGATCCGCACTGGCGTCCATTTCGCCGAGGAGCCCGTCTCACGGACCACGCATCATGTCTCGAACGTGTACGTGACCGCCGTGGCTGACACGTGCGCCGAGCTCTCCGTCTCCAGTCGCGTCTTCGTCCGGCAGAACCGGAATCAGCACGAATCGATGATGCTCTCGGCAAGGCGCAACGACGTACTCCAGAAGGTGGGCGGCGATTGGCAATTGCGGAGGCGGGAGATCTTGCTCACCGAGAACGTGTTGACCGTGAAGATGCTCACCACCTTTTTGTAGAAGTCGAGAGCATGCAGATCAACCATCTCATCGCCGGCGAGAGCGTCGCGGCAACTTTCTACGTCGAGGCCGTCAACCCCGCCACCGTCGATCGGGAGGGCTGATCATGGGAAAACTTGGGCTAGCGGCCAAGATCACGCATGTTCCGTCGCTGTACCTTTCTGAACTTCCAGGGCCGAACTTCGGCTGCCGTGAGGCGGCCATCAATGGCCACAAGGAAATCGATCGCCGGTGCCGCGAACTGGGGGTCGACACCATGGTGGTGTTCGACGTGCACTGGCAGGTGAACAGCGAATATCACATCAACTGCGGCCCTTGGTTCGAGGGCATCTACACAAGCAACGAGCTCCCGCATTTCATCAAGAACATGCCTTACGCCTATCCAGGCAACCCGTCGCTGGGGCACTTGATCGCGGACGTCGCCAACGAGATGGGCGTCAAGAGCCGTGCCCATTCCGACACCACCCTGGAGTTGGCGTACGGGACGCTGGTGCCGATGCGCTACATGAACAGTGACCGGCACTACAAGGTGATCAGCATCAGCGGCTGGTGTGATTGGCACGACCTGCAGGAGTCCGCGCGCTTCGGCCTGGCCGTCCGCCGTGCAATCGAAGACAGGTACGAGGGCACAGTGGCGGTGCTTGCCAGCGGCTCCTTGTCGCACCATTTCGCAGACAACGGGCGCGCACCCGAGTTCATGCACAGGATCTACGATCCATTCCTGGAGCAGGTCGATCACAGAGTCGTCGAACTCTGGAGGGCCGGTGAATGGAAGACCTTCATCGGCATGTTGCCGATGTATGCCGAAAAGTGCTGGGGCGAGGGCGACATGCACGACACGGCCATGCTCCTCGGCGCGATGGGCTGGGACAAGTACGAAGGGCGGGCGGAGATCGTCACACCCTACTTTGCCAGCTCCGGCACTGGCCAGATCAATGCCATCTTTCCCGTATCGCCTCTGGCTTGTCGTTGACGAAAAGTGGAGTCGACGAGGCTGCGAGACCGAAGAACTACAACGATGGAGATCACTCATGAAGAAGCACTTGCCACTCCTGTGTGAACTGGCCGCTGCCAGTGCGTTGTTCGCGATCATGGCCTTGACGTTCTTCGATGTCTTGGGACGCAAGCTCTTCGACCGTTCGATCACCGGATCGCTGGAACTGACAGAGCTGTTGATGGTGTTGGTCATCTTCGCCGGGCTTCCGCTCGTTTCGGCACGTGGCGAGCATGTCGAGTTCGACTCGCTCGACGCATTGCTTCCGCCTCGTGTGCGCAAGGTCCAAGCTGCCTGCGTGCACCTGTTCTGCGCAGTTCTGCTGCTTGGGCTCGGCTGGTTGATGTTGAAGACCGGCGGGGCATTCCACGACACGGGTGAGACCACGGCGCAGCTCGGCATCTTCAAGGCGCCTTTCATCTATGGAATGGCGCTCCTGAGCGCGCTCACCGGTACCGTGCATCTTCTGCGGGCTTGGAAATCCGATGAAGCGCGAGATAGTGGGCAAGGGACGGCGCTGTGACCGCTGCCCTGCTGGGGTTCCTGGCCATCTTCGTGCTGGCGCTGGCCCGCGTTCCGCTGGCCTTCGCCATGGGCACAGTAGGCCTGGTGGCCACCGGTCTCACGCGCGGCTGGACACCAGCCCTCGCCAGCGCAGCCCAGGTGGTCTACGAGACAGGTTTCGCCTACACGCTCTCGGTGATCCCGCTGTTCATCCTGATGGGCAACTTCGTGGCGCGGGCCGGCCTGGCACATGAGCTGTTCCACGCCGCTTACGCCTTTATGGGGCACATGCGTGGGGGGCTGGCGCACGCCACCGTTGTGGCCTGTGCCGGCTTCGGCGCGATCTGCGGCTCTTCGATCGCCACGGCAGCGACCATGAGCAAGGTGGCCTACCCGTCCATGCGCAAGCTGGGCTACAGCGAATCGCTGTCCACTGGCGTCATGGCCGCTGGCGGTACCTTGGGCATCATGATCCCTCCATCCACCGTCATGGTGATCTACGGGATCATCACCGAGACGCACATCGGCAAGCTCTTTGCTGCGGGCGTGCTTCCCGGGCTGCTCAGCGCGGCGATGCTGATGGCGGGCATCGTTGCGATCACGTCTCTCACCCCCGGGCACGCACCGCCCGCCGTGCGTGCCAGCTGGGCCGAACGCTGGAGTGCCCTGCGCGGCATCTGGGGCGTGGCGCTGCTGGTCGTGGTGGTTCTGGGCGGCATCTACGGCGGGCTGTTCACCGCCACCGAGGGCGCCGGGATCGGCGCCTCGGGAGCCTTCCTCTTCGCCCTTTGCCGTGGGCGGTTGACCTGGCGCATTCTGTACAAGGTGCTGGTGGAATCGGCGCGCACTACCGCCATGCTCTTCACGCTGCTGATTGCGGCAACCATCTTCGCCAACTTCGTGAACTTCACCTCGATGCCGAACGATCTCAAGGAGTGGATCACGCATCTGGGTTTGTCGCCCATCATGATCATCGTGGCCATGATGGCCATCTACGTGGTGCTGGGAACCGTGATGGAGGAACTCACCATGGTGCTGCTGACAATCCCGCTGTTCTTCCCCATCGTGACCAGCCTGGGATTCGACCCTGTCTGGTTCGGTGTCCTGATCGTGATGATCGTGCAGATCGGATTGATTTCGCCCCCAGTCGGAATGAACCTGTTCGTCATCAATGCGCTACTGCCTGGCGTTGGACTGCGGCAGATCTTTCGCGGATGCTGGCCCTTCGTGCTGATCATGGTGATCGTGCTCGTGTTGCTGATCGCCTTTCCGCAGATCAGCTTGTGGCTGCCGTCGACGATGTACTAGCGGGCGCTGCATGCGATGTCCATGTAGTGGACTGATGTTTCTTTTTTTCATGTGTTGTCCTATAGTGGGTCATCGTGCACGAGCGCGATGCGAACGCGCCGAACGCGCACCCGGTGAAAAACGCAGGTCGATCTCCAGGAGAAAGTCATGATGAAAGCTTCCATCCTCGTGCTGGGTCTGCTCGCTGCCGGCAGCGTGGCCCATGCTCAGACTGTGCTGGCGGTCTCCAACTGGACCGGGCCCGGCCAGACCCAGGCGGTCAAGGCGTGGTGCGACCTGCTCGACAGCAAATCCGCCGGCAAGCTGAAATGCAACATCCTGCCGCGACCGGTGAGCTCGCCGCCCGGCAGCTTCGATGCGGTTGCCAACGGTGTCGTCGACGTCTCGCTCACAGTCCACGGCTACACGCCGAACCGGTTCGTTCTCACCCAGATGGCTGAATTCCCTTTCAACGGAGACAGCGCGGAGGCCATGTCGGTCGCCTACGACAGGGTGGCCTCCAGGCATCCCGAGTTCGCCCGGGAACACAAGGGCGTGCATGTGCTCGGCTACTTCACGCACGGGCCGGGCATGGTGTTCAACTCGAAGCGGCCGATCGCGAAGATCGAGGACCTCGAGGGGCTGAAGTTCCGTGTGGGCGGGGGGATGGTGAACGAGATCGCCAGGTCGTTGGGCATGAATGTCACGCTGAAGCCCGCGTCCGACGCCTATGAGCTTTTGTCCGGCGGTGTCATGGACGGGGCGCTTTTCCCGGCCGAATCCATTGAGGCCTACAAGCTCGACAAGGTCATCCGCCACGCGACGTATTTCCCTGGCGGCCTCTACAATCTCAGCTGGGTGTTCATGATGAATCCCGCGCGGTATGACAAGCTCTCCGCGGATGAGAAGAGAGCAGTGGATTCGGTCTCGGGCGAAGTGCTCGCACGGATCTTCGGCCGCCAGTGGGACATCCTCGATCGCAGCGGACGCGCCCACATGCAGGCGTCGAAGATCCAGGTCACGATGGCCGACCCGGGCTTCGTGGCCGCGGTCAAGGCCAGGACCTCGGCGCTGGAGCAGAAGTGGGTGCAGGACGCCTCGGCGCGCGGGACGAAGCAACCCGAGAAGATCCTCGCGGAGTTCCGCAAGGAGGTCGCGGCCCTTCACGCAAGGTGAGCGGCGAACGAGTGCTCGACGGCCTTGGGGTCGCGCTGCAGAGCTTCGCGCAACGCTTGTGCTGCAGCCGGATAGATGTCTTCCTCGTCACGCTGCATGGCGTCGATCAGCAGCTTTGCGAAGGCGCCTGGCGCCAGTTTCGTCTGCTTGAGGTGCGCGGTCATTGGGGTGTCGACCGCCGGCGCCAGCACCGCACGGACGCGAACGCCGGAGGCCGCAAGCTCCGCGCGCATCGCCTGCGTCACCGAGAAGGCGGCGGCCTTGCTTGCGCAGTAGGTCGCCATCATGGGATGGTTCACATGAGCGAGGGCGCTCAGCATGTTGACGATGGCGCCATGTCCGCGCGCTTTCATCGCCGGGGCGAACGCGCAGAAGATGTTGATGAGGCCGAAGTAGTTGGTTTCCATCTCCGCTCGGGCGGCCGCTTCGTCGTAATGCGCCAGCCGGTGGTTCGAATTGATCCCATTGGCGCAGATGACCCAATCCACGCGGGACCCGTGGATTCTCGCGGCCTCCATCACGCTGTCATGCCGAGTCACATCCATGTGGATCGGCTTCACCCGAGGATGCGGCGCTGCAGATGGCTTACGGCTCGCAGCGATCACTTCATGCGCATCTGCTTCGAGGAGTGCATCGACGAGTGCGGTCCCGATTCCGCCACTGGCCCCGACGACAAGCACAACCCGGCCGGAAACGCTGGCGTGTTCGGGCATCGCGTTCATCGCGTCACGCCCGCGCGGGGAAGCGATTCGATGAATTCGCGCACCACGGTGTTGAACTCTTGGGGCTTCTGCCAGTTGACGTAACGGCCCGCACCGGGCACCGCCGGCGCCTCATGGAAGTTCTTCATTCCTTGCAGCATCTCCGGCTGGTCAGGATAGGGATCCTCTGCGCCGCAGATGCCCATGACCGGAATGTCGAGCCGGCTGAAGAGCGGCGCCAGGTTCGGCACGGAGTTGCCGAGCTCGAGCATGCCTCGGCGGTACTGCTCGAGCGGATGACTGGCCATCATCTGGATCACGCGCTCGCGGAATGCGCCGTCCTCCCGGGGAATGACGCGGTAGATGTTGGTGCCGCCCTCCCGGCGCAGCAGTTCGATCAGTGCCTGCCGGCCCTCGAACTCGAGGACCGGGACCACGCGTTTGCTCGCCGCCGTCCACACATCCATGTACATCGGCGCTTCATGAAGTTCACTCCAGGCGCCAATCACCATGCCAGCGACGCCGTCCGGGTGCGACAGCGCGTACTGCGCAGCGATCGTCGTGCCGAAGGCCAGCGCGATGACGATGGGCCGTTCGATCTCCAGCGCATCGATGAGGCCGGCCAGGTCCCGCGCCTGGTTGACGAGCGAGAAGCCGTAGTGGGTCCACTCCGTGCCCGCGTGGCCGCGCCGGTTGTAGATCAGGCAGCGATGGTCGCGCGAGAACTCCGCCACCTGCGCCTCCCAGTACTGCATGCCATGGATTTCGCCATGGACGAAGACGATGTCGCGCCCCTTGCCGGTGAGTTCGTACTGAAAGTCGCAATGGTTGATGCGGATGATCGCCATTCCTCAGGCTCCCCATGTCCATTGCGGCATGAGCTCGTTGGAAGGAAGGCTCGGATCAAGTACCTTGCGTGCCTGTTCGCGCCCAACGACGGGCAGGGCAGCCGGATCGAGCAAGCCGATCTGCACGAGCACGCTGGCTTGATCCCAGTAGATGTGCTCGTGATAGAGCTTGTCGCCCCGAAATGTGATGATCCCGACGAGCGCGACTTCGACGTAGCACCCCGTCGGTGCGATGCCCGGAAGCATCCACGGAATCTCGGTGTCGTGTGTGAAGCAGAGGATCCCTTCATTCACCACGCGGTCGACACCGATCGTCCGCGAGATCGGGATCGTGCGCATGTCGGCCGGGTTGCGCGGTATGAAGTGGTCACTATAAAACCGATGCAGGTCCGTCTGTCCGTATCCGCCCGTCATTGTCGGAACGTGATTGACGTAGGGCTGGGGAACCATGGTGGCCATGGTGGCCGCGGCATCGCGCGAGACGAACTCGCACGCGCGATGCGCTTCCCAGAGCGCGTTGAGGTCATACCACGGGCCGAGGACCGCGCGGAGCACGGCCAGGCTGCGGCTGTAGGCCATGCCCGCTGAGGGCGCACAGTAGGCAGGGCGTCCCTTGGCAGCGAAGCCGTGTTTCACGCCGGGGTAGACGTGCACCGATGCCTCCTTGCTGCGGGCAAGCGCAGCGACGACAGTGCTGACTGCAACGGGGGGCGTCAATGGGTCCTCGGCGCCGAAATGGATCACCACCGGGACCTTGATGGTCGCAAGCCTTTCGAGGTGCTGCTCGAGCGCGACCGGGTAGTACGCCACCGCGCAGCTGACAAGGCCCGCGGCAGCCGCGAGCATCGCGACGCGGCCACCGAGGCAGAACCCGTACGCGGCGATCCGGCCCACGACCGCCGGGTGCTGCTCGAGGGCTTGCACGGTATCCCGCATGTCCTCCAGAAGCAGCTGCTGATCGAGCTGCTGGCTCAATGCCATTGCTCGGGCGACGTCTTGTTCGGAGTAGCTGAGTTCGACACGCGGCTGCAGGCGCCAGAACAGGTCCGGCACAAGGACCACGTAGCCCTCCTGCGCAAGGTCGTCGGCCACGGCCCTCAGGGAGGCGGTCACGCCGAAGATCTCCTGGCACAGGACGATGCCCGGGCCGCGGCCGTTCGGCGGCAGTGCGAGGTAAGCGCCCATGGCGGGCGCATCCGTCGTGCCAGGAACTTCGATCCATGCAGTCGTCACCCCGAGCTCCTTTTTATGTCCGTTAGATGGACATGAAAATCAATTCTATCTCTTGAGCACGATCCAGGCAATGCATGCGATCGGCGCAGGCCGACTCGGGAGAGCGGACGCTAAACTGGAACGCAGCAAACTTTCGCTCGGGTTCCATGACTCAACCGCTGGACGACCTCCACGATCTCACGCACCGACCTGGTTTTCTTCTGCGCAAGGCGCACCAGGTGGCGGTTGCCATCTTCTCGGAAGAAATCGGGAAGCTGAACCTGACACCGCCTCAGCACAACGTGTTGTCCGCACTGATGGCCAATCCCGGTTGCCACCAGACCGAGATCGGGCGAATCGTGGGCTACGACCGCGCGACGGTGGGGGCGGTGCTGGCCGGGTTGGAGTCGCGGGGGCTGGTGGAGCGACAAGGCTCGGATCTCGACAGGCGCCTGAAGGTGCTGACCCTGACCCGCAAAGGGCAGTCGCTGCTGAATACCTCCAACGCGGCCATGGATCGGATCAACCAACGAATCCTGGAGCCCCTGGCGGTGCACGAGAGGCCGATGTTCGTTGCGCTGCTCGCACGCCTGGCGTTTTCCGCGGCCGTGGCCGCGCCCGCGCGGCCAGAAGCCGATGGCGCCTTGGCGAGCAGCTCAAGAAATTCCAGCGTGCGCACCGGCCGCGCCAGATTGTCCTAGTGCGCCGGCCAGGTCACCTGGATACGGGCACCGGAGCCTCTTTCTTACCGGGATGCGCGTCGTTGATATAGGGCAGCGGCACGAAGCGGTAGCCGTCGGTCACTTTGCGCAGATGGCCGACGCCGGGGAAGGAATAGTGGGCCGGCGCAACCAGATAACCCTTCGCGGCCGCATCCGCGAACGCGCGCCGTCGCGCCGCGGCCGCCTCTTGGGGGTTGACGTCGTACTGGATCGTGACGCCCGGCGCCGGCAGCTGCACTTCGGCGACGTGCAGCACATCGCCCCAGAACATGATCTTCTCGCCCTCGCTCTCGAGTGAATAGAAGGTGTGGCCGGGCGTGTGGCCCGGCGCCGGCACGGAGCGGATGCCCGGAAACAGCTCGACGGCACCGTCGAACGGCTTGACTTGGCCGGCGTCGACATAAGGACCTATCTTCGCCTTGGCTTGCTCGAAGTACTGCTTCTGCGATTCGGGCGCCTGCGCGAGCGCTTGCGCACTCAGCCAGTAGTCGACCTCCTTGCGCTCGACGTGGATCACGGCGTTCGGGAAGACCCGAGTCGTGCCGTCCATCAACCCGCCGCTGTGGTCCGTGTGGACGTGCGTGAGGAGAATGTCGGTGATCTGCGCGGGCTCCAGGCCGATGGCTCTCAGGCTGGCCGGCAACTTGTTGAGCGTGGGCCCGTAGAGCTCACCGGTACCGGCGTCGACGAGGATGAGCCGGCCGGCGGTTTCGATCAGGAACGCATTGATCGAGGCGTCGATCGTCGTTCCGACATAGCCGTCCTTCAGCAGCTTGGCGACGGGATGGCCTTTCGTGTTCGTCAGGATCTTCGTGTCCAGCGGAATCGTGCCGTCCGACAGGGCAGTCACGGCGACGCCCCCGATCTTCAGGCGATAGAAGCCCGCCTGGCTCTTGTCGAGTTTGGAGGGGGGCGCGGCCGCGTTATGCGCATGCGCCGACGAGATAAACCCCGAACCGCCTGCGATCAGCAGGGCGGCGAGCAGCGGGGTGAGAAATTGACGAGCAGTCATCGAGACATTCCTGAGTGTTTAAGGGACGACCGCCAGTTTCTTATTCTCTAAAGAGTTTATAAAGCATCAAATGACGGATAATCTATATCCATTCCGTTGAGAGTAAACGCATGATTGACGATGTTCTGGACCTCAGGGTCTTCGTTCGCGTGGTCGCGACTGGAAGCATGTCGGCCGCAGCCCGCGAGATGGACCTGTCACTGGCCGTGGTCAGCAAGCGGATCGGGGCATTGGAGCGAAAACTGGGCGTGCGCCTGATGCTGCGCACCACGCGAAGCCAGTCGCTGACGCCGGAGGGCGTGGCCTTTCATGAGCGCTGCGCCCGCATCCTGCAGGAGATCCAGGGCGCGGAGCACCTGATGGCGGGCAGTCGCGACACCGTCAGCGGCATGCTGACGCTGACCGCGCCGCGCACGTTTGCGCGGCAGTACCTCGCGCCCATCGTTGCTGCTTTCCAGGCCAAGCATCCCGCGCTGTCGGTCAACTTGAGGTTGAGCGACGACGTGCTGGACCTGGTTGAGGGCGGCATTGACGTTGCCTTTCGCTTCGGCACGCTGCACGACTCGTCGCTCAGTGCGCGCCAGGTTGCGCCGAACCACCGGGTGTTGTGTGCGGCGCCGTCCTATGTGGCACGCCATGGCGCGCCGACGACACCGGACGAACTGTCCCGCCATGCGTGCATCGCGTACGGCCCGCGTCCCGCGGGTCATTGGCTGTTCCACGTGAACGGGCAGCCGCTCGCCATCAGGATCCAGGGGACCTTTCTTGTGAACGACGGCGACGTGGCGCAGTCGCTGGCACTGGAAGGCGCCGGCATCTTCTTCAAGTCGATCTGGGATGTCGGCGTCCACATCGACGCGGGGCGCCTCCTGCGCGTGATGCCGGACTTCGCGGCGCCGACCGAGCCCTTGCATGTGGTCTTCCCGAACGGCCGCCAGCTTGCGCCGCGTGTGCGGCAATTCGTCGACTTCGCTGTCGAGCGGTTGCAGGACACCTGGGCGCGCATCGTGCCTGCAGGCCTGCATCACTCGACTACAGTCAATCGGCTTGCAGATGGCGAGGTAGCCATACCGAGATGACGGCCGGCTTGCCCGCGCGCACTTGCTCGAGGCCCCGAAGGAGTGCCGGACGCAATTGCGCGGGGTCCTTCACGTTCTCGCCATACGCGCCGCAGGCCTGGGCTTCCAGGGCGAAGTCCATCGGCGGATCGAAGTAACCGCCCTCCAGGCCGGACCTTTGCGCGAAGCCGTCTGGATACGTCTTCGCAGTTCGCAGCGTGCCGGTCGCCCAGCTCCGGTTCTGGTAGACGACGGTGAGGTAGGGCGCGCCATAGTGGACGGCGGACCACAGCGCGGCAGCCGGGGTCGCGAACATGTAGAAACCGTCGCCGGTCACGGCGATGACGTCCCGCCCCGGCAGCGCGAGCTTGGCTCCGAACGCCGCACCGGGCGCCCATCCGCCACTGGTGCCCGGCGTAAAGAAATAGGAGCCGGGCCGGCTGCAGCGCAGGAACTCGAAGACCCGGTTGTGCGGCAGCGTGTCGTCGAAGACCACGGCATCGTCGTCGACGATGTCCGCGAGCGCCTGCGTCACCTGCAGCGGCTGGATGATCGGGGAGCCTTCGAGACGTGCCACCTCGGCAGCGAGCCCCGCGCGATACGCCCCCGACGCGCGGGCCGCCTCTTTCGCGCGTGCGTGGGCGCGATCGGCATGGTCAGGCGTCATCAGGTCGCGCGCTTCACGGCGTAGCGCGCGGATGGCCTGCAATGGATCGCCCGCAAGGCGCAGGTTCGCGGTGAACTCGTACGTCGGGATCTTGCTCTTTACCGGGTCGTGCCCCAGGACGGCCACCCAGGAATCGCGCTTTGGCGCACGCGGGCCCGGCAACCACGGCACTTCCGCCTCGAGCACGACCACGACATCGGCGTCCGACAGGTCCGCGTCGAGCTGCAGCAGCGGATGTGCCATCGGAAAGCTCATGTAGTTGCGCGTACTCGCATGCGCAACCGGAAGGCCGAGCAGCTCGCAGAGCGCCACGAGCTCAGGGACCGTCCGCGGATCGCGCCCGGAGCCCGATACCACCAAGCGGGGCGCGCGCGCCGAGAGCAGGCGCTCGGCCACTTCACGGATGCCGTCCGGATCGGGCGCCGCGGCAACAACGCGCCCGAGCCCGTGCACGGTCGGGAAACTGTGCGCAGGCATTGCCGCCATCGAGACCTCCGGCGCCATCGCGAGATAGACCGGCCCTGCCGGCTCGGCCGTGGCCATCTGCAGTGCTCGGCTGGTCAGGAGGCCGGGGCTGTCGTGGGCAGCAAGCCGGTGATCCCACTTGACGTACTGGCGGACCACGGAGTGCTGGTCGTAGGTTTGCTGCAGCCAGAGATGGCCGCCTTGGTTTCGCGCGGCGATGGAGGTGCCCGTGGCGCTTGTCGGTGGGAAGCCCGCTGTCATCACGATGGGCAGGTTGGCCCGCATCGCGGTGTGGATTGCCGCGCCGTGGTGCAAGGTGCCCGCGTCCACGTGCACTGCGGTGGCGGAAACCTTCCCCGTGACAGCCGAATAGCCGAGCGCCGCGTTCAGGCTCGCATGCTCATGGGTGACGACGATCATCCGCGGCGCGGGCTTGCCGGTGGCGCCAGCCTTCGCGATGGACTCCTGGAAGAACGCGATTTCCGATCCGGAGGTGAAGAAAAGGCAGTCGACGCCGCCGGCCGCGAGGGCAGCGACCACGGAGTCGCCCGCCTCTCCGGCCGGCATTTCACAATGGGACGGCGCGCCAGTTGGCATTGGAGGCTTCGATGGTGGATTCATGCTGGTATGGATGAGTTTGCTAGGGATGAGTCGCCGTCGCTCGCGGCGTCGACGGCGGTGCTATGGAGCCCGGTTCCCGAGGGATGGGCGACGACACCAGTTGCTCGATTCTCTTGACCACATGCTGGGCATCGGCCAAGTACGTCGAGATGGCCTTCTTGACCGAAACGACGGAGCTCATCATCACGATGGTCCAGTAAATAGTGCATTGCTCGCCCGCGCAGATCGGCAGGGAAATGGAGCACGTGCGCGGGACCAGCCCGCCTTCACGGAAGCCGCAACCCAGCAGTCCGGCGTCGCGGATGAGGCTGTTCAGTTCGTTCGACGGCCAGCGCTCGGCGTTGGGGCTGCAGCCCATGTCCAGGGAAGCGCGGATCCAGCACTGCCGCTCCTCCATCGGCATGGAGGCGAGATAGGCTCGCCCTGGGGAACTCGATGCCAGCGGGTGGCGCTTGCCAATCCTGGGATAGCCCAGCGCCCTTGGCGAGCGGAAGATGGCGCGAGTCACCATGGCACCGTCGTCGCGGACGTGGAGGAATGACGGCCAGCAGATGTGATCGCTGAACTCCTTGATCAGCGGCTTGGCAACCTCGAGGATATGAGCGCTCGGCGCGAAGCCGCTGGACAGATCCGTCACCTGGGCCGTCAGGCTGTAGACGTCGGTGACTTCGTCGCGAACGACATAGCCGGCCTGCATCAAGGTTTCGAGCACCCGGTAGACCGTCGGCCGCGGCAAGGACGCGGCCCGGCTCAGTTCGAGCGCGGTGACGTAGTTCCTGATGTTCAGTGCCTTGAGTACTTCCAGGCCGCGCAGGAAGCTTCGGATCGTTGCATCACTCATTCCATGCCTCCGTGGGCAAAGTGTTTCTTTCGTGTCCGGACGATTTTGATTCAAACTGAGACGAGTGTCTATCAGGCGGGCACTTATGACAAACCCTGCATCCCTTGCCGCCGTGCGGGCCGGGCTGTCCGTGAGGCGGACAGTTCAAACGCCCCCGGTCGATGCCGATACATCCCTCCTAGCATGTATCGACGACCAACTCTGCACCGCAGCACACCATGACATCTGCCATCACGAAAAAAAAACTTGGGGTCGGCCTGTTCAAGGCCGCGACTGCGTTGCTGATGGCGTGGTCCACGGCGGCCGTGGCGTTGGAGGCCAACGCACCTGTCCGGCTTGTCGTCGGCTTCGGCGGCAGCGCCGAGGGGATCGTGCGACTGCTCGCCCCCCGGATCAGCGAGGCGCTGGGCGGCCAACCGGTCGTGGTGGAGCCGATGACGGCCGCGGCAGGGATGGTCGCGGCCAGGACCGTCGCGCGCTCGGCGCCGAACGGCCACACGATCCTGGTGGTCGGCAGCAATGCAATGATGTTCCGGCCGCTCACGATGCGCAGTCCGCCCTACGATCCGGTCAAGGACTTCACGCCGATCTCGCGGCTGACGGTGAGCGCGTTCAGTATCGCGGTCAATCCAAGGCTCGGGATCAGGAACTTCGCCGACTTCGTTGCGTTCGCCAAGCGCAGTCCGGTGCCCGTCACGCTGGGCATGTCGGGCTCGCCGTCGATCAACGATCTGAACCGGATCTTGATCGAGCAGGCCATTCCGGGCGTCAAGCTTGTCAGCGTTGCGTACAAGGAAGAGGGGCAGGCCGTCGTGGACGCCATCGCGGGTCACATCAACGGAGCCATCATCTCCACCAGCAACCTGGCGGGTGCCGCAAAGGAAGGGAAGCTGACGCCGATCGCGATCCTGGCGGACGAGCGCCGCTACCCCTTCGAGGACATTCCCGCGATCGGTGAAGTCGTGCCGGGCATGCGGCCCTTCAGTCTGCTGACTGGGTTCTGGGGACCCGCCGGCATGCCCGAGCCTGTACTCGCACGGCTCAACCAGGCCATCGTCCAGGCGCTCGGCGACAAGGACACGAACGAGCGCATCCGGACCATGTGGGGTTCGTTGGTGCGCCCGACCACGCCCGAGCAGTTGCAGTCCATCGTCACGGGAGAGATCGATCGTGTGCGCGAATCCTTGCGCACGCTCGACTTCAAGCCGGAGTAGGGGCTTCAGCCAACCAGGCTGCGCCCCGCCCAGTACGGATCCCGCAGTTCCTTCTTCATGAGCTTGCCCATCGGCGTCCTCGGGAGCTTGTCCACGAATTCGACCGACCGGGGCACCATGTACCGGGCCAAGCGGCTCTTGCAATGCCCGATCAGGTCCTCCGCCAGCGCCGCAGAGGGCGCATGCCCTTTGGAGAGCTCGACGATGGCCTTGACTTCCTCGCCCATCTCGTCGCTCGGAACACCGATCACGGCAGCGTCCACCACCGACGGGTGCTCGATGAGCACGTCTTCGATCGCCTGGGGATAGATGTTGACTCCTCCCGAGATGATCGTGAACGCCTTCCGGTCGGTGAGGTAGAGATAGCCATCGGCATCGACGACGCCGACATCGCCGCCCGTCACCCAGTTCATGTGGTCGGGGTGCCGTGCCGCCTGGGTCTTCTCGGGATCGTTGAGGTACTCGGGAAGCATGCCGGGCCGTCCGACGAAATACACCAGCCCGACCTGTCCTGCGGCGGCCGGCGATCCGTCTTCCCGGCACACCTTCACGCGCGCGGGGTCCGCCAGTCCCACGGAGCCAGGGTGCAGGAGCCACTCCTCGCAGCTGATCGAAGTGATGCCTGCGCTGTCCGTGCCGCCGTAGTACTCGTGGACGATGGGGCCCCACCAGTCGATCATCCGTCGCTTCACGTCGATCGGACAAGGCGCCGCGGCGTGCACCGCCACCCGATGGGAGGAAAGGTCGAACCCGCTGCGGATCTCCGGGTCCAGTTTCAGCATCCTGACGAACATCGTCGGCACCCACTGCGAGTGCGTCACCCGGTAGCGTTCGATCAAGGCGAGGGCGCCTTGCGCATCGAACTTGTCCATCATGACGATTGTTCCGCCCGCCATGTGCACCGCACGGCAGAAACGCAGCGGCGCACCGTGATACAGAGGCGCTGGCGAGAGGTAGACAGTGTTGTGGTCGAAGCCGTAGAGCGCGCCGGTCTCGCCCCAGCCCGGCCATGTGTCGGAGGCCGGCATGTCGGGTGCCGGCCGCAGCACGCCCCTGGGTTTGCCGGTCGTGCCGGACGTGTAGGACATGACGGTGCCCATCCGCTCCTCGTTCAGCGGCGAGGCGCTGAACGCCGCGATGGCCGCCTCATACCCGTCCCAACCCGGCAGCGATCCGCCTGCGACGAGCCGGATCGCGCAGCCCGGGATCCGATCGCCCAGCGCCTGCGCGGCATCCGCCTGCTGGACCGTGGTGAAGACCGCCTTGGCGCCGCAGTCATTGATCACGTAGGCCAGTTCCTCGGCAGTGAAGTAGCGGTTCACCGGCACGGCACAAAACCCCGACCGCAGCGCCGCCCAGATCAGGGCCATGTAGGAGAGATGGTTCTCCATATAGATGGCGATGCGGTCGCCCCGGCGCAGCCCGCGTGCGTGCAGCAGGCGCGCCACCCGGATGGACTCCGCGTCCAGCTGCCCGTACGTCATGCTGACGCCAGTCCGCGCATGAATGATTGCCGGCTTGTCTGCCGCTGCCTTGGCTTGGGTTCCGATGTACACGGCTATTCTCGTGTTGGTTGGCTGCCCAGGACGATGGTCCCGGCCGTTGCGAACATGCCCCCGACGCCGTGGCACATGGAGACGTTCACAACCCCTTGCTGCGCGGGGGCGGTGCCTCGCACCTGCCGGACGCTCTCCTGCAGCGCGAACATGCCGTACATGCCCGAATGCGTATAGCAGAGGCCGCCGCCATTGGTGTTGACGGGCAGCCTGCCTCCCGGCGACGTGTGTCCTTGCGCGATGAATGCAGCAGCCTCGCCGGGTGCGCAGAAACCGAGGTCCTCGAGGCCGTACAGCGGAAGGTGGGCAAAGGCGTCGTAGATCATCAGGTGATCAACGTCCTTGGGGGCGATGCCGGCGCTCTCTAGGGCGGCCCTGCCGGAATCGCGGAAGGCGCGGGAGCTCGTGAGGTCCGCCATCTGGCTGACCATCGGGGATTCGGCGCTTTCGCCGGTGCCGCACACATAGACCGGCTTGCCCGAAAAGTCGGCCGCCCGATGCGCCGCCACCAGCACCAGGGCGCCCCCGCCGTCGGTGAGCGGGCAACACATCGGCAGCGTGAACGGATACGCGATGACCTTCGCGGCAAGGACCTCGTCGACGCTCATGGGCTCCTTGAGCAGCGCACGTGGGTTGAGGGCCGCCCATTTGCGCTGTGCGACGACGACCTGCGCGAGCGCCGCGGTCGTGAGGCCGTGCTGTTTCAGGTACCGCAGGACCGGCACGGTGAACATGGTCGACGATGAGATCGCGCCGAAGGGCGCTTCGAACTGGCCTGCCAGCGAACCGGGCGGGGGAGGCCAGGGCAATGGGCTGCCCGCCACCTTGGATTTGCCGCTTTCCGCATGGACGATGAGCACCGTCTTGCACAGCCCCGCGGAGATCGCGGCCGCCGCGTGGCGCACGTGGAGCATGAAGGAACAGCCGCCGACCGCAGTGCCGTCAAGCCAGGCCGGACGTACGCCCAGGTAGTGGGCAAGCAGGACCGGGGACTCTCCTGCGGTCGCGATGCCGTCCACGTCGCGGGCCGTCATGCCGGCGTCGGCCAGCGCCCGCAGCGCCGCGTCGGCGGCCAGTCCGATCTGGGACTGGTCGGGGATGTGGCCCAGGCGCTCCGTCTCGGAGGCGCCGATGATTGCCGTTCCCCGTGTCATTCTTCGCCCGCAGGTTCGAACAGCGGCAGCGTGATGTCGGCCGTCTGGCGGACGAACACCACGCGAAGCGGCATGTCCAGCTTCAGGTGCTCCGGCGTCTGCGGGCAGTTGATCACATTGCACATCAGCGTGGGGCCTTCCTCGAGCCGCACGATCGCGACCGAGTAGGGCGCCTCGATGCCGGGTGCAGGCCTTGCGCTGATCACATAGCTGAGGAGCGTCGCCGCGCCGCTTGCCCGATGCACGCTCACGTTTCGCGAGTTGCAGGCCGGACAGAACGCGCGCGGAGGGAAGTAGACGTCGCCGCAGTCGGCGCAGCGCTGCAGCAGCAACTGCCCCTGGGCCGTCCCATGCCAGAAGTGCGCCGTCTCGGGCGTGGGGCGCGGCAGCAGTCGTTCGTTGGCATCCGTCATTGCGGCTCCAGCAAGGCAAGCTCGCCGGCATCGAGCACCGTCACGTTGCGGTCTTCAGCGATACAGCGGAAGCGGTACTCCCGGTGTCCAGCCCGGTAGAACTGGGTCCGCAGCCGCTCACCCGGGTAGATGGGGCTTGCGTAGCGAGCCCGGACGCGAGCGATCCGATCGGCATCGCCATCGCACACGGTGCGGATCGCTGCCGCGCCCGCGTAGCCCAATGTGCAGAGTCCATGCAGGATCGGCTTCGGGAAGCCTGCGCGATGTGCCACCTCCGGATCGACATGCAGCGTGTTCCGGTCCCCGTTGAGCCGGTAGAGCTGGGCTGCGTTGACAGGCACCTGGACCGTCTCTTCGGCATCCGCGATGCCGTCGGGAATCCATGCCGCCTTGCCTGGCCGATCGGGACCGGCCGCGGCTTCGACCCCCGCGCTTGGAAAGACGAAGCATCCCCCCACGGTAGCCATGTGATGGCCGCCGTCCGACCGCAGGATGCGCTGCTCGAAGTAGATGGACACACTCTTGCCCGGACCGCGATCGACGACCTGCGTGATGCGGCCGTGCACGACGACGGCGCAGGCCGCAGGCAGCGGATGGTGGACCTCGAGGCTGCTCTCGCCATGCAGCATCCGGCGAACGTCGATGCCGTTCTCCGGATCGCGAAGCCAGGGCAACTGGTGTGCAAGCACCATGGCGAACATCGGCGTGCACTTCAACTTCTCATCGAACACGTACTCGAGTTCTGCGTCGGACGGCGCCCCCATGCCGATGCTCAGCGCATAGAGCGCGACGTCCTTCCGGTCATACGCAACGGGAACCTGCAACGGCGGCAGGGCCCGGATTCGTTCCAGGTTCAGCATCGCCGTGCGTCAGATCGGGTCCCAGCAGACCACATCGCGATGCGATTGAACCGGCAGGAAGTCGTTGCGGAATGAAGGCAGCATCGTGGCCGCGATGCTTTGCGGATCCCATCCGTCCGCCTTGTGGACCGATCGGACGATCCGGGGCTGGCTGAAAAGATAGATCTCGTTGCCTCGCGCACCGAAGACCTGGCCGGACACGTCCTTGGCCAGGTCGCTTGCCAGGAACACCGACAAGGGGGCGATCTGCTCGGCCTTCATCGTCTCCTTCTGCTTGCGCATGCGCTCGCCGTGCTCGGCGTCGCGGATCGGAACCGACTCCAGCAGCTGACTCCAGGCCCACGGCGCGATGACGTTGGACCGCACGCCGAAGCGCGCCATGTCCAGTGCGATCCCGGTCGACAGGCCCACCACACCCATCTTGGCGGCTGCATAGTTCACCTGCCCCACGTTGCCGATGAGCGCCGATGACGAACTGAAGTGGACGTAGCAGCCGGCGTTCTGCTGCTTGAAGAAGGGGGCCGCCGCACGCGAAACGTTGTAGTAGCCGTAGAGGTGCACCTTGACTACCGCATCCCATTCGGCGTCGCTCATGTTGAAGAACATCCGGTCTCGCAGGATGCCGGCATTGTTGACGACGCAGTCGATGCGTCCATAGGTGTCCATCGCCCGAGCGATGATGCGGCTAGCCGCGGCGGGGTCGGAGATGTCCTCGCAGGATGCGACGGCTTTCCCGCCGCCGGCGACGATGTCCTCGACGACACGGTCGGCAAGCGAGGCCATGCTCCCATCGTCGCCGTTGGCCTTCGCGATATCCGCAACCACCACACAAGCGCCGGCGGCAGCGGCTTGGGTCGCAATCGCGCGGCCGATCCCCTGGCCGGCACCGGTGACCACGACGACTTTGTTATCCAGGGTCTTGTTCATACGATCTAGTTCGGGTTCCGTGGAGATGAAGGATTTGAAGCGTAGGCCCCATCTGCGTTGGGTGCGATGCGCGTCGCGCACGTGTTCGGTCCGCGGACAGATCGCCACCCTGGCGGGGGCGGAATGCCCCGCCTGCTACTCGACCTTGATGTTCGCCTTGGCGATCACCTCACGGAAGTGCTGCTGCTCGAGGCGAAGGAACTGGGCGAACTGTTCGGAAGTCTTGCCGCCTACTTCGCTGCCGTCCCGGGTATAGAACGCCACGTAGTCCGGGCGCCTCGCGGCGTCGGCGAAGGTGCGGTTCAGAAGCCCCATCACGTCTGGCGGGATCCCGGATGGCGCGAAGAGGCCGGTCCAGGCCGTGGCGACGATGCTGCCCAGGCCTGCTTCGGAGAAGGTCGGCAACTCGGGTGCGATCGGGATGCGCTTACCTGCCGCCACGGCGAGCGCGCGGAGCTTGCCGGACTTGACGTGCTGTTCGCATGCGCCCCACACAGTCAAGCCGACCTGGATGTGCCCGGCGATGAGATCGATGATGTCCGCTCCCGGGGAGCGATACGGGACTTCGTTCATCACAAGCCCGGTTTCGATCTTCAAGCGCTCGCCGGTGATCTGGAGAAAGCTTGCCGGGCCGCCGGAACCGTAGCTCAGCGCGTTGGGGCTGGCCTTGCCGTACGCGACGAGTTCGCGGCCATTCCGGGCCGGTACCGACGGGTTGACCAGGAGCACCAGCGGGCCCTGTGAGAGATCAGTGAGCGGCAGCAGGTTCTGGAAGATGCGGGCGCCTTCCGAAGGCCGCACGGCGTCGTTCACTGTCAGGCTGACCGTGGCATTCAGCAGGGTGTGTCCGTCGTGCGGCGCCCGCATGACTTCCTGTGCAGCGATCACGCCATTGGCGCCTGGCCGGTTGTCCACGATCACGGCGTACTTGAGCAGCTCCGAGACCGTGGGCGCGATCCGGCGCAACGCCACATCGGCCGGCCCGCCGGGAACGGATGACGTGACCACGCGGATCGGCTTCGACGGGAAGGCCGCGGACTGCGCCCATGCTCCGCAGGCGAGAGTTGAAGATGTGGCCAGAAGCCAGTCGCGCCGGTTCACCATGTCGGACCTCCTAATGAATGTTGCAGTTGGAAAGAGATCGCCTTAGATGGCCAGCACCGTGCGGATGCCGTCGCCATTGCGCAGGTCGCGCAGTGCGTCGTTTACTTCGTGCAAGGGCCGTTCCTTCGTGACGAGCTTGCCGAGGTTCAGAGCGCCTTCGCAGCACAAGCGGAAATACCGGGGCAGATCACGCTGCGCGTGGCTGTTGCCGAGGTAGGACCCCTTGACCTGCAATTGCCGCAGCACCATGTCGAGGGCGCCGACCGACACCGGCTCGGAGGGCTTCGCGACGCCGATCATCACGATGGTTCCACCCTTGCGGACCACCGCCGCGGACAGGGCCAGGGTCTCGGGGCTACAGACGCCGTCGAACACGAAGTCGAACCCGATGCCGCCGGTCAGGTCCAGGCAGCGCCGGCGGCATGGATCGCCCGCGCTGTCCAGGATGTGGTGCGCGCCGAAGTCCGTCGCATGCAGGCGGCGGCCCTCATGCCGGTCCATGCCGACGGCAAGCCGCGCGCCTGCCACGCGAAGTGCCTGGATCGTCGAAAGGCCGACGGCGCCGAGGCCGATCACGGCTGCCGTCGCGTCCTGCGGAACCGCTGCCACGTTGGCGACCGACCCCATGCCCGTTTGCACCGCGCAGCCCATCGTCGCGGCATGGGCGAGCGGGATCGCGTCGGGCACCGGGACCACGCCGGTGCGCTCCACCAGGACGTACTCGGCAAAGGCGCCCAGCCGGAGGCCCCGCGTGAGCGGAACGCCATGCAGCCACAGCCGTGCGTCGCTGCCCGCCGGGCCCGATGTGCGCGAGCTCTCCGCCGCGGCGCACAGGACGGGTTGGTTGCGCAGGCAGAAGTAGCAGGTGCCGCACGCGGGCTTCATCGAGACGACGACCCGCTGCCCCAGCGCCAGATCATCGACGCCGGCGCCGAGCTGCGCGATGGTGCCGGAGGCCTCGTGGCCGAGCACGGCGGGAATCGGGTACGCCACCTTGCCGTCCGCAAGCGCCAGGTCCGTGCTGCAGACGCCGCAGTGCCTGATCCGCACCAGCACTTCACCCGCGCGGGGATCGTCGATCTCCACCTCGTCGACCATCCGCAGGGGTTGGCCCGGCTGCTCGAGGATGGCCGCCTTCATCGTTCTCATGCGACAGCCCCCACCGGCCGGTGCAGCAGCTTGCGCACCAGGAATTCATCGCAGCCCCATTCCCCGAACTCGTAGCCGAGACCGCTGTCCTTCATGCCGCCGAAGGGGATCGATGGCTCCGGCGGCGTCGCATGCTGGTTCACGAACAGGTTCACCGCGTCGAGCCGGCCGACCACCGCAGCCGCCCGTTCGACGTCCGAGGACCAGACCGAGCCCCCGAGCCCGAACTCGGAATGGTTGGCCATGGCGACGGCTTCGTCCTCGTCGTCGAACGGCAGGATCGGCAGCGCGGGGCCGAACTGTTCTTCGCGGACGAGCCGGCTGCTGTGCGGCATATCGACCACGATGGCCGGCCGAATGAAATGTCCCGGCCACTCCAGCGGCGACGTGCCGCCTGCGACGATTCGACCACCCGCGGCGACTGCGTCGTAGAGCAGCGCCTTCACATGATCGAATTGCCGGCGGTTGTTCAACGGCCCCATCTGCACATCGGCCAGCAGGCCCGGGCCGAGCCGCCAGCCATTGGCCAGCGCGGCCATCTTCTCCACCAGCGGTTCATGGAGGCGCCGATGCACGTAGAGCCGCTTCACGGCGCAGCACACCTGCCCGGCATTCATGAAGGCGCGCTCGAACAAGGGTGCGGCGCATGCGTCGATGTCGGCGTCCTCCAGCACGATCGCCGCGTCGTTGCCGCCCAGTTCGAGCGTGAGTCGCTTCAGCGTCGCTGCCGCGCTCGCCATGATCGTCCTTCCGGTGGGGGTCGAACCGGTGAAGGAGATCTTCGCAACGCCCGGGTGGCTGACGATCGCTGCACCGACCTCGGCGCCACCGCTGACGGTGTTCATCACGCCCGCCGGCAGGCAACCGGCGAAGAGCTTCGCGATCGCAAGCGTGGTAAGGGGCGTCGTCGGCGCGGGCTTGACGACGACCGTGTTGCCCGCCCAGAGCGCCGGCCCCAGCTTCATGGTCAGCAGCACGATCGGGAAGTTCCACGGGACCACGAGTCCGACGACACCCACGGGCGCACTCACGGCCAGCACGGTCCGGCCGGCCTCGCGCAGGATCACTTCGCTTGCCCGGGGCGCCTTCGCAGCGAAGTACGCCAAGTGCGCTTGCGCGGACTGCAGCTCGCGCCTCGCGGCCGGCAGCGGCTTGCCCTGTTCCCGGCTGAGCAGGATGGCCAAAGCTTCCAGGTCGGCGCCCAGCACATCGGAGCAGCGTTGGAGCGCGTTGGCACGCGCGACAGGATCGCGCGCCCAGGCGGCCAATGCGGACGCAGCCGAGACGACGGCATCGTCGACGTCGGCTTTCGTGCTGCCGGGCGCGTGGGCGATGGGGGTCAGGTACGCAGGATCCTCGACCACGTACCAGTCTCCACTGGCGGCATCGTGTCCGCCGCAGATGTTGAAGCGGCGCTCCATCTCAGATTTTGACCTGCGGGCGGCTGCCGAGGCGCACCGGCAGCGACCGCGTTCCCCGGATCACTGTGCCCAGCCAGGGAATGTCTTCCGGGCTGCAGCCGAGTTCGACCTCGGGGAACGCCTGGAGGAAACGTCCGACCGCGGTTTGCGCTTCCAGTCGTGCCAGATGCGAGCCGACGCAGAAATGTATTCCGCTTCCGAAAGCCATGTGCTGCTTGATCTTGCGGCGGATGTCGAACTTGTCCGGTTCCTCGAACCTCAGGGGATCGCGGTTGAGGGCCGCCAGGACCACCTGAACGATGCTGTTCTCCGGGATCACCGAGTTCCCGATCATCACGTCGGCCGTGGTGACGCGGAAGGTGGTGTAGGGCACGGGACCGTCGTACCGCAGCGTTTCCTCCAATGCATTCCTCAGCAATGAACGGTCCTGCACGAGCAGTTGCTTCTGCTCAGGATTCAGCATCAGGTGCAAAAGCGCATTGCCGATCAGCCCGACCGTCGTCTCGTGGCCCGCGATCAGGAGCAGGTACGCCATGCTCTTGGCTTCTTGGAGCGTGAGCGCATTCGACGCATGGCGCGCAGCCATCATGGCGCTGAGCAGGTCCGGCTGCTCGTCGGGCTGGGAGCCTTCGGCCACCGCATCGCTCTTCGACTGGATGAGGTTCGCAAGGTACGCCTGCAGCAGCCCGATGGAGCCCGTCTGTTCGGCGTGGCCGGGCGTCATGGCCCACTCAGCCCATTGCCTGAAGTTCGTGCGGTCGCCCTCTGGAACGCCGAGGATCGTGCAGATGGTGGTGATGCCGATCGGGTAGGCGAAATCGCCGATGAGATCCACCTCGGAACGACCGCTCATCTGCGCGATCAGTCGATCAACCAGCTGCTCCACGCTGTCCCTGACCTGCTCGAGCCGCCGCGGCGTGAATGCAAGCATGACCAGCGAGCGCAGGCGCGTGTGGTCGGGCGGATCGGAATTCAGCAGATTGCCCGGCACCGTGCCACCGATGGGCGAGCCCGCGCCCGGCCCGCTGCGCCCCTGCGCGGTGATGGCCCTGTGCAGATGCTCCGAACCCTTTGCCACGTCGGGATGGGTCATTGTTTGGAGCGCTTCCGCCCACCGCGTGACCAGGTAGACCTCGGTGCCCACAGGGGTCTTGACCCGCACCACGGGACCTCGGTCCGCAAGCTTGGCGTACTCGGGAAACGGATTGAGCGTCGATGGAAGGGGCGGCAGTTCGACGATCTCGCCCTTGGAATCTCGTGCTATGTGCATGGTGGGCCTGCGTGGTTGGCGTTGAAATGGAGCGGACCGGAAAGCGATGCAGATCTGGTGCTCTCTCGATGCTAGAGGCGCATCCTCGCGCGCAAGGCGCAACGCAGGATTTGTCCGCGCCGTGGACAGCCGTTAGGCTCTGGTGGCTGCACAGCTATCGTTTGGGCTGCCCCATCTCATCGACGTCTGTCGTCACGCTGGGGCCGATCCCGATGATCTGCAGTTCCACTTCCTCATCCTTGGCGCCATCGAAGTGGATCTTGTTCCCATGGCGAACCACGAGACTTCCTGCGGGAACTGGAAAGGTCGCGTCCTTGCTGCCCGACGGACCGGCGCCAACCCACCAGGTGCCTTTGAGCACAAGGATGTATCGGGTCTCCCTATGGAAGTGAGGGGGGCTCATGAAGCCAGGAGGGAACTTCACACGGGCGACGTAGGACTCCGGTTGTGTCGGATCGCCGGCCAGCAATGCGATGGGGAAGTTCGGGCCGAAACGGCTGGGAACGTATTTGATATCCGCAGCACGGACAATCTGCATGACGTCTGCGGGCGGATCCGCCAGAGCGTTGCCAGCAGAGAACCAACCGAGGGCGATCATCGCGTAGCGGAAGTTCACGGCTTCTCCTCGGGTCTGAATCAGGCGGTATTCGGCGGCCAATGTGAGCGCATTGGCAGGACAAGAAGTACTGAGTCAGCGTACGCCGCGGGGCCTCGCACGGGCTCAAGATTCCCGCGCATGTTCGGTGTGCGGACACATCTGGCGTCTTCCGGAGCAAGGCATCAGTTCAGCCACGCGGGCGCGTACATGCGCGCCCCTGCAGCGACGAAGTCACCGCGGGTTGAACCCGTGAAGTTTCATAGATAATATATGCTTTTAACTGGGCAGCCTATGAACACCGAACATGCTCCTGTCATCCTCGATGGAAAAGGCCTGACTCCCGCGTCGCTGATCGCCGTCGCACGAGAGCACCAACGGCTCGAGTTGGACAAAGAGTGCAGGAGAGCGCTTGCCCAGGCGCGCGAGTACATAGAGACAAACTGGCTGACTGACGCGGCGCCCCTCATGTATGCCTTCAATACCGGCGTTGGCTCGCTCAAGAGCCTGCGGATCGGGGCGAAGGATGTTGTCGCTTTCCAGACGAACCTGATTCGGTCGCACTCGGCTTCCACAGGTGAGTTGATGCCCAAGGAGGTCGTTCGGGCGATGATGGTCTTGCGAGTGAATGCCTTTGCAAGCAATCACTCCGGCGTTCGACTTGCGATGGTCGACCGCTTGGTCGACATGCTCAACCACGGCATCACGCCGATCGTCGCATCGAAAGGCAGCGTCGGTGCGAGTGGTGATCTTGCACCGCTGGCGCTGATGGCGGGGGCGATGATGGGAATGCCCGAGAGCAAGGTCGAATACGAGGGCGAGGTGCTCTCAGCGGCCGCTGCGTTCGAGCGAGCGGGCCTTGCGCCGACCCTGGACGTGCAGGCCAAGGACGCGACGGCGCTGATCAACGGGGCAACTGCTTCCCTGGCCTACGCGGTGCTTGCAGCGCATGACGCCCGCGCTCTGCTTTCAACTGCAACGGTCTCGCTTGCTCTTTCGCTCGAGGCTTTGCGCGCGGATGTCGCGTGCTTCCAGGATCGCGTCATGCTGGCGCGGCCCCACAAAGGCCAACGGCGTGTGGCCGCGTCCATCCGCAAGCTCATCGAGAGTTCGGCGCGCTGTACGGAACCGGCGCGGCAGATCGTTCTATGGGGAACGCCGAATGCCGAGAAGTCGGCAGTCGGTCTGCCGCAGAAGCCGCCTCTGTCGCCGAGGATTCAGGACGCGTACTCCCTGCGCTGTGCGCCGCAAGTTCATGGGCCCGTTCTGGACGCTCTCGACTACATCGACGGCATTCTCCAGACGGAGATGAACAGCGCGACCGACAACCCTCTTATCTTTCCGGAAGAAGATGCTTACGAGATCATCTCCGCGGGTCATTTCCACGGCCAGTACATCGCACAGGCCATGGACTTGCTCGCTCTGGTCGTTACTGATCTCGGTGCCATCTGCGATCGCCGCAGCGCGCGCTTGATTGATCCGGCTTGCAACTTCGGATTGCCTGCCAATTTGATTGCGGAGCGTCCTGGCGTGAATTCCGGATTCCCGACTGTGCAAAGCATGGGAACCGGTCTGGTTCTTGAGAACATGGGCCTGTGCAGTCCTGCCAGCGCGACCAGCTTGCCTGCAAAAGGCAACACCGAGGATCACATCAGCAACTCGTGCTTCGCTGCCCGGCGAAGCCGCACGGTGGTCGAGAATGCGCAAGCGGTCGTCACGGTCGAACTGCTTCTGGCTGCGCAAGCCCTCGATCTGAGCGAGCGCAACCTGAAGCAATTTTCGCTGGGGATCGGTAGCCAGGCCGCGCTCAAGGCCATACGAGCGGTCGTACCGGCAACGCTGGGCGAGGACCGCTGGGTCCATGATGACCTGGACTCGCTCAAGAAGGCCGTCGTCGACGGTTCGATACTCGCCGCGGTCGAGGCCAGAGTGGGCTCGCTGGGTCTGTAGCCGGCAATACGAAAGCAATTCATCCCCATGTCGAACGATCTATCGAATTTGCCGTGGTCCGAGAAGATCGCGCGCATCCTGAAGGAGCGGATCGTCAATGGCACGCTCAAGGCAGGCGAGAAAGTCCTTCAGGACGCGATCGCCAAGGAGTTCGGCACCAGCCACATCCCGGTGCGGGAAGCATTCCGGCAGCTTCAGTCCGAGGGGCTGCTGGTTGCAATCGCCAGGAAGGGTGTGCGGGTTGCACCTTTGGATCTCGCGTCTGTCGTCGAAATCACGTTGATGCGTCAAGCTTTGGAACCACTAGCGCTGTCCGAGGCGATGAAGAAGATGACCAACGCCAGCCTTGCGCTGGCGAAAGCGGCCATCGCCGCGAGCGAAAAAGCCAAGAACATGCGAGATTGGGAAGAGGCGAACCGGCGCTTTCATATGGCCTTGTACGAGCCCTGCGGCATGCCGATCTTGCTCGATTCGATCAGGGAACTCCACGTCGCGAGAACACGCTACATGATTGGTGCCACCCAAGCCGAAGACTGGGATCCGACCTCGAGTGCCGATCATGTGGAAATTCTTCTTGCCGTCAGGTTTGGCGAGGTTGCACGCGCTGGCGAGTTGCTGAAAAAGCACATCGGTGAGTCGAGGTCTGTTCTAGTCAACGCAATCATCGAGCAGTAGCAGGCTGTGTGGCCCGCGCGAGGTTCCTGTGGCGTGCAGGCGGGCCATGGCCCCTTGCCTGCGCTGCTTCGCCCGGCCACTCATGCGCCGAAAGCCCGGTTGTGCGTTGGGCTGATCAGGATCTCGTTGACGCAGACCCGCGCCGGCATGCCGGCGACGAAGGCGATGGTCCGGCCCAGTTCGTCCTCCTGCAGCATGCGGGCGCGCTCCTGCGCCGGCACGGGCACCGGCCGCTGGTCGAGGATCGGCGTGTCCGTCTCGCCGGGCATGAGCACACAGGCGCGCAAGCCGTTGCGCCCTTCCTCCATGTTGAAGCTGTGCGTCAGCGCGACCACCGCATGCTTGGTCGCGTTGTACCCCGGCCCGACGATCGGCGATGCATGTCGGCCTGCCCACGACGCGACGTTGACGACGAGGCCCTCGCGCCGGGCCCGCATCGAGGGCAGCACGGCGTGCATGCACTGGAAGGTGCCGGTCAGGTTCACGTCCACGATCCGGCGCCAGTCGGCGATGCCGACCTCGGCCCAGGACCGCGCCGTGACGTTGATGCCGGCGCTGTTCACCAGCACGTCGACGGGTCCGACGTCGCGTTCGATGGCCACGAAGGTGGAGGCGACGGCCTCGCTGTCCGTCACGTCCAGCACGAAGCTGTGCGCCGTGCCGCCCTGCACGGCCACCAGTCGGGCCACGGCCTGCAGTGCGTCGGCCCGGCGGCCGCACAGGACGACGACGTGGCCGGCCTGCGCCAGGGCCAGCGCGGCGGCGCGTCCGATCCCGGAGCCCGCGCCGGTGATCCAGGCGATCCGCTGGGTTCTGTCTTCTTCTTGTGTCATGGTTGCAGGATCACCTTGCCGAATTGCTGGCGCGACTTCATCCACGCATGGGCCTGGGCCACGTCGTCCAGCGCGAACATCTTGTCGATCGGCATGCTGAAGCGCCCGGCCTGCAGCAGCGGGGCCACGTCGGCGAGCATGCGCGCGATGAGCGCGGCCACATCGTCGGCGGTGCGCGTGCGAAAGGTCACGCCCACCAGCGACAGCCGCTTGAGCGAAAGCAGGTCGAGGTCGACCGGCCCGGCCGTGCCGCCCATGCGTCCCACGCTCACGATGCGCGCGCCGAGCGCTGCGCAGGCCATGTTCTCGGCGAGCGCGGGAGCGCCCAGGTGGTCGACCACCACGTCCACGCCATGGCCGTTCGTCGCTTCCCGCACGGCGGCCTCGAGCGCGGGGCCGCTGTGCGCGGCCAGGGTCACGCCCAGCGCGCGCAGGCGCTCCCATTTGTCGGTCGAGGTGCTGGTGCCGATCACCTGCCCGGCGCCGAGCAGCCGTGCCAGTTGCACCGCGGCGATGCCGACCACCGAACTCGCGGCCTGCACGAGCACATGGTCGCCGCGCGCCAGGCGCCCGTTGCTGACGAGCGCGTCATGCGCCGTCATCAGCGCGGCCGGCCAGGCGGCCGCCTGTATTGCCTCCACGCCGGCGGGCACGCGCATGAGCAGGCGTTCGTCCACGCAGACCCGCTCCGCGTGCGCGCCACTGCACATCGCCATGACCTTGTCGCCGAGGCCGAAGGCCCGCACCTCCGCGCCGTAGCCCACGACCTCGCCGGCCATCTCGAGCCCGGCCACGCCGGCCGGCCCGCTGCCCGTCATGGCACGGAAGTGGCCGGTCTTCAGCGACAGGTCGGCCCGGTTCATGCCGGCCGCGAGCACCCTGACCAGCACTTCGCGCGGACCGGGCACGGCTTCCGGCACCTCCTGCAGCCGAGGCTGCGGCGCGCCGCTGTCGTCGCGCGCGATGAGCACGGCCCTCATGCGCCCACCCCGCTCGGGAGAACGTCCGGCTCGCGCACGAACTTCAACTCGTTGCAGGCCGGGCGGCCGTTGATCGACAGCGGCGCGGAGCGCAGCGCGAGCCGCGGTCGGTCGCCGGCGTCCTCGAACTGCCAGAACCGCTCCAGCGTGCGGCCTTCCCAATCCGGAAGGTGGCAGCCGATGACGCGGTGCGTCAGCTTGCGTTGGGCCGGATCGGTCTCGAAGCGGCAGAAGTACGAGAAATAGCCGTTGAAGGCGGCAACGATCTCGTCGGCCGAGCCGATGCCGCGCTCGGCCACCGAGGCGCGCACCGCCGAAAACTTCGGCCGGCCACGCTGCATCAGCGCGCCGGTCATGAAGCCGGCGTGGGTGTAGACGATCAGGCCTTCGGCATCGGCACCCATCGGAAACTCCACGCCGCCGTCGTCGTAGAGGATGCGGAACGACAGCAGGCGCCAGGTGCCGATCAGGGCCTGCACTTCGGTCACTGGTGCCCCCTTGGCGCTGCTCATTGCACATGCTCCGGCAGCAGGCCCAGCGCGCGCGCCCAGGCCAGCGAGTCGCTGGTAGTGCGGCGCGGCGTGTACTCCAGCCCGACCCAGCCGCTCCAGCCGCGCCGCTCCAGCAGCCCGAGGAAGGCCTGCAGGTCCAGTTCACCCTCGCCTGGCTCGTGGCGCCCGGGTGCGTTGCCGATCTGCACGTGCCCGACGTGCGGCCAGGCGATGTCGAGATCCTCCGCCAGCGCGTTCCCCTCCATCGCCACGTGATAGGTGTCAAAGCACAGCTTCAGGTTGCTGCGCGCCACCGATTCGATCAGGGCCACCGCATCCCTGTTGGCATGGAGCAGGTAGTCGGCGATTCGTGCGCTGCAGCAAGCCTCGATCAGGACCGTGAGCCCGTGCGCGCCAGCCACGTCGGCAGCCCAGCGCAGGTTCTCGCGCGCCACGGCGATGCAGTCGGCCCGCTTGGCACCGGCGGGCACGTTGCCCAGCGGCGCGTGGACCAATGGCCGGCCGCATTCGACGGCGTAGGCGACGGCGGCCCGGATCGTGGCGCGGAAGTCGTCCTCCCGGCCGGGCAGGCACGTCAGTCCGCGCTCACCCGCGTCCCAGTCGGTCGGCGAAAGGATCTGCACGAGCGCCAGGCCCGACGCCTCGAGGCCAGCGCGGTAGTCGCGCGCCGCGATCGCGTACGGAAACGCCACTTCGACGCCCCGGAATCCATCGGCCGCCGCGGCAGCGGCACGCTCGGCCATGGGGAGTTCGGTGTACAGCCAGCGCAGATTGGGATCGAGCCGGATCATGCTCAAGCCTCCTGCCGGATGCGGGCGACCTTGACCACCTCGGCCCAGCGCGCCCGGTCGTCCGCCTGGTACGCAGCGAGCGCCTGCGGCGAGCTCGCCATCGGTCGCACGTGGATGGTGGCCAGGCGTTGGCGTACATCCGGGCGCTCCAGCGCCGCCCGCACGGCGGCGTTGAAGGTGGTCGCCAGCGCCGGGTCCAACTTGCGCGGGGCGTAGAGCGCTCCCCACGACACCGCCACAACAGCCCGGTGACCCGCCTCGGCCGTGGACGGCACGTGCGGCAGGAACGGCGACCGCTCGCGGCTGGCCACGGCCAGCGCCCGCATCTTTCCGGCCTGGATGTGCGGCATGGACGAAGCCAGGGTGACGAAGGCGCACTGCAGTTCGCCGGTCATCAGCGCCACGTCCTGGTCCGTCGCGGTCTTGTAGGGAACGTGCAGCATGTCGATGCCGGCCGACATCTTGAAGAGCTCGCCTGCGAGATGGGTGATGCTGCCGACGCCGAAGGAGCCGTAGGCCAGTTTCCCGGGGCGTGCCTTGCCATCCGCGACGAGATCGCCGACGGACCGCACCGGCATCGAGGGCGTGACCACCAGCGCGTTCTCGACCTCCGCCACCATCGAGATCGGCGTGAAATCGGCCACCGGATCGAACGGCAGCGAGGTCCGCACGTTCGGCAGCACGGACTGCGTCGACGATGCGCCGAAGAACAGCGTCGATCCGTCGCCGGGCGCTCGCGCGGCGGCGGACGCGGCAATGGCGCCCGACGCGCCGGGGCGGTTGTCCATGACGATCGGCAGGCCGAGTTCCTCGGCCATGCCCGCACCCAGCGCACGCGCGATCACATCCGCCGATCCGCCGGGGCCGAATGGAAGAATCATGGTCACCTTGCGCATGGGCAGCGCAACGCGGGCGTGCGCAATCGTCGCTGCCAGCCCGAGGCCGGCGGCAAGGACCGTCCGGCGTCTGACCGGGCGCGGCCCACGGTTGCCGATGTCGAGGGTGTTCATGCGTGTCTCCTTCGTTTCAGTTGCAGCTGCAATCGGCCAACTCACACCATGAGCTCGATCAGGAACGGACCGCGCCGGGCAAAGCTGGCGCGCATGAGGTCGGCGCATTGCTCGAGGGTGGTGGCCCTGGCGGCCTCCACGCCCATGCCGTGGGCCAGGCTGACCCAGTTCAGCGGCGGATTGCCCAGGTCCAGCATGGACATCGCAGTGGTGCCCGGCGTGGCCCCGGCGCCGACTTTGCGGTATTCGCCGATGAGGATGTTGTATTTGCCGTTGTTGATGATGATGGTCGTCACCGGAAGCTGCTCGCGGGCCTGGGTCCACAGCGACTGCACCGTGTACATGCCCGAGCCGTCGGCCTGCAGGCTGATCACGCGACGCTGACGGCCTGCCGCCAGTGCGGCACCCGTGGCCACGGGCATGCCGTCGCCGATGGCACCACCGGTAAGGTGCAGCCAATCATGCGCGGGTGCACTGTGGGTGAAGCGGTAGAAGTGGCGGCCGTAGGTGGCGCTTTCCTCGGAGACGATGGCGTCCTCGGGCATCAGCGCGGCCAGCGTCTGCGCCAGGCCTTCGGGCGACGGTGCGCCGCGTGCGGGTTCAGGCCGCTGTCCGGCATCGGGCATTTCGGCATCCGGCACGTCCAACGCCTGGGCCAGCGCGCGCAGGGCTTCCTCCGCATCCTGGTCGGGCCGCGACAGCACATGGAACCGGGTGCCCGGCGCGTACTGCAGCGACGACACGCCGGGGTACCCGAAGAAGGCGACTGGCGGGCGCGCGTTCACCAGCACGATCTGCCGGTAACGCCCGAGCGCCGCCAGCGCCTCATCACGCGCGTACGGCACTCGATCGATCGGCAGGCGGCCGCGCCCACGCTCGAGGCGTGCGTTCACGAAGTCGGCCATCAACATGGCGCCGGTCGCCTTTGCGATACGCCAGGCCAGGCGCTGCGCTTCGCCCAGTACGGCGCCGCCGGCCAGCAGCAGCAGCACGTCGTCCCGCCCGCGCAGCATGCGGGCCGCGCCTTCGATGGCCGAGGGATCGATCGGCGGCGACACGGGTGCCGCCTTCGGCGCGCCGACCTTGCCGCCTTCCTCCCACGACACATCGGCGGGCAGGATCAGTGTGGCGATCTGGCCGCCTGAAGCGCGTGCGGCGCCGATCGCCTCGACGGCATCGCGGCCGAGCTCTGCCGCATGCGTGCTGGTGCGCACCCAGGCCGAGACGGTCTGCGCCATGCCCGCCGTATCGGAAGTCAGCGGCGCGTCGAAGGGACGGTGGAAGGTCGCCTGGTCGCCCACGATGTTGACGATGCCGCTGCGCGCCCGGCGGGCGTTGTGCAGGTTGGCCATGCCGTTGGCGAAGCCCGGGCCGCAGTGCAGCAGTGTGCAGGCCGGCTTGCGCGCAATGCGGAAATAGCCGTCGGCCATGCCCGTCACGACGTTCTCTTGCAAACCGAGCACGGATTGCATCCCGGGCACGGTGTCCAGCGCCGCGACGAAGTGCATTTCGCTCGTGCCGGGGTTGGCGAAGCAGGTGTCGACGCCCGAGGCCAGCAGCGTCTTCACCAGGCTCGTGGCGCCGTTCATCGGGCTCGCCCCGTCTTCACTCCGCAGGCAGATGTGATATCGAACATGGTTGGTCTCCTGCCGACGATTAGAAAAGCCGGCCCGGGTCGCGTCCAATACTGTTGCTCGCCCGATCGATAAGTAAATCCGATCGATAGTCCAGGGCAGGGCAGGGCGGAGCGGGGCGGGGCGGGGCCCGTCGCGGTCAGGCGGGGGGCTGCGAGACGAACCGATGCGCGACGTCGACCAGCGCGGCCAGTGCGGTGTTGAGATTGCCCGCCAGCCAAACCAGCGCCAATCCCGCGCGCGGCTCCGGCGCCGCGAACCGGCGTATGGCGACGCCCTGGACCTGGATGGCCCTTGCACGTGACTCGGTGAGGATCGTGAGACCGGTTCCCGCGGCCACGGCGCGCAGCATGTGCTCCTCGTCGGGCTCGTGGAGGACGATCCGCGGAGAGCCTTCGCCCCAGATCTGGCCGAACATCATGCGATAGAAGCCCGGGGCGCGCTCGGCGGATCCGGTCACGATCGGTTCGTCGGCGAGGTCCGCGACACGGATGCGTTGGCGCCGCGTCAGGCGATGGGATCGCGGCAAGCCGACCACGAGCGCCTCGCTGCCGATCGGCAGCACCTGCAACTGACCGACTGCCGGGTCTGCCAGCTCCAGCGGCGAGCGCACGAAAGCCGCGTCGAGCTTGCCGTCGAGCAGATCCTCGATGCTCTTGGCCGTGTACTGGGAATTGATCTGCAATTGCAGCGCGGGCGCCTCGCTGCGCAGCATCTCCACGATCGCGCTCGAGGCACCGCCGGCCGCCGACCGGGCGAAGTTCAAGCGCAGGGTGCCTTCGCGGCCGAGCACGAAAGCATGCATGCGGTGGCCGACCTGATCCGCCAGCTCGAGCAGGCGCTGCGCCTCGGCGAACAGCACCGCGCCGGCCTCGGTGAGCTCGACGCGGCGGCTCGACCTGGCCAGCAACGCGACGTTGAACTCGGCCTCGAGCGCCTGGACGTTCTGCGTGAGCGCGGGTTGGGCTACATGCAGGCGCTGCGCGGCGCGCCCGAAGTGCAGCTCCTCTGCCAGCACGACGAAATAGCGAAGGCGGCGCAGGTTCATGTAGGTGAAGGTTTGCTCGTCAATCCTCGCCGACTTTAAGCCCGTTGGGGGCAACGGCCATCGGGGGCGTCCGGGCGGGCTGCGCCGCTCGATGCCCGCTGCGATCGAGTTCGAGGTTGGGGAGCGCCCCAGGCGGGGCGTAGCTCAGCTTTCCAGCTTGATGCCGGCGGCCTGGACCACGCGGCGCCAGCGCGCATGGTCGCGCTTCTGGTAGTCGGCCAGTTCTTCCGGCGTGCTTGCAAGCACGCGCGTGACGATCGCGTTGAAGCGCGCCTTCAACTCGGGTCGCTCCAGCGAGCTCTGGGCTGCCGCATTCAGCCGCGCGACCTCGGCGGCGTCCAGCTTCGCGGGCCCGTACAGGGCCGCCCAGGACACCGCGACGATCCCCGGAAATCCGGCTTCGGCCGTGGTGGGCAGCGCCGGCAGAAAGTCCGAGCGCTGCGTGCTGGCCAGCGCGAGCGCATGCATGCGGCCAGCCCGGATGTGCGGGATGGCCGTCGCGAGCGTGGCGAAGGCGAACTGGAGCTGCCCGCTCAGCAAGGCCACGTCGACTTCGGAGTTCGCCTTGTAGGGCACATGGATCGCGTCCACGCCTGCGGCCATCCTGAACAGCTCGCCGGCCAGGTGCGTGATGCCGCCCGCGCCCGAGGAACCGAAAGCCAGCTGCCCGGGCCGCGCCTTGCAATAGGCCACCAGCTCGGCCATGCTCTTGACGGGCAGCGTTGGGCTGACGACCAGCGCGTTCTCCACCTCGGCGACCATCGAGATCGGGGTGAAGTCGGCCACCGCGTCGTAGGGCAGTCTGGGCGATGCCGCCGGCAGCACCGCATGTGTGCTGGACCCGCCGAGGAGGAGCGTGCGGCCGTCGGGCGCGGCACGCGCGGCCGCTGCCACGCCGATCGTGCCCGAGGCGCCGGTGCGGTTGTCCACGATCACCGGCACGCCGAGGTCACGGCTCATGCCTTCAGCCAGGGAGCGCCCGATGGTGTCGAGCGAGCCTCCCGCGCTGTAGGGCACGATCAACCTGATCGGCTTGTCCGCGGCGGCGAACTGCGCGCGCGCGCCGGCGGCCCATGCGAGGCCCAGCGACAGCAGCGAGCGGCGGTGCATACAAGTCAAAGTTGCGTCTCCTCTTGCCATCCTGGAGTGGCGCGGATGCCATAACGATCTGCCCAACGCAGGCTCGCTCGCGAGCTGCCGGTGGGCCGGTACTCGCAACTGAATGCGCCACGATAACCGAGGCGTTGCGCTTCGACGATGATGGCGTGCACGTCGTGTCCCGATTCGTCGGGGCCCCGGCGATCCGGCGCAAAGGCAATCTGCACGTAAGACAGCAACGGCATTGCGCGGCGCAGTTCGGCATGCACTTGCGCCATGTCGTGCCCGTGCTCCCACTGCACGTGATGGAAGTCCAGCACGATGCCGAGATTGGCCGCACCGATGCGCTCGGCCAGATCGATCACCTGGTGCACGGTGTTGACCGGGTACCTCGGGAAGTCACGTCGGCACACCGGCTCCAGCACGACGCGCAGGCCGTGCTCGGAGGCCCGCATGCAGGCCCAGCGCAGGTTGTCGAGCAGCAAATGCGCGCATTCGGCCGGGTCGGCACCCTCGGGCACGTTGCCGGCCGGGGGGTGAATCAGCGGGCGGCCGAGTTCCAGTGCATAACGTATCGCCTCGTGCATGCCGGCCTGAAATTCTTCCTGCCGCCCGGGCACGGCGGCCAGACCGCGATCGCCGGCGCCCCAATCGCCCGGTGCGGCCAGCAGGTAGAGGAAGCGCAGGTCATGGCGCAGCAGCGACGCGCGCAGTTCTGCCAGCGGTAGCTCGTAGGGCAGGCTCAGGTCCACCGCGCGGAAGCCGCAGGCGGCCGCCGCGCGGAAGCGTTCGGCCAGCGGCCATTCGGTGAACAGCCATCTCAGGCTGGCGGCGATCAGCGGTGTCTCCATGGTTGCGCATTGGAATCGGTACCCCACGACGCGTCCAATACTGTGATTGCGCGGATCGATAAGATTGCGTTATCGATGGACCCGAAAGTTGTAGGGCGCCACCTACTGCCCGGTCGCTGCGGATCGCGCGGGCCAGACGTAGGTCGGTTCTTCTTTCCGCACGAAAGCCTGCGCCGCAATCCGGTGCGCCTCGCTGGCCAGGGCAATGGCCTGCGCGCTCGCCTCCATGGCGAGCATCGTCGGCAGGTCGCTCTGCAGCGATGCGTCCAGTGCCTGCTTGGTCAGCGAGAGCGCGGTGGGCGAACCCTTGGCGATCGCGGCGGCCAGTTCGTTCGCGCGTGCATGCAGCGATCGCCAAGGCAGCACTTCGAGGGCCAGGCCCATGGCTTGCGCCTCGGCCGCGTCGATCTCGCGCGCCGACAGCGCGAGCGCCTTGGCCTGCTGCAGCCCGACCAGGCGAGGCAGGGTGTAGAGCGCCGCGCAGTCGGGCATCAGGCCCATGCGCTGGAACACCATGCAGAGCCTGGCGCGATCGCTGAGCAGCACGATGTCGGCCAGCAGCGCGAGGCTCATGCCCGCGCCGAAGGCCACGCCGTCGACGGCGGCGATCACCGGCCGCGGGAAGCCATGCAGCGCGAGCACGAGCCGGCGGTACCGGGCCATGCCTTCGAGCGCTTCGGTCGCCTGCCGTGCGCCGTGGCCGGCCATGTCGCGCACGTCGCCACCCGCGCAGAAGGCATCGCCTGCGCCGCGCAGGACCAGCACGCGCAGCTGGGGCTCGGCGGCAAGGCGCGTGAGTGCGTCGGTCAGTTCATCGGCCATCTGCCGGCTCAGGGCGTTCAGCGACGCGGGACGGTTGAGGGTGAGCGTGGCGACGCCTGCGCCCGACATGTCGCACAGGAGGGTCCCGAAACCACGCGTCATAGATGCGTCCTCAGACGATGCGCCGCGCATGCAGGGCTGCGATCTCGGCCGGGTCCATGTCGAGCACGTCGCGCAGAATGCGGTCGGTGTGCTCGCCGATGGTCGGCGGCGCGGTGGGCGGCGGCGGTTGGGTCCCCGTGAAGCGGATCGGGTTGACGCACAGCGTCACTTCGCCGGCCGTGGGGTGCGGTACGCGCTGCGTCACGCCGCGGTGCACCACCTGCGGATCGGCGAACACTTCGGCATAGCGATTGATCGGGCCGCTGGGGATGCCCGTTTGCTCCAGCGCCGCCAGCAGCTCGCCGGCGCGCCATTGCCGGGTGAGGGCGTTGAACACCTCGGCCAGTTCCCGCCGGTGCGCCAGGCGCTCGGAATTGGTGACGAAGCGAGGGTCGTCGGCCAGCGCCGGGTGGCCCAGCACGTGGCAGAACGATCGGTACTGCGCTTCGCTGCCGCAGATGACGATGATGCCGCCGTCGGCGCATTCGAAGGCTTGCGAAGGCAGACCACCGTTGCCTTCGGTGCCGCGGCGCGGCGGCACCACCCCGGCCGCGAGATACGTCATGACCGAATGCGTCTGGGCGGCGATGGTGCAGTCGAGCAACGCGATGTCGATGTGCCGGCCCATGCCCGTGCCATTGGGACCGTCGCGCTCGTAGAGCGCGGCCAGCACCCCCGAGGCCGCGTACTGCCCGGCAATGAAATCGGCCAGGCTCGGGCCGGTCTTCATCGGGCCGCCACCGGGCACGCCGTCCGGCAAGCCGGTCACGCTCATCATGCCGCTCATGGCCTGGAACACGGTGTCGTATCCCGGCAGGTGGCTCTTCGGGCCTGTCTGGCCGAAGCCGGTGACCGAGCAGTAGATGAGCCGCGGATTCAGCGTTCGCAGCGATGCATGGTCCAGCCCGTAGCGCGCCAGGTCGCCGACCTTGAAGTTCTCGATCAGCACGTCGGAGCGCGCGACCAGGCGGCGCACCAGGTCTTGCCCTTCGGCACTTGCGATGTCGATGGTGATCGACTGCTTGTTGCGGTTGGCCGACAGGTACATGGGCGACTCGCGCGTGTCGTTGCCGTCGCGGTCCTTCAGGAACGGCGGCCCCCAGCGGCGCGCCTCGTCGCCGTTGCCGGGGCGCTCGACCTTGATGACTTCCGCACCGAGGTCCGCCAGCGCCTGTGCGGCCAGTGGCCCCGCCAGGATGCGGCTCAGGTCGAGGACCTTGACGCCGGTGAGCGGCATGCGGGTGCGCGTGTCGTTTTTCATGCTGCTTCCTCCAGATTCCAGGCTGCGGCCGCGAGTGCCAGCTGCTGCGCCTCGGCGCCGCCCAGGTCCGAGCGCAACATCTTGGCGCGCGTGGTCCATCGGTGCAGCGGATGTTCGAGCGTCAGGCCCATGGCCCCCATGAACTGGTGCAGGTCGTAGGTGATGGCGGGCGTGCATCCTTGTGCGTGCGCCAGCGCGCAGGCGGCATCGGTGGCGCTCCCGCTGTGTGCCGCCTGCAGCGCAAGCCAGCGCGCAGCCTCCACCTGCACTGCCGCGGCGGCCAGCCGATGCTGGACAGCCTGGAACGCGCCCAGGGGGCGTCCAAACTGGCGGCGGTCGCGCACATGGGCGGTCACGGCGTGCAGGCCCGCTTCGAGGCAGCCGCTCAGCTCGGCCGCAACGCCCACCCGCCAGAGCCGGCGCAATTCGGCGCCGTCCAGGTCGAGCGTCCGCCACGAGAGCATGTCCGGTGCGACCAGGCGCCCGACTGGATAGCCGAAGGGACTGTCCAGCGCTGCGGCGTCGGCGTCCGTGAGCGCCGCGCACTCGACCGTGTTGCCGCGGATGCAGAGCACCGTGCGCGCGCCGGGCAGCCAGCGCGCGGGCCGGTCGCGGCGATCCCAGACGAGGGCGCATGGGCCGGGCAGGGCGGATGCGAGCAGGGGCAGCACCAGCGCAGCTGCGACAAGCTCCAGGCACTGCGGCAGCTTGGCCAGGCGGTGGACCATCGCCGCTGCGGCCACGGGGCCGAGCTCCTCCACGGCCGCGGCGTCGAAGAGGCCGGCGGAGGTCAGGTCGGCCTGCAGCGATGCGGAAAACTCGAAGTGGTTCACGCCAAGCACCGGGCGCGCCTCGTGGTCCGCCGCGATGCGCTCGACGGCATCGAGCAGGGCCACCTGGTCGGGGTTGAATTCAAGGTTCATGCGCTTGCCGGACGAGGTTCGCGCGGCAGCTGCAGCCACTCGTGCGCGATGAGGTTGAGCTGGATTTCCGCCGCACCCGATGCGATGCCTGCGGCGATGGCGCGTTCGTGGTGTGCCAGCACGAGCGGCCAGCCGTCGCCGCACAGCGCGTCGCTGAAATGCGCCAGCGTGAAATCCGACACGGCATGGTCGGCCTTCACCACGGCCACGCGCGCCAGGTTGGCGACTGCGCTCGGCGGCAGGTCGCGCGCGCGCTCGTCCACCACGCGGTAGACCAGCAGGCGCGCCGCCTCGCATGCGGCCAGCGCCTGTGCCGCTTGAGATCGGACGGCAGTATCGGCGAATCGGCCCTGTGCCTTCAATTCAGAGACCATCCGGTCCAGCACGCGGCGCGAGAACGCATAGCGTGCCAGGCCCACCCGCTCCAGCGACAGCGCGTAGCCGATGATGGCCCAGGCCTGGCCCTCCTCGCCGAGGCGTGCCGTCGCGGGCACCACCACGTCGTCGAAGAAGACCTCGTGGATGTCGCCATGGCCGATCAACGATGGGATTGGACGCACGGTGATGCCGGGCGTGTCCATGGGCACCAGGAAGATCGCGATGCCGCCCTTGCCCGCGCCGGTGCGCGCCAGCAGGAAGCAGGTCTGCGCCATGCCCGCGTAGGAGGTCCACACCTTGCTGCCGTTAATCATGTATTCGTCGCCGTGCAGCGTTGCACGCGTGGCCAGCGACGCCAGGTCGGAGCCTGCCGAGGGTTCCGAGAAGCCCTGGCACCACAGCGCGCGGCCCGCGGCCATGTCCGGCAGGTAGCGGGCTTGCTGCTGCGGCGTTCCGTACTTCATCAGCGTGGCGCCGATGAAGTTGGCGTTCATGTACTGCGGGCCGCGCGGCTCGCCCGCGGCGAACAGCTCTTCGCCGACGATGAAGTGCTCCCACGCCGGTGCACCGCGCCCGCCATGCGCCACCGGCCAATGCGGCACCAGCAGGCCCTCGGCGGCCAGCTTGGGGCAGAACACCAGAGAGAACGCCGTTTGCGCCGGGGAGCCCGGGCCGTGACGGCTGATGTGTTCCCAGTCGGGCGGCAGCTCGCGCGCCAGCAGCGCGCGCACCCGCTCCCGCAGGGCCCGCTGTTCGTCGGTCCATTCGAAATTCACGCGTTGTTCACCTTGTGGAGGTAGCTCAAATAGCCCATGGGGACAGGGCTGCCGCCGTTGACTGCGATCAAGGCACCGGTGGTCCATGACGCCTCGTCCGACAGCAGGTAGGCGCAGAGCGGGCCGATGTCATCGGGTGTTCCCAGGCGCTGCAATGGCACTGTCTCCACCTGCCGACGGATGCGAGCTTCGGTGTCGAAGACCTTCGCCAGTTCCTCGGTCATCACCACCCCGGGCGCGACGGCATTGACGCGGATGCCCCGATGGCCCCATTCGGCGGCCATGGTGAGCGTGAGGTTCTCGACCGCGGCCTTGGCCGCGCCGTAGTGGCCGGTGTTCGGGTTGGGATGCGAGGCGCTGCGCGACGTGATGTTCACGATGGAGCCGCCGTGCTGCATGGCGCGCGCGGCCGCCTGCGCCGCGAAGAAGGTCCACTTCAGGTTCAGGTCGACCACACGGTCCCACTGGTCTTCGCGCACCTCCAGCAGCGGGCCGGTGTCGCCGCGCGCTGCGCTGCCGGCGTTGTTGACCCAGCCGTCGATGGCGCCGAACCGGTGCTCCGCTTCGGCGACGATGCGCGCGATGTCTTCGGCGCGCGTGATGTCGGCGGCCACGGCGTGCACCTGAACGCCCAGCTTTTCCAGTTCGGCTTGCGTCTCGTCCAACGCCTCTTTCGATCGGCCGCTGACCACCACGTTGGCACCGCAGCGCGCGGCCGCCAGCGAGATTCCCCGGCCGATGCCGCGCCCGCCGCCGGTGACGACGACCGTCTTGCCTGACAAGGAGAACATGCGCCTACTCCGGCTTGTAGCCGATCGCCGCAGCCGCCTGCGCCCACATCTGCTGCTCGGCCGCCACCTGGCGGGAATGGACCTCCGGCGCACCACCGACCGGTATCACGCCGGCCTGCGCGAGGTGGGCGCGGATGTCGGGGTCTTTCAGCACCTCGTTGAATGCGGCGTTGAGTCGATCGACGACGGGCTTGGGCGTGGCGGCCGGTGCCCAGAAGCCGAACGAGAAGGCAAAGGTGAGGTCGGGCACGCCGACTTCCGCCAGCGTGGGCACGTCGGGCAGGGAAGGGGAGCGCTCGGCGGCACCATGCGCCAGTGCCTTGATGCGGCCTTCCTTGATCAGGCCCACGTAGAACAGCGGCACGTCGATGCCCATCTGGATCTCTCCGGCGACCAGGGCGGTGGCGACCTGCGTCGATCCCTTGTAGGGGATCGGCGTGGCCTCGAAGCCCGCACGCGATTTCAGCATTTCGCCCGCCAGCAGGATGCTGCCCGCGGTGTAGCTGAAATTGACCTTGTCGGGGTTCTTCTTGGCGTAGTCGACGAACTCGCGGAAGTTGTTCACCGGCAGCGTGCCCGGCACCATCAGCGTCATGCCGCCGCGCGCCACGCAGACGACGGGCCGCATCGATCGCAGCAGGTTGAACTTCAGGTCCTTGACCAGCACAGGCGTCAGGCTGCCGCCGCCCAGGAACAGGATGGTGTGGCCATCGGCCGGCTGTGCGGCCGCGTATTCCGTGCCGATGAGGGCCGCCGCACCGGGCTTGTTTTCCACGATCACGGGTTGCTTGAGCTGCGCGCCGAGCTTCTCGCCAAGCGCACGAGCAAGGGAGTCGGATCCGCCAGCGCCGAACGGTACGACGATGCGCACCGGCTTGTCGGGGAAGGTGCCTTGCGCCGAGGCGGGCCACGAAGCGATGCCGCCCAGTGCGGCGGCGGCCGTGGCTGCCAGCAGCAGGCTGCGCCGGCGACCGGAAGGCGGAATGGAAAAGATGGGGCCCATGTCGTTCGTGCTCCTCTGCGGCTTGGGTGAAGTTGGTATCAACCACATGGTGGGATACTCGGGCATTGAATTCTGCGCATCTGCACGAAGGTATCCAGCACCTTGATCCATCGGCAAGGGAAATCACGGCCGCAACTGTTCCACATCATGGGCACTTCTTCTCGTCCTGAACCAGCCGCACCCGACGGGACGCAGGCGATCAGGCGCGCCGCGGCCGTGCTGCGCGCGCTGGGCAAGGCCGGCGCCGAGGGCGCCACGCTGGCAGAGGTGGCGCGCGACTGCGTGCTGGCGCGCTCCACCGCGCACCGCATCCTGCGCTGCCTGATAGAGGAGCGGCTTGCCAGCGCGCCCGAGCAGGACAAGCGCTACCGCTTGGGCGAGCTGGTCCACGAGCTGAGCCTCGCGCCGTCCGCCAGCATGCTCGAAGTGGCGCACTGGCGGCCCGTGCTCACGGCGATCTCACACCGAACCGGCGCCACCGCGTACCTGATGCGACGCAGCGGTGTCGAAGCCGTCTGTCTCGCCAAGGCGGACAGCCAGGCGCTCATGCGCTTCGTGCCCGTCGAAGTCGGCCAGCGGCGCCTGCTCGGCGTGGGGGCGGGCGCCACTGCGTTGCTGGCGGCGCTGGACAAGGAGCATGGCGAACAGATCATCGAACTGATCGCGCCGGGGCTGAAGCCGTACCCCCGCCTCAACCCTCAGAGCGTGCGCGGTGCGGTGCGCATGGCGCGAAAGACCGGCTTCGCCTTGAGCCAGGGAACGGTGGTGACGGACGGCTTCGGCATGGGCACCGCGGTGCCCAGCGCCAGCGGCGCGCCGCACCTGGCACTCAGCATCGCTGCCCACGCGTCGCTCGTCACCGAGTCGATCATCGAGGAGTGGAAGCGTGTGTTTGCGCAAGAGATGAACGTACGGCTGAAGTAGGCGAGCGGGCGGGCATCGGATCGACTGCGGGAGGTCGGCCATGGGCCGGATCGCGTTGCGAGCACTGACTATCGCGAAATGCCTGGCTTGTGTTTAACATAACACACATTGTGTAACTCTCACATGTAGGTCCCAAATAGTAATGTCGCATTGTTGCTCCGGTCCAGCTCCTGGATCCGAGGCACAGCGATGGCAACACCGGCGGCAACTATCACCATGTCGATGCGCGAAGCCGATCGCCTCAAGACCATCCAGGGCGTGGTGGATCGGATGGCGCGCGTGGGCCAGGCCGCGCAGCGGCTGGGCCTGAGCCGACGGCAGCTTGAGCGTCTGATCCAGCGGTACAAGGAGGATGGTGTCGCTGGCTTGGTCTCGCGCAAGCGCGGCCGGCCCAGCAACCATCAACTGGCGTCAGGCGTCGCCGAACGTGCGATCGGACTGATCCGGGAGCGCTACGCGGACTTCGGTCCGACGCTGGCCTGCGAGAAGCTGACCGAACGTCACGGCCTGAAGCTCGGTGTCGAGACCGTGCGAGCGCTGATGACAGCGGCCGGCCTGTGGACGCCCCGCAAACAGCGCGCGGCCAAGATCCACCAGCCTCGCAATCGCCGGGCGTGCGTCGGCGAGTTGATCCAGATCGACGGCAGCGACCACGCCTGGTTCGAGGAGCGTGATGTGCACTGCACGTTGCTGGTTTTCATTGACGACGCCACGAGCCGGCTGATGCAGCTGCACTTCGTGCCGACCGAGTCGGCCTTCGCGTACTTCGAAGCCACGCGGGCCTACCTCGAGCAGCATGGCAAGCCGGTGGCGTTCTACAGCGACAAGGCCAGCATCTTCCGCGCGGTGCGCGATTCGACCGACTTTGGCCGCGGCACGACGCAGTTCGGACGCGTTCTCTTCGAGCTGAACATCGACATCATGTGTGCCAACACGAGCCAGGCCAAGGGCCGTGTAGAGCGTGCCAACCTCACATTGCAGGATCGCCTGGTGAAGGAACTGCGCCTGCGTGGGATCAACACGCGCGAAGCGGCCAATGCGTTCGCGCCGCACTTCATTGCAGACTTCAACGCGCGTTTCGCCAAGGCGCCACTGCGCGAGTTCGATGCGCATCGACCAGTGCGCGCCGATGAAGATCTGGATCTGTTGTTCACCTGGCGGCTGCAGCGCAAGGTGTCGCTGTCGCTCACGCTGCAGCACGACCGGGTGATCTACCTGCTCAAGGACACGCCAGCCAACCGCAAGCTGATCCATCGCTACATCGATGTCTTCGAGTACCCGGATGGCCGGATTGAGCTGCGAGCCGACGGTGCAAACCTGGTCTGCGAGCGCTATGACCGATTGCCGCACGTCGACACCGCCGCCATCGTCGAGAACAAGCGCCTGAGCCACGCTCTGCAGGCTGCGCTGGTGATCCAGGCGCAGCGGGACGACAGAAGGAAGTCCAGTACGCCCTCACGAACGAATCAGGGGCAGGCGCCCTACTCCACCAAGGCTTTGCCAGGCACCAAACGGTCCAGGCAGTTCACGTCACAGGACCTCGACGAAGCGGTCAGATCGGTCTGCCGGGCACCCAAGAAAACAATCCTGTTGGCCTCCGGCTGAAAGGCCTGTGCGAGTTCAAAAGCAAGGCAGTCACTGCGTTCGCCGGGCTCCATCAAGAAAGAAGAAATGCGACATTTCTATTTGGCTGGCAGTGCGACATTTGAACTTTGGGTTGACAAAAAATGTAGTGGCTGAATAGTAATGTCCCATTCTGGCTAAGTAGAGATGTCGCAAAGTCTGTGCCCCGGGGCCGGGTTTGAATCATATTGCTGGCGCAACTGTTCTCTGCCAATGCTGTCTGAGACAGCGCATTAAAGTCTGAGACATGGCATTTAAGTCTGAGAGACCAAGCTTCCTGCGCTTCGCCGAAGGCGTTTGGGGTAGGAGTGAAGACGGCAACGCAACGCAGCGCCCCTCAGCTCTTCGCAGTTGCTGGAGTTGTCGGGCCCGCAGCACTGGCCGGCGCCGCAGGGGCGCTCGGTGTCTGAGGCAGATGTGGCACTGCACCGATCGGCGACTGCTGTGAATCCTTCGGCTGCAGCGATGTTTTCGGCTCGTCTTGAACGTGGGCCGTCATCAAGCGATGCACGTGCCGCTTCGTGTTGTCCCAAACGCCGAGTCGAGACACCGGATCAAACATCAAGAGCATGCCGAGCACGACCAAGCCGTTGAAAAATCGACGTTGCGCAACCTGTATGAAATCAAGCTTCAGATTGATGGCGGCTCTGTTCCTGCGCGCCAGCAGCAGCGTCTCTTGAATCAGAAGCTTGCCGATGTCCTTTTGCTGCTCCCGTGCCTGCACGAGGTCTTCCACTCCGATGACGTAGAAATTAGCAACCGCAAGCGTGCGCAACGCCCAGTAGGCCGCCGTGACGAAGTACCACACAGCGACTACGAACACGCTGGTCCAGACTGCGCAGCCCAAGCCGGCCTTGCACAAGGATGCGGGGGAGGCATTGCCGATGGCCCAGGTCATCAAGGGAATCAACGCGGCCACCGCAGCTATGAATGTCGTTGCCCGACTCTCGGCACCTGTTTTACGGGCGTTCTCCTCATCCGCGATGCGCTTGGCCGCCTCCAGGTGGAGCGCAGTATCGACAGTGGCTAGACCTTTGAGTTGCCGAATGCGTGCATCAAGATCGCGCTCGCGCGCCGACTCCTCGGTACGCTCCTGCGCGGTGAGCCGCTCAGGTCGCGGCCAAAGAGCGGTCAGAAATCTTTGCATCTGCAATGCGCTGCAGCTCCGTAACGAGCGCGGCGGCGATAGGGTGGCCCGTCCTGCTCTCGATCCAACCCCACTGTCCGTTGGGATTGACCTCCAGAAACCAGTGTTGGTCGTCCTCGCCGAGTACCAGATCGACGGCGCCAAAACGAAGTCCAAGATTTCGCGTAAGGGCAATGCATTGCTCTTCGACGTTCTCGGGCAACGTGTACACGCAATGAGGCAGATCAGGCTTGCTCGTCCTGCGCCAATCGACCTCGGTCGCTTCGTAGCGTTGCGAATCTATTGTCGCAGCGAACACGCGATCGCCGACGACCGTCGCGCGCACGTCAAACTTCTTCTTCACCTCGCTTTGCAGGATGAATGGGTTGGCGCGGATCGAAAAAGGATCGGTGTCGGCTTCGATGCGCACGCGCGACGTGAAGACAATGCGATCGCGCTGCTCACCCTTGATGACGGCGCTACGAAGTGCTTTCCCGACAATGCCCGATCGGCTTGCAAAAGCAGTGGCTGCACACGGATCGTTGCCGATCAACGTATCGGGGATCTTGAAGCCGATCAAGCGAGCCAGCGCGAGCTGGCGCACCTTGTTTTCTGCCAACGCGATCGCATGCGGCGCGTTTAGCCAACGTTCCCCGATGGCCCAGTACAGGCTCTGGAGCGCAGCCTGCCATTCGCCAGCGCTGTAGTGCTGTTCTGACTCACCCAGCCCCTGGAGCAATTCGGGCTGCCCGGGGCGCCGGAAATACGCTGCGGTGATCGAAGAGAGCTTAAAAGATGCGTTCGGGAGTTCGAAGCTCCAATCGTCATCTGCGCTCGGAAAGCAATGGAAGGTGCCTTTGGGAAGATCTTCCGTATTGAGCCGCAGGTAGGACAGGCCGCGCCGCTGCAACTCAAGGATGATGAAGTCGCTGGTTAAGTCTCGCTTGCTGGTAACGACAAGGTACATGGTCGTACTCAGTCGTCGCGCTCCAGGCTGGCGAACGTCTTCGTGCCCAGGCCCAAGGCAAAGATGTTGAAGTCCTGATCGTCCTGTTCGACTTCGGCTTTGGTTTTGGTCTGCATCTCAAGCAGCGAAATTTCCGACGTGTCGTCGCGCTCGAGCATGGCATCGGTCTTCGTCGTGAGTTCCGCAAGGCCTGCGTGGGTCTGAACGATCGGGCGATCATCGACGAGCCACACGTGGCGTGTCTCGCAGTAGTGACCCGGAATGCGATCGTCACCAGTTCGCTCTACAGCGTCGCGGGTCAACAACGGTTTCACGCGCGCCTCGATTGGCATCGTGTCTAGGACAGTTTGAAGCATCCAAAACCCCTCTGATAATTTTTTGTCTCGCAGTATCTTATTTCATCAGCCCGAGAGAGTAGCAAGGAGTGGCCGGCAGGTGATCCTCAGCGGCCGCTCAGGAGCAGGCGCCGTTCCGTGGTCAGTTGAGTCCACCGGTGCTGACCACAGTCATGGACGGCTGGTGCCCCCGTAGGCCAGCTTGTTGGGCGGCGATGTGACCACGCAAGACTTCACGCGAGTTTGCAAGGTGCACACGAAAGAGGTGTCGTTCGTCTGGCCCGCCAGATGGGGGAAACAGGTCGTCCTCGGCCAGTTCGGTGACCCAACCTGCCGAGAGAAACGACTGCACCGATTGAATGGAAGACTCGTCGACGATCACGTCAGACCGGCTTTGCGGGGCAGGGGGGCGTCTTGCGCCGGCACGGTGACCCAGTACAGCGCCTCGATTTCGCCAGGACCCCAAGCGTATCGGCGGCGGAAAGGTTGAGCCGGTCCTTGAGCTCACGCAAGGTCAGCGGGAAAACTTGCTGCGGCCTCCTCGGTCTCGACCAGTTTCGCCAGGCGCAAGCGCTCGGCGTCGGTGACGGCGCGGCGCCAGTCGTCAGGCAATCGCACCTGGATTGGGCAGCGCCAAATGACTCCAAAGGTGGTGCGGCGCCGTTTTACGACAGCGTCCCGGATCTCGGCGGCCACTCCAGGACCAGGCAGTTCGGAGCGGTCCCATGCCCACAAGTCGCGCCCGCTGACCTCGCCGATCCTGGTCTGGATGGGGCGCCCCACGAATGGACGCATGAAGCTGGGCAAGACGCGGCCGTGACGGGCCTTCGAAGCCCGGCTCGCGGCAGGCCCTCACTTCTGCGACTTCCTGGAGCGCGACCCTACCGGGGGCTTGTCGACCTCTTGCCCGTGGGCTTCGAGCCGGCGAAGGGCCGCGGCCGTTGCTGCCTGGCTTTCCCGCAGCTGGGCGATGTCCCGGTCGGCCTGCGCCTGTTGGCGCTGCAGCTGTGCGGCCAGGTCGTTCGCGCGCTGCTCCGCACCGCCGGCGCGCTCGCGCAAGGTGGCGAGCTCGAGCTGGGCGTCTTGGTGCTGACGTGACCAGGTGGCGGCAGCATCCCGGTGCGCGGACTTCTCGGCCTCCACGGCCCGCTGCGCCGCGGCCAGGGTCGATCGCGCCGCATCGGCTTCGGTTGCACGGGCCTTCTGCTCGCGGGCAAGTTCGGCGAGCGACTGGCGCGTGGCCATGCGTTCGCGGTCGATTTCCGAGAGCAGACGGCGTTCCTGCTTCACGTGACGCTCTTCGGCTTCTTCCGCGGTACGTTGGCGGGCCAGGATCTCCATCGCTGCCTTCTCGCGTACCGCATCCTTGGCGGCCACGGCCTCCTCGAGCACTTTGCGCAGGCCGCGCACCTCGGCCTCTTTCTCCGCCAGGAGGCGGGCGGACTCTTGGTGCTGGGCTTCCATCTGGGCCTGCATGGCGGCGACGGCCTGGCGCGACGAGGTCACCGCTTCCTCGAGCGCCACGCGTGCCTGCTCGAAGGCGGCTTCCCGCTGGCGCAGGTCGGCGTCCTGCTGGGCGAGGGTGTCGCGGGCCAGCTCCAACTCTCGTTGACTCGCCGCAGCGGCCTGTGCTTGGGCCTGGGCAGCGTCCCTACGGGCTTCATGCCAGAATTGCTTTGCGGCCTGGACGATCGCCAAGGGGAGCTGATGGGCCTCCCCATCCGCGAAGCTTGCGCCATGGTCATCCAGGCGCTTGCCGAGCGTGGCGAACCAGCGCTCCAGCATCGGGCTAACCGTGTTGGGTGACCCACTGCCGATCTTGTGGCGCACACGTTCGATCGTTGGCCGCAGGCCTTCATGCAGCAACGCGTCGGCCGCAGCCCAGACCTGAGCCTCTTGCACGCCGCGACCGGCGCCGCGCGGCTCAAATCCAACGCTCGAACTTTCCAAACTCATGCTGAGAATCCTTTCCAATTTTTACTTGCGATAATAAAGACTTATCGAAAGTTACCGTCCGCGAGAGTGATATATCTTACGTTATATGTGCGAATACGAATGGGTTGGCCAATCCGCGCGGTCTTGGCAAAGATGCGCAACCTGATGCAAGATCACATCACTATTGATTCACGCCATTCAGATGCGTACTACTGTCACCATCGAAGATTCGCTTTTCGAGAAGGCCCTCGAGATGGCCGATCCTGAAATGGACAAAGCAGAGATCTTTCGGGAAGCCATCCGCACGTTCGTACGTGTTCAGGCGGGCAAGCGCCTCATCGCGCTCGGAGGTAGTGCGCCCGATATCCAGGACGTGCCGCGTCGGCGAGGCGAGCCGGTCTCGCCATGAGCGTGCTCGTCGACTCCTGTGTCTGGATCGACCACTTCCGCGCCGGCAACGCTGCCCTCGCAAGCCTGGTCAACCTGGACCTGGCCATGACCCATCCGATGGTGATCGTTGAACTGGCCTGTGGCACGCCGCCGGCTCAGCGGAAGGAAACGCTTGGGAGCCTGGGCCTGCTGAGGCCATGCAACCAGGCGACATTGGATGAGGTGCAGGAACTGATCGAGCGCGAAAGGCTCGACGGGCTGGGATGTGGACTGGTCGACATGGCGCTGCTGGCGTCGACCCTCATCACGCCGGGCGCACGCCTGTGGACCCTGGATCGACGGCTGGCAGAGCTGGCCCAGCGATTCGACGTCGCACATGGCATCCACTGAGAGATACCAAGATGGACCATCTCATCGTCACGGATTCCGGACCCCTCATCAGGCTGGCTGCGGGCGAGGCGCTCGACGCCCTTCTCCTCCCAGGATTGCCCGTGATCATTCCGGACATGGGTCCGGTTCGAAGTGATCTGCGATCTCGACAAGCCGGGGGCGCGCGAGGTGGCTGACTGGATCCGGGCTCACGAACCGGTTCGCGTGCGAATCGCGAGCACCGAGGTGTTCGAAGAGTTCGAGGTACTGCGCGGCGTAAACCCGTTGACCACGACGAAGGCTCGCGGCGAGCAGGCGGCTGCCGAGGTGCTCGCGCGTGAGCTCGAAAACGCTGAGTTCGGCGCCATCCTCTTGTTCGAGGACAGCATGGTCTGCAGGCAGAACTTCCTGATTCGATTGCCAGAGGAAGTTGCGCTCACCTGGACCTCGGAGTTTCTCTTTGGCCTTCAACGCATCGGCAAGCTCGTCGATGCGCAGGCAATCCTCGATCGAGCGGTACATCTACGGGGCATTGCACCCCCTCTGAATCAATGCGCGAACTTGCAGTGAAAGAAGCCGACCGGACCCTTGACGCTTCAATGGCCGACCTTACCCCCCTGCGGCGCAACCACGCCCTCCTTGACCCGGCTCGGCTGTCCGACATGGCCGAGGAGGCCGCCCACGAGTTGATGGCCGAAGGCGAGTCCAGCAACACGCGGGTGTCGTACCGCACGGCGATGCGCTACTGGGCTGCTTGGTTCGGGGCGCGATATGGCCGCCAGATGGATCTGCCCGTGCCGGTTCCGGTGGTGGTCCAGTTCATCGTCGATCACGCCGAGCGCTCGACCAAAGCCGGGCTGGTGCACCAACTGCCGCCGGAGATCGATGCGGCCCTGGTCGAGGCCGGCTTCAAGGGAAAGGCCGGGGCGCCAGCGCTGAACACGCTGATGCATCGGATCTCGGTCCTCTCGATGGCCCACCACCTGGCCAAGCAGCCCAACCCCTGCACCGACTCCGCGGTAAAGGCGCTTCTGAGCAAGACCCGCAAGGCGTACGCCAAGCGCAATGCCACGCCTCACAAGCAGCGCGCGCTGACCAAGGAGCCACTCGAGGCGGTGCTGGCAACCTGTGACGACTCGCTCAAGGGCAAGCGCGACCGCGCCCTCCTCCTATTCGCCTGGTCGTCAGGCGGGCGCCGGCGATCCGAGGTCTCGGAGGCGATGTTCAAGAACCTGCGCCGCGCCGATGAAGGCGACTTCCTTTACACGCTCGCCAATTCCAAGACGAACCACAACGGCAAGGTGAAGCCCGAGGATGTGAAGCCCGTGGTCGGTAGTGCGGCCGAAGCGATGGAAGCCTGGCTGAAGGCCAGCGGGATCACCTCAGGCCCCCTCTTCCGCCGGATCAACAAAGCCGGGCGGCTGGGCGAAGACGCTCTCACCGGCACGGCGATCCGCGACATCGTGAAGGCGCGCTGCTCGCTTGCCGGCGTGGGCGACGACTTCTCGGCCCACTCGCTGAGATCTGGCTTCGTCACGGAGGCCGGCCGCCAGAACATGCCGCTGCAGGAGACCATGGCCATGACCGGACACCGCAGCATGGACGTCGTGACGGGATATTTCCGCGCCGGGGCGTCCCAGGTGAGCCCGTTGGCGCGAATGATGGACGCCGGGAAGCCGCCCACAGAGGATCAGTAGTCCAACCTACCAACACCAGATTCATCCTCGCACGCCGTCCCCAGCGGAACTGCCCAAACGGTCTCAACATCTGCCTTCGGCACTTTCCGCCCCGACTGTTTGATTCGATATGGAACAGCCTTGAAGCATAGGCACCTACAACCTCTCGGCATCCTTTGGTTGAAGCCCCTGCTTCTTCACCCAGTCGTCGAACCTGAACCGCGATTCCAAATGTGCGTCGGCGCAACGTGCGTTCGCACTTGACGGTTCCTTTGTCGTCACCAAAGCGCTGGCACTGTCGCCATACCTCGCAGCGTAGAGCATCACCGTCTTGCTGGATGCGACAGCGCTATGAAGTGCGCTTCCACGGTCGTTTTTCAAGGCATCGGCTGCAGCATTGATCCTTGCCCAATGCTGAGCTAACGCACCCGTGTCCATTGCCCTGCGAATGTCCGGAGGGAAGTTGCCACGCGCATCAGTGAGCTGAGGGGTGCAAACCACTACTAGCCTCTGTTCCGCCGGCGTAGAGCGAAGTTGGTCGCGCTTCCCGTCGACCTTCGGCGCTTCAGGCGGAGGCGGCGGATCAAAATGTTCGGGCCATATCTTGGCAAAGCAGACGTCGTATCGATACGGCAGCTTCTTAGCTTCCGTCCAGAGTTCCGCTCTCTCAATGAGCAAGGCGCAATTACATAGGTCCGCGCATTCGTTCCCCTTGGGCTTTACACGCCCCGGGACGGACGGGTTCCTGCAGCCTTTTAGGCAGCCTTCCAACCCCGCATAGCCTCCGATGTAGCCCTTTTCTGCGCCCGAAGTGGCAGCGAAGGCCAGAAGAACAAAAAAGAGCATGTGCCGTATGCCCGTCATGACATCAAGCGACCGTCCGATCATCATCACTTGCCTTTCTGCGAATCTTGTTCGGCGGACTCAAGTCGCGCAGCATGGCACAGAATCGGACCTTCCAGCGGCGAACTGGGCTCGTCGTTATCCCGCTCGCTCGAGCATTGCTAGTTTTCATTTGCAACGAACGCCCTGAATTGAAGCTATTCGAGCATCAACGGCTTGGCTGTGCTGGTAGAGCAGGCACTGGGCCTGGACCCGTTCGCCTCGTGCGCGTACGTGTTCAGCAACCGCCGACGCGACTGGGTGAAGATCCTGGGTTGGGAGCGCAACGGCTTCTGGCTGCTGCTCAAGCGCCTGGAGAAGGACCGATTCATCTGGCCCTCGGCCGAGGCGGCCCCACGCTGACGGCCGAACAGCTGCACTGGTTGCTGGAGGGCATCGACATCGCGGTGGTGCAACGTCACTCCCGCCTGCGCTATCGATAGGGCACGGCCAATGGGCCGCGCCTCCCAGCTGAAGCCGAGCCTCGGCCTAAAAGCTGTGTCGGATGCCTAAGTCGAAACCGCTAGAAGCACGGTTAACGCCAGGGCTACCGGCGCCGGCAACCACTGGTGCGGCCGCACCGCCGCTGTTGCGCACGCGACCGTAGGCCGTGTAGAGCGCGGTGCGTTTGGAAAGGTGGTGGCGATATTGGATGGCGAGCTTTCTTGACCGCGGCGTGGCGCCGGTAGCCAAGTCGGTCGTGTACTGCGAAGAGCCGACGCGGACTTCGCCCCCGCCCAGCGGGACCACCGCACCAATTGACCAGCACTGCCGGGCCCTAATCGCAAAGGAGTTGCAGCGATGTGCCAAATCAGCTTCTCGGACGCGGAGTACGCGGGCAAGCGCAAGAAGACGCGGCGTGAGGTCTTCCTCGAAGAGAGGAGCAGGTGGTGCCTGGGAAGGCGCCGACCGGAAACTGAGCCAGTTTTGTAGGTAGGGGGGTGCGGATAAAAACTTGGACTGGTTTTATGCCGTCAATCCAAGACTCTCTCGGTCAGGCCGAGAGCCCAGTGAGATCTTGATCAGCTGTTCGTTTCACAACGGATGTAGCGTGATGCTGGGATTTTGAGGTGAGGGATTGGCTGGAAGAGCGTCTCGGACCACGTCCTTGTGGTCGCGCAATCCCCTGTTCATGCGATGGCCCTGGCCGGCACCCGCCGAGACACTCGGCGCCGGACAAGTAGCCTTTTTTACTATTTTAACAACGAGAGACACTCAGATGCGCATCCCGAAAACGACTCGACTGGCAAGCGCGACGGCCCTGATGCTCACCCTTGCGGCCTGCGGCGGCGGCAGTGGCGGTGGCGGCGGCGGCTTCGCCTTCCCCCCACCCCCGGCGGCGACCCCCGCACCGGAACCAGCCCCTGCGCCCGCACCGGCCGCTCAAGACGATTCGGGCGTGGCGGCCACCTGCGCCAGCTTGACCAGTGGCACCTATCGCTACCTCACGTCCAGCGACAAGACCGATGCGACCGGGCTGCTCCAGGTCAAGGCCGGCCTGCTGGGAGCGGACGGCACCACGCGCACGGCGCAGTTCACCGACGCCAGCGGCGCCACCACCACGCTGGCGCCGGTGGATGGCAGCGCTTGCGAGTTCATGCTCGACGGTAGCAGCAAGCTCGTGATCGGCCCGAACGGCCTGGGGCTAGCCACCGACCCGGTCACTTATGCCGGCACGCCAGGCTACTCCGTCACGCTGTTCTTCCCTGAGCAGACGGGCGACGGTGCGGTGAAGGCGTCCGATTTGAACGGCGTGTTCAACCGTCTGGGCTGGGAACGCGACACCGATGCGGACAACTTCTCGCTAGCCTACGGCGCCGTCAGCTTCAACGGCGGCGTGGTCGCTGATGGCCTGGCCTGCCCCATCACCCCCAGCATCGCCGGCGGCTGCACGTCCCTGGTGGTCCCCAACGACATTCCAGCCAATACCGGCTTCGTAGCCGATAGCGCGTCCGGTGGCTTCTCGGGCACGGGCGGGCTGGTCAACGACCACGCCTACGCCCTCAAGTTCGGCGACGTGGTGACGCTGATCGCGTACAACAAGGACAGCGGCAGCGTCCAGTTCTTAACTAACCAACGCAGCTCCAGCCTGCCGCCAGAGGGCCAGGTCAACCACTACTGGCAGTTCTCGGCCGACACCCTGGGCGTATCCGCGACCGGCGTGACGGCGGACTACAACACCATCGTCTCCGTCGACAGTGGCACCAGCATCGTGACGCGCTACGCGGGCACGAACAGCAGCGTCGTGCAAACGGTGCGCTACAACGCGCCGTTGCCAGGCTACCGCAAGCGCGACGGCGCCACCGACATCTCGCCGGTGATCCAGTTGCCCCTAGGCGGCGGGCTGACCGTGGTGGCGCGCCTGGGCGCGACCAATGCCAACGGCTTCCTCAACCTGAGCCTGAACAAGCCGGCGCCGACCGTCAATTGACACGGCCCGCCTGCTGACGGAACGCCCCGCCCCGCGCGGGGCGTTTTGCTTTGGAGTGAACCCCTGCGGCTGGACCGCGGGGCTCATGCGAACTAAGTCGCCTTCCGAGCGAGCTGGGATTCGAATTCGTTGGGTGGAAGATAGCCGAGCGCCGAGTGAAGCCGCTTTGCGTTGTAGACCTCTTCGATGAACGGTGGAAGCGGGCTGGCGACATCACTGAAGGTGTCGGCCGCCGATGTAGACAACCTCGACCGTGAGCGTCTTCATGAAGCTCTCAGCCTGCGCATTGTGGTACGGATTGCCGGGCGAGCTCATCGACCCGCGCAGGCTACCTGCGGGGTCCTGCGATAGGTTTCACTTGCATATTGCTCTCCCCTGTGAATGATGCAGCCAGCCGGAGCTTGTCGATCCTCCACTGCAGATCGCAATGCGGCCAGAGCCAGCGTCGTGTCGATGCTGCGCTAGATCGCGTAGCCCACAACCTTGCGGCTACGAGCATCCAGAATCACGGCTAGACAGCAAGAACCCGAGGCGATGCGGATATCGGTGAAGTCGGCGACCCAGACCACGTTCGTCGGCGCCGGCGGTGACATTGCGATAAGGGTGGGCAAGATCGGCGAGTTGTGCTTGCTGTAAATCGTTCGAACGAATCGCCTGCGAAGCTTGATGTTCAGGCCGTGGGCCCTCATCACACGTGCGGCCCGCTTGTGATCGACCACGTGGCCGCGGCGGCGCAATTCGTGCGGGCGCCGGTGGCCGTAACCTGGCACCTCGTCCTGGATGAACCCAAACAACTCGGCGAGCCGGGCGTCTCCCAGATCTTCGTCCTCCGCCGTCGACCGGTAGTAGAACGTGCTGCGCGGAAGATGGATTAGTTGGCACCCCCGTCGAATGGAGCAGGCTTCGGTCCCGTGACGACTGATAAGTTCTCGTTGTCGCTCACCGCCGGTATCTTCCGCGCTGGACTGCTCGCCGTCCCCATGCCTACATCCGCGGCGGCGGCGGCCGCGGGATCAACCACGACAGGCAAGGCGAGGCAGAGCGCTATAAAACGCCAAGAATCATTGAAAAAGTAGCCTAAAGCGCTCCACAGATGCGCAAGTCAGGGAGCTTTTGGTCGAAAAAATTGGTGTTTTGTTTCTAGACTTTCCAGCAAATGCAGCACGCCGATCTTGCCGAACACGGCAATCCTTGGGCAGCCAAGGTTACGCAACCAGCGTGGCGCGATAGTGCGGTCGGCTTCGACACACATGCTGCACCACACCGGCCGCACTCCACGTGATGAGATCCCTCTCAACCCAATTGACTGGAAACTTTGATGACCAAGATTCGTTTGCTGGCCATATGCATGGCCGCCTATCTGTCTGCTAGCGGCGCCTGGGCGCAGAAATCTCCGCCGTATGTGGCGTTCACTGCCATCGTCGAGCATCCGGCGCTCGACGCGGTGCGCAAGGGTGCGCTCGAGGAACTGGCCAAAGAGGGCTACTCGACGCCCGCCACGCTTCGAACCAGCTTTGAAAGTGCACAAGGCCAGCCAGCAAATGCAGTCCAGATCGCCAATCGGATGGTGGGCCAGCGAGCGGATGTGATCGTCGCGATCGCGACCCCTTCGGCGCAGGCCGCCCTCGGTGCGACGCGCGAGATCCCGATCGTGTTTTCTGCCGTGACCGACCCGGTGGCGGCCAAATTGGTCGTGAACGCGGCGAGGCCGGGTGGCAACATCACCGGGGTAAGCGACGCGGTCTCGCTTGATGAGCATGTCGCGTTCGCGCGCACCGTGGTTCCCGGGCTCAAGCGCCTGGGCGTCGTGTACAACCCCGGCGAAGCCAATTCAGTGGCTCTGATTGCCAAGCTGCGCACCGCGGTCAAGGCCGCCGGCCTAGAGTTGGTGGAGTCGCCGGCGAATCGCACGGCGGACCTCAGCGCAGCCATCGAGCGCCTCGGAGGCAAGGTCGATGCGTTGTACGTCCCCACCGACAATGTGGTGGCGAGTGGCGTGGAGGCGATCGTCGCGGCGGCGCGCTCGCTGAAGATCCCAACCATCGGAGGCGACAACAGCTTTGTGCAGCGTGGCGTGATGGCGGCCGGCGGCGGGTTCGACTATCACGAGCTCGGCCGCATCACCGGACGGATGGTGGTCGAGATTCTGCGGGGCAAGAAGCCGGGAGACATTCCCGTCGGAACCAGTTCCAACTTCGAGATCGTCATCAATCAAGAGGAGGCACGCCGCATTGGCTTCGTGATCCCGGACGCGGTGGCGTCGCGCTCCAAAAAGTAGTCGGAATCGATTCCCTCGCCAACCAATCGCACTATGTCCTTTTATGCTTTCTCCGGCGCGCTTCAGCTGGGTTTGATTTATGGCCTTGTTGCCATCGGCGTGCTGTTGTCCTTCCGGATGCTCAACTATCCGGACCTCACCTCGGACGGCAGCTTTCCGCTCGGAGCCGCGGTTTCTGCGAGCGTGATCCTGCATGGCGGCAACCCCTGGGTTGCCGTGGCCGCGGGCGCAGCGGCCGGCGCGTGTGCCGGTTTGTTGACTGCGTTCCTGAGCGAGCGCCTTGGCATCCTGAACCTGCTGGCGGGCATTCTCACCATGACCGCCCTCTATTCGATCAACATCCGGATCATGGGGCGCCCCAACCTTCCGCTCTTGGGCGAGATCACGCTAGTCGACTCCGTGCAGGCGCTCGGGCTCAGCGTACAAGCCGCCAAGTTCCTGATTGCGGCGGCGTTCTGCGTTGGAAGTGGCGTGCTGATCGCAGCCTTTCTGGCGTCGCGATACGGCTTGAGTCTGCGCGCTGCCGGCACCAATGCGCGAATGGCCACCGCAGTCGGTGTGCCGTGCTCGCAGCGTGTGTTCGTCGGCCTTGCCGTCTCCAACGCACTGTGCGGCCTTGCGGGTGCGCTGTTTGCGCAGCTCTACGGCTTCGCAGATGTGACGCTCGGCGTTGGCACAATCGTGATCGGACTGGCTGCCGTGATCCTCGGCGAGGCCTTCGTGCGAAGCCTGTCGCCGGTCGCCGCGGTGGTTGCATGCGTGGGCGGCGCCGTCGCATACAGGGTGACCATCTCGCTGGCACTCGAGTCGGAGTTTCTGGGGTTGGGGACTTCGGACCTGAATGCCATCACCGCGGTCCTGGTCACCATCGCCTTCTTGTTCTCCGGGCTCAGCCGGAAACTGAACCTGCGCAAGGTGCGGCCAATTCAAGCGCATGCGCACAAGGAGGCGTGATGGTCCGTATTTCAGGTCTGAAGGTCATCTTCGGCGCAGGTACTGCAAACGAACACGTTGCGCTCAACGGCGTTGATCTCGACGTGACGCAGGGCACCTTCGTCACTGTCATAGGCTCCAACGGGGCCGGCAAGTCGACATTGTTGAATGTGCTGGCTGGAAGCGCGCCCGTGGCCGGCGGGCGGGTCGAGATCGAACGCAGCGACGTCACCTTGCAACAAGCCCACCACCGCAGCGCCCTATGCGCCCGTGTATTCCAGGACCCGCTGACTGGAACTTGCGGGCCGCTGACCATTGAAGAAAATTTGGCACTCGCCGATGACCGTGGTGTCCGGCGCAGCCTGCTACCTGCCTTGGGGCGGCCCCGTCGTGCGCGTTACAGGGCCCTGCTGTCGACGCTGGGTCTGGGCCTGGAGCTGCGGCTCGGCGACCGCATGGAACTGTTGTCGGGTGGGCAGCGTCAGGCGGTCAGCCTGCTGATGGCAACCTTGCGACCATCGAAGATCCTGTTGCTGGACGAGCACACTGCCGCGCTCGACCCCGGCATGGCCGAGCTGGTGATGGGGCTGACCCGCAAGATCGTGCAGGAGCATGGCCTGACGGCTTTGATGGTGACGCATTCGATGGCACAGGCGCTGGCCTACGGAAGCCGAACCATCATGATGCACCGTGGACAGATCGTGCGGGACGTCAGCGGTGCCGAGCGGGAAGCGATGACCATCGAGGGCCTGATCGACTCCTTCTCTCTCGCGCGTGGCAGAAAGTTCGATCAGGACAGCATGCTGCTGTGAGCGACCCCTTGGGGGAACCAGCCGAACGCGACATGCGCCGTCGACGGGGCGGCAACTGCAGGGTGCGGTGCTGCGGATCAGCTGACGCCCAGGTGCCCCAGCGGCAGCTTGCGTCGGGCCTTGGTCGTGCGCAACGCGAAACTGGTCTGCAGTGCACTGACGCCGGGCAGGCCTCCCAAGCGATCGAGCATCACGTTGGCGTAGTGGTCCAGCGTCTCCGTCACCACTTCCAGCAGGAAATCGAACTGACCCGACAGCACGTGGCAGGCGACGATCTCGTCGATCAGTTCGACGTTGGATAAGAAGGCTTCAGTTGCTTTCGGGCCGTGGTCGCCGATGTTGATGCATACAAATGCCGTCACGCCGAGGCCCAACTTTCTCTTGTCGAGTTCAGCGCGATAGCAGGCAATCACGCCGTCTTCCTCCAGCCGCTTCACTCGGCGCATGCAAGGTGTCGGCGACAGCGCCACCCGTTCCGCCAACTCCACGTTGGACAGACGACCCTCCTGCTGCAGCAAAGCCAGGATCTTGACGTCAATACGGTCCATCCAGGCAGAAAGCATTCGGTCTCCAAAGAGCTTTATCTTAGGCGATTCGAGTTATGGAATGTGATTGTTGGGGACGATCATGCTCGAAAAACCCGGCCAATCGAGCTGAACCTCTCCGGGCGCCTCGTCGCACTCCGGCAGGGCGAGCTGTTGTTCTCGCATCAGGCGCACTCCTCCGCTCACATGCTGGCAGGCCGCCACCAGCGCATAGGTGTATTCGACCAAAAGGTGCCGGTCATATAGGTGAATCTCGCGCCTACGGGCGATTTTCAGCGCAATTAAGCAAGCTCATGCTAGAGGGCGAGGCATAAGATTTCTCGCGATTCAACAAAGCCAACGGACTGAAGAATGAAGCTGACCAAACAACAACTGCAAGGCCTCGATGAGGACGGTTTCCTCGTTCTGCCCAACGTGTTCAGCACAGACGAAATCGATGTACTTCGAGCCGAGGTGCCTGGCCTCGTTGCGCAGGACTGCGCAGAGAATCCGCGAGAAGCGGGCACCGCATCCGTACGCAACATCCTGTCGCTACATCGCCGCAACGAGATGTACCGGCGTCTGGTTCGTCACCCGAGGATGCTGGATGCCGCGCGCCAGATTCTCGGGGAGGACGTGTATGCCCAGCAGGTCAAGATCAACCTGAAGACGGGCTTCGACGGCGGTGGCTTCGAATGGCACACCGACTTTGCGACCCACCATAACCGGGACGGCGTGCCAAAGCCGCTGGCCCTCAACTTCCACATTCACCTGGACGATGTCACCGAGTTCAACGGACCGCTGATGTTCGTGCCCGGTTCCCACAAGCGCGAGATCCCGCTGAAGAGGAGCGTGGACGGGGAGAAGTGGGAGCTGTGGACAGTGCCCCACGACGCAGTGACTGATCTTGTCAACGAGCTCGGCATGGTGTCTGCCAAAGGACCCCGCGGCACGCTGTTGATCTTCGGCGACAACATGCTGCACGTCTCGGCCGCGAATGTGTCGCCCTACTCGCGCTGGATCTTCTCGGTAATCTACAACCCGTGCAGCAACCCCGCCAGCAAGGACGTGCCCGAAATGGCGCATGAACGCGACCGTGATCCACTCGTGTCACTGAGCGACGACTGCCTCCTGCAGCCTAAGACGCCGCTGGCGGCGTGACGGTGGGGCAACGAGCCGCACCCGCGCAGCGCAGTCTGCTGCAGGTCGACCCGGAAGTCGCGGCCCATATCGCCGCGGAGGAGCGGCGCCAGTCGGAGCGACTGGAGCTTGTGGCTTCCGAGAACCACATCAGCGCAGCGCAGCGCGAGGCCAGTGGCAGCGTGCTGGGCAACACCACTGTCGAGGGATACCCGGGGGCCCGCTTCCTCGCGGCGTCCGCGGCAGTCGATGGGATTGAGCGGCTCGCGATCGAGCGCGCCTGCAAACTGTTCGGCGCGCGCTTCGCGAATGTACAGCCGCATTCGGGCACGCAGGCGAATCAGGCGGTGTTCCTTGCGCTGCTGCGCCCGGGCGACACGCTACTGTCGATGAGTCTGGCCGCCGGCGGCCATTTCAGCCACGGCGAGCGCGGCACGCTGTCCGGACAATGGTTCCAGGCGCATCACTACGGCGTCGACGCCCGCACGCAGTTGATCGACTACGAGCAGGCGCATGCGCTAGCGCGGCAGCACAGGCCGCGGCTGATCATCGCCGGCGCGTCGGCCTATCCGCGCGGCATCGATTTCGCGCGCTTCGCGCAGATCGCGCGCGAAGTTGGCGCCCACCTGATGGTGGACATCGCGCATGTGGCGGGGCTGGTCGCCACCGGCCATTTCCCGAATCCGCTGCCGCATGCCGACATCGTCACCAGCACCACCTACAAGAATTTTCGGGGCGCCCGCGGTGGCCTGATCCTGTGCAACGACCCGGTGCTGGCGGCGCGGCTAGACGCTGCCGTGTGCCCCGGGCTGCAGGGCACACCGGTGATGAACATGGTCGCCGCCAAGGCGGTGGCCTTTCACGAGGCGCTGCAGCCCGAGTTTGCTGCGTACAGCGGGCAGGTGCTGCGCAACGTGCGCGCGCTGGGCGACGCGCTACGGCGGCGCGGCATTCCGATGCTCACCGGTGGCAGCGACGTTCCGTTCCTGATCGCCGACTTGCGGCCACTGGCCATCACTGCCGGCCCGGTGGTGCGGGCGCTGGACGCGCTGAACGTCGGGTGCAATGCCGCGCCGGTTCCCGGCGATTCCGATTTTTCCAGCGCGCGCGGCCTGCGGCTGGGCGTTTCGGCGCTCACGACGCGGGGCATGCGCGAGCCCGAATGTGGGGAGATCGCGCACATCGTCGCCGGCGTCGCCCACGCCCTCGCGCAGGGACGCACGCCCGAAGCCGAAGCTGCGCACGCGGTGAGGATGCTTTGCCGCCGCTTTCCTCCAAATGGCCCCGTCGCCGGGCCCACTGAACCAGAAGAAACAGGAACTGCCATGAACGACATCCGCATGCTGATAGGGGGCGAGCAAACTGCTGCCGCCAACGGCGCCACTTTCGAACGTTGCAACCCGCTCGATGGCCAAATTGCGACCCGGGCGCCGGCCGCATCGCCGCAGGACGCGGTCGATGCGGTGGAAGCTGCAGCGAGGGCTTTCCCGGCGTGGTCCGCAACGGGGCCGGGCGAGCGGCGTGCGCTGCTGAACAAGGCGGCCGCCGTGCTGGAAGCCAAGGGAGCGGCGTTCGCCGCCGCGATGGCCGCCGAGACCGGCGCGAGCGGCCCCTGGGCCGGCTTCAACGTGCACCTCGCGGCGGGCATGCTGCAGGAGGCCGCATCGCTCACCACGCAGATCAACGGCGAAGTGATCCCTTCCGACGTGCCGGGCAGCCTTGCAATGGGCCTGCGAGTACCGGCCGGTGTGGTGCTGGGCATTGCACCTTGGAATGCGCCCGTTATCCTTGCTGTGCGCGCGATCGCCACGCCGCTGGCGTGCGGCAATACGGTTGTGTTGAAGGGCTCCGAGCTGTGCCCTGCGACGCACGGCCTCATCATCGAAGCACTGCAGGAGGCCGGGCTCCCGGCCGGGGTGGTCAATTTCGTCACCAACGCGCCGGCCGATGCGGGCGCCATCGTGGAGGCGATGGTCGCTCACCCAGCCGTCAAGCGCGTCAACTTTACCGGATCGACACGCGTCGGCCGGATTGTTGCCGAGACCTGCGCCCGCCACCTGAAGCCTGCGGTGCTTGAACTTGGCGGCAAGGCGCCGTTCGTGGTGCTCGACGATGCCGACATCGATGCAGCGGTGAATGCGGCGGTCTTCGGCTCCTTCGCCAACTCCGGCCAGATCTGCATGTCGACCGAGCGCCTCGTCCTGGACGAGAAGATCGCCGATGCCTTCGTGCAGAAGCTCGCCGCTCGTGCCGCCTCACTGCCGCTGGGCGACCCGCGCAATGGTCCGGTCGTCCTCGGCTCGGTGGTCGACATGGGCACCGTCCAACGCTGCAATGCGCTGATCGATGACGCGCTGGCCAATGGAGCCGTGTTGGTGTGCGGCGGCAAGGCCGTGGACACGCTGATGCCGGCGACCGTGCTCGATCACGTCACCGCTGCGATGCGCATCTACCACGAGGAGAGCTTCGGTCCGGTCAAGGCCGTGGTGCGCGTGGCCGGCGTGGACGCTGCGGTGGCTTGCGCCAACGACAATCCGTACGGCCTCGCCGCTGCGGTGTTCGGTGGCGACGTCTCCCGCGCCCTGCAGGTCGCCCGGCGCATCGAATCCGGCATCTGCCACGTCAACGGACCAACCGTGCACGACGAGGCGCAGATGCCGTTCGGAGGCGTAAAGGCGTCGGGCTATGGACGCTTCGGCGGCCGTGCGGCAATCGATGCGTTCACTGAACTGCGCTGGATCACGGTGCAGACGACGCCGCGCGTTTATCCGTTCTGACGCGCCTAGAGAAGGCGTTCGTTCCCCAGCCTCGCGGCTCGCTAACTAGAGATGTCGCAAGTCTGCGCCCCTGGTCCGGAGTTCGAGACATGGCGGTGCACCCGTTCCACCCCCCGCCGCACCGCCTGCGCCAGCACCGACGGTTGAATCGGCTTGGTCAGGTGCTCGTCGAAACCCGCAGCCTCGGTGCGGGCCCGGTCGTGCTTGGCGCCCCATCCGGTCAGCGCGACGATCGCCATCTGCTGCGGCGGGTACTGGCGGCGCAGTTCCCTTGCTACCTCGACGCCGTCCATGCCCGGCAGGCCGAGGTCGAGCAGCACCAGGTGCGGCACATGCCGCGCTGCCTGGTGCACGGCGTCCGGTCCGCTGGCGACACCCTGCACTTCGTAGCCCAGGTCCTGCAGCAGTTCGATCAAGGTCTCGCGCCCGTCGTCGTTGTCTTCCACCACGAGCACCCGTGCCCGGGCAGGCACCTGCTCGCTGGCGAGGTGATCGGCAGGGCCGGGCGCGGCGGCAGCGCCTTCGGCATCTGCCGCGAGCATGGGCGATTCGCTGAGTGGAAGCTCGACGAAGAACGTGCTCCCCTGGCCGATCCCGGGGCTGCCGACCCACGCGGCGCCCCCATGCATCTCCATCAGGTTCTTCACGAGGGCGAGCCCCAGTCCGAGCCCGCCCTGCGCGCGCGACTTGGTGTGCGCCAACTGGGTGAACATCGTGAAGAGGCGGCCCTGGTCGGTTTGCGAGATGCCCATGCCCGTGTCGCGCACCGAGAGCACGACCTTGCCGTCGGCGACGGCCGCCTCGACGTCGATGCGTCCGCCCTTGGGCGTGTACTTGGCCGCGTTGGTGAGCAGGTTGCCGACCACCTGCACCAGCCGCGTGGGATCCACATGGACGGTGATGCCCGCCGGCACCCGCACTTCCACCTGGTGAGCCTGCGCGCTCAGCAAGGCCTCGGTGGCCTCGAGCGCGCGCGCCACCATGCCGTCGAGTTGCGCGTCCTCGCACTGGAGTTCGATCAGCCCGCGGTTGATCCGCGAGACGTCGAGCAGGTCGTCGATCAGCCGCGCCATCACGCTCACCTGGCGGTCGATCACCGCGAGCTTGTCGGCCAGCGCGGGCGACGGGTTCTGGCGCGCGGCAATGGCCACCGCGTACTTGATCGGGGCCAGCGGGTTGCGAAGCTCATGGGCCAGCGTGGCGATGAACTCGTCCTTGCGCACGTCCTGCTCCTTGAGCATGGCGGCGTCGCGCACCCGTTCGATGTGTGCCCAGCAGCGGTCGACCACCTCCGAGACGACCGTCACCTCGTCTTTCGTCCAGCGGCGCGGTCGCGCCTGGTGCAGCGCCATCATCGCCACCAGCCGGCCTTCCTTCACCAGCCCCGCGCAGATGATGGCCTTGATGCCGATCGCATTGAACATGCGCGCGCCGCCGTCGTCGCCGAGTTCCGCGTCCACGTCGTTCACCACCAGGTGGCGGCCCTGCCGCAGGTTGGAGGTGGCCTGCGGGCCGAACAGGTCGAGCGAGTAGACACCGGCGCTGCTGGGCACACCGTCTACGGCCCAGTCGCTGCGGATCGTGAAGCGGTCGCTGTCGCTGTCGACATCGGCATAGGCGCAGCGCGTGGCGCCGAGCGCCTGCCCGAGGATGCGCGCGGTGACGGCCATGACGGCATCGCCGTCCTGGAGGTGGCGCGTGGCCTGGCCGATCTCGTCGAGGATGCGCAGGCGCTCCTCGCTCACGCGGCGTGCGGCTTGGGCCTGCATGCTCTCTGTCACGTCGATGACGAACCCGACCCACTGCGTGACCTTGCCGTCGTCGATCACGGGCGCGCCCTGCGCGACCACGTGGCGGTACTCGCCGTCGCTGCGGTGAAGGCGGTATTGCAGCGTCATCGGCTGCGCCGACGCGGCCGCCTCGTCCCACAGTGCCCGCACCGTCGCGCGGTCGTCGGGGTGGATCGCATCGAGCCAGCCCCAACCCGCGTAGTCGTCGTAGGTCTGGCCCGTGAAGGCCTGCCACAACGGGTTCAGCGTGGCGACGGACCCGTCAGGCGAGGTGTACCAGACCAGGGTGTTCCTGACTTCGGTCAGTTGCAGCGTCATGTCCCCCGGTCCTCCGAAACGAAGTTGTTCTTCATATCCTTCATATGCCCGCTCGATCGTAGCGAGGGCGCCCCTGGGTCACGCGGGCAGGAGGCGCTGCACCGCGTCAGCGGCGCGGAAGCCCCGGCGTGTCGCCGGCCTACAGCGGCGAACTCCCTCGCCTGACGCACCGCGCGCAGGAGGCACGCGACCCTTCGGCGTGCAGCATACCGTCGCCCAGCATGAGATTTTCTTCTTCTTCACGGCCAGTCATCCCCTCCCCTCCCCAGGCAGGAGCCCGCCCATGAACGGCGCGCTCGATCTTGTGCAGTGGCCCGCCTTCGTTGCTTCGGTTGCCGCCGCCTGGCTGGTGGCTTCGCGCCACGAGCGCCGCCGCAACCTCGGTTTCTGGGTCTTCCTGCTGAGCAACGTGCTGTGGACGGTCTGGGGCATTCACACCTCGGCCATGGCGCTGATCGCGCTTCAGGTCTGCCTGGCCGCGCTCAACGTCCGCGGGCTGTTCAAGACCGACCCCGATGCCGATGCAAAGCAGAGCGACTGAACGCGGCATCGCGCGCGGTCCTCGCTCAGTCGGCGCGAGTCTTCGTTCGAGCGCTGATGAGGGAAACCAGCGCATGGGGCTGCAGCGGCTTGCCCAGGTGAGCATCGAAGCCCGCCTCGGTCGCCTTCACATGATCCTGTGGCCGGGTGAATGCCGTGTGCGCCACGCAGTAGAGCCGGGGCCGGCCCATGGCGCGCTCACGCTGCCGCACCTCGCGGATCAGCTCGTAGCCGTCGCGCCCCGGCAGACCGATGTCGCTGATCAGCACGTCGGGCCACCTCTCATCGAAGAGTTCCAGCGCCGAGTCGTGGTCGACGCCGAGGCGCACCGTGGCGCCGGCATCGGACAGCACGACCGCCATGATCTCGCTCGCGTCGGCGTTGTCCTCTACCACGAGCACATCGAGGCCCGCCAGCACGCGAACGGTCGAGGCACCCGGGTGTGCGTCGGCGGACTGGCGCGGCACGGCCGGTGCGGCGCCCGAAGGCACCACGCCCAGCACCACGCGCAGGGTCGCGCCTCGGCCCTCGCCTTCGCTGTGCGCCGACACGCTGCCGCCATGCAGTTCGGCCAGGTTCTTCACGATCGACAAGCCGAGTCCGAGTCCGCCGTGGAAGCGGTTGTCGGGTGAATCGCTCTGCGTGAAGCGGTCGAACAGGTGAGCCAGAAAGTCGCGATGGATGCCGCGGCCGTGGTCGCGCACGCTCAAGGTCAGGGTGTCGCCCTCGCGGTCCATCTGAATCTCTATCTGGCCGCCCTCGGTCGAGAACTTGATGGCGTTCGACAACAGGTTCCAGACGATTTGCTGGAAGCGCGTGGCATCGAGCCAGGCGGGCGGGTCCGCCCTGCCCTGGTCGAAGACGATCTTCAACTGCTTGGCGGCAGCGGGTGCGGCCAGCGCATCGATGGCCGCGCTCACCAGCGAGCGCGGCTCGATCCATTCCTGGTGCAGGCGCAGCTTGCCCGAGCTGATGCGCGACACGTCGAGGATGTCTGCGATCAACCGCGTTTGCGCCTTCACGCTGCGGTCGATGGCATTGAGTCCTTTTTCCATCTGCTCGGGCGTGCGGTTGCCGACCTTCAGCACATGAACCCAGCCGCCGATGGTGTTCAGCGGATTGCGCAGCTCGTGCGAGAGCACCGCCACGAAATCGTCCTTGGTGCGGCTCAGCCGCTCGGCCGCAGCGCGTGCGGCCTGTTCGCGCTCCAGCACTTCGCGGCGCTGGGCTTCGAGCTCGAAGCGCTCGGAGACGTCGAGCGCGATCCCCACGCGCAAGCCCGGCTCGATGTGCGCCGACATGGTCCATTCGAGCCGCACCCACGAGCCGTCGCGCCGCAGCAGCGGAAACTCGCTTTTCCACGACGATGCGGCCGGCTGCGCGCCCGCGGTCTGCTGCGCCACGACGCCCGCCCAATCGGCCGGCGCGAAGGCGCTGATGGTGTGCCCGATCAATGCCCCGCGCGACCGCGCGAGCATCGCCACCATGGCCGGATTCACGTCGGCGAACCGACCTTCGTTGTCGATCAGCGCCATGCCCGTGGGCGCATGGTCGTAGATCGCGCGAAAACGCGCCTCGCTGTCGCGCTGTTTCTCCTCGGCCATGCGCGCGCGGATCAGCGCCTGCAGCGTCGCCACCAGCACCGGGGGCTCTACCGGGTGCACGAGGTACGCGTCGGCACCGGCATCGAGGCCCGCGACCTTGTCCTCGTTGCGCACGAAGGTCGCCGACAGGTGCACCACCGGCAGCGTCGCGGTCGCGGGCCTGAAGCGCAGCTCGCGGCAAACCTCAAAGCCGCTGAAGTCGGGCAGGTGCACATCGAGCACCACTGCCGAAATCTGGCGTGTGGCGAGCGCCAGCGCCTCACCGCCGGTGCTCGCCTCGAGCGTCTGGAACCCGCCCGCCCGGACCACGCGGGCCGTGGCGTAGCGCGTGGCGGGGTTGTCGTCGACCACCAGCACCGTATGGCGCGATCGGTCTATCGTGATGTTGATCAGGGGCTCTGGTGCCATGGTCAATCCGATGGACCGGGCGCTTGCCGCGGCAACAGGACCGGCAACGTCACGGAGAACACCGACCCCTTGCCGAGCTCGCTCTGCACTTCGACGTGCCCGCCGAGCAGCCCGGCGAGCTGCCGGCTCAGCGAGAGCCCGAGCCCGGTACCTCGCAGCCGCTTCTGCACCGGCGAATCGACCTGCGCAAAATCGTCGAACACCGCCGCGTGGTGCTCGGGCGCAATGCCGATGCCTGTATCGGCCACCGAGAACTTCACGGCGTCTTCGCCGGCGGGCGTCGCGGTGACACGCACCTCGCCGTGCGGCGTGAACTTGAGCGCGTTGGAGATGAAGTTGCGCAGGATCTGCGAGAGCTTGCGGTCGTCGGTATAGAGCTTCGGCAGTCCGTGCGGCTCCTCGAAGATCAGCGCAGTCTCGGGGTTGTGCAGCACGGGCCGAAACATGCCGCGCAGCGCCGAGAACAGGTCGACCATCTCGAACCATGCCGGCGAGATGTCGACCCGGCCCGCCTCGATCTTGGCCAGGTCGAGCAGGTCGTCGACCATCTCGGCGAGTTCGGCCGCGGTGGTGCTGACGAAGCCGACCTGCTTTTGCTGTTCGGGCGTGAGCGGGCCGTCCATCTGGTCGCTGAGCAGCCGCGCGATGCTGCGAATGGCGCCGATCGGCGTGCGGAACTCATGGCTCATGTAGGCCAGGAATCGGCTTTTGAGTTCGGTCGCCTTCCTGAGCTGCTCGGCCTGGGCATCGAGCTCGGCATACAGCGCCACCACGCCGCGGTTGGTTTCCTCGAGTTCGGCGCGCAAGGCCTCCATCTCGCGCTGGGTCTCGGCCAGTGCGGCTTCCAGGTCGGTCGTCGCTGCGGGCGGGTTCATCTGCTATTCCTTTCGGCGGATGACCACGACAGTCGCATCGTCGCGGTGCCGGGTGTGGTCGCGCAGCAGCACAGCCGCCACCAGCGTGGGGTCGCGCTGCAGCAGCGGCCGGATGCGTTCGGGCGTCCATCGCGTGTCGATGCCGTCGCTGTGCAGCACCACCAGTGCATGCGGCGGCAGCTCGAGCGCGGTGGTCTCGGGATTGCGGATCTGCAGGCCGGCGGTGCCGTGCTGCGTGACGAGCGACTTGTCGAACACCCCGGACAGCACGCGGCCCACGATGTTGCCCGCGCCGCTGTAGCGCACGGCCGCGGCCGCCGTGTCGACGCGCAGCGCGCACACGGCCGCGCCGCGCGTGGTGCGCAGTTCGGCATGCACGCGTTTCACGGTCTCGCGCAGGTCGTCGTGGGGCGCCCTTGCAAAGGCGCCGATCGCCGCCCGCGAGGCCTTGGCCGCCTCCGGTCCGTGGCCCAGCCCGTCGGCGAGGAGCAGCGAGACCTCGTCGCCGTCAAATGCGAAGGCCCAGCCATCGCCGCACTCGGTCTCGTGCGGCGCCGGCAGGCAGATCGTGCCGATCTCCACGGGCGCAGCCGCCCATGGCGTGCCGGCCGAAGGGCCTTCGTGAGCGGGCTTCGTCTCGCGCACGCGCGCCACGGCCACCGTGCCGTCGGGCAAGGCGGAATGGATGTCGAAATCGTCGGCCAGCCGGCGCACCGCGCCCAGGCCGGTGCCGGGCGTGCTGGCGGAGGAATGGCCGTCCTGCATCGCGAGCGCCACATCGGGAATGCCCGGCCCCTCGTCGATGGCAACGATCTCGACTTCGCGCCATGCCGTGCGCTGCGCCACCAGCAGGCGGCCGCCCTTCGCATGGCGGTGCAGGTTCGTGCCGAGCTCGGTCACCACCAGCGCGAGCCGGCCCGCATCGACTTCGCCCCAGCCCATGTCCGACGCAGCGCGCGCCGCATGGCGGCGTACCTCGCCCACGCGGCTCGCGTCGTCGATCGAGAACGCCCGGTGGGTCCAGCCCGAGACCACGCCGGCTATTTCCACTTGGTGATGCTCACGCGCGTGCCTGCGCCGGGCGTCGACGAGATGTCGAAATCGTTCACCAGCCGCTTGCTGCCCGGCAGCCCCAGGCCCATGCCGGTGCCACTGGTCCAGCCATCGGTGAGTGCGAGTGCGATGTCGGGGATGCCCGGACCTTCGTCCTCGAAGTGGAGCGTGATTCCGCGGCGTCCGTTGCGCTCGGCGAACTCCCAGCGCATGCGTCCCCCGCCGCCGTGGATCAGTGTGTTGCGCGAGAGCTCGCTGGCGGCGGTGACCATCTTGGTCTGGTCGACGAGCGAGAGCTTGAGCTCCTGGCACAGCGCGCGGACCATCTGCCGGCTTGCAACGATGTTCTGCTCGTCCCGCAGTGGCAGGCTGCCGGTGTGTTCAACGGCCAATCGCGTTCTCCCGCCGGGCGCGCCGCAGGAGTTCCATGCCGCGCTCGACATCGAGCGCCGTCTTCACGCCGTCGAGCGACAGGCCGAGCTCGACCAGCGTGATCGCCACCGCCGGCTGCATGCCCACCACGACGGTGGTGGCCGAGAGGATGCGCGCGATGCCGGAGATGCTCGTGAGCATGCGCCCCACGAACGAATCGACGATCTCGAGCGCCGAGATGTCGATCATGACGCCCGACGCTCCGGTGGCGGCGATGCGGTTGGCCAGGTCGTCCTGCAGCATGAGGGCGGTCTGGTCCTGCATGTCGACCTGGATGGTCACCAGCAGGGTGTCGCCCATGCGAAGAATGGGTATGCGGTCCATGGTGCGTGCTTCAGCCCTCGCGCGAGATGCGCCAGCCGGCCTGCTGCAGCGCGAGCGCCAGCGCGTCGGCCAGCGTGGCCTTGGTGCGCACGCCCTGCAGGTCGATGCCCAGGTGCACGATGGTCTGGGCGATCTGCGGACGGATGCCGCTGATGATGCAGTCCGCGCCCATGAGCCGGATGGCCGTGACCGTCTTCAGCAGATGCTGGGCCACAAGCGTGTCGACCGTCGGCACGCCGGTGATGTCGATGATCGCCAGTGCGGAGCCGGTCTCCACGATCTTCTGCAACAGGGCTTCCATGACCATTTGCGTGCGTCCGCTGTCGAGCACGCCGATCATCGGCACGGCCAGCACGCCCTCCCATAGCTTGACGACCGGGGTCGACAGTTCGAGCAGTTCCTCCTGCTGGCGGCGGATGATGTCCTCGCGTGCGATCTGGAAGGTCGCGACCGTGTGCTGCGCCAGCCGGTCGACGGCCGTCGACAGCGCCCACAGCGCACTGCCCATTGCGACCGGTTCGGCAGCCAGACGACGCTGGACCGCTTCGAACAGCGGCTTCTTGAGCGCCAGCACGAACATGCTCGTGTCGCCCGCCGACTGGCCCTTGGCCGCGCGCGACCTCGACAGTTCCGAGAGCGCGTCGCGCAGCGGCGCCCAGGCGGGCGCGTCGAAGCGCGCGGGGTCGGCATCGGCCTGCAGTCCCTCGTGCAGCCGGCGCACGATCTCGCTTGCCTCGGCCTGCGTATTGCGGCGAACCGCGGGATCGCTCAGGCCGGCTTCGTCGAGCCAGCCCGCGACGATGCCCTGCTCTTCCTCGCTCAGGAGGGCCAGCAGCACCTGGTGGTCGTTCTTCATGAGTTCCTCTGTCGTTCTATGTGTGCGTGAAACCCGAGGCTGCAAGAAAGGAAGCAACCGCTGCAGGCCCGGCGGGCCGTTTCACGGCATCGATCGTAGCCGGGCGCGAGCATGTCCTGCGCCTCCATGAAAAGCCCGAGTGCGCATTTTTCTGTAGGCGAATTCCTACACGACGATCTCTCCGGTAGCGCGGTGCCGACGCGGCCTCGTCCTCGTTGCGAACGAGGCGCCCTCCTCAGGTGCGCATCGCGCGCGCCTACAAGCCCGCGCGGTCCGGCTGCGTACAAAGATCCACAAGCCAACAGAACGAAGAAGGAGCTCGCGATGACGCTGCAGCAGACGATTGAAAAATTCAGGCGTGTGGACGCCAGCCGCGCCGACTATCCGGGTGAACATCTTGCGGTGCTCGGTGCCGGCGTGCTGCTTTTGCTGGCCGCGGGCCGCAGCCGCTCGTTCCTCATGCGCATTGCGGCCGGAGCGGCCGGGGGTGCGCTCATTGCGCGCGCGGCCAGCGGCTCGGGCGGCGTTGCCAAGCTCGCGGGCGTCCTGCAGTCCGGGGGGCTCGGATGGCCACGACGCTGACCTTGCGCGGCCCCGAGGGTGCGCCGCTGCGCCGCTGTCTGGCGATCGGCGGGGCCGTGGTGCTCGTGGCCATGTACGTGTTCTATGCGACGCTGACGGACATCGTGCGCGAAAGCGTCGCCCGCGTGCCGCGCCTGCCGCCGTCGATCATCGAAGTCCACAAACCCGCGCCGCCGCGCACGCTCGAGACAGCCGACGCGGTCTCGCCGCCCGAGGCGGCCCGCGTCCCACGCCATGCGTATCCCGCATCGCTGGCCACGCCCGCTTCGCACAGCACGCCTGTGCGCAGCACCGTGAGCACGGCCCCGGCCGCTGTCATCGAAGTTCACAAGTGCGCCGGCCCCCACGGGGCGAGCTATTCCGACGGCCCTTGCCCCGCTGGCGCGCATGTGGACACGCTGCGGCTGCCTGGCGCTCCCGGCAGCACCGCCGCGGCCCAGCTTTGAGCAGCTTGTGCTGCGGGGCCAAGACGCGCATGGCCTGCAAGGCAAACGGGTACGATGCGGCGTTCTTCCCATGACATCCGATCGGCCCGACCCACCCCACCCCCTGCAGCGCCTTGGCGCGGCGGCCGACACGCCTCCGAGCGAAGCGGTCGGTGAGTTCCTCGCGGCGTGCGCGGCCGACGGGCTCGGCGCGGCACTGGAAGCGCTGAACCGGCGCGTGCTCCACCGCTACACAGCGATCTACCGGCTCGAGGGCGCCGTGCTGCGCAACGTGGCGCTGGTCGACAAGGCGCAGCAGATGCGCCCGGAGTTCCTCGCCGAAGTGCCGCTGGCCGCAAGCTTCTGCCAGTTCGTGCTCAGGGACGGTGTGTTCCTCACCGCCGATTCCGCTGGCGACGACAGGCTCGACGGCCATCCCTACAAGGGCGTGATGGTGGCGTACCACGGCGTGCCGATCCCTGACGAGGACGACAAGGTGTTCGGCACGCTCTGCCACTTCGATGTCGAGGAGCAGGCCTTGAGCGACGCAGAGTTCGACAACCTGCAGAACATCGCACGCGTGGTTCGTCCGTACCTTTAGCTCAGGCCGAGCGGCCGTCGTGCAGCGTGACCGGCACCGCCTGCAGGTCGATGCCCTCGATGCAGCGGATGTTGATGGCCGCCATTTCGCCGCCCGCGGGCGACCTGCCCTCGCCGTAGGGGTGGATGCCGCAGGCGCGGCAGAAGCGATGCCGGATCGCATGCTTGTTGAACCGGTAGGTGCCGGCGTTCTCGTCGGGGGTCAGCAGGCGCAAGGCGCTCCGTGGCACGAACCACAGCAGCGAACCCCTGCGCTGACACATCGAGCAATTGCACGACAGCGCCGAATCGATCGCGCCCTCCACCTCGAACTTCACTTGGCCGCAATGGCAGCTGCCGATGTGCTTCGTGGCGGTTGCGGTGTCTTCCATGGGATGCTCCTTCAATACTAAACTTGGTGGTTGAGTATCGAAAGCGGCCCAGGCCTTGTCAAGGACGCGCGTCGTGGCGAACTTCAGTCGTTGCCGAACATCGGCTTGCGCTTCTCCACGAACGCGCGCACCGCCTCGCGGTGGTCGCCCGTCATGTGGGCGATGGCCTGGTAGCCGGCCGACATCTCGAGCAGCGACTCGAGCGTGCTGCGCTCGCCTTCGCGCAGCAGGCGCTTGGTCATGCGCAGCACGCCGCCGGGGTTGGCGGCAATGCGCGCGGCGAGCGCGAGGCTTTCTTCCATCAGCCGCTCGTGCGGCACCACGCGCGACACCAGGCCACAGGCGAGGGCCTCCTGCGCGCTCAGCGCGTCGCCGGTGAATGCCATCTCGCAGGCCTTCGACATGCCCACCGCGCGCGGCAGCAGCCATGCGCCGCCGTCGCCGGGCACGATGCCGACCTTCACGAAGCTCTCGGCGAAGGTCGCCTTCTCCGAGGCGATGCGGATGTCGCACATGCAGGTGAGGTCGAGGCCCGCGCCCACCGCCGGGCCGTTGACGGCGACGATGACCGGTACGTCGAGGTTGTAGAGCGCCTTGGGCAGGCGCTGGATGCCGTTGCGGTACTCCTCGCGGATCACCTCGGGCGAGAGGCCTTCCTTCTCGTAGCGCTGCATGTCCTTGACGTTGCCGCCCGAGCTGAACACGGGGCCTTCGCCGGTGAGCACGACCACGCGGATGCCGCGGTCGCGCGTGATCTCGTCGCACGCCGCGACGATCTCTTCGACGGCGGTGTTGCCGGTGAGCGCGTTGCGGGTCTCGGGCTGGCTCATGGTGAGCGTGAGGATGGCGCCGTCGCGCGCGGTCTTCAGGAATCGGGTCATGGGGGCGTCCTTGTTCTCAAACGGGATCGGTGGTGTCACGCACGAGGTCGAGCGCCAGGCCCTGCCGCTGGTCGACCAGCTCGCTGCCCAGCACGTCGTGCCAGAAAGACTCGGATCCGCCGGCCTGGCGCCAGGCGTGCAGCCGGCGGGTGTACATCTGCAGGTCGAACTCGGCAGTGAAGCCGATGGCGCCGTGGATCGAATGGCTCAGCGCCGCCACCTCGAGCGCGGCCTCGCTGGTGCGCGCCTTGGCGATCGCCACGCGCAGCCGGTCGCCGCCGCAGCCCAGCTGCGCGGCCATGCGGGCCGCGAACACGTGCTCCGAGATCACGCTGAGCTGGTGCTGGATGGCCTGGAACTTGCCGATGGGCCGACCGAACTGCTGGCGCTCGTTGGCGTACCGCAGCGTGCGGGCGAACACGCTGCCCAGCGCGCCAGCCAGCTGCGCGGCCAGCAGGCCGGCCTGCAGCACACGCAGGTCCGCCGGCGCAAAGGCCTCGGACACGGACGGCGCGGCGGCAAGCACCGGCGCGGGCCACGAGAGCGCGGCGTCGAGCGCCGCAACGGCGCCGGCCGAAACGGCGGCATCGACCGGCAGCAGGCGACAGGCGCGGCCTGCATCGCCGGGCCCGGCGACCTCGGCGAACACCCAGTCGGCCACGCGGCCGCCCATGACGCGGTCGCACACCAGCATGCCGCCGGCCTGCATGCGGCCTTGCGCCAGCGCGATGCTGCCCGCAGGCCGCGGCAGCCCGGCGCGTGCGAGCAGCGCGCGCGCCACCATGGTTTCGGCGAGCGGCACGGGAACCACGAATTCGCCGCAGAGTTCGATGAGTGCGAAGGCTTCGGGCAGCGAGAGCCCGGTGCCGCCTTCTTCCTCGGGCAGCAGCGTGTCTGCAAAGCCCGATGCCTCGATCGCCTGCCACAGGCCTGCGGCCGAGGCGCCGCCCTCGATATGGCGCACGGCGTCGAGGCTGCAGTGATCGGTGAGCATGGCGCGCAGGGCGTCGATGTAGATGTCGTCCATCGGTTCGTCTCTTTCTGCTTCTTTCTCTTGCGCTCAGCGCAGGCCGAGGCCGCGCGCGATCATGCCGCGCAGGATGTCGCGCGTGCCGCCACGCAGCGAGAACGAGGGCGCCACTTGCGTCACGTAGTCGAGCGTGTGCAGCAGCGCGAGCGGAATGTCCTGCCCGTCGCGCGCATACAGGTCGTCGGCGATGGCGGCCGGAATCAGCTGCTCGACGCCGGTGCCCAGGTCCTTCACGAGCGCCGCCTCGACGACCGGGCTGCCGCCCTGCGCCACCTTCTCGGTGACGGCAATCGACATCGCGCGCAGCGGCGCGAGCTGGCCGAGGATCTTGCCGGCCAGCCGCACCGATGCGGACGTGCGGCCGGCGGGGGTGCGCACGAAGGCGAGCCATTCGTCGAACAGCACGATGCTGGAGTAGAGCCGCTCGGGCCCGCTGCGCTCGAAGGCCAGCTCGGCCGTCACCTGCTCCCAGCCCTTGCCCTCCTCGCCGATGAGCGCGTCGGGTGCGAGCGCCACGTTGTCGAAGAAGACCTCGCAGAAGTGCGAGTCGCCCGAGAGGTCGGTGATCGGCCGCACCGTCACGCCCGGCAGGCGCAGGTCGACGATGACCTGCGACAGCCCCTTGTGCCGGTCCTGCGCATCGCCCGACGTGCGCACCAGCGCGATCATGTAGTGGCAGTGGTGGGCGTTGGTGGTCCAGATCTTCTGGCCGTCGAGCGTGAAGCCGCCTTCGGCCGTGCGCACCGCGCGGGTTCGCACGCTTGCCAGGTCGGAGCCGGCATCGGGCTCGCTCATGCCGATGCAGAAGAACGACTCGCCGCGGCAGATGGGTGGCAGGTAGAACTGCCGCTGCGCCTCGGTGCCGTACTTGAGGATCAGCGGGCCGCTCTGGCGGTCGGCGATCCAGTGCGAGCCGACGGGCGCGCCGAAGTTGAGGAACTCCTCCACCAGCACGTAGCGCGCGAAGGCGCTGCGGCCGCCGCCGCCGTAGGCCTCAGGCAAGGTGATGCCGAGCCACCCGCGCCGGCCGAGTTCGCGGCTGAAGGCGCTGTCGTAGCCCGACCACGACCGGGCGCGCACACGGGCGGGCACGCCCGCCAGCGCCTCCGAAAGAAAGGCCCGCACGGGCGCGCGCAGCGCCTCGTCCTCGGGCGGAATGGCCGTCAGCGACAGCGAGGTCAGGGCACTCATCCGATCACTCCTTCTTTCATCAGATCGGCAATGGCCTCTGGCGCCATGCCCATCACATCGGCCAGCACATCGTGCGTGTCCTGGCCCAGCAGCGGCGGCGCACGGCGGTACTGCACCGGCGTGTGCGACATGCGCAATGGGCTGGCCACCAGCGGTATCTCGCCGGCCACGGGGTGCGTCATCCGGATCTGCGTGCCGCGCGCGCGCACCTGCGGGTCGGCGAACACGTCGGCAATGGTGTTGATGGGGCCGCAGGGCACGCCCACCTGTTCGAACAGCGCGATCCACTCGGCGGTGGTGCGCGTCACGGTCAGTTCGCGCATCAGTGCGATGAGCTCGGCGCGGTGTGCGATGCGGTCGGCGTTGGTGCTGAAGCGCGCGTCGTCGGCCCACTCGGCGCGGCCGACCGCGCGGCAGAAGCTGCCGAACTGACCGTCGTTGCCGATCGCAAGGATCATGAAGCCGTCCTGCGTCCGGAAGTCCTGGTAGGGCACGGTGTTGGGATGGGCATTGCCCATGCGCTTCGGCGTGCCGCCGTAGAGGTGGTTCATGCCCTGGTTGGCGAGGCAGGCCACCTGCACGTCGAGCAGCGCCAGGTCGATGTGCTGGCCCACGCCCGTGAGGTCGCGCGACTGCAGCGCCGCCAGGATGGCGGTGCTGGCATAGAGCCCGGTGAGGATGTCGGTGAGCGCCACGCCCACCTTCATCGGCCCGGCGCCCTCTTCCCCGTCCGCACGGCCGGTGATGCTCATGAGGCCGCCCATGCCCTGCATCAGAAAGTCGTAGCCCGCGCGCTCCGCGTACGGCCCGGTCTGGCCGAAGCCGGTGATCGAGCAGTAGACCAGCCGCGGATTGATCGCGTGCAGCGCCGCGTGGTCGAGGCCGTACTGCGCGAGGCTGCCGACCTTGAAGTTCTCGATCACCACGTCGCAGCGCCTGGCCATCTCGCGCACCAGCGCCTGGCCTGGCGCGGTGGTGAAGTCGATGGCGACCGACTTCTTGTTGCGGTTGGCGCACAGGTAGTAGGCCGAGTCGCGCGTGTCGGCGCCCTCGCGGTCCTTCAGGAAGGGCGGACCCCACAGCCGCGTGTCGTCGCCGCGCCCGGGCCGCTCGACCTTGATGACCTCGGCGCCCAGGTCGCCCAGCGTCTGGCTGGCCCAGGGGCCAGCGAGCACGCGCGAGAGGTCGAGCACGCGGATGTGCGAGAGCGCGCCGACGGCGGCCTGCGGCGGCACCGGTGGCGCCTTGCTACTGCTGCTCGACATTGGCCTTGACCGCAATGCGCTTCCACAGCTGGATCTCGGCGGCCTGGAAGGCGCGCATCTCCTCGGGCCCGCCGCGCATGACCTCGGCACCGAGGCGCTCGTAGAACGCACGCGTCTCGGGCAGGTTCGCGATCTTGGTGAGCAGGGTCGCGAGCGTGTCGGTCTCGGCCTTGGGCGTCTTGGCCGACACCATGGCGCCGACCCAGGTGTAGGCCGCGAAGCCCGGCAGGCCGGCCTCGCTGGCGGTCGGCACGTCTGGCAGCACGGGCACGCGCTTGTCGGCCGCTACGGCCAGCGCTTGCACCTTGCCGGCCTTGGTCAGTTCCTGCACGCTGGTGATTTCCGCAAAGGCCATGTCCACCGTGCCCGACACCACCGCCATCGCCGCCTCGCCGGCACCCTTGAACGGCACATGCGTGGTGCGGACCTTGGCCGCGTCGTTGAAGAGTTCGGACATCAGCTGGTAGCCGGCCGAGCCCGCACCGTAGTTCAGCACGCCGGGCCGGGCCTTCGCGCCCTCGATCAGCGCCGACAAATTCCTGTAGCTCGAGTTGCCGGGCACCACGACGAGCGCGGGCGACCGCATCATCATCGTGAGCGGCGCAAGGTCGGCCACCGGGTCGTAGGGCAGTTGCCTGAACAGCGCGACGTTCACCGCCAGCGTGGAGTTGCTGCCGACGAACACGGTGTAGCCGTCGGCCGGCGCCGAGAGCACGGCCTTCACGGCGATGAAGCCGTTGGCGCCGGGTTTGTTCTCCACCACCACGGGCTGGGCCGTGAGTTCGGTGAGCTTGCGTGCGAAGTAGCGCGCCGAGGTGTCGGTGCCGCTGCCCGGCGGAAACGGCACGACGAACTTGATGGGCCTGGAAGGAAAGTCCTGCGCATGCAGCGGGGCCCCACCGAGCAGGGCCGCCAGCCACACGAGCGACGCGGCGAAACCGCGATGGAGGAAGGACATGGACATGGTCGGCACCTTCATTCCAGAGTCACGCCGGTGGCCTTGACCACGCCGGCCCAGCGTGCCAGTTCCTTCTTCACGTAGGCGCCGTATTCCTGCGGGGTAGAGCCCAGCGGTTCGGCGCCCTGCACGGCCAGCCGGTCGCGCACCTCCGCCGACTTGAGCGCCTTGACGATCTCGGCGTTCAGGCGCTCCACCACGGCCGGCGGCGTGGCGGCCGGCACCATCACGCCCTGCCATGCGCCCACCTCGAAGCCGGGCATGCCCGACTCGGCCAGCGTGGGCACATCGGGAAACAGCGACATGCGCTTGGCGGTGGTCACCGCCAGCATCTTCATGCGCTTGTCGCGCACGAAGCCCATCACCGAGTTGACCGTGTCGGTCATGAACTGGATCTGGCCGCCCACCAGGTCGACGTCGGCCGGCGCGCTGCCCTTGTAGGGCACGTGCGTGGCCTCCAGGCCGTGCGCCTGCACGAACTGGAAGGCGCCCAGGTGCGTCACGTTGCCGTTGCCCGCCGAGCCGTACGAGAGCTTGCCGGGGTTGGCCTTGGCATAGGCCACGAACTCCCTCACGTTGTTCGCCGGAATCGACGGATGGGTCACCAGCGCGAGCGGCACCACGGCCACCAGCGCGACTGGCGCGAAGTCCTTCAGCACGTCGTACGACACGCTCTTGTAGAGCGCCGGGCTCAGCGCGATCGACGAGGTGTTGTAGAGGACGGTGTAGCCGTCGGCCGGTGCCTTGGCGACCATCTGCGCGCCGATGTTGCCGTTGGCGCCGCCGCGGTTGTCGACCAGCACGCTCTGGCCCAGCTGCTCGCCGAGCTTCTGCGCGAGCACGCGCGCCACGAGGTCGGTCGGCCCGCCCGGCGGGAACGGCACGACCAGCGTGATGGGCTTGGCCGGCCAGGCCGGCGCCTGTGCGAAGGCGGCCGGGGCGGCGATCGCGAGCACTGCGGCGGCAGCACTCGCGATCGCCAGCCGGCGGCGCGAAAAGAGGCGGGTTGCTTTCATGGCGGTGTTGTCTCCGTTGTGGTTGTTGGCGGTTCGAAATCAGGCGGATGCGTCCGCGGCGCGGCCCGCGAGCAGGCGCCGCGCGTCGTAGTGCATGACGCATCGGCCGTGCTGGTTGAAGACCTCGATGCGCGAGTCGACGATCGCGCGGTTGCCCTTGGAGGTCGGCCGGATGCCGGTGACTTCGACCACGGCCTCGATGCTGTCGCCCACCCGCACCGGCGCATGGATCTTCTGCACCAGCTCGAGCATGGCCAGGCCGGTGCCCTGGATCATGGTCTGCAGGATGAAGCCTTCCACCAGCGTGTAGGTGAGCGCGGCCGGCACGGGGCGGCCCGCGATGGCGCCGGCTTCGTACTCGGCGTCGATGAAGATCGCCTCCAGCATGCCGGTCACGCCGATGAAGTTGACGAGGTCGGCCTCGGTGATGCTGCGCCGGAAGGTGCGCATGCGCTGGCCGACCGAGAGGTCCTGCCAGGCGAAGCCTTGGCCCAGGCGGGGCAGCGCGCGGTGCGCGGGGGTGAACTGCGGAAGATCGGTCATCGGGAGGTCTCCAGGAAGGTGTCGATGCGTGCGGCGGACCAGCCCGCCGCGGCGAGGCTTTCGCGTGTGTGCTCGCCCAGGCGCGGCGGCATGCGCACCGGCGGGCGCACCCCGTCGAACTTCACCGGCACGCCGGGGAAACGCATCGTCCCCATGTGCGGGTCGTCCAGTTCGGCGAAGAAGCCCGTGGCCACGAGGTGAGGGTCGGCCGGCAGGTCGTCCAGCGCGCGGATGGGTGCGGCCGGGATTTCCAGCCGCTCGCAGGTGGCCAGCCACTTTGCGGTGCTGCCGCGCGCCACGAAGCTGCCGGCGAGCGCGAGCAGCTCGCCGATGTGGCGCGTGCGCGCGGCCATGTCGGCAAAGCGCGGATCGGACGCCAGCGCCGGCTCGCCGACTTCGGCGAAGAAGCGCTGCCAGTGCTGGGTGGTGTACGGCATCATGCAGATGTGCCCGTCGGCGGTGCGCCAGGGCCGGCGCCAGGGCGTGAGCACGCGCGGATAGCCGGCCGCGGCGAGCGGCGGCTCGAAGTGGCGGCCGTACATGTGCTCGACCAGGTTGAAGGCCACCATGGTTTCGAACATCGGGATCTCGACGAAGCAGCCGCGGCCCGTGCGCTCGCGCCCGAACAGCGCCGCCAGGATGGCCTGCGCCGCGACCAGCGCGCAGGTCTTGTCGGCCGCGATGGTGGGCAGGTATCGCGCCTCGCCGCCCTGCTGCGCCATCAGGGCCGACAGCCCGGACATCCCCTGGATCACGTCGTCGTAGGCCGGGCGCCCCGCGTAGGGACCTCCTTGCGCAAAGCCGTGCAGACCGGCATACACCAGGCGCGGAAAGCGCGCGGTCAGCGTCTCGGGGTCGATGCCGAGCGCGGCGAGCTTCTGCGGACGCATGCTGTGCATGAACACGTCGGCATCTGCCAGCAGCGCCAGCAGCGCCTCGCGTGCGGCCGGGCGCTTGAGGTCGAGCACCACGCTCTTCTTGCTGTGGTTGCTGCCGAGGAATACGGCCGACATGCCGGCCTCGGCGGCCGGACCGGTGTGGCGTGTCGAGTCGCCCTCGGGCGGCTCGATCTTGATCACCTCGGCGCCGTAGTCGGCCAGCGTCTGGCTGGCCAGCGGCCCGAACACCACGCTCGATAGGTCGAGCACCTTCACACCCTGAAGGGGAAGCATCGTCTGTTTGTCTCCTGGCCCCCATTCTGGAAAGGGCGCGCTGCGCCGTCCAATATCAAATTCCCGCTCTGTGATACCTTTTGGAGATCATGGACATACGCCAACTGCGCCACTTCATCGCTCTGGCCGAGACGCTCAACTTCCATCGCGCGGCCGAGCGGCTGCACATGGCGCAGCCTCCGCTGTCGGCCTCGATCCGGCGGCTCGAAGAACAACTCGGCGTGCCGCTGTTCGTGCGCAACCGGCGCGGCACCGAGCTCACGCCCGCCGGCGCGGCCGCGCTCGAGAACGCGCGGCGCGCGGTGTTCCACAGCGAGCAGTTCGCGCTTGCGGCGCAGGCCGCTTCGCGCGGCGAGGCCGGCATCCTGCGCGTGGGCTTCGTGGGCTCGGCCACCTATGCGCTGATGCCGCGCGTGCTGCCGCGCTTTCGTGCGCGCTACCCGGGCGTGCACCTGCAGCTGGCCGAGTCGACCACGGCGCGCATCGTCGAGATGGTGGAAAGCGGCGACGTCGACGTGGGGCTGGTGCGCTTTCCGATCGGGCGCGCATGCAAGGCGCGCATCTTCCCGGCGGAGCGCGACGTGTTCATGGCGGCGCTCTCGGTCGACCACCCGCTCGCACGCCGCCGGCGGCTCACCCTGGCCGACCTGGCCGGGGAGACCTTCGTGATGTACGGCGCCATGGAGGTGCCGGGCCTGCACGCCGCGGCGCTGCTGGCCTGCCAGCAGGCGGGGTTCATTCCGAACGTGCAGCAGGAGGCGGTGCAGGTGCAAACGCTCATCAGCCTGGTCGAAAGCGGCCTGGGCGTGGCGCTGGTGCCCTCGGTGGCGGCGCGCCACGTGGCGCGCAACATCGTCTTCAAGAAGCTGGCCGGACCGGGCGCGCAGACGGCGATCGGCATCGCGCTCGCGCTGCCGCCCGGCGGCCAGACTTCAGCGGCTCAGCGTTTTCTGGAGAGCGTGCTGGCGCCGGCAGCGGCGGCGTAGGCCCTGCGTTGGGTGCCGAGCCTGTCGTTGTCCAGGTACTGCGCGAGCATGGCCAGGTCGGCCTCGCCGACACCGCAAGCCCGGAAGTGCGATTTCCAGTGGCCCACGACCTGTGCCATCGCCTGGACGATGGCCTTGGCCGCGGGAAGCTTGAGCCCGAAGGCCGCATGTCCGGACAACGCGTTGTCCAGCGTGGAAGCCGAACCGTCACGCCCCACGAGGAGCGCCTGGTAGCCGAGGCCGCTCATGCTCGGCACCACGTCGAACGCGGGTGACAGGGACCAGCTGCCGTCCGCGTGCCGCAGCAGGGCATGGTTCTTTTCATGGTCGTCGGTGTTGTCCATGAGGATGTTGAACACCATGCGCCTGAACAGCTGGGCCTGCTGCTGCGCGATCTCGTTCGCGCGGGCCATGCGCCGCAACTGCTGCGCCAGGTTCGGGTAGCCGTAGGCCTCGCCCACGGCGCGCAAGGCCACGTGCGCAGAAATCGCGTGGATGCGCCAGGCCGCGTCCCGGTCGAAGCGGCGAACCGCGACAGCGTGCCGCGCGCCCACCGGCAGCGCCCGCGTGGGGGCCACGTCGATGCCGCACTGCGCGGCGAGCGTCATCGTTGCATGTTCGATCAGCGGCGTGTCTTCGTCCTCGCCTTCGCAGAACTTGACGAGCCAGGGTTCGCCGTCGATCTCGACCAGCGACTTCGGCCGTGCGCCGCCGAGCGAGACCCCGGGCCGCAGCAGCCGCTGCTCGATGTCTCCAACGGCTTCATTGGCAAGAACCTTGCGGATCACTTCGCCCATCGCCGGAAGATCGCCGAGCGTCGGGATCGGCGATGCGCCCCAGGGGCTGTACGTGTCCGGCAGCTGGCTCACGCCGAGTGCGCCGTAGCGGTCCGCGCCAGCGAAAAGCAGGAACTCGAGCAGCGACATGCGCGGCGAGCGCTCGAACTTGCGGATGACCCGCTCACCCCATCGATCGGGCCGCGCATCGTCCACCGCCCCGGCCGCTTCCTGCTTCTGCGAAGGAACGAAGAGCTCGTCGACGAGCGGGAGATCCTCGCTGATCGCAAACCCGTGCCGAAGCCAATGTGAGTCATAGCGCAAGGCCACGCCCTGCCCGCGCAGCGACAGCGAGACCTCGCCCACGCGCACGGGGTTGTGCGGGTCGGTGAGCATCCAGAGCGACAGCCGGTCCGTCGGTTCGTAGGTGCTGCCGTCAGACATGGGTCTTCGCTCCCCGGCGCGTGGCCGTCTGGACGTCGTTTTCCAGCGCTACCAGATCGTGCTTCGGGTCCGCCAATGCCGCCAGGGCCTCATGGCGCCTTGTCAGCCAGAGCGCTGTGGCGTAGACGCCCGCCGATACCGTGGGATCGCCTTTTTCCATCTTCGCCAGCGTCGGCACGGAGACGTTCAACCGGGCTGCCCATCCGCGCAGCGACTGCTTGCGGCGCTTGCGCGCGATGGCCAGGTCGTTGCCAAGCTGCGCCAATGCATTCAGCACCACCCCGGGCAGGCTTTCGACGGCGTTCGATCTCCTTGGCATAAAACTATTCTTTCACAAATAAAGAAAATCTGGAAATAATAGTTTCTGTCAGAAGATGGTCGCCGGCCGCAGCACGTCGGTCGCACGCCCTGCGCGCGCGCTCTTCATCGTGGCCGGCGCATGGCCATAGGCTTTGGAGAATGCGCGCGAGAACGCCTCGGCACTGCCGAAGCCGGTGCGCCGCGCCGCGAGCTTCACGGTATCGCCGGCCATCAGGTAGCGCCTCGCGAGCGCCAGGCGCCATGCGCTCAGGTAGGCCATCGGCGTGGTGCCCACGACGGCACGGAAGGTCGACATGAAGCTGCTGCGGGACATGGCCGCACAGCCCGCGAGTTCGTCGACGGTCCACGCCCGCGCGGGCATGTCGTGGATCGACACCACGGCGCGGTGCAGCGATGGATGGGCGAGCGCGGCGAACAGGCCGGGCTTCTGCGTACCCGCGTCCACCGCGCTGCGCAACACCATCAGCACCAGCACTTCGCCGAGCCGGTTCAGCGCCGCGCTGCGGCCGCAACGGCTTTCGGTGGCCTCGGCCATGAATGCAGTGGCCGTGGCCTGCAGTGAGGGCGCACCGTCGAGCGCGACGCTGATCTCTTCAGGCATGGCGCTCATCAGCGGATTGGCTTCGTTGTCGAAATCCACGGCAGCGGCGACCAACGTGTCGGGCGGCAGCTGCGCGAAGCCGCGGGAGCGCAGGAGCATGCGCGCCGCATGCACCGGCGAACCCGCGAGCACCAGCGCCGCGGTGCCGGCTTCGGCCGGCGACAGAACCGCGACGCGGAGCTTGAAGACTTCGATGAAGGCCGCAAGCCGGTCGAGCTTCGGCGGGTTCGGACTTTGGATCATGAAAGACGGACGTTCCATGGCTTCGAGCATGCGATCTTTGGGCAGCCATGGCAATCCTGCCGAAACCCCAAGGAGCTCCCACCATGTTGATCCCACGCCAACAGGCGCCCGAACTCACCGTCGAGACGCTCGATGCCGGCCGCTTTCGCCTGGCCGACGAAACCCCCGAGCGCATGACGCTCGTGTGCTTCTATCGCGGGCTGCACTGCCCGATCTGCGCCACCTACCTGAAGGAGCTGGAGCGGCTCACGCCCGCCTTTGCCGAGCGCGGCGTGCGAGCCATCGCGATCAGTTCCGATACCGAGGATCGCGCACGTGCCATGGCCGAGAAGATCGGCGCGCAGGCGCTGCGCATCGGTTATGGCCTGCCGCTGGCCGACGCACGCGCATGGGGCCTGTACGTGTCGGCCTCGCGCGGCAAGACTTCGATCGGCATCGAGGAGCCCGCGCTGTTCTCCGAGCCGGGGCTGTTCCTCGTGAAGCCCGACAACAGCCTCTACTATCTGTCGGTCCAGTCGATGCCGTTCGTGCGGCCCGCGTTCGCGGAGATGGTGCAGGCGCTGGACTTCGTCATCAAGAACGACTACCCGGCGCGCGGCGAGCAGGTGCCCGCGTAACGCGTCATTCGCCGGTCGTGCGGGTCGCCTTCCCCGCCAGATGGTCGTCGCGCAGTATGCGTTCGGTCATCGTCCGTGCGCCCCGCAACAGCCGGTCGTCGCCGTCGATGCCGCGGTGGGCGATGGCGCCTTCGAGCAGCAGGAAGATCAGGTCCGCCGCCGTGTCGGCCTCACCGATCTCGGGGTGATCGGCGCGGATCAGTGCCGCAAGGTGGCGCCGTACGGCCTGCTTGTGTGCACGGATCACGCGGTGGCCAGGGTGGTCGGCAGGCAGTTCCCCGGCGGCGTTGATGAATCCGCAGCCGCGGTCGGAGGACTCCGTGTCCTCGGCGTACGACGCCCAGACGGCGAGCACCCGCGAGCCCTTCGACTCGGCGAGGCGCCGCTCCATGCGCTCCCACCACCGCTGATGCCGCGCCTGGAGATACGCCTCGACCAGACCCTCCTTCGAGCCAAACCGGTCGTACAGCGTGCGCTTGGTGATGCCTGATTCGGCGGCGATAGTGTCGACCCCGACTGCGTGGATGCCGCACCGGTAGAACAGATCGGAGGCGACCTCAAGGATGCGCTGCGCACCGGCCGTCAGTGCGGGTGTCCGCAGCACGCCGTCAGGATCATGGTCCGGCTTCATCATGGTTCTCTCTTTCGCCATGGCTTTCCTCCCGTGTTCGATTGACTTCACAGACCAGTATAGATAACCTCGAGTGGTTTACAGACCTGTGAGATTGGAGCAAAAATGGCGGATCGATGCCTGGAACCGGAACAAGCCGTGGCGGCGCTGCCCGCTCGGCGTCATGACCTTCAGCTCATGGGGGCCGGCGTGTTGCTGATCGCCGTGTGCTACGGCCTGGCTCGATACGCCTACGGCTTCTTCGTGCCGGTCTTTCGGACCGAGTTCGGCCTCGATGGCGCGACCGTGGGCCTGATCGCCGCTGGTTCGTACGCGGCCTATTGCGTCGCGATCGTCCTGGCCACGATGCTGACGCCGCGCGTCGGCGCCCGTCCCGTGGCCGTGGCCGCCGGCTGTCTCGCGGTCGGCGGCGTTCTCATGGTGGCTTTGGCCCCGAACACCCTGGTGCTCGCAGCGGGCGTGCTCATTGCCGGATCGAGCACAGGCGTGGCCTCGCCTCCGCTGGCCGATGCGGTCGCGCGCACGATGAATACCAACGCGCGCGACCGGATGCAGACGGTGATCAATGCGGCGGCCGGCCTTGGCTTGGCCGTTGCCGGCGCGATCGCGTTGCTCACCCAGGCGCATTGGCGAAATGCGTGGATGTCCTTCGCGGTCGTCGGCACGGCGTCCGTCCTATGGGTTGCGTTCGCCGTCCCCGAAGCAACGCATCGAACGGTGGGCCGGGGTCCGACGAGCGGGCTGCTGCCAAGGCCGCTGCTGCCTGCCGGCGCCGGCAGGCTGATGGCCGCCGCCGCGCTGCTGGGCGTGGCCAGCAGCGCGGTATGGACATTCGGCCGCGATGTGCTGGTCACCATCGGCGGGATGGACGAATGGGCATCGACCATCGCCTGGATACTTCTTGGCGGTGCGGGCCTGCTCGGCGCCACCGCCGGTGACTTGGCACGCCGCTTCGGCATTGCGACAGGATGGGTCGCGGGCATGCTGGCACTGGGCGTCGCGACCCTCCTGCTGGCCGCATTCCCGAGCGTCAATGTGGTGGCATGGCTCAGCGCGGCGGTGTTCGGTGCCGTCTACATGATCGTGACGGGGCTGCTGCTGATCTGGGGAACCCAGGTGTACGCCTCTGCGCCCGGCGCCGGCGTCGGACTCGCGTTCCTTGCGCTGTCGCTCGGCCAGGGCGTGGCCGCCCCGCTGATCGGCGGCCTTCTGGAGGGATGGGGCCCACGGCCCGCATTCGCGGCAGCCGCGGCCGTGGCATTCGTCGCGACGCTCGCCCGGCCAAATCGTCGCGCGAGGCACGTCACTGCACGAAGGGCCTGATCTTTTCCAGGAACACCCTGTGCCGCGCCTCGAGTTCGTCGAGGTCGCGCCGCAGCGCCGCCTTGTCGAACGGCTCGCCGGCCGCGATCGCGGTCATCCAGCGGTCGTGCTTGTCGCGCTCGCCACGCCAGGTTTCGTAGGCGACGCGGAGTTCGTCCCACTGCACCGTCATGTGTCACCCCTTCATTCATGCATGCGCCAACGCGTCCGCGAAGAGGCGGACCATCTCCCGGTCGAAGGCCGGCAGATCCTGCGGCTTGCGGCTCGTGATCAGGGTGCCGTCGACCACCACTTCGCGGTCGACCCATTTCGCGCCGGCGTTCGTCAGGTCGGTGCGCAGCGACGGCCACGAGGTCAGCGTGCGGCCGCGGACCGCATCGGCCTCGATCAGCGTCCAGGGGCCGTGGCAGATCGCGGCGATCGGCTTGCCGGCCTTCACGAAGTCGCGCACGAAGGCAATGGCCGCCTCCTCGATGCGCAGCGCATCGGGGTTCATCACGCCGCCGGGCAGCAGCAGCGCATCGAACTCGTGCGCGGCCGCCTGCGACAGCGGGGTGTCGACGTTGAACTCGTCGGCCTGCTTGTGGTGCTTCCAGCCGCGCACGACGGTGTCCTTCGGCGACACGATCAAGGTCGCCGCGCCCGCTGCCTCGAGCGCCTTGCGCGGCTCGGTCATCTCGGCCTGCTCGAAGCCGTCGGTCACGAGGATGGCGACCTTGGCGCCGTCGAGCAGGGTCTTGTTGCTGGTCATCGGTGCTCCTTTTCTCGTTCAAAAAAAAAGGGATGTGGCGGGCTTTTCACACCATGCGCTCGCCCAGGAGACTGGCTCGTTGGGTCTGCCTGCCGGTGTGTCGGGTCTGGTGCGCATCGTGCTCGCTGGTTGCTTTGAAGCACCGTTCGGCATCCGCCCCGAGGAGCGCGCCACATCGAGAAACCAGACTGCAATGCCTGCGCGACGCGGTGTGTCAGCGGGACACCGAAGCGCTGTAGGAAATGCACCCACGAAGGCGCCCACACGGGCGCGTTCGCGCTCAGCCTTCCAGCGCTTCCAGCGGCCCGAAGAACTCGTAGCGCAGCTGCTGCTTCGGCACGCCGAGCGCGAGCCCGTGCGCATAGACCGCCTTCATGAATGGCTTGGGGCCGAGGAAGTACAGGTCGACGTCGCGGTCCTCGGGCAGCGCCTGGGCGATCAGTTCGCGCGTGACGAAGCCGGTCGCATGCGGCTGGTCGACGGCGCGCGGCGCATCGTAGACGTAAAGCGCCTTCACGTTGCGGTGCCGCGCCGCGAGCGCATCGACGCGCGCGCGGAACGCATGCGCACCGCCGTGCCGCGCCGCGTGGATGAAATGCACCGGCCGCCCCGTGTGCGCCACCGCTTCGAGCATGCTCATCGCGGGCGTGATGCCCACGCCGCCCGTCACCAGCACCAGCGGGCGCGCCGCCGATTCGCCGCCCGCGGCCGCGGCCGGCTGCAGCACGAAGTCGCCGCAGGGCGCCTGCACCTGCAGCAGCGTGCCGACGGTGGCCGACGCATGCAGCCAGTTCGAGGCGCGCCCGCCCTCTTCCTTCTTCACGCTGATGCGGTAGAACGGCTTGCCCGGCGCGTCGGACAGCGAGTAGTTGCGCCGCAGCGGCTCGCCGTCGATCGCGAGCACCAGCGTGAGGTACTGCCCCGGCGTGAACGCGAGCAGCGGCCCGCCGTCGGTGGGCTCGAGGTAGAACGACGTGATGATGTCGCTCTCGTCCTCGCGATGGGCCACCCGAAATTCGCGCGTGCCGCGCCAGCCGCCAGGCTGCGCGGCGTTGGCGCGGTAGACCTCTTCCTCCGCGCCGATCAGCAGCGCCGCGAGCGATTGGTAGGCCTCGCCCCAGGCATTGATGATGTCGTCGGTTGCCGCCTCGCCGAGCACGTCCCTGATCGCCTGCAGCAGGCAGGCGCCGACGACCGGATAGTGCTCGGGCAGCACGCCGAGCGCGGCATGCTTCTGGATGATGCGTGGCAATGCGCCCGCGATCTCTTCGAGGCGGTCGATGTGCTGCGCATAGGCCACCACCGCACCCGCGAGCGCGCGCGCCTGGCTGCCCTGGGCCTGGTGCGCCTCGTTGAAGAAGGCCTTCACCTCGGGATGGCGATCGAACATGAGCTGGTAGAAGTGGCGGGTGATCGCCTCGCCGTGCGCCTGGAGCGCGGGCACGGTGGCCTTGACAATGGCAATGGTCTGGGGGTTCATCTGGGTGTCCTTCGAACGATGGTGACGGATGCCTGTGCACTCTCACGTTCCGTGCCAGCCGGCGGGCGCTCGCAAGTGCCTGCTGCTGTTGGGGATTCTTCAAGCGTGGTCAAATTCGCAACAAACAGGATGTTGTGCAAATGACCACGGAAAGTGTCGAATCGACCACAAACCTCGCTACGGAAGGCCAGCGCTTCCGTGCGCTGCTGGCCGCCGCGCGCGGGCTCGTGCGCTGCGATGCGGCGGCGCTGCTGCGGCTCGAAGGCGAGGTGCTGCGCCCGCTCGCGGTCGACGGGCTCAGCGACGAGACGCTCGGGCGCCAGTTCCCGGTGGCGGCGCATCCGCGCTTTGCGCGCCTGCTCGAGAGCGGGCGCGGCCTGCGCTTTGCGCACGACTGCGGCCTGCCCGATCCGTACGACGGCCTCGTCGCCGGGCAGCCGACGCTGCTGCCGGTGCACGACTGCATGGGCGCGCCGCTCAGGTTGCGCGGCGAGGTGTGGGGCCTGCTCACGCTCGACGCACTCGACCCGGGCACCTTCGAGGCGGTGAGCCCGGCGCAGCTCGACGCGTTGGTCGCGCTGGTCGAGACCGGCATCGAAGCCGCGCAGACCATCGAGGACATGGCGGCGCGTGCCATGCGCGAGCAGGCCGTGGTGCAGGCATTGCGCGCGGGCCGCGGCGCGCCGCGCGAACTGCTCGGCAACAGCCCCGCGATGAAGCAGCTCTGCAGCGAGATCGACACCGTCGCCGCATCGGACCTGACCGTGCTGCTGCTCGGCGAGACCGGCGTCGGCAAGGACCTGGTCGCGCAGCGCCTGCATGCCCGCTCGCGGCGCCACGATGCGCCACTGGTGCAGGTGAACTGCGCGGCGCTGCCCGAGTCGCTGGCCGACAGCGAGCTGTTCGGCCACAAGCGCGGCGCCTTCACCGGCGCGGTGCAGGACCGCAGCGGAAAGTTCGAGCTCGCCGACGGCGGCACGCTGTTTCTCGACGAGGTCGGCGAGCTGCCGCTCGGCGTGCAGGCCAAGCTGCTGCGCGTGCTGCAAAGCGGCGAGGTGCAGCGCCCCGGCAGCGACCGGACGCTCAAGGTCGACGTGCGCGTGATCGCGGCCACCAACCGCGACCTGCCTGCCGCCATCGCGCAGGGCCGCTTTCGCGCCGACCTCTACCACCGGCTCTCGGTGTACCCGCTGGTAGTGCCGCCGCTGCGTGCGCGCGGGCGCGACGTGGTGGCGCTGGCCGGCGGCTTCCTCGAGGAGAACCAGCACCGCCTGGGTGCGCGCAACCTGCGGCTGTCGCCGGCCTCGAAGGCCGCCCTGCTCGCGCACCGCTGGCCCGGCAACGTGCGCGAGCTCGAGCATGTGATCAGCCGCGCGTCGCTCAGGGCCTTCACCGAGCCGCGCCGCGGCGCGCGCTGGACGGCGATCGAGCCGCACCACCTTGCGCTCGATGCGGCCGCGGTGACGGCCGGCGCGGCGGCAGCGCCGGCTGCGCCGGCTGCGGCCGAGCCTTCAGCGGCCATCGCTCCATCCACCGCCGCGGTATCTGCCGGCGGCACGCTGCGCGAAGCCACCGAAGCCTTTCAGCGCGCCTGGCTCGCCGAGGTGCTGGCACGGCACCTCGGCCATGTGGCCGATGCGGCGCGCGAGGCCGGCATGGACCGCAGCAACTTTCATCGCGCGCTGCGCAAGCTCGGGGTGGCGCGGGCGGAAGCGCCATAGCGGTCGACGTGCACCGATGCGTCGCGTATCGGCGTGCCATTACATTCCGGGCACGGCGGCGCAATGCGCGGCCCCACGACGGAAGGCGCATGGACATCGAACACCCGACGACGGACCGGACGGCATGGATTCGCTGATCGCCGCTTCCGCGCGCGCGCTGGCCGCGGGCGATGCGCTCGGCGCGCTCAAGCGCGTGGCGCTGCGCGACGATCCGCCGGCGCTCGCGCTGCGCGGCATCGCGATGGCGCAGCTCGGCGAGCTGTCGCGTGCGCGCGAATTGCTGCGGCTGGCGGCGCGCGGCTTCGGCGTCCATGAAGAACTCGCACGTGCCCGCTGCGTGGTGGCCGAAGCCGAGGTGGCGCTGGCCGCGCGCGACATCGGCGATTCACCGCGCGGGCTCGCGCAGGCGGCGGCCACGCTCGAAGCGCACGGCGATGCGGCCAATGCGCTGCAGGCGCGGCTCATCGCGGCGCGTCGGCTGCTGCTGCTGGGCCGGCTCGACCAAGCCGCGGAGGCGCTCGCGCGGCTCGTGGATGCGAAGGGGCTTTCGCCGTCGCTCGCGGCGGTGGCAGCGCTCGCACAGGCCGAGCTCGCGCTACGCTCGCTGCGCGTGGAGGCAGCGCGGGCGGCGCTTGCGCGGGCCCGCGAGGCGGCCGACCGTGCGGGCGTGCCTGCGTTGCGCGCCGAAGTGGCCGAGGCGCAGGCCGTGCTCGAGCGGCCGGCCGCGCGGCGTCTCGCTGCGGGCGGCGAGCAGGCGTTGCGCCTCGACGAGGTCGCGGCGCTGCTGGCATCGGACGCGCTGGTGGTCGATGCCTGCCGCCGCGGCGTCGGTGCCGGCGGGCGATGGCGGTCGCTGGCGCGCCGGCCGGTGCTGTTCGCGCTCGCGCGGGCGCTGGCCGAGGCCTGGCCTGCCGACATCGACCGCGAAGCGCTGATCGCGCATGCCTTTCGCATGCGCCTCCCCGACGAGACGCACCGCGCGCGGCTGCGCGTCGAGATCGGGCGCTTGCGTGCGCTCGTGGCGCCGCTCGCGGCCATCGAGGCCACCGCGCGCGGCTTCGTGCTCCATCCGCATGGCGAGCGTGCGGTGGCCGTGCTCGCGCCACCCGTCGATGGCGACCAGGGTGCGCTGGTGGCCCTGCTGTCCGACGGGGCGGCGTGGTCGACCTCGGCGCTCGCGCTCGCACTCGGCGCGAGCCAGCGCACGGTGCAGCGCGCGCTCGCCGAGCTCGAGGCCGAAGGCCGTGTGCGCTCCATCGGCCAGACGCGCTCGCGCCGCTGGCTCGCGCCGCCGCTCGCGGGATTCACGACGATCTTGTTACTCCCCGCTGCGCTGCCGATTGAATAGAGTGGCTCCAGGGCGTCGAACCGGCGCGATTCATCACCAGGAGCAGCCATGAGCAGCAAGACCACCACGACGACGATGGCGACGAGCGGCAGCAGCCACCGCGCCGAACCCACCACGCAGCCCGCCGAGATCGTGCGCGAGTACGGCCCCTTCGAACCCGCGACCTCGGTCGGCGGCGTGACGCACGACGGGCGGCATGTCTGGGCCGCGATCGGCGCGAAACTCGTCGCCTTCGACCCCGCCAGCGGTGAATCGGCGCGCGCCTTCGACCGCGCCGCCGACGCCGGTACCGCGTTCGACGGCACGCACCTCTACCAGATCGCCGAAGCGCGCATCGACAAGATCGATCCCGCCACGGGCCGGGTGCTGGCCTCGATCCCCTCGCCTGGCGCCGGCAGCGATTCGGGGCTCACCTGGGCCGAAGGCAGCCTCTGGGTCGGCCAGTACCGCGACCGCAAGATCCACCAGATCGACCCCGCCACCGGCGCGGTGAAGCGGACCATCGAATGCACGCGCTTCGTGACCGGCGTGACCTGGGTCGACGGCGAGCTGTGGCACGGCACCTGGGAAGGCGACGAAAGCGACCTGCGCCGCATCGATCCGCAGAGCGGCGCGGTGCTCGCGCGGCTCGAGATGCCGCAGGGCACCGGCGTCAGCGGGCTCGAATCGGACGGCGCCGATCTCTTCTACTGCGGCGGCGGCGCGAGCGGCAAGGTCCGCGCGGTGCGCCGGCCCAAGGCCGTGCGCGCCTGAGGCGAAGGAGCACAGACCATGGACACCGAAGCCGTCTTTGAAGCCGTTTCCGAAGCGGGCATCGCGAACCATCCTGTGGTTTCCACCGAACAGTGGCTCGCCGAGCGCAAGAAGCTCATGGCGCGCGAGCGCGAGCTCACGCACCTGCGCGACCAGGTCGCACGCGAGCGCCGCGCCCTGCCCTGGCGGCGCGTCGACAAGGCCTATGTCTTCGACACGCCGGAGGGGCCGCGCCGCCTTGCCGACCTGTTCGACGGCCGGCGCCAACTGCTGGTGCAGCACTTCATGTTCGGCCCGGGCTGGGCGCAGGGTTGCCCGAGCTGCTCGTTCATGGCCGACCACACCGACGGCATGAACGTGCACCTTGCGCAACGCGACATCCGCTTCGTGGCGATCTCGCGTGCACCGCTGGCGGAGATCGAGCACTTCCGCCAGCGCATGGGCTGGCAGTTCAGCTGGGTGTCTTCGCACGGCAGCGACTTCAACCACGACTTCCACGTGAGCTTCGCGCCCGTGGACGTGGCCAAGGGCGAGGTCTACTACAACTATGCGGTGCGGCCCTTCCCGTCGGACGAGGCGCCGGGCCTCAGCGTGTTCTACCGCAACGACGCGGGCGAGGTGTTCCACACCTATTCGACCTACGGGCGTGGCGTGGAAGTGATGATGGGCGCCTACCAGATGATGGACCTCGTGCCCCGGGGCCGCGGCGAACGCGACGTGCCGCACAAGATGGAATGGCTGCGGCACCACGACCGCTACGAGGCCGCGCCGGCGGCGGCGGCGCCGGCGCCCTGTCCCGGATGCATTCGGGACGGAATCCATTTAAAGTAAACCTATTGGTTCACTTTCAACTTTTCTGGAACAAGACCCATGAACGATCCCGCAAGCCGGCGCGCCGTCGCCGCGATCGACACCAACTGGTCCATCGTTGCCGCAGGCGCGCTGATGACATGCGTCGCCATCGGCGTGGTGTTCTCGCTCGCGGTGTTCCTCGAGCCGATGAGCGCGGCCACCGGTTGGTCGCGCGGGGGCATTTCGACCGCCATGACCTTCGCCTTCCTGAGCATGGGCGTGGCCGGCTTCGGCTGGGGCGCGCTGAGCGACCGCTACGGTCCGCGCGTGGTGGTGCTCGCGGGCACGCTGCTGCTCGGCCTGGCGACCGTGCTTGCGAGCCGCGCGAGTTCGCTGCTCGAGTTCCAGCTGATGTTCGGCGTGCTCATGGGCATTGCGGCCGGCAGCTTCTTCGCGCCGGTGATCTCGACCACCGCGTCGTGGTTCGAACGCCACCGCAGCCTCGCGGTCTCGCTCGTGTCGGCCGGCATGGGCGTGGCGCCGATGACCATCGCGCCGCTGGCCGCCTGGCTCGTGACCCGCTACGACTGGCGCATGGCCCAGCTGATCATCGGCATCGGCGCCTGGGTGCTGCTGCTGCCCGCGGTCTGGTTCATTCGCGCGGCGCCGGGCACCGGCAGCGCGGCCGGCGCGGGTGCCGTCGCCCCGGCGCCGGCCATGCCGGTCGGCCAGGCGCTGCGCTCGCGTGCCTTCCTCGTGCTCGGCATCACCTTCTTCGCCTGCTGCGCGGCGCACTCGGGCCCGATCTTCCACACCGTGAGCTATGCCATCGGCTGCGGCCTGCCGACCTTCGCGGCCGTGACGATCTACAGCATGGAAGGCGCGGCCGGCCTCGGCGGACGCCTCATCTTCGGGGTGCTGGCCGACAGGCTCGGCGCCAAGCGAGTGCTCGTCGCAGGGCTCTTGATCCAGGCCTTCGCTGCCGCGAGCTACCTGATGGTCAGCCAGCTCGGCGGCTTCTATGCGGTGGCGATCGTCTTCGGGCTCGCCTATGGCGGCGTGATGCCGCTCTATGCGGTGCTGGCGCGCGACTACTTCGGCCCGCGCATCCTCGGCACCGTGCTCGGCGCGGCGACGATGCTCTCGAGCCTGGGCATGGCGCTCGGGCCGGTGCTCGGCGGCTGGCTGTTCGACCGCTACGGCAGCTACACGTGGATGTACATCGGCTCGATGGCCGTTGGTCTCGGTGCGGTGGCGGTCGCGCTCACCTTTCCGCGTACCGCGCGGCAGGCGGCGCCGCGGCTGCAGCCGGCGGGCTGAAGCGCTGCCGCTGCGGTCGGCGGGCCGGGAAACGACGCATTCATATATCGACCGCCAGCGGGCGTCCGGACAACGGGGCACTCGTCAGCGTGTCGAGCGGCACGCTGTGCCGACGGGACCGCCAGGTGATCCCCAACGTCGTGCTCTTCGCCGCAAGGCGGATGTCGAGAAGGGCCCGGCGCGTGGCGGCCTTTACACAGCGGTTCTTTGTTGATTTGTGTAGCGTTACACGCTACACTTGGAAGATGATAAGAACATGGCGCCACAAGGGGTTGGAAGCGTTCTTCCTGGCCGGCACGAAGAAGGGCATTCAACCTCATCACGCGCCAAAGCTGCGGCGCTTATTGGCGGTTCTGAATGCCGCAACAACGCCAGAAGCCGTGAACCTGCCCGGGTTCGGCTGGCACGCCCTCCATGGCGACCTGGCTGGCCACTGGGCCGTCTCGGTGAGTGGCAACTGGCGCGTGACCTACTCGTTCGAGGGCACGGATGCGATCCTGGTCGATTACCAGGACTACCATTGAAAGGAATTGCGATGGTTCATATGTTCAATCCTCCGCACCCCGGCTCGATTCTGCGTGAGGATGTACTGCCTGCATTGGGTCTGAGTGTGACGGAAGCGGCGGCGCAACTGGAGATTGCACGCCCCACGCTGTCGCGTGTGCTGAACGAGCACGCAGCGATCAGCGCCGAGATGGCGATTCGCCTGTCCGAATGGCTTGGAGGCGATGCCGGCACCTGGCTTCGCATGCAGGGCGAGTTCGACCTATGGGTCGCAAAGAAGCGACACAAGGTCAAGATCAAGAAGGCGGTGGCGGCGGTTCCCGCGGCTGAAGACGAGCGCTTTGCGCTTGCCGCCTGAGCGCCGGCAAGCCCGACAGCCTCCTACCGCAGCGTGATGTCGAGCGACTCGAAGGGCGCGTCGAATTCGGCGCGCCAGCGCTGTCCCGGCGCCAGCGGCCAGGCATCGGTCCATGTGCCGGTGGTCACCACGTCGCCGGGCTGCAATGCCGGCGCGCCCGGGCAACGCTGCAGTTCCTGGCTGAAATGGTGCAGGGCATGCAACGGACCATCGAGCACGTTGATGCCGGTGCCTTCGTCGATCAGCACGTCGCCCTGGTACAGCCGGACGCGGGTGCGGCCCAGCAGATCGTCCAGTGACTGCCCGCTACTGGCGAGACGCCTGACCGGCGTCTCGCGCCCGATGAGCAGGCGCGCATGCAATCCCCCGTCGACCACGGTGTCCGCGGCGCTGAACTTCCAGTCGGGGCAGTGCGACTGCACGATCTCGAAGCCGGGGGCCAGCCATACGATGCACTCGAAGAGCTTTTCCAGCGTGGCATCGCGCGGTGGCGTTGCGCCGATGCCGAACACGATCTCTGGCTCCAGCCGGGGCTGGCAGGTGCCTGCGAGGCCCACCTCGCTTGCACCGTCGCTCGCGCACGACAGCGACGTGTTCCAGACGGTTCCCCAGATCGGCGCATACACCGCGTAGCGCTCCCAGATGGTTCGGTTCGTGAAACCGATCTTGTAGCCCACGGGGCGCTCGCCGCGGCCCATGCGCAACGCCCGCAGCGCCAATGCCTGCTGGTAGGCAGCGTCGATGTCCGCGGCGATCGGAAGCACGCGGTCAGCGGGCCACAGGTGGCCTCGGTCGTAATGGTCGAGAACGGATAGAGGCGTCATGCGCGGCAGTCTACTGATCGACGCAGGCGGGCGGGCGCTCCTCTAAGCAGGGTGGAATCCGCAACCTGAAACTCCACTTTCAAAATACACTAACGGCAATCGGCTTGAATAAAGCACGCGCTCAACCGACACGTCGCGCAGCAATCCGTCCACCAGTGGAAAGACATACTCATCCAACATCGGTCGCCGTTAGCGTATTTTTTATGTCGTCCCTTCCACTGTTCCCCGAGCCCGCCGGCGATTCGCACCAGGCCGCCTTCGATGGCTGGCTTGCGGCCCAGCAGGCCAACGGCGCGCTGCGGCTTCCTTCGTCGGTCGCGGTCTACCGCGACATGTGGGGCAGCTTCACTGCCTGGTGCCTCGGCCAGTCGCCGGCGGTGACGCTGGCCTCGCTCGACCGCGGCGACCTGGCGGCGTTCCAGCAGGCGCGCTTCGGCATGAAGAGCGCCGACCTGTCGCTCTCGCCGCGCTATGCGCTTCGGCTGCTGCGCCTGATCGACCGCGTGCTCCGGCACCATGCCGAGGCGACCGGCCAGCGGGCGAACACCGCCGCCGCCGACTGGCTCGCGGAGCAGCCGACCGTGCGCTACGCCGATTCGGCGCGCGCCGATCCGCTGCCCGAGTTCCTCTCGCTCGCCGAGGCGAAGCAGCTCATCACCTGGCTTTCGAGCGCCCGCCCGCGGCCCGGCAGCACGGGCACGCGGCATGCGCAAAGCGCGCTGAGCTGGCAGGCACTGCGCAACCGCGTGGCCGTGGCCCTGCAGCTCGGCGCAGGGCTCGCGCCTGGCGACGTGCGCGTGCTGCGGCTCGATGCGCCGAGCTCGCAGATCGCGGGCCGCCGCGACCGGCCCTGGAAGCTCGCGGTGCCCGGCAACGGCAACTCGCCGGCGCGCGAGGCGCCGGTCGCGCCCTGGGCCGGCGAACTGCTCCAGCACTGGCTGCAAGTGCGTGCCGAAACCGGGATCGCGGGCGACTTCCTGTTTCCGGCCACGCGCACCGGCAAACCCTGGAGCAAAGAGGCGCAGTACGTCGCCGCCAGGCAGGTGCTCGAAGAGGCCGGGATCGAAGCGGTCGGCGGCGGCTCGTTCCTGCTGCGCCACACCTTCGCGCTGCGGCAATTGCGTCGCGGGGCGCGGATCGACGAGGTGGCGCGCTGGCTCGGTGTGGAACCAGAGGCGATGGGCAAGTACCAGCGCGTTCTGCAGGGCCCGGCCGACGTGGTGTGATCAGGCCTCGGGCCGTCGCCACAGCCAGAACGCCACCGCCGCCATGACCAGCGGCGCCCCGACCTTCACCGCCAGCGGCGCGCTCGTGGCCAGCAGCACGGCCGCACTCAGGCTCATCATGCCGGTGGCAGCCCATTTCGCGCGGCGCGGCACCGCCCCCGACTGCCGCCAGCGCACGATGTGTTCGCCGTAGCGCGGGTGCGCGAGCAGCCAGCGTTCCAGCGCCGGCCAGCCATGGCCGGCCGCCCAGGCGGCGGCGAGCAGGAAAGGCACCGTCGGCAGCACCGGAAGGAACACGCCGATCAGGCCGAGGGCCAGCAGCACCAGTGCGAGCAAGCGCCAGAGCAGCTTTGCGATGGCCCCATCGAGCCGCCTCAAGACGCGCACCGCCCGGGACGATGTTCCGACGCTATTTTCGACACACACATGGACGCATGGTAAATCGCCCGCGCACTCCAGATGGCCACAGCACGGTTCTCCGACACAATCGGCGCCATGAAGGAGATCGCACCTCTGCTCGACCAGGAGCCAGTCGCCGCTGCCACTGCGCGGCACGGCTCGCTGGCGCACGCCATGGCCCGCCGCGACGTGCAGCTCGACGAGGCCTTGGCCGCGGTGCGTGCCGCTGCCGAAAGCGCGGCGGTCAGTGTCGATGCCCTGATGGGCGTTGCGACGCCGGATACGCGGCTCAGGCTGGCATCCCTTGCGGCCGCGGAGTTGCCGCAGCGCACGGATTTCGTGAGCGTGGCGCAGCAACTGCAGGACATTGCCCTGCAGCTGCGCGCGATCGAGTCTTCGGTGCGCAAGGCGCTGGAGCGCCAGCGCAAGCAGGCCGAGCGGATAGGCTGAGGCGAACGCTGCGTGGTGGATGCTGCGCGTCAGGCGCCGCAGGCGCAACTGCGATGCAGCCGCCGATACGCCGCCGGCGTGCTACCGAGGCGCTCCCGGAATGCCGTCGTGAAATTCGCGGCACCCGAGAACCCGACCGCATGCGCCACTTCCTCGATGGCGAGCGGCGTCTCGACGAGCAGTCGCTGCGCGCGCAACAGCCGGGCCTCCCGCACGAATCCGGGCACGGTCCGGCCCGTGTGGACGCGGAACGCCCGCGCCAGCCGCTTCTCGTGCGTGCCCACGCGTGCGGCGAGTGTCGGCATTGGAGGCACTTTCGCAAGATCGCTCTCGATGAGCCGCTGCGCGGCCGCGGCGATCACGCGGTCCACGTCGTGAGCTGGTTGGTCTCCGGATTCCGACGGCGTGCCCGGCGCACCGACGACACCGTGCGGCACTTGCGCGCTGCGACGTGCGAGTGTGAGATGGACCGCGACGCGAACCAGCACCTCTTCGGGTTCGAAGGGCTTGAGGATGTAGTCGACGCCGCCCTCGCGCAGGCCGGTCAGCCGCTCTTCGAGCGTGGCCCCGGCGGTGAGAAAGATCACCGGAATGTGCGCCGTGGCGTGGTCCGCCTTCAGCAGCCGGCACACCTCGAAGCCGCTGGCGGCGCCCAGGTGCACGTCGAGCAGGATCAGGTCGGGCTGCAGCGCGCCGGCGCGGCGGTAGCTCTCGAGCGCGTCGAAGGCCAGGCTGATTCGGTGGCCGGCGTGGCGCAGCGATGCAAGCAGCACCTGGAGTTCCTCGACGTTGTCGTCGATGACCATGATGTGCGCACGCTCGGCGGGAGATTGAAGCCAGTAGGACATGAAGATGCGGCGCGTTGCGTGCCGCATGGTGCAAGTCCCGGTGTTTTTTTTCCTGCGCCCTGCCTGACCTTTTCTGACGGTTCCTGACCACGCGCCAGGCCCGTCCGTGCCGCTGCCCGGGGAGCGTCAGTTCGCGAGCACGTAGCCGGTGCCGCGCACCGAATGCAACGGCAGCCGCATGCCGAGCTTCGCGGCCTTGCGCCGCAGCCGGCTGGCGATCGCGTCGATGCGGTGTTCGTCGAAATCGAACACGTCGCCACCGAGCGCGCGGATCAGGTCGTCACGGCTCACTGCCGTGCCACGCTGCCCGAAAAGGCAGCCGAGAAAGGCGCGTTCGCTCGTCGTCAGCGCCATCTGCCGGCCTTCGGGATCGCCGAGAATCCAGTCGCCTTCGAGCAGCCGCCAGGCGGCGGGCTCGGGCGGCACAGGCGCTGCGTTCTCCAGCGGCGCGGCCATGAGGCGCCGTCCGACAGCGTGCAGCGTCTCGGCCAGTTCCATCATGTTCACCGGCTTCACCAGGTAGGCATCGGCACCTTCGCGCAAGCCCAGCAGCCGGTCTTCGAGCCTGCCCCGCGCGGTGACCAGCACAAGCCCGAGCCGCTGCCGCACCGCACGCAGGTGCGACACGATCGCGAGGCCGTTCTCGCCTGGCAGCCCGATGTCCACCACTGCGATGTCGCAGGGCTGAACCGCGAATGCCTTGTAGAACGACGAGGCATCGCCGAAGCCTTCCGCGTCGAAGCCGAGCTCTCCAAGCGCGAAGACGGTTTCTGCACGGATGTCTTCGTCGTCTTCGATCACATGGACGCGAAGACCGGTACGCGGGCTTGAGGATGGCATGACACGGAAAGTATAAAGTCGCGCCCCAATGCGCCTCCACGTCGAAACCATCCGGGCAGTCCCGGGCCGCCTGCTCGTTCTTCTCTGCCTGCTGCTGCTGTGGTGCTTTGCGACGCCAGCCGGCGCGCTGGTGCTGTCGGCTTCCGATGGCATCGACCGTGGCCTCGAGCTCTCCAGCGGCCTCGAGATCCAGCGCGACCCCTCGGGCCGGTGGCGCATTGCCGAGGTGGCCGGCGGCGCGCAGCAGCACGGATTCGCGCCGCTCGAAGGGCCGGTGCAGGAAGGCTTCAGCCGCGACGCGGTGTGGCTGCGATTCTCGCTGGCGCGCACGGCCGATGCGCCTGCACGATGGCTGCTGCGGGTGCGCCCGCCACGCATCCACGAAGCCACCTTGTATGCGCCCGACGGGCGCGGCGGATTCGTCGAGACGCCGCTCGGCGACGCCCGCCCTTTCGCGGCGCGCGAGATCCCCGACCACAACTTCGTGTTCCCGGTCGACCTGTCGACGGAGCCGGCCACTTATTTCCTTCGGCTGCGCAACAACGGGCCGTCCTTGCGGGCCGAGCTGGACCTGTGGCAGCCCGTCGGCTTCGAGCGCGACCGCACGGCCGACTACGCCATCATGGGCGTGCTGCTCGGCGCGGTCATGCTCGCCGTCTGCATGAACCTGATCTTCGGGGCCTGGCTGCGCGACGGGCTCTACGTCCACTACGCGCTCTACGTCCTCTGCATCGCAGCACTGTCGGTCAACCGCCAGGGGTTCGCAGCGGAGTGGTTTCTCGACCATCGCCCGGAGCGCGTCGCGCAAACTCTGCTGGCGGTCAACTGCTTCTTCAACATGGTGGGTACCGCGTTCATGTCGCGCATCTTCCAGTTCCGGCGCCATTGGCCGCCCGCTGCGCATTTTTTCAATGCAGTGGTCGTGTTCAACTTCGTCGCGTTCATGTTGGCCCTGGCCGGCCATCACGCCGCCATCGCGACCTGGGTCAGCGCGGGCAGCACCGCGTCCACGCTGTTCGGCGCCGTTTTCGTCTGCTACCTGATCTTCGTGCGACGCCAGTTCGGATACCTGCTGCCGGCCTCGGCCTTTGCGGTGGGAACGGTGCTGGGGCTCTATGGGCTGTTGAAGCTCTGGTTCGGCGACTGGGTGCCGGGCGCGCCGCCCGACCGCATCTACTGGCTCGGGACCATGGTCCACCTCATTCTGCTGAACGTGGCCGTGGCCGACCGCACGCGGCGCGCCGAGCGCGACTACCGCGCCGAGCGCGAGCGCGTGCTCGCGGTGCGGCTCGAAGCCGAACAGGCACTCGAAGGCACGGTGGCGCGGCGCACCGCCGAACTGCAGCAGGCCAACACCGCGCTGCACGAGGAAGTCGCGGCCCGCGCCCGCCTCGAAGCCCGGCTGCGCGCGTCGCTCGACGTCGAGCGGCAAGCGATCGCGCAGCAGCGCGAGTTCGTCTCGATGGTGTCGCACGAGTTCCGCACGCCGTTGACGGTGATCGACGGCGCGGCGCAGTCGCTCGACATCTCGAAGCTCGGCGCGGAGCCCGTGGTGAAGCAGCGCACCGAGCGAATCCGGCGCGCCGTGCAGCGCCTGACGATGCTGATCGAGAACATCCTGCTGGCCGACCGCCTTCAGCCCGAGAACCGGACGCTTCGCGTCGAAGCCCTCGACCTGGCAGCGCTTGCGCGCGGCCTGTGCGAGGGCTTCGACTTCCCCGGCGCTTCGCGCCTGCTGCTCGAGGTGCACGCCCCCCTGACCCAGGTGCGCGGCGACCGCGCGCTGCTCGAGATCGCGCTGCAGAACCTGATGCAGAACGCGCTGAAGTACTCGCCGCCGGAGCACCCGGTTCGCGTCGTGCTGCGGCAGACGGGCGACACCGTGCAGGTCGACGTGATCGACCGCGGGCCCGGTGTTGCACCGGCCGACGCGGACCGGATCTTCGAGAAATACTTCCGAGCCGAAACCGTGGGCGCGGTGGCGGGCACCGGCCTGGGGCTGCACCTGTCGCGCGAGATCGCGATGCGCCATGGGGGCGATGTGGTACTGCACGAGACAGGCGCCAGTGGGTCGACATTCCGCCTGGCGCTTCCTGCTGCGCCGCTCGAACGTAGCCCCTGATCGTCCGCGCGCATGCGAAAAACGCCCGTGTCACCGGCTGCGGTTTTGGGGAGGGTAAGTGGAATCGTGTGTGCGGTCCCTTGGTGCACCGGGCTCGGTCCGTCGGGTATCGCTAGTCGCACAGCGTTGCGTGTTGCCGTCTGCTGCGCCCGCACCAATGCATAGCAGGCGCAGCGAGCGCGGAGCATGGTCCTCCGCGCCGTCGTGGACAACCTCGCGCTGATTGCGGGCCTGCCAAGGCGTGGCAGTTGCCGCCACGCCTTGCGCCCGCATCAATGCCGCAAACTGCTCTCGCCATCGTCGCAGCGTATCCCTGCGAACACACAGTCGTTCGCCTGGTTCGTACTCCGGCTCGGATTTGACGCTCAGGTGGACATGAGGATGGGCCTGGTCCGTGTGAAGCACCATCGCATATCGGTACTTCGACGAGAAGTTCTGACGGGCAAAAGCGCGCGCAGCGGCAATCACCTTGCGCGGCGGCGTCCCATCCGGCATCGATAGCACGATATGGTGCAGCAGCTTCGCACGCGTGTCCTTTCGGCCTTTCGGCGGCTTCGGCCGGTACCCGCTAGAGCACAGGTCAAGCTGCCATCCGTCGACCAGACGACTGATCGCGGAACGTCCATGCACCAGCTCGCCATCGTCCGTTTCGATGTCGAGCTTCCCGTTGCGGCCGATGTAGGTCAGGTGCGCCAACGCTCCTTCGATGTCTCTTGCGCCGCCGGATATTTTCACCACCACTTCGGGTCCATCGGGATTGGCTGCCCTCGCCAACTCGACCGCTCCGCCGCTTGACCGGCAAGTGGCGACGGGCCCGCGTCGGCCGTGGCTCACGAGGTCCAGCTCCAAGCCTGGCGTGCGGGGCAGCACCACCAGATGCCTAGCCATGACCGGCTTCCCAGCTCTTGAGATTCGCCCGCACCACCGAAGCAACCGCTTCACGGACCGATTGAACGGCACGCGCGAGTTCCATCAGGCCGTCCGGCGTGCAGGACGCAGATACTGGATCGTGTCGAGACAGGCGCAACATTTTCAGATTTCGGTCAATCGCGCCTAAGCGCCCAGCAAGTGCTTTGAGAGCATCGATTTCCGCAGGAGGCATGACCTGCGCGGTGCGCACGTGCGCTCGGATCAGCATCGAGAGATAGCGAGATGTCTTCATGTGCCGACTTGCGGCACGGGCTTCTGCCAACGCCCGGTCGCCAGGCCGCAACCTGAGCGTGACCCGGTCACTTGCTCTCCTGGGATCCGGCATCTCCGTCAGTACGTTGTGTGTGTCTCCAGCGAAGCTGGCACCGAGCAGCCTATCGATGGAAAGTGCAAGCAGCGCGGATTCCGTAAGCCCTTGTCTCGAGGCGAGCAAGGCAAGGGCCGCCTTGGTCTCGCGGGGGACTCGGGTTGAGACGACAGCGGGGCGTGGGGCGCAACGCATCAGGAAATCTATTGGACGTATACGATGGCTGACATCAGTCTATCCTGCCCTCATAGCAACACAAGGCCGCCACGTTCGGCATGCCGAACAGTCGAGATGCGAACATCGCATCCAGTAGCCGGAGCCGGAACGCAGGCATCGGCGACACACTTGCGCCGCCATACGCCCTAGGCAACGGAGTTCGCGAAGCTTACGGAGCGGCCAGGTCTCCTGGCTGGGCCATCGAGCGGGCGAGGATGAATTCGAACGCGTCGCCCGCATGGCGCGCAGCGGTGAAGATGGCGCTGCGATCGCCGCGCAGAACGCGCAGCCAGCTCTCTAGATAGGCCGCATGGCCTTCGATCGTCGCTTCGACCAGGCCGCAGTGCCCCAGCACGAAGGCGGCGCCGAGTTCCGCAACCAATTCCTCAAACGCATACGCACTGTCGCCGAAGCGCTGGCCGAAGCACCGACTCAGGCGGCTCGGGTGACCAGTCCAGTGGACCAATTCATGCAGCGACGTCGCGCAATACGCTTCGCCACTCGTGAAGCGCTCAGGCAGCGGCAGCCGGATCTCGTCGAGGTCCGGCAGGTACATCGCGCGCTCAAAACCATGGCGGATGGTGGGATTGCAGCCGCCAAGGAGCCGCACCGCAGCTTCCACCGGTCCGCCAGCGAATGTCTCGGGCGGTGGACCGAGTGCAGCCACCTCGCTCGGGAGCCCAGCTATTTGAGCCACGTTGAACAGCCAGAACGGCCGACACAGGAGCCGGCCCTCGAACGGCGCATGCTGCACCCGCTCATCGGCCGGCGGATCGCGATCCTCGTCCACGCGCTGGCCGCGATCTGAGAGCGCGCGCTCGAAATGCACGCACATCACAGCACGTTCTCCGCGCCTGACCTGGGCTCCCAGCGAGGCCGCCTGCTTGTAAGTCAGCCAGACGTTGGAGCTGTAGCCTTGCTCGATCGCCTCGTCCCAGAGAACCAGCACATTCGCGCCGCGATAGGCCTTGCCTGTCTTGCCGTTGCGGGGCATTCCGCGGCCGGCTGCCCGCAGCCAACGTTCGCGAAAAACATGGCCGCCCTTCTCGAGCATGGCAATGATCCGGTCCGTGAGGATCTGGCGCGGGTCCTTGCGACCGATGGATCCATACTTCGATGCCCGATTGCTCCCGAGCGCTGCTTTTGGTGAGCCCTCGGGGGGTACGGGGGGAACGCCCGTGGCTGCCAAGGCATCTGACCGAGATTGGCGAACGGGATTGCGTACTGCGCGCATGACTGGGCCTTTCTGCGGGGTGTGCCGCGGTGGTTGAAGATCTGCTTTCGGAGCCGCCTCGACGCATGAAGAGCGAGTGAAAGGGGCGATGTCCAGGGACCGCCCGGAAGCCGCAGCCGAACAGCGAGAGGACCGGGTGAGGACGGTGGCGAAGCCCGAGCCCTGGACAACGGCACGCGCGAGCTATGCGTCGATCAAGAGGTGGCCCGAAGGCGGATGTGCCGCCGTACTGCCCGTCGCACAGGCCCGTGATGCGCCTCGCAGCGACATTGCCCTTGCTGCTGCCGCTTGACGTAGGCACAACGATCCGGCCTCAGGATCTTGTGCGCATGGAGCCGGCGAGAAGCGCGGCCGATGCCGTCCTTGCCGAGGAACTGACCGGTCGAGCATCCTGAACCTCCGGGCGGGCCAGTCCCTCATTTCATACGGCTTCTCGCCGCTTCACAACTTGCACTTCTCACAGGGGGGCCTTTCTTTGCCTCTCGCCATGTGGCGATGCATGGCATCGAAATCTTCGCGTCCGTCGGTACTTCTGGAGGTACCTGCACTTGGCTTGAACCACGTACCGACAGCAAGGGAATGGCGATGCCGCTGACAGACACATTCGTGAGGCAAGTGAAGCACAAGCGCGCCCCGACTGGCGAGCGCTACGCAGAGGGCGGCGGCATGTCTTGCGTCAATGGGTTGCCGGCAAGTACTGGCGCAAAGGCGATCGCTTCCAAGGCAAGGCCAAGACGAGTCGCTACCTTGGCGCAGCAGCGCCACCAACTCCTTGTGTGCCGGCGATCTGCTCGGGCGACCAGCATTGCGCCATCAATGCTCGAACCTTGCGCCACAGCGCGCCCTCGAAGTGGAGCTTGCACAGGCGCCGTGCCCGGCGTCGTACGCGGCGCGAGCGAGCGCCGGCCCTCACCACGTCGTAGCCACCCGCGATGCGCGGGCGCCCGATCGTGTCGAGCTCTGCATCGGCTTCGAAACCGCTGCGTCCCGACTCTCGTGTGATGGTGCTGGGAGCGCGCTGCAAGGTCCGGGCGATCGATCTGGCACGGTGGCCTTGCAGCTTCTTCCCCATGATCATCCCGCGCTCTCCGTCACTCAACTGTTCGTAGCTTCTGTTCATGCAAGCTCTCTCCTTCGGGATCGAGTGTGTTGCACTTCGAACTGGAAACCGTCCGTGTTTCAGGTTTCAAGCTGACGGATCTCCGGATGGTCCGGAATCAATCGTCACGGTAGCGAAACGTGCATCCACCGCATGTTCCATTGGCATGCGCCGACGCGCCTCGCGCGCGGACATGCCGAAGCGCTGGCGAAAGAGCTTGCTGAACACCGCCTGGTCGGAAAAGCCGCAAGCGTAGGCGATGGCGCCGATGCTCAGCTGGCCGCCTTTGGGCTGCTGCAGATAACCCAGGCTCTTGAGCAGGCGCTTTTCGCGCAGGGTCGCGTGCACGCTCATGTCCTGCGAAGAGAACAGGCGGTAGAGCTGTGCACGCGACAGCCCGGTGTCCCGTGCGATGTCGACGACGCTCAGGTCATGCCGATGCAGGTTGCTCTGGAGGAACCGGTGGACCATCTGCAGTCGATCCACGGCGGGCGCGGACCCGGCCAGATACACCGAACCGAGCAACGTCTCAGCAGTCTGGAAGATGCCTGCCAGGACCGCCTGCCGCTCATCAGATCCCAGCGCGACGCCATGGTGGCCAAAGGTACCCAGCTGAGATGCCAGGAAAGGCGCGAGCGCAAGATGGCCGATGGCCTCGATCGAGCGCGCCCTTGCCGCCGGCGCCTGGCCGATCAGCTGCACCAGCCGCGGCCTGGCGGGGCGCACGATGCTGACGCGCGCGTGGTCCCAGCGCCCACGCAACGGCTGCGCCACGTCACACAGCAATGCGCTGCCGGGCCCGAAGCGGGTTTGTATGCCGTTGCTCTGCTCGACCGTGAGCGTGCCGCGCTCGATGAGCCACAGGCAGATGTCGGCCTCTCGAGGCGCGCCGATGCATCCCAGGGTCGAGCGCATCTCCGATGCAGGCACTTCGCAATGCGCGACAGTTCCGTTGGAGTCTTCGCAAAGCACGCCATGGCCGCGCACCGCATCGTCCGATGCGAGCTCCAGGTGCATCGATCTGAAAATGTCCGTCGTGACTTCGCTGCGATGCGTGGCAGCGCTTCGGCCGGCGGCCGAGACAAAGCGCCGTCCGCCGCCGAACGCGGAAGAGGCTGCCGCCATCGACTTGTCCGAGGCCGTCGGGTCTGCCCGGAGGCCAGCGCGCGAGGCTCCTGTCATCGCGCTGGATGGCCAAACAGCAGGCATGGCAGGCGCGCTCGGAGTTCCGAAGGGTTCCATCACGGATCTTCGCGTCACGGCGCGCCGCCGGGGGCGATCAGCGCGTCGAACATCGCCTGCAGGGTCTGGGGCGACTTGCGGCGGCTGTCCAGGCTCCAGCACGCGCCCACGCGCGGCGGGACCGAAACCTGCATGAGCGGCTCGCCAGAGGCGCCCGGCGTGCGAATGTCCACCAGTGCCTGCGCCTGTCCGAGCTGCTGCGCGGCGAGGCGCTGCTTCTCGGCCGCCATCTCCACCAGATCGCGGGCGAGCTTCGTGAGCTGGGCCTGCGTCTTCAGGAGTGCGTCCTGCCCCTGCATGTCGTACCGCACGGTGATTCTGCTGACCTTCATGGCCTCGAGCCGTGCGCGACTCTGGGGGAAGTCGAGCACGCCATAGTCGCGTGTGCCGTCGCGGAACTCCCCCACGAAGTCGGCCACTCCGGTGGCACCCGCAAAACGCCGGCTCAGCGTGAGCTCGCCGAGCCGGATCTCCAGCGTGGCCTCCCCGCACGTCGCAGCGCTCCATTCGAGCTGCTCGGTCACCGGGAAGTTGTAGTTGTTGATCACGTTGGCACGCGCGGCGCAACGCAGCGTGAGCGTCGTCAGGTAGGGCTTGACCGTGGCCCCCGGATTTACGCCGGTGGGCTGCGCGGTGAGGGTCAACGGCAGTGGCACGGCGCGCAGGGTCTCTGTCTGGCGGCGGGTTTCGGCCAGGCGTGAATCGATCGCCTGCACCGCCTGGCTGGCTTCGAGCTGCTGCTTTTCGATGTCGGCCTGGCGTTTGCGTTGTGCAAGTTCGAGCTGTTGCTGGCCGACAAGCTGCTCGACGCGCTTGTTCACGGCGCCGTTGAGCAGCGGCAGGAAGTCGGGCGTCACGGGCAAGCTGTAGCCCAGCGTCTCGACCATGCCGAAGCGCGTCGCGTCGCGCCGCAGGAACGGCTTTGCAGGCCCGTCGACGAATGCCCATACGGTGCCCCGGGTGCCGAACAGCTGGTCCATGATCTGGGTCATCGAGGTGGCGCTCTGCAGCGGCCACATGACACTGGTCTCCCAATCCTTCTGCAGGACGCACGAGGCCTGCTGGTCTACATAGCGCAACAGCAGGTGCGAGGGACCGCTGGCGAGCTTCCAAACGACCGCGCTTTCGCCGCCGTCGAAGCCCGAGTCCTTGCGGAGCTCGCGCATGGCATCGGTCACGGCATGCAGGCGGGAGGAGGAAACGGACGGGTCTCTGCCGAAAGCATGGAACTCACCCGCCAGCGCCATGGACTTGCCTTCGCCGTCGAGCGCCTCTCGCATGACCGCATCCAGGCTGGCGTCGTACATCTTCAACTGCTTGCGCAGGGAGAGGTCCCGCCGCACTGTCTCGCGCCCGAGCGACAGGCTGGACGTGCTCGCCTTCAGCGCCCGGCCGCCGACCGCGTCGAGCGAACTCATCAGCGACACGGTGGCACTGTCCGCCAGCATCGCGCCGGTCCGGGTCTCGACCTGGAGCCGCCCCAGCGTGCGTGACAGCAGGAGCCAGGGCGGCAATTCCTCGTCGCGGAGCGACGCGAATTCCTGCCGCAGCCGCTCGATCAGCATCGTGTAGGGATCCTGCCGGTGGGCCACGCGCGCCAGCACGGTTCGCCAAGCGGCTTCGCTTGCGAGGAGCTGTTCGCCGGCTGGAAAGCCGATCGCGAAATGGTGCCAAGCGTTGGCACGCTGCAGCCGGTACCAGTGCTCGAAGCGCAACCTTTCACGCGCGAACCGGGGTCGATCCCGGACCGCGCTTGCCATATCGTCGAGGAACCGGTCGATGGCGCGCTGGCCCTCAAGCGTGAAGGCCACCGGCACGCGCGGGGCGGCCAGCTCGGCTGCGGCAGCCTTGGCGCTCATGCCGTCCGCGGCGCCCGCCACGGGCCGCCAAAACAGGGCCAACGTCACGTCGTCGCCCAGCAAGGCATCCGCCGGCAGGTCCAGCAGCCAGGCCAGTGGCAAAGCCCCGGCATAGGCCTCCTGCTCCAGTTGCATCTGCGAAGACGCGAGCCGGGCATCGAGGAACCCGTCCTCATCCGGATGCCAGGCAATGTAGGAGAGCCCAAGTCGCTCCAGCCGGTGGACCATCTGCGCGTCGACGCGGCGGGCCGGATCGACCGGCAGCAGACCCGGCAACCCGTCGAGATCGCTGCGCGAATCACCCGCGAGGCGCCGCTGGATGTGATGGATGCGGCGCACCAGGTTGTACGCGCGGCCCGCGCGCAACTGCTGGGTCGATATCCCGCTGTTCGGGCCCACATCCTGAAAGGCCTCGTAGTTCCCCCTCTCGATGTAGCGGCGAAAGTTGGAAACAAAACTGCGCTGGAGCTGCTGCTCGAGCTCGCCCACCTCGCTGGTCGCCACCATCCATTGGCCGACCCAGCGGTCGTTGCGCCTGTCGACCACGGCCAGTGCGTCGCTGATGCGCTCGAGCGTTCGCGCATCCTCGTCGAGCTTGCCGACGAAGCGCGCATCCAGCGGGTAGGTCTCGCGCACCAACCCAACTGTCGTGCGGTTGTGCTGGAAGGCCGCCGCCATCAGCAAGACGGCCGCAAGGCACAGGGTCACCCACGCGAGCAGCCCGAGGTGGCGCGTGGCCCGCCGCCAGTGGTTGACCAGCGCGGCTGGAAGGCCGGCGTTGCGGTCGCGCGGCAGGACGCGGCCAAAGAAGTCGTGCAGGAACAGGCCCGTATGGGTCGTGCGATGCGCGGGCACCGGCGCCAGCAGCTCTGGCAGCAGGGTCGAGACGGCGCCGCCCTGCTGCGCGCCGCTGCTGAAGAACAGGCCGCGCAGGAAGGGACTTTCCAGGTAGGGATGGTCGCTGAAGCAGGCGTCCAGAAACAGGCGCAAGCCGGCCTTCACTTGCGCGAGTTCGCTGGGGAACATCAGCAGCGCCGGCGTGGCGCCGGGCGCGCGCGCCGCCAGCTGCAGGCGCAGCAGGCCCAACCGCTCCCCGATGCGGGCGAATGCGCGGTCGACGAAGTGCTGCTCGCTGTTCGTCGCCAGATAGCCCATGGCATGGTCGAGCGCGCCGGGTTCGAGCCGCGCCGACCAATCCTCCCAACCGTACAGGTGGTCGCACTGCGTCACGAGCAGGTAGATGGGGAAGCGCCGGTCGAAGAGCCGGATCAGCTGCTCGATGCGCTCACGCAGCACCCGGCCCTCCTCGGCCAGGCCATCGCGATCGGGGTGCTGCAAACGCCGCACGTCGATCGTGAGCACCAGGCCGTTGATGCCCTCGTGCGGACGGTAGCGCGCGAGCTGGTCGAGCACCACGCTCCATTCCTCGCGGTCCTCGCGCGAGCCTTCGGCTTCCACGTAGCGGCCGGCGCAGTCGATCAGCACGGCATCGTCGAAGAACCACCAGTCGCAGTTGGCAGTCTGCAGGATCGGCGCGTTGCGGTCGACCTGTTGCAGGGGCAGGCTCAGCCGCGAGCGCGTGAGCGCCGTGGTCTTGCCGGCGCCCGAACGGCCCACCAGCATGTACCAGGGCAGCACGTCGAGCGGGTTGCCGTGGCGCCGCAGGCCTGAGCGCCGCAGCGTGTCGACGGCCATCTTCCAGCGCCGCTTGAGCACCGCCTGCGGCGCCATCGCCTCGGTGCGCAGGCGCTGGTCCATGTCGGTCCGCGCGATGGCGCTGCGCGAGCGTGCCGCCACCAGAAGGCGGCGCAAGAAGCGGTAGAGCAGGTAGAGGCCCACGGCGCCGCAGACGAAGGCCACCGCGCTCCACCATGGCCACCCGAGGTAGAGCGACACGCCCCAGCCGAGCAGCGCGAGCAACGCCAGCACGCAGGCCCAGACGATCAGTTTGCGGAGGAGCTTCATCAGATCAGGGGCAAGATGGCCTGCACCTCATTGCGCAGCACCAGAAAAAAGACCAGGTACAAGCCGCAGAGCACCAGCACCGGCACCGTGAGCACCAGCACGCTCAGGCGCGAGAGCGCGAACCGCCGGCGACGCGTCGTTCCCCTGCCCTCCGGCGCCTTCAGTTCGACGCCCGGGAACACCAGCGCGGCCACCTCCGCCGCGTCCAGGCCCCGCGCATTCGCCTGGGCGAGCACGCGACGCATCGCGCGAAGCCGTATGTCGGCCAGTGCGCGCCCTGCGTCGCCAGGGTCGCCATGGCCGAAGCGGCCCGTAAAGCCCATCGAGAGGCACAGCACATAGACCTCCTGCACGTCGGTCTGCGCGTCGCCAAGCCTGGCGAGCCTTTCGAAAAAGGCCACGCCCGCATTCGACACGTTGAAGAACTGCCGCTGCAGCAAATGGCGCTGCCAGCTTCCGGCGTGCGGCCAGTCGCAGGTGGACAGCGTTTCGTCGACCCAGGCCGCGACCGCGAACAGTGCACTGCGCAGGTCGTCCTCGGGCGTTCCGATGGCGAGCGCTTCCTGCTGCGCCAGCACCAGCAGCGGCTGCAGCCGCTCGGCCGTCGCCGCGGCGTCGCCGTCCGGGGCCAGAGCGAACTGGCGCACCACGGCCAACACCGGAATGAAAGCATCGACCAGTTTCACGGCCTACCTTCTGACGACGGCGATCTCGGCGCGAAGGTCGCTTGGCGCATCGAGCCACGACAGCGAGATCAAGCCGTCGCGCGTGATCGACTCCCACTGCCGGCTGATCTGCTCGATGCGGAAATAATGCGAATCCGCGCGCCGCGGCAGCCCTTGCGGCGCCACCGGCAGGTGGATCAGCTCAAGGCCCGGCAGCGCCAGCGAGCGCAGTCTGGGCATCTCGGCGGCTGGCCCAAGCCGGGCATCGTTCGGTATCGCCTGGGCGATCGCGAGGGGAATCGAGTTGCTGCGAATGAGCAGGTAGAAGCGGTTGTGCTCGCTGAAGAGGCGCTTGGGCAGTTCGCCGTTGTAGAGATGGTCGCCTTCGGGCTGGAGCTGCACGATGAATTCGGCGCCCACGGTGATCTCGTTGAGCATGTGGGTGATCAGGGCATGCGTGCGGGCAAAGCAACGCCCGATCTGGCGATGGTCGTAGGCCGGAACGCCGGCGGTGCCATCCTCGGCCTCGCCGAACAGGTTGAAGCGCTGCGAGAACGAGCTCAACTCACCCACCAGTTGTCGCAGCACGCCATAGACCGCCCAGGGGTGCAGGTTCTCGACCTCGCTCAGGTGCTGCAACTGCGGACTGAAGCGGTTCATGGTTCGCAGCGCCAGCAAGAGCACCACGTCCGCTGCGTCAAGCCCCGCGCCGCGGGTCTCGCCCGGGGCCTTGTAGGCCTGAAGCTGCCGGGCCCGGCCCGCGAGCTCGTCGCGGATGTCGCGGACCTGCTGCTGCAGCCACTGCGAGCCCGTCATCGCATAGCAGGGTGGCACGTGGTCCTCGACCAGCCGCACCAGGGCGCCGTCGCGCACCAGCCTGGCGATCGGCACCAGCTCGTAGTCCTGCAGGGCTTCGATCTCGCCGTCCAGGAAGATGCGCAGCACGAACACCAGCGAGCGCACCTGCGCGGGAGGCGCGCTCGAATAGAGGTCGGGTACCTCGTCGCTCGCGTAGGTGGTGGCGTACCGGGTGGGTGCGAGGGCCGCATCGGCGATCTCGTCGACCGTGCTGACGTTCGACTCTGTCGCGTGCAGGCGGCGCAGTCCCAGGTAGACGGTCAGCGGCTCGTCGCCCTGAAACTGCTCCGTCGTGAAGCTCCGGCCCGCGATCACCGCATTGCCCGGGTACTCCACATAGGTGCGGTCGCGAAAGAGAACCCGGGCCGATTGCAATTCGATGCGCTGGTTCGCGATGGCCGCAGCGCCCAGCACGAGCTCGCCCACGCCCCAGAAATGCGGCTGACCGCTCTCCAGCGCCGGCTTGCGCTGGAACTGCTGGTGCAGGTCGGACTGCTGAAAATGCTGCGGCTGCAGGAACATGCCCTGCTGCCAATAGATGCCGGCCTTCTCGTTCATGGAATGGGTGCTCAGAGTTTGCGGGTGGACGGATCGAGGGCCTCGCCGGACCGGGGCGCGAGGTCGATTTCGCGGCCTCCCCCGTCCAGCGGAATCCACGCCGATTCCTTCTTCGGTATCGGGTAGGCATTGAGCATGCTCGCCGAGACGATGCCTTGCGCGCCCAGGTTCAGCCGGATCGCCAGCGGCACCGGCTCGGCGCTGTAGGTGCTCGAGAGCCAGCCCTTGCTGCTCACGGTGAGCGGCACTTCGAAGAGCCGGGCGTTGCCCTCGGCATCGAGCTGGTAGTAGCCGGCCACGAAGCCGACGTAGCGACCCTGCTGCGCCCGGTCGAGCGCGAGCAGCGTGCGCCGGCCCGGCGCCACCACATACCGGCTGAGCTGCAGGAAGTCTGGGCCGGCCTGGCCGCTTGCGAGCACGTGCGACATCCGCTGCGGGTCGGATTTCAGCTTCTGGAAGGCTGCGGCGTCGGTCATCTGGAACACGCTCAGCAGCAGCGTGTGCGGCACGTTCTCGTGGAGGTTGAGATCGGTGGCGGACGTGATCTCGATCAGCACACCGTCTTTTCCTGCCTCCCAGCTGACCTCGGCGCGCGCCTGCCTGGCCGTGTTGCCGCCCATCGCGGAATTGGCTGCCGCGCAGCCCTGCAGCACGGCGACGGCCACGGCACCCAGCGCCAGCGCGGCGGCCCATCGGCGGCTCACGAACGCCCTCCGGCCATGTTGCCGATGAAACAAAGCGCGTGTCGATTCGCAAGGCGCACCGAGGCCCGAGCCCGTACGATGGCGGACCGCTTCCGCCTTGCCCTTGCATGCACTGCCTGCCCTTCTCTCTTCGGTTCGCCTGGACCTCCGCCGTGTTCTGCACGGCGGCCATCGCAGGGGGTTGCGCCCATGCACCCAAGCCCCCACCCGGTGCCGAAGCCCAGCCGGTTGCCACGCCGCCAACCGTGGTACCCGCCCCGACTGCCGTCGGCCCGTTCAGCATCGCTGCGGTGCTCGCGGTGTACCGCACGCAGGTGATGCAGAACGGCACGCGCGAGCGCTGTGGCGTGCAGTTCGCAGCGCCGCCCGAAGCATCGCTGTGGTCGCGGATGTTCTCCTCCGAACCCACTGCAGAAGGCGATGTTCCGCCACCGGCCTTCGCGCCCGAGACCGTCTGCGACCCGGTCGCCACGCAGCGCCTGCAGGCCGCACGCTATCGCGTCACCTACGGGTTCGACGGCGAGGAATACAGCGTCGATCTCGGCTACGACCCCGGTGCCGCGCTGCGCCTGGATTCGCTCGGGCACGTGATCGGACCCGCCCTGCTGCCCTGAGAAGCTGTGAACCATGAGGGCGCTGGCCTCAGTCGAGTGCGAGCAGCGTGGCATCGGCATCGTCCTCTTCCGTGTAGGGCATCCACAGCACCGCCTCGGGGCGTCCGCGTACGCGTGCGTAGTACGACATGGGCCCGGCCGGCGTGGCGCCGACCTCGTTGCGCAGGGCCCAGCCGGTGAAGGTGCGCCCGGCGCTCTCGAGCTTCAGGCCCGCTTGCCCGTAGGCGATGGTCGATGTCTCGGGCAGGCCACCGCTGGGCCCGGTGGCGTGGAAGTCGATCGAGGCGCCCTCGCCTGCGACGGCGAACATCACGCCTTGCCAACTGCCCGCACCGGGGGCAAGTTCGATCCATTGACCGAGTTGCGCGTTGCCGTGGACCGAGATCCGGTCGGCGCTCGCCGCGGGCCGGCGCCCTGCCCGATGCACGTGCGCGACCAGCTTGGCGGGCCAGGCCGCGCCAGGCGCCAGCACGAGCGCATCGCGCAGCTGCGCGGGCAGCGCGGCACGCGCGGAATCCGACGCGCCTCCCGCACCGGCGTCGTCGGGCCACAGGACGGCGATTCCGAAGTCGCCGCCCAGGGCACTGCGCAGGTTCGCGGCGATCAGGTTGAGGCCGTAGCGCACCGACGGGTCTTCCAGCGCCTTGGCATCGGCAAGCACCAGCCAGAGCGCGGCGCGCCGCGCGACGAACGCATCCACCATCGGTCGCCAATCGACTTCGAGCACCTTCTGCGACGTGGTCTCCCATGTGCCGCCCAGCGCCTTGAGGCCATAGCGCGCGAGCGTGCCGGCCACGGCGGACAGCCGCTGCGGATCGGGGGCGAGCGCGGTGACGGCGACGATGGTCATTGCGCTCTCACGCGGTGCGCAGCGCGTCGGCCACCGCGTTCAGGACCTTGGACGCGGCCGCGCCGAAGGCAGGCGTGCGTGCGTTGCTGGTCTCGCCGCCGCGCCAGTTCAGCATGAAGGCGAAGGTGACCGGCACGTTGTCGAATCGCATCTGCCCTGCCAGGGACAGCGCATGGAAATCTTCCCAGTCGATGCTGCCGCCCTTGCCGTAGGAAATCACGTCCGCGGGCACCACCTGCCACAACGCCGTCGCCTGCGAGGAAACGCGCTTGAACTCGCGCAGGCTGGCCGCCGTGGAGAAGTACTTGCCGGTCAGCACCTGCTGATACCAGTTCACCAGGTCGGCGGCAGAACTCAGCATCGACTCGGTGGGATTGATGACATCGGTCCGCGAGGCAAATCCGCTGCTCTCGCCGTTCTGGATCTTCTGCATGCCGGGCCAGCCCAGGTCGACCCCGATCGGGGCGCCCGCCAGGTAGGAGAACACGCGACGGGTCGAGTCGAAGATCTGCGTGTTCGTGAGGCCCGCCTGCGCGATCAGGCCGCGAACCCGTTCCGGTCCGGCCGCCGCCATCGCGATGTCGGTGGCCGTGTTGTCGCTGCGCGCGATCATGGCGTCCAGCACGTTGCCATAGTTCGATGTGCCGGTGAGTTCGCCCAGCACCGGGCTTCCGAGACTGCGCTGCATGTCGCTCACCTCGCAGCGGGTGGACAGGCCGACGCTGCTGCCCTCGGCCTCGGCCCCGCGCAGGAACTGGGCGAGGATGAAGGTCTTGACCGCGCTCGCTGCGAAGAGCTTGCGCTCGGTGCCCTGCCCCGCAGACCAGGGCGTGAGCGGTACGTCCGCACGCACCATCGCGCCCGCGGTGTCGGGCGCCATGGCCATGAACTCGCTGATCGCCTGGTTGACGGCCGCGGGCGCAGACTGGGCAAAGCTGCTGAAGCTGCTGCCCCCGCCGCCACAGGCCACGAGGGCAGGCGCTGCAATGGCCGCGGCGGCGCTGCGAAGCGCCTGTCGACGGCCGGGCAATGGAAGGGTGTCGGTTGGGGGTTTCTTGCCTGGGTGGAATTTCATGTGGGTTCCTCTGTTTCCGATTCAGCTGACGATGACGACTTTGGATTGGCTTGGTGCGAGCACCGCGCCCACGGCGTTGCCGGCGTTCTGCTTGGTGGGTGTGGACAACCGAACGGCGGCCTGGCCCTCGAACTTGACCTTCGCGCTGCCGGCGATGAACTCGACTTCGCCCATCACCTTTCCCGACACCGCGCCCCCGGCCGTGCCGAGCTGGTCGCCGTTGGTGAGCGGAATCTTCGAGGCCTTGGTCAGCGCGGGCATGCCGCTCACCAGCACCTTGGTGGTCGGCGAATCGCCCATCGGCGGCACGCCGATGTTCGGAAAGGGCGTGGGCACCGGTCCCAGGGGCGTGGGCACCTGGCAGACATCGGGGGTGGCCAGGCACTGGCCGCCGGCAAGGGTCACTGCGAACATGGGTGGCGCCCTTCAACCGAGGTCGATGCGTTGGCCGTCGATCTTGACGGTGCCTTCGGCGAGCACGGTGGCCTGCCGCGCATGCAGCTGGGCATGGCCTTCGACCTCCCAGCGCGTACGCCCGGCACGCAGGTCGTCGAGTTCTTCGACCGTGCGGAAGCTGCTTCGCACCTTCTGCACCAGGCGGCCGACCTGCGCGCTGAGATCGCGTGCGAACAGCCGCATCTCGCCGACGACCCCGGTGAAGCTGCCGGCCGAGGCATTCGCGTGGCCGAAGCGCAGGTCGCCCCGGGTGGCCTCCAGCGTGAACTGCGGCGTGCGCGCCCGCAGCCCGGAGGACGCCGTGATGCCGACCTCGCGGCCTTCGATGCGAAGGCTCCCCTCCTGCGTCACGAGCCTGGCGCCGCCCGGCAGCTGCAGCGTTGCCTGCGCTGTCGCCGGGCGCGACAGCACGGCCAACACGTGCTGGCGGCAGGGCAGCACGCTCGTCGCGCCATTCCGCGGCTCGGCCAGCGGCATGTCGGACACAAGGCACAGCAGCACCACGTCGCCGTCTTCCGGCGCCAGCAGACAGCTGGGCGCGACCTGCGCGCGCTGCTCGCCTTCGCTGCTGCGCACGAACAGCCAGGCACCGGCGCCACCGCAGACGGTGCCTGTGACGAGACGGGGCCCGGGCTCTGCAGCGCGGTCGAGCGCGCAGGTCGAGAGGGATGGGTCGTGGTTGCTCATGGGGAGGTGCTCTCAGGAAAGAGTGGCCGGCGTCGGGCGCCAGTCTTCGGCGCGGGCGCGCCCGGCATCGGTTGCATGGCTGCCGCGACGCACGGCGTCGCGCCAGTTCGTGCCGCGCTCGACGACGCGATGCAGGTTCGCGCCGCTGAAGTCGGCATGGCTGCAATCGGCGTCGCTCAGATCGGCATGCGAGAAGTCGCTGTCGACGAACACCGCCCGCGCCATCTGCGCGCCCTGGCAGCGGGCACCCGCGAAGTTCGATTGCGTTGCGCGCAGCTGCACCAGCCGCGCGGCCACGAGATCGGCACGCGCGAAGTCCGACATCTCGAAGTTGGCTTCGTCCAGCAGCGCGCGCGCCAGGCGTGCATCGCCAAAGCGCACGTGCAGGCCCGTCGCACCGCTGAACGCTGCGCCCTCGAGCATCGCGTGCTGGAACTGGGCCTGCCGCAGCTGCGCCTTCGAGAAGTCGGCGCCCGCGAGATCGGCCCGGTTGAACTGCGCCATCAGCAGCACGCAGTTGCCCAGTCGCTGGCCCGCCAGCCTGGCGCCGGCGAGGTAGGCTTGGGTCAGGTCGGTGGCGTCGAAGCGGGCGCTGCCCAGGTCGGCGTCCATGGCGGTGAAGCGCTGCATCAGCGCGCGGCTGAAATCGGTGCCGTCGAAGCGGCACTGGTACGCATCGACGCGCAGCAGCGCGGCATCGGTGAAGCGGGCTGCCGACAGATCGCATCGGTCGAGCGTGGCATGGGTCCATCGCGCGCCTGCGGCATCGACCTCGCGCAGGCTGCATTCGCTCATCGAGATGCGCTCACCAAGCGAGTCGCGCAGCAGCGCGCCTTGCAGGTCGCAGGCTTGCCATTGGGTGGCCGTGAGCATGGCCTCGGCGAGCACGGCCCCGGCCAGCGTGCAGCGCTCGAAAACGGCGCCTTCCAGGTTGGCACGCTCTAGCCGCGCCTGTCGCAGGTCGACGTCGCGCCAGTGCACCCTGGAAAGGTCGCACCCTGCGAAGTCGAGTCCGGCGACGCTGGCACCGGCCAGTTGGCGGCCGCCCTGGGCAACTGCCGCCAGGGCGGCGTCGGCATCGGCGAAGGAAGCGGGTCCGGTCGCGTTCATGCCTGTCGCGCCTCGGGCCGGCCCGGGATCTGCATCAGCGTGCCTGTGGTGAGTGCGCCCGCCGTGTGGGCATTCACGATGGCCGAGCCATAGGCGTCGATGGCGTGCAGGTTGGCGCCGCCCAGTTGCGCGCCAGCGAGCTGCGCATGGCGCAGCGACGCGCCCATCAGGTTGGCACCGGAGGCGTCGGCAGCGTCCAGCGCGGCGCGGGAGAAATTGGCGCCCCTCGCATTGGCGCGGGCCAGCAGGAGTCCGGCCGCGCGCGCGCCGCTGAAGTCCGCGCCTTCCAGCGAGGCCGACTGCATGGCCGCGCCCTGCAGGTCGACGCCATCGCTCCAGGCCGCGCCATCGAGATTCGCGCCGCGCAAGTTCGCGCCCGCGAACACGCTGCCCACGCCGGCGCGCGCGCCGCGCAGCTTGGCACCGCTGAAGTCCGCCTTCGGCGCCTGCGTGGCATACCACTGCGAACGCTCGGCCTGGACGCAGGCCAGCACGGCGCCTTCCATGAGCGCTCCATCGAAGCGCGCGGCCGTCAGCGTCGCACCTGTGAGGTCCGCGCCCTCGAGCGCGCAGCCGCTGAAGTCGGCTTGTTCGGCTTGCAGGTTCGCGCCACGCAGGCCGGCCATCCGGCTGCCGCTGAAGTCGGCCCTGGCGCACTGGGCGTCCTGCAGGCTGGCGGCGTTGAACGCGCTGCCGCTGAAATCCGCCGCGTTCAATGTGGCGCCTCCGAGTGCGGCACCGGTGAACCGGCTGCCGGCCGCGCGCACCGACTGAAAGCTGGCGTTCGTCGCATCGACGCCCTCGAAGCTGGCCCCCTGCAGGATGGCCTGGTCGAAGCGGGCGCCGGCGAGTCGGGTGCGGTCGAAGCGCGTCTTCTCGAGCGTGGCCGTGCTGAAGTCGGCGTTGGACAGGTCGAGCTCGCTCAGGTCCAGGTCGTCCAGCTTCAGCCCCGCGAAACTGCGGCCCTCGGCCTGCCAGGTGATCACTTCCTCGCGGTTGGTCGGAGGATGAGGCGCGGGCGCGGGCGCGGGCGCGAACGCGGGTTCCGGTTCTGGTGCAGGTGCTGCTGGTGCCGCCGCGATGCTCGCAGGCGTTGGGGCGGCCGCTGCGCCGGTGGCCGACGGTGCGCCAGGCGGCGGCAGCGCCGACGGCTTCGCATCGATCAAAGCCAACGCCGGAAACTGACGCATGAAGGAAACCGCATCGTCATGGGCACCGCGGCTGCTCAGGAAGTCAGCCACGTCGTCATGGTCGATGCCGTTGTCGCGCATCACCTGCTCGGTGTTCAGTCGCATCTGCCGTGTCTGCGCCTCGATGTCCGCCAGGCTCACGTCGGCCGGCGGCAACGCGCCCTGGCGCCCGCGGATGAACCCGTCGACATCGGCCTGCGTGAGGCCGTGTTGCGCCAGCACGGCCGCGCGCTCAGCCTGCAGCTTCTGCGTCATGGCATCGATCTCGGCCAGCGACACGTCGCGCACCGGCGGTGGAGGCGGCTGCATCATGGCCTCGATCTGCGAGCGCGGGATGCCGTGCTCGGCAAGCAGCCGATCCGTCTGTGCATTCATCTCGGCCGTGAGGCGTTCGATCTCGGCCGATGCAGGGTCGGCAAGCACTGCGGGCACCGGGGCGGCCACGTTCGGCTTCGGGGCTTGCCCCGGCGATGCCGAATCGGTCGCACCCGCTGCAGCGGGCGCTGCAAGCACGGGTGCTGGTGCCACCGTTGCCGCTGCCGACCCCGCGGCCGCCGGGGGCGGCAATTGGTCGCGGTAGTGCGCATCAGGCAGCGGCGCGTCGCACAACCGCTCCCAGCCCATGACGAGGCAGGCAACGTCCTGTGCCTCCTCGTCGTCGATCTCCAGCGTGCCGCGGTAGAGCACCGCGCCCAGGCCCAGGCCCGGCATCAGCCAGAGCGTCTCGGCACGGGTGGCGATCTCCCTGAACCCGGCCTGTTCGCCCTGGCCGCGAAGCGCCGCGAAGCAGCGACCGCGCAAGGCCGGCAGCGCGCTCTCGATGTGCGGCTGCTCGGGATGCAGATGGCTCAGTTCGATCGCCTCGTCGCCGGCAAAGAATCCGGCCAGTCGCTGGTCCGGCGGCGCGCTCTGGAAGTAGTCGCCGCCCGTGTCCTCGGGCAGGTGCGGCCAGGTCTTCTGCAGCCAGGCCGTGCCGACGGCGCCCAGGTGCCGCTGGCGTTGCGGCGCGCCGCTGTCGACACCCCAGTAGCCGGCCGGCGCCGGACGGTCGCCCATGAAGGCAATCGGATCGCGCGGGTCCTCCACGTTGGGCAGGGCCGGCGCGGCCTTGCCGAGCGCGTTCGCTTCGTTGCCCGGGCCGCCGAAGGCGTTGGCCGGCACGAGGGGCATGCGTGTGAAGGGCGCGGTCGCCGACATCGTGCCGAGTGCGCTCCATTGCCGGTCGCCATGGACGATCAGGGGCTTGACCAGGCTGCCGACGCGCGCGCGCACCGCGAGTTCGGTCACGGCCTTGGCGCCGGGCGCACAGGCCTCGCCGTAGATCAGGAACTCGGCCTTCGGCTTCGGGTAGCCCTCGTCGAGCACGGCCGGCGCGCCGGGCGCCTGCGCCAGTCGCTGCCACAGCTCGGTTTCGGGGCGCAGCGCATCGAGGCCCGCCGACGCCAGCGGAAACAGGGCCACCAGGCCGACGGCCAGGCGGTCCTGTGCCTGCCATCGCAGCGCGCGATGGACGACCGCCATGTTGTCGGGCTTGATGATCTTCATGGTCGAGGTCTCAGCCCAGCTTGACCAGGGCGCCGTCGAGGCTGACGCCGAACGACTGGAACTTCCCCGATGCGGATCCGCTTGTGAGCTCAAGGCCCTGATCGCTGGCCTTCCACCCCGAAACACCAAAGGTCAGCGAGGCCGAGCTGCTGTCGATGCTGATGCGCCGGGTCGCCGAGGCAACGTTGTTGGCCGCCACGCTGATCCGCACCTTCGGCGCAGCCAGGTCCAGGGCATCCGCTTCTGCCTTCACCGTGCCCTGCTTGGACTGCAGGCTTGCCGTGTCCTTGCCCACCGAATAGGAAAAGCCCGTCAACCGGTTGCCGACGAGGTTGCCCAGGTGGCCCGTCGGCGCATCGAACTCGAGTTCGTCGGCAGACAAGTGAATGCGCTTGGCGCCCATGGTTATTTCGCCCCCGGTCGGCGGATTCGCATTCCAATCGGTTTTCTTTTTTGCCTGGATGCTCACGCCCTTCGAGGGCGACATGTCGAACTCGCAGTGAACATCGAGCGCCTGCATGGGTTGGAACGCCGGTATGCCCGCGTCGGGGCCATTGACCGTCTGCTTGATGCCGTCCACCCCCAGGCTCATCTCACTCATCAACTTGAGGTCCTCGATCTCGGCCTGCAGCTTTCTTGCATAGGCCTGCATCAAGGCCATCGCGGTCACATTGGAAACTGCATCCAGCCCGAACTTGCCGATGATGCCGGGCCAGCCCTGCAGCGTCTGGCGATCGGGGTTCGAAGAGGCGGCGTGTTCGGCGGCGCGCTTCTTGTACTTGTCCTCGATTTCTTTTTCTTCGGCGAGCCGCCATGCCAGCCTGTCGGCGTCGGTCTTGACGTCTGAAGGAATCAGCTTGTTCTTGAGACCTTCCTTTTCGCTCGCCTCGTCCTTGGCCTCGTCCTCGGCGAACTTGGCGTCCCTGGCCTCCTGGTCCTTCTTGGCCTGTTTCTGCTTCGAGCCCAGTGCAGCCCCGCCGGCGCTCGCGTTCACCGCCATGCCGAAGGCGGTGGACTGCGCGAAGTTCAGCGCCGTGTAGGCAGCGATCATCGCGCGCAGCTTCTGCTTCGACTTCTCCAGTGCGGCAGAGGTGGCCTCATCCTCGAACGCGCCGGCCTGGATGGTTGCCGTGTCGTTGGATTTGCCCCCGAAGGAGCGCGACAGGCTGACCCCGCTCGAGTCGTCGATCGAGAGGTTCTTGAGGCCGTCCGAGCCCTTGAACGCGCCCATGGCGGGAAGCGTCCCCAGACTCATCGACCAGCTGATGCTGGAGGACGCGCTGATGCCGATGCTCGTACCCATCGAGACAGCATTCGAGAAGGCCGCGCCGATCGACGCACTGGTACCGAGCGAGAGTGAATTCGACGGCCCGAAGCTCATCGCGTTGTTGTTGCCGAAGGACACCGCGTCCATGCCGCCGGTGGTGGCCTCGTAGATGCTGCCGCCGCCCTCGGGATGAACGGAGCCGATGCCGATGCTGCTCTTGTGAAAGGGCGAATGCAGCCAGATCACTTCCTTGCCCTTGGTGTCGGCCATCAGCACCTGGTTGCCGCCCTTGGTGCTGATCAGGTTGTCCTGCGGGTTGCGCTGGTCGACCACGTTCGGGTTCTGCGAATTCGGCACTGCGCCGACGATCACAGGCTGGTCAGGGTCACCGTCGGTGAACGACAGCAGCACCTCCGCGCCCTTGTGAAGCGGAAAGTGCATGCCGTGATCGCTGCCCGCGTAGGGCGAGGCCATGCGCACCGGCGCCGAGCCCTTGGCCGCACCCTTCTCCGTGCGGTCGAAAGGAATCTGCACCTTGTACTGGCCGTAGGCGTCGAGCTCGGCGTAGTCGCCGCTGCCCTCGGCGTCGACCGTGGCGTTCATGGTGCCCGCCACGCGCGGCTTCGGTGTGGTGCGCGAGGGACGGAACTGGGCCGCCGCCGGCAGCGCGAGGAAGCTGTTGCGATAGCTGGTGTGGCCCTCACGCTCGTCGAAGGGGGTCTTCAGGCCCGCCAGCAGCGCGCCCGCCTGCGAGCCTTCATGCGTGATCTCCGTGACCAGGTAGCGGCCGTTGAAGTCGTCGCGGTAGTGGTGCGACAGGTCCATGAAATAGCCGGTGCGCAGGCCCACGGCGGTGGATTCGCCACTGAATACGCGCTCGCCGCAGCGCAGTTCCTGCGCACGGATGTTGGCGTAGCGCTGCCCCTCCTCCTCGGTGCGGAAATTCTCGCCATACAGCATCTCCTCGCCGATGCCGTTGGCCGCGACCTCGACTTGTGCCACCAAGGGCACACCCGCGCGTCGGTGGTTGTAGTCCTGCAGCACCAGGCTGCGCGGCAGCGGTCGCGTGCGACAGACGAAGCCCTGGACCGAATCCGGCGCCAGTCCGACATCGAGTTCGTCGGCCGGCCGGTAGTTGACCGCCACCGCCTGGGCGGGTTGGGCGATCTTGCCGTCGAGCAACACCAAGCGGTCGGCGCCATCGACCTGTTCGAAATAGTAGTAGATGCCCTCGCGCTCGAACCACCGCGAGACGAAGTCCAGTGGCGTCTCCTGGTACTGGCAGACATAGCTGCGCGGGCGATAGCGCTCGATCAGCCTGAATTCGTAGTCGTTCGCCGGGCTGAAGCGCGCGCCCTTCAGGATCGCCTCCACGATCTCCGGAATGGTCTGCTCGTGCAGGTAGACCTCGGAAGACCGGCAGAGCGAGAGTTGCCACAACCGCGGCACCAGCACCGCGCGGTAGAAGGTGACGCCGCCAGCCTGGTGCAGCTGGTCGAACTCGGCCAGCACGCCCGCATACGGGGTGGCCTGCGCGCGGCCGTCGGGCGCGAGGATGCGCAGCTCGGCCTTGGCGGCGAGCACGCGCGCGAGGTCCAGCTGCGCGTTGTCGGAGACGAGCAGGAGTTCGAAGCGGTAGGGCTTCGAAATGGCCTCGAAGCCGCTCATGCGCACGACCGCGAAGGTGTCGCTCGGGCAGGCCGCGCTTGCGAACTCGAAGCGGCGGTCGGAGGGAAGGCGATCGGAGAGGGTGCGCATGGCTTGGACTCGTGGATCAGGCGGTGGCCTCGGCATCGAAGCGCACCGTGAATTCGCCCGCGGCATCGACATCCAGATGAACGGTGCTGGCAGGCTCGCCGCTGCCCATGCGCTGCAGCATCTGCTGCGACATCAGCGGCAGCACCTTTCCGCGCAGGATGAAGTCGATGTTGCGGGCACCCGTCTCCACCTCGGTGCAGCGCGCCGCAATGCGCTCGACCACCGCGTCGGCAAAGGTGAAGCGCACCTTGTTGTTGTGCGCCAGCCGCAGGGCGATGCGCTCGAGCTTCAGGCGCACGATGCCGCCGAGCGCCTGGGCGTGGAGCGTCACATAGGGCACGATGGTCATGCGCGCGAGCAGTGCGGGCTTGAAGTGGCTCGACAGCAGCGGCCGGATCGCAGTGGCAAGAAGGGCCGGATCGACCGGATCGTCGCCCTGCGTCATCTCGGTGATCACATCGGTGGCGAGGTTGGAAGTGAGGAAGATGACGGTGTTGGCGAAGTCGATCTCCTTGCCCTCGCCATCCGACAGCATCCCCTTGTCGAAGACCTGGTAGAACAGGTTGAGCACGTCCAGGTGGGCCTTTTCGACCTCGTCGAGCAGCACCACCGAATACGGCCGCTGGCGCACCGCTTCGGTCAGGAGTCCGCCTTCGCCGTAGCCCACGTAGCCCGGCGGCGAGCCGATCAACCGGCTCACGTTGTGGCGCTCCTGGAACTCGCTCATGTTCACGACCACGGTCGACTTCTCGTCGCCGAACAGCAGGTCCGCGACAGCCAGCGCGGTCTCGGTCTTGCCGACCCCCGAAGGGCCGACCAGCAGGAAGACGCCCAGCGGCTGACGCGGATCGTTCAGGCCCGAACTCGCGGTCTTGACGATCTCGGCCACCTGGTCGAGCGCGGCGTCCTGTCCGCGGATGCGGCGCTTGAGCGCATCGGCCAGGCCCAGCGCGGTGCTCGCGCGGTCGCGCTGCATCTTGCCGACCGGCACGCCGGTCCAGTCGGACACCACCTTGGCCACCACCTCGGGATCGACATCGATACGCACCAGCGCGTCGCCGCCCTGGGCGCGGGCGAAGGCCTGCTCGGCCTGGACCAGCACGGCTTCGAGCGCCTGCAGCGCCGGCGCCTCGGGCAATTCTCCTTGCTCGCCCTGCTCGCGCCGCGCCGCGCCGAAGGCCGCGCGCGCGTCGCGCAGAACCTGGGCGGCGGCGCGCTGTGCCTGCCAGCGCGCCCGCAGTTCCTCGGCCTCGGCCGCGAGCGTGCGCATCTGCGCGTCGATGTCGGCAAAACGCCCGGCATCCACGGGCTGGCGATGATCGACGTCCTGCCGCAGGCCGCGCGCCTCGCGTTCGAGCGCCTGCATGCGCCGTTCGGTGTCCTCGAGCCGGTCGGGCTTGGCGTGCTGCAGCACCTTGACCCGTGCGCACGCGGTGTCGAGCAGGTCCACGGCCTTGTCGGGCAATTGGCGGCCCGTGATGTAGCGGCTGGAGAGTTCGGCCGCGGCCACCAGCGCGTCGTCGCGGATGGCAACCTGGTGCACCTCCTGGTAGCGCTCGCGCAGGCCGCGCAGGATCTGTATCGCGGTGGCGACATCGGGCTCGTCGAGCTTCACGAGCTGGAAGCGGCGCGCCAGCGCAGCGTCCTTCTCGAAGTACTTCTTGTACTCGGCCCAGGTGGTGGCGGCGATGGTACGCAGCTCGCCGCGCGCCAACGCGGGCTTCAGCAGGTTGGCCGCATCCGACGTACCGGCCTGCCCGCCTGCGCCGATGAGCGTGTGCGCCTCGTCGATGAAGAGAATGATCGGCGTGGCCGAGCCCTTGACCTCCTCGATGACGCCCTTCAGGCGATTCTCGAACTCGCCCTTCACGCTGGCGCCCGCCTGCAGCATGCCCATGTCCAGGCCCAGCAGCGTCACGTCCTTGAGCATCTCGGGCACGTCGCCCTCGACGATGCGCAGCGCCAGGCCCTCGACCACCGCGGTCTTGCCCACGCCTGGATCGCCGACGCAGATCGGGTTGTTCTTGCGCCGGCGCGCGAGGATGTCCACCATCTGGCGGATCTCGGCGTCGCGGCCGAAGACCGGATCGATCTTGCCGGCGCGCGCCTTGTCGGTGAAGTTCTCGCAGTATTTGGCGATCGCACCGGCCGGCGCGCCGCCTGCACCGCCTTCGACGCCTGCGCCCTCCCCCACGGCCGAGGGATGGCCCTCGATCGAGCCGGCGCAGACGCTGGGGAACTGCGCGAGCAGGGTCTCCTTGTGCAGCGGGCGCAGCAGCGGCCCCAGGGCGCCGCCGGCATAGAAACCCGCGCGCGCCACCAGCGCGGCGAGCACGGCGCCGGAGCGGATGAGCGTCTGCCCGAGGTCCACCGACCCCAGCAGCCAGGCATCCTGCAGCAGCTCCAGCAACAGCGGCGAGAACGCCGGCCGGCCGGCATTGCCGGTGCGCATCTCCTCCAGGACGCGGTCGACGCCGTGGCGCAGGACGCCGGCATCGATACCGTTCTGGCGCAGCAGCAGTGACAGGTCCGCCTGCGGCTCGTCAAGCAACCGGTGCAGCAGGTGTTCGAGCGTAATTTCGTAATGGCCGCGCGAGATGCACAGGCCGGCTGCGTTCTCGAGCGAGGACTTGCAATGGTCGTCGAGGCGGCCGACGAGCGGCTTGAGTTCAACCAGCAACATGGGGAGTGGTCCTTGTAGGGGAAGTGAGGGGCGCCGCAAGGCGGAAGCCGACGGCCGGCTGGTCGCCGTCCCGCGCACCGGGCAGCCAGGTGTCCAGGCCCAGGCGCGACCAGACCGGCGCACCGAGACGTGCCGTGCGTCCCTGGTCCTTGCGCAGCCTGAGTTCGACAGCCACCTGCAGCGGCCGCGTGAGATAGAAGCGCACCAGAAACTGCAGCCGCCGATGGCCCGCCGCACCCGGCAGCAGTTGCTGGAAAAGCGCCTCCGGCAGTTCGGCGAAGACCAGGCGCAGCAGGTTGTCGCAGTCCTCGACCTGCACGCCGAGCGGGCAGGTTTCACCCAGTGCATGGGCCTGCAGCCCAAGCCGCAGGCGCTGGTCGTCGGGTATCGGCACCCAGTTCGGCACGCAGGACTCAACCTCGACAGCGGCCGGCGCAAAGGCATCGGCCAGCAGCATGCGAAGCCCCAGCACAGAGCGCGTGCGCTGCGCGAACAGATTGAGATGGCGCAGCAGGCTCCCGGCCTCGGGCGCCAGGCTCTCGCGCTGCGCGGGCGAGCCCAGGCCGGCGAAGGCGTACAGGGTGTCGAGCGCTTCCGGGTCCTGATCCTCGACCACGCGCATCTGCAGCCGGTACTTGCGCCAGGCATCGAACAGCTGCGGATAGAGCGAGCCGTGCAGGATGTCGAGGAAGTCGCGCCGCGCGTGGCGGCCCTCGCGCTCGTCGTCGAGCAGGTCTTCGGTGTAGAAGGTCGGCAGCGGCGATGACACACCGTAGAGGCCGAAGAAGCTGGCCGTGACGCGGTAGGCGTCCTCGCTGCCGTCGGCTGCGGCACCCCGCATGCGCTCGATGCGCGCGATGTCGTTGTCCGGAAACCCCAGGCTGAGATGGGGCCGCACGCGGATGTTGCGCGCCCCGGCGCGGCGCAGAAGGCGGATCGCCTGGAAATAGCCGTAGTTCGAGGCCCGAGCGCGCAGATCGTCTTTCAGAGCAGGCATTGCCGTCCCAGTCTGGCCGGCCATTCGAAGGCCTCGCCCGTGTCGATGTCGCGCAGTTCGAGCCTGGTGTAGGCGTTGATGGTCGCGTAGTCGCCCAGGAAGCGCTCGATCACGCAACCGAAGACATAGAGGCCGCCCAGGCTCGCGAAGTGGCTGCTGCGGCAGCCCAGGCGCAGCCGCTGGCCGCTGAGCATGCGCCGTCCGATCAACCGCGTCTCCGGCTCGGCGAGAAGCGACTCGATGCCCGCGATGCGGTGCCGGTTGGCGATCTCGCGGCCATGGTCCTGTCGCTCGGAGAAGATGTACAGGCCCAGCATCATCTTGAGGTTGGCCGCATCGGCCAGCGACAGGAAGTTCAGCGAGATGTGCGAGATCATCCGCCACAGCAGGTGCTCGTCGGCCGGCGGATCGAGCTGCGGCGTGACCGGCCGGATGTTGCGAAAGGACAGCCGCTCGGGTGAGCTGCTGGTGGGCTGGCTGATGTCGCCGAGCTTCAGGCTCTCGGGCAGCTCGTGGTTCGTGCAGGTCAGCGAGATCGACAGCGTCTCGCTCGCCAGCGGCTGGTGGCGCGGGGTGGCGATCGACATGAACAGGTCCTGGCCGCGGCCCACGGCCGAAGCGCGGCGAGACAGCGAGTAGCTCGCCGGTGCCTGATCTGCCTGGTTCGCCTGGCCCGGCAGGCCGGCCATGCCGAAGGGCAGGTACACGCGCTCCTCGCCCGCACCCTGCACATAGCCGACGACGCGGTCGACCGAGAAGATCTGGTAGTGGCCCTTCTTCTCGTTCTCGGGCCGCACGCGGTACTCGCTCGTGCGGTGTTCATGCGGGATCGGTTCGCCGGGGTGTTCGAACAGGTTGAGCACCGGCACCACATTGAGCTGAAAGCTGTTGTCACGCAGCTCGGGCGCCCACTCCGGCAGGTCCGTGAGCGTGAGCCAGACGCTGAATTGCTGGCCGGCGCGTGCGTCACCCCAGCGCTCGAACCCGTCGAGCTCGATGAACAGCAGCTTCTCAGGCAGCGCGAAATATTCCTGGATGACGCGAAACCCCGAGAAGGCATGCTGCGGATAGGCCAGCATCTCGTGATCGAAGCCGGCGCATCGAAGCGCCTCGCGGCCGAGTGGGAAGCGTTCGCCGCCCTGTTGCGGGCTTCCGGCGGCGACTTCGACCTGCGCCACGCGGGTCATCAGCAGCATCAGCAGGTTGCTGGCCTGGGCAAAGCCCGCGCCCAGGAAGAGCCGGATCCGCCCGCGCCGCCATTGCGAGAGGTCGATGCCCTGCAGCGCGAAGTCCAGCCGCAGCGCGGGCGCCCGGCCCGCATCGTGCACAAGTTCGAAGCCGCGCAGCGCGAGTGGCTCCACCTGCAGTGCATGGCTGAGCCGAAAGCGGCAGCGCGTGCCATCCACCGGCAGCGAGGCGAGCTCGCTGCCCGCGGGCACCTGCACCGCCTCGGTGAGCGGGGCCTTGGGCTCGAACACCACGAGCGTCGCCGCCGGCACCGGCCGAAGGTAGTGCGGGAACAGCTGGTTGGCGAGCTCCTGGAGCAGCTCCGGAAATTCGTCGTCCAGTTTCTGCCTGGTGAGGCCGTTGAGGAAGGCCACGCCTTCGAGCAGCCGCTCCACGTCCGGATCGCCCGAGGGCTCGGCCAACATCGGCGCCAACGCCGGGTTGGCGCGTGCGAAGTCCACCGACAGCGTGCGCAATTGCTGCAGCTGGTCCTGGTAGTAGCGAAGAAATGTGGCTTTGCTCATCTCGTCTGGGAGCGCGGTTCGCGCGAGGCGGTCAACGCCTCAGTGCATGGTCGGGCACGCTGACCTTGCCGTTGCTGCCGACGATGGTCGATAGTTGCAAGGGGATCTCCTGGCCGTCCACATCGAGCCGCCCATCGACATCGAAGCGCAGCGACATCGGTTCGAGCGGATCGGCACGCAGCCTCACCTGGGGCGCACCCAGGCGGGGCTCGTAGCGCAGGATCACCTGCCGGATAGCGACTTCGATGTCGCGCACCGATCCGGCCGAGAGGCCGCCCGCGAGATTGGTGAAGTCCGGCACGCCGAAGTGCGGATCGAGCGGGACGCTGCCCTGGCGGGTGTTCAGGATGCAGCGCAGGTGCGCGATCACGGAGTCGATCAGCAGGCTCGCCCCGGCGGCAGCATGGCGCTCGGTTCCGCTTTCCCAGCGGGCCACGCGTTCGAGCAGGCGGAATTCACTCACGGCACGCGATCAGCCGCCGTCCGCTCAGGACTTCGGCGCGAGCCAGGAATCCTCGGCTTCGATGCCGTCGGGATTGAAGGTCCAGGTGATCTTCTCGTAGGTGAACGCCACGTCTTCCATGTGCCCCATCTGCTTGTTCTCGGGGTTCAGGCAGTTGGGCGTCCAGGAGCGGATGCTCGTGAGGATGGCGTTCTCGAGCTTGACCGTGTAGTACTTCTCTTCGGTGCCCTTGGGCGAGATCCGGTAGAACTCGAGCTCCACCGACTTCATCTGCTCGCCCGAGGTCAGGGCCTGGAACAGCTTGGGCGAGGACTTGTCGATTTCCTTGGTCAGCGTGGTCGGGCCGTGGACGCGCTTGCCGGTGGGCAGGCCGGTCTGCGGACTCTTGGGAATCTCGATCGTGTGCTCGACGGCCTGCACGAGGATTTTCCCGTCATGGCCCTTGACCTTGGTGGAGCCTTCGATCTTTCCCTGATTCTGACCTTCGAGGGTGAGGTAGCACGGCATCGGCATTTGAATACTTTCTTTGTTCGGCAATTCGTGCCGACGTTAAAACCCCGTCAATTCGAAGAATGCGTTCGCATCATTCGGATTTGAATCGCGGCCTGGGGCAGAGTTATTGGCTGCGTTGGTCTCAATTGTGTTGGGGAGCGGCTACCGCAGCATTTCCTTTTGGGCCGTCCAGGTTACCCATGCAACATGGACGGGCCGCTCCTGCAATAAAGGACTAATTCTTTTCGAGCTTGCCGACCAGCGACAGTGTGAAAGACGCGCCCATGTACTTGAAATGCGGCCGCACCTTCAGATCGACCCGGTACCAGCCCGGCTCGCCCTCGACGTCGAGCACGTTGATCTCCGCCTGGCGCAGGGGACGGCGGCTGCGCACGCCCGCGGCCGGGTTGTCCATGTCGGCCACGTACTGGCGGATCCAGAGGTTGAGCTCCTTCTCGAGGTCGGCGCGCTCCTTCCACATGCCGATGTTTTCGCGCTGAATCACCTTGATGTAGTGCGCCAGCCGGCTCACCACAAAGATGTAGGGCAGCTGGGTGCTGAGCTTGTAGTTGAGCTCGGCCTCCTTGCCCTCCTTGCTCTGGCCGAAGAACTTCGGCTTCTGCGTCGAGTTGGCCGAGAAGAACGCCGCGTTGTCGCTGTTCTTGCGCATCGTCAGCGCGATGAAGCCCTGCTCGGCCAGCTCGAACTCGCGCCGCTCGGAGATGAGGATGTCGGTCGGGATCTTGTTCTGGATCGCGCCCATCGACTCGTACGAGTAGATCGGCAGATCGGACACCGTGCCGCCGCCCTGCGGCCCGATCACGTTGGCGCACCAGCGGTAGTCGGCGAAGCTCTCGGTCAGTCTCGAGGCAAACGCAAAGGCCGCGTTGCCCCAGAGAAAGTCCTTGTTGCCGCCGGTCACGCTCTCCTGGTAGTTGAACTTCTTGCTCGGCACCGTGTCGGCCCCATAGGGCGTGCGCAGCAGGAAGTGCGGCAGGGTCAGGCCCACGTAGCGCGCGTCCTGGCTCTCGCGGAAGGCATTCCACTTGACGAACTGCGGGCCCTCGAACACCGACGACAGGTCCTTCAGGTTCGGCAGCTGCTCGAAGGTGTCGATGCCGAAGAACTGCGGCCCGGCCGCCGCGATGAAGGGCGTGTGCGCCATGGCAGCGGTGCTGGCGGCGTACTGCAGGAGCTTGATGTCCTGCGCCCCGGGGCCGAACTCGTAGTTGGCCACGATCGCGCCGAAGGGCTGTCCGCCGAACTGGCCGTATTCGGCCGTGTAGAGGTTCTTGTAGAGCCCCGACTTCGTGACGTCCGCGGCGTCCTCGAAGTCTTCCAGCAGCGCCTGCTTGCTGACGCTGAGGATCTGGATCTTCACGTTCTCGCGGAAGTTGGTGCGGTCGACCAGGAACTTCAGCGAGCGCCAGGCAGACTCCATGGCCTGGAATTCGGGATGGTGCAGGATCGCGTCGACCGCGCCGGAGAGCCTCTGGTCGAGCCCCGCGATCATGTCGTCGACGGTCGCCTGGGTCACACGCTCGACCGCGTTCTGCGGCTCGAGCAGGTGCGAGATGAACGCCTGCAGTCCCTGGCGGGTGATCGGATAGGCATCGTCGCCGGGTTTGACGCGCGCGGATGCGACCAGTTCGTCCAGCAGCGAGGCAGCGGCGGCGGCAGGCGCAGAGGCGTCCGGCTGGGCTTGTGTTTTTTCCATGGCGGGCCTTCCGTTACTTTTCTTCGATGCCGAGTTCGCCCAGCAGGCGCGCGCGCACCTGATCGTCCTGGACCAGCTCCTGCACGCGCTTGCGGAAATCGGGGATGTTGCCGAGCGGCCCCTTCAGCGCCTTGAGCGCGTCGCGCAACAGCAGCAGTTGCTGCAGCTCGGGCACCTTCCCGACGAGAGCATCGGGCGAGAAGTCGTCGATCGACTCGAAGCTCAGCTTGACCGGCAACTGCGCGCCCTCGGGGGCCTTCGGGTCGAGGTTGCTGTCGATGCCGATGCTGAGTTCGAGCTTCTGGGCCTTCAGCACGTCGTTGAAGTTCTCCTTGTCGACCGACACCGGCCTGGTGTCCTCGACGGCCTGATCGGTGGCGCGCCCCGTGAAGTCGCCCAGTACCAGCAACTTCAGCGGCAATTCGACTTCCGACTGCGCATCGCCGACGGCGGGGCGATAAACGATATTGACGCGCTCCTTGGGAGCGACTGATCCATCGGCTGCCATGGAAATCTCCTGAAATAGGTTGGGTGACCCAACGCAAAAAGCCAGAGGAAAAAACGCCCCATGCATTTCACACAAGACGCCATCGAAAGTATTCATTTCAGTGGCAGGCGACGTTGAATGCCGTGCGTTTCCGGAGCGACGAAGTTTCGGGTTAAAAAGTGTTTCCCCGTTAGTCGATGCATCTCAAACTTTTGTCAATTCGTCTCAACCGTTAATTGGCTGACCGAGTGCGGTTAAAGTCCGGCCGCAAAATGCAACCGTTACAGATGAAAGAACCGGGGTCCCCGAAATTGCGCCCGCCCGGTGTGTTGGCCGGCTGCGCCGCCTTGTCCTTTCTGCTCGGCCTGTCCTACTACCTCCCCGCCCATGCCGGCCTGGGGATGGCGGCCGACCCGTCGCTGTCGACGCTCGCCTGGCCGGCGCCCGCCATCGGCGTGGCGTTGCTGTGGCGCCGGCATGTCCGCGAGTGGCCGCTGTACCTGCTGCTGGCCTCCGGGGCGCTGGCGCTGGCCGGCGCGCGTGCGCCTTCGACATGGTCGGCGGTCAACGTCATGCTGGCCGCGCTGGCCCTGCTCGCAGTCGCGCTGGGCGCCTGGCTCGGACAGCGCTGGATCGCGAACGACGGGCACCTGGATTCCTCGCGCCGCCTTTTGCGCTTCACGCTGCTTCTGCCGGTGGGCTGGTCGATGCTGCATGCGGCGCTGGTCGCCACCCTGCTCTGGTGGGGCAGTGCGGCCGAATGGCTGGCGCCCTGGCGAGGTGTCTACGTTGCCAATGCGGTGGCCATGCTGACGCTGGTGCCCGCACTGCTTGCCTGTGGAACACCAGCGGCCAACACGGTCTTGCGCGAGCGCAGCAACTGGTCGCCGATCGCGGCCACCTTCGCCTGCCTGGCGCTGGCGCTGGTGCCCGGCATGCACGACGAAGTGGTGCGCACGGCCCTCTCCCTGCCGCTGTGCTGGGCCGCGGTGCGCAGCGGCATGGTGCTGGTGGCCCCCCTGAATGCGGTGATCGCCATCGGCATGGTCGGCCTCACGCTGGCCGGCTTCGGCCCCTACGAGGAATTCGGCTACGGCATGTGGACCCTGCAGGTCGACCTCATCGGCATTGCTGTTTTGTCGCTGCTGCTCGCGGTCTCGATCGGCGAACGCCAGCGCATGGCGGCCCGGCTCGACCAGGCACGTCGCTTCGAATCGCTCGGCTTTCTGGCCGGTGGCGTGGCCCACGACTTCAACAATGTGCTGGGCACGATCCGCGCGTGTGCCGAAATCGCCGGCGAGCGCATTCCGCCCGACAGTCCGGCCCAGGCCGAACTGGCGCAACTGGGCCGCGCCACCGACCGTGGCATCGACATGACCCAGCAGATCCTGCTCGCCGCGCGCCAGGGCGATCCGAAGCGCGAGCGTGTCGACCTCGGCGCACTGGTCGACGAGGCGATCGAGATGGCACGCCCGCTGTGCCCCGCGCACATCCGCATCACGCGCGCACCCATGGCCGAACGCGCCCCGACGTTGTCCGCACCCCTGGTGCTGGCCCATCGCGGGCAGTTGTTGCGGGCGGTCCAGAACCTGTTGCGCAACGCGGTGCAGGCAGCGCGGCAGCAGGTCACGCTCACGGTCGGCGCGCACAGCGCCGCGGCCCGGTGCGACGTCCGCTTCGACATCGTGCTGGGCGACCAACGCGCCGGGAACAGTGGCGCGCACGGCTGGGTGGAGGTCGTGGACGACGGCCACGGCATCGCCGCAGATCACTGGCCGCACCTGTTCGATCCGTTCTATTCCACACGCCAGGCGCAGGGGGGCTCGGGCCTCGGGCTGGCGATCGTGGCGGGCGTGGCGAGCGGGCACGGAGGCTTCGTCGGCATGGCCACGGCGCCAGGGCACGGCAGCCTGTTTCGGCTCGAAGTGCCGTTGTTCGACACCGCCGGCGCCGAGCCCCCACTGGAAAGACCATGCGCATGAAGATCGAAGCCACGAACCCGCAACCACGCGGGCCCGTCCTGATCGTCGACGACGACGGTTCGCTGGCCACGCTCCTCGGCAGCTACCTGGCGGGCCATGGCATCGAGAGCCACGTGACCCGCAACGTCAAGGAATCGCTCGAGGCCGTCGAGCAGCGCGACTACACCATGGTGCTGCTCGACCTCGGACTGCCCGACGGCGACGGCGTGGACCTGACGCGTCATTGGCGCCAGGAACACCGGTTCCCGATCATCTGCATGAGCGGGCGCGAGGACGAAGCCGACCGGGTCATGGGGCTGGAACTCGGTGCAGACGACTATGTGGTCAAGCCGTTCTCCTTGCGGGAGATGCTGGCGCGCATGCGCGCGGTCTGGCGTCGCACCGATGCAATCCGCAGTCCGGTGACGCGCGGCAAGCATCCGCGGGCCTACCGGTTCGACGGCTGGGAGCTGAATCTCAACACGCGCCGCTTGCGGTCCGGCGAGGGCCGCGAGGTGGCGCTGTCGCCGAGCCAGTTCAACCTGATGGTGATGTTCCTGGGCGCGCCCGGAACGATCGTCACGCGCGAGCAGCTGATCGAAAGAACGCGCGCCTTCGACGACGTGTTCGATCGCTCGATCGACGTTCAGATACTGCGCCTGCGCCGAAAGATCGAAGCCGATCCGAAGCGTCCCGCGCTGCTTCGCACCGAGCGCGGCGCGGGCTACTACTTCGACGCGCTCTGCGTCGAGGCCATCTGGGACTGAGCGCGCTGCGCCACAAGACGACGAGGAACGACCAAAGTGGACATTGCCCTGCTGGACGGCATCGGAAGCCGGCCCGTCACCGCCATGCAGCCCGCGGGCAGCAATGTGCGGGAGGATCCGCGCTTCGACGCGCTGCAGCTGGAGATCGGCAAGCTCTCGAACCCCGGCGCGGACGGCCAGACCGACTGGCCGCGCGTGGCACGGCTTGCTGCGCCGCTTCTGGCCGATGGCGGCAAGGACCTGCTGGTGGCGTGCTACCTTAATGCCGCACTGCTGCAGACGGACGGCCTGACCGGCCTGCGCGCTGGCCTGCAGGTGCTGGCCGACCTGCACGAGCATTTTTGGGAGGCCATGTCGCCACCCGTGACGCGACTGCGCGCGCGCCGCAACGCGCTCCAGTGGCTGCTTGATCGGATCGAGCTGAGTGCCCGGGAGCGGCCATGGAGCGAACTCGCACCGCAGGCCTCCGGGCTGGTCACCGGCCTCCTGGCCGCCGGCCGGCGCATCGATGACCTGCTGCGCGCCAAGGACGAAGAGGCGCCCTCGATGCGGGCGTTGCTGGCGTTGATCGATCAGGTGCCCGTCGCCGAGAACGCAGCGCCGGCGGTCGCCGCGCCAGCAGTTGAGATGGCCGGCACCTCCCCTTCCCCCGTCTCAGCGCCCGCTGCGCTCGCAGCGCCGCCCAGCCTGCCCACGCTCACCGCCCTGGCCCCACCGGCGCCCGGTGAGGATCTCGCCCAGGCGCTGGCACCCGCCCTCGCGCATCTGAACCACGTGGTCGACGTCATGATGGCAGCGGACCCAGGCGATGCCCGCGCCTATCGCATCAGCCGCTTCGCCAACTGGGGCAGCATCGACGCGCTGCCACCCGCCACGGGCAGCATGACCCAGATCGGTGCGCCGATCTCGCAGGTCGCGGACGCGATGCGGCGCATGCAGGACGCAGCGGCCGAGCCGCTCGACGCCATCGGCTTTGCCGAGTCCCAGTTTCCGGCCTATCCTTTCTGGCTCGATCTGCAGGCGCTCAGTGCCGCGGCGCTGGCGCAGATCGGCGATGCCGGCGCTGCCGCGCGTGCGGAGGTCGAGCGCAGCACCTTCGCACTGCTGCAGCGGCTGCCGGGGCTGGACAGCCTGTGCTTCGGCAACGGCATGCCCTTCGCGAGCGCGCGCACGCTGGAATGGATTGGCAGCTTGGGCGGGCCCGCGGCGTTGGCCAGCGGCGCCGCAGCGGGCATGACAGGCGACGGCCTTGGCAGCGTGGTGGCGCAGGCCCATGGGCTCGCGGCGAGCGGCGAACTCGAGGCAGCCGTGTCGCTGCTGCGGCAGGCCATCGCCCGCGCTGCGGACGCACCCGCGCAGCTGCGCGCGCAGATCCGGCTGTGCCAGTTGCTCAGCGTGCACCGGGAGGGTCGCGTGCCGCTACCCTTTGCGCGGCTCCTGGTCGAGAGGATCGAGCACCACGACCTGGACCGGTGGGACCCCGAATTGGCGATCGAGGCATGGGTGGCGGTCTACCCCGTCCTGAGCCAGGACGATGCCGATCCGCTTGAGCGGCATGCCGCACTCACGGCCATCGCCCGGCTGGACCCGGCGCGCGCGATCGCGCTGACCTGACCCGCTCAGGGCGTGCGGGTGAACGTGCCGCGGTCCAGGTCCTCCGCGTAGTAGTCCATCGTCAGGCCCGTGGAGATGCCGGAGGCGCCGGGCTCGAAGTCCACCCTGCCGAGGGATCCTGCGGGAGCGTTCTCGCCCGACAGGTCGAACACATAGGTGTTGCCGCTCCAGTGACGCAGCGGGAAGCGCCGCTCGCCCGTCGGCCCCATCCTCAACACCAGCCCGCTGCCGTCGAATTCCACGATGGCGCTGCCGTAGTAACGGCTGGCATAGGTGCCGGTGTAGGCATTGCTGCCGAGCGCGGGCACCGGTTGTGCGGGCGACTGCTGGCCGGCCAGCGAGCCCTCGGGCGCGTAGAACGGTTCGAAGCGCTCTCCATAGGCGGCGATCCAATCTTCCGAGGTCGTGCCACGTTCGACCAGTTCTTCGAACGTCTGGTTCAGCGCTTCGGCCGCGCCCACCGGTGCGGCGTTGATCAGCGTGACGATCGCGAGGTCGGCCGCCGGAATCACGGTGAAGGCAGTGCCCGCGCCGAGCATGAAGGCGCCCGAATGGGACAGCTTCAGGCGCCCACCCGTCGACGTGCCGACATTGAATCCATAGCCGTAGTGATTCGCACGCTCGGACGGGTCCGCGGGCGGGGGCCCGTTCACGATCTGTCCGGTGATCGCGGGCTTCAGCGCCGCGGGGGTGTACACCGTGCGCCCCTTGTAGCGGCCGTCGCGAAGAAGAAGGGTCATCCACTTCGCGATGTCGTTGACGCTCGAACTCACACCGCCTGCAGGCGATTGCGCATCGGGCTGGCGCTGGTAGACGGCCTGGTAGCTGCCGTCCTGCATCACGTGCGGCGTCGCGCGGTTGGCGCGCTGCATGAAGTCGACGAAGCGGGAACTGGTGGCATTCATCCCCACCGGCGCATAGAGCACGCGCTCGGACAGCGTCGCCCAATCGGTGCCATAGGCGTTGGCCGCCGCCTCCGCGCCCGCGGTGAGGCCGAAGTTGGCATAGGCGTAGCTGGTCCGGAAGGCCCGCAGCGGCACGTAGCGCAGGCGTTGCAGGATCTGCTCGCGGTCATAGCCCAGGTCCTCGAGCTGGTCGCCGGCAGCAGGCGGCAGGCCGGAGCGGTGCGCGAAGAAGTCGCCGATCGTGACCTGTTGCGTGACCGCCGCGTCCGACAGGCTGAAGCCCGGCAAATGGCTCGCTGCAGGCATGTCCCAGGAGACGCCATGGCCTCCCACGAGCCCGGCGACGACCGTCGCGGCGATCGGCTTGGACATCGATGCAAGCTGGAACACCGTGTCGGAATCGATCCGTTCCGGCGAACCGACCCGGCGCACGCCGAAGCCCTTGGCGTAGACGACCTGTCCGTCCTTCACCACGGCGATGGCCATACCGGGCACCTTCGTGCGTCGCATCACTTCGGCCGCCACGCCGTCGAGCTTGGCCACGGCGGCATCGATCTGCGCCGAGGCAACGGGTGTGATGTTGAACGGCGCAGGCGACGGCGTGCCCGGCGACGAGGGCGGCACGTGGAACGCTGCGCCACCACCACCACCACCGCCGCCGCAGCCGGCCAATGCGGCACCTGCCGCGAGGAAGAGCGCATGGACGAAGCGGCGCAGGAGAACGGGTTTGCAGATCATTGGAATCCGGAAGTTGAAGGAGCCCCGACGAGGGCGGCCGATGGTGCGCAAGGGGCATCGGGATGGCAAGGCTGCAGGCGCGGCCGAGTGATGCAAGCTGAGCGCGGTGCGCGTTGGTCAAACCGCATGTCGGCTAGACCAGCGTGACCCTGCCCGACGCAATGTCGTACATGGCGCCGACGATCTTGATACGCCCGTTCGCCTCCAGGCCGGCCAGCACTGCGCTGCGTCCTCGGATGAGCGGCAGCGCCTGCTGCACGTGGGTCTTGGTCACGGCGTCGACGAAGGCGTCGTTCTTCGAAGTGCGCGGGCCTGCGAACACCGTGGCGTCGATGGCCGACTTGAAGCGAGCCAGCAGCAGCGTGAGGTTTCCGAGCACGACGTTGTCGATCGCCCCCTTGGTGGCGCCGCAGCCGGTGTGGCCCATGACCATCACCACCTTGGCCCCTGCCGCGGCGCAGGCGAATTCCATCGACCCCAGGATGTCGTCGTTCACCGCGTTGCCGGCGACGCGCGCGTTGAAGGTGTCGCCAATGCCAAGGTCGCAGACCACCTCGACGGGCGCGCGCGAGTCGATGCACGACAACACCATGGCCGCCGGGAACTGGCCGGCGGCGCTGGAACGCATCTCCGCCAGGAAGTTGCGCTCCTTGTGCACGCCCGACAGGAAGCGCGCGTTGCCGTCCATGATCTTCCCGATCACCTGGTCGGGCGTCATCGCGTTGCGCTGCGCCTCGCTGAGCGAAGCCGCCTCGGTGGACGACGATGCGGTGCCGACGCCCACGCCGACCAGGGCCGCCGCGAAGGAGGTGCCCAGGAAATGACGGCGGTGCGGCTCGCAACAGGCTGGGCGCAGGCTCTTCATGAATGATCTCGAGGGTTGTGACCGCGGCAAGTCTCTCTGCAAACGCCCTCGAGGCGTTAGCTCGTCCGTCTCACGCTTTGGTCGATGCGTCTCACAGGGCCAGCGCGCGGCTTGCGCGCGCTGTTTCGTTCGTCAGGCCGCGCTCAGGGCAGGTAGTCGACCGGCACGGGGAAGCTCAGGAAGTTCTTCGTGAGCTGCTCGTCCCTGATCTGGTTCGGATTGGCCCCGTTGCACCATTGCGCCGACTTTGGATGCACCCCACCGTCGCTTCGGGTCACGCTGCAGGACAGTCCGGCCTTGATCCCGGCCTTGTTGCTGGGACATTGTCCCGGCTCGGCACCCGCTGCGCACGCCGCGAACTGCTCGGTGACATGGAACGTGTACAGGTTGTCCTTCAGGTCGGTGAAGCGCACCTTGACCGGATAGCTCGGCACGCTGCCCACCCGGAAACCCGCGATCAGGCTGTTGGTCGGCATGGTGACGTCCTGCTTGATCGCGCTGCAGCCCGGATCGCTCGCCTCCTGATTCAATGAGCACACGCCATACTTCTTGATCAGCGGGGTGCCCTGGCTCAGCGTGGACGGCGCGCCGATCGCGAGCGAGAAGCCATCCGTGAAGCTGAACTGCTTGGTATTCTCCAGCCCGTTGGCGCCGCCGACCACGAAGACCAGGCCATCGCCCAGCTCGCTCATGAAGCCCACGGCGTCGTCGACCGAGAACCCGTAGGCATTCATCTGCAGATCTTCATGGATCAGCGCGACGTATGGGTTGAAGTTCAGCTTGGGGTTGTTCTTGACCGCAGGCTGCCGGTAGCCGTATTGCAGGTCGTGGATGTACATGGGTTGGATCGTTGCATGCGTCCAGCCGGGGATCTTGGTCCCCGCCAGCTTGTTGTCGCCCGCGCCACACCCCTCGTTGAACGGCACCCAGCCGTAGATGTGCTTGAGGGCCTCCATGTAGGTGAAGACCGGCTTCTCGGGCTCCTCGCCCTTGCAGGATCCGCCCTCGTAGAGCGCCAGGTAGTCCGCGTGGTTCTGCGCGAAGAACTGCCTGACCGTCTCCATCTTCGTCGCCATGTCGGCCGGGCAGGCGATCGTCTCGGTGACGTAGGGGCTGAGGTCCTCGGCGCCCCAGTTGGCGCACGAGCCCCACAGGTTCTGCATGCGCTGGACCGCTTCGCCGAAGTGCAGATTCTTCTTCTCGTCTTCGGTGCATTGGCCCCCGATGCACTTCTGCACCGTCAGGACCGGCGGGCTGTCCGCCGGCTTGACCGGCACGTCGTCGTTGGGGGGCAGCACACCCGTTCGTTGCGCGAAGACGTTGTAGCCGCCCGGCAGCTTCAGCGAATGGAGGTTGTAGACCGGCCATCCGCTGCCTGCATCGGTCGCCATGAACGAGGCCAGCGCATCGGCGAACTTGCCCAGAGATTGCACGGACCCGCTGTACCCGATGTAGGGGTTGTTCTTGGGGCCGATGCCGACCGGCAGATAGACGTGGTCGACGTAGGAGATGTTGTAGCCGACGTTGTCGGGCTTCAGCAGCGGCTTTTGCCCATCCGGAATGATGGCATCGCCGAAGGTGTATTCCGACAGCTGCGCATGGATGTTCTCGGGGAACTGGACCTTGCTTGAATAGACGGTCAATGCGCAGCTCGTGTTCTGGCCCTGGCACGACACGGCGCCTGGGGTTTGCAGCTTCACGTCCTCCTGCTCGCGCAGCCTGTCGTTCCTGTCCGCCAGGACGACACGGCCGCCGTTCCACCAGGTGATGTACTTCTCGGCCGACAGCGCCGTGTACAGCGGGAGGGTGACGGTGACCGACGAGTTGGCCGGAATCCCCGTTCCCTCGTTGACGTACAGCTTGTAGACACTCTCGGTCGGGTACAGCTTGTCGTCGACGCGCAAGCATCCTCGAATCCATTCGTTCTTCGAGTTTTCGCTCGTCGAGAGCACGGGATAGATCACCCGGTCGGAGTTGTTGTGCACCGTGATCGACTTCGGCTTGACCGTGACGGGATTGCCTTCGAAGTCCTTGCAGGTGACATCTGCAGACGGAGTGCCGCCACCGCCGCCCCCACCGCTGCCGGAGTCCGGGGGCGGCACTACTGGCAGGAATGCCACCGGGAAGGAGGAACCCCCTCCGCTGCCGCCGCCGCACGCGGAAAGTACCACCGCGACAACCAGTGTACCGGCGCGAAGCAGGGCGCCGGCCATTCCATGCTTTGCCGACTTGCTTACCAATATGTTCATCGTTTTCTCCAGGAACCCAACGTCAGCGACGGGGTGAATTTCAATTCTGTGGGAGCAGCCAGGGCGCCGAGCTCGAATGTTTCGAATGAAATAAATTGCATTTGAAACAGCGCTACCTCGCCGGCCCTTGCGCAGCGCGCACGTCGCGCGGTGTCGCGTTGAAGCGCTGGCGAAACAGCTTGCTGAAGACGGCCGGATCCGAGAATCCGCAGGCATGGCTGATCGCGCCGATGCTCAGCCGCTCGCCCTCGCCCTGCGCCAGATGGGCCATGCTTTTCTGCAGACGCCGCTCGCGCAACGTGCCGCGCACGCTGGTCTCCTGCGTCTCGAACAGCCGATAGAGCTGCGCGCGCGACATGCTGGTGCCGCGCGCAATGTCTGCCACGCTCAGCTCAATGCGGTGCATGTTGTGCTCGATGTAGCGATGCACCGCCTGCAGTTTGGCGGCGTCAGGGCTTTCGTGACCGGCCGCCGGGGACGCGGACGCCACCGCCTTGAGCAGCGCCTCGGCGACCTGGACGATGCCGCCGACAACCTCGCCGAGTTCCGCGGCTGTCAATGTGGCGGCGTGGACGGCGAAGGTCTGGAGCTGTGCCGCGAGGAAGGGCGCGAGCCCAAGGTGCTCGAGACGCTGCGCAGCGCCCGGTCCGCTGGGGGCCACATGCTCGGGGATCTGACTGTGCCGGGGGGCGTTCAGCCGGATGTAGCTGAAGCGCGCGTGACCCCACCGCCCGCGGAGTGGCTGCATCCCCCGCCAGAGCAAAACGGTGCCAGGACCGTATTCGGTGCGGCCCGTGCCCGCCTCTTCGAGCGCAAGCTCGCCTTTCTCGATCACCCAGATGCTGATGCCGGGCACGATCGGGACGCAGTTCTCTGCAGGCAGCGCGCGCATCTCGGAAGGCGGCACTTCGCTGTGGCCTACCCAGCCATGGCGGCCCTCGCAGAAGAAGCCTTCGGCGCGAAAAGGAGGATCTGCAACGATCTCCAGGTTCATAGGCGCGGCGAGCCGAGTGGCGTGTCCGCACTGCGCCACGACAGGCGCGACGCCTCCCGGCATGAGCGGAATCGTCCATCCGGTCGGCACAAGTGCTCGAAAGCCGTTGCACGCCTCTTCGGGCAGGAGGCGTGCGGCGAAACGCGTCGCTGCCGCGCCCATTCCTGCCACGGTTGCGGGCTGGCCATGTTGCGCGCCTGCGAGCCCGCTCATGCGAGGCCCCTGATTTCACGGCGGGTCGAACGAGGCGTAGAGCATTGATGTGCCATGCGCGGCACCCAGCCTGGCTCAAGCCCCAGAAGCGAGGCGGTCATCGCGCGACGAGTGAATGTCGCGGCGCTCACGGCGAAGGGCCGCGTACAGCGCGCAGCAAGGTCAAAGGCATTGAGGTTCGGCAGCGTGAAATAGTTCACGCGGACGATAGAAGCGCCTCTGGCAGGCGACAAGCACCGAACACGACAGCGTCACTATCCAAGTGCGCCACGGCCGCACCACCGGCCAGCTCGCGCGGCTGCCTGGCCGGCTTCAGCGGGCCTGTCTGAAATCCGCCGGCGTCTTGCCGGTCCAGCGCTTGAAGGAGCGGTAGAAGGAGTTGGGCTCCGAGAACCCGAGCAGGTAGGCGATCTCGGTCAGGGTGGCGCGACCGGCCGACAGGTAGCGCTGCGCCATTTCCAGACGGACCTCATCCAGCAGGGTGGAAAAGCGCACACCCTCGTCCGCCAGGCGGCGCTGCAGCGTGCGCGCGCTCAGGAAGAGCGCGCGCGACACGCTTTCGATGTCAGGAACGTCGCCGTGCAACTGCTGCTCCAGGATCTCGCGCACCGCCGCCGCCGTGCCGCTGCACGTGGTCTCATAGGTCTGCAGGTCGCGCTCGGCCGCATCCTCGAACATGGAGGCCACGCGCCGGTTGGCACTGACCAGCGGCAGGTCAAGATCGGCGCGGCGGAAGACGATCGTATCGTGCGCCTGGTCGAACAGCGCCGGGCAGCCGAAGGCATCGGCGTACATCGTGTGATAGGAGGGCCGCTCCTTGAGGGTCACGCGCACCGGCACGATCTCGCGCTCGGTGAAGGTGCGCCCGAAGACGAGCAGCGTACCCATCTGGATGTCCAACTGGGCCCGTCTGTAGGGTCGCGGCGGTCCGTCGAAGCGGATCCGGAGCTCGCACTCCTCGGCACCGGGATGCATGTCGATGTGGCAGGCCGACACCAGCGCGTTGTAGCGCGCGATCCGGGCCAGTGCCGCGCCGAAGTTCGCGCTCAGCATGCCGGCGAATCCCACCACACCGAACAGTTCCGAGCGCATCGGCTGGAGACCGACCGCGAGGCCCGCAGCGGGGTTGGCCGCTTTCTCGTGCATGACGACGAACACACGGTCGGCCTGCTCGCCGGACAGCGGTTTCCGGAGTTCGTCGGGTTGGAGGCCGGCAAGCACTGCCACCTCGTCCAGATCCATTCCGGCTTTCTGCAAGCCGTCGAGCACGTTGAAGGGGAGGCGGGCCAGGGTCATGGAAATGGGTGGAGGGGCCCGCTTTCGGCGGACCCTGTTGGTGCGGGGTCAGGCCTCGCGGCGAGCCGGCAGCGGTCTGACCGGATTCTCGGCCAGGGAATGTTACAGATCAAGACCGAGCGGTAGTTCAGGCGCGGATCGTTCCCATGCGAGCCGACGCGCGATACGAAAGTTCTAGATCCGCCGCGGAACGATCGCTGGTGAGGTGACGGCCACGCTGCGAGTGCACATGAAGGGGTCTGCGCGGGGAGATCATCCGTGTCCGAGCGGCACGAGCGGCGCGGCGAATTTTCCGGCCTCGCGAAGCGTCGGATGCATGCGCCAGCCGGGAGGCAGCCGTGCCGAGGCCGAAGCGCACGTCTGGCGGCGCCGCCTTGAAATTGCCTGTCATGCAACGCGTGCGCGCGGACGAAGGCCTGCCCCAAGTGTGCGAAAGGATGGCCTGGCGCCGCACAGTTGCATCCGATGCAAGCGTTGCGCACGCGCAGAAGCTCGTCGAGGATGCCGCCATCACAACGAACGACGCCGGAGACAACGACGATGCACTCTCGAACTTCCTTCACCGGTCCGCGCCGCAGAACCCTCTGCCTCTTGCTCTCGACCTGCGCCTGGATGGCGGCAGCTCACGCGCAAGGCAGCTACCGCATCGCGACCGAGGGTTCCTATCCCCCGTGGAGCTTCAAGGATGCGCAAGGGACGCTGCAGGGCTGGGACGTCGAGATCGCGAAGGCGCTCTGCGAGAAGATGAAGGCCAGGTGCGAGATCGTCGCCCAGGACTGGGACGGGATCATTCCCGGCCTCGTCGCGCGCAAGTACGACATGATCGTCGCGAGCATGGCCATCACGCCGCAGCGGCGCGAGCGCGTGGCCTTCTCGGCCAAGTACAAGGACACCATCTCGCGCTTCGTCGCCCGCAAGGGAACGCCGCCCGACGTCAGCCCCGCCGCGCTCAAGGGAAAGACCATCGGCGTGCAGCGCGGCTCCGTCCAGGCGGCCTACCTCGCGCAGAACTACCGCGACGCCGAGCTCAAGTTCTACGACACGCCGCAGGCGGCCGAACTCGACCTCGTCGCCGGTCGGGTCGCGTACATCCTCGGCAACATGGTCACCTACCATGTCGGCTTCCTGAAGACGCCCGAGGCGAAGGATTTCGCGTTCACCGGGCCGGAGCTCAAAGGCGGCATTCTCGGCGAGGGCAACGGCATCGCGGTGCGCAAGGACGACGGCGAGACGCTCGCGCGCATCAACGCCGCGCTGGAGGCGATCCGAGCCGATGGCACCTACGATCGCATCACGGCGAAGTACTTCCCGTTCAAGCTGATGTAGGCGTCGCGGCCTCCAATGGACTTCCTCCAAGGTTTTGGTGGCCAGTTGCTCCTGGGCACCCTCGTGACGCTGCAGCTCGCCGCGTGCTCCCTCGCGCTCGGCACACTGCTCGGTGCCGCCGTTTGCGCGCTGCAGCTCGCGGGCAACCGCGGGTTGCGGGCGCTCGGCAACGGCTATGCGGCGGTGATCCGCGGCATTCCCGACCTGCTCGTCGTCTTCGCGGTCTTCTTCGGTGGCTCTCTCGCGCTCGCCACCCTGACCGGGCGCTATGTCGAGATCGACACGTTCCTCGCGGGTGTCGTCGCGCTGGCCCTCTCGTTCGGCGCCTACGCGGCCGAGATCGCGAGGGGCGCGCTGCTGGCGGTTCCGAGGACGCAGCGGGAAGCCGCGAGGACGCTCGGTCTTTCAGGCCTTCAGGCGCTGTGCACCGTCGTGCTGCCCCAGGCAGTCCGCTTCGCGCTGGCACCGTTCGGCAACCAGTCGATCGTGCTGCTCAAGCAGACCTCGATCGTCTCCATCGTGGGATGCGACGAGCTCATGCGCAAGGCCGCCGAAGCTTCCGGCGCGACGCGCGAACCGTTCACGATGTATCTCGCCACGGCCTGCATCTACCTTGTCCTGACCGGCTTCGCCACGCTCTGCCTCGAGTGGGGAGAGCGGCGCGCCGCGCGTCCCCTGGCCAGCTGATCCCATGTTCGACATCACCCTCCTATGGTCCGTCGCCCCCGCTCTGCTCGAAGGTGCGTGGCTCACGCTGAAGCTCACCGCATGGGTCGTGGGCATCGGCACGGTCCTGGCTGTCCCCGTGGCGCTTTGCAAGAACTCGCGCGTGAGCGGAATCCGGGCGGTCGCGCATGCCTACCTGCTCTTCTTTCGCGGCACGCCCGCGCTGGTACAGCTTTTCCTCCTCTACTACGGGGCGGGCCAGTTCGATGCCATCCGCCACTCCGCGCTGTGGCCCGTGCTGCGCGATCCGTTCTGGTGCGTCGTGATCGCGTTGGGACTGAATTCCGCCGCCTACACAGGCAAGACGCTCGGGGCGGCGCTCGCGGCCGTTCCGCGCGGCACCCGGGAAGCGGCGCGCGTGCTCGGGCTCGCACGTGCGCACACCTTCTGGTTGGTCGAACTGCCGCTTGCGGCACGCACCGCGCTGCCGGCGTTCGGCAACGAGGTCATCCTGACCTGCAAGGCCACCTCGCTCGCGAGCACCGTGACGCTGCTCGAGCTCACCGGCACGGCTCGGCTGCTCACTTCCGAAACCTATGCGCCCTACGAGGTTTTTCTAGGGGCTGGCATCGTCTACCTCGCCATCAACTACGCGCTGCTGCGCGGGCTGCGCGCGCTGGAAGCCCCTCCCAGCCGCGGGCACTGAATCGAGCATCCCCATGAAATTCATCACCCTTGGCCCGACCGGCAGCAACCACGAATTCGTGGCCCGCCGCTACCTCGACTTCCATGGACTGCAGCACACCGCAAGCCTGGCCCTCGCGCAGGACTTCGATCGATGCGCAGACGCCGTGCTGCGGGGGACCGCGGATTTCATGATCCAGTGCGCCGTGCATCCCGAGACCGCTTCGACCGTCGCGAAGTGCTTCATCGGGCTGCATCTGATCGACACCTTCATCGCCCCGAGCCAGGACCTCGCCATCCTCCAGCGCCACGACGCGGCGCAGCCCACGTCGCTCGCGGTCATGCGCCCCACCCTGCCCTACATCGACCGTCATCGCTGGCAGCACATCGAGTTCGTGGACACTGTCGCAGAGGTCACGCAGGGCGTGATCGACGGCAGGTATCCGGCCGGCGTGGGCTATGCCCGTGCGGCCCAAGAGCATCCCGCGCAGTTGCGCATGGCGCAGTTCATCGGCACGGTGGACGATGCGTGGATGGTCTACGGCCGCACCCGCGTCCGCACGGGGGAACTGACCGCCTGGCGCGACAGCCCGGCAGCCGAACTCTACAAGGGGGCGGCATGAGCGCGGGCACGCCGGCCGCCACCATTTCCCCGGTGGTGTCCGTCGAGGGCCTGTCGAAGGCGTTCGCAGCCCACAAGGTCCTCGACCACATCGATCTGAACGTTTCTGCGGGCGAGCGCGTGGTGGTCTGCGGCCCGTCGGGCTCGGGGAAATCAACGCTCGCGAGGTGCATCAGCGGACTCGAGGGCTACGCAAGCGGTGCGGTGACGGTCAACGGGGTCGTTGTCTCGCCGCGCATGCGCCACGCCGATCTGGTGCGGGCCAATATCGGCATGGTGTTCCAGCAGTTCAACCTGTTCCCGCACCTTACGGTGCTCGAGAACTGCACCTTGGCGCAGCGCTGGGTCCGGCGCCGTTCCGCGAGCGAAGCCCGCGAGACGGCGCTCGAGTACCTGGGGAAGGTCCGGCTCGCCGAGAAGGCCTCGGCGTACCCGGCTCAGCTCTCGGGTGGACAACAGCAGCGCGTCGCCATCGCACGCGCGCTCTGCCTGAATCCCACGGTCATGCTGTTCGATGAGGCCACGTCGGCGCTCGATCCCGAGATGGTCAAGGAAGTGCTCGAGACCATGATCCTCCTCGCGCGCGACGGCATGACGATGATCTGCATCACGCACGAGATGGGCTTCGCCCGCGCGGTTGCGGACAAGGTCGTCTTCATGGACGACGGCCGCGTCGTCCAGTCGGCACCACCCGGCCAGTTCTTCGGCGAAGGCGCCGACCCGCGGATCCGGAGATTCCTCAGCCAGGTCTTCTGATCCGGTGCGCCGGCGGGCACGGGTCGATCAGTTCGCGCACACGCGCGCCAGCCCGCGGTCCAGCGCGATCCCGTAAAGCGGCGGCAACCGGTTCGCCGCAGCGTGCCGTGCGGTGGCATCGGCCAGCTGCTGGCGGCAGTCGGTCCGAGCGCGAAGCGAACGGGTGGCGATGAGTTCATCGATGAACCGCGGGCGCAGGCGGTCGAGCGCGGGGCGCAGCTCGCCGCGCAGATCGGCGCGAGTTTCTGCCGGCGCCCGCCCCCCGCGCCGCCACTCGGCCATGAGCGCGAACTGGACGAGCTTGCTCGCTTCGATCTGGTCCGTGAAGAAGGCCGTCGCCACTTCATGCGCCAGGCCCCGGTCGTTCGCCTCGCGCGCTGCTGCGGCGACGACCTGGCCTTCGCGCGGATCGCCCGGCGGATCTTCGACCGGCTGGCCTGTGTCCCATTTGGTGAGCGCCACCTGGCGCGACAGGTCGAGCCGCACCGCGCTCATCGCGACGAGCCGCGAGAACCCAGTGCCCGGGTCAGGCCCGTGCGCATCCGAAGCGCACGCGAGCAAGACCATGCCGACGAGGCAGGCGCCGGCCGCCCGAAGGCCGGTTTCCAGATAAGGCAGCTGCATGGGAACCTCCGATCCGAGCGGCCCGCCGGCGGCGCCGGCGTCATCCGTTCGACGTCACGCCAGCCTAGCGACGCCGCGATCTCGTGTCGCCTGCAAAGGTTCCGAGTTGCATGCTCTCGCGTCAGCGGTCATTGGCAGGTTTCATCGGTTCCGATGCAGCACCCTCCGCGCTCAGGTGATTCCGCGCCGGCTGGTGATCGAACAGCACGAGCGGCGTCGGGGTGCGGCCGTCGCCGAGTCCGATGCGCCGCCTCACAGGCACGGGAGCGATCGCTGCGTCCCAAACAGGCGCAGCCCCGGCCCGTGCAGGGAGATCCCATCTTAGAATTTGAGCCGCGGAGCACTCCCGAGGTGCTCGCCGCTGCCTCACCACAGATCCAACCCGTCCCGATTTTCCGATGCGAATGAAAAGATTGCCCACTGCAGTTCCAGGCCTGGACGTAATCCTCAGTGGCGGGCTGTTCGAGGGTGGCGTCTACATCTTCGAAGGACCGCCCGGCGTGGGAAAGACAACGCTCGCCAACCAGATCGCGTACACGCTGGCCCGGCGGAGGATGCGCACGCTCTATGTGACCATGCTTGCCGAGTCGCATGCGCGCATGCTGCAGCACATGGAACAGCAGGTGTTCTTTGATCAGGCCGATGTCAATGCCGAGGTCTTCTACGTCAGTGGCTATCGCGAGTTCGAGCAGGGCGGGCTGAAGGCCGTGGTCGAGTTGCTGCGCGGCGAACTCCAGCGCAGCGGCGCCGGTCTTCTTGTCATTGACGGACTGGTGGTCAACAGGGGTGTGACCACCGATGATTCCGTGCGCCAGTTTGTGCACGAGCTGCAGAGCCTGGTCAGCGCGATGTCATGTACCTGCTTGGTGCTGACGAGCGGCACCGGCAATGCCCTGAGCGCCGAGCAAACCATGGTCGACGGCATTTTCTCGTTCGAGGACCATGGCTTCCATTGGCGTGCCGAGCGCCGCATGCAAGTTCGCAAGTTCCGCGGCAGCCAGGTCATACGCGGGCAGCATACGTTCTGCATCACGATGCAGGGGCTGCAGTTCTTCCCCAGGCTCGAGAGCCTGCCGCGGCGCGACGACAGTGTCGAACTGGGTCGCGGCATTCTCCCGACTGGCCTGGGCCCGCTTGATGCAGTCCTACAAGCCGGTGGAGTTCTCTCCGGCAGCTCTTCAGTGGTGATCGGGCACAGTGGCTCGGGCAAGACAGCATTGGGCCTTGCATTCGCATCCGGCTGTTCTCCGGCCTCACCTGGCCTGCTGCTTTGCGGCACCGAATCCGCGGCGGATCTGCTGCTTGCGTCGACCGAACTGGGCTTCGCCGCGGGTGAAGCGGTGGACGAGGGTGTCCTGACGATCGAACAACTGGGAGGCGAGGACGAGTCTATGGATGAGATGGGGCACAAGCTGTTGAGGCTTGTCGACGAGCTGAGGATCCGAAGGTTGGTGGTGGATGGCCTTGAAGGCCTGGCGGACACCCTGGCATTTCCTGAGCGGGGCTACCGCTTTCTGGGTCGACTGCTTCTCGAACTCAAGCAACGCGGCGTGACATCGATGTTCACGGTGGATCCCGCCGCTTTGGCTGTTGCGGCTGGTACCCCGCTCGCCGATGGCGTGGTAGGCCGGTTCGACAACGCTTTCACTTTCTCCGCAGCGGCGGTTCAGGCCCTGCAACCCGGCAGGCGTCCCCTCGAGATCACCAAGGTTCGCGGAACGCGCGCCACCAAGAGAGCCGCCGACGTTCACCTGTCCCGATTCGATGCCACACAGCCCCCAAACGCCTGAGTGAAAGGAGCCGTTCATGAAGCTGGTCCTGATCGTCGAGGACGAATTTGGCAATGCCGAGGTACTGCGGCTCTTGTTTGAAGCCGAGGGCTATCGCGTGGCTGCCGCGTCCAACGGACGCGCCGCGCTGGCGCTGCTCCAGGGTGAAAGGCCGGCGCTGATTCTTTCGGACTTCATGATGCCGATCATGAACGGAGCCGAACTCGGCAACGCCGTGCGCAGCGATTCGACGTTGTCTCAGGTACCGTTCGTTTTCATGAGCGGGACCAACGAAGAGGTCGTGCAGCGCCTCTTTCGGGACTACGACGCTTTCCTCTCGAAGCCCTTCGACTTTCCGGAGATGCTGTCGCTGGTGGAGCGATTGATTGCGGGGGGACGCCCGGCCCGGCCGAGCGCCGAGGAAGTGGACAGATCCATGCGGCACCTGCTCAAAGGGATCCACCTGCCACCGGAACGCTGAGCGCCCTGGCGCCCGGGTGCAACGAGCGCATCGGGACCGGAGGACACGCAATCAGGCTCTCGCGTGTGCACGCGGCGGTCCTGCGCCCCGCATCTCGCATTGCGCGATGGCGCAGGCGCCCCAGATCGGAACTCTGCCGGGCGGCGCCCGATCCCAAGGACTGCGCGCCGTCTCCGAGGCAGGCTGACGCCTTCGCACTGCCCCGCGACACAGTCTCTGCACGCCAGGTCGCGCGGGTTGTTTGCCCGATGTCGGAAGCGCGCCCCGATTCAGATCGCCCTGCGCGCCGTCGGCGCTGTCTGACCCAGATCGATCGGCAGCGTACCGCCGGCCTTCACTTCCCGAAGCACGACCGCCGAGCGCACATGCGTGACGCCGGCCTGCTCGAAGAGCGTGGTGTGAAGGAATTTCTCGTAGTGCTTGATGTCCGGCACGAGCACCGTGAGGATGTAGTCGGCCGGCCCCGTGGCCGAAACGCAGCGCACGATCTGTGGGCTTGCCTGCACCGCACGCTCGAAGTCGCGGACCTTGGACTCGTGATGCCGGTCCAGGTTGACTTCGGTCACGGCGGCAAGGTTGAGCCCCACCTTCTCGCGGTCGACCACGACCGTGTAGCCGCGGATCACGCCCGTGGCCTCCATGTCCTTGATGCGGCGCCAGCATGGGGTCGAGGACAGCCCCACCTTGTCGGCGATCTGCTGCACGGACTGGCGCGCGTCGCGTTGCAGTTCGAGCAGGATCTGGAGCGAGTAGGCATCAAGAGGAACAGAATCGTCGTTCATGGTGGTTTCGGGAGGAAGTTCTTCTCAAAACAAGGGTGACCTCGGGTGCATCGGGAAGAGTATTCCTCCGGGCGGCGAAGAACAATCCTTGCATGAAGCCGCCCGCCACCTCCCCTGTCCAGCGCCCCAGCTACCAGCTCTCCGACGGCCTCTGGGCCCGCTCGGGCGCCGTGTTCCTGACCGGCACGCAGGCGCTCGTGCGATTGCTCCTGATGCAACGACAGCGCGACGCCGCGCGCGGCCTCGACACCCGCGGCTTCGTCAGCGGCTACCGCGGCTCGCCGCTCGGGATAGTCGACCAGGCGATCTGGAAGGCCGGCCCGGACTTCGCCGATGCGGGCATCCGCTTCGTACCGGCAATCAACGAGGAACTCGCGGCCACGCAGGTGCTCGGCACGCAGCGCGTCGAATCCGACCCCGAGCGCACGGTCGAGGGCGTGTTCGCGATGTGGTACGGCAAGGGCCCGGGCGTCGACCGCGCCGGCGACGCGCTCAAGCACGGCAATGCCTACGGATCATCCCCGCACGGCGGGGTGCTGGTCGTCGCAGGTGACGACCACGGCTGCGTCTCGTCCTCGATGCCGCATCAGAGCGACCACGCGTTCGCGGCCTGGAGCATGCCGGTGGTGCAGCCGGCCTGCGTGGCCGAGTACCTCGAGTTCGGCCTCTATGGCTACGAGCTCTCGCGTTATTCGGGCGCCTGGGTCGCGATGGCCGCGCTCTCCGAGGTGGTCGAGAGCGCGGGCACGGTCGACCTCGACCTGATCGCCGCGCGCGCCGCCGCCTGGGCCGATGCCGAGGGCGTGCACGCCGCCTCCGGCCATCGCGCCCCGGCCGACGGCCTGCACTACCGCTGGCCCGACCTGCCGTCGCTGCGCATCGAGTCGCGGCTGGCCGACAAGCTCGCGGCCGTCGCGGCCTTCGCGCGCGTCAACAGCATCGATCGCGAAGTGATCCACAGCCCGCAGGCGAGGGTCGGCATCGTGACCTGCGGCAAGGCGCACTACGACCTCATGGAAGTGCTGCGCCGCCTCGCGCTGACGCCCGAGACGCTGGCGCGCGCGGGCGTGCGGCTCTACAAGGTGGGCCTGAGCTTCCCGCTCGAGCAGACCCGCATGCGCACTTTCGCGCAGGGCCTGGAAGAGATCCTCGTCGTCGAGGAAAAGGCCCCCGTCGTCGAGACCCAGCTGCGCGACCTCTTCTACAACGCGCCAGCGGGCGCCAGGCCGGCGCTGGTGGGCAAGCAGGATCGCGACGGCCGGCCCTTCATCTCGGCGCTCGGCGAGCTGCGGCCGTCGCGCCTGATCGAGCAGGTGGCCCGATGGCTTGCCGCCCACTTTCCGGACCACCACGAGTTCGGAGGCCCTCTGCTGCAGCATGTGCGCGATTTCACGCCGCCGCAGCTGCTCGGCAACGCGAGCGACACGGTCAAGCGCCTGCCCTACTTCTGCGCCGGCTGCCCGCACAACACGAGCACACGGGTACCCGAGGGCTCGACCGCGCGTGCCGGCATCGGCTGCCACTTCATGGCCAACTGGATGGACCGCAGCACCGCGGGACTGATCCAGATGGGGGGCGAGGGCGTGGACTGGATCTCGCATGCGATGTTCACGCGCACCCCGCATGTGTTCCAGAACCTCGGCGACGGCACCTACTACCACTCGGGCTACCTCGCGATCCGCCAGGCCGTCGCCGCCAAGGCGACCCTCACCTACAAGATCCTCTTCAACGACGCGGTCGCGATGACGGGCGGCCAGCCGGTCGACGGTGTGATCAGCGTCGACGCGATCGCGCGCCAGGTCGAATCCGAAGGGGTCAGGCAGATCGTCGTCGTCAGCGACGCGATCGAGAAGTACGCGCCGCAGCGCGGCCGCTTCCCGGCCGGCACCGAATTCCATGACCGCAGCGAGCTGGACGCGGTCCAGCGCCGGCTGCGCGAGGTTCCCGGCGTGACCGTGCTCATCTACGAGCAGACCTGCGCCGCCGAGAAGCGCCGCCGGCGCAAGAAGGGGCACCTGGCGGATCCGCCCACGCGCCTGTTCATCAACGAGGCGGTCTGCGAAGGCTGCGGCGACTGCTCCGTCCAGAGCAACTGCGTCGCGGTGCTGCCGCTCGAGACCGCGCTCGGCCGCAAGCGCAAGATCGACCAGACGAGCTGCAACAAGGACTATTCGTGCGCGAAGGGCTTCTGCCCGAGCTTCGTCAGCGTGACAGGCGGGACGCTGCGCAGGAAGCGCGGCGCGCTGGCCGACGGGCACGACGCCTTCCTTGAGCAGGTGCAGGCACTGCCCGGACCTGCCGCTCGCAGCGACTGGGAAGCGCCCTACGACCTGCTCGTCACCGGTGTCGGCGGCACCGGCGTGGTCACCGTCGGCGCGGTGATCGCGGTGGCGGCTCACCTCGAAGGCAAGTCCGCCAGCGTGCTCGATTTCATGGGCTTCGCGCAGAAGGGCGGCGCCGTCCTGAGCTTCGTGCGGCTCGCCGACCGGCCCGAACGACTCAACCAGGTGCGCATCGACACCCAGCAGGCCGACGCGATCCTCGCATGCGACATCGTGGTCGGCGCTTCGCCGGAAGCCCTGCAGACCGTGCGCCACGGCCGCACCCGCATCCTCGCGAACACGCACGGGATCCCGGTGGCCGAATCGCTGCGCAATCCCGACGCCGACCTGCAAATCGAATTGCTGTGCGAGAAGATGCGCTTCGCGGCCGGCCGCGACCAGGTCGAAACGTTCGATGCGCAGGTCCTGGCCGAGGAATTCCTCGGCGACACGCTCGCCTCGAACATCCTCGCCACCGGATATGCCTGGCAGCGCGGCCTGATCCCGCTGAGCCTCGAGGCGCTGACGCGCGCCATCGAGCTCAACGGCGTCGCCGTCGCAGCGAACCTCACGGCGTTCGCACTCGGGCGCCTCGCCGCAGAACGGCCAGAGGCGATCGAGACGCTGCGAGGCGGCGGCGCAGCCGCCGCAACGGACCTCGCCGATGCATCGCTCGATACGCTGATCGCCGAAGCCCGTACGCAGTTGCACAGCTACCAGGACGCCGCCTGGGCGCGGCGCTTCGAAACGCGCGTGCGCCGGATCGCTCAGTGCGAGGCCGCGCTGGTGGGCGGCGATCCGTCCCTGCCGCTCGCGCGCAATGCTGCACGCAGCCTGCGCAAGCTCATGAGCTACAAGGATGAATACGAGGTCGCGCGGCTCTATAGCGACGGCCGCTTCCGCAAGGAGCTCGCCGGGCAATTCGAAGGCAATCCAAGCCTCGCGTTCCACATGGCACCACCCTTTCTCGCGCGTCCCCGCAACGGCCAGCCACCGGCCAAGATCCGCCTGGGCGGCTGGATGCTGCCTGCCATGAAATGGCTCGCCCACGGCAAGCGGCTGCGCGGCACGCCCTTCGATCCCTTCGGCCACACGGCGGAGCGACGGCTCGAACGGGCGCTGATCGGCCAGTTCGAAGCCCGGCTAGACGAACTCGCATGCGAACTCACGCCTGCCAACCAGGTGCTCGCCGCCCAGATCGCCGCACTGCCGCTCGCGATCCGCGGCTTCGGCCATGTGAAGCTCGCGAACCTTGCCATGGCCCGCGCCCGCGAGGCGGAGCTGATGCACCGTTTCTCGCCGGATCGCTACCCGAGGCCCGCGGGTCCGCCCGGCGCGGGCCAGATCCGAGGGATCGCCGTCGTCGCGCAGTGAACGACAGGCGCAGTGTCCTTCAATGGTGGCCCCGTTGATCGTTGGCAACGGCGACACACCCTTCCGACGGCCGCACCCCGGGCCTGCGGCATGGCTAAGCCTGCATGACTGCGAAAACGTCCAGGGTGTTGCGGCAACGCTCGGCGTGCAAAAGACGGAAGGAGCACAGCGCCCGACGGGCGTCGATTCCCGGCCTGGCCGCAGATCCTTGCCACCCGCAGCTTAGCTGCGCTGCAAGTTCGAGAAGGCGTCCGGCCAAGTCCTCACTGTCGCAGGCGAGCTCGCAGCGGGCCAAGCCGAAACTTCAGCCGGCATCTCGCATTCGCCGAACCGGTCCGGCGAACCGTTCCTCGATCTGAACGTCGTGCTCCGACTGCGGCAGCATCTTCCTAGGTCGCAAGCCGCGTGAATTGCGCTCTGGTGAGGAGCCGCTTGAAATCGCCGTCAAACGTTACAAGGTGCTCGCCCTGGTGCGAGACCGCCGCAGCCAACCACGCGTCCGGAATGTCGTTAGCGGTCAGATTGTTGTCGGCGCAGAGTCGATGCAGCAGATCCCATTCACCGCCAAGCTCCCTCATCTCGACCCCGGGTGAGTTCAGGATAGCCTGGACGAAATTCAGCGCCGCATCGATCGGCGTGGGCATCACAAAGATTTTTGAGTTCGTCACCAGGCGCAGAAAGCTCGCAACCACCATAGGCTGCAAGGCAAGAGAGCGTCCTGCGCTCGCATCCGCAAGCGCTCGCTCAAGCCAGCTGAGTGCGGTTGCATGGTTCGGATGGTCGCTTCGAGACGCCGCGACCAGAACATTCACGTCAGGCGTCACGGTCAGCCGCGTCCAGCAGTTCCTTGTTGCTCAGGCCGCTCATGCGGCCGACCAGCCCCCCCTTGCCGCGAAACACGGGCAAACGCGCAGTCTGGGAAGCTGCCGGCTTGACCTTCAGCCGCATTTGTAGCCCTTCCTCGATAAGGCGCGTGAGGCTCGTGCGCTGCTGCGCCGCAAGCGACTTGGCCTGCATCAACAAATTGTCGTTCAGATCGAGCGTCGTCTTCATAATCAACCCGCCAAAAATGCGATACAGATTTCTGTATTATAACTTTGCGTCGGTGCTGGTCAAGGCGCGGCGCTCTGACCATGGCGTGTGGGGGCATCGATCACGACCTTGGTCGGCGGCCACTGGCGAGCGATATGCACCAAGGTCAATATCCAGCGTCGGCACGCACCTCGTAGATCAGCCGATAGCTCTCGTGTGGGATCAACTCACGCGTGCCGAGGATCTGTCCGGCCCGTCCTAGCAGGGGATGCTCGGCCAGCCGGCCCAGGCCGAGATCTACGCCGCCCGCTAAGCCGAGCAAGACGACGCCGACTGGAGCCCCGATGCACCTTGTCTTTGACACCGATGCCCTGTCCTTCGCGCTACTGGAGCGCGGCACACCGCACCACCTGCTGTAACGGCCGCTGGTTCCATGGCAACGACGAGATCTGCAAGTTGCCGCAGACGATCCTTCTCATGTGCGTCGTCATGCCGGCGTGGTTCGCCGCCGGCTTCGCCGACTGGGCGCTGCACCGGCGCACGCGGGTTCGAACGCAACGCGGGCGTGCGGGAGTCGGTGTTGCACATCGTCATGCTGGCCGAGATCGGCATTCCCATCCTGGCCGTGATCCTTCTCGAGTTCAACGCCGGTGTGCTTGCGCTGTGCCTCTGGGCTTTCGCGATGTACGAGGTCACGGTGTACCTCGATCTGCGGTGGGCAGCGCCTCGGCGGGCGATCACCCCGCTGGAGCAGATGGTGCACAGCGTGCAGGAGATGCTGCCCGTTGCGGCCATCGCCCTGCTTGCTTCCTTGCACTGGGAGGCCACACTGCGTTGCTGGGCGTCGGGGCGAGGCAGCGTTCGCGCCCGTGCTGCGCGCCGATGCCCCGCCGCTGGGCTATCTGGCCGTGCTCGCGGTGGCTTCCGTGCTGCTGGGCGCTTGCTACCTCGAGGAGCTGTGGCGCTGCATCCGCCATTGGCGGCGCGGCGCGCCCGGGCGAAGAACGACGGCCGAGGGTCGGGACCTGTCCGATCGGTGAAACTGCCAACGCCCACGCCGCGAAGGGCAGGCAGAATGCGGTTGGGAGCATCTCACGGACCGAAGCCTGCGAAGTTTGGAGGAGAACAGCCATGAAGCCGTGGACCATCCTCGTGGCGCTGGCCGCGAGCGCACCGGCCTGGGCGCAGACCCTGCGGTCCTGCTGGAAGCATGCAACGCGATGGAGCCGGCCAGCAACCGCCTCGAGTGCCTGCGTGCAGCCAGCGGCATCGGCCACGGCGCCCCGCCCCTCTCAAGCCAGGACTCGGCCATGCCGCAGCCCGTGCATGCGCCAGGCGCGCCGCGCACTGCTGTCTCCCGGACCGAGAACGGCGCCGCCGGAGGCAAGACCTGCCCCGTCGGTTCCCGCGGCGCAACGTACACGATCACCGCCAGGGGGCGGAAGAAGTACGGCGGATGCTGAGCATCGCGTGGCCGGGTGGGACCTGGCTTGCGAGCCCTCGCGATGGCGCCGCCGCCGCGCTTGCGTCATCGCCGCATGCCGCGCATACCGATAGCCAAGACGATAGCCAGGCGCGTTGTCAGTGGCTACAACTCTTTCTCGCAGGAGCCGCCGGGTAGCTACCCCATCGTGCGCGCGTGACCCGCGACGCGCGATCAGAATCTCCGACGCCTGCCCCACCAGGGCAGGTCGTGTCCGCTCGACGACAGGAGGAACCCAGCCGCGAGGAGGCCCGTCAAGGCCGCCGGTGCCCAAAGCCTGGCGGCCTTGTTGTTCGTGCGGCTCACAATGGCGCGACGCCGACGAGCGCCGTGGCTCGTGCGCTGGTGGCCGGCGTGGACGCTGCCGCAACGGCGGCCGCAAACTGCACATCGACCTGCACTGCACAGGATCACGGATGTGGGCGATGCTGTTCGTGCTGGCCCTGAGCAGCGTCGCCTTCAACCTGCCCCAGGTGTACGAGCCCGCGATGAAAGCGCCTGCAGCAACGGGCTATCTGGGAAAATCGACCTGCTGCCTGAGTGCGTCCAACTCGGCATCGATCGGGCGCTCGCTCAACACCTTTCGGCAACAATGCCGCAGCACAGGGTCCCTCCGCACCGATGTCTCGCCAATATTTGAACGTTCCCTTCGCTCAGAAGGACGCTGCCAAGGCGCTCGGCGCGCGCTTCGATGGTGCGGTCAAGCGCTGGTACGTCGAGCCCGGCACCGACCTCGTCCCCTTTGGCGCCTGGCTGCCGGCGGATGCAGCCTCTGCGGGCGCTGGCTCCGGCGACCTCGCCCTCGCGGGCACCGCGGAAACGGGCTTGGCCCTTCCCAAGGGTGGCATCCCGCTCTCGCGCCTCCTCGGTGGCGTTGCAAGCGCCGTGGCCCAGGCTTTCGCCGGCGGCGTCTGGACCCTGGTGGAGGTCAACGAGGCCAGCATCCGCAACGGGCATGTCTATCTGGAGCTCTCCGAGCGCGATCGCAGTGGCCAGCCGATCGCCCGGGCGCGGGCCATGATCTGGGCCTCGACGGCCTCCCGCATCCTGCCCGACTTCGAAAACGCCACCGGTGCCGTGATCGGCGCGGGCATCAAGCTGTTGGTGCGGGCCAAGCCGGTGGTGAACGCGCGGTTCGGCCTGAACCTGGAAATCGATGCCATCGATCCCGAATACACGCTCGGCGACCTCGAGGCGCGCAAGAAGGGAATACGCACACGGCTCCAGCAGGAAGGCCTGTTCGACCGAAATCGCCGGCTTCCCCCCGCGTGGGACTACAGCCTCGTGCTCGTCGTTGCGCCGCAGGAAGCCGCCGGGCTGGGCGACTTCCGTAAGGAGGCCGAGCGGCTTGCGCAATTCGGCATCTGCCGCTTCGTCTACGCGCACAGCCGCTTCCAGGGCGAGGGCGCGGGGCGCGAGATCGCCGGCGCCGCGGCCGCGGCGCTGCGCAGAATGGAAAATGACTTTGAGGCCCGCCCCGACGCCATCGTCGTCATTCGAGGCGGCGGGGCCGTGAATGATCTCGCGTGGCTTGATGACTACGACCTGGCCCGCTTTATCTGCGAGCAGAACATCCCGGTCCTGACCGGAATCGGCCATGAGCGCGACAGCACGATGGCCGACGAGGTGGCGCACACCCGCTTCGACACGCCGAGCAAGGCCATCGGGGGCATCGAGCAGCAGATCGCGCGCCGGGCGCGAGAAGCCCGGATGGCCTGGGACGCAATCCTCGCAGCCTCTGCGCGCGACGCGCGCACCGTCTCGGTGTCGCTGGAGCGTTTCAACGCGGGGATCCGGGCCGACGCACGGGAGCATCTCTTCCGGGCCAAGCAAGCCAACACGACGGCGCTCCATGCGGTCTCGGTCGGTTCGGTGCAGCGCGTCCACGACGCCTCGAGGCATACCGAAGCCCTATTCAACCAGGCGCGCGGCGACGCGCTTCAAGCACTGGCTACGGCCGGGCAGCAAGTGCCGTCCTGGATGACCGCGATCCGCGCCGGCGCGCTGGCGAATCTCAATGCGTCCCGATCGGCCACACGCGTCGCCCTCAACACGGTGGTCGACCGCACGGGCGCGGCGGCGCGCGCCACCGCGCAGGCGCTGGATGGGTGCATGCAGCAGGTCGCGGAGCGTTCGGACGGCGTCATGCAACGGACCCGAGACAACGCCCAGGGACTGATACGCGAGATCGCCGGACAAGGCCCCGAGAAGACACTGACCCGCGGCTTCGCCATCGTGCGCGCCCCCGACGGGAAGCCGGTGACCTCGAGCGTGCAGGCGCGAAGCGCGCCGCAACTCCAGATTCAATTCAAGGACGGACCCACCGACGTCCGGACCGTCCCTGCCCAAAGAAGGAAATGACCATGGCTCAACGAAGTTTCAAGGAGGCGTACGGCGTGCTGCAGCGGCATGCCGAGACGCTGCGCGACCAGAACGAACCGAACATCGACGACCTGCTGACGATCGTCACGGAGTCCGTCGATGCGTACAAGGTCTGCAAGGAGCGCATCGACGCTGTCGAAGCGGCGCTCAAGGCGGCTCTCGACGGCGCGGGTGTCGGGGCATCGATGTTCGGCGCTGCTGCCGCTGAGAGAAGCAGCGAAACACCCAGGAAAAGCACCTCCGCAACACGAGCGCCACATGCGGCGCCAGCGGCGGAGAAAGGCTTCGACGACGACGACAACCCATTTTAGGGAAGGTCTTGGACGGGCGCCTCCCGGATCACAAGGAAATCGTAGCGTGAAGAGGCAGGAGGCAGGGCTGCAGTCTTATATCCGGCCTGTTCTGCAGGCTGATATGCGCACTGGCCTTGATGGTTTTCGCTGACAAGGTTCCCATCTGAACATCGAGCTCGCTGCTCTTGTTCCCTATCGGAGTGTGCTCGTCCCGGTCCGACCTGCCTGTCCCATCAAACGCGCCCATGCCATCTGAACAAGTCCACCGAAAGCGGCAGTTCGGCTTGGTGAAGGTGCGTCTCCTTGGCCTGGCGACTGAGGTGCGCCTGATCGCCGATCACGTCGGGTTGCCGCAGAAGTTCGGAGATGCCCATGTTCTCCGGCCTCAGCAGAGCGGGACGTCCTTGGTCGGGTAGCCGTCGGTGCAAGCGGTGCCGAGGGCAGCCAAGAGGAGCAAGCTTCCGGCGACCCTCTGGCCGGCAGAAGCAGCGACTCGATGCTTTGCCACGGAATCTACTCAACGCCGAGCGAAGGTTTCATCGGCTCGAGGCCGGGGCCTTGGGGACGCGTGCCGCCAGAACCTTGTCGATGGTCTTGCCGTCCATGTCGACGATCTCGAAGCGCCAGCCTTCCCAGTCGACGGTGTCGGTGATCTTCGGCAAGCGTCCCGTCAGCAACATCATCATGCCGCTGAGGGTGTGGTAACGGCCGCGATCCTCTTCCGGCACCTCGTCCAGTGTCAGCCTGTCCTTCAGTTCGGGAACTGGGATGTGGCCATCGAGCAGCCAGCTGCCGTCATCGCGCTGAACGGCCCACGATGTCTCTGGATTGCGCGGCTGGAACTCGCCGGTGATGGCCTCGATGAGGTCCTGCGTGACGATGCCCTGGACTTCACCGTACTCGTCGACAACGAACGCCATGCGGACATCGGAGGATCGGAAGTTGTCGAGCAACTCCATGCCGGTCAGCGTCTCGGGTACGTAGAGCGGCGTCTGCAGCGGTTGACTGCTCAGGGCGCGTTGTCCGCCGCGCAGGGCCTGGGACAGCCACTTGCGTGCATTGACGATGCCCAGCACGTTGTCGAGACCGCCGCGCACAACTGGAAAGTGCTCGTGGTTCGAGGATTCGATCCGGGCGAGGTTTTCCTCGAAAGGCAAGTCCACCTCCAGGATCTTCACGTCGCCGCGAGGCACCATGAGCGACCCGATCTCGCGGTCGTCGAGGCGGAAAACGTTGCGGACCATGGCGTGCTCGTGAGACTCGATCACCCCTGCGGTCGTACCTTCGACCAGCATCGCGTGGATCTCTTCCTCGGTGACCGGGCTGCCGCTGGTTTCCTTCACGCCCAGCAGGCGCAGCAGCGTGCGCGTCGAGACGGACAGCAGGACGACGAAGGGCTTGGTGGCAACGGCGAGCCAGTTGATCGGCCGCGCGACCAGGCGGGCGAACGTCTCGGGGTACGACTGGCCGATGCGCTTGGGCACGAGTTCACCGACCACGATGGAGAAGTAGGTGATGACCAGAACGACGAGGCCCGTGGCGCCGTAGCTGGCGTACGGATCGGGGACACCGAGGCTCGAGAGCCAGACGGCGAGCGGTGCGGCAAGCGCTGCCTCGCCGACGATGCCGTTGAGGACGCCGATGGAGGTGATGCCGATCTGGATGGTCGAGAGAAAGCGCGTCGGGTCTTGACCCAGTTCGACGGCAGCGACAGCGGAGCGGTTGCCCTCATCCACAAGCTTCTGCAACCGCGCCTTGCGCGCAGTCACAAGCGCGATCTCGGACATGGCGAACAAGCCGTTGAGCAGGATCAGAGCGAAAAGTATGGCAATTTTGTTGATTTCCATCCAGAAGTGACCCACTAAGCCCGGCGATTTCCACCTAAATCTGACCCACGTAAGAACCCTAACCTGCTGCTTTTAGCGGCAGGAGCACAGGAGTGATTGACGTGGCGACACTG